>CAVPAB010000002.1:0-554046 GCA_963701405.1 uncultured Alphaproteobacteria bacterium | reverse complement strand
TCGCGCCGCTTCGATAGCCCAAGCGGTTTGAATTTCGTCCCAGCACTGAGTTGATATCTCGGGAATAGCTATCGCTATAGCGACCAACCGCTCCGACAAGCGTCTCACGCGCCTTAACTCGTCCAGACTCAGTCCTGCCGTATGCCATGTGAAGAGAGGTGTGAGCGGCTGACCTGCCATCCAATTGAACTTGGTCTCGGGCCTCGTTCTGAACAATGTCAAGAACACATTCACGAGCAGCATTTTCCTCCTTCGAGCGTTGAGATGTTCATGTTAGCCGCACACGCATATTTTCACGATGATATTGGGCTTGCCGGAACATTACGGCCTAATGGCGCGCGACGCGCGCCTGACGTCAAACCGTCGGCCATGCCAACTAGAAGTCCACTCTTCCGGCGTAGAAGGAGCCTACTTCCCTGAGCGTCAACGATGACTGGCCTGCGCGCGCCCAGGCGCCGACGATCGCCGCGAAGCTCGCGACCGCGGTAGACCTTCATGGCGTTCCTCCCGAACTGTTGAAGATGATCCACGGCAGGTCAAATTGGGAAGCCCTTCCCCCGGGAAGTTCTTTGGCTAGCTTTTGCCAGCGGAGGGCCCTGATGCGCAACAACAACCACGTCTCAAGGACAAACGATGATTTATCACTGGAACACTCAACAGGGCATGCGCTCGCCAGGGTAGGTCTCCCGTCAAGCAATCGACTTACTGAGCCGCAGTTTCGCGCGTATATGCCCGCCGATATTGCCGTGCATGTGACCCGATTGCAGATGACGGGGCGCTACAGCAAACCGGTCGAAGCACTGGCGCGGGACGTGGCGAGCGCCGCCAGCGCGCTAGCAGATGCAAAATGTGACGTCATCGTGTTTCACTGCACTGGCAATGCGATGGAAAATGGACCCGAGGGCGAACGCTTGCTGCTGGAGGCGATCCGTTCGCGATCAGACGCAGTCGCTATTTCGACCGCGAAAGCTATCATCGAAGCGCTTCGGGCCAGCGCGGTGCGCCGGCTCGTGCTGGTCTCTCCCTATGACCAGTCCATCAATGATCACGAGAAGGACTATCTCGCCGCGTTCGGCATAGAAACGCTCCATGACGTGGCGCTCGACGTGCCGGTAAGCGACGGTTTCATCGCAGTGCCGCCAAGCAGATGGCGAGAGATAGTGCGTGAAAACGCGCGCGATGACGCCGACGGCTATTTCCTGAGCTGCACGAACACGACGCACATCGATGTGGTCCCGATTCTTGAGGAGGATTTGCGCAAGCCGGTGGTGTGTTCAAACCAAGCAACGATCTGGGCCTGTCTCCACGCGCTCAGAGGCAAACTAGGAGGCATGAGGCGTGTCGAGGCGTTGGGCAGCTTGGCGGGCCGCTGAAGCTAAAGTCGCTATAAACGCGATCCTCTCAAATCGCATTTGTGCCTCTGAGGAGTAGCTGCATGCTAGGAGGGAAAGAGCCCCAAGTGGCCCGGTTGCGCCGCTCAGATGCAGGTTGATTGGGATGTCGCTGAGGTCGCGATGTATCCGTAGAAGCGGCTTGCACCTTCGGAGGCCAACGCTCTAACATCGTGGCGGGAGCGGCAATCCGGGGCCGTGGCGCAGAGTGGCGCTGGCGTGGCCCTCCTCAGGCACCGGTCGCACGTTCGGATCGTGTCGGGTGGGCACCGGTCAAGTTCGAGCGACGTGAACTTCCTCGGAGATCGATAGAACCTGGCTGTAGCCACAATCGTTATTCGCAGGGAAGTGTCGAGGTCCAACAATTTTGTTATGCGCCCAACGAACGGCGAGAGAAACGACCGGTGACGCCATGAGACAGGACGAGGTTTTCGCCGGCTCAATTCCGGAAAACTACGATCGCCATATGGTCCCGCTGATTTTCGCTCCCTACGCAGGCGATCTCGCGCGAAGGGTCTCTTCTTTCTCACCACGAACCGTTCTGGAAATCGCCGCAGGCACGGGCGTCGTTACGCGCGCACTGGCGCCGCTGCTCAGTGCGGATGTGCGCTACGTCGTGACCGATCTCAACCAGCCGATGCTCGACTAGGCCGCTTCGCGACAGGGCCCCGACAGCCGCATCACCTGGCGTCAGGCGAACGCCATGTCGCTTCCCTTCGGCGATGCGGCTTTCGATGTCCTTTGCTGCCAGTTCGGCGCGATGTTCTTTCCCGATCGCATATTGGCTTACCGCGAAGCAAAACGGGTCCTGAAGCCGGGCGGGAAGTTGCTGTTCAACGTTTGGGATCGCATCGAGGAGAATGTCTTTGCCGATGACGTGACGAATGCCTTAGCCCGATTGTATCCGGACGATCCGCCCTGCTTTCTCGCACGCACGCCGCATAGCTACCATGATACGGCGCTTATCCGACAGGAACTCGGGGACGCAGGCTTTTCCCGCGTCGCGATCGAGACACAAGCCGAACAAAGCCGTGCGCCCTCACCGCGCGTTCCGGCCCTCGCCTATTGCCAGGGAACCCCACTTCGAAATGAAATCGAGGTGAGAGCCCCGGGGGAACTGGAAGCCGCTACCGACTATGCCGCAGCGGCCATCGCCGAGAGACATGGCGGCGGGAAAGTTGCCGCCAACATTCAGGCGCACGTCATAACCGCGCAGACGTGACTGCCTACGCCCGATCGAAAGCCCATGTGCGGCCGTTGAGCTGCTGCCGGGCCCCTCATCAGATGCGTTCTTAAAATCCGCAGGAGCGCACGCCAGCGTGAAGGGAACTTTGCGCATGCAAAATCAGCAACCTGGAGACCGCATCTGCAATGGCTGCTGGCACAAGGCCGAGCGCGCCACTTGGGCGCTCAGATGCCGTCGCCGTCGATGTGAAGGTCCTGGCGTCTGGAGCGCCAGCGCCTTAAGGCGCGACTTGCGTGGGCACGAATCACAGGCCTCAGGGCGAGATCGAATGCAGCAACCGCGGCGCCCGCGACGACACTGCCACTGGCCACATACACGGCGGCCGTGAGCGGTATGGCGCTTGCAACATCCGAGACCACGCGTCTCGTGACCGCCGCTCTCTGCTCGGTTCCCGCGACGCCGACATGGCGCTCGAAGTTCGAGCGTCCACGCGCGCCATTTCTTCACGTCAGCGCGAAGCGTTCGCGCCAGCGCTTCATCGTCGACGAGGCCGATTGCGACGGTGTCGTTGTTGAGCCTGTCGATCAGAATGAAGCCGCCGAGCCCCTTGTTCCGGGCGTAGTCTGCGAATACCGCAGGCCGATCGAGCGCTTGTTCACTGCCAGGACCACGTGGCGCACGCGCAGCATGGATGATCGGGTGCTCGATCATCGCGTCCAACGGTCGCTCGTCGCTGACGGAACTTGCTGATCCTAAGCGCGGTGCGCGGCGTGAGGCCGGCGGCGGCGAACAGCGCCAGAAGCCGCGGGCGGCTCCAGCCGGTCTTCAGATATTCGACGATTGTCGGCGCGTCGCGAGCGCTTCCACGGTCGCGACGACGTTTCGCGACGTTCCTCACTCGGGGTTGTGATGAACCACGATCTTCACCTGATCGTTTCCTTCTGGGTCAGGCGCTCCGACAGGCCAGATTCATACCAGCCGCGCGTCCTCTTCACGATCTTGACGACCGAGAGCATGACGGGAACTTCGACCAGCACTCCGACGACGGTCGCGAGCGCGGCGCCGGAATTCAGTCCGAAGAGGCTGATCGCCGCGGCAACCGCCAGTTCGAAGAAATTGCTGGCGCCGATTAGCGCTGAGGGCGCGGCTACGCACCAGGCGACGCCGAATTTACGGCTGAGCCAATAAGCGAGCGCCGAGTTGAAATAGACCTGTATCAGGATCGGCACGGCCAAAAGCATGATGACTGTCGGCTGGGCGATGATCTGCTGCCCCTGGAATCCGAACAACAGCACCAGGGTGGTGAGAAGGGCGACGAGCGATGCGGGCCGGAGCTTTCTCTGCGTCTCTGCGAGGGCCTCGGCGCCTTGCTTCAGCAACGATCTGCGCCACGCCTGTGCGATGATCACCGGGATCACGATGTAGAGGGCGACCGACAGGAGCAGAGTGCTCCACGGAACCGTGATCGACGCGACCCCGAGCAACAAACCGACGAGCGGCGCGAAGAGGAACACCATGATCAGGTCGTTCAGCGCCACCTGACTCAAGGTGAAGTGAGGTTCGCCGTCGCACAGATTTGACCATACGAAGACCATCGCCGTGCAAGGCGCGGCGGCCAGGAGTATGAGGCCGGCGATATAGGAGCTGATCTGGTCCTGCGGCAGCAGCGGCGCGAACAGGTATCCGATGAAAAACGCGGCAAGGAGGGCCATAGAGAAGGGCTTGACCGCCCAGTTGATGAAGAGCGTGACGCCGATGCCTCGCCAATGTTCGCGCACATGGCTCAGCGAGCCGAAATCGATCTTGAGCAGCATCGGGACGATCATCAGCCAGATGAGGACTGCGACCGGCAGGTTGACCCGCGCGATCTCCGCGGCTGCAATCGCCTGGAAAACGCCGGGCATGACTTGCCCCAGCGCAACGCCAGCAACGATGCACAGGGCGACCCAAATCGTGAGGTAGCGCTCGAAAACCGTCATCGGCGTGCGTCCTCTGTATCGGCTATTGCCGCACAGGAGGGAACCAGATCCGCGATGAGCATGCCGCAGATGTCAGGGCGACCATCGCAACAATCGCTCACCATGAAGCTCACGAGCTCGCGAAATCGCTCGAGGTCGGCCCGGTAAACGATCGAGCGACCCCGTCGTTCGCTTTGCGCCAGTCCAGCCTGCACGAGGATGGCGAGGTGCGATGACATGGTGTTCTGCGGCGCGCCTACGCGGCGGGCGATCTCGCCGGCCGGAAGCCCGTCAGGCTCGTGCCGGACGAGGAGCTGGAAGGTTTCAAGCCGCGTGCTCTGGGCAAGCGCGGCGAGGCGGTCGACGGCGGCGTATGATTCCATAAATCGAGATATATCGAAATTTTTGGATCAGCGCTAGACGGGCGACTGATTCCCGGCGCTCATTTGTCGGATCGAATTCAGCATCGGGAAGTGGCTAGCGCGGGAGACAGGCGCGCACCGGACGAACGCAGCCGCAGCTACTGGTTGCTCCAAGGGCCGTGAACCCCGCGGCGGCTCTACGCGGGTTTACGCTTACCTGCATTGGTCCGGGCCAATTCACGATTGTCGCGGCTGCAAAGGCGCGCCGGACGCGCCCTCGCTATGGAGCGCGGCGACGGCGACGGCGACGAATACTGATCTCCTACTTCCCTTGTCCGACAATGCTCGTCGCCACGAACCGAGCAGCGCCTACTGCGTACAACGCCGGCCCCGATCCGCTCTTCTATCGGTCCGATCCAAAATCGGATTTGATTGGGCTGAGTTTTGTCGAAATGACGTCGCGCTGATCTCGCTAACGTCGAGCACTGGCTCCACGTTTCCTCCCGTGAGCGCCGCATACGCACTCGCCGCATATCCGGCTGGGGTCCTCTCCGACGGCGTCAATCGACTGACCATGGCAAACTCCTGGCTGGCCGAGGGCCGACCTTCGCTACCGGCTTGCTTCCGCTCACGACGCAGCAGCGCTCTGGCAGCGTTGCTTATCCTTTGATACTGTTGGATCGAACGTCCCAAGATCGGTCGAGATCAAGAACCGTGAGGCCAGGGGGAAACAATTCATGCGTAAGTCATCACTCGCCCGCACCTTCGCCTCTGCCGTGGCGGCGGCGCTGGTCATCGTCATCTCTCTGACCCCGGCCGCGGCACAAGACAAGAAATCCGATGTCCGCATCGCCACCGGCACACCGGGCGGCGCCTATTACGTCATGGGCGCGGTGCTGGCGGATGTGTTGCGCCGATCCGGTCAATTCGCAGGGGCAAGTGCGGAAGCATCAAGCGGTTCGTTGGAATCAGCGCGGCTGATTGCCTCCGGCGAGGTCACGCTCGCAGGCATGGACGCCAATTGGGTGAAGGCCGCCTATACGGGCCAAGCGCCATTCAAGCAGAAGCTCGATGTGCGCACCGTTCTGCCAATGGGCGCATGGCCATTGTTCTTCATCACGCTTGAAACCTCCTCCATCCGAAACATGGCTGATCTGAAGGGCAAGCGGGTAGCCGTCGGCGCGAAGGGCAGCGGCATGGAGCAGCATGCCCGAAATGTTCTTGGCTCGATTGGAATAACATTCAACGACATTACGCCGGTCTACCTTGCCTTTGGGCCGGGGTCCGCCGCCGTGCGTGAAGGAACCGCCGACGCGCAGCTTCAGTGCTGCATCCCCAACGCCGGTCTCACGCAACTCACCGAGTTGTCGAGGACACGTGTTGTGTCGATCACGCCCGATCAGATCGCAAAGGTGATGTCCGGCGACGGGGTCTACGACGACAGCGTTTTGAAAAAGGGGGCGATAAAACACCTGGAAAACGACACGCCGAGCCTTAGCATTCTGAATGGCTGGATCGGCATGGCTAGCATGCCTGAAGAAACGGCCTACGCCGTTGCGAAAATTTTCGTCGCACATCTCGATGAGATCGCGACGAAGGCCCCGCAATACGTATCTGTGCGCGACGAGATGTTCGCGAGAGCTCGAACGCGCGGCGCGAGTGCGCTGGAAACCGGCGCACCGCTGCATCCTGGGGCTGCGCGCGCCTTCAAGGAGGCAGGTATCCTGCAGTAAGTCCGCAGCATGAAAAGCACAGATCCCGTAGTCTCACGCGGCGCTGGGCAGTGGCTCAGCGTCTTCGGCGAGGACTGGACGACACGGGCCCGAGCTGGCGTCGCGGTTCTGTTGTTTGCCGCCTCGCTCTGGAACATTCTTGTTTCGCCCCTCGACGAAACGCAGTTGCGCTGTCTTTTTCTCGGCGTGACGCTGTTTTACACGTTTGCGTTTCTTTCACCGCCAGGGCATCGCGAGTCCTTGTTGCGGCGAGCAATCCGCTGGGTCGCCGCGATTGCAAGCCTCTCGGCCTGCGCCTACATCGGCATCGGTTTCGAGGATATATTCTCACGCGCTGGAGCTAGCACGCGTTTTGATTACATTATCGCCGCCGTCCTGATCCTGCTGGTGCTGGAAGGCACGAGACGGACAGCTGGTCTGGCTCTGCCGCTGCTGTCGATTGCCTTCTTGCTCTATCCGCTCTGGTATGGACCGCTGCTGGAAGGCTTGTTGCGCACGGGCTCGTTTAGCATACAGCGTGTTCTAACGTTGCAGGCGCTCTCAACAGAAGGCGTGATTGGCCCGGCGCTGCAAGTCACGATCGAGTATGTCTATTTATTCGTGATCTATGGCGCGTTCCTGTCGCGCATCGGAGCCATAGAATTCATGGACCAGCTCGCCAAGGCGCTTTGCGGCGGACTGCGAGGCGGCAGCGCCAAGATAACGACGATTTCATCGCTGTTCATGGGCCTCGCGTCGGGCAGCGCCGTGGCCAATGTCGTCAGCCAGGGAATCTTCACCATCCCAATGATGCGGCGCGAGGGTTATTCGGCGAAAACAGCCGCAGCCATCGAAGCGAGCGCATCGACAGGCGGTCAGATCATGCCGCCGGTAATGGGCGCAGCGGCTTTCCTGATGGTCGAATACACGCGCATTCCCTATTCGACTATCATCATCCATGCCGTCCTTCCCGGCCTCCTGTTTTATCTCGCTATCTGGTTCGCCGTTCATTGGCAGGCGATTGGCTCGGGATGCGCGGACTGCCTCGGGATCAATTGCCCGCATGGCGCGACGTTATGCGCGAAGGCGGCCTACACTTCGCATCGCTCGTCGTCATCATCGTTCTGATGTCGCTCGACTACGCCATGGCCACGACGGTTCTCATCGCCATTGTGGTTTCGCTGGTATGCGCTCTGGCGCAGAAGTCGTCGCGCCACCTGGTGACGATCAAGAATATCATCGGCGCGATATCCGACGGGTTTCGAGATTCGGTCGCGCTACTGACATCGGCTGCGTGCGCCGGCCTGATCATCGGCGTTGTGACCCTGACATCATTCGGATTGAAGATATCAACCCTCGTGATCGACGCTTCGATGGGCTACCTCTGGCTGGCGCTGATGCTATGCGCCCTTGTCTGCCTCATCCTCGGCATGGGCCTGCCGACGCAAATTGTGTATTTGACGCTCGCGGTCCTTGTTGCGCCAACGATCGTCGAAATGGGCGTCACGACGGCGGGCGCACATCTCTTCATCATTTATTTCGGCATGATGTCGATGGTCACGCCGCCCGTCTGTTTCGCAGCCTTTGCCGCAGCTGGGATAGCCGGTTCGAAGATGATGGAAACAGGGTTGGAGGCGACCCGTATTTCTGTCGCAGGCATGATCGTACCGTTCTACTTCGCCTATCACCCCGGCGTTTTGCTGATCGGTGATCCGCTTTCAATTTTTGATGGCGTCTTGCGTGCATCGCTCGGCATTTACGCCGCCGGCGTCGCGCTCGGGATGTTCGTTTGGCGAAGTCGCGAGCTTACCGAACCTCAGTTCATGACGGCACGCGTGGTTTCCAGACTTGTGGCGTTCGCCGCCAGCATTTTCCTCTGTGCACCAGGGCTAACGGCCTTCATCGCAGGCGCGACTTTCGCGGCCATATCCTTTGCGCTTGCATGGCTTCCAAGCCCACGAGTTGGCCGCCTGGCCACCCAAGGCAAACGCGAGTGACGAGAGCCGCAACATCTTCGCGCACTCGAAATTCCCGCGAAGGCGCGAAAAAGCCTCAGCTCGACCGAGAAGCGACCTGTTTTCGCAACGTTCGGCCGCGGGACCCTGAGCGCGGGCGCCTTATCTGATCGGCGGGCGCGGCAGGCGGCTTTCGCCGGGCTCGATCGCGAATGTGAAGTCGAGCGTGTACCAGGGCGCCTGCACGCCCGGTTCCGGCGGCGCCTCGTCGTGGCGCACATAATCGCCCACGAGGGCGCGGGTGACGCCGAACTGCGGATCCTTGTCGAGCAGCGGGTCGTCGTTGACGTAGACCTGCGAGATGAGCGTCTTGAAGCCCGGCTTCACGATCATGAAGTGCATGTGGGCGGGGCGGTAATGCTGGCGGCCCTGCGCGCGCAGCAGGTCGCCCACCGGCCCTTCGACCGGCAGCGGGTAGCCCGCCGGCTTGACCGTGGTGAACCAGAAACGGCCGTCGGCGTCGGTCGTGAACATGCCGCGCAGGTTCATCTCCGCCTGCTCGGGATCCTGCTGCTCGTAGAGGCCGACCGGCGAGGAATGCCACACGTCGATGTCCGCGCCGGCGACAGGCCTGCCGCTGCGGTCCTGCACGGCGCCGCGCACGTAAAGGGTCGGGCCGGGCGTGGGCGAGCGCAGGAGCGTGCCGCCGTTGGCGACACGCGGCACGTGCATGCGCCAGAACGGCCCGAGGAGATTGGCCGTGGTTTCGCTCTCGCCGTTGTCGCCGTTGTTGAGCAGGCAGACGAGCTGGGAGACGCCGACCGACCCCGCCATCACGGCCGCCTCGTTGTGGGAATCGTTGGAGGCCTGGCCGATGCGATTGATGATGGCGAGCGCCGCCTGGAATTCAGGCTCGGTGAGTTTCACGTCGCGGACGAACTGGTGGAGATGGGCCGCGAGAGCGACCATGATCTCGCGCAGCCGCGGGTCGGGCGTCTTCTGCATCTCGGCGAGAACGACGTCCGTCAGGTGGCGATGGTCTTCGACGATCATGAGGTTTCCTCCCGGCGCGATTTAATCGACGCACACGCTGCGCGCCAAACAAAAACGGCGGGCCGGAGCCCGCCGCCTGTAAATTTCGCTCGCCAGCGGCTTACTTCTTGGCCGCCGCCATCGCTTCCTTGAGAACAGGCGTCCAGCGCGCCACTTCGCTCTCGACCAGCTTCTGCAGGGCTGCAGGGCCGCGCTCGGCTGCGTGCCGGAATGACGCCGCCGAGATCGTCGAGGCGCTTGCGCGCGTTCGGGTCATCGAGCGCCTTGTCGAGCGCGTCGCTCAGCTGCTTGACGATGGCTTCCGGCGTGCCCTTGGGCGCGAAGATCGCGTTCCAGGCGCTGACCTCGTAGTTGGGCAGGCCGGCCTCCTTCGTCGTCGGCACGTTCGGCAGCGCGGGCGAGCGCGCCGGCGTCGCAATGGCGAAGGCCTTGATGGAATCGGCGTTGATCTGACCGACCACGTTGACGATCTGGTCGGTCATGTAATCGACCTGGCCGGACACGAGGTCGTTGAGCGCCGGGCCCGTCCCCGTGTAGGGGATGAACGTCGGCTTCGTGCCGACTGATCGAATTCGAGCAGAATGCCGGTCGAGTGCGACACCGAGCCGACGCCCGCATGCGCGTGGTTGGCCTTGTCGCCCTGCTTCTTCGCCCAGGCGATGAATTCCTGCAGATTGTTCGCAGGATGCTTCTTCGTCGCGACGATCACGATCGGCGTGCCGGCGGCCATGCCGATCGGCGCGAAATCGGTCGTCGGATTGTACTTCAGGTTCGGATAGAGGGCCGGGGCGGCGCCGTGCGTGCCCATGTGCCCCATCATGAGCGTGTAGCCGTCCGGCGCAGCGCCCGCGCCGCGCGTGATGCCGGTCGTGCCGCCGGCGCCGGCGACGTTCTCGACCACGATCTGCTGGCCGAGCGTGCGCGACATGGGTTCGGCGACGATGCGCGCGACGATGTCGGTCGGTCCGCCGGCGGCGAACGGTACGATCATCATGATCGGCTTGTTGGGATAGTTCTGCGCGGCGCGGGACCGGCGAAGACTTGCGGACGCGGCCGCAGCTGCAATGAGCATCTTCTTCATAATGGCTTCCCTCCAGGACGTCGTTGCGCCACACTCTAACACTAGGGCTCAGATCGAGACAAAAAAGAGGCGCGGCCATGACCGCGCCCTGTAGATAAAGCTCTAGCAGCAACGGCTCAGCTTGAGAAGTCCGCGATGATTACTCCTGGAAGGCCTGTTCGCGTTTCTTGCTCATCGACGGCAGCAGCGCGATGACGAGCATCAGCAACGCCACAGCCAGGAGCGTCGCCGAAACCGGGCGCTCGATGAACGTCGTGAAGCTGCCGCGCGACAGGATCAGCGCCTGCCGGAGCTTCTCCTCCATCAGCTTGCCGAGCACGAAGCCGAGCAGCATCGGAGCAGGCTCGTAGCCCAGCTTGATCATGATGTAGCCGACCAGCGCGAAGAAGGCCGTGAAATACACGTCCTGGATCGAGTTGTTGATCGAGTAGATGCCGATCGAGCAGAAGATCAGGATCGCCGGGAACATGAGGCGATAGGGAACCTTCAGCAGCTTCACCCACATGCCGACGAGCGGCAGGTTGATGATGACGAGCATCGCGTTGCCGATCCACATGGACGCGATCATGCCCCAGAACAGTTCGGGGTTCTTGGTCATGACCTGCGGGCCGGGGATGATGCCGTGGATCGTCATCGCGCCGACCATCAGCGCCATGACCGCGTTCGGCGGGATGCCGAGCGTCAGCAGCGGAATGAAGGCGGTCTGCGCGCCGGCGTTGTTGGCCGACTCGGGACCGGCGACGCCTTCGATCGCGCCCTTGCCGAAGCGGGACGGATCCTTGGCGAGCTTCTTCTCGATCGCGTAGGACGCGAACGGGCCGAGCACGGCGCCGTTGCCGGGCAGGATGCCCAGGATGCCGCCGATGAACGTGCCGCGAAGCACGGGCTTGATCGACTGCTTGATCTCCGCCCAGTTCGGCAGGAGGTTGCCGATCTTGCTGCGGACCACGTCGCGGGCTTCCGGGTTCTCCAGATTGCGGATGATTTCCGCGAACCCGAAAATGCCCATGGCCAGCGGCGCGAAGTCGACGCCGTCCGACAATTGCTGGATGCCCAGCGTCACGCGCTCCTGGCCGGTCTCGAGGTCGGTGCCGACGGTCGCCAGCAGCAGGCCGAGGAACACCATCAGGAGGGCCTTGAAGATCGAGCCGCGCGCAAGCACGGTCGAGAAGACGAGGCCCATGACCATCAGCGAGAAGTATTCGGCCGGCCCGAACAATTGCGCGAAGCGCGTCAGCGGCGCGCCGAGCGCGGCGACGAAGAGCGTCGCGACGCAGCCGGCGAAGAACGAGCCGAGCGCCGCGACGCCGAGTGCGACGCCGGCGCGGCCCTGCTTGGCCATCTGGTGGCCGTCGAGGGTGGTGACGACAGCCGTCGCCTCGCCGGGAATGTTGACCAGAATGGCGGTCGTCGAGCCGCCGTACTGCGCGCCGTAATAGATGCCGGCGAGCATGATGAGCGCGCCGGTCGGATCGAGGCCGAAGGTGATCGGCAGCAGCATCGCGATCGTGGCGACCGGGCCGACGCCCGGAAGCACGCCGACGAGCGTGCCGATCATGCAGCCCAGGAAACACAGGAAGAGATTCTGCAGCGTGAAGGCGACGCCAAAACCCATTGCGAGGTTGTTGAAAATATCCATCATCCCCTCCAGGTCACATGAAAGCGATGATTGGGATTGGCAGTCCAAGCGCGAACTTGAACAGGCCGATGCAGAACGCCGTCATCACGACCGCGAAGATCACGGCCTCGACGGGACGGACTTCCTTGGTGGCGAAGGAGGCGAAGATCATCGCGAGCGGGCCGGCGACGATGAGGCCGAGCCAGCGCACCGTGAAGCCGAACAGGATCAGGCCGCCCAGCACGAAGAACAGGCCGCGCAGGTGCGGCGCGGTCAGCGCGGGTCCGCCCTTGATCAGCGCGAAGAGGGCGAGCAGCGCGCCGCCCGTCCCCATGATGACGGCGATCGACATGGGCAGCATGCCGGGGCCCATGGCCCGCAGGCTGCCCAGCGGCAGATGCCATGCCTGCCAGATGAAAAACAGGGAGATGAGGATCAGGAAAATTCCCGCTCCCACGTCCTGAGGTATCCCGCGTCCGGACGATTGTCCCGGATCGCCAGCGCTCTGGTCGGTCATTTGTTACGTGCCCCTTCCTTCGAAACCCTTCGGCAGTCGCCCACCTGAACCTTGTTTGCCGGTTTTGCAGAGCATTGCCACGGACGCCGTCTCCGCGCCAGCACAAAAAAGCGTCTTGCCCAGTATTTCTACGGATACGATTCGGCCAGTCGAGTTAAAGCTCGGAAATCGCTACGGACTGGCCGAAAACTCATCTCCTCAGGCGAGCTGTTTGGCGAAGAAGGCGAGCGTGCGCGAACGCGCGAGATCCGCGCTCTCCTTGTCGAAGCTCGCGCGTTCGTCGCAGTTGAACCCGTGTCCGGCGGGGTAGACGAAAACCGGGATCTGCGGCTGGTTCGCCTTCACCTTCTCGACGTCGGCCATCGAGATCGAGTGATCCTTCTCGCCGAAGTGAAGCATGATCGGAATCTGGGGCTTCTTGTCCGACATGGCGGCGATCCCGCCGCCGTAATACCCGACCGCCGCGGCCACGCCCGGCAGGTTCACGGCGGTGGCGTAGGCGAGCGTGCCGCCCCAGCAATAGCCGACCACGCCGACCTTCCCGGCGGCCTTCACCGCTTCGACCGACGCCTCGATGTCGAGCAGGGTCTTCGGCAGTTCGGTCTTGCCGCGGGTCTCGATGCCCTTCTTGGGGTCATCGCCCGTATAGCCGAGTTCGAGACCGGGTTCGACGCGGTCGAAAAGAGCAGGCGCGATCGCGAGATAGCCTTCGGAGGCGTAGAGGTCGGCGGTCTTGCGGATGTGCTGGTTGGCGCCGAAAATCTCCTGCAGGACGACGATGGCGCCCTTCGGCGGCCCCGCGGGCCGCGCCAGATAGGCGCCGATCTTCTGCCCGTCCTTGCAGGTAAGGGTGATCTTCTCTCCCATGATTTCCTCTCGCTGTGGTTCGATCGACCCGGCTTGGCCGCCGCGCCCCCGTATGGTCAGGGCAGGCATCAAAAATCATTGCGAGCTTCAGCGCCAGTCCCTTTTTGAGGACGGCGGGCGCTTGCATTTTCGTTCCCTTGCCGGGCGGCGCGCTCTATGGTCCGCGCCAATTCAGATCACGCAGCCGAGCAGCCCATGACGCCCGTTCACCGACCTGTCCAGAAAGGCGATTACGTCTTCCTCGTCGACGGATCGAACTTCATTTTCCGCGCCTTCTTCCAGTCCATGCGGCAGGATCCGAAATACAATTACCGCACCGACAAGCTGCCGACCGGCGCCGTGCGGCTGTTCTGCACGAAGCTGTTCCAGATCATCGAGAAGGGCGCGATGGGCGTGAAGCCCACGCATCTCGCCATCATCTTCGACAAGTCGGAGAATTCCTTCCGCAAGGAAATCTACCCGCCCTACAAGGGCAACAGGAACGAGCCGCCCGAAGACCTCGTTCCGCAATTTCCGCTGATGCGCGAAGCGGTGCGCGCGTTCGGCCTCATCCCGTCGAGCAGGACCGCTACGAGGCCGACGATCTCATCGCCACCTACGCCTGCCAGGCGCGCGAGCGCGGCGCGGACGTGCTGATCGTCTCCGCCGACAAGGACCTGATGCAGCTCATCGGTCCGGGCGTGTCGATGTTACGATCCTGCATCCGGCGTCGCGGGCTCGTCGGGCGCGCGCGAGGAGCGTCGCATCGGCGAGGCGGAAGTCGTCGAGTATTTCGGCGTGCCGCCGCAAAAGGTCATCGACGTGCAGGCGCTCGCCGGCGATTCGACCGACAACGTGCCCGGCGCGCCGGGCATCGGCATCAAGACCGCCGCGCAGCTCATCAACGAATACGGCGATCTCGACACGCTGCTGGCGCGCGCCGGCGAGATCAAGCAGCCCAAGCGCCGCGAGACGCTCACCAACCCCGAGATCGTCGAGCAGGTGCGCGTCTCGAAGAAGCTCGTGGAACTCGTCTGCGACGTCGCCGCTGGACTGCCCGCTCGACGACCTCGGCCTGTCGCAGCCCGACGGCAAGACGCTCGTCGCCTTCCTGAAGGCGATGGAGTTCACCACGATCACCAAGCGCGCCGGCGAAGTGTTCGGCGTCGACGCGGCGCAGATCGAACCCGAGCCCGCGCTCATGGGCGCGGGCGGCTGGCGCCTGCGCAACGGAGTGCCGGCGCGAACGGCCCGCGCAACGCGACGATGCGCCTGCGGAAGCCGCCGCGCGGCACGCGGGCGCCGCCGCCGCTTCGACCACAGCGGCCGGCGAGCGAGGCCGACTCGCCTGCGGCGCTGGCCGCCGCGCGCCTGCGCGAGCACAGGGCGCTGGCGCAGAAGATCGACGTGAAGAGCTACGAGACCGTGACGAGCGAAGACGCGCTGGATCGCTGGATCGCGCAGTCTTACGAAGCGGGCCGCGTGTGCGTCGACACCGAGACATCTTCGCTCGACGCCTTCGACGCCGATCTCGTCGGCGTCGCGCTCGCCACCGCGCCGGGGCGCGCGTGCTACATCCCGATCCGCCATTGCAAGTCCGGCTCGCCCGACGATCTCTTCCAGGAAGGCGGCCTCGTGGAAGGCCAGCTTCCCCGCGATCTCGTGCTGGCGAAACTGAAGCCGCTGCTGGAAGATCCGGGCGTCCTGAAGATCGCGCAGAACATGAAGTTCGATCTCGAGATCCTGCGCGAGCAACGGCGTCAACGTGCGCGCCGGTCGACGACACGCTGCTCATGTCCTACGTGCTCGACGCGGGCAAGAACGGCCACGGCATGGACGAATTGTCCGCAACGCCATCTGGGCCACAAGCCGATCCAGTTCGGCGAAGTCGCCGGCGTCGGCAAGACGCTTCATCGGCTTCGCCCGCGTGGCCATCGACAAGGCGACGGAGTATTCCGCCGAGGACGCGGACGTGACGCTGCGCCTGTGGGAGGTGCTGAAGCCGCGGCTCGCCGCCGAGGGCATGACGCGCGTGTACGAGACGCTGGAGCGCCCGCTCATCGACGTGCTGGCGCGCATGGAGCGGCGCGGCATCGCCATCGACCGGCAGATTCTCTCGCGCCTCTCGGGCGAGTTCGCGCAGGGCATGGCGCGGCTGGAGGCCGACATTCAGGAGATCGTCGGCGAGCCGTTCAACCTCGGCTCGCCCAAGCAGCTCGGCGACATCCTGTTCGGCAAGATGGGCCTGCCGGGCGGCAAGAAGACGGCGACGGGCGCATGGTCGACGACCGCGAGCGTGCTCGACGAACTCGCCGAACAGGGCCACGAACTGCCGGCGCGCATTCTCGAATGGCGCTCAGCTGCAGAAGCTGAAATCGACCTACACCGACGCCCTGCCCGGCTACGTCAACAAGCGGACGCAGCGCGTGCACACGTGCTTCTCGCTGGCGGCGACGACGACGGGGCGGCTGTCGTCGTCCGAGCCGAACCTGCAGAACATTCCGATCCGCACGGAGGCCGGGCGCAAGATCCGCACGGCGTTCGTGGCGACGCCGGGGCACACGCTGATCTCGGCGGATTACTCGCAGATCGAGCTGCGCATCCTCGCGCATATCGCCGACATCCCGCAATTGAAGAAGGCCTTCGCGGACGGGCTCGACATTCACGCGATGACCGCGTCGGAAATGTTCGGCGTGCCGGTGAAGGACATGCCCTCCGAAGTGCGCCGCCGCGCCAAGGCGATCAACTTCGGCATCATCTACGGCATCTCGGCCTTCGGCCTCGCCAACCAGCTCGGCATCTCGCGCGAGGAGGCGGGCGCCTACATCAAGAAGTATTTCGAGCGCTTCCCCGGCATCCGCGACTACATGGACGCGACGAAGAAGGTCTGCCGCGAGCAGGGCTACGTCACGACGATCTTCGGGCGCAGGTGCCATTACCCGCGCATCACCGCGTCCAATCCCGTCCGAGCGCGCGTTCAACGAGCGCGCGGCGATCAACGCGCCGATCCAGGGCTCCGCCGCCGACATCATCCGCCGCGCCATGGCCCGCATGGACCGCGCGCTGGAAGGCTCGAAGCTCGGCGCGCAGATGCTGCTGCAGGTGCACGACGAACTCGTGTTCGAGGTTCCGCAGGCGGAAGTCGAGCGCACCATCGAGGTCGTGCGCAAGGTGATGGTGGACGCGCCGCATCCGGCCACGCAACTCAGCGTGCCGTTGCAGGTGGACGCGAAAGCGGCGAAGAACTGGGACGAGGCGCACTAACGCCTCACGCCGCCTTCCTGATTTCCGCGTTCATGCAGCGCACATCCACGCCGCCCGGGGCCCGCGACCAGCGTGCAGCCCTGGGGCACTTCGCGCCAGCAGCCCTTCTCGCCGTCGAGCGGTTCGGAAACGACGACCAGCCCCTCGCGCGTCTGGCGCCAGTAGAGCGAGGGCGCCTTGTCGTCGGAGGCCCAGCGGAACGCCCAGAGCGTTTCGCCGTCCGTCAGCGCGGAGGTGAAGCGCAGCGGCTCGTCGAGTCCGGCGCGCTGGATGATGGCGCCGATGCGCTTGAGCGTGCGCGCCGTCGCGCCGAGCGGATCGCCGGCGAGTCCGAAGCCGAGCGCGGCGAGGAAGATCGCCTCCGAATCCGTCGTGCCCGCGCGCATGTCGTAGAATTCGTCCGGGATCAGCGCCTCGATGCGGCGCTTGAGCGCCGGATAGCCGCCGACCTGTCCGTTGTGCATGAACATGTGACGCCCGTGCACGAAGGGGTGGCAATTGGCCCGCGTGCTCGCAGTCCCTGTCGATGCGCGCACATGGGCGAAGAACAGGCCCGAGCGGACCTGCGCGCAGATGTGACGCAGGTTTTCATCCGACCATGCGGGGCGCAATTCGCGATAGAGGCCGGGCTGCGGGCGCTCGCCGTACCAGCCGAGGCCAAACCCGTCGCCGTTCGTGGGCGTGACGCCCTCCGCCGCGTTCAGCGATTGCGCGATGAGCGAGCGCTCGGGCGCGGCGACCAGCGTCTCGAGGAAGATCGGTTGGCCCTTGTAGGCGATCCAGCGGCACATGCTCTTCGCGCTTCCGGTCTCTCGACGCCTGCCGTTCCGGCGCTGGCGCGAAACGGTCCGCGCCCTGGTTCGAGAATCGGACAATCATAGTGAACGGAAGGTTAACGGACGATCAACGCGGCCACAAAAGCAAAAGGCCCCCGTGAGGGGGCCTTCGCTGGTCTTTTGAAGGCTGCCGGACTTACTCGGCGGCGATGCGCATGGTCGGCGCGGCGTCGCGCACCTTGGCGTCCACGTGGCTTTCGAATTCGACGAAGTTCTTGCGGAACATCTCGACGAGGTGCTTCGCGGTCTTGGCGAACTCGGACTTGGAGGTCCAGGTCTTCACCGGCTCCAGGATGTGCGGCTCGACGCCCGGCACCGAGGTCGGCACCGCGAAGCCGAAATAGGGGTCGGTGCGGAACGTCGCCCTGTTGAGCGAGCCGTCGAGGGCGGCGGTGAGCAGGCGGCGCGTCACGCGGATCGGCATGCGGCGGCCGACGCCGTCCTTGCCGCCGGTCCAGCCGGTGTTCACGAGCCAGCAATCGACGGAATGCTTGGCGATGAGCTCGCGCAGCAGATTGCCGTAGACCGAGGGATGCAGCGGCATGAACGGATGCGCCGAAGCAGGTCGAGAACGTCGCCTCGCGGATCCGTCACGCCCTTCTCGGTGCCCGCCACCTTCGCGGTGTAGCCGGAGAGGAAGTGATACATGGCCTGCGCCGGCGTCGAGCTTGGCGATCGGCGGCAGCACGCCGAAGGCGTCGCAGGTCAGCATGACGATGTTCTTGGGATGACCGCCGCGGCCCGTGCGCGAGGCGTTCGGGATGAAGTCGAGCGGATAGGCGATGCGCGTGTTCTCGGTCTTCTCGATCGCTCGTCGAAATCGGGAATGCGCGTCAGCGGATCGAACACGACGTTTTCGAGCACGGTGCCGAAGCGCTCGGTCGTGGCGTAGATTTCCGGCTCGGCCTCGCGCGAGAGCTTGATGCGCCTTGGCGTAGCAGCCGCCCTCGAAGTTGAACACGCCTTCGCGCGACCAGCCGTGCTCGTCGTCGCCGATGAGGATGCGGTTGGGGTCCGGCGAGAGCGTCGTCTTGCCGGTGCCCGAGAGGCCGAAGAAGACGGCGACGTCGCTATCGGGGCCGATGTTGGCCGAGCAGTGCATCGGCAGCACGTTCGGCGTTCGGCAGCGTCCAGTTGAGCCACGTGAACACCGACTTCTTCATCTCGCCGGCGTAGTTGGTGCCGCCGATGAGCACGATCTTGCGCGTGAAGTCGAGCGCGACGACCGTCTCGGAGCGGCAGCCGTGGCGCTTGGGATCAGCCTTGAACGAAGGCAGGTCGATGATCGTCAGTTCGTTGACGTAGGACGCAAGCTCGGAGCGGTCCGGACGGATGAGCAGGTTGCGGATGAACAGCGAGTGCCAGGCGAACTCGGTGATGACGCGCGCCTTGACGCGGAAGGCGGGGTCGGCGCCGCCGTACAGGTCCTGGACGAACAGGTCCATGCCCTCGGCATGCTTCTGGAAGTCGGCGAGCAGCGTCTCGAACTGCTCGGGCGTGATCGCATTGTTGTTGCCCCACCAGACCTTGCCTTCGGTGGTGGCGTCGCGAACGGTGAACTTGTCCTTCGGCGAGCGGCCGGTGTGAATTCCGGTCTCGGCGTTGATGGCGCCGCCCGGCATGACAACGGCTTCGGAACGACGGACCGACTCCTCGTAGAGCATCGGCGCGTCGAGGTTGTAGGCGGCGCTGCGCGCGCCCGCGAACCCCTGCTTCTCAATGCCGTTCGCCGCGTTCCAGATGCCTGTCTGTTTCATCGCTTACTCCGGATCGTTCGGGGGGCGCCTCTCGGCGCCGCAGCCTCGCCCTCGTCCTGTCGGTCTGGCGGGGTGTTTAGTCCCCGCCGCCGCGCAGGGCAAGCGGGACTGGGCATTTGTGCGGGGTATTGCTGAAGAATTGGCTACACTCTGTCCTATTGCGATGCAGCATCATTTCGCACGTGCAGCAGCGCCCAGTTCCGCAAGCGTCCGCCGCAACGCGTCGCCGCCTGTCACGCGGGCGGGAAACGCAAGTCTTGCAGTCATATCGCCGGACGCGAGGTCCATGCCGTCGGGATCGACGCCGGTTGCGCGCCAGCGGCCCTCCCGTTCGCCGCACAATTTCACGGCATACAATTGCAGGGCGTCCGGGTGGTCGGCGTTCATGTGCTCGATGGCCGATGATTCGATTTCGACGAGTTCGGCCGCGTCGGAGACATCGGTGAGGATCTGCGCCGCCTCGAAGCTGGCGGCGCGCGCGAATCCCCCGTTGAGATGGGCGCGCACGATGGCGAGGCGCCAGAAGGAGAAATCGCCGAAGTCGGCATACAGCGCGGACTTTGGATGACGCGCGAGGAAGCGCGCCTTGACGCGGGCGCGCGCCGCCTCCTCGCTCACGCGCGCCGCATGGCCCGTGACCGTGAGGCGCGGATGGGCGAGCGGGTCGCCCTTGCCGCCCTCCGACAGGAGGATCGAGGCGCGCGGCTCGGCGTCGAGATGGCGCGTGTGCGCCGACAGGCTCGACATCAGCAGCAGCGGCGCGCCGTCGAAATCGGTCGCGACGTTCACGAGCGAGGCGAAGGGAAAGCCGTCCTGCGACAGCGTCGCAAGCGCGCCGGCGCGAATGCTTCGCATGAGACGCTTGGCTTCGGCCACGGCGTCGTAGCCTTCGGGCAAGGGAAACTGCCGCTCGCCCGCCGGTGGGGCGCCCTGACCCGCCTTCTCCTCGTCAGCCATCGTCGCCTCTCACTTCTGGCCGGGTAGCCCGCCCGTCGTCTTGAGGATGCTCTGCACGGTCGCACTCTGCTCGGCAATCATCTTTGCGAACTCGCCGGGTGTCGTGGTGCGGATCGAAATGCCGAGGCCCTGGAGTTTCGCCGCGACGTCAGGCTCGCGGCCGATGGCTTCCAGATCCTTCGCAATACGATCGCGCAACGCGTCGGGCATGGCGCGTCCGCCGAAGAAGCCGTTGAAGCTCACGACGGTCAGATGCGGCAATCCGGCTTCGGCGGCGGTGGGAACGTCCGGGAGTTGCGCGGCGCGCTGGCTGTTGAGCGTGAGGAGCACGCGAATCTGGTTCGACTGGATGAGCGGCAGGAAGCTCGCGTAGGTCGTCGCGTAAAGCTGGAAACGTCCTTGCCCCAGATCCTGCAGCGCAGGGGTCAGCGCGCTGTAGGGGACATAGGCCATGTCGAGATTGGCGCCGCGCAGGAAGCTGCTCAGCATCAGCAGCGGCAGACCCTGCGTCGAACTCCAGTTGTGCTTGCCGGGCTCGCTGCGCACTTTCTTCACGAGGGCGTCGAGAGTGTCGACTCCCATGGTCGCAGACACGGCGAAGAGCTGGACGAAATCGACGATGGTCGAGATCGGCTTGAGATCGGCGGCAGGATCGTAGGCGAGCTTCGTCTGCGTCGTGAAGGGAAGGATGGTGATCGGCCCGCCGAACGAACACAGGAGCGAATGATCGTCCGCGGCGGAAATGAATGCGCCGACGCCGATGGCGCCGTCGGCGCCGGGGCGGTTCTCGACAATGACGGGCTGGCCCCACTTCTGGGAGAGCTTGTCGGCGAACACGCGGCAGGACACGTCGATGCCGGTGCCGGGGGGCTGGGGCGTGATGATCTTGACGGCGCGCGTCGGCCATTGCGCCTGCGCATGGGCCGCGATGCTTCCTGCGCCCAGCAGAACGGCGGCTGCGAAAAGACTGCGTGCGAATCCGGCCATTGATCCCCTCCCCGCGCGCCCTTTGCCGGGCGCGTCCAGGCTCATGTGTAGCTTGGAGCGGGCGCGCGCGCCAAGCGCTTTGAGATCAGCCTTCGGGCGGGCTCAGATATTGCGCGTCGGTGACGTGCTCGGCCCAGTCGACGTGCTTGCCGTCCTTGGCCTCCTGCATGGCGATGTGGACCATGCCGACCTTGGGCGACGCGCCGTGCCAATGGCGCTCGTTCGGCTCGAAGAACACGACGTCGCCGGGGCGCACCACCTGCACCGGCCCGCCCTCGCGCTGCACGAGGCCGACGCCGTCGGTGACGTAGATCGTCTGGCCCGAGCGGATGGGTGTGCCACGCGGTGCGCGCGCCGGGCTCGAACGACACGCGCAGCGCGCGCAGGTTCGCCGGCGCCGGCGCCTCGATGAGCGGGTCCTGCCAGACCGTGCCGGTGAAGTAGTCGGACGAGGCGCGAAGCGTCGCGCGGCCGGAGCGGTGGATGATCATGGGCGTCTCTCCTGCGAGGTGATCTTGTAGCCCTGCGGCTTCAGCTGTCCATCTTCAGCGCGGCGATGAAGGCTTCCTGCGGGATCTCGACCTTGCCGAACTGGCGCATGCGCTTCTTGCCCTCCTTCTGCTTGTCGAGCAGCTTGCGCTTGCGGGTGATGTCGCCGCCGTAGCACTTGGCGGTCACGTCCTTGCGCAGCGCGCGGATGGTCTCGCGGGCGATGATCTTGCCGCCGATCGCCGCCTGGATCGGGATCTGGAACAGGTGCGGCGGGATCAGCTCCTTCAGCTTCTCGCACCATGGCGCGGCCGCGCATCTCGGCGCGGGTGCGGTGCACGAGCATCGAGAGCGCGTCGACCGGCTCGGCGTTGACCAGGATCGACATCTTCACGAGGTCGCCCGGCTTGTAGTCGGTGATCTGGTAGTCGAAGCGAGGCGTAGCCCTTCGAGATCGACTTCAGCCGGTCGTAGAAGTCGAACACCACCTCGTTCAGCGGCAGGTCGTAGACCACCATGGCGCGCGTGCCGACATAGGTGAGGTCGACCTGCGCGCCGCGCCGGTCCTGGCAGAGCTTCAGGACGCGGCCGAGATACTCGTCCGGCGTCAGGATCGTCGCGCGGATCCAGGGCTCCGCGATCTCCTCGATCTTCATCGACGTCCGGCATGTCGGCCGGGTTGTGCAGCTCGATCGTCCGTCGCCGTCGCGCATGCGTGATCTGGTAGATCGACGGACGGCGCGGTCGCGATCAGGTCGAGGTTGAACTCGCGCTCGCAGCCGCTCCTGGATGATCTCCAGGTGCAGCAGGCCGAGGAAGCCGCAGCGGAAGCCGAAGCCGAGCGCGGCGGAGGTCTCCATCTCGTAGGAGAAGCTGGCGTCGTTGAGGCGCAGCCGGCCCATGGCGGCGCGCAGGTCCTCGAACTGCGGCGGCGTCGACGGGGAAGAGGCCGCAGAACACCACCGGCTGCGCCGGCTTGAAGCCCGGCAGCGCGTGCGGCGCGTGGGCTTGCGCGTCGTCGGTGATGGTGTCGCCGACGCGCGTGTCGGCCACCTGCTTGATCTGCGCGGTGATGAAGCCGACCTCGCCGGGGCCGAGCTCGCTGCACGTCCGTCATCTTCGGGCGGAAGACGCCGATGCGGTCGACCTCGTAGCGGGCGTCGGTGCCCATCATCGTGATCGTCGGGCCCTTCTTCAGCACGCCGTCGATGACGCGCACGAGCACGACGACGCCGAGATAGGCGTCGTACCAGCTGTCGACCAGCAGCGCCTTCAGCGGCGCCGTCGCGTCGCCCTTGGGCGGCGGCAGGCGCTTGACGATGGCCTCCAGCACGACGTCGATGCCGATGCCGGTCTTGGCCGAGATCGGCACGGCGTCGGAGGCGTCGAGGCCGATCACGTCCTCGATCTGCTGCCTTGACGCGGTCGGGCTCGGCGGCGGGCAGGTCGATCTTGTTGAGGACGGGCACGATCTCGTGGTTGGCGTCGAGCGCCTGGTAGACGTTGGCGAGCGTCTGCGCCTCGACGCCCTGGGAGGCGTCGACCACCAGCAGCGAGCCCTCGCAGGCGGCCAGCGAGCGCGACACCTCGTAGGCGAAGTCGACGTGGCCGGGCGTGTCCATCAGGTTGAGGATGTAGGTCTTGCCGTCCTTCGCCTTGTAGTCGAGGCGCACGGTCTGGGCCTTGATGGTGATGCCGCGCTCGCGCTCGATGTCCATCGAGTCGAGCACCTGCTCCTTCATCTCGCGCTCGGCCAGCGCCGCCGGTGGTCTGGATCAGCCGGTCGGCGAGCGTCGACTTGCCGTGGTCGATGTGGGCGACGATGGAGAAGTTGCGGATGTTGTCGATGGGGTGCGCGGTCATGGGCGGGAGATAGCAGCGCTGGCCCCCGGGGGAAAGGGGCGGGTGGGCCCCTGTCGCTCTCATTGACCCCTCCTCGCTTTTCCGAATACGTTCCAAGCCAGAGGGTGGGGTCCTGAACGGACCGGCCGAAGCCGGCAAAAGCCCCGGAGGAGGGACAAAAATGCGCAAACTCTTGCTCGCCGCAGCCATTTCGGGATGCCTGGCGGCTTCCGCTCACGCCCAGCCCTACAACCTGACCATTGCGGGCTACAGCCCGGGCGGGCTTGTCTCCACTGCCGGTGCGGGCATGGACGCCGCGCTCGCCGCCGCCTATCCGGGCTCCACCGTCACCTACCAGACCTCCAGCGGCGGGCTCGCCAACGCGCTCCTGCTGCAGCAGGGCAAGGTGCCGCTGGGCTTCGTCTCCGACACCGAACTCATCGTCGCGCTGGAAGGCAAGCCGCCGTTCAAGGCTCCCATCAAGGAGCTCCGGATGCTGTTCAACGCCTACACGCCGCAGAGCCGGTTCCAGATGACCCACACGCTGGTCACCAAGGCCTGGGCCGAGCAGCACGGCATCAAGACCTTCGAGGACATCGCCGCCAAGAAACCGCCCATGCGCATCGCCGTCAATCGACCCGGCAACATGGACGGCGACGTGTCGATTGCGACCCTTTCGGCCATCGGCGTTTCGCTCGACGACATCCGCAAGTGGGGCGGACAGGTGATCCGGGCCGCGTCCGGCGAACAGACGTCCCTGTTCCTCGACCGCCGCATCGACGTCATCAGCTTCGGCATTTCATACCGCCATCCCCGCGTGCTGGAAGTCGCCAGCGGCGTGGACCTCGTCATGCTGCCGATGACCGAAGCCACCGCGAAGAAGGCGGCGGCGGCGACCGGCGCGGCGTTCTGCGAGGTGAAAGGCAAGGAATACGATTTCCTCGCGACGGATTCGGCGTCGGTGTGCGTGGGCATGCCCGTGCTCGTGAATGCGAACATGGACGAGAAGACAGCCTACAACGTCACCAAGGCGATGTTTGAGCAAATCGAGAAGTACAAGGCGTCGCATCGCCTCCTCGCTGCGGCGACCACGAAGGAATTGTTTGCCCAGAAGGGCGCGGCGCCCTTCCATCCCGGCGCGGAGAAGTATCTGCGTGAAGCCGGCGTCATCAAGTAGGGCGACCCTGAACCGGGAATAACGAACACGGCGGCATCGTGCCGCCGTGTTCAGTTTGGAAAGCAACATCGATGGCGACGCCAAATATCTTCAAGCTGGGCTTCTGGTTCTCGGTCGGCGCACCGAGAAAGCTGACAGGCTGGCTTGATCACGCAATCAAGTTCTTCTCCTTCGTCGTCGCCGTCTACGTGGTGGTCGCCGCCACATACCTCTTCATCGACCCCTGGGTGCTGACCGCGCTGTTCCTGTGCGGAACGATGACCATCGCGTTCCTCGTGATCGGGGCCAACGCGACATCCAATCCGACGCGGCCGACCATTCCCGACTTCATCCTGTCCGGAGCAAGCCTCGCCAGCGGAGTCTTCTTCTTTTTCCAATCGAGCGAGCTCAGCGAACGCATCGCGCTGCTCACGGAACTGACAGACGCCCAGTACTGGTTCGGCTTGCTGATGGTGTTCCTCACGCTCGAAATCACGCGCCGGGCGACGGGCATGGGGCTCCTCGCCGTCGTCCTGGTCTTCGTCGCGTACAATCTCTGGGGCCACCTCATCCCCGGCGTGCTGGGTCACGGGTACATCGGCCTCGACCACTTCATCGACATCATGATCTATACGACCGATGGCGTGATGGGCCTGCCGGCGCGTGTCGCCGCCACGTACGCCTTCATGTTCGTCCTGTTCGGAACGCTGCTCTATCACTCGCGCGGCGGCGACTTCTTCAATGACATCGCGACCGCCTTCACCGGCCATCGCCACGGCGGCTCGGCGAAGGTCGCGGTCGCTTCCTCGGCGCTTTACGGGATGATTTCCGGAAGCCCCACCGCCGACGTCGTCACAACGGGATCAGTGACGATCCCCATGATGAAGAAAGCTGGATTTCGAGGACCGGTGGCGGCCGGCATCGAAGTGGCGGCGTCGACGGGCGGCAGCATCATGCCGCCGGTCATGGGATCGGCGGCGTTCCTGATGGCGGAGTACACGGGCATCGAATATCGGGACATCGCCATCGCGGCGCTGCTGCCGGCGCTCCTCTATTACGTTTGCGTATATTCACAGGTTCACTTCCGCGCCATCCGCCTCGGGATCGGCGGCCTGCCCCGCGAGAGCCTGCCGAAGGTCGGCGCAACGATGAAGAACGGCGGCATGTTCCTCGTGCCGCTCGTGGTGCTGACCTGGGCCCTGTTCGCCGGGTACACGCCGACGATGGTCGCCGTCTATGGCTCCCTTTCGGTGCTCGCCGTGGCGATGCTGCGCCAGCATACGCGCATCGGCCCGGTCGGCATCTACAACGCGCTCGCCGAGACGACGGTGCGCACCGTCGCGGTCGCAGGCGCGACCGCCGCCGCCGGTCTCGTCATCGGCGGCATCACGATGACCGGGCTGGCTTCGAAGTTTGCCCACCTCGTCTATGCGCTGACGGCCGCCGATCAGATCTTCACGTTCATTGTCGCCGCAGGCCTCACCATCATCCTCGGGATGGGCATGCCGACCCCCTCGGCCTACATTCTGGCAGCCGTGCTGATGAGCCCGCTGATGAAGCAGGTGGGCATCAGCGATCTCTCGGGCCACATGTTCATCCTCTATTTTGCGGTGCTGTCGGCCATTACGCCGCCCGTTGCGGTGGCCGCGTTCGCGGCCGCGTCCATTTCCGGCGACAATCCGATCCTCATCGCAGCCCATGCGGTGAAACTGGCGCTGGCGGCGTTCCTCGTCCCGTTCGTGTTCGTGTTCGGTCCCGAACTGCTGTGGGAGGGGCCAGTGTGGAAGACGGCGCTCACGTTCACCACCGCGGCGATCGGGTTGATCTTCGTCTCCGCGGCGATCGAGCAATACTCGACATGGGCGCACAACACCCTCACGCGTGTCATCCTCGGCGTGGGCGGGCTGCTGATGCTGACGCCGTTCATCATGAGCACGGTGGTTGGCGTGCTTCTCGTGGGCGTGGCTACGGCGATGTCCCGAATGGCGCGACGACAACCGACGCCCGCCTGATTGCGTGAACGGGGCGTCTCAGCCCCTCACGAGGCGCGAAACGACCTTGGCCGTGTAGTCGACCATCGGGACGATGCGGGCGTAATTGAGCCGCGTCGGGCCGATGACGCCGACGCACGCCGACGATCTTCTGGCTGGCGTCCCGGAACGGGGCGGCGATCATCGACGAGCCCGACAGCGAGAACAGCTTGTTCTCCGAGCCGATGAAGATGCGCACGCCCTCGCCCGTCTCGGCGCGGGCGAGAAGGTCGATCACGTCCTTCTTGGTCTCGAGATCGTCGAACAGCAGGCGGATGCGCTCCAGATCCTCCACCGCGCGCAGGTCTTCGAGCAGGTTCGCCTGGCCGCGCACGATGAGCTGCTGGGCCGAGCCTTCCGCGCCCGTCCAGCTTGCAAGCCCCGCGTCCACGAGGCGCGCGGTCAGGACGTCGAGCTCCCGCTCGGCCATCGAGCGCGAGGCCTCGATATCCACGCGCAGCTCGGCCAGCGTGCGGCCGCGGATGCGGGCGTTGAGGTAATTGGCGGCCTCGACCAGCGCGGAGGGCGGCAGGTCGCGGCGGCACGTTGAGGATGCGGTTCTCGACGGAGCCGTCCTCGGCCACCAGCACGGCCAGCGCCTTCTCGGGCTCCAGCCGCACGAACTCGATTTGCTTGAGGCCGACGTTGTCCTTGGAGGACAGGACGACGCCCGCCCCGCGCGACAGGCCGGAGAGCAGCGAGGACGCCTCGGTGAGCAGGCTCTCCATGGTCTGGCCGGAGGAGGCCGCCTTGACCTGCGCCTCGATGCGCTCGCGCTCTTCCGCGCCGATGTCGCCGATCTCGAGGATCGCGTCGACGAAGAAGCGAAGGCCAAGCTCGGTCGGCAGCCGGCCGGCGCTGGTGTGCGGGGCGAAGATGAGGCCGGATTCCTCGAGGTCCTGCATGACGTTTCGGACCGAGGCGGCGGACAGGGTCATCGGCAGGAGGCGCGACAGGTTGCGCGAGCCCACAGGCTCGCCGGTCGCCAGATAGCTCTCGACGACGAGACGGAAAATCTCGCGCGACCTCTCGCTCATCGCAGCGAGCGCCGAAGGGTCGGGGCGGATGAACTTGCCGCTTTGCACAGCCATGGTCCTAAGATGGCCAAGGCCGGGCCCCTGTTCAAGCGTTCGTTGCGGCGCGCGAAGGATGTCCCCCGCCGTCTTGAACCGCCAGCGGACTCGCCAGCACACTTGCCAGCGGACTTGCCGCGCCATAATCCCGGGTGGACGGGGCCGAACGGCCGGGGAAAGCCAAAGACATGGATCAGGCGAACGGGACGAAGCGGGACGGCGGGCGGACGGAATTCGCCTGGGCCGATCCTTTCCTGCTGGACGACCAGCTCACCGAAGACGAGCGCATGATCGCCGACACGGCGCGCGCCTACGCGCAGGAGCAGCTCCTGCCCCGCGTCATCGACGCCTATGCGCACGAGCGCACCGATCCCGCGATCTTCCGCGAGATGGGCCGGCTGGGCCTTCTGGGCGTGACGCTGCCCGCGAAATACGGCGCGGCCGGCGCGTCCTACGTCGCCTATGGCCTCGTCGCCCGCGAGGTGGAGCGGGTCGATTCAGGCTATCGCTCGATGATGAGCGTGCAATCCTCGCTCGTGATCCACCCGATCAACGCCTACGGCTCGGAAGAGCAGAAGACGAAATACCTGCCCGAGCTCGTCAGCGGCGAGCTGATCGGCTGTTTCGGTCTGACCGAGCCGGACGCGGGCTCCGACCCCGCCGGCATGAAGACGCGGGCGGAGAAGGTCGCGGGCGGCTATCGCCTCACCGGCTCGAAGATGTGGATCTCCAACTCGCCGATCGCCGACGTGTTCATCGTGTGGGCGAAGTCGGACGCGCACGAGGGCGCCATTCGCGGCTTCATCCTGGAGAAGGGCATGGCGGGCCTGTCGGCGCCGAAGATCGAGGGCAAGCTGTCGCTGCGCGCCTCGATCACCGGCGAGATCGTGATGGACGGCGTGGTGGTGGGCGAAGAGCACCTGCTGCCGAACGTCGCGGGCCTCAAGGGCCCGTTCGGCTGCCTCAACAAGGCGCGCTACGGCATCGGCTGGGGCACGATGGGCGCTGCGGAAGATTGCTGGCTGCGCGCACGCCAGTACACGCTCGACCGCAAGCAGTTCGGCCGCCCGCTCGCCGCCACGCAACTGGTGCAGAAGAAGCTCGCCGACATGCAGACCGAGATCGCGCTCGGCCTGCAGGCGGCGCTGCGCGTCGGTCGCCTCATGGACGAGGGCCGCGCGGCGCCGGAGATGATCTCGATCATCAAGCGCAACAATTGCGGCAAGGCGCTCGACATCGCGCGCATGGCTCGCGACATGCACGGCGGCAACGGCATCCACGGCGAGTACCACGTGATGCGCCACGCGCAGAACCTCGAAACCGTGAACACCTATGAAGGCACGCACGACGTGCACGCGCTCATTCTGGGCCGGGCGCAGACGGGCCTGCAGGCGTTTTTCTGATGGCGCCTGCTCCCCTCGCCGGCGTCCGCGTTCTCGAACTCGCGCGCATTCTCGCGGGGCCGTGGTGCGGGCAATTGCTCGCCGATCTTGGCGCCGACGTCGTGAAGGTGGAGCGCGAGGGCGCGGGCGACGACACGCGCCATTGGGGGCCTCCGTTCGTGGAGGGCAAGGACGGCGCGACCCTCGGCGCGGCGTATTTCCACGCGTGCAATCGCGGCAAGCGCTGCGTCACAGCCGATTTCGAGACGCAGGACGGCCGCGCGCGCGTGCTGAAACTCGCGCGTCACGCGGACGTCATCATCGAGAACTTCAAGGTCGGCGGGCTGAAGAAGTACGGGCTCGACTACGAGGCGATCAAGGCCATCAACCCGCGCGTGATCTATTGCTCCATCACCGGGTTCGGACAGGACGGGCCGTACGCGTCGCGCGCGGGCTATGACTTTCTCGTGCAGGGCATGGGCGGCGCGATGCATCTCACCGGAACGCCCGACGGGCCGCCGTCGAAATCGGGCATCGCCATCGCCGACATCTTCACCGGCCTTTATGCGGCCAACGCCATCCAGGCCGCGCTGCTTCGCCGGCGCGACACCGACGAGGGCGCCTACATCGATTGCGCGCTGCTCGACGCGCAGGTCGCCGTGCTCGGCTATCAGGCGATCAATTACTTCGTCAGCGGCAAGGAGCCTCACCGCCTCGGCAACGCGCATCCCAACATCGTGCCCTACGACGTGTTCCCCGCAGCCGACGGCGACGTGATCATCGCCACGGGCAACGACGGGCAATATCGCAAGCTGTGCGACGTGCTGGGCGTTTCCGAACTCGCGCGCGATGCGCGGTTCGCCACGAGCAAGGATCGCGTGGTGAACCGCGTGGCGTTCAACGAGACCTTCTATCCGATCTTCCGCCGCTTCACGCGCGGCGCGCTTCTGCCGCAGCTCGATGCGGCGGGCGTGCCCGCGGGGCCGATCAACAATGTGGGCGAGGTGTTCGCCGATCCGCAGATCGTCCATCGCGGCATGCGCATCGACATCGACAATCCGCTCGCCGCAAAGGGAACGACGCCCGGCCTGCGCGCCCCCATCGTGATGGACGGCGCGCCCCTCGCCTCCCCGCGCCCCGCGCCGGGGCTGGGGCAGCACACGGACGAAGTGTTGCGCGACAAGGACTGGGGTGGCTAGGCGAAGCGATTCCGGGAGCCGTCGATGGTCCGCGCTTCGGCGGACCATGACGTTGACGTGCAGGCGCTCGATGCTCCGTCGTCAGGTCGCGCAGGCCGCCATCCACGGCCCCTTCGCGCCGAAGACGAGGCGCACGGGTCAGCGCCGCTACAAATCCAGCACGAGCCGCGGGCTCTTCGAGCCCGAGCAGCAGATCATCATCGTCTTGCTGGCGACGCGCTCGGCGTCCGTGAGGATGCCGTCGCGATGGTCGGGCGTGCCGGAGATCACCGCCGTCTCGCACGCGCCGCAGACGCCTTCCTGGCACGAGTACATGATGTCGACGCCGTCCTCGACCAGCACTTCGAGGATCGTCTTGCCTTCGGGGATGGAATATTCCTTGCCCGACTTGCGCAATTCCACCACGTAGCCGCCGTCCGTCGCAGCTTCTTCCTTGGAGGAGAAATATTCGACGTGCACCTGATCGGGCGGCAGGTCCTTCGTCGCCTTCTCGAAGCCTTCCAGCATCGGGATCGGGCCGCAGCAATAGAAGTGCGCGTCCTTGCGCGCGCCCGCGATGATGGCGGCGACGTCCATGAACTTGCCGCCGGCTTCCGCGTCGATGTGGATTTTCGCTTCCGGCATCGCCTTCAGCTCGTCGTGGAAGGCGACCTCGGCGCGGTCGCGGCAGGCGTAGTGCAGTTCGAACGAGCGGCCGAGTTTCTTCAGCCGCTGCGCCATGCACCAGATCGGCGTGATGCCGATGCCGCCGGCGACGAGCACGGTGTGGGCGGCGTCTTCCTTCAGCGGAAAATGATTGCGCGGGCCGCCGATGGCGATCACCTGCCCGACGCGCAGATGATCGTGGATGAAGATCGAGCCGCCGCGGCTGGCGCGATCGCGCTTGATGCCGACGACATAGGCGGCGGGGTCGCCTTCGGCGGTGACGAGCGAATATTGCCGCATCATGCCATTGGGCAGGTGGAGGTCGATGTGCGCGCCGGGTTCGACAGGCGCCAGCGCCGCGCCGTCGGGACGGCGGAACTCGTAGAGGTTCGTGTCATGCGCGGCGTAGCGGATCGCGGTCAGCCGCATGTCGGCGGTGGTCGTCGTCACGGTGTGGTCATCTCCGCTCGCCGGCGCCGGAGCGCGTCAGCCCCCGTCCACCCCGGCGAGAAATTTCAGCGTGCGGTCGTTGAATTCCGCCGCGCACTCGATGTTGCCCATGTGCCCGGCGTTCTCGAACACGTGCAACTGGGCGTTGGGAATGAACGGCACGAAGCCGTCCGTGTATCCCGGCAGCCGCAGCGGATCGTGCCGGCCGGCGAAGACCAGCGCGGGAACGGCGATGTCGCCGTAGGGAATGTTGTCGCGGGCCGAACGATCCCGGCCCGCCTCCCTGAACGGCGCCTTGAATCGGGCGGCGGCGGTCGCTTCCCAGGCGCCGGGCAGGTTCGCGAGTTCCCAGCGGCGCTCGATGTAGCTGTCGTCTGCGGCCCATTTCTTGTCGACGAACATGGTGTCGACGATGCGCCGCATGTGCTCCTTCGTGCCGTCGTAGGAATTGAGCACCTTGCGCGCCTCGTTGTCGGGCGCGTCGCCGCCGCCCGAGCAGCACACGACCGAGGCGAACGGCCAGTCGGGGCGCTTGCGCGCGGCGACCGTGAGGCTGAGGCCGCCGGACATGGACGAGCCCATCACATGCACGGCGCTGACGTCGATCGTCTCGATGAAGCGCCTGATGTGGCGGATGCGGCGGTCGAACTGGTTGCCGAAGTCGAAGACCTTGTCCGTGCGGCCGAAGCCGAGATGGTCCGGCGCGAGCACGTGATAGCGCTGCGCGAACGGGCCGATGTTGAACTCCCACGTCACCTCCGCGGCTCCGCCGAACTCGGCGGAGTGCAGAAGCAGGATGGTGGGACGCACGCCGCGAAACTGTTCGCCGGCTTCGAGATAATGCGTCCTGATTCCATCGACGCTGATGTAGCGGCTTTGGCTCATTCGGCGGCGGCCCGCGCGTTGAGCGGACGGGTGCGCGGCAGATCCTTCACCTGCGGATAGACTTCCTTGGCGAAGAGCGTGATGGAGCGGTTCGTGCGCTCGTGGTCGAGGTGGCCGGCCTGCTGCATCATCAGCAGGTGGTCGAAGCCGCCGACGAGATCGTAGAGGCGCTTGATCTGCTTGGCGACGTCGTCCGGCGTGCCGTAGATCAGCACGCCCTGCTCCCTGAGGTAACTCGATGGACTGCTTGCGCATCGCGTCGGTGCGGCCGGTGAACGTGCCCTTGCAGCGCCTGCACGTTGAACTCGACGGGCACGTAGCCGGGCGGGTTGCGATACTGCGGCTCGGACTTGGCGTCGAGGTACCAGCACAATTCGCTGCGCGCCCTCTTCCGCTTCCGCGTCCGAGTCGGCGGTGTAGACGAGCGGCATGTAGGCCGTGCCGCCGCCGCCGGGCAGGCCCGTGTCGATTGTAGGCGCTGCGGTAGCCGTCGAACATCCACTTCACCTTCTCGTGCGGCTGCAGGAAGGTGGCGAACACGAAGCCGCGGGAGGCCGCGCGCTTGATGTTCTCGAGATCGCTCGAGCCGGTGATCCAGATCGCGGGATGCGGCGTCTGGTAGGGGCGCGGCCACAGGTTGATGGCGCGCTTGTGGGTGAACTGGCCTTCGAAGTTGAAGGGGCCGTCGTGTGTGCGTCCAGGCCTTCGACACGAGGTCGATGCCTTCCCACAGCCGCTCGACGGTCTGCGTCGGGTTGCTGTTGGCGGCGAAGACTTCGTAGGGCACGCCGCGCACGAAGCCGACGTCGAGGCGGCCGCGCGAGATGCAGTCGATCATCGCCATCTCCTCGGCGATGCGGATCGGGTCGCCGCGGTTGGCGATCGGATTGCCGAGGATGCAGATGCGGCCCTTGCTCGTCTGGCGGGCGAGGATCGCCGCCGTCAGCGGCGCGCAGGCGTTGATGCAGGTCGCCGTCTGGTGATGCTCGTTGAGCAGCATGTTGAGGCCGAGTTCGTCGGCGAGCATGTGCTCGTCGAGATAGCGGTTGTAGAGATCGGCGCCGATGCGCGGATCGTAGAGCTTGCTGGGGATCGACACGCGCATCGTCGAGAGCTGCTCGAGCGGCGGCAGGTTCGGATAGGGCATTTCGGTGAAGTGCCAGGCGTACATGGTCGGCCTCTTTCCTTGATGTCCGTTGGAGTTAGCGAGGAAGGCGCGCAGCGCCTTCATGAACGGCTTCCGGCTGCTCGATGTGCGGGTAATGGCCCGCTTCGGCGATGGTTTCGAACTTCGCCCCGGGGATGAGGCCGGCGTAGGCCTTTCCGTAGGACGGCGCGGCGACGCCGTCGCTGCTCGCCCCAGAGCACGAGCGTCGGCACGTCGCCACGCGATGGAGGCGGTGCCGCAGCTTCGGGATTGTGCATATAGGGCTCCCAGCAGAAGCGGGCGAACGTCTCGACGTTGCGCGCGACGACCGCGAGCTGGTCGTCGCTCATGACGGAGAAGTCGCGCTTGCCCTTGGCCTGGTCATGCCACTTCATCGCGGCGACCTTCGACGGGATGCAGGATCCAGATATCCTGGATGTCGACGTCGAAGGGCCCGCCGATCTTCACGCCATAGGGGTCGACCAGCACCAGCTGCGAGAGAAGCGGCTGTCGTCCTTGGTCGCCATTTCCGCCGCGATCCAGCCGCCGAGCGAGAAGCCGACCAGCGGCGACGTTCTTGAGGCCGAGCATCTCGACGAGGTCGAGCATCACGTAGGCGAGATCGTCGGGGTTGGTGATCCAGTCCGGCCGGCCCGACTTCCCGAAGCCCGGGGGCGAGGGCATGATGACCTTGTGGCTGCGCGAAAGCTCCGCCACGAAGGGGCTGTCCACTTCGAGCTGTTCTTCCCCGGGGAGAAGCAGGAGAGGCGCTCCCGTTCCGTATGTGCGCACCTCGATGTCGATCCCGTGAACGTTGACGACGTTCTCGATACGCTCAGCCACGGTCATCCTGAATTTCCTCCGAGTCTTGTCTCTGCTTTTTGTCTCTGCGCGTCTTCCGCTTGACGCGGATTGTCGCGCAACGCGGCGCGCTCCGTCCCGGCTTCATCTCGTCGAACCTGCCCGCCGGGAACGGCGCCCGGCGTTCAGGTCTCACGCCCCGTGAATGTAATGGGGCGGGATGGGCTGCTGGGTCACGACTTCGATGCCGTAGCCCTCGATGCCCACGATGTTGCGCTTCGTGTTCGACAACAGGATGATCTTCTTCAATCCCAGGTCCGCGAGGATCTGGGCGCCCACGCCGTACTGCCGGAGTTCGGCGATGGGCCGGCGCGCGGCGGCGCCGTTGCGTTCGTGAATGGCGCGGCTGATGCTCGTGCCGGAGGGTTCGCGGATGATGACGATCACGCCGCGGTCCGCCTCGGCGATCATCCGCATCGAGGCTTCGAGTTCGCCGCCGCGGTTGCGGGCCTCGCCGCCGTAGAACTCGCCCGCCGTCACGTCGCCGAGGCTGTCGGCGAGCATGTTGGCCTGGTGCATGCGCACCAGCACTGGATCGGGGCCGGAAATGTCGCCGCGCACGAGCGCGATGTGCTCGGCGTACTGGACCGTATTGCTGTAGACGCGCACGTCGAACGCGCCGCCGAAGCGGCTTTCGATGCGGGTCTCCGCCTCCAGCTGGATGAGCCGCTCGTTGCGGCGGCGGTAGGCGATGAGGTCGGCGATGGTCGCGATCTTGAGCCCGTGGGTCTGGGCGAATTTCACCAGGTCCGGCATGCGGGCCATGGTGCCGTCGTCGTTCATGATCTCGCAGATGACGCCGGCGGGGTTGAGCCCGGCCAGCCGCGAAATGTCGACCGCGGCCTCGGTGTGGCCGGCGCGGACCATGACGCCGCCGTCCTGGGCCATGAGCGGAAAGATATGTCCGGGGGTGACGATGTCGTCGCGGGTCTTGTTCGGGTCGATCGCGACGGCGATGGTGCGGGCGCGGTCGGCGGCGGAAATGCCGGTCGTGACGCCCTCGCGCGCCTCGATGGACACCGTGAAGGCCGTCTGGTGGCGCGTGCCGTTGCGCGGCGCCATGAGCTGCAGGCCGAGTTCCTCGACGCGCTGGCGCGTCATCGACAGGCAGATGAGGCCGCGTCCGTAGCGGGCCATGAAGTTGACCGCGTCGGCTGTCGCCATCTGGGCGGGAATGACGAGGTCGCCCTCGTTTTCACGGTCCTCGTCGTCCACCAGGATGAACATGCGGCCGGCGCGCGCGTCCTCGACCACATCCTCGATGGTGGATAGCCAGGACAGGGTCTCCTGCGACATGAACGCTCCCGGGTCGCGCGCGCTCTGGGTCGCGCGGACTTAAATCTTAGACTTCTAAGACTGCTTGTATCGACCAGCTGCGCCGGGGGTCAAGGGCCGACCCGTTTGCACTTCAATCAAATGGCTTTAAGGGATGGCGCCTCGGCCGGGGCCAAGCCCGCTTCAGCGGGCGGCGACCCGACGAAGCGCGCGGCGCGCAGACGCCGTCAGGAAACACCACCGGAGGGACAATGACCAATTCATCCCCACAAACGGCGCTCGGGCACGCCCCGGCAGGCCTCGCGGCGCGCGTCCTCGCCAGCGCCCTCGGGCTTGCCGCCTGCGGCCTTTCGTCCGCCGCGCAGGCGCAGCAGGGCGTCGAGGATTTCTACAAGGGAAAGAAGATCGACATCGTCGTCGGCTTCACCGTGGGCGGCGGCTATGACGCCTATGCGCGGCTCGTCGGCCGGCACCTGGGCGACCAGATCCCCGGCAAGCCGGTGGTGATCGTGCGCAACATGGCGGGGGCCGGAAGCCGCACGGCGGCGGCCTTCATCCATGGCGTCGCGCCCAAGGACGGCACGGCGATGGGCATCGCCGACCAGTCGATTCCGCTCGAGCAGGCGCTGGGCGATGCGGGCGTGAAGTTTGACTCCCGCGAGTTCAACTGGATCGGCAATCCGAACGCCGACAACAACGTGCTGGCCATCTGGCACACCGTTCCGGTGAAGACGATCGACGACGCGCGCAAGATCGAGGTCGCGGTCGGCGCCACCGGCTACAACACGTCGTCGCAATACCCGACCGTGCTGAACGCCATCGCCGGAACGAAGTTCAAGGTCATCTACGGCTATCCGGGCGGCAACGAAATCAACCTCGCGATGGAGCGCGGCGAAGTGGGCGGCCGCGGCTCCAACGCGTGGGCGTCCTACAAGTCGACGCGGCCGGACTGGATCAAGGACGGCAAGATCAACGTGCTCGTGCAGATCGGCCTGCGCAAGGCGCCCGACCTGCCGAACGTTCCGCTGCTGATGGACGTGGCGACCAACGATCTCGATCGCGCCGCGATGCGGCTCCTCTCGGCGCCGACCACCATCGGGCGTCCGTTCTTCGCGCCGCCGAACGTGCCGGCCGAGCGGGTGAAGGCGCTGCGGGCGGCGTTCGACGCCATGGTGAAGGACGGCGCGTTCCTCGAAGAAGCCAAGAAGCTCAATCTCGACATCGATCCCGTGTCGGGCGAGGAGCTGCAGAAGATCGTCTCCGAGATCATCGGCGCGCCCGCCGACGTGAAGAAGCGCCTGGCCGACGTGCTGTCGCTCGTCGAGCGCGAGAAGAAATAGGCGGCGCGAAAAATCCCGCCGGGCAGGGCCCGGCGGGATGCATCTTCAAACTATCCGCGCGCTCAGTTGATCTTGATGTTCGCCTTCTGGACAATGTCCGCCCAGCGCGGAATCTCCTTGGCGATGTGAGCGCGGAACTGGTCGGGCGTCATGATCCACGGCTCGGCGCCGTCGCGATCGAGCGTCTCCACGACCTGCTTGTCGCTCATCGCCCTTGCGATCTCGGCGTTGAACTTCATCACGATGTCCTTGGGCGTGCCCGCAGGCGCGACGAGCCCGTACCATTGCGAGGCCTCGAAGCCGGGCACGCCCGCCTCCGCGATGGTGGGGATCTCGTTGGCCGAAGGCAGGCGCGTCAGGCTCGCCGTGCCCAGCGCCCGCAGCGTTCCCGCGCGCACGTGCGGCAGAACGGCGGGGCCGCCTGTCATCATCACCTGGATCTGGCCCGAGAGGAGATCGTTCACCGCCGGCGCGGTGCCGCGGTAGGGCACGTGCACCATCTCGACGCCGGTCGCGACCATGAAGGCCGCCGTCGCGATGTGCGCGGCGCTGCCGTTGCCGCCCGTGCCGTAATTCAGCTTGCCTGGATTCTTCTTCGCATAAGCGATGAATTCCTGCACGTTCTTGGCCGGGATCGAGGGATGCACGACCATGATGTTGTGCACCTTGGCGAGCATGCCCAGATGCTCGAAGCTCTTGAGCGGATCGTACTGCAGGCCCGTGTAGAGCGAGGGATTCACGCTCAGCGTGCCGATGTGGCCCATGCCGATCGTGTATCCGTCGGCGGGCGCGCGCGCGATCTGCACGCTGCCGACCGAACCGCCGGCGCCCGGACGATTCTCGACCGTGACGGACTGTCCCCAGGCTTCGGTGAACTTCTGGCCGCTGAGGCGCGCGAGAATGTCCGTCGAGCCGCCCGGCGTGAACGGCACGATCATGGTCATGCCCTTGTTGGGCCAGGCGCCCTGCGCCATCGCCCCCGAGCCCGTCGCGCCGATGGCGCCCGCTGCCGCAAGTCCCGCCAGCAGCTGGCGGCGATCCAGATCAATGCTCATCGCGATTCCCTTCTCTCCGATTGCGCGAGTTCGCGCCGTTTCCCCTCGACCTGACCCGACCCGTCCGCGAGCGTCGCTCCCCGCCGCCGCACGGATGTCAGGCTTCAGACCTCTCCCCTTCTGCGGCCCACCCTCTGGCGTAACCGTAGCGGGGAAATGGCCCCGCCCATCCCATTAGGCAAGGCTGCCCACGGGGATCAAGGGCGAAAAACGGCGCCTTTCGTCCATTCTTGACCGGGGTCATGGGACGCGGCGCCGCCGCCGCCGGGCCGCTCGCGCATGTGGAGAGAGCCCTGTTGGCGCTGGCGGGCCGGCGCGCGACCGCTATAAGTGCGTGAGAACGCTCTCGGACGGAGGCCAGAATGGCCAGCAAACTCGACCAGCTCAAGACGATGACCACGATCGTCGCCGACACCGGCGACATGGAGTCGATCCGCACCTTCCAGCCGACCGATTGCACGACCAACCCGACGCTGATCCTCAAGGCCGCCCAGATGGACGCCTACCAGCACCTGGTGGACGAGGCGATCTCGTGGGGCATGAGCCGCCGGCGCGTCACCAGCGAGGTCTGCGACCGGCTGGCGGTGAATTTCGGCGCGGAGCTGACGCGCATCGTGCCGGGCCGCGTCTCGACGGAGGTCGACGCGGACCTGTCGTTCGACGTCGAGGGCATGGTCGGCAAGGCGCGCGCCTTCATCGCCGACTACGAGGCGCGCGGCGTGAGCCGCGACCGCGTGCTCATCAAGCTCGCCGCCACCTGGGAGGGCATCCGCGCAGCCGAAATCCTCAACAGGGACGGCATCGACTGCAACATGACGCTGATCTTCAGCCTCGCCCAGGCGGCCGCCTGCGCCGACGCGGGGGCGTTCCTGATCTCGCCGTTCGTGGGACGCATCCTCGACTGGCACGTCAAGAACGAGGGCAAGACCTACACCGCCGAGACCGATCCCGGCGTGCTGTCCGTGCGCACGATCTACAATTACTACAAGGCGCACGGCGTGAAGACCGTCGTCATGGGCGCCTCCTTCCGCAACACCGGGGAGATCGAGGCGCTCGCTGGCTGCGACCGGCTGACGATCTCGCCGCAGCTTCTGGGCGAGCTTGCGAACGCGCAGGGGCCGCTGGCCCGGCGGCTCGATCCTGCCGTCATCGACAAGGACGTCCCGGCCCGGATGACGCTCGACGAAAAGTCCTTCCGCTATTTCCTCAACGAGGACGCCATGGCGACCGAGAAGCTCAGCGAGGGCATCCGGCTGTTCGCCAAGGACCTGCGCTCGCTGCGCGAAATGGTCTCGGCCCGCCTCGACGCCGCGGAAATCCGCAGCGTGTGAGCAACAGGCGCCCGCCCAACTTTCGCCGCGCTTCGGGTCACACATGACCCTGACGGGGTTTCAAATCATGATGCGCAGCGATCGGAAGGCGCCGGACCGGGGACGCTCCAACGAGGGGCTTCTCGCCCTGTTCCCGCTTGCGCTCGTCGCCTGCGCCATCGCGTTCCTGGCGTTCGGCGCGGGGCGCGTGGGGTCTGATCCCGGCGCCAAGCCCAGCGGCGCCGTTGCCCAGGCCAATGTGGACTCTGCCGCCGTCGAGGAGGCCGCCGCGGCCGCCGTCGTCGCGATTTCGCTGGCGCGCGTGGCGCCCGCCCTTCCCGAAGAGGCGCTCGAGCCGCGCAAGCCCGCCGCCACGCCCGCACAGGCCAGCGCCGCCGCCGGCCAGCAGGACGCCCGCAAGCCCGCGCCCCGCCGCGAGGCGGGCGCGCAGGTGGGCGCGCAAGCTGGCAAGCCGCGCGAGACCTCGGCCGGCCAGTCGCGCGGCGAACCGGCGCAGGCGCCGCAGGACGTCGCCGCCTCCCAGACCAAGCCCGAGGCGAAACCGGCGCAGGACAACCCGGGCGTGCTCGCGCGCATCGGCGCCTACGCGCCCTCGCCGAGCCGCATCGCAGGGGCCGTCAGCGAGGGCGTCTCGAAGATCGCGAGCTACATCCCCGGCTTGTGAGAGCCTCTTCTCTGGCCTTTCCCGTTTCGAATCCTGTAGCCTGACGCGTCTCAGTCAGGCGAGCGATTTGGAACATCAACTTCACATCTCCGACTACAAGGAAGCGATCCTCTTCCTGATTACGGCCGGCATCGTCGTGCCGCTGTTCCATCGCCTGCGCATCAGCCCCGTGCTCGGTTTCATCGCCGCCGGCGTGTTCCTCGGCCCCTTCGGACTGGGACGGCTCGCCGACACCTGGCCCGCGTTCGAGTGGGTTTCGATCAGCAACATCGAGCAGCTCTCCAAGGTCGCCGAACTCGGCGTCGCCTTCCTCCTGTTCATGATCGGTCTCGAATTGTCGTTCGAACGGCTGATGCGCCTGCGCAAGCTCGTCTTCGGCCTCGGCGCGGCGCAGGTCGCCATCACGACGATCGTCATCGGCGAGATCGCCTATCTCTCCGGCCTTTCCGTGAAAGCCTCGATCGCCGTCGGCGCGGCGCTGGCGCTGTCCTCGACGGCCATCGTCATGCCGGTGCTGGCCGAGCGCAAACGGCTCAATTCGTCGGCGGGGCGCACGGCCTTCGCGATCCTCCTGTTCCAGGACCTGATGGTCGCGCCGTTCCTGTTCATGATCACGGTGCTCGGCGGCAGCGAAGGGGGAAGCGGCGTGCTGGCGCTGTTCGTCTCGACGCTCGCGCCCGCGCTCATCGGCCTGGCGGTCCTCGTGGGATTGGGGCGCCTGCTGATCCGGCCGCTGTTTCACCACGTGGCGGCGGCGCGCTCGACGGAATTGTTCGTGGCGGCCTGCCTGCTCGTCATCATGGCGGCGGCCGTGGGCGCGGCGAGCGCGGGCATGTCGATGGCGCTCGGCGCGTTCGTCGCCGGCCTGCTGCTGGCGGAAACGGAGTACAGGCGCGAGGTCGAGGTCACGATCGAGCCCTTCAAGGGGCTGCTGCTGGGGCTCTTCTTCGTCACGGTCGGCGCCGCGCTCGACTTCGCCCGCATCGTCGCCGAACCGCTGCAGACGATCGGCATCGCGCTGGCGCTCATCGCCGGCAAGTTCCTGATCACCTATGTGCTGGCGCGGCTGGCGGGCGTGCGCGGACCGGCGGCGCGCGAGGCGGCGCTGGTGAACGCGCCGGGCGGCGAGTTCGCCTTCGTGATGCTGGGCGCAGCCATCGCCGCAGGCCTGCTGGACCGCCCCCTGGCGTCCCAGCTCGCCCTCGCCGTGACGCTGTCGATGATCACCATCCCGCTGCTCGCCGCCATCGGCGCGAAGCTGTCGCCCCCCGCACAGAAGCCCGCCGACGGGTCGGCGATGGTCGAGAACGCGCCCGAAGGCGACACGCAGGGACACGTCATCATCGTCGGGCATGGACGCGTCGGCGCGCTCGTGGGCGAAATGCTCGCCCGCCACAAGATCGCGTTCATGGCGGTGGACGGCGACCCGAGGCTGGTGGCGAGCGCACGGGATTCCGGCCTCAACATCTACTGGGGCGACGCCGCGCGGCCCGAATTCCTGCGCAAGTGCGGCATCGCCGGCGCGAAGGCCCTCGTGGTGACGATGGACGCGCCCGCCGCTGTGGAGCGCGTCGTGCAGGCGGCCCGCGCCCAGCGCTCCGATCTCACCATCGTCGCAAGGGCGCGGGACGCCGGCCACGCGGCTCACCTCTACGAGATCGGCGCGACCGACGCCGTCCCGGAGACGATCGAAGCGAGCCTGCAACTGGCCGAGGCCTTGCTGGTCGATATCGGCGTGCCCGCCGGCTACGTGATCGCCTCGGTGCACGAGAAGCGCGACGAGTTCCGGGCCTTCCTGCAGAAGGACGGCGCCGAGAGGGAGCGCCGGGGCATTCGCCTGTCGCGGCGCGTCAAGGAGATGTCGCGGCCCAGGAAGTCCGAACCGTCGGCCTGAGCAGGGCCGCGCGCAGCCGCTGCGGCGCCCTGCGGGGCCTTGCGAACCCACGCTCCGCCCAGCTTGTCGCCGCTCCGGCGACGGGCTAAGCCCGTGCGATGATGATGAAGGACGCCAAGCCGCGCCAGCCGGTCCTGAACGCGGAAACCTGGGACATGCTCCGGCGGCTGTTCCGCGAGCACGGCCGCAGCCACGTGGGCGCCTACGTCCTCGCGCTCGCCCTGCTGGGCGTCGGCGCCGCCGCCACCGCCTATTCCGCCTACCTGCTGAAGCCCGTTCTCAACGGGATCATGGAGGGCGAGCGGTTCCGCGACCTGCGCTTCATGGCGTGGCTCGTCTTCGGTCTCTTCGTCCTGCGGGGCCTCGTCACCTTCCTCGCAACGATCACGCTCGCGCGCGTCGGCAATTCGATCATCGCCAACGCCCAGCGCCGTCTGTTCGACCACCTGCTGCGGCAGGACATGCGCTTCTTCCACGACCGTCATTCGAGCGACTTCATCACGCGCCTCGTCTATGCGCCCAACGGCGTGCGCGACACGCTGCAGGCGATCGTCACGTCCGCGGGCCGCGACATTCTCACGCTGCTGGGCCTCATCATCGTCATGTTCGTGCAGGAGCCGGTCCTCGCGCTCATCGCGCTCGTGACGCTCCCGGTCGCCGCGCTGCTGCTCAACCAGACGGTCGGGCGCATCCGCAAGTTCGTGATCCGCGGGTACGCCGGCGCGACGCAGATCATGCAGACGATGCAGGAGACCGTGCAGGGCGCGCGCATCGTCAAGTCGTTCAACCTCGAAGACGAAATGCGCGGCCGCATGAAATCGGCCGTGCGCGAGGTCGAGCGCAGCTCGAACCGGGTGTCGACGGGCACCGCCATGTCGGGGCCGATCGCCGACGCGCTCGCCGGCTTCGCCATCGGCGCCGTGATCTTCTACGGCAGCTGGCGCGTCACGCTGCATCATGCCGACGCGGGCACGTTCTTTTCGTTCGTCGCCGCGCTGCTGATGGCCTACGAGCCGGCCAAGCGCCTCGCGCGGCTGCGGCTGCAGCTTCAGAACGGCGTCACCAGCGCGAAGATGATGTACGACGTTCTCGACCATCCGGCGGCCGAGGCGATCGCGCCGGGCCTGCCGGACCTGCGCATCACGCACGGTCGGATCGCCTTCAGCGGCGTGCGCTTTCGCTATCGCGACGACGAGCCCGTGCTCGACGGCCTCGACCTCGTCGCCGAACCCAACATGACGACCGCGCTCGTGGGGCCCTCGGGGGGCGGCAAGTCGACGGTTCTGGCTCTCCTGCAGCGCTTCTATCGGGCGGAATCGGGAAAGATCGAGATCGACGGGCAGGACATTTCACTCGTGGACCTCGCGGGCTTGCGCGCGAAGATCGCCTTCGTCTCGCAGGACGTCTATCTCTTCCGCGGCACGATCCGCGACAACATTGCGCTCGGCAAACCCGGCGCAAGCGACGAGGACATCTTCGAGGCGGCGCGCAAGGCCCATGCGCACCATTTCATCATGGACTTCGCCACCGGCTACGACACGAGCGTGGGCGAACAGGGCGCGCAATTGTCGGGCGGACAGAAGCAGCGCATCGCCATCGCCCGCGCCATTCTCAAGAACGCCCCGATCATCCTGCTCGACGAGCCCACCGCGGCGCTCGATTCCGAATCCGAGCGCGAGGTGCAGAAGGCGCTCGACGATCTGCGCCAGGGACGCACGACGCTCGTCGTCGCGCACCGGCTGCAGACGATCATCAACGCGGACCGCATCTTCGTCATCGAGAAGGGCCGCGCCGTCGAATGGGGAACCCACGACGACCTGATCCGTCGCGGCGGCACCTACAGCAACTTCTTCGCCTCGCAGTTCGGCGAGAGCGTCGAAGTCATCAAACCGCAGGGCTCGGCGGCGCGCCCCTGACGAATTCGGCGGCCGGACGCGCCGTGCGGTACTGGCCCTTCAGCAACAGCGCGCTGGCGATGGCCGCGAGGCCGACGATGGTCAGCCACCACAATTGCATCCCGATGGCGCTGAACGCGCCGATCGACACCACCGAGATCACGGTCGCCAGAAGGAATCCGGACGCTGGCGGCGGCGCGGCGCCGGCGGCCGCGACCACACGCGCGACGATGAACGCGGCCAGCGCCGCGCCGAAAGCGCCAATGTCGAACCACATCTGGAAGATCGCGCCGCGCGGCGCGCCGAACGGCACATAGCCCGTCAGGTAGCCGCGCGCGGCGGCGTCGAAGCCGTAGCCCGTGAAGGTGCGCAATCCCTGTTCGGGGATCATGCCCGCCCACACGGTGAACGAGCGCATCAGCGGCAGGTGCTCGATGCCCGCCATCGGCGCAAAGCGCTGGGCCAGGATCGCGAACGCAGGCGCCGCGACCAGCAGCACGACAAAGACGACGGCGAGAAACTGCGCGAACCGGCGCCCGCCCGCGAGCCCGAAGGCGCAGACGATCGCCCCGGCGGCCAGCCCGCCGAACGCGGGCGGCGTGCGCACCAGCAAAATGGCGGCGGTTGCCACGACCGCGAGCACGCCCGCCGAAATCCAGCGATCGCGCACGGCGAGAGCGCCCAGCGCGGGCCATAGAAGCACGCTGGCGGCGATCGCCACGCGCTCGATCACGCCCGGCTCGGGGCCTTCGAGAATGCGGGTCTCGATGAGGCCGGGCGGAACCAGCGCCAGCAGCCCGAGGCACGCTGCCCCCAGCCCGATGGGCAGGAGGTTGAGATTGGGCGTGCGCACATGCATCGGCAGGATGGCGATGGCGAGGGTCACCATCGAGATCATGCCCAGAAGCTTGAAGTAGCGCTCCGCCGCAATGACCGGATACGGCGTCCACAGGATGGAGGCGCCGATCCACAGCAATAGGGCGATGGCGCTGATCCCCAGCGGCGAGGCGAGCGCCTCCTGCAGGGGCCGGAGCATCCCCCGCCGGGGCGCGATGAGCGCCGAGGCAATCATGAGGGCGGCGCCCACCGGCACCAACGCGACCATGAGCCGGCGGGAGGCCAGCGCGCCGACCGGGCCGGCGATCATGAGCACGGCGATGCCCAGGCGCATGAGAAACTCGGCTGCGCCTGCTGCTGGATCGTCTATCGGGCGCCTGGCCGTGTTGTTCATGACCGCTGAACGGGTTTTCGAGGTGAATTTTCGCCGAGTATAAGGCCCCGCCGCGTTCAAGACTGTGGAGAGCGGGCAACACCCGTTGCAAATCCGGCACGCTTTTCAGTCGCCGATCGGCCCCGAGCGATGGCGCTTGATGTCGCCGCGCCGCTTTTTCGTATCGACGCGCCTGGCCTTCGCGGCCTTGGACGGCTTGGTCGCGATGCGCTTCACCGGCCGCACCGCCGCCTGCCGGATGAGTTCGACGAGGCGCTCCTGCGCGTCGGCGCGGTTTCGCTCCTGCGTTCGGAAGCGGTCGGCGCTGATGATCAGCACGCCTTCGTTCGTCAGGCGCCGTCCCGCGAGGGCTGCGAGCCGCTCGCGCACATCGTCAGGGAGCGATGGCGAATTGGCCACGTCGAAACGCAGCTGCACGGCGCTCGCCACCTTGTTGACGTTCTGCCCGCCCGGCCCGGAGGCGCGGACGAAGCTCTCCTGCAGCTCGCTTTCGTCGATGGAGATGGAGCGGGTGATCCTGATCATGCCCGCCCCTCCCGCCTCAGCCCACCAGCGCGAAGACGTCGTCGCCGCGCACCTCGACCTTGTAGGTCTTCACCGGCACGCTGCAGGGCGCCTGGCGGGGCTCGCCGGTGCGGATGTCGAACGAGCCGAAGTGCATGTTGCACTCGATCTCGCCGTCGATGATCTCGCCCTCGGCGAGGCTCGCGAGGCCGTGGGTGCAGCGGTCGTCGGTGGCGAAGAATTCGCCCTCGAGGTTGTAGACCGCAAGCGCGCCCTCCGGCCGCTCGACCTTCAGCACCGAGCCGGGCGCGAGATCGGACGTCTTGCAGAGAAAGAAGAGGCTGTCGTTCGACAAAACGGGGGTCTCCATATTCGGCGCATGGATAGGGGCAAGGGCGCGAGGGGGCAAGGGGTCGCCGCGCGAGCGAAGAAGCTACAGGGCGCCCGTTGCGCCCTACCCCTCGATCTCCTCGCGCAGCATTTCCAGCTCCAGCCATTCCTCCTCGGCGGCGGCGAGGCTGCGCTCCGTCTTCGTGAGGGCGTCCGAGAGCTTGGCGAAACGGGCGGGGTCGCGGGCGTAGAGCTTGGGGTCTTCGAGCTCCTTGCGGACGCGGGCGGCGAGCGCGCGCATTTCGTCCATGCGGCCGGGCAGCGTTTCGAGCGCGTGCTTCTGCTTGAACGACAATTTGCCGGACGATGCGTTGCGCCTGCCTTGCGGGCGCGGGGCGGGGGCGCCCGCGGTCTTGCCGGCGCCCGACTGTTCGCCCGTGGCCGGCGCCAGAACGCCGAAGCCGCGCTGGGCCACCATGTCGGAATAGCCGCCGGCGTATTCGAGCCAGCGGCCCTCGCCTTCCGAAACGACCACGGAGGTCACGATGCGATCGAGAAAATCGCGGTCGTGGCTGACGACGATGACCGTGCCGGGATAGTCGTTGAGCATCTCCTGCAGGATGTCGAGCGTCTCGAGATCGAGATCGTTGGTCGGCTCGTCGAGCACGAGAAGGTTCGAGGGCATCGACAGCGCGCGGGCGAGCGCGAGCCGTCCGCGCTCGCCGCCCGAGAGCTTCGTCACGGGCTGGCGCGCCTGTTCGGGCGCGAACAGGAAGTCCTTCATGTAGCCGATGACGTGCTTGCGGACGCCGTTGATCTCGACCCAGTCGCCGCTGCCGCCGGTGAGCGCTTCCTTGAGCGTCCATTCGGGGCGCAATTGATGGCGCTTCTGGTCGAGCGATGCGATCTCGAGATTGGCGCCGAGGCGGACATGGCCCTCGTCGGGCGCCAGCGCGCCGGTGAGCAGGTTGATGAGCGTCGTCTTGCCGGCGCCGTTGGGGCCGATGATTCCGACGCGGTCGCCGCGCAGGATGCGCGTCGAGAAATCGGTCACGATGGCGCGCTCGCCGTAGGACTTGGAGATCCGCTCGGCCTCGATGACGAGCTTGCCGGAGACCTTGCCCTCGGTCGCCTCCATCTTCACCGAACCCGTGACGCGGCGGGCGTCGCGGCGCTCCTGGCGCAGTTCGGCCAGTTCGCCGACGCGGCGCATGTTGCGCTTGCGGCGCGCGCTGACGCCGTGGGTGATCCAGTGCTCTTCCTCGACGATCTTGCGATCGAGCTTGTGGAGATCGCGGCGCTTCCTGTTCGAGCACTTCGTCGCGCCACGCCTCGAAGGCGCCGAAACCCTGTTCGAGCCGGCGCGTGCGTCCGCGATCGAGCCAGACGGTGGCGCGCGTGAGCGTTTGCAGGAAGCGCCGGTCATGGCTGATGAGCACGAGGGCGGAGCGCACGGAGGCGAGCCGCTTTTCCAGCCATTCGATGACCGGCAGGTCGAGATGGTTGGTCGGCTCGTCGAGCAGCAGCACGTCGGGCTCGGCGGCGAGCGCGCGCGCAAGCGCGGCGCGGCGCGCCTCGCCGCCCGACAGGCGCGAGGGCTCCTCGTCGCCTGTGAGGCCCAGCTCCTCCAGGAGGTAGCGCGCCATGTAGGGATCGTCGGTGGGGTTGAGCCCCGCCTCGGCGTAGGCGAGCGTGGTGTTGAAGCCGGAGAGGTCGGGCTCCTGCGGCAGGTAGCGCAGGCTCGCGTCGGGCTGGAAGAAGCGCTTGCCGGAATCGGGCTCGATCTCGCCCGCCGCGATGCGCAGCAGCGTCGACTTGCCCGAGCCGTTGCGCCCGACGAGCGCCAGCCGTTCGCCCGGGGCGACCGACAGCTCCGCTCCATCGAGCAGCGGCTTGCCGCCGAGCGTGAGCCCTATGTTCTGAAGCGTGAGAAGGGGGGGAGCGGCCATGCCCCGCTATGTCGGGGAAAGCGGACGCCAACGCAAGGGGAGACCGCACGGAGTTGGGAACCCGACCGGCTGCGGCAACCTTTTCTTGCCACCTTTGAGGCTAGTCTTCACGGGCATAGCGAGGGAATGGGGACTGACATGACGGACAAGCAGGTTTCGGCGGCTCTGGCGGCGCTGGAGGCCCATCGGGTCGAGATCGGCCACAGGCGCATCGTGGACCTGTTCGCGGCGGACCCGGGCCGGGCCAACCGCCTGCGCGCCGAACTCGACGACATGGTCCTCGATTATTCCAAGCACCGCGTCTCCGACATCACCCTCGCCCATCTCCTGGCGCTGGCGCGCGCCGCGGACCTCGAAGGCAAGCGCGACGCATTGTTCGAGGGCGCGAAGATCAACAACACCGAAGGGCGCGCCGCCATGCACATGGCGCTGCGCGACTTCTCCGGCGCGCCCATCGTCATCGACGGACAGGACATGCGGCCCGCGATCGAGGCCGAGCGCGAGAAGATGCTGGCGTTTGCCGAGGCCGTGCGCAGCGGCGCCGTTCGCGGCTCGACGGGCGCGCGCATCACCGACGTGGTCAACATCGGCATCGGCGGCTCGGACCTTGGCCCCGCGATGGCGGCGCGCGCGCTGTCGCCCTTCCGCGCGGGCGGGCCGCGCGCGCATTTCGTCTCCAACGTCGATGGCGCGGATATCGCCGACACGGTCGCATCGCTCAATCTTGCGACGACGCTGTTCGTCGTGTCGTCGAAAACATTCACGACGCAGGAGACGATGACCAACGCCGCCTCGGCGCGCGCGCGCGTCGCGGCGGAGCTGGGCGAGGCCGCCGTCGCGGATCATTTCGCGGCGGTGTCGACGAAACTCGATCTGGTGGCGAAGTTCGGCATCAAGGCCGATCGCGTGTTCGGCTTCTGGGACTGGGTGGGCGGGCGCTACTCGATCTGGTCGTCCATCGGGCTCGCGCTGGCGATCTCCATCGGACGCGACAATTTCCTCGAATTCCTGCGCGGCGGCCACGACGCCGACAGGCATTTCGCGCAGACGCCGCTGCAGGACAATATCCCTGTGCTGATGGGACTTCTGGGAATCTGGTATCGCAACACGTGGGACTATGCGGCGCACGCGGTCATCCCCTACGACCAGCGGCTGGCGCGGTTCCCCGCCTATCTCCAGCAGCTCGACATGGAGTTCGAACGGCAAGTCCGTCACACGCGACGGCGAGCCGGTTGCGATGGCCACGGCGCCTGTCATCTGGGGCGAGCCGGGCACCAATGGACAGCACGCTTTCTTCCAGATGCTGCATCAGGGAACGAGCGTCGTGCCGATCGATTTCCTTGTCGCCGCCGCAGGCGATCGAACGCCGACCCGCATCATCACGATCTGCTCGTCGCCAATTGCCTGGCGCAGAGCGAGGCGCTGATGCGCGGGCGCACGCGCGAAGAGGTGGAAGCAATTCTGCGCGCGCAGAAGCTGAGCGACCATGAGATCGCGCGCCTGTCGCCGCACAAGGTGTTCGCAGGCGACCGGCCGTCCTCCACGATCATGTACCGCAGGCTCGATCCGCGCACGCTCGGGCGGCTCGTTGCGCTCTACGAGCACAAGGTGTTCGTGCAGGCCGCCATCTGGAACATCAATCCGTTCGACCAATGGGGCGTCGAGCTCGGCAAGGAATTGTGCAACGGCCTCGCGCCCGTGGTGAGCGATCGCGGCGCGTCGCTCGCCGGTCTCGACCCCGCCACCGCCGCGCTGATCGAGACGCGGCGCCGGCTGCAGAACGAGCCGCGCGCGTAGGCGAAAGGTTGCGCTTGCCGCGCGCGCGGTCTGCACGCAAACTGCCGTGGAAAGCAAAAAACCCACGGGGGAAGCCCATGTCTCGCGCAGCAAAGACCATCGCCCTGGCCGCAGCAGGCCTTCTGACGGCAGGCGCCGCATTCGCCCAGACCTATCCCGAGCGCACCATCACCATGATCGTGCCGTTCGCCGCCGGCGGCACGTCCGACGTCATTGCGCGCGTCATCGGCGAGGCCATGGGCAAGCATCTGGGCCGCACGATCATCAACGAGAACGTCGCCGGCGCGGGCGGGGTCATCGCGCTCACCCGCGCGGCGCAGGCGGCGCCCGACGGCTATACGATCCTCATCGGCAACACCGGCACGAACGCGGCGTCCTATGTGCTGTCGCCGGACGTGAAATACACGACCGAATCGTTCACGCCCGTCGGGCTGATCGCCAAGACGGCGCCGGTGCTCGCCATCAGGAACGATTTCCCCGCCAAGACGCTGGCGGAGTTCGTCGCCTACGCCAAGGCCAATCCCGGCAAGATCAATCTGGGCCACGCCGGCGTCGGTTCTTCGAACTACCTCATCTGCAAGGCGTTCGTCGCCGCCGCTCAGGTGCAGGTGACGCTCGTCAGCTACCGGGGCGCCGCGCCCGCGCTCAATGACCTGCTCGGCGGCCATGTCGACGGCGTATGCGACGCCGCGACATCGGTCGCGTCCTCGATCCAGGCGGGCAAGGTGCGCGGCCTGACGGTGGCGGCGCGCGAAAAGCTGGAAATTCTCCCCGATGTGCCGACCTCGGCGGAAGGGGGGCTTCCCGGTTTCCTCGCCGAGGGCTGGAACGCCATCTTCACGCCTGCGAAGACGCCGCAGCCTGTCATAGACCGCCTGAACGCGGCGCTGCGCGCGTCCCTGGACGACCCGGCGGTTCGCAAGCGCTTCAACGAACTGGGCTCCACGCCAGCCAGCGCAAGTGAAATGACCACGGATTACGTGCGCAATCTCGTGACGAGCGACATCGCGAAGTACAAGGTGATGCTGGCGACAAAGGATTGAGGCGCGCGGGAAGCTCGATGAGCATGGTTCCCGTCACCTCGCATTTTCCCGCCACACCCCGGGTGGCGCGCCAGTCCATCTTCGGAAGGCGTGCACAAACGAACTCGCGGAGGAATAGTCGAGGGTGAGGGCGATGTCGGTGATGCTGAGCGCGCGGATCAAAAGGAGTTCGCGCGCAGCTGCATAACGAACCTCGTCCTTGATCGCTTCAAACGTTGCGCCCTCCATCTGGAGGCGGCGCCTCATCGCGCGGGGATGTATTCCAAGCCGGTCGGCCACGTCCTCCATTCTCCCCTGGCCCGCCAGCAGCAGGGGGCGAAGCAGATGCCGAACATGTCCGGAAACCTCTCCGCGCGGGCTCTCGAGCACTGAAACAAGGCTCGCGCCTGCCCGGTCATGCAAATCGCTGTTCGCCTCCGGCAGTGGAAACGCGAGCTTTGACGCCCGCAGCAGCAAGGCGGTCTGGATCTGCTCGAAACGGACCGGACAATCGGCGAGGCGTTGATAGGGACCCGGGTCTTTCGGAGTGGGCCGCGACAGGAAAATCTCGTCGGGACCGACCGCGCCCCGGGTGAGTTCGGCGATGAGATTGCAGCCGACTGCGAGAACCATATCCTGTATGTGAGGTGAGACGCGGATCGACGGGTCATAAACCCCGTAACCGAGAATGACGTCTCGGTCCGCGCGCATGAGATAGACGGCGCCTCCTGTCGAATTGTTGATCTGGAACTTGGTGAACTCGGCGAGCGCCTCTCCCAGAGTGGCAGCGTGGCGCATGACGTTGCCCAGCGGTCCAAGTGCGGCCAGCGTCTGCCGCCGCCCCAGCATTAACCCGATATCGTCCCGACCGGTCGCAATGGCCGCATTATGAAGGACCGCAACATACGAGGCGTACCGAATGAAGGAGTCCGGCCGCAACTGGTCCCGGGTGACGCGGGTCCCTTCGAGCACCGCGTCCAAACCGACCCCAAGCTCCGCCAACAAGGACGGAAGCAAAATCAGCGAGGCCGCCCGTTGCAATGCGGTCTGCTTTCCATGTCCGGCCACCGAGTGTCCCCAAATCGCAACTGATCCCGCAAGAAGTCATCTACCGTCTAGTTAGACGAAGTTGAGCAGAGGGGAAACACGATGATAAGAAACGCATTTTTTGCCGCAAGCGTTCTGATGAGCGTCGCGGCCGCGGGCCTTGCTTCACCGGCCGGGGCGCAAACCTACAAGATGACCACGCCCGTAGCGCCCGGAGTGGCGACGCCTGATGCAATGGAGTCGTCCATCGGCGCGCTGAGGTTGAAAGATGGCGTTCCGACGCCGGAAACCATCCAGAAGATATGGGACAATCTCGACCGCTCGCGCGCGCTGCAGGCTTACCTTCTGGCGATCCCGATCGTGAACCAGGCCGGAATGCGGGACTCGTTGCTCAAGTTCGGCCCCGTGAACAGAACCAACGTGATCTGGGAGAAGCTCGTCGATCCGCGGACGGTGGAGCTGACCGCGAACGACAACACGATCTACAGTTTCATCTGGATCGACACCAAGGGCGGCCCGCTGGTCGTCGAGATCCCTCCCAGGGTGCTCGGGACCATCAACGACTTTTGGTACAAGTGGGTCATCGATGTCGGCCTGACCGGCCCGGACAAGGGGGCGGGCGGGAAATACCTGATCCTGCCGCCCGGATACACGGGCGAGACGCCGGAGGGCTACATCGTTGTTCGCCCGACGACGTACGGCATGTGGACTGTCTTCCGCTCGTTCCTCGTCGACGGGAAGCCCGAGCCTGGCGTCGAGGGAGTGCGGAATAATCTCAAGATCTATCCGCTCGCACAGAAGGACAATCCGCAGCGGGCCAATCTGGTGAACGCCTCCGGCGTCCCGGCCAATTTCGTCATGCCGACCGACTATTCGTTCTGGGAACTCCTGAACAAGGTGATCCAGGAGGAGCCGCCGGAAGGCTCGGACCCGACGACGCTGGGCATGTTCGCGGCGATCGGGATCGAGAAGGGAAAGCCCTTCGCTCCCGACGAGCGGATGAAGGCGATTCTCACGGACGCCGCAAACATCGGCGCGGTTACGGCCCGTTCGCTCGCCTTCGACATTCGCGGACGCCATGCGTACTTTTATCCCGACAGCAAGAGCCATTGGAGGCTGCCGTTCTTCGGCGGATACAAGTTCCAATCGCAGCCGGGCGTGTCCAACCTTGACGGAGCGGCCTTCTACTATTTCTTCGCCACGGGCGTGACGCCTGCGATGGAAGAGAAGATGGTCGGACAGGGCTCGCAATATCCGTGGGCGGCGCTCGACGCCGACGGCAAGCCGTTCGATGGCGGCAGGACCTACAAGCTGACGCTTCCCAAAGGCGTGCCCGTCAAGGATTTCTGGTCGGTCATCGTTTACGACAACCAGACGCGATCAATGCTGCAAACCAACCAGTCCGCGCCGAGCGTGTCCAGCCAGAACAAGGACGTGAAGGTCAACGCCGACGGTTCGGTCGATGTCTATTTCGGACCCAAATCGCCGAATGGAATGGAAAGCAACTGGGTCGAAACGATTCCCGGCAAGGGCTGGTTCATGATCCTGCGGCTGTATGGTCCGCTTGAACCATGGTTCAACGGTAGCTGGAAGCCCGGTGAGATCACGCTCCAGAACTGATTTCCCCAAGGCAAACACGGCAAACCCCGGCATCGTGATGCCGGGGCTTTTTTGGCTCAGGACCTTGTGTCCTGCATTTGCTTGCCCGGCGCAGCACGAGGATCGTTGCGAAAGCAGCCGGCAAGTTACTCGGATGCGCGCCGTGGGCGCGCCCCGAGCAAAGGCATTCGCTCCAGCAGATGGAGGATGATCGGACGATCCCGGGCTGCGACGGAAAGCGGCGCGGAAGCGGCGGCGGACTACTCGTCCTCGCCAAAACGGTTGGCGACGAGCGCTTCGAGCGCATCGAGCGCTTCCTTCGCCTGCACGCCGGTCGCGGCCACCGTGATCGACGTGCCGATGCCCGCGCCAAGGGTCAGGATGCCCATGATCGAGTCGCCGCCCACCGTCTCGCCGCAGCGCGTGACGGTGACGCGCGCATCGAATTCTTCGGCGCACTGCACGAACTTCGCCGTCGCGCGTGCGTGTAGGCCCTTGCGGTTGATGATCGGAAACTGACGCACGAGTGCGCCGGGAGCGGCGGGCGGCGTCGGGTTCGTTGCAATCGGGCATCGCGCTGTCGTCGGTCATTTTCCGCTCAGGATCCGGCTCGCCACGGAAATGTATTTCCGGCCCGCATCCTGCGCCTGAAGGACGGCCTGGTCGAGCGTCGCGTCCTCGCGCACCGAAGCGAGCTTGATGAGCATCGGCAGGTTGATGCCGGCGACGACATCGACCTTCGATCCTTCCATCACCGAAATCGCGAGATTGGAGGGCGTTCCGCCGAACATGTCGGTGAGCACGACCACGCCCTGCCCGGTGTCCACGTCATGGACAGCCTGGATGATGTCCGAACGGCGACGCTCCATATCGTCCTCGGGACCAATGGTGACGGTCCGCAATTGAGGTTGCGGGCCGACCACATGCTCGAGGGCGGAGCGAAATTCCGTCGCCAGGTGACCGTGAGTCACCAGGACCATGCCGATCATGGGACCCGACCGTCCTTCAAGTTGCCTCCCGCAAGCAGACGTCGCCTGAGCAGACGCAAGGGCGGCCATTTTGTGCATCGCGGAAGAATTGGCAAGCGAAATTGGCGCGTCCGGGCATGCTGCTCACAGGCCCCTCCGGGTGAGATAATCCAGCACCAGTCTCGCCCCCTCGGCAGGGTGAAGTCCGGACGGCAGGGCGAGGCGGGGCAGGTCCACGCCTTCCAGCGTCGCGCAATCGGCGCCGATGGCGGGCATCCGGGCGGGCGCGCCGGGCGCTCCCATTTCCGGGCCGATATCGACCAGACAGCGCACGACCGCGGCGGCCTCGTGGCTGACCCCGCCGATTCCCTGGCCGCGACGCTCCACCTGCCCGGCGATGGCCGCGTGCGGACGCGCGATCAGGCGGCCGCTGGCGTGGTGCAGGAGAATCCTGTCGTCCCCCACGAGGCGGGCGAAAAGGCCGCGGGCGGCGGCGGCGTCGACGAGCGCGAGCGCGAGGCTGGACTTCCCTGCTCCCGAGGCGCCTCGGATCAGCACGCCGGCCTCGCCGACGACCGCCGCCGTGCCGTGGACGCACACGAGCTGCGGATCGCCTGTGGAGGCGGGCGCGCCGCTCATCGCCCGCTCCGAGGGATGGTCGGCAGCCAGACCGTGAAGCGCGCGCCGGCGGGGCTTCCGTCGGGCTTCGTCCGGTTGGCGGCGCGGATCGCGCCGCCGTGGGCTTCCACGATCTGGCGCGAGATGGACAGGCCAAGGCCGGAATTCTGGCCGAAACCCTGCTCCGGACGATCCGTGTAGAAGCGCTCGAATATACGCTCGAAGGCATGGGCGGGAACGCCCGGCCCGTCGTCGTCAACGATGATCTCGACGCCCACGCGTCCCGCGGGATCGCGCTCGTCGCCTTCCTTCGGTTCGCCGCGGGCCGGCCGCAGGGCGAGGCGCACGCTGCCGCCGCGCGGCGAAAACGAGCGCGCGTTGTCGACGAGATTGTTGACCACCTGGCCGAGGCGGGAATCGTGGCCCATGACCATGTAGGCGGACGCGCCCAGATCTCCGCCCTGAGCGATATCCAGCGTGAACCTCACGCCGTCGTCGCGCTTCAACTCATTGGCGAGGTCAATGACGGCCCGCACCAGCTTGACGAGATCGACGGGCGCGGCGTCGAGGCGCGCCATTTCGGCGTCGAGGCGCGAGGCGTCGGAAATGTCGCTGATGAGGCGGTCGAGGCGCTTCACGTCGTGCTTGATCACCTCCAGCAGGCGCGCGCGCGATTCCTCGGTGCGGGCGATGGGCAGCGTCTCCACCGCGCTGCGCAGCGAGGTCAGCGGGTTCTTGAGTTCGTGGGCGACGTCGGCGGCGAAACTCTCGATCGCCTCGATGCGGTTGTAGAGCGCCTTGGTCATGTCGCGCAGCGAGCCCGAGAGATGGCCGATCTCGTCGGGACGCCACGTGAAGTCGGGAATTTCCTGACGCGACTTGATGCCCCGGCGCACGCGCTCGGCGGCGTCCGCGAGACGGCGCATCGGTTCGGCGATGGTGCCGGCGAGGAACAGCGACACGATCAGCATCACGCCGGCGAAGACGAGAAACACGCGGATCATCGCCCAGCGTTCCGAGGCGATGATCTTGTCGATGTCGCCGCCCTGCGTCGACAGAAGCAGCGCGCCGCGCACGACGCGGAACCGCTGCACCGGAACGGCGACGGAGACGATCGTCTCGCCGCGCGCATTCACCCGCACGATGGATTGCGCCTCCCCCGTCAGCGCGCGCTGCACTTCGGGATAGGCGCGACCGTTCGCGAGCCCGATGTCTTCATAGAGCGGCAGATTGGCGCCGCCGAAAATGTTCTTGAACTGCGTGATCATGCGCCGCGTCCACGAGGCGGGGCGTTGGTCGGGCGCGCTGAGATCGAAGCGCAGGATCGTGGAGCGCTCGGTCATCGAACGGGAATCGATGAGCAGGTAGCCCTCGCGATCGTAGATGCGCGCCACCGTGCGCGTGGGGCCGACGAGACGGCGCAGGACGGGGCCGATCTGGTCGGGATTGATCGAGAACTCGAGCGCGGGATCGTCATCCTCGCCGGGGCCGTAGCTCTCGCCGGGCGCGAGCTGCAGCAGCTTCTCGGGATCGATGCGGATGGCGTCGGTCTCGACCGTGGCGGATGCGGCGACGGCCGCGGCGATGATCTCGCCCTGCGTCTTCAGGCTCTGGATGCGCGCCTCGATCAGCCCCTCGCGGAACTGGTTGAGGTACATGAACCCGATCAGCATCAGCGCGAGGCCGCCGAGATTCAAAAAGACGATGCGGCGTGTGAGCGAGGACGAGAACGGCGCAACCAGCGCGCGGCGGAAGGGGCGCGTGCGCACGCGCAGGCTCCTGCGCGCCGCGCCTGAAGGCGCTGGCTTTGCGATCGGGCCGTTCTCGTGCGCCTCAACGCTCATGCGCCGGGTATATCCCCGATTGGCCGCGGCGGTGAGCGAAAACCGCCCGCGGCGTCATGTTGTGTCCAAGGCCGGGCCTCGCGAAGAGCCCTCGCAACCTGCGGCTCAGGCCTCGCGGAAACGATAGCCGACGCCGTAGAGCGTCTCGATCATTTCGAAGTCCTGATCGACGAGCTTGAACTTCTTGCGAAGCCGCTTGATGTGGCTGTCGATGGTGCGGTCGTCCACGTACACCTGGTCGTCGTAGGCGGCGTCCATCAGGGCGTTGCGGCTCTTCACGACGCCGGGACGATGCGCGAGCGCCTGGAGGATGAGGAATTCCGTCACTGTCAGCGTGACGGGCTCGCCCTTCCACGTGCAGGTGTGGCGCTCGGGATCCATGCGCAGCAGGCCGCGCTCGAGGATGCGCGCTTCCGATTCCTTCTGCGCGGCGGCTTCCTTGGGGTTGGCGCGGCGCAGGATGGCCTTGACGCGCTCCACCAGAAGGCGCTGCGAGAACGGTTTGCGGATGAAATCGTCCGCGCCCATCTTGAGGCCGAAGAGCTCGTCGATCTCCTCGTCCTTGGAGGTGAGGAAGATCACCGGCAGGTCCGACTTCTGCCGCAGGCGGCGCAGAAGCTCCATCCCGTCCATGCGCGGCATCTTGATGTCGAAGATGGCGAGGTCGGGCGGATTGGTCTTGAGCCCGTCGAGGGCGCTGGCGCCGTCGTTGTAGGTCTGTACGCGATAGCCCTCCCCCTCCAGAGCGATGGACACGGAGGTGAGGATGTTGCGGTCGTCGTCGACCAGGGCGATTGTCGGCATTACGAATCCGGGGGTTGTTGCGCGCGGGATGCGCAAACTCATTGCCTATATAGGCCGAAATGTGACGCGGCGCGACCCGTAAGGGTTCCACCCTGCCGCAATTACCTGAAATCGGGCGAAAAAGTGCCGCCAAGAATAGTCATGCAGGGCCTGCGCGGACAGGTCTGCGCCGGACGCCGCCCACACATTCACGAGAGCGCGCGTTCGAGCGGCGTGGGAAAACGCCCATCGACGGCGGCGCTCCCGCCACCTTCAGGCGCGTGAGACCCGCTTCCGGCGCGGCTTGAGCCAATCCCTTCGCCGCGCTAAGACTTCGCGCCCTCCCGCGCCCCGCGCGCATGACATCCAAAGGCCGCCTATGCCGCATGCATCGTACGTGCTCACCCTCTCCTGCGCCGACAGGCCGGGGATCGTGGCGGCCGTGTCGACCTATCTGTTCGAGAAGGGCTGCAACATCCTCGACGCACAGCAGTTCGACGACATCGGGACAGGCCTGTTCTTCATGCGCGTGACGTTCGAGGCCGAGGCCGAGGCGGGCGGGCTGCGCGCCGGATTCGAGCCCATCGCCGGCCGGTTCGCGATGACGTGGATCATGCGCGACATGGCCGACCGCAAGCGGGCGATGATCCTCGTGTCCAAGTTCGACCATTGCCTCGTCGACCTCCTGTACCGCTGGCGCATCGGCGAGCTGCCGATGGACATTTCGGCCGTCGTGTCGAACCACCCGCGCGAGACGTGGGACCACATCGACCTCGACGGCATCGCGTTCCATCACCTGCCCGTCACGAAGCAGACCAAGATGGAGCAGGAAGCCCAGCTCTGGGAGCTGATCAAGGCGACGCAGACGGATGTGGTCGTGCTGGCGCGCTACATGCAGATCCTGTCGGACGGGCTGACCGCCAAGCTGATCGGGCGCTGCATCAACATCCATCACTCGTTCCTGCCAGGCTTCAAGGGCGCGAACCCGTACACGCAGGCGCACACGCGCGGCGTGAAGCTGATCGGCGCCACGGCCCACTACGTCACCGCCGACCTCGACGAAGGTCCGATCATCGAGCAGGACGTGGAGCGCATCACCCATCGCGACACGCCCGAGGACCTCGTGCGCAAGGGCCGCGACATCGAGCGCCGCGTTCTCGCGCGCGCCCTGCGCTGGCATGTGGAGGACCGGGTGGTCCTCAACGGCCGCAAGACCGTGGTGTTCGGCGAATAGGTCTGGCGCTCGCAGGCTTCCTGCCGTTAGTCTTGCGTCAACATCGCAAGGGGGAAACGCATGAAAGCCTTCGTCAACGCCAAGGGCGCCAGCGGCGCTGTTCTTGAACTGTGCGATGCGCCCGAACCCTCGCCCGGCGCCAACGACCTTCTCGTCGCCGTGCGCGCCATCGGCCTCAACCGCGCAGAACTCGCGCGCCCCATCGCCAATCCCGACAACAAGGCCGCCAACATCGCCGGCATGGAGATGGCCGGCGAAGTGATCGCGGTCGGAACCGCCGTCGAGGGCTGGAGGCCGGGCGATCGCGTCATGTCGATGACGACGAAATCCTACGCGCAAATGGCGTTGTGCGACGCGCGCGTGGCGATGAAAGTCCCCGCCTCCATGAGCTTCGAGGAGGCTGCGGCGACGCCGGTGTTCTTCTCGACCGGGCATGACGCGCTCGTCACGAACGGCGAGTTGAAGGCCGGCGAAAGCGTGCTGATCGCCGGCGCCGCCGCGGGCGTCGGCATCGCAATGATCCAGATCGCCCGCGCGATGGGCGCGCGGCTCGTCGCGGGAACCTCGCGCGATGCGGGCAAGCTGGCGCGGCTGAAGGGCCTCGGCCTCGACCTGCCGATCGAGCAGGGCAAGGACGATCTCGTCGCCGCCTGCATGGCGGCGACCGGCGACAAGGGCGTCGACGTGATCGCCGACAACGTCGGCGCGGGGCTGTTCGGCGCGCTCACCGACGCCGCCGCCGTGAAGGCGCGCTACGTCACCATCGGGCGCCTCGGCGGCAAGATGGAGTCCATCGACCTCGACAAGATCGCGCTGAAGCGGATGAAGCTGATCGGCGTCACGTTCCGCACCCGCAGCCTCGACGAGAAGATCGAGATCACGCGCGCGATGTGCGCCGATCTCATGGCGCATTTCGAGAGCGGGCGCATCAGGCCGGTCATCGACAAGGTGTTCGCCTTCGACGAGGCGCCTGCCGCACAGGACTACATGCGCGCCAACAGGCAGCTCGGAAAGATCGTCCTCAAGCTCTGATCAGGGCAGCATCAGGCGCAGGATCGGCGGCACGATCAGCGCCGTGAACAGGGCGTTCAGCCCCATGGCGACGCCGGCGAAGGCGCCCGCCGTCTCGTTGACCTGGAACGCGCGCGCCGCGCCGATGCCGTGCGAAGCGAGCCCGACCGCAAAGCCCCGCGCGCGCCAGTCCGTCACGCCCAGCGCGTTCATCAGCGGCGTGACCATGAGCGCGCCGAGGATGCCGGTGAGGATGACGAGCGCCGCCGAGAGCGCGGGATCGCCGCCGAGCGTTTCCGAAATGCCCATGGCGACGCCCGCCGTCACCGACTTGGGCGAGATCGAGATCAGCGCCTCGCGCGGCGCGCCCAGCGCCATGGCGATTGCGACAGCGGACACGAGCGCCGTGACGGCGCCTGCGGCGAGGGCGGCGAGCATGGGAACGAGCGCGCGGGCGATCTGGCGGCGCGTCTCCCACAGGGGGATCGCCAGCGCCACCGTCGCGGGGCCGAGCATGAAATGGACGAATTGCGCGCCCTCGAAATAGGTGCGGTAGGGCGTCGCCGTCAGCGCGAGGATGAGGCCCAGCGCCCACACGGAATGCAGCACGGGATTGGCGAGCGGATGCCGGCCCGTGGCCGCGGAGACGCGGTCGGCGATCGCATAGACGAGCAGCGTGGCGGTGAGCCACAGCAGCGGCGTGCGCGACAGATACACCCACAGCGCGAAGTCGGGCGAGGCGAGAGGCGCGGCGTTCATGACGGGCTTCCCGGCGCCGGCTTGCCGGCGTCCTCACCCATCAGGCGCGAGGTGATGCGGAACACGGCGACCGTCACGACCAGCGCGAGGAATGTCGAGACGACAAGCGCCAGGGCGAGCGCGAGCCCGTGACGCGCGAACAGATCGAGGTTCTGCACGACGCCCACCCCCGCCGGCACGAACAGCAGCGACAGATGCGCGAGGATTCCCTTCGAGACGCGCTCGACGCCGCCGTCGTTGATCTCGGCGGGAAGAACGGGAGCAAGGCGTTCGCGCAGGGCGAGCACGCCGATCATCAGCGCCATGCCGATGACGGGGCCGGGCGCGGGCAGGTTGAAGCCGCGCGCCAGCGCTTCGCCGGCGAGCTGGCACAGGAGGATGGCGGCGAGGCTTACGATCATGCCGTCACGATAGCGAAAGCGCGCGCCAAGTCACCTCGCGCGCGTCGCTACCGGCAATTGCGGGCGATGATCTCGCGGAAGTCGGCGATGGAGCCCTCCATCTGGCCGACGTTTTCCTCCCGTTCGCGGCCGGTGGAGCATTGCCGGAACACGCCGCCCGCCTTTCGCATCACCTCGACGTGGCGGCGATAGGAGGCGCAGCGCTGCGCAGCCGATCCGCGCTTGTTGCGATCGAGATCGCGCAGCGTCGCCTTCAGGCTCGCGTCGACGGCGCCGAGATCGCGCCGGCATTGCGGGCTGTCGACATAGCCCGCGGACGCCGCGGACATGGCGAGGACAAGTGTGACGAGTGAAAGGAACGCGCGCATGAAGCCCCTCCCTGCAGGGCTCCTTCTCGCATGCGCTCGGACGGGCGCCTGTGCGGGGGCGCACGCATCCGGCCTCAGCGCCTCGGCGTCGTGATCTCCATGCGCATGCGCCCGCTTGGCAGGCGGCGCACATTCACGTCGCGGCGGGCGGTTGCGCGCGAGCGCGTTGAGCGGCGGGAGGAGGTTCGCGCTTCGCTTGCCTTCGCGCGCGAGGACCGTGCGGACGGCCTCTGGCCAGACGTGGCGGAAGCCCCCGCCGCGCGGCTCGCGGGCCCGGCGGCGGCGAGGCACTGATTGTAGGCGTGCGCGTCGGAAATCTTCTCGCACGCGGCGGCGCCGCGCTGGGCGTGCGCAGGCGAGGCCGCCAGCGCGCCCAGCAGCGCGCACGCCATGATGGCGGCGCGGATCATCCGCGCAGCGTCCCGCCGGTCTTCTTGCCGACCTCCGCGACGATGCGGCTTGCGACCTCGTCGATCTCGGCGTCGGTCAGCGTCTTCTCGCGCGGCTGCAGCGTCACGGCGATGGCGACCGACTTCTGGCCATCGGGCATGCCCGCGCCCTCGTAGACGTCGAACACGTCGACGCCGGCGATGAGCGGCTTGTCGGCGGCCTGCGCGGCGCGCACGATGTCGGCGGCCGTCACGGCGCGATCCACGACGAAGGCGAAGTCGCGCGTCACCGGCAGGAACTCGCTGAGATCGAGCTTCGGCTTGGCGCGCGTGGCCTTCGCCTTCGGGCGGGAAGCTCGTCGAGATGATCTCGAAGGCGCACAGCGGGCCCGTACACGTCGAGCGCTTCGAGCACGCGCGGATGCAGTTCGCCGAACGCGCCGATCACGGTCTTGGGCCCGAACTGCAGCGTCGCCGGAGCGGCCGGGATGCAGCCAAGTCCGGCCCGCCGGGAACGACCTGCAGGCCGCCGAGCGGCACGCCGAGCGCCGCCAGCAGCGCCATCGCGTCGGCCTTGGCGTCGAACACGTCGACGGTCGCGGCCTTGCGCCGACCAGTGACGGCCGGCGCCGTCGGCTTGCGCGGTGCCGCGGCGCACGGCGGCGGCCGCGATGCGCTGGTCGCTTCGGCCCGTCGCCCGTGAACACCTGGCCCGACCTCGAACAGCGCCACGTCGCCAAAGCCCCGGTCGGCATTGCGCTGCGCGGCGGTCAGCAGGCCGGGCAGCAGGCTCGGCCGCATGTCGGAGAGATCGGCGGCGATGGGATTGGCGAGCGCCAGTTCGCGGCTTGCCGCCGCCGAAGAGCTTCGCCTCGGTCTTGCCGAGATGAACGACCAGGTCACCGCCTCGACGAGGCCGCGCGCGGCGAGCGCGCGGCTGCGCCATGCGCGTGCGCTTCTGCATCAGGCGTGAGGACGGGCTCGGCGACGGTCGATTCCGCGCGCGGGAGCGGCGTCGACGGCGACGCGGTCGACGCCGGCGATGCGCACGATCTCCTCGACGAGTCGGCCTTGCCCTCGATGTCGGGCCGCCAGGACGGCGCGATCACCTGCGCGCGGTCGGCCGTCGCGTGCCCGACACGCGAAGCCGAGCTTCTCGAGGATCGCCTTCGATCTCGTGCTGGCGGAGACACTTCGAGGCCCGTGAGGCGCTTCACCTCGCGCCACGGGAAATCGATCGATGATGGCGGGTCTCGGGCGGCTCGCCGGCGACGATGATGCTGCGAGGGCTTCGCCGCCGCACAGCTCGATCACCAGGTGGGTCGCGAGATCGAGGCCGGGCACGCAGAAGGCGGGATCGACGCCGCGCTCGAAGCGATAGCGCGCATCGGTGTTGATGCCGAGCTTGCGGCCCGGTCTGCGCGATGTTGCAGCGGATCCCACAGCGCCGATTCGATCAGCACGTCGGTCGTGTTCTCGTCGCAGCCCGAATGCTCGCCGCCCATGATGCCGGCGATCGATTCGACGCCGTTGTCGTCGGCGATGACGACGATGTCCGTGGTCGAGCGCGTAGGTCTTGCCGTCGAGCGCGAGCGACCTCCTCGCCCTCGCGCGCGCGGCGCACGGTGAGGTCGCCCTTCACCTTCTGCGGCGTCGAAGACGTGCAGCGGACGGCCGCGGTCGAAGGTGATGTAGTTGGTGATGTCGACGAGCGCGTTGATGGGGCGCAGGCCGATGGCCTTGAGGCGCCGCTGCATCCACTCGGGCGACGGGCCGTTCTTCACGCCGCGCACGAGGCGCAGCGCGAAGGCGGGCGCGAGATGCTCGTCGTCCGGCCGCGAAATCGAGCGTCACGCTCGACGGGGCACGGGAACGCGCCCGCGCACCGGCGGGATCGGCTGCTCGTTCAGCTTGCCGAGGCCCGCCGCGGCGAGATCGCGCGCGATGCCGTGCGACGCCGAGCGCGTCCGGCCGGTTCGGCGTCACGGTGATGTCGATCACCGGATCGTCGAGGCCCGGCATAGGTCGGCGTAGGGCGCGCCGACCGGCGCGTCGGCCGGCAGGTCGATGATGCCGTCGTGGTCGTCGGACGAGCTCGAGCTCGGCGGCCGAGCACAGCATGCCCGCGGCTCTCGACGCCGCGGATGGTGCCGATGCCGAGCGTGATGTTCTTGCCGGGAATGTAGGTGCCGGGCGGCGAGAACACGCTCTTCATGCCGGTGCGCGCGTTGGGCGCGCCGCAGACGACCTGCACGGGCGTCGCCCGCGCCGGTGTCGACCATGCAGACGCGCAGGCGGTCGGCGTTGGGATGCTGCTCGGCCGAGATCACATAGGCGACCGTGATAGGGCGCGAGCGTCTTCGCCTGGTCCTCGACGCCTTCGACCTCGAGGCCGATGCGCGTCAGCGTCTCGACGATCTCGTCGAGCGAGGCGCGTGGTGTCGAGGTGGTCCTTGAGCCAGGAGAGGGTGAATTTCATCGGTTCTCGATCCCGTCAGCCGTCACGACGCTCAGCAGCCCGCCGACGCCAGCGGTCGGCAGGTCGAGCGGGCGGAAGCCGTAATGCTGAGCCAGCGGACGTCGGCCTCGAAGAAGGCGCGCAGGTCCGGCATGCCGTATTTCAGCATGGCGATGCGGTCGATGCCCATGCCCCAGGCGAAGCCCTGGTACTCGTCGGGATCGAGGCCGCAATTGCGCAGCACGTTGGGATGCACCATGCCGCAGCCCAGGATCTCCAGCCAGTCGTCGCCCTCGCCGAAGCGGATCTCGCCGCCCGTGCGCGAGCACTGGATGTCGACCTCCATCGACGGCTCGGTGAACGGGAAGAAGGACGGGCGGAAGCGCATCTTCACCGTTCGGCACCTCGAAGAACGCCTTGCAGAACTCCTCCAGAATCCATTTCAGGTGGCCGATGATGGCGCTCTTGTCGATGACGAGGCCCTCGACCTGGTGGAACATCGGCGTGTGCGTCTGGTCGCTGTCGCAGCGATAGGTGCGGCCGGGGCATGATGACGCGGATCGGCGGCTTCTGCGCCAGCATCGTGCGGATCTGCACCGGGCGAGGTGTGCGTGCGCAGCACCTTGCGCTCGCCGTTCGCGTCGGGGTTGAAGAAGAAGGTGTCGTGCATCTCGCGCGCCGGATGGCCGGCGGGGAAGTTCAGCGCCGTGAAATTGTAGATAGTCGGTCTCGATGTCCGGCCCTTCGGCGACGGAGAAGCCCATGTCGGCGAAGATGGCGGTCAGCTCGTCCATCACCTGGCTGATCGGGTGGATGCGGCCGCGCGCGCTCGGGCGCCTCGCGGCACGGGCAGGGTCACGTCGACGCGCTCGGCGGCGAGCCGCGCGTCGAGCGCGGCGTCCTTCGAGCGCCGCCGCGGCGCGCGATCAGCGCCTCGCGACGCTGTCGCGCAGGCCGTTGATGAGCGGGCCTGCGCTCTTGCGCTCGTCGGGCGTCATGGTGCCGAGCGTCTTCAGCAGGTCGGAGACGAGCCCTTCTTGCCGAGCGCGGCGACGCGCACGGCCTCGAGCGCCGCCTCGTCGGCGGCGGCGGCGATCGCGCGCGAGCAGGTCTCGGTCTCGAGTGTGGTGAGATCGGACATCGGTCGCCATGCACGGGTCGCGCTTGGTGAGAGCGCGGCGTTGGGACCATCAGGCGCGCCGGCTTGTCGAGGAAAGCGCGGCGCGGGCCGGCGACGCGGACGAGTCTCGGCGAAAGGCCCGCATCGCTGCGGGCCTTCTGCAAAGGTCTCACGGGCGTGCGATCAGATCACGCGGCCTGCTGCGGCAGGGCGCGCCTTGGCCTGCTCGACGATGGCCGTGAAGGCCGCCGGCTCGTGGATGGCCATCTCGGACAGGACCTTGCGGTCGACCTCGATGCCGGCCTTGCCGAGGCCGTCGATAAATCGCGCAATAGGTCAGGCCGTGCTCGCGCACAGCGGCGTTGAGGCGCTGGATCCAGAGAGCGCGGAAGGTGCGCTTCTTGTTCTTGCGGTCGCGATAGGCGTACTGCATCGACTCTGATCGACGGCCGCCTTGGCGGTGCGGATCGTGTTCTTGCGGCGGCCATAGAAGCCCTTGGCGGCCTTCGAGGACCTTCTTGTGCTTGGCGTGGGCGGTTACGCCCCGTTTGACGCGAGCCATGACGAAACTCCTTCAGATACTCCGGAAATTGCGGGGAAGGGCGATTCAGCCGTTGGGCAGGAAGTACTTCTTGACGTTGTCGCGCATCGCCCTCGAACAGGACGGTGGTGCCGCGCAGGTTGCGGATCTGCTTGTTGGTCCGCTTGATCATGCCGTGGCGCTTGCCGGCCTGGGCGTAGACGCACCTTGCCGGTGCCGGTGATCTTGAAGCGCTTTTTAGCGCCCGACTTCGTCTTCAGCTTGGGCATTTTGCTCTCCTCGGCCGCATGGCCTTCGGTGTGTTCTTGCAGCCGCGCCCCAGGGAGCGCCGCCGTTCGCATCGGAATGAGCGAAAAGAACCGCCACGGCAGCCCTATACGGCCGGGCGGTTCGAAGGCGGGCTTATAAGGGCAAAGCGCAGGAGGATCAAGGGGCGGCGGAAGCGCTCACCCCGTTCGCCCCTCGTTGCTGGTCTGCAGCGGCTTCTCCTCGATGAGGATGAAGGAGATCAGGCTCAGGGCGAAGCTGGCGGTGGTGAGCCAGAACAGGGTGCGGAAGGCGGCGACCACGGCGCCCGCGTCCGCCGTCGCGCCGCCGAGCGAGGCCTGCGGGCCGATGACCGGGAGAACCACCGCACCGAGCACCGAGATGAGCATGGCGGCGAACAGGCCGCGCCCGAAGGCCAGCGTCGAGGTCGCCGCGCCCAGATCGCTCATCTTGACGCTGTTCTGGACGACGACGGTGATGATGGGCGCCATGGGCCCGAAGCCCAGGCCGATGAAGACGAGGGCGATCTGGAATTCCAGCGTCGTGACCGTGTCTGTCCGCCATGCGAGCCAGGCCATGGCCGCCACGCACAGGACGTTGGTGACGATGGGATAGAGCTTGTAGCGCTCCATCTTCGAGGAGGCGAGCGAGCCCATCAGCGCGCCGAGGTTCACCGTCATCATCAGCGCGATGAGCTGCACGCCCGACTGCGCCGGCGTCATGCCCTGCACGTACTGGAGATAGAGCGGCAGGTAGAGGTTGAGCCCGATGATGGCGCCCCAGCCGAACGCGCTGGCGCCGATCGCCGCCATGACGATCTTGCTCTTGACGATATGCAGGGGAATGAGCGGCTCGACCGTGGTGACCTGCCGGTGGACGAACGCGGCCCACGCGATGGCCGAGGCGCCCGCGATGGCGAGGATTTCGGGCGAGGTCCAGGGATAGGTCTTGCCGCCCGCCGTGATCACGAACATGCAGGCGCCGCTCGCGGCAATGATCAGCGCCGCGCCCGGCAGGTCGAGCCTGCGGCGCTTTTCATGGCGCGGCAGCTTTCGCAGCAGGCGGTCGCCCATGAGGATCGAGACGATTCCCAGCGGCGCGGTCACGCAGAAGACGAGCCCCCAGTAAACATGCTGCGCCAGGAAGCCGCCGAGCGCCGGGCCCAGCCCGCCCGCCGTCGTGTAGACGAGCGCGAAATAGGTGTAGTAGCGGGCGCGCTGGCGGGGCGGCGCGATGTCGCCCAGGATCGTGAGCGCCTGCGAGGTCAGGCCCGCCGCGCCGACGCCCTGCACCGCCCGCGCGAGGATCAGCGATCCCATGTTCGGCGCCAGAGCGGCGGCGATGCCGCCCGCAATGAAGATGAGAAGCCCCGTGCGCAGCACCAGCCGGCGGCCATGGATGTCGCTCAGCCGGCCAAACAGCGGCGTCGTGGCCGTCATCGTCAGCAGGTAGATGGAAGCGACCCATGACAGGTGCTCGGTGGAGCCGAACGCGCGGCCAATCGTCGGCAGGGCGCCGGCGACGATGGTCTGGTCGAGCGAGGACATGAAGACGGTCGGCAGGACCGCGGCCACGATCCAGAGCGCCTCGCGATGGGTCAGCGTCCCTTGACCTTCGGGGGCGGCGCCGGCGGGCGATGTCATGGCTGGTTCTGTCCCTTCCGGCTCGAAGCCTGACTGGCCCGGAGGGGCTCTGCGCAGGGGCGGAGAGGCGGTTCACGACCTCCCCGCGCCGCGGGGAGGCGATTTCTGTAGATCAGTCGCCGCCAGTTACTTGGGCGACAGGACCATGATCATCTGGCGGCCTTCCATGCGAGGGCTCGGCCTCGACCTTGGCGATCGCCGCCGTCTCGCTTGCGCACCCGCTCGAGCAGGCGGAAGCCGATGTCCTGGTGGGCCATTTCGCGGCCGCGGAAGCGCAGGGTCACCTTGACCTTGTCGCCTTCCTCGAAGAAGCGGCGCACGGCCTTCATCTTCGACGTCGTAGTCGTGGTCGTCGATGCCGGGACGGAGCTTGATCTCCTTGACCTCGACGATCTTCTGCTTCTTGCGGGCCTCGGCGGCCTTCTTCTGCTCGTGGAAGTGGAACTTGCCGTAATCGAGGATCTTGCAGACCGGCGGATTGGCGTTCGGGGCGATCTCGACGAGATCGAGTCCGGCGTCTTCGGCCAGCTGGAGCGCGTCAGGGAAGGCGATAACGCCCCTGGTTCTTGCCCTCCTGAGTCGATCAGCTGCACTTCGCGCGCGCGGATCTCCTGGTTGGTGCGCGGCCCGTCCTTCGCGGGGCCGGCGGCGCTTTCATGGGACGGCGAATGGTCAGATCTCCTGAAGTGAATAAGCCGGACTCGGGCGCCTAAGCCAAAAAGCCCCGCGGCTATGCGCAGCGAGGACCCGAACCCAGATTACAATTCATGCGTGCGCGCTCACGTGTCAATGCGCGCAGCCCCCCAAGCGGGCGAAAAATCACGATTGTGTCGCCCGCGCCTCGGCGCGGCGCGCGGAAAACAGCTCGGAATAGACCGAAAGCGTCCGCGCGCACATGGTCTCGACCGAGAAATGGCTTTCCACATGGCGGCGGGCGCGGCGAGGCGAGCGCCTCGCGCTGGCTCGCGCCAAGGGCCAGCATCTGCGCGAGGGCGTCCGCGAGGGCGTCGACATCGTCGGGCGGGACGCGCCAGCCGGTGCGCTCGGCCTCGCGGCCTGCGGCGGCGCCAGCACCGTCTCGGGCACGGCGCCGATGTCGGTGACGACGACCGGCACGCCCATGGCCTGCGCCTCGACGGCGGAGCGCCCGAAGGCCTCCGGCTCGATGGAGGGCACGGCACACGACGGTCGCGGCCAGGAACGCGGCGGGCATGTCGGCGCAATGGCCGACGCGGCGCACGATCCCCGTCAGGCCCGCGGCCGCGATCCGCGCGTCGAGTTCCTCGACATAGCCGTCGCGGCCCTGCTGGTCGCCGGCGAGGATGAAGCGCGACGTCGGAGAGGCCGCGTTTGGCGAGCAGCCTGGCGGCGTCGACCAGGACGCGCTGGCCCTTCCAGGCGGTGAGGCGCGCGGCGAGCAGGACGATGCGCTCGTGCGGGCTCCACGCCCCAGTCGCGGCGCAGCGTCTGCACGCGCTCGGCTGCGACCTGCTCGGGCGGAAGGCGCGCAGATCGGTGCCGCGATGGACGACGCGATGCGATCCCTCGCGAACGGATGCATGCTCGACGATGCGGTCGCGCGTGTAATACGAGTTGGCGATCACGACGTCGCCGCGCGCCATCACCGAATTGTAGAGCACCTTGACCGCGAACTCGTTCCGGCATAGCGCCGTGATAGGTCGTCACGAACGGAAGCTTCAGGCGCGCGCGCGGCGCCCAGCGCCACCCAGGCCGGAGCGCGCGAGCGCGCATGGACGAGATCGCACGCCCTCGTCGCGGAGCAGCTTCTGCAACCGCCGCGACGTTGAGCGCCATCGTCAGCGGGTTCTTCGTGCTTCGCCGGGAACGGAATCCAGAGGCCGCCCTTGCGCCTGCAACTCGCCGACGAGCCGGCCGCCCTCGCAGCGCCACCAGCGCGCGGGCGCCCGAGGCCGCCAGCGCGGCGGCGACGTCGACGGTCGTGCGCTCGGCGCCGCCGGCGTCGAGTTCGGGAATGATCTGCAGGATCGTGCGCCCGGCGAGCTCGGGAAACGGTCCGGGGGGTTGAGACGATGACTGGCCCGGTCGCATCCTGTGTCCGCTGCGTGTAAACACTGAAAACCGCTTGGCCCGTCCCGGAGGCGGGACGCCGTGTCCCTCACTACAGGAACGAACGCGTGAATGAAACGCCGACGGGCGCAGACCGGCCCGCTATTGCCCCAGTTCTTTCAGATGGCAAGCGGACAGGCGGGCGCGCCGCCCACGCCGATCGCCTACCGGGCGCTCGCCGCCGCCAGGCCCGGCCGGCCCGGCGGCGTCTGGCTCGGCGGCTTCCGCTCCGACATGCTGTCGACCAAGGCGGCGCGCCTCGAGGACTGCCGCGCGGGCGCAGGGTCGCGCCTTCCTGCGCTTCGACTATTCCGGGCACGGCGAATCGGGCGGGCGGTTCGAAGACGGAACGATCGGCCGCTGGCGCGCAGGACAGCCTCGCCGTGATCCGCGCGCTGACGAGCGGGCCGCCGATCCTCGTCGGCTCGTCGATGGGCGGCTGGATCGCGCTGCTCGTGGCGCGCGAACTCGCGCGGCTGGGCGAAGAGAACAGGCTCGCGGGCCTGGTGCTGATCGCGCCGGCCGTCGATTTCACGCGAGGCGCTGATGTGGGCCGCGATTCCCGAAGGCCGCGCGGCGCGACATCGAGGAGAAGGGCGTCGTGGATGCGCCCGTCCGCCTATTCGCCCGAGCCCTACCCGATCACCCGCGGGCTGATCGAGGACGGCCGCAATCACCTGCTGATGGGCGGCCGATCCGCGCCCAGGCTGCCCCGTGCACATCCTGCAGGGCATGCAGGACCCCGACGTGCCCTGCCAGCACGCGCTGGCGCTCGTCGAGCATCTCGCGCGAGGACCCGTGTCGCTGACCCTGATCAAGGATGGCGATCATCGCCTGTCGCGCGCCGGAGGACATCGCGCGGCTGATTGCGGCCTACGACCAGATCGCGTGATCTAGAAGCGGCGCGTCAGCGGCTTTCGCGCGGCGGCGCGCGTCTTCTCCGACAAACGGAACACGGCGAACGTTCCCGCGCCCATGAAAAACGTGGTGAGCGCGAGCGGCAGCGGCCCGAAGCGCGCGATCAGCGCCACGACGAAAATGCCCATGGCCGCCGAGAACGTCATCTGCATGAAGCCCTGCAGCGACGTCGCGGCGCCCGCGCGTTCGGGGAACGGCGAGAGGGCGCCGGCGATGGAATGGGGCAGCACGTAGCCGATGCCGTAGAAATAGACGAGTTCGGGAATGAACAGCGCCAGAACGGACTCTGGAAACATCAGGTGCCCGGCAAGCTGCATGGCGCCGCCGGCGAACAGGCAGATGACGCCGAGCGAAACGACGCCCTCGATTCCACGCCGCGTGACGAGGCGCGAGCCCGCATAGGCGCCGCTGACGAACGCGATGGAGCATGCGGAAAAGCCCGCGCCGAACTGGACGGGCGTCAGCCCATAGATGGATTGCAGCACGAAGGGCGAGGCGGCGACGAACGTGAACAGGCCCGTGTGGCTCATCGCCATGATGGACGCATAGACGCGCCACACGCGATGGCGCGCGACGATGGCGAAGCTGGCGCCGATGGCGCGCACGCTCACCGGGCCGCTCTGCCTGTGGCGCAGCGTCTCGGGCAGATAGACGAACGCGAGCGCGGCGATCGGCCCAACCATCGCGAGCATGGCGACAAAACTCGCGCGCCAGCCGAACCACACGGCGAGGAAGCCGCCGAGCACCGGCGAGGCGATGGGCGCGATGCCCATGATCGTGCTCATGAGCGACAATTGCCGCCCCGCCCGCGCGCCCTCGTACATGTCGCGCACGATGGCGCGGGCGATGATGATGGGCCCCGCGCCGCCGATGCCCTGCAGCATGCGCGACAGCGTCAGCGCTTCGATGGACGTCGCGAAGACGCTGGCGATCGTGCCGATGAGATAGGCGGCGAAGCCGAGCATCAGAAGCGGCTTGCGGCCGTACTTGTCGGACAGCGGCCCGTAGGCGAGCTGGCCGACGGCAAAGCCCATCAGGTAGGACGAGAGCGTCCATTGCACGCGCGCGGGCGTCACGCCGAACTCGGTCGCGAGCTGCGGCAGCGCGGGCACGTACAGGTCCGTGGAGATCGGCCCCATCGCGGTCATGAACGCGAGGAGGACCGTCATCCCTCGTGAATCGGGCTTGAGCATCAGCTTGTCCGGGGGCGGCGACGTGCGCTCGTCCTACGGGGCTGGAGCGCGCAAGTCGAGGCGCGCGGGGGCGCAAACCCGGGTCAGGTCAAATCCGCAGATGAAATCGGTTCGCAGAAGGGCGGCGGCGGCCGCTTATGACGCCCTCACCATTTAGGCTCCATCGCCTTGGCGAAGACCTCCTTCCACGCCTGGCCAGCGTCGAGCACGCGGTCCACGGGGCGAATGCCGCGCTGCACGGCGGGATCGTTGCCGGGCGCCTTCTGGCCGCTTTCCACCGCGTGGGTCGCCTCCAGCAGCATCCGGCGCATGGTGACGATGGCGCGGTCGGACGTGCCGAGAAATTCCTGCGAGCGATCGACGATGGGGCCCATGCCTTCCTGCAGGGCGTAGTCCTGCGTGTTGAGGCCCTTGATGCCGGAGAACGTCTGCGTGCGCTGCATCTGCCGGTCGATGAGGTAATCGTTGGAGAGATTGCGCTTCAGGCGGAACGTGCCGGGGATGAGGTCGTCCGGGCCGCGGCCCATGAAGCTTTCCCAGCGCTCCACATAGCCGGGCGGAAAGCCCTCTTCTCCCACCGCGCACGACCAGTTGTAGACGTAGGTGTGCTCGTCGTCGACGGGAACCCACACATGGCCGTCGAGCTTGGGAACCGCGTGCGGATCGTCGTCGCCGCCGTGATCGAGGAATTTCACCGTGCCCGAGCGCATCTGCTGGTTCGGCATCACGTAGTGATACAGCCGCACGTAATTGCGGCCTTCGGTGAGGCGGCGCGTCGAGACATAATAATATCCGTACCCGGTGCGCTCCACTTCGATCTGCGGCGCGCGATCCTGGTTGCGCAGCGAATCGTTGTTGCCGATGAATTCGTTGTGCACGAAAGACGAATGCGCGGTGTCGAGGCCGCCTTCCATCGCCTGCAGCCAGTTGCAATCCTCCCATGTCTTCGACACGAAGCGGTTGGCCGTGGGCGCGCGCATCCATTCGAAATCGGGCGGCGCGGGCATGCTGTCCTTCGGGCCCATGTAGGTCCAGACGATGCCGCCCGCCTCGTGCGTCGGGTAGGCGAGCATCTTCACTTTCGCTTGAAGCGGCGTGCCTTTCGGCTCGGAGGGCATGTCGGTGCAGTCGCCGTGGCGTCGAACTTCCAGCCGTGGTAGACGCAGCGCAGGCCGTACTCCTCGTTGCGGCCGAAGAACATCGGCGCGCCCCGGTGCGGGCAGTACGCGTCGACGAGGCCGACGATCCCATCGGTGTCGCGGAAGGCGATGAGGTCTTCGCCCAGAAGCCGCACGCGCACCGGCGCTCCATCCTTCTCGGGCAATTCCTGCGACAGGGCGGCGGGAATCCAGTAGCGGCGGAACAATTCGCCCATGGGCGTTCCGCGTCCCACGCGCGTGACCCGTTCGTTATCGTGCGGCTTGAGCATCTGCGGCGTCTCCTCCGCCGGCCTCGCGCGTTGACGCGCTGGCTTCCGGCCTTGAAGCGCAGAGTGCGGCGCAGGCTGCGCCGGCTCCTTGATCTGGCGCAAAACTTAGAGGCCGAAACATCTCGCGCCCCTTGCGGGGAGCCGGCGTTTTCGGCTATAAGCCGCGTCAACAGTTCTCATATGGATCATCTTCGGGTGGTCATCATGGAGAGTGGGGCCCGGCCGGGACCCGCTCTTTTTTATTACCCGCAAGGGTCCGGAGCGAAGATTGAACGAAGCCGAGCAGACAGCGAACACCACGGGTTCGGGGGCGGAAATCGCCGCTGACCTTGGGGAGCCGCGTCTCGTCTCCGAGACGGGGCCTGCGGCGCGCGTCGCCCGCGTGGCCGCGCCGATCCTGAACGACCTCGGCTACCGGCTCGTGCGCGTGAAGATTTCGACCAACCAGGGCCCGGTCGTGCAGATCATGGCCGAGCGGCCGGACGGCACCATGACCGTCGACGATTGCGAGAAGGCCAGCGGCGCCATCTCGCCCGCGCTCGACGTCGACGATCCCATCGAGCGCGCCTACCACCTGGAAATGTCCTCGCCCGGCATCGACCGGCCGCTGGTGCGGGCGTCCGACTTCCTGCGCGCTGGGTCGGCCACGAGGCGAAGATCGAGATGGCCGTCCCGGCACTACGGCCGCAAGCGCTTCCGCGGCTGTGATCGAGGGCGTCGACGGACGGCGAGCGCGCGTGCGAAGCTCGACCGCACCGACGCCAAGGCCGACGAGGAATCCGACGTGCGCCTGCCGCTGGCCGATCTCGACGAGGCGCGGCTGGTGCTCACCGACGACGCTGATCCGCGAATCCCTGCGCGCCGGCAAGGCGACGCTCGAAGAGCCGCAGGAGACACGGAAGAAGAGGCCCCGAGCCGAGGCCGGCCTCGGACGCGCCGCGCCGGGGCCCCGGCCGCTTCGCCCGCAAGAACGCCGAGAGACAAGCAAAACCCGGCCCGGCGGCTCCCGCGCCGCGCCAGTCCCGTTGATCGTCTAGCAGGCAACAGGTCCGAAGGAGGACACGGCCATGGCCGTCAGCGCCAACAGGCTCGAACTCTTGCAGATCGCCGACGCGGTCGCGCGCGAGAAGGTCATCGACCGGCAGATCGTCCTCGCCGCGATGGAGGACGCGCATCGCAAAGGCGGCCCGCTCGCGCTACGGCACGGAGACCGAAGTCCACGCCGAGATCAACCCGAAGACGGGCGAGCTCCGCCTCTCGCGCCTATCTCCAGGTCGTCGACGAGGTCGAGAACGACGCGATCGCAGATCACGCTGGCCGACGCCCAGCGCAGCAACCCGGCCGCGCAGGTCGGCGACTGCGATCGCCGAGACGCTGCCGCCCTTCGACTTCGGCCGCATCGCCGCGCAGTCGGCCAAGCAGGTCATCGTGCAGAAGGTGCGCGAGGCCGAGCGCGACCGCCAGTACGACGAGTACAAGGACCGCATCGGCGAGATCGTCAACGGCGTCGTGAAGCGCGCCGAATACGGCAACGTCATCGTCGACCTCGGCCGCGGCGAAGGCATCATCCGCCGCGACGAGCTGATCCCGCGCGAGACCTTCCGCCCCGGCGACCGCATCCGCGCCTATGTCTACGACGTGCGCCGCGAACAGCGCGGCCCGCAGATCTTCCTGTCGCGCACGCATCCGCAGTTCATGGCCAAGCTCTTCGCGCAGGAAGTGCCGGAGATCTACGACGGCATCATCGAGGTGAAGGCCGTGGCCCGCGATCCGGGCTCGCGCGCCAAGATCGCCGTGATCTCGCGCGACAGCTCGATCGATCCGGTCGGCGCCTGCGTCGGCATGCGCGGCTCGCGCGTGCAGGCCGTGGTCGGCGAACTGCAGGGCGAGAAGATCGACATCATTCCGTGGTCCGTCGACGTCGGCGACGTTCATCGTCAACGCGCTGCAGCCGGCCGAAGTCGCCAAGGTCGTGCTCGACGAAGATGCCGAGCGTATCGAAGTCGTCGTCCCCGATGACCAGTTGTCTCTTGCGATCGGACGTCGCGGCCAGAACGTGCGTCTCGCCTCCCAGCTCACCGGCTGGGACATCGACATCCTGACGGAGGCCGAGGAATCGGAGCGCCGCCAGAAGGAATTCGCCGAGCGCACGAAGATCTTCATGGAGGCGCTGGACGTCGACGAGGTCGTCGGCCAGCTGCTCGCCGTCCGAAGGCTTCCGCTCCGTCGAGGAGCTCGCCTATGTCGAGGTGGCGGAACTCGCCTCCATCGAGGGCTTCGACGAGGAGACGGCTGAAGAGATCCAGAACCGCGCCCGCGAGCTACCTGCGCACGATCGAGGCAGAGTTCGACACCCGCCGCGAGGAACTGGGCGTCGCCGACGACCTCAAGGAGATCGAGGGCGTCACGAGCGCCGATGCTCGTGAAGCTCGGCGAGAACGACGTCAAGACGCGTCGAGGATCTGGCGGGCTGCGCCACCGACGATCTCGTCGGCTGGAGCGAGCGCAAGGACGGCGAGACGATCAAGCCACGCCGGCTACCTCGACGGGATCGAGATCAGCCGCGACGAGGCGGAGGCGATGATCATGGCGGCGCGCGTCAAGGCCGGCTGGATCGAGGCTCCCGCGCCCGTCGAGGGCGAGGCCGAACCGCAGGCCGAGGGCGCCTGAGGACGAGGTCGCCATGACCCGGGGCGGACGCGCACAGGACGAGGACGGTTCGCAACGGACCTGCATCGTCACGCGCGCCAAGCTGCCGCCGGACGAACTCCTGAGCCGCTTCGTACTGGCGCCGGACGGGCAGGTTGTCCCCGACCTGAAGCGCAAGCTTCCCGGCCGGGGCGTATGGGTTCAGGCGACGGCGAAGGCTGTCGCCGAGGCGGTGCGGACGCAAGGCGTTCACGCGCGGCTTCAAGGAGCCCGCGCAGGCGCCTGATGACCTGCCCGGCATGGTCGACGCGCTCCTCGAGAAGGACGCGCTGCAGAGCTTGTCCATGGCCAACAAGGCCGGGCTGGTTCTGGCGGGCGTCTTCAAGGTGGAGACCGAGATCGCCAGCAAGGCTCGCGGCCGCGCTTATCCATGCGCGGGACGGCAGCCGGGACGGCGTGCGGAAGATCGCCGCGGCGCTGACGCGCCGGGGCGATGTGGCGTCGGAAACGCCGCGGGTCGGAATTGTTCGCCTCCAGCCAATTGGATTTGGCATTGGGCCGGGCAAATGTGATACATGCTGCCCTTCGAAAAGGGGCCGCGAGCGACGCCTTTCTCGCCAAATGCCGCCGGCTGGCCCATTACCGGGCGGGCGGCATGGCCGAAGGCGACCCCGACGACGCTCCCGACGGAGCGCCCGAGGACGCACTTGACGACTTCCCGCGGCGGCTCCCGAGCGTCCGCCGGACGAAACGCAGGACGAATGACGCAAAGGTGACGGCGGCCGCCGCCGGAACCTCCGAAACGATGAACGGGGGCGATGCCCCGGGAAGCTGAGCGTATGAGTGATACGAAGAATTCCGGCGACAAGACCCTGACCGCGCCCAAGACGCTTTCGCTGAAGCGTCCGGTGGAGTCAGGGCGTCGTGCGGCAGAGCTTCTCCCACGGCCGCACGAAGCCGGTCGTGGTCGAGAAGGTGAAGCGGCGCGTCCTCGGCGCTCGCCGAGGCCCCCGCGGCCAAGGCGGAGGCGCCTGCGCCCGCTCCTGCGCCCGCCCCTGTCCAGGCTGCTCCCGCTCCCGACCGCAGACCCCTTCCGGCCGCGCCCGTCCCGGCGCCGCGCCGAGCCGCCCAGCCGTCCCGCTCGGGCGCGCCCGGCGTCGTCCTGCGCACCCTGACGGAAGAGGAGCGCGACGCCCGCGCCCGCGCCCTGGTCGACGCCAAGGGCCGCGAGGAGGAAGAACGCCGCATCGCCGAGATCGAGGCGCGCGCCCGCGCCGAGCGCGAGGCGGAGGAGCGCGCCGAGCGCGAGGCCGCCGAAGCGCGCAAGCGCGAGGAAGAGACCCGCCGCCAGCCGACGACAGAAGTCCAAGCGCAGCGCCGAGGAAGAGGCCAAGCGCCGCCTGGGCGAAGGCGGCGCGCCCGACGGCGCCCGCGGCTCCGGCGAACCCGCGCGCCGATCGGCACGCCGGGCGCGCCCCGCGCCCGGTCACCGTGACGCCGGTCGCCCGTCCCGCCGGCACGCCGGAGGAGGAAGAGGCCAAGCGCATCATCCGCCGTCCCGGCATGCCGACCAAGGTCATCATGCCGCCGCAAGCCCGACCGCACCGCGCCCGGCCAGGAGAAGAGCCGCGGCCGCCTGACCGTCACCACCGCCACGGGCGGCGAGGAAGAGCGCACGCGCTCGGTCGCCGCCTTCCGCCGCCGCGTCCAGCGCCTGAAGGGCTTCGCCGGCCCGGAGCCGAAGGAAAAGATCTCCCGCGAGGTCGTCCTGCCCGAGACGATCACCATCCAGGAGCTCGCCAACCGCATGTCCGAGCGCGCGGTGGACGTGATCAAGATGCTGATGAAGCAGGGCGCAGATGCACAAGATCACCGACGTGATCGACGCCGACACCGCCGCAGCTCATCGCCGAGGAACTCGGCCACACGGTGAAGCGCGTCGCCGAATCCGACGTCGAGGAAGGCCTGTTCGACACGCCCGACATGGACGAGCACGCTCGAGTCGCGTCCGCCCGTCGTCACGATCATGGGCCACGTCGACCACGGCAAGACCTCGCTGCTCGACGCCATCCGCCAGGCCAACGTGGTCGCGCGGCGAGGCCGGCGGCATCACCCAGCACATCGGCGCCTATCAGGTCGACCGCGCCCGGCGGCAGCAAGATCACCTTCATCGACACGCCCGGCCACGCGGCCTTCACCGCCATGCGCGCCCGCGGCGCCAAGGTGACGGACATCGTCGTGCTGGTCGTGGCCGCCGACGACGGCGTCATGCCGCAGACGATCGAGGCGATCAACCACGCGCAAGCGCCGCCAAGGTGCCGATCATCGTGGCGATCAACAAGATCGACAAGCCCGACGCCAAGCCCGAGCGCGTGCGCACGGAACTGCTGCAGTACGAGGTGCAGGTCGAGACGCATGGGCGGCGACACGCTCGAAGTCGAGGTGTCGGCCACTCAAGCAGCACCAACCTCGACAAGCTGCTCGAAGCCATCAGCCTGCAGGCCGAAGTGCTCGACCTGAAGGCCGATCCGGACCGCCCGGCCGAAGGCACCGTCATCGAGGCGCAAGCTCGATCGCGGCCGCGGCCCCGTGGCCACGGTGCTCGTGCAGCGCGGCACGCTGAAGATCGGCGACATCGTCGTCGGCGGCTCGCAATGGGGCCGCGTCCGCGCACTGCTCGACGACCAGGGCAAGAACGTCGTCAAGGCGGGCCCGTCCTTCCCCGTCGAGGTGCTGGGCTTCTCCGGCGCGCCCGAGGCGGGCGATCGCGTGGCGGTCGTCGAGTCCGAAGCGCGCGCCCGCGAGATCACCGAGTACCGCGATCGCCAGAAGCGCGACCAGGCCGCCGCGCGCGGCGCGGGCGCCGGCCGTTCGCTCGCCGACATGATGAGCCAGCTGAAGACCGCTGGCCGCAAGGAATTCCCGCTCGTCATCAAGGGCGACGTGCAGGGTTCCGTGGAAGCCATCATCGCGGCGCTGGAAAAGCTCGGCACCGACGAAGTCGGCGCGCGCGTCATCCATGCGGGCGTCGGCGGCATCACCGAGTCCGACATCACGCTGGCGGAAGCCTCGAACGCCGCCGTCATCGGCTTCAACGTGCGCGCCCACAAGGAAGCGCGCGAAGCTGTCGGAGCGGACCGGCATCGAGATCCGCTACTACAACATCATCTACAACCTCGTGGATGACGTGAAGGGCGCGATGTCCGGCCTTCTCGCGCCGGCCTATCGCGAAGACATGCTCGGCAACGCGCAGATCCTCGAGGTGTTCAACATCACGAAGGTCGGCAAGGTCGCCGGCTGCCGCGTCACCGACGGGCGCGTGGAGCGCGGCGCGAACGTGCGCCTCATCCGCGACAACGTCGTCGTGCACGAAGGCAAGCTCTCGACGCTCAAGCGCTTCAAGGACGAGGTCAAGGAAGTCGTCGTCGGCCAGGAGTGCGGCATGGCCTTCGAGAACTACCAGGACATGCGCGCCGGCGACGTGATCGAGTGCTATCGTGTCGAGGAAGTGAAGCGCTCGCTGTAAGCGGGCGCCTCCTTCAGCGGACGCATCGGGGCGCACCATGCCGGAACCGGTCCTCGCGCCGATGCGGCGCTATGTCTGCAAGATCACGAAGGCCGACTACGAGGCGCTGCTTAAGCGCTTCGACGAACGTCCTGTCCCTCTTTCGCTCATCACCGCAGCCGCCGTCCTCGCGGGCCTCGGCTGGGGCGCCATGGACCCCGGCTGGTTCGGCGAACTCGCGCTCCTGCCGATCATCGCGATCGCCGCGGCCCTCCTGTATGGCGCGGCCTCCCTGTGGCGGCGCGTGAGGCGCAACCGGCGCATCGCTCGCTGGACGGCGCCGGCCGAGCCCATCGAAGTCTCCGTTTATCCCGATCACATCGCCGTCCGCGAAGACGGACGAACGCGGATCTACGCCTGGGACGAGATCGCGTCCGCCGCGCTCGACGATGAACGCGTCTATCTCGTCAAGACGCGCGACGACGTCGTGGTCCTGCCGCTGCAGGCGTTCGAGGGCCGCAAGGCGATGTGCGACTTCGTGCTCTTCTGCGAAGAACGCATGGCGGACCCCGACGAGATCGAGACGCCCTCGGGTTCGGCCGCAGGCAGTCCCGCACTCACCGCTCGGGACGGAGCGCTTCCCATCATGCAACCGGGCGTTCGCGAGGGCGTCGACGTCACGCTTACGCACGAGGACGCGCGCGATGTGGACGCCGCCTTGCGTCCCGCGGGGGCGAGCGCGCCCGTCAGGCTGTCCACGGCCGCCCTGACCATGGGGCTGGCCGGAGCGGTCATCTTCGGCGCGCCGGTATGGCTGGTGGCGACCGGTTCGCCGGACACGCGACTTTTTGCGGGGGCGCTCGCGGCCTGCCTTGGCGCAATTGGGTTGACCTTTCTGGGCGCGCGGCGCATTGAAGGCGCCCGCGCGGACGAATGGCCGGCCGACGATCCCAGGCGCATGACGCGACGGATCGAGATCGACGAGGCCGGGTTCGTATCGCACGGAGCGGATTTCGAAACGCGCATCGCGTGGGCGGGCGTGGACTCGATCCGGGAGACAGAACAGAACGTCCTCTTCATCACACGCTGGAAAGAAATCTACGCCGTGCCGAAGCGTTGTTTCATCGACGCTGACGCTGGCCACGCCTTCGTGAGCAAGGCGCGCGCCTTCAAGTCAGCATCTCGCAACTCAGCGCACGCCAAGTCCGCGCACGCCAAGACGGCTTCCTGAAAGGCAAACGATGTCCAGATCGCATCAGAAGGGCGGCGAGCCCTCCCAACGCATGCTGCGCGTGGGCGAACTCGTGCGGCACGCCATGTCGGAACTGCTGACGCGCGGGGCGCTCAACGATCCCGTGCTCGACACCCATGTCGTCACCGTGCCGCGCGTGAAGATGAGCCCTGACCTCAAGCTCGCGACGGTGTACGTGATGCCGCTCGGCGGCGGCGATTCCGACAAGGTGCTGGAGGCGCTCGATCGCCATCGCAAGTTCCTGCGCGGCGAGGTCGCGCGCAAGATCAACCTGAAGTTTGCGCCCGACGTCCGCTTCCGCATCGACGAGCATTTCGAGAACGCCTCGAAGATCGACAGGCTCCTGAACTCGCCGCAGGTGCGCCGCGATCTGCCGGCGCCATCGGACGATGACAGCGAAACGGACACCGACAGCAAATGAGCGCGCCCCGTTCGAAACGGACTGAAATCAACGGCTGGCTCATTCTCGACAAGCCTGTGGGAATGACGTCGACGCACGCGGTCTCGCGGCTGAAGCGCATCTTCAACGCGAAGAAAGCGGGCCACGCGGGCACGCTCGATCCGCTCGCCTCCGGCATCCTGCCCGTGGCGTTCGGCGAGGCGACGAAGACCGTGCCCTTCGTGCAGGATGGCGAGAAGGCCTATCGCTTCACCGTGAAATGGGGCGTGGAGACCGACAGCGACGATTCCGACGGAAAGCCGGTGCGCACGTCCGAGGCGCGGCCTGCGCCCGACCAGATCGCGGCGCTGCTGCCCGAGTTCACCGGCACGATCATGCAGACGCCGCCCGCCTTCTCGGCCATCAAGATCGCGGGCGAGCGCGCCTACGACATCGCGCGCGAGGGCGAGGAGGTCATCCTCCAGCCGCGCCCCGTCACCATCCATTCGCTCGATCTCGTGAGCGCCACCGACGAGGACGCCGTCTTCGAGGCGGCCTGCGGCAAGGGCACCTATGTGCGCGCCATCGCCCGCGACCTTGGACGGTTGCTTGGCTGCTACGGCCACGTGACCGCCCTGCGCCGCACGCGCGTGGGGCCCTTCACGGAAGAGGATTCCGTGCCGCTCGCCGAGCTCGAAGCGGAGGGCGCGCAGCCGTTCGAGGACCTGCTCTCGGTCGAGGCGGGGCTGACTGAGCTTGCCTGCGTGGTCGTCGACCGCGACGGCGCGGCGAGGCTGCGGCGCGGGCAATCGCTGATCCTGCGCGGCCGCGATGCGCCCGCCGGCGGGTTCGCCTACGCCGCATGCGCCGGCGTGCCGGTGGCGTTCGGCGCCGTCGAAGGCGGCGAACTCGTGCCCAGCCGGGTGTTCAACCTGCCGTTCTGAGGGCGCCCCGCAGCCGCCATCGCCGCGGACCACGTCAGCCTCGCCACGCCTCCCGCGCTTGCCTTGAAGCCATCCCGCCTCCATAGTCCGGCGACCGAAAAAACGCGACGAAACCGCCAGCCAGAGGCCGGCGCGGCGTGCCCTCACGAGCCGCCCGCCAGACGCCAAAATCAGGCGACGGGGAAAAGCGCGCGTGCGGTTTCATCCGCCCGCCCGGGCGAACAAGGCTAGGAGAGGAAATGTATCTCGACACTCCCGAAGGCGAGCCCGACGACAAGGTCGCATGGGGCTCCGACGTCGTCGCGCAGATGCTGCGCCGGTTCGGCTTCAAGTACGTGAGCCTGAACCCGGGCGCCAGCTATCGCGGCCTGCATGATTCCATCGTCAACCACCTGGGCAACCGCGATCCGGGCATGCTGCTGTGCCTGCACGAGGACCACGCAGTCGGCGTCGCGCACGGTTATGCGAAGGTGACCGACGAGCCGATGGCCGCCATCGTGCACTCGAACGTCGGCCTCATGCACGGCCACATGGCGATCTTCAACGCCTTCTGCGACCGCAAGCCGCTGTTCCTGATGGGCGCGACGGGGCCGATGGATTCGCACCAGCGCCGTCCGTGGATCGACTGGATTCACACGTCGTCCGACCAGGCCGGCATCGTTCGCGACATCATCAAGTTCGACGTGCAGCCGACCTCGCCGGAAGCCATCGTCGACGGCATGGCGCGCGCCAACATCTCGACCCGCACGCAGCCCTGCGCCCCCGTGTACGTGGTGCTCGACGCAGGCCTCGGCGAAGCCTCGCTCGAACGGGTTCCCGCCTTCCCCGACATGGCCCGCCACCAGCCGCCGGCCCCGCCGCGCGCGCAGGAAGCGGACATGAAGAAGGCCGTGGAGATGCTGAAGGCCGCCAAGCGGCCGGTGCTTCTGTGCGGCCGCAGCTCGCGCTCGCAGGAATCCTGGGACAACCGCGTCAAGCTCGCCGAGGCGCTCGGCGCCATCGTGATGAGCGACCTCAAGAACGGCGCGGCGTTCCCCACCGACCATCCCGCGCACGCGATCGAGCCGTTCAACCAGCCCTCCGAGAGCCATCGCGAGATCCTGGGCGAGGCCGATCTCATTCTCGCGCTCGAATGGGTGGATCTGGGCGGCTGCGTGTGCCCGCCCAAGGGCGGCGTCGACGTGAAGGCGAAGATCATCAACGTCACGATGGATCATCACCTGCACAACGGCGCGCACATGGTCTACCAGTCCATGTCGCCGGCGGACCTGCTGGTCTCCGCCTCGGCGGAAGCCTTCGTCGCCGACCTCGTGCCGCACTTCAGCGGCAAGAAGGAGCCCTGGCGCAAGGCTGTGCGCAAGGAGTTCGCGGCCGGCGACGGCGCGCGCATCCGCATGCAGGACGTGGCCAAGACGCTGCGCGCGCAATTCCCCGATCCGGACAAGGTGACGCTCGCCAGCGTCGCCCGCCAGTGGCCGACCGACCTGTGGCCGTGGCGCACGCCGCTCGCCTACATGGGCAAGGACGGCGGCGGCGGCATCGGCTCGGGCCCGTCGATCTCCATCGGCGTGGCGCTGGCGTGCGCGGACCTCAACCGTCCGGCGGTCACGATCCTTGGCGACGGCGACTTCATGATGGGCGGCCATGCGATCTGGACCGCCGTCAAGCACAAGATCCCGCTGCTCGTCGTGATCAACAACAACCAGTCGTACTTCAACGACGAGTTGCATCAGGAAAATATCGCCCGCCGGCGCAATCGCGCCGTCGGCAACCGCTGGATCGGGCAGTCGATGACGGGGCCCGCCCTCGACATCGCAAAGTTCGTCGAGTCCCAGGGCGCGGTCGGCATCGGCCCCGTCAAGACGCTCGCCGAACTGGACGCTGCGATGAAGAAGGGCGCGGAAGTGCTGGCTTCGGGCGGCGTCTGCCTCATCGACGTCCACGTTCCGCCGGGCGCCGAGCGCGGCCACGGTTCGACAGGCCTGCGCAACACCTGAGCATCGCCTCAGCGCACGAACGAGGGGCCGCGCCATGCGCGGCCCCTTTTGCGTCCCGCGGCAAGGCTTTCAGGCGCCGCGCCAGCCTGCTAAGGATTCACGCACGGCTTGCCGCAGGAGGATTGCGTGCAGAGACTGACCATCAGCCTCGACGACAGCATCGCGGACGCGATCGATCGCTTCATGGAGGAGAAGGGTTACAACAACCGCTCCGAGGCCATCCGCGATCTCGTGCGCGACTCGCTGCTGCGCGCCAAGCGCGAGCAGCCGCTGACCCACGATTGCGTCGCCGCCGTTTCCTACGTGTATGATTACGACGGTCGCGACCTCGCGCTGCGCCTCGACCGCGCGCAGCACGAACATCACGATCTCACCATCGCCACCATGCGCACGCGGCTCGATCATCGCCATTGCATGGAAGTGACGATGCTCAAGGGCCACACGGAAGCCGTGCGCAAGCTCGCCGAGGCGATCGTCGCCGAGCGCGGCGTGCGCTTTGGCCAGATCAACCTCGTGCCGATCCGCAGCGATTCAGACCATCACAGTCACGGCGAGCACGGGCACACGCACACGCACAGCACGCCCGTTCTCTGAGAAGAGCGGGCGGGAGGGGCCGCCATCAATTTCCGCCAGCTGTCCTACTTCGTGAAAGTCGTCGAAGCCGGCAACATGACGGCGGCGGCGCAGCGGCTCGGCCTCGCGCAACCCGCGCTCGGCGCGCAGATCAAACAGCTCGAGGACGAACTCGGCGTGAAGCTGCTGCTGCGGCATTCGCGCGGCGTCGAGCCGACGTCGGCCGGGCGCCTGCTGCATGAACGCGCCCGCTCCATCCTCGCGGAAGTGGATCGCACGCGCATCGACCTGCGCGCCATGGGCGACAGGGAGCAGGACCACCTCGTGCTGGGCGTCAATCCGAGCATCGTGCTGACGCTCGGCGCCGAACTCCTCAAGCGCGCGCGCGCCGAAATGCCCGACGTGCTCGTGAGCCTCGTGGAGGAGCGCACGCCCGTGCTGCTCGAAGCGCTCGACCGCGGACAGATCAACGTCGCCTTTCTCTACAACATCGGCGACCGCCCCGGCCTCGAGCGACGCGCGGCGGTGGAGGAGGATCTCCTGCTGGTCACCGCGCCCACGAAGGAGCCTGTACCCGCGACGGTCAGTCTCGCCGAAGCGCTGGAGCACGATCTCGTCATCGCCGGTTCGCGCGGCGTGATCCGGCGCATCGTCGAGGGCGAGGCGCGGCGCCTCGGCCTGCGCATGAAGCTCGCCTGGGAGGTGCATTCGATCACCTCCATGAAGTCGATGATCGCGCAGGGGGACGCCGCCAGCATCATGCCCTTCAGCCTCGCCGCCGAGGAGATCAGGAGCGGGGCGCTGCTGGCCCGGCGGATCGACCGGCCCGCCCTCACCCGCACCCTCTACGTGGTGCGGCCGCAGGAGCGCGATCCCTTCCTCCACGAGGACCAGGTCGCCGGATTTCTCGACCACGTGGTCGACGCCCTGCTGGAGCGGATCGGCCCCTACGCCCGCTCATTGCGCTAGACCAAAGAAAAAGTTTGGGCAGACCCAAAGCGAAACATTTGGACGGCGCCGCATAGATTTAACTAATGTCAAAAAGCGCTCCGGCCGCCGGAGCGGAAAATCCGGCCCCAAGAAAAAACTGCAAGAGAGGTCAACGCCCATGGCTGAGCAATTTGTCGGCAAGGCATCCGAATTCAAGGACGGCGAGCGCCAGATCATCCGGATCGGCGAAGCGGAGATCGGCGTGTTCCGCCACGAGGGCGAGTTCTACGCCTACAGCAATTTCTGCCTGCATCAGGGCGGCCCCGCCTGCGAGGGCCTGACGATCGCCCGCGTCGAGGAGCGCCTGCGCCCCGACAAGACGTCGATGGGCCTCTACTTCTCCGAGACGGACATGAACTTCGTCTGCCCGTGGCACGGCTACGAGTACGACATGAAGACCGGCGAGCACGTCGCCGACCGCCGCGTGAAGCTGCGCAAGTACGAAGTCGTGAAGAAGGGGGACGAGGTGTATGTCGTCGCCTGATCGCGCTTCCAGCAAGCGCGCGAGCGCAGGAGCGAAGCCGGCCAAGACCGCCGTCGTCGCAAAGCAGGCCGCTCCCGCCGCCAAGAAAGCGACCAAGCCTGTCGCGAAGCCGGCTGCCGCAAAGGCGCCGTCCTCGCAGGACAAGGCCGATTTCGTGAAGGCGATGTCGAAGGGCATCACGCCGAACACGGCCGCGTCCCGCCAGGTGCAGGCGAAGAAGACCGGAGCGGCCAAGGCCGCCGCGCCGCAGAAGGTGGAAGTGCTGCGCCGGATTCCCGCGCCCGAGACGGTGGTGGACACGCCCGAATCGGCGCAGGCTCTCAAGATCGCGGCGCTGATCGAAAAGGCGCTCGCCGACGGCGAACTCGACAAGGTGCAGCCGCATGCCCAGCAGGCGCTCGTGGCCGCATTGTGCAAGCTCTATGCGGCAAACGCGGACATGGGACATCGCTATCCCGTGCTCGGACAGCGCTCGCACGTGACCGCCACGGATGTGATGGTGATGTGCGGCGCGCTTCTGAAGGCCGTCGATCTTCAGGTCTTCGAACTGGGAATGTGGCAGAGCTGGAGCACTGGCTGACGCCGATGTTCTGCAAGAATGTGAAACGCATCAAACGATAGGGAAACGCCATGGACCTCATTGCTGATCGCGGCCGGCGCGTAACGGTCGAAGAACTCAACACCTCCAAGCTCCTCGCGCATGCCGCCAAGCAGGCGCGCGACCGCAAGTTCGACGACGTGCTGATCGTCGACTGCGACGCCCACCATTACGAGAACGAGAACTTCGGCGAGATTCTCCCCTTCATGGAGAACGAAGTGCTCAAGCAGCTCGCCATGTCGGCGCGCGCCAAGCAGGGCCGCGGCAACGTGATGCCCGGCGGCTTCGGCTACCAGGACATGGGCGGACGCGTGACGCGCTATCCGCTGCGCTCGACGGAAAAGACCGGAACGGGCCGCCAGCGCGACGCGCAGCTCGGCGAGCGCTGGATGGACGCGATGGGCGTGGATTATTCCTGCCTGTTCCCCACCGGCATGCTCAACGTCGGCCTCCATCCGCAGAAGGAAATGGAGTTCGAACTGTGCTGGGCCTACGCCCGCTGGGTCACCGAGAAGGCGCTGCCGGACACGGACGGGCGCATGTACACGATGCTCTCGCTGCCCTTCGGCGATCCGGAAGGCTCGCTGCGCATGGTCGAGACGTTCGGCGACCGCAAGGGCGTCGGCGGATTCATGGTGACCTCCGTGCGCGAGAAGATGGCGGTGCACGACAACGCCTACATGAAGCTCTATCGCGCCATCGAGGAGCGCGGCCTGTCGCTCGCGTTCCACTCGGGGCCGCACTGGGGCTCGCACACGTTCCAGAGCTGCAACCGCTTCATCTCGGCGCACGCGCTCGGCTTCTCGTGGTTCAACATCCTTCACTGCACCAACTGGGTGGTGAACGGCATGGGCGAGCGCTTCCCCAAGCTGCCGGTGCTCTGGATCGAGGCGGGCCTCGCGTGGATCCCGTTCCTGATGCAGCGCCTCGACCACGAGTTCATGCTGCGTCCGTCGGAGTGCCCGCTTCTCAAGAAGAAGCCCTCCGACTACATGCGCGACATGTTCTACTCGTCGCAGCCGATGGAAATCCAGGACATGGAGGCGATGGAGACCACGTTCCGCATGATCAACGCGGAAACGCAGCTCCTCTACGCCTCCGACTATCCGCACTGGGACTTCGACCTGCCCTCGACGATCTGGGACCTTCCCTTCCTCTCGGACAAGGCGCGTCACAACATCCTGGGCGGCACCGCCCACCGGCTGTTCAAGCTGCCGCCGCGCAACGAGGCGCAGAAGCAGAACCTCGTGAAGTACGGCAATTACGTCGAAGCCTGACAGCATTCGGCCTCGAACGCTCTGGAACCCCGCCGCTCTGGCGGGGTTTTTCTTTGCGGGAGAAGGACAAGCTCATGGTTCGCCGGGTTTCCAGCCGCGGGGCCGAAGTGATAAACCTCGGTCGATGTCTGTAGCGGAGTGCGACTGATGCGGGTTGCAATGATTGGGTCGGGCTATGTGGGCCTCGTGTCGGGCGCGTGCTTTGCCGATTTCGGCCATGTGGTCACCTGCGTCGACAAGGACGGCGAGCGCATCGCGGCGCTGACGCGCGGCGAGATTCCGATCTTCGAGCCGGGCCTTGAAGACCTCGTCGAAACCAACGTCCGGGCGAACCGGCTCTCCTTCACCACCGACCTGCCCGCGGCCGTGCGGGAAGCCGACGCCGTGTTCATCGCGGTGGGCACGCCCTCGCGGCGCGGCGACGGGCACGCGGACCTGTCCTACGTCTACGCCGCCGCCGCCGAGATCGCGGGCGCGCTCGAGGGCTTCACGGTCATCGTCACCAAGTCCACCGTGCCGGTGGGCACCGGCGACGAGGTCGAGCGCATCGTCGCGCAAGCGCGGCCCGACGCGGATTTCGCCGTCGCCTCGAACCCTGAATTCCTGCGCGAAGGCGCGGCGATCTCCGACTTCAAGCGCCCGGACCGCATCGTCATCGGCATCGACGATCCGCGCGCGCGCGAGCCGATGGAGGAGCTCTACCGGCCGCTCTATCTCAACCAGCCGCCGCTCGTCTTCACGACGCGGCGCACGTCGGAGCTGATCAAGTACGCGGCGAACGCATTCCTCGCGACGAAGATCACGTTCATCAATGAAATGGCGGACCTTTGCGAAAAGGTCGGCGCCGACGTGCAGGACGTCGCGCGCGGCATCGGCCTCGACAACCGCATCGGCTCGAAGTTCCTGCACGCAGGCCCCGGCTACGGCGGATCGTGCTTCCCCAAGGACACGCGCGCGCTGATCCGCACCGCACAGGAAGCGGGCGCGCCGATGCGCATCGTCGAAAGCGTCGCCGACGCCAACGAGGCGCGCAAGCACCGCATGGCGGAGAAGGTGAAGGAGGCGTGCGGCGGGTCCGTCGCGGGCAAGACCATCGCCGTGCTCGGCCTCGCCTTCAAGCCGAACACCGACGACATGCGCGAGGCGCCGTCGCTGACGATCATCCCCGCGCTGCAGGCGATGGGCGCGCACGTGCGCGCGTTCGATCCCGAGGCGATGGGCCAGGCGCGCCCGCTGCTCGAGGGCGCGCAATTCTGCGAGGATCCTTACGCGTGCGCCGACCGCGCCGACGCGCTCGTGATCCTGACCGAGTGGGACGCGTTCCGCGCGCTCGATCTTGTCCGCGTGAAGAGCCTGCTCGCCGAGCCCGTGATCATCGACATGCGCAACGTCTACCGGCCCGGCGACATGCGCCGGCGCGGGTTCCGATACGTAAGTGTCGGGAGAAGCTGAAATTCCCCTGCCAGCGGGCGCCGCGTTGACGAATCCTTAAGCTTGTCCGGAGAAGTATTGTCCAGCTCATGCCAGACGCATGAAGCAGGTCATTCCCGGATGAGGATCGGATGTCGCGTATCGTCATCATCGATGACAGAAGCACGAACAGGAACATCTTCTCCAAGCTTGCGGCGTCCATAGAGCCGGAAGTGACGGTGCAGACGTTCGGCGATCCGCTCGACGCGCTCGCGTGGCTCGCGGGCAACCTGCCCGACCTCGTCATCACCGACTACAAGATGCCGAACATGGACGGCGCCGAGTTCATCCGGCGCTTGCGCGACATACCGGGCGCCGAAGACATTCCGGTCATCGTCATCACCGTCTACGAGGAGCGCACGTTTCGCCTGCGCGCGCTGGAATCGGGCGCGACCGACTTTCTGCATTCGCCCGTCGACCACCACGAGTTCGTCACCCGCGCCCGCAATCTCCTCAAGATGCACAAGCATCAATTGCTGCTCGCGGCGCGCGCCAGCACGCTGGCCGAAGAGCTCGAGCAAAGCGAACGCGAGTTGCGCGATTCCTCCGAGCGTCTCGCGCAGGTGATCGACACGCTGCCGATCATGATCACCGCGACGGCGCCCGACGGGCGCATCCTGTTCGCCAACGAGTGCCAGCTCGCGTTCCTCGGCTCCGAACAGGATGTCGTCGGTCGCAAGATGACCGAGGTGTTCGACACGGAAACTTCGGGCCGCAACACCGCGCTCGACCAGCTCGTGTTCGCAAACCGCTCGGCGCTGGCGCCCTTCGAGGAGGAGCTGACGGACGCGAAAGGCGTGACGCGCATCTTCCTGACCGCCAAGTCGCCGATCATCGACCAGGCGAATACGGTGAGCGCGGTGCTGACGAGTTCGCTCGACATCACGTCGCAGAAGCGCACCGAGGCGCACCTGCGCCATCTCGCCCATCACGACCCGCTGACGGAACTGCCCAACCGCACGCTGCTGCGCGAGCGCGTGCGCCGGCAGGTGGCGCGGGCGCGGCGCGGCGATCACATCTTCGCGCTGCACATGCTCGATCTCGACGGCTTCAAGGCCGTGAACGATCTTCTCGGCCATTCGGCCGGCGACCGCTACATCAAGGCGATTTCCCAGCGGCTGCGGTCCGCGATCCGCGACGAGGACACGCTCGCGCGGCTTGGCGGCGACGAGTTCGCGATCATCCAGACGCGCGTGTCGGGCAGCGAAGACGCGGCCGAATTCGCGCGGCGCATCCTCGATCTCGTGGCGGAGTCCAACCAGTTCGAGGGCGCGCCCCTGCGCGCCACCGCATCCATCGGCATCGCCATACATCCGGGCGACGGCGAGGATTGCGAAGAGATGCTCAAGAACGCAGACATCGCCATGTATCGTGCGAAGGCAGAGCACGGCAACCGCTTCTGCTTCTTCGCCGCCGACATGAAGACGCGCGCGCGGCAGGAGGCGCTGCTCGACGGCCAGTTGAGGCGCGCGCAGGAGCGTGGCGAGTTCGTGCTCTGGTATCAGCCGCAGGTGGACCTGCGCACGGGGCGCATCGTCGGCGCCGAGGCGCTGCTGCGCTGGAACCGCCCCGGCGTCGGCCTCGTGCAGCCCGGCGCCTTCCTCGCCCGCGCGGAGGAGCACGGGTTCATTGGCCCTATCGACGAGTGGGCGATGATGGAAGCCTGCAACGCGGCGCTGCGCTGGCAGAAATGCGCGAAAGGCGCGGGCGTCGGCGTCGCGGTGAACCTGTCGCCGACGCAATTCCGCGATCGCTCGACGCCGTTGCTCGTGGCGCACGCGCTGGGCGCCTCCGGGCTCAATCCGAGGTTGCTCGAACTCGAACTCACCGAGAGCAGCGTCCTCGAAGGCATCGACTGCGCCGCCGCAGACTTGTCGATGCTGCGCGACATGGGCGTGCGCGTGGCGGTCGATGATTTCGGCGTCGGCTATTCCTCCCTCACCTACGTGAAGCGGCTGCCGGTGACGCGCATCAAGATCGACCAGAGTTTCGTGCGCGACCTGCGGCACAACGTCAGCGACGTCGCCATCGTGCGCGCCATCCTGACGCTGGGGCACGGCATGGGACTGGAGATTCTCGCAGAAGGAGTCGAGAACGCGGAGCAGGAGAGATTGCTGCGCGAGGAAGGCTGCGACTTCGCGCAGGGCTATCATTTCGGCCGTCCGATGCCCGAGGCGGAATTCGTGGACCTGCTCGGGTCCGGCCACCTGATCTCGCTGAGCGCGTGACGGGCGCCATGAGTGCTGACCAAGGGCCGGACTTCGAATCCCGACGCGGCGGCTCGCTTCAGGCGCTGCTCGTTCTTGGCGCCGGCGGCTGCGCCGGGTTCGCGCTCGCGGTCCTGAGCCCCGGGCTATGGGAGCATCATGGGCGGCTCGCGGGCGTCCTCGCGTCCGCGCTCGCGTGCTGCCTGCTGGCGGGGGCGGCGCTGATGTCGCTCATCGGCAAGGCGCGCCCGTCCGTCCCGGCCGTCGCCGCATCGGGGCCGTCGCCTGTGCGTGCGGCCCCGTCGAAACCGGTTTCCGCGAGAGAAAAAGGCGCCGAACCCAGCGGCCCCGTGCTGGACGAGGACGCGCTTGCGGCCCTCCTGCGCCTGGGCGACGAGGCGTTCGTCGCCGAAATAGCGGCGCAATTTGCGGCCGAGGGAACGCTTGTGCTCCTCAAGATCGCGCGCGCGTTGAGCGAAGGCGACGCGCCGGAGTTCGCAAGCCAGACCCACGCCCTGCGCAGCAGCGCGGCCAATGTCGGCGCACGGCGGCTTTACCGCCTGTGCCTGCAGTGGCGGGACGTTCCCGCAGGCGAACTCGCTGTTTCCGGTTCGGCGAAATTCGTCCTGCTCCAGAGGGAATTCGACGCCGCCCAGCGCGCGCTGCGCGCCTGGCAGGAGCGCAGGGGCATGAACGTGACGCCGGCGGCTCGCGTGGGATAGCATCGGCGCCGAAGGAGGCGACCGGCATGGCAGGCATCATCGAAGCGGGCGAGGTTGCGCGGCGGCTGTCGCAGGACCTGCCCCATTGGCGGCTCGAGGGAAACGCCCTGAAGCGGCTCTACAAGGTCAACGGATTCCGCAGCGCGCTGTTGGCCGCGAACGCGATCGGCCACATGGCGGAAACCGCGTGGCATCATCCGGACCTGGCGATTTCATGGGGGAAGGTCGAAGTCTCGCTCTGGAGTCATGACGCCGGCGGCGTCACAGAGCGGGACATGGCGCTGGCGCGCCGCATCGAGGATTTCATCGCGTGGCGCCCCCCGCAAGGGTCCGCGCTCGAAGGAACGCCGTCAGACGCGCAATACGCCTACGTGCTGCCCGATTGACCGGCGCAAGCATGCATGGCGGGCCCGCGCCATTGAGCGCGGACCCGCCAGCCTTGATTACAACAAACCCGTCAGCGCTCGGTGTCGCTGTCGCGCGAACCGTGGGAGGCGTGACCACCCTTGCGGCCGGCTTCGCTGGCAAGTTCATGGTCGCGCGAGAAGCTGCGCATGGCCGGGCGCACGCTCTGTCCGCCCTTTCGGCCCGCTTCTGCGGCGAGGGTGCGGTTGCGCGAGAAGCTGCGCTTCTCCTTCGGCACGCTCGTGCCGCCCTTGCGGGCGATCTGGCGCTGCTTTTCGGGATCCATCGAGGCGAAGCCCCGGGTCGACTTGCGTGTGGTCTTTTCCGTATCCATGAGCAATCCATTCTCCGCGCATCTACGCTTCACGGCGCTTTTCTTCGTGATCCGCCATCCATCAGGGCGGCGAGGGCGTTGAGAACTAGGCGCGGCGAGCAATCCCCCCGTCGCATGGCCCCGGTTCAATTCGACAACCACAAGCTGCGGCGGAAGTTCCATGGAAATGCATCGCTTGGACAAAAATTTTGGCGGTGAACTATCTGGTAAAAATCAGCTTTCTTGAGCGCAACCTCGACTGGTGAACCCATGGCCGATGATCAACCAACGCCAAGCTTCCGGGATGAGGCGGACAGTTTCGGAATCGTCCGCGTGGACGCCTCGCGATATTGGGGCGCGCAGACCCAGCGCTCGCTGCAAAACTTTCGCATCGGGACGGAGCGGATGCCGCTGCCGCTCGTGCGGGCGATGGCGCTCGTCAAACTCGCGGCGGCGCAGGCCAATCGCGAGGCGGGGCGGCTGGACGAGGCGCGCGCCCGCGCCATCGAGGCGGCAGCCCGCGAGATCGTGGAGGGCCGCTTCGACGATCACTTCCCGCTGGCAGTCTGGCAGACGGGTTCGGGCACGCAGACCAACATGAACGTCAACGAGGTGATCGCGAACCGCGCCAATGAATCCCTGGGCGCAGGCGCTCGGCGCCAAGGCGCCGGTTCACCCCAACGACCATGTGAATCTCGGGCAGTCATCGAACGATTCATTTCCCACCGCCATGCACGTCGCCGCGGTGCTGGAAATCGAGGACAGGCTGCTGCCGGCGCTCAATGCGCTGCAGGACGCGCTCGCCGCCAAGGCGAACGCGTTCGCCTCGATCGTGAAGATCGGACGCACGCACATGCAGGACGCCACGCCCGTGACGCTGGGACAGGAATTTTCCGCGTGGGCGGCGCAGGTGGGGCTCGGCGCCTCGCGCATTCGCGCCACCCTGCCCGATCTTCTGGCGCTGGCCCAGGGCGGCACGGCCGTGGGCACGGGCCTCAACGCCCACGAGGGCTTCGCGGAAGCGTTCGCGCAGAACATGTCGGCGCTCACGGGCAAGCCGTTCACCACGGCGGTCAACAAGTTCGAGGCGCTCGCCTCGCATGATGCGATGGTGTTCGCCCACGGCGCGCTGGCGGCGCTGGCGAGCGGGCTGTTCAAGATCGCCAACGACATTCGCCTGCTGGGCAGCGGCCCGCGGTCGGGCATCGGCGAATTGTCGCTGCCGGAGAACGAGCCGGGCTCCTCCATCATGCCGGGCAAGGTGAACCCGACGCAGGCGGAAGCCATGACGATGGTGTGCGCCCGCGTCATGGGCAACGAGACGACGATCATGTTCGCCGGCTCGCAGGGACACCTGCAGCTCAACGTGTTCAAGCCGGTGATCGCCGACGCCTTCCTGCAATCGGTGCGGCTGCTGGCCGACGCGGCGGCGAGCTTCCGCGAGCATTGCGTCGAGGGCATCGAGGCCAATGAGGAGCGCATCGCCGAACTGGTCGAGCGTTCGCTGATGCTGGTCACCGCTCTCGCGCCGAAGATCGGCTACGACGCCGCCGCGAAGATCGCCAAGAGCGCGCACGAGAAGGGGACGACGCTGCGCGAGGAAGCGCTGGCGAGCGGGCTCGTGGACGAGGCGACGTTCGATGCGCTTGTGCGGCCGGAGACAATGCTGGCGCCCGCGCCTGCGGCACGGCGCGATCCGTCAGCGTGAGAGATTTGCGTCCGGCCGCAGGCAGGCGAGCGTGATCGCGTCGAAACGCCGTCGCTCCTCGGCGCTGAAGGCGTCACGCAGCGCCTGCCGCCACAGGCCCGCGTTCCTGGCGTCGCGCACGACGCAATCGCAGGCGGTTTCGCAGAACGCGCGTTCAGGTCCGGCGGCGGAACATTCCTGAACGCAGGAGGCGCGGAATTCAGCCTCCGCGCCCGGCCGCTCGGCGCCCATGTTCGCGCTCGCTGTAGCCGCGACGAACACGATGGCGATCAGCACCGGCTGGTGCACGAGATAGACGAGCAGCGAATGACGCCCGCCAAGGGAGAGCGCGCGGGCGAGTCCGCCTGTGGCGCGCCATTGCGCGATTGTCTCCGGCACGCCGCGCGCGAGAACGAGTTGCGCGGCGCCAAGGCCGATCAGCGTGAAGCCAGTCCACGGGAACAGCGGGCGCCAGTCGAGCGTGCGGGGCTCCTTCACGCCAAGGCCGAGGAACCAGTTCACGCCGTCGAACGCATGGCTCGCCAGCACGAGCGGCGCGAACACGATGACAGCGCCGGCGCCCGCCGACACGTACCAGCGCGCGCGCAGGAACGGCAGCGCGATGAGGCTGGCGGCTGCGATACAATGAAGGATGCCGAAGGAGATGAAGGCCGCGGGCAGAAAGAAATACGTGCCGATGGACACGAGCGCCGCCGCGCCCGCGACCATCGCCAGCCGCTTCCAGTAGCTGCCTGCACGGAGCCCGCCGCGCGCGGCCAGCGCCAGACTCACGCCGACCAGCGCGAGAAAGCTGACCGCGATCGCGTGGCCAAAAAGCTGGAAGCGCGGATCGTAGAAGGTTTCGACGTCCACAAACCGGTAGAAGCTCAAATCCCAGACGAAATGATAGACCGCCATCGCGGCCAGCGCGACGCCGCGGGCGACGTCGACGGCCTCGATGCGTTGCGGGTTCGCGATCACGGTCCTCGCGTCACTTCCTGCTCTCGGGCTTGAACTTCCCAAGGATCATGTCCGGCGCGGACGTGTTGTGCTTGGAGGCAGTCGTGCGCCCGAGCCAGAACTCGCTGGCTTCGGCGCTCTTGAAATCCATCACATGGGCCTCGCCCCAGCGCTGCGCGTTCTTCGGCTTGAAGGCGACGCGCGCGGCGTCATTGTTGATGTCGGTGATGTACATCGAGCGCAGCGAGGCGAACGGCAGGTTGCGCGGGATGGCGCCTTCCAGCGTCACGTCCAGCGCCATGTGCTCGGCGTCGAGCGCCTGGATCGACATTTTCGCCGAACCGCCGCGGGCGAAGTCGAGCGTGAAGGTCTTCGCCTGAGCGTCATAGGTGATGAGCTTCAGATCGACGATGGGCCGTTCCTGAATCTCCACGGGGCCGACGAGGAAGGACGAGCCGTAGGCTGTCCAGCGCATGTCCGCGAAGGGCAGCGGGCGCGCGCGCCAGTAGCCGTCGGGCGGATAGACGACGAGCACTTCCTCGGCGCGTTCGCGATGCAGCGTCCATACCTGCATGAGGTGGATCTCGCGGAACGTCGCGTCGATGTTGTTCTCGCGGTCGATGACTCGCACCGGCGTGTTCGCGCCGCGCCAGAAGGTCGGGTAGGTGTAGCCGACGAGCTGGAAATCGGGCGTCTCGTAGATCGTGCGGCGCACGGTCTTCTTCACCGAGGTCGCCACCACCGGATCCTTGCTCATGTCGCAGGCGGTGAAGTCGGGCAAATAGCGGTCGACGCCGATCGTGCCGATGTAGGCGGGATGAACCGCCTGGATGCGGAAGCTCTTCACGTCCGGCGCGGCGAAATCGATCTGGATGTTGTCCTTCTCGGCGCACAGCACCGGTTCGCTGCGGTTCGTCACCGCAACGGCGATCTCGTCGGCGTCGAAGGCCTTGGCCGGCAGGCTGGTGATGATCGGCTGCGCCCACGCGGCGGACGCGAGCGCGCCGGAGACGAACGCGGCGCTCAGGACGGAAAAGGCGAGTCTGGAAAAGGCGTCAAGTCTTGAAGGGGCTTTCATGCAACCTCGGGCAGTTCTGAAACAGGTTCGGCCTTTGGCGCGCCGGCCTTCGCCAGCGCGGCGATGATCGGCGGCGTGTCGATCTCTTCGGGAATGGCGCACAGTCCGATGCGCGCCATGGCGGCGCCGAGCCGGGGATCGGCCGTCACCACGGCGAAGGGAATGGCGAGGAAATAACCGGCCGTCAACGGCAGCGACCAGAGGATGAGGCCCGGCGCCAGCGCCAGCGCGAAGGCGAGCAGCGTGAAGCCGAACAGCAGTCTGCGGCCACAGGTCCCGCGCCGCCGTGCTCCAGGACAGCGCATGCGCGTCGCGCGCCTGCCCGCTCCAGACCACCGAGCGTGCCGAACAGCAGGCCGATCATGAAGATCGAGGTGCGGATGGTCGACACCGCGCCGCTGCAGGAACGAGAACAGCGAGCTCGATCGCCGCGCCCGGCGCGAAGCGCGAGCCAGCCGCCGTAGCGCGCGACGCCCGCCCTTCGTCAGCAGCGACGTCGAGCGAAGCCCGCGATCTTCGGCATCAGATACATGGCTGAAGAACGTGACGTAGAGCCCGATGCGCGAGCCCGGCGGGAAAGTCGCGGTCGCGCTGCGCCGTCCGAGCGGCTTGACGCGGCAGCAGCGCGATCATCAGCGTCCAGGCGGGGATGCCGATGAACATCAGGATCGCCCACACCAGCTGGAAGCGGCTCATCGGCTAGAGGCCGGGCAGGTCGAGCAGCTTCAAGTACTGCATGTTGCCCTGGCACCAGCGCACGTCGCGGCGGGTGAACTCGAGCATGGTCGGCGGGTTCTCCTCCCAGCTGCCGCGCTCCTCGGGCAGCACGCGCACCTCGTAGCCGGCGCGGCGCATCAGCGTCGCCTCGACCTGGTCGTGCGACAGCACGTGGCCGCCGAGCGGCGGCTTGCCGGGCAGGATCGGCAGGTCGCACTGCTCGTGGAACGGCGCGATGCGCACCAGCGCGTTGTGGCCCCAGAACGGGCCGCAATCGCCCACCCACCAGGCCTGGCCCATGGTGTAGGAGCGCATGCCGTGGCGCATGCCGAACTGGAAGATGCGCGCGAACGCGCTGGCCGACGGCATGCCGACGACCAGGCTCTGCAGGATGCCGAGCTTGGGATGGGCCTGCATCATGCGCACCAGGCGCACGATCGTCGTCGCCCGACATCAGGCTGTCGGCGTCGAGCGGCAGCATCAGCTCGTAGTCGCTCGCCCCAGCGGTCGCAGAAGTCGCGCACGTTGCCGGCCTTGAAGCCGGTGTTGTCGGTGCGGCGGCGGTAGACGATGCGGTCGCGGATCGGGCTCGGCGCGCCTTCCAGGCCGCGAAGGCCGCCTCCTCGGCGGCGGCGACATGCGGGGTCGTTGGTGTCGCTCAGGACGAAATAGGCGAAGGCGCCGCCCTGCCCGGTGGCGTCGACGCTGTCCTTCACGGTCCGCGAGGCGCAGCGATGGCGCGCGCGGGGTCCTCGTTGCGCATCGTCATGAGGATCGCGGTGCGCGCGGTCACCGGCGCTCGCCGTCGCCGGCCGCCGCAAAGGGCGCGACCGCGTTGCGCGCGTCCTTGCCGCCGTGCAGCAGCCAGAGGCCGATGAGCGCGTTCCAGAAGCCGAGCACGCTCCACGGGGCGGCGATGGCGAAGCAGACGAAGATGGCGATGTCGATGACGCTCCATCCCGAAACGGACAGGATGCTGGCCAGCCACCAGAGCAGCGCCAGATAGGTAATTCCGTTCAGGCCCGCTACGATGAGCCGGCGCCTGAACAGGAGTGCGCGGGTCTGCAGGCCCGCGGGGGTTGTGTCCGTCTTGGGGGAGATCATGTACGCGACGCTCTGTGCAGGGGAAACCGGACCGCCGACCCGCCCGCCGTTTCCCCGCGGCGGAAAACTTTAGCGAGCAAGAGCATGCCGGTCGACAAAATAGAACCCGCAGGGCCCGCGGAAAGGGCGCTCTGGTACGAAGCGGCGGGGCGCGCCGCCATCCATCCCGCCCCCCTGCCGCCGGTGGGCGCGGGGCAGGCGCGCGTGCGCACGCTGTATTCGCGGAATCAGCCGGGGAACGGAGCGTCTGGTCTTCACGGGGAAAGCGCCGCCTTCTGAACACGCCCGCATGCGCTGCCCGATGCAGGAGGGGGAGTTCTCTTTTCCGGTTAAATACGGCTATTGCGCGGTCGGGATCACCGAAGAGGGCCCGGCCTCGCTCGTGGGCCGCCACGTCTTCGCTCTCCACCCGCACCAGACCGCCTTCGTGGCGGACGCGAGCGCCCTGCGGCCCCTGCCCGAAGGCCTGCCGCCGCGCCGCGCCGTGCTGTGCGCCAACATGGAGACCGCCCTCAACGCCCTGTGGGATTCCGGCGCGGGACCCGGCGACCGGATCGTGGTCGTGGGCGCCGGGGTCGTGGGCATGCTCACCGCCTGGCTCGCCGCGCGCCTGCCCGGCGCCGACGTGACGCTGGTGGACGTGGAGCCCGCGCGCGCGGTCATCGCGGAGCGGCTGGGCATCGCCTTCCAGAACGTCAACGACTTCGCCCGGCGCGGCTGCGCGGAGGCGGACGCAGTCTTCCACGCCAGCGCCAGCGCGCCGGGCCTCGCGCTCGCCATCGCGTCAGCCGGCATGGAGGGCAGGATCATCGAGATGAGCTGGTACGGCGAGGGCGCCGTGGCCGCGCCGCTGGGCGGCGCGTTCCACTCGAAGCGCCTGCAATTGATCTCGACGCAGGTGGGACAGGTCTCACCCTCGCGCCGCCCGCGCTGGGATTACGCGCGCCGCATGGCGAAGGCGATGGAGCTGCTGCGGGACGATGCGCTCGATGTGTTGCTGGATGTCGAGGTGAGCGTTGACGAGTTGCCCGCGCGGGCGGCGGAGATTTTCGCGCCGGGGGCGAAGGGATTGGGGATTGTGGTGAGGTATTGAACCCCTCATCCGTCACGCCTTCGGCGCGACACCTTCTCCCGCAAGGGGAGAAGGGGAACGCCTCATTCACATTGGATGCGCAGAACGCTGATTGTGGAGATCCTTCTCCCCTTGCGGGAGAAGGTGGCCCTTGCGAAGCAAGGGTCGGATGAGGGGTCGCATCACGCCCCCAGCGCCGGAATCAACCGCCGCGCATTCCCTTCCTCGATCCTGCGCAACTCGTCGGCGGAAAACCCTCCCGCCCGCAAACCTTCCAGATTCTCCCCCATCGTCATGTAGGGAAAATCCGACCCGAACATCAGCCGGTCCGCGCCCGTGAAGGCGCGCAGCGCGGCGAGCGCGGGGGCCGACGTCGCGTTCGCAGTTTCGAAATACAGCCTGCCGAACACGTTCATCACATCGCCGCCGGGCGCGATGTCGTCGCGCGCCTTTGAATGGCGCGACAGCGCCTCGATGCGCTGCGCCAGCATCGGCAGGGCGCCGCCGCCGTGGGAGAAGACGAAGGTGATGTCCGGGTATTTCCGGAACGCGCCGTTGACGAGCAGGCTGACGATCGCGCGCGTGGTGTCGAACGGATATTCGATCCACGAGGGATGGGCGCCGGCCACGAGCCCCTCGCAGCAGAACGGCGCGAGGGGATGGAAATAGACGAGCGCCCTGCGGCGGTTCAATTCCTCGAACACCGGCGCGAACGCGGGATCGCCCGGCCACATGTCGCCGAAGCTCGTCGCCATCTCGACGCCGCTGACGCGCAGCGTGTCGAATGCGTATTCGATCTCGCGCAGGCTGCCCTCGACGTCGCGGCAGGTGATGAAGGCGAATTGCGCGTGGCGGCCCTTGTGATCGCGCACGAGCTGCGCGCCGTATTCGTTCACGCTGCGCACGAGGCCGCGCCAGTCCTGCGGCGCGTGGAACCAGTGCAGCGGCGCGGAGGCCAGCGACAGCACGCTCTGGGCGACGCCGCTGCGGTCCATCTCCTCCAGCAGGCGCGCGGGCGTCCAGCTGGCGATGTTGCCCGGCAGATTGCCGCCGCCCTGACGCCAGGCGGCCTTCAGGTCTTCGGAGAAGAAATGGCAATGCACGTCGACGACGCGCGGCCCGGCGCCGCCCGCCTTCGCAGCGCGCTCGTCCGCCTGCGGCGCCTGCGCGGTTGCGACCGAAGACGCGGACCCAGACCCGGGGCCAAGCTGCGCGCGCGGCGCGATGCGAGCCCGGCGCGCGGGCGCGCGCGGCGTCCACGCCAGCGGACGGCAGCAGGCGGCAAGACAAGCGGCGGCCGGCGCGGCGGGTTCGGCGCAGTAGCGCATGGCGCCCGCCCTCACTTGGCGATCGACTTTTCGTCGTCGCGGCCGGTGCGGAAGCCGTTGACGCGATCGACGATCTCTTTCGGCGTATCGTAGAGATCGACGAGAATCTGCGTGATCTCCTCGCCGCTGATCGGGTCGATCTCCATGCCCTGCTTGTCGGCTTCGGCCACCAGCACGGGGTCGGCGAGCGCGGCGAGGAACGCCTTGCGCAGCACGGCGAGCCTGTCGGGCGGCGTGCCGGGGGGCGCGGTGAACGGGCGGCCCATCTCCTGCGTGGCGAACACCAGTTGCAACGCGCGCTTGTCCTCGGGCTTGCTGACGAGGTCGATCATCAGCGGCACGTCCTTGAGCTCGGGATGCGGCTTGTAGGAGAATTGCGCCAGCAGGTTGATCTTGCGCTGCTGCGCCCAATCCGGCCGCGTCGCCTTGAGGCTCGCCCAGCCGAAGCCGCAGCGGCCCTCGACCTCGCCGCGTTCGATGGCGAGCAGGATGTCCGCGCCGCCGTAGCCCTGGATGATCTGGAATTTCGTGCCCAGCATCGCGTTCATCATGCGCGGCATGACGGAATCCGATCCCGCCGCGGCGCTGGCGCCCACGGGAATCGCGAGGCGCCTTGCGTCGTCCACGGTCTTCACCTGCGATTGCTCGCGCGTGAAGCAGACGCTGGTCTGCTTGGCGGCGCTGCCGATCCAGTCGAACTTGCGCCCGTCGAACATCGTGCCGCGCGGCGCCACCACGGGCTCGAGCCCGATGCGCTCATGGAAGATGCCGATGGACAGGCCGTCCTTGGGCGCGACGTTGTAGAGGTAATTGGCGAGGGTGAGCCCGTTGGCGCCCTCCATCACCTTCATAACCGTGACGGGATTGCCGGGAATGTGCCGGCCGAGGTGGCGCTCCAGCAGGCGGGCGTAGGCGCTGTAGGCGCCCCCGGCCGACAGTCCGCTGTAGATGACGAGCGTCTTGCCCTTGTAGAACTGGTCCGCCGGCTGGGCGGAGGCCCCGCCCGCGCAGGCCAGTGCGCACACCGCGCCCGAAAACACGCCCGTCCTGAGCCAGCCGATGCGCCTCATGCGATTCCCTCCCGCCGGGCGTTTGCCCGCATTGCCCCGATCATGTGGCCGCCGGCGTTCTTTTTCAACAATCGCCTCCGCGAGGCCATGAGGGCGGGCGAGCCTTGCCATTCCACGCGGTTCGCGCCACGTAGGGCCCGGCCGGGCCAGGCTGAACCCGCCCGCAGCATCAGGAGCTTCCATGTACGCCGTCGAAGTGCGCGACCACATCATGATCGCCCATTCCTTCCGGGGCGAGTTGTTCGGCCCGGCGCAGAAGCTCCACGGGGCGACGTTCGTGGTGGACGTGGCGTTCTTCCGGGAGGAGCTTTCGGCGGACGGCGTGGTGGTCGACATCGGCCGCGCGCATGACGCGCTGAAGGCGACGCTGGGCCCGCTCAACTACCAGAACCTCGACGCCCTGCCGCAGTTCGCCGGCAAGCAGACGACCACGGAATATCTCTCGCGCTACATTTTCGACGCGATGGCGGACGCCGCGCGCTCGGGCGCGCTGGGGCCGGGCGGCGAAGGCATCGTGAAGATCTGCGTCAAGCTGCATGAATCGCACGTGGCGCGGGCATGGTTCGAGGGGCCGGTTTGAGCGGAGCGATCCCAGTCGCGTTCGCGATCCCCGGCGATCTGGCGACGCCCACCGGCGGCTATGTGTACGACCGGCGCGTCATGGCGCTGCTGCCGGGGCATGGAATACAGCCGCGCGTGCTTGCGCTGCCGGGATCGTTTCCCTTTCCCTCGCAGGCCGATCTCGACCTCACGCGCGCGGCGCTGGAGAGCGTTGCGCCGCACGAGACGATCCTCGCGGACGGGCTCGCGTGGGGCGCGTTCGCGCCCGCGCTTGCAAGCGGACTTCGCGCGCCGGTCGTCGCGCTCTGCCATCATCCGCTCGGGCTTGAGGCGGGCCTGACGCCCGAGCAGGCGCGCGCCTTCCTCGACAACGAGCGCGCCATGCTGGCGCTGAGCGACCACGTGATCGTCTCCAGCCGCACGACGCGCGACACGATAGCCGAACTGCTCGCTGTCCCGCTGCACAAGATCACCATCGCCGAACCGGGCGTCGATCGCGCGCCGAGGGCGCGCGGCTCGCGCTCGCCGACCGTGTCGATGATCGCCGTCGGCTCCATCGTGCCGCGCAAGGGCTACGACGTGCTGGTCGAGGCGCTGGCGGGCCTGGCGGACCTCGACTGGAACTTGCGCATCGTCGGCGCGCTGGACCGCGCGCCGCAGGCGGTCGCCGCTCTGCGGGCGCAGATCGCCGCGTCCGGCGTCGCCCATCGCATCGAACTGGCGGGCGCCGCCGATGACGCGCAGCTCGGGGCGCTTTACGATGCGTCCGACCTGTTTGTTTCAGCCTCGCGCTACGAGGGCTATGGCATGGTGCTGGCGGAAGCGATGGTGCGCGGCCTGCCGCTTGTCTCGACCACCGGCGGGGCCGCCGCCGACACGGTTCCCGACGCGGCGGCAATCAAGGTTGCGCCCGACGACGCCGGCGCACTCGCGCAGGCGTTGCGGAGCGCCATCACCAACCGCGACCTGCGCGCGCGCCTCGCCGCCGGAGCGCTCGAGGCCTCGCACCGCCTGCCCACATGGGACAGCGCGGCAGGCCTCGTCGCGCAGGCCCTGCGCAACGTCCACGGAAAGACGCGCCCATGAGTTTCTCGCCGGAATGGCTCGCGCTGCGCGAGCCCGTCGATCACCGCTCGATCTCGCAACCATTGCGGGCGCAGGTCGCCGCGCGGCTGGCGGGCGCGACGCCCGTGAACATCATGGACATGGGCTGCGGCTCGGGCTCGAACCTGCGCGCGCTGGCGGACAGTCTTGGACATCACCAGCGCTGGACGCTGGTCGACTGGGACGACACTCTGCTGGCGCATGCGCGCGACACGCTTTCCGCATGGGGCGAGGACGCACACGAGGACAATGGCGCGCTCGTGTTCCATCGCGGCGACAAGCGCATCGAAGTGGTCTTCGAGCGCATCGATCTCGCGCGCCACGTGGAGCATGCGCTCGATCGCCCGCTCGATTTGCTCACAGCGGCCGCGTTCTTCGATCTCGTCTCGGAAGACTGGATGGATGGGTTCGCCAAGGCGCTCGCTGCGCGCGGCGCGCCGCTCTACACGACGCTGACCTACAACGGCCGCGAACGGTGGAGCCCACCCCACGCAACGGACGAAGCCATGCTCGAAGCCTTTCACGCGCACCAGCACGGCGACAAGGGCTTTGGGCCGGCCGCGGGACCCGACGCAGCCGATGCGCTCGCGCGCGCGCTGTCGCGCAACGGTTTCCACGTGGCGCGCGAGGCTTCGCCCTGGATCATGGATGGCGCCGACGCCCGGCTGATCGGCGAGCTGGCGAAGGGGGCGGCCGGCGCGGTGCGCGAGACGGGCCTCGTGCGCGAGGAGGACGTCGCCGCGTGGCTCGCGGCGCGCCTTGCCGCGAGCGGCTGCGAAATCGGCCACACCGACATTTTCGCGACGCCGGCGTAAAGCTCGTCAGCCGCCCCAGCTTCTGGGCAGCATGCGCCAGAGCACCGTGTCCCTGCTGACGAACGTGTGCTTGATGGTGGCCGCGATGTGCAGCAGCACCAGCAGCGCCATCGAGACGCCGCCGATGAAGTGCATCCGCTGGAAGAATTTGAACGTGTCCTCGTTCTGCGCCACCAGGTGCGGCAGCGTAAAGAGTCCGAATACGGAGACGTCGACGCGATATGCGGACGTCATCAGCCAGCCGCCGATCGGCATCGCGATGAGCAGCGCATACATGGCGTAGTGCACGGCGACGGACGCAACGCGCTCGAAGGGGGTCAATCCCGCCGCGGGTCCGGGCGCGCCATGGGCGATGCGGATCAGCACGCGCGCCAGCGTGATCGCGAACACGAGCACGCCGAAGGAGCGATGCAGGTTGTAGAGATTGTTCTGCAACTGGCCTTCGCCGATGTTCGTCATCACGATTCCGGCGGGAATGATGAACAGGATGATCAGCGCCGTCACCCAATGGAGGGCCTTGCCCCACGGGGAATAATCGGTCACCGGCAACTTCAGGTCTTGCGTGCTCATCCGCTTCGCCCCGTCATGGAAAAAACAAAAAATTTCAGCCGCGCAGATCACAATCGAAGAGGACGTCGCCGCCCGGAAACGCCCACACCCGCACCGGCGGACGCAACGCATCGCGCAGATCGCTGATCGGCGGCAGGTCGATACCCTGCTTGCCCGAGCCGATGATGACGGGCGCGACAAGCACATGCAAGCGATCGAGCGCCCGCGCCTCGATGAAGTGCGCGATGGTGCGCGCGCCGCCCTCGACGAGAATGCGCCGCATGCCGCGCTCGAACAGCGCCGCGCAGATTTCGTGCGGCGAAATGGCGCCCTCGCGGCGCGGCAGCACCAGAAGTTCGTCACATCCCGCGGGCCGCGCGCGCTCGACGCCCGATATGACGATGCGCCGGGCGCCGTCGTCGGCCAGCCAGCGCTGCAGTCCTTGCGTCCGGCCGGAGGGATCGAGGACGACGCGCGCGGGGCTGCGGCCGCCGGTGCGGCGCACGTTCAATTGCGGGTCGTCGGCCAGAATGGTTCCCGCGCCCACGAGCACCGCGTCGACGTTGGCGCGCAAACGGTGAAGGTGATCGAGCGCGTCCGGACCATTGATGTCGCGCGACAGGCCGTTGGCCGTCGCGATCCGCCCGTCCAACGATTGCCCCAATTGGCCGACTACAAAGGGGCGTCCGGCAGGCGCGTCTCGAAGTGATCCGATGATGGCGTCATACGTACTCGGATCGGTTTCCCGGCCGGCACGTTCGATCTTGGGAAGGACGCAGTCGGCGGGACTCATGAACTCTCCTGGATAAAATTCCCAATTTGCGATATGGAAATGTCACGAGGCGCGTTTAATTACGAGACTTGTCCTCAGTCGGATCCCGTCGCCTAGTCAGTTCGAGGGTCGCGTGTCGGAATACAAGAACATTCTAGAGGCCGACGGGGGCGCCAACCAGATCGCCGTGGACCGCGTGATCGCCGAACTCAGGTCCGGCCGCCCGGTCGTGATCCGTTCGGCAAGAAATCACGTGATCGTGACGATCGTCGAGGCGCTCGATCCGCGCATGGCGGCGAAGCTTGACGTTCTGGGGCGGGGTCGCGCCCGGCTCGTGCTCCCTGCGCCGCGCTTGCGCCGGCTGGGGCTGGAGCGGACAGAGCCCGGCCATTTCGCGCTGCCCAAGATCGACCTTGCCCGTATCGCGACGCTTGCGCTGGAAGTCGGCTCGCGCTTCGACGCGCCCGTGGCCACGCTCTCCTCCATCGACAAGGCGGCGCTGGAGCTCGTTCGGCTCGCGCTCGTCCTCCCCGCGGCGATCGTCGTGCCGGTGACGGCGCGCACGGCCACCGACAGCGGCCTCCTGAGCGCGGACGCCTCGAGCATCTTCGAATATCGCGGGCGCAAGGTCGTGGACCTGAAGATCGTCGGCCGCGCGCCCGTGCCGCTGGAAGGCGCGCCCGAAACCGAGTTCGTCGTGTTCCGCGGCGGCGAGGGCCTGCGCGACCAGGTGGCGATCCTCATCGGCAAGCCCGACCTGTCGCAAGCCCGTCTCGGTGCGGCTGCATTCGGCCTGCCTGACCGGCGACCTCTTCGGCAGCCTCAAGTGCGATTGCGGCGACCAGTTGCGCGACACGGCGAAGTTCATGGCGCAGAACGGCGGCGGCGTGCTGCTCTATCTCGACCAGGAAGGCCGCGGCAACGGCATCGTCCAACAAGATGCGCGCCTACAAGCTGCAGGCGCAGGGTTTCGACACCTACGACGCCGACGAAGTGCTGGGCTTCGACCTCGACCAGCGCCGGTTCGACTACGCGGCCGAGATGCTGAAGCAGCTCGGCGTCGCGAGCGTGCGCGTCATGACCAACAATCCGGTCAAGATCGCCGCCCTGCGCGCGGCGGGGCTCGACATCGCAGCCGACCAGCGGGTATTGGGTCGCACGAACGACCACAACGTCCGCTATCTCGCCTCCAAGCGCGATCGCGCGGGCCATATCATCGACGTGGACCAGCTCACCGCGTATGGCGCAGTCAAGGAATAGGCAGACCTACAAGGTTCCGCACGGACAACGGCCGGGCTATGCTCCGGCCGTTCTCGTTTTTCTGGCGGCGTCCTTCCTGCTCGCGTGGCCGTGGCTGTCGGGCTCCCTCACCATTCCGTGGGATGCGAAGGCGCACTTCTACCCGCAGCTCACATTCCTCGCGAACGCGCTGCACAGCGACCAGTCGCCGTTCTGGACGCCCAACGTGTTCGGCGGGCATCCGCAGATCGCAGACCCGCAATCGCTGATCTTCTCGCCGCCCTATCTGCTGCTCGCCCTGTTTGAGGCCGAACCGTCGTTCGCCGCGTTCGACGCCGTCGCCTTCGGCATGCTCGTGGCCGGCGGGCTCGCGCTCATGGGGCTGTTTCGCGACCAGGGTTGGCGGGCCGAAGGAGCGCTGGTGGCCGCGTTGGCCTTCGCGTTCGGCGGGTCGGCGGCATGGCGCATCCAGCACATCGGACAGATCCTGTCGCTCGCGTGGTTCGCCATCGCGCTGTTCCTGCTGCTGCGCGCGATCGACCGCCGCTCCATCGTGTGGGGCGCGCTCGCGGGGCTGACCGCGGGCCTCATGATCGTGGGGCGCGATCAGGTCGCGTGGCTGTGCACGTGGATCCTCGTGCTTGTCGTCGCGTGGCGCGTGCTTGAAGGCGGCTGGCGATGGGCGCATGTGCGCGCCTATGTCCCGGCGCTCGGCGCGGGCGCCATCGTGGGCGTTCTCACGGTCGCGCTGCCCATCGCGCTCACCCTCGCGCTGGCGGGCCAGTCCAATCGCGCGGCGATCGACTTCGAAGGCGCGGCCGGCGGATCGCTTCATCCGGGCGCGCTGTACACATTCGTGTCCGCCAACCTGTTCGGCACGGACGGGCCGATGAAGGCGTACTGGGGCCCGCCAAATCCCGACTTCTGGGGCGACGCCCGGCTCGCGCTCGCGCGCAACATGGCCAATGTCTACATGGGCGCGCTGCCGTTCGTCGCGCTCCTGACGCTCGGCGTCCTGCGCGGCGGGTTCCTGGCGAAGGAGATCCGGGTCTACACGATCGCCGCGCTCGTGATGCTGCTGTTCGCGCTGGGCAAGTACACGCCGTTCTTCGCGCTCGCCTTCCATGCGCCCGGCGCCGATCTTTTCCGCCGGCCCGCCGACGCGACGTTCCCGCTCGGCGCGCTGCTGGCGATCATCGCGGGTTATCTCGTGCATCGCGTCGCCGACGGCGACTGGCGCGGCGGCCTGACGCGCCGCGCCATCGAGGCCGGCGCCGTGCTGCTGGCGTTCGGAGCCTGCGTCCTCGTCGCGTGGGAGAAGGGAAAACTCGCCGACGCGCTGCCGGTTCTGGGCTTCACGTTCCTGTGGCTCGCGGGCGCGCTCGCGCTGCTCTGGGCCATGCCGCGCCTGCCGCGTCACCGCACGATGGCGCACACGCTGGCGATCACACTGGTCGGCGCGTTCGTGTTCATCGATCTGCGCGTCAACAACGGTCCCAACGAATTCCACCGCGCTGCCGCCGTCCGTGTATGACGCGCTGCGCCCCGACTCGCGCGATCCCTTGCTCACGATGATCGAGGACCGTCTGCGCGACGACTCCATTGCGCCGGACCGGCGCGACCGCGTCGAGATGGCGGCGATCGATTTCCATTGGCCAAACGTGTCGCTGTCGCACGGATTCGATCACTGGCTCGGCTACAATCCGCTGCGGCTGCGCTGGTTCGCGCAGGCCACGGGCGCGATCGACCATGTGGCGATCCCCGACCAGCGCCGCTGGGCGCCGCTGTTTCCGCGCTACAATTCACCGCTCGCCAATCTGCTCGGCGTGCGCTGGGTCGCGACCGGCGTGCCCGCAGGCGATCTCGACAAGTCCTTTCGCCCCGGCGACCTGATCGAGATCGGACGCGCAGGCCCGGCGCGTCTCTACGAGAATCCGCGTGCGTTGCCGCGCGTGCTCTTCGCGAACCAGGCGCTGCGCGCCGACTTCGACGCGATGATCGAAACCGGCGTGTGGCCCTCGACCGATTTCCGCAACGTCGTTCTGCTGGAGAACCCGCCTGCGAACGTCGCTCCCAAATCGCCGGGGCGCGCGCGCATCGCCAGCTACGAGAACACCGAGGTGCTGATCGAGACCTCGTCGCGCGAGGGCGGCTGGGTCGTGCTGAACGACGTCTGGCATCCGTGGTGGCGCGTCGAGATCGACGGCGTTCCGGCGCCGCTGCTGCGCGCCAACGCGATCTTCCGCGCCGTCGAAGTCCCGCCCGGCGAGCACAAGGTGCGGTTCCACTTCCAGCCCTTCACGGGACTGCTGGAACAGATGACCGGGCGCGGACCGAAGACCTGACGCGCTAGCGCAGGCACGACACGGCGAGCAGCGCGGCGGCGTTCGCGCCTGCGACCTCGCCCGCGCTCCTGTCGCCGGCGGCCGCATCGCTCGTCTCCACCTTCACATTTGCGGCCGACAGGAACGCGAGGATTTGCGCGGACGGCGTCAGGCGCCACGCAGCCTGCGGAATCACGCCGGCGATCCGCCGCGGCTCCTGCGGCGGCTGCGCGACGAGACCGATCCAGGCGCCGCTCCGGTCGAAGATCGCGGCGCCGCCCACCCCGTCCTGCACGGCCGCCGACACGCGCCATGGCGCGCCGGCGCTCGCGGGAGCGATCAGACGTCCCGGCGCGAGCGACACGCTGGCGCCGGCCCCCGCCTGCGCCGCAAAGAGCGCGAAGACCTCGACGTCGGCGCCGGGCGCACGGGTCGCGGGCCGCACGAGCGCCGCCCGCAGGCCCTGCGTCTCGATCAGGGCGAGTCCGCTCTCCTGATCGCGGCTGGCGATTTTCGCCGGCCGGTCTCCAACGCGCATGTCGGGGCAGTCGCGCGACAGGGAGGTGAGCGCGCGGTCGGGCCCGAGCGCGATGGCGGTCGCCTCGACCATCCGCCGTCGCGGCGGCGGCGCGACGGGCGCGGGCTCTCCGGATGTTGCGACCTGCCCCGCTGCCGGCGCGGAGGCAAACGGCTGGAACCCGTTCGAGATCGCGATGGCGAACGTTTCGAACGAGGGCTGGAGCGCGCGGGCGTAGACGAGCGTGTAGCCGCGCGTCGCCGGCTTGCCCGCGGCCTCGGCGCGCGCGGCGCGCGTGTAGAACATGCCGCGCTGGTCTTCGCCGGAGACGACAAGAAAGTCGGGTCGCAGCACGCTGTAGGCGATCTTGCGGCCTGGCGCGGGCGCGCGCAGGCGCTCGAACAGCGCCGGGAGGTCGCCGTCGTCGCGGAACGTCTCGAGACTCGCCGAGCCAGCCGCATTGGACCAGCGTGCGCCCGTGGGCGCGTCCGCCCGGCGGGTGAAGATCGCGGCTGGAAACGCGATGGAGGCGCCGCTGCGCCCGTCGGCGACCGCCCGGAAGCCGGCGGCCGAGCGCAGCTTCTGCGCTTCGGCGAGCAATTGCTTCCGCCTCGCATCCGCCAGAAGCGCTTCGGGCGCCGTCTTGGCGCGACGCGCGTAGGCCGCCAGCGCCTCTCGGCCGCCCCGGCCCAGAACGCCATCGATCACGCCCTTGTAGTCCCCGGTCCAGACGAGCGCCTCCTGGATGGCGCGGCGTTCGGCTTCCGGCAATGCGTCGAACGCGCTCTTCAGCGCGTCGGCCGGCTGGCCTTGCGGCGCGGCCGCAGGCGATTGCGCGCGGGCCGACGGAGCGCCGAAGCCGCCGTTGAGAAGGAGGAGCGCCGAGCCCGCGAACAGCGCGCGGACCAGGGACCGGGCGCCGGCGCGCATGCAGGCGTTCCTCGAGCCGACCGAAATCATGCCACAATCCCTCCTGTACTGTGCAACATCATCTTTGTTTTTCGCGCTTGCGCAACGTGCGCTGGCGCACGGGGTGAGCGCGAGGAGCCGGGCGGCTTCTTCACGCACCGGACAAAAGGTGGCACGCTGCCGGAAGGGCCGCGGCCCTCCAGGAGACTGACATGCGCGCCTTGCTTCATCTTTTCGGCCTCGTCGCACTGCTTCTGACGGCCCATCCCGCAGCCGCGCAGAAGGCCTACGTGCGGGAAGATCTCGGCAGCGAGGTCATCAGGCTCGAGGAGCGCATTCGCAAGGAAGCGCAGCCCGCAGGCGCGCGCACGAGCGCCGATCTGCGGCGCGACGCCAACGCGCTCGTCTCGCGCAACCCGCGCGCAGCGATGACGCCGCTCGCCAGCGCCATCGCGCTTGCGCCGCGCGAGGCGCAGAACTGGATCGATTACGCCCGCGCGGCGCGCGCGACCGCGCTCACCAGCCCCAACGATAGCTGGCGGCTGAACCAGACCGCGATCACCGCCGCCTACGCCGCCTACCAGCGCGCCAGCGCGCGCAACGACGAGGCCGCCGCGCTCAACCTGCTCGGCGCGATCCAGACGAGCCAGGGCAACCATCGCCTCGCGCTCAACGCATGGCGCGCCAGTCTCGATCTCGTCGACGACCGCCCGCTGCGCGCGTCCTACGACAAGCTGCGCGAGGAGCACGGCTTCCGCATCCTCGACTACAAGGTCGACAGCGATGCGGCCTCCCCGCGCGTCTGCTTCCAGTTCTCCGAGCCGCTGGCGCGCGGGCGCTCGATTTCGCGCCCTTCGTCGCCGTGTCGGGCGCGGCCAACGCCGCCATCTCGGCGGAAGACCAGCAGATCTGCGTCGACGGCCTGAAGCATGGCGAGCGCTACGCCATCGTGCTGCGCCAGGGCCTGCCGTCCTCGGTCGGCGAAGACCTGCTGCAAGTCCGCCGACTACGAGATCTATGTCCGCGACCGCTCGCCGCAGGTGCGCTTCACCGGCCGCAACTACGTGCTGCCGCGCGTCGGCCAGGAGGGCATCCCGGTCGTCTCCGTCAACACGACCAAGGTCGCCGTCGACGTCATCCGCGTCGGCGACCGCAACCTGTCTGCCGACGGTCCGCTCCGAGGATTTCCTCGTCGCAGCTCGGCGGCTATCGCGCACGGCAGCATCGTCGACGAGAACGGCGTGAAGATGTGGATCGGGCACGCTCGACGTGACGCAACGGAGCTCAACCGCGACGTGATCACCGCCTTCCCGGTGCTGGAGGCCGTCGGCAAGCTGGAGCCCGGCGTCTACGTGATGATGGCGCGGCCGGCGAACGGCCGCTCTCGGACGCGAAGCCCGACGAGCGACGACGGCTATTCGAAACGCAGGCGACGCAATGGTTCGTCGTCTCCGACCTCGGCCTCACCGCGTTCTCGGGCGAGGACGGCGTGCATGTGTTCGTGCGCTCGCTCGCGAGCGCCGAGCCTGTCGACGGCGTCGAGATCCGCCTCATCGCCCGCAACAACGAGGTGCTCGCCACACGCACGACCGACGCGCAACGGACACGTCGCGCTTCGATCCCGGCCTTGCGCGCGGCAAGGGCGGCCTCGCGCCCGGCGTCGCTCGTCGCGTCGCAAGGGCGAGCGATTACGGCTTTCTCGATCTCGGCGCAGGCGCCTTCGATCTCACCGACCGCGGCGTGAAGGGCCGCGTCGCGCCGCGCGCGCGCTCGACGCCTTCCTCTATCCCGAGCGCGGCGTCTATCGCTCCGGCGAGACGGTGTCACTCAGCGCGCTGCTGCGCGACGCGCGCGGCGCGGCTGTGGCCGGCTTGCCGCTGACGCTCGTCGTCAAGCGGCCCGACGGCGTCGAATATCGGCGCGTCAGCGTCGAGGACCAGGGCCTGGGCGGGCGCGCGCTGCTCGCTTCCGCATGCTCTCGGGCGCGGCGCACGGCACGTGGCGCGTGCAGGCCTATCGCCGATCCGAAAGGTCCGGCGGTCGGCGAAGCGACTTCCTCGTCGAGGATTACGTGCCCGAGCGGCTCGACCTCGACGCTGACGCCGCAGCGATGCCATGCTCGTGCAGGGCGAGGAGCCGCGCGATCGACCGCCGACGCGCTACCTCTACGGCGCGCCCGGCGCCGGATCTCGAAGTCAGCGGCGAGATCATCGTGCAGGCGGCGAAAACGCTGACCGCGCCCGGGCTCGAGGGCTTCACCGTCGGCCTCGAGGACGAGAGCTTCGAGACGCGTCCGCAACGAGATCGAGGAGAGCGTGACCGACGGACGCGCAGGGCCGCGCGAGCGCTCACGGTCGCCGTGCCGGAAGTCGAAGCCGCGCCGGCCGCTGGAGGCGAAGATCGTCGTGCGCGTCGGCGAGCCCGGCGGGCGCGCGGTCGAGCGCATCGTGACGCTGCCGATCCGCCCGAAGGTCCGGCCTCATCGCCGTGCGCAAGAACTTTCGACGGCCTGTCGGAAGGGGCGAACGCGACGTTCGACGATCGTCGTCGTGTCGCCGGACGGGGCGCGAATCGCCGGCGCGCAACCTGCGCTGGTCGCTCTACCGCGTCGAGCAACGACTACCAATGGTACAATTCCGACGGGCGCTGGGGCTTCGAACCCGTCAAGTCGTCGCGCCGCATCGCCGACGGTTCGGTGGACGCGAGCGCCGCGGACGCGCGGCCGCATCTCGGCGCCGGTGGGCTGGGGCACGCTATCGCCTCGACGTCGCCAGCGACGACGGATCGCTGAGCGCCGACCAGCGTCCGCTTCAACGTCGGCTGGTCGGGAGACGCCACCGCCGACACGCCCGACCTTCTGGAAATGACGCTCGACAAGGCCAGACTACGCGGCGGGCGACATCATGAAGGTGCGCATCACGTCGCGCTTTGCGGGCAAGGTGAACGTCGCCATCGTCAGCGACAAGGTGCACGAGACGCGCATCGCGGACCTGAAGACCGGCGACAACGAGATCGACATTCCGGTGAGCGCCGACTGGGGCGCGGGCGCCTACGTGGTCGCCTTCGCGCATCGTCCGCTCGATCAAGCGGCGCGGCGCATGCCCGGCCGCGCGCTCGGCCTCGCCTGGTTCGGCGTCGACCGCGACCAGCGCAAGCTTCAGGTGTCGATCGGCGGACCCGAGAAGATGCGAGCCGCGCAGGCGCTGTCGATTCCGGTGCGCGTCGCCGGCCTTGCGGCGGGCGAGGAGGCGTTTGTCACGCGTCGCGGCGGTCGATGTCGGCATTCTCATCCTGACGCGCTACGAAGCGCCCGATCGCGACGTCGTACTTCTTCGGGCAGCGGCAGCTGTCGGCGGAAATCCGCGATCTCTACGGCTAGCTGATCGACGGCATGCAGGGCGCGCGCGGCGCCATCCGCTCCGGCGGCGACGGCGGCGGCCAAACCTGCAGGGCGAGCGCGCCGACGCAGGAGCCGCTGGCGCGCTATTCCGGCGTCGTGAGGGTCGGCGCCGGACGGCATGGCGAATGTCACGTTCGACATTCCCGCGCTTCAACGGCACGGTGCGCGTGATGGCGGTCGCGTGGTCGCAGCGGCAAGGTCGGCGAAGCGGCGCGCGACGATCGATCATCCGCGATCCCGTGGTCGTCGCAGGCACGCTGCCGCGCTTCCTCTCGCTCGGCGACCGTCGCGCTTCCACGTGCAACTCGACAATGTCGAAGGCGCCGCGGGCGACTACACGATCGATCTCGACGTGCGCGGGCCGGTCTCGATCTGCCGGCGAACGCCCTGCGCCGCACGATCAGGCTTGCGGCCAAGGGGCGCGACGTCGATCAGCATCCCGGTCACGGCGGCAGGCATCGGGCGCGCGACCATCGACATGCGGCTGCGCGGCCCCGGCCTCGACGCCACGCAGAGCTTCGCCATGCGACGTGAAGCCGGGCTCGGGCGAGATCTACCGCCGCATCGTGCGCACGCTGGCGCCGGGCGAAAGCCTGCGCGTCTCGAGCGACCTCCTGGCGGACTTCCTGCCGGGCGTCGGCGCGGTCTCGCTCTCCGTGTCGCCGTGGGCGGGGCTCGACGTGCCCGCGCTGCTGCAGGCGCTCGACCGCTATCCCTACGGCTGCACCGAGCAGACCGTGAGCCGCGCGATGCCGCTGCTCTACGTCAACAGGCTCGCCAGCCAGCAGATGCTGGCGCTCGACGATGGCGTCGACGCAGCGCATTCGCGACTCCATCGACCGCGTGCTCACGCGGCAGGATTCGAACGGCGCGTTCGGCCTGTGGTCGGCGAACGATGCGGGCGACGACCTCTGGCTCGACGCGTTCACCACCGACTTCCTGACGCGCGCGCGCGAGGCGGGGTTCGCCGTGCCGCAGCGCTCGTTCGACCTGGCGCTCGACCGGCTGCGCAACCAGGTCGCCAATTCCGGCGACGTGAAGAAGGAGCAGGCGCCCAGCATCGCCTATGCGATCTATGTGCTGGCCCGCAACGGCCGGCCGGTGATGGGCGACCTGCGCTATCTCGTCGATACGAAGATCTCGGAGTTCGACACCGGCGCTCGCGCGCGGGCAACTCGCCGCGGCGCTCGCGCTGCTCGGCGACAAGGCGCGCGCGCAGACCGTGTTCGCCGAAGCGGGCGCGCAATTGCGCGCCGCGCAGGCCAATCGCTTCTCGCGGCCGATTACGGTTCGCGGCTGCGCGACGGCGCCGGCCTTCTGGCGCTCGCCGCGGAAGCGGGCGCCGACCAGGCGCTGATCCAGCTTGCTGGCGGGATCGTGCAGAGCGAGCGCAACGCGACGACGTTCCTCTCCACGCAGGAGATGAACTGGATGGTGCTCGCCGCCGCGGCGCTGTCGCGCGACGGGCAGAACATGGCGCTCACCGTCGACGGGCAGGCGCACACGGGCCCGCTGTATCGCACGTGGAAGGCGAGCGAACTCGACGCGGGCGCGACGACCATCGTCAACACGAGCTCAGCTCCCGCGAGCGTCGTGCTGACGACGGCGGGACATCCGGCGCAGATCGAGCCCGCGCTGGCGCAAGGCTACGAAGTGGAGCGCAGTTATTTCTCGCTCGACGGCAAGCCCAAGGATCTCGCCAGCGTGCGCCAGAACGACCGCTTCGTCGTCGTGCTGAAAGTCACGGAAGCGGAGGCCGCCTTCGCGCGGCTGCTGCTCGTCGATCGGCTGCCGGCGGGGCTCGAGATCGACAATCCGCGCCTGTTCGACGGCGGCAAGGTTGAGGCCCTGTCGTTCGCGAAGGCGACGGTGGAGCCCACCCACACCGAATATCGCGACGACAGCTTCGTCGCCGCGTTCGAGCGCAACGGGCGCGAGCGGGCGACGTTCAACGTCGCCTACGTGGTGCGCGCGGTCACGCCGGGACGCTACGTGCAGCCGGCGGCGACCATCGAGGACATGTACCGGCCCGCAGCGGTTCGGCCGCACGGGTTCGGGCGAGATCGAGGTCGGCGAGCGGCGCTGATGGAATCGAACGCGAGGGCGAACGATCTGAAGCGCGCGCGAAGCCGGCGCGGTTTCGCATGCGCCTTCGCGCTCGTGGCGACGACGAGCCTCGCGGTTCCGTTCGCATGGCACAGCGTGAAGCGCAGCCTCGGTCCGCTCGATCTCTCGCAGCTCGATGACGGCTCGACCATCGCCGTGGACCGCGACGGCAAATTGCTGCGCGCGTTCACGACGGACGACGGGCGCTGGCGCCTGCCGGTGACGCACGCCGACGTCGATCCGCGCTTTCTCGCCATGCTGCAGGCCTACGAGGACCGGCGCTTCACCTCACACAGCGGCGTCGATGCGCGCGCGCTCGGCCGCGCGGTCGTGCAGTTGGCGCGCAACGGGCGCGTGATCTCCGGGCGGCTCCACGCTGACCATGCAGGCCGCGCGCCTGCTGGAGCCGCGCGAGGCGCGCACGCCCGCCGCCAAACTGCGGCAGATGGCGCGCGCCATCGAACTCGAGCAGCGTTTCAGCAAGAACGAAATCCTCGACATCTATCTCGCCCTGGCGCCCTACGGCGGCAATCTCGAAGGATTGCGCGCGGCGAGCGTCGCCTATTTCGGCAAGGAGCCGCGGCGGCTGACCACGGCCGAACAGGCCCTGCTCGTGGCGCTGCCGCAATCGCCGGAAGCGCGCAGGCCGGATCGCAATCCGAAAGCCGCGCGCGCGGCGCGCGACCGTGTGCTCGATCGTGCGGCGCGCCATGGCGTCATCACGGCGGCGGAGGCGATTGCGGCTAAGGCCGAGCCAGTTCCGCTACAGCGGCGGGCGTTTCCCGCGATCGCCGCGCACGCCAGCGAAACCGCGCAGAAGGCTTCGCCGAACACGCGCGTCCTGCGTTTCGCCTACGATCAGCGCCTGCAGATCGCGCTGGAGCAACTCGCGCAGGAAGCGGCCGAGCGGCTGGGGCCGCGCGTCACCGGCTCGATCATCGCCATCGACAACCGAACGGGCGAAATCCGCGCGCGCGTCGGTTCGGCGAATTACTTCTCCAGCGAACGCGCCGGCGCCATCGACATGACGCTGGCGCTGCGCTCGCCGGGCTCGGCGCTGAAGCCGTTCATCTACGCGCTCGCCTTCGAGAACGGGATCGCCCATCCCGAGACGATGATGGAAGACAGGCCGTCGCGCTTTGGCGTCTACGCGCCGGAGAATTTCGACCTCACATTTCAAGGACAGGTGAGCGCGCGCACGGCCCTGCAGCAATCGCTGAACATTCCCGCAGTGACGCTGCTGTCCGAAGTTGGTCCGGCGCGGCTTCTGGCGCGGCTGCGCAACGCCGGGGCGCAGCCCGTCATGCCGGACGGCGCGCCGGGCCTTGCCATCGGCCTCGGCGGCCTCGGCATCACGCTCGTCGATCTCGCGCGGCTCTATGCGGCGTTCGCGCGCGGCGGTGCAAGCGCCCGACCTGATCGAGCGTCTCGATCTGCCGCGTCCCCGCAGCGCGCGAGCAGCGCGTGTGCGAGCCGGTCGCCTGCTGGTATGTCGCGGATGCGCTGCAGAACGCGCCGCCCCCGGCCAATGCGCCCGCGGGCCGGATCTCGTTCAAGACCGGCACGTCCTACGGCTTTCGCGACGCCGTCGCCGTGGGCTTCGACGCGCGCATGACCATTGCCGTGTGGTTCGGGCGCGCGGACAACGGCGCCGTGCCGGGATTGCTCGCGCGCCAGACCGCGGCGCCGGTGCTGTTCGACGCCTTCGCGCGCGCGGGGGCAACCTATGAGCCCGTGCAGCGTCCGCCCGGCGCGCTGGTCGCCACCAACGCGCAACTGCCGCCGCCGCTGCGCCGGATCGGCCGCGACGGATCGCGCGCGGTGAGCGGCGCCGCGCAGACGGCGCAATTGAAGATCGCCTATCCGCCGGACGGCGCGCGCGTCGATCTGGGCCTCACGAAAGGCGAGCAGAGCGCGCTGGCGCTGAAGAATCTCGGCGGCACGCCGCCCTTCCGCTGGATGATCAACGGCGCCCCAGCAGGCGCGCCCGAATTGCGCCGCCAGTCCGCCTGGAGTCCCGACGGCGCAGGGTTCGCGCGCGTGTCGGTCATCGACGCCAAGGGCGCCAGCGACAGCGTGCTCGTGCGCCTCGAATGAAAACGCCGGCCTCATGGGCCGGCGTCTTGCACAGGCGACGCAGCAATCCCTCAGCGCTTCGCGGCTTCGAGGTATTGCAGGTCGATGTACTTTTCAGGGTTCGACAGCGTTCCGCCCGAACCGTACTTCGAGCGCAGCGCCAGCACCGTCTTCACCCCTTCCATCAGCATCGCGGCGCCGGGCGTGAGGCCCGAGCGCGGCGACAGCAGCGAGTTCATCACCGCGCCCGCGACCGGCGGCTTGATCTCCGGCATGTTGGCCAGAAGTATGTCGGTCGCTTCCTGGCGGTTGGCGGGATCGAGCGTCCACTCGAGGCCGGCGAGATAGCCGCGGATAAAGCCCTTCAACGCGTCGGGATTGGCGGCCGCCCACTTGCGGCTCGCGGCGAACGATCCGCCCTGATAATCGGGAAAGATGTTCGTCGAGGTGTCGAGCACGTTGAAGCCCTGGTTGCGGGCGATGCTCGTGAACGGCTCGATGGTGAGCGTGCCGGCGTGCGTTCCCGCCTTCACCGCCTCCCAGCGCGCGGGCGTCGCGCCCACGGGAACCATGCCGTAGTCGGACTTCGTCAGGCCGTTGCGCTCCAGCATTTCGTAGAGCACGAAGGCGAAGCCCGTGGAGAGCGCGTCGAGCGCGAGAGACTTGCCCTTCACGTCCGCATAGGTCTTCACGTCCGGGCGCGGTGATGAAGGCGAGCTCCACCTGCGTCGCGCCCATGAAGGCGAAGAAGTCCGTGTCCTTCAGCGGCACTGCGCCCTGGCCTTCCTGATAGGCGACCACGTTGTCGAACGCGGTGCCGGCGATCTGGAACTTGCCCGAGGCGAGGTTCTCGGCCTGAAACGCGGAGCTCGGCGTCGTCGTCATGTTGATCGACACGCCGTTCTTCTCGAACCAGCCCTTCTTCTGCGCGACGTAGATCGGCAGGTTGGGCGCGCCGGGAAAGCAGATCAGCTCGATGGAATGGGCGCTCACGCGGTGTCTCCCTCTTGGTGTTTCGTTCAGGCCTTTGCAGATTTCGCCTGACGCGCGCGCGCGTCCTGGATGGTGCGCCAGATGGCGTGCGGCGTCGTCGGCATGTCGATGTGGCGCACGCCAAGATCGGACAGCGCATCGACGATGCCGCTGACGATGACGGCGAGCGCAGGCGTGGTGCCGCCTTCGCCGCCCGCCTTGATGCCGAGCGGATTGGTCGGAGACAGCACTTCGGCGATCTCCGTGCGGAACGAAGGCAGGTCGTCGGCGCGCGGCATGCCGTAGTCCATGAACGAGGCGGCGAGCGGCTGGCCCGACGTCTCATCGAGCTTGCACAATTCCCACATCGCCTGGCCGACGCCCTGCGCGATGCCGCCATGCGTCTGGCCGTGCACGATCATCGGATTGATGCAGCGGCCCACGTCGTCCACCGCGGCGTAGCGCACGATGGCGATGGCGCCGGTGTCAGGGTCGATCTCCACTTCGCAGGTCGCGCAGCCGTTCGGGAAGACGGGTTCGTGCATCTCGTTGTCGGTGACGACGGCGAGGCCCGTCTTGAGATTGACGGGCAGCTCGACCTTCGCAGCCTCGCGCGCAAGTTCGACGAGGTCGAACGAGCGGTTGGAATTGCGCGCGACGATGCGCCCGCCGGTCCAGTCGATCTCCTTCTCGTCCGTTCCAAGAATGAACGCTGCGATGGCCTTGGCGCGGCCGACAAGATCACCCGAGGCGCGGTTCATCACCGTCGCCGCATGGCGCATGGAGCGGCCCGAATGGGAGCCGCCGCCCACCTTCACGACGTCCGTGTCGCCGATGACGATGTCGACGATGTCCACGGGCAGGCCGAGAAGATCGGCGGCCACCTGCGCGAAGCTCGTCTCGTGACCCTGTCCGCTCGGCTGCGTGCCGATGACGACCGTCACGCGCCCTTCGGGTTTCACGATAATCTGCGCCTGCTCCTTGGGCGAGCCGATGGAGGACTTCGACATAATGGGCAAGGCCGAAGCCGCGCAGCAGGCCGCGCTTCGCGCTCTCGCGCTTGCGCTTTGCAAAGCCCTTGTAGTCGGAGATTTCCAGCGAGAGATCGAGCTGCGCGCCGTAGTCGCCGCTGTCGTAGGTGGCGCCCACCGCGTTCGTGTACGGGAACGCCTTGCGCTTGACGAGATTGCGCCGGCGCAGCGTCACGCGGTCGATGCCCATCTCGTGGGCCGCCATGTCGATGAGCCGTTCGATGGCGAAATTCACCTCGGGGCGGCCGGAGCTGCGATAGGCCTGCGTGGGCGTCGTATTGGTGAAGACGGCGCGCGCATGCAGCGTCGCGTATGGAATGTCGTAGGAGCCGGTCACGAGGCCCGAGCCCTTGCCGAGCGGCGACAGCGACACGCAGCGCGCGCCGGCGTTGCTGATGTTGTCGCAGCGCAGGGCGAGGAACTTGCCCTCCTTGCTCAGCGCGAGTTCGACGCTGGTGGCCAGATCGCGGCCCTGATAATCGCTGATGAAGGCTTCGTGGCGCGTCGCGACGTACTTCACCGGCCGTCCGACCTTCTTCGAAGCCCAGAGCACGAGCCCGTATTCGACATAGACGCGGTTCTTCGAGCCGAAATTGCCGCCCACGTCATAGGTCTGGACGCGCACGTCCTTCGGGTCGAGCCCGAGAACGGAGGCGATCTCGCCCTTCTGGCGCACGGCGCCGCCGCCGCCCACGTACAATTCCCAGCGCCCCGTGCCGGCGTCGTAATGGCCGAGCGCGGCGCGCGGCTCCATCGCCGCTGCGGTGACGCGCGGAATGTAGAGATCGAGCTTGACGACGTGATCGGCCTTCGCGAACGCGGCGTCGGTCGCCTCACGATCACCGAACCACGTGTCGACGAAGGCGTTGGCGGGCGTCTCGTCCCACACGGCGGGCGCGCCCTTTTGAACGGCTTCGCGCTGGTCGAGCACGAAGGGCAGCTCCTCGTAATTGACGACGAGAGCTTCGGCGGCGTCCTGCGCCTGCGCCAGCGTTTCGGCGACGACCATGGCGACGGCCTCGCCCACGTGGCGCGCCTTGTCGTGCGGCAGAAGCAGATGCGGCCCGATGAAGATCGGCGTTCCGCCGGGGCCGGTGAGCTTCATGTCGTACTTGGTCTTGGGAATCGGATCGTGCGGGATGGCGCCGAGCTTGTCGGCGAGGCAATCCGCGCCCGTGAACACGCCGAGAACGCCGGGCATCGCCAGCGCGGGGGCCTTGTCGATCGAGACGATCCGCGCGTGCGGATAGGGCGAGCGCACCATGACGGCGCAGGATTGCCCGTCGATGCGGAAATCGTCGGTGAAGCGGCCGCGCCCCGTGATCAGACGCTCATCCTCCTTGCGGCGCACAGCCTTGCCGATGGAGGCGAATTCCGGCGATAGCGGCTTGTTCATTCTCTCCCCATTCGTTCGGGCGGCGAGCGCTCCGGGGCCTCGCGTTTGGTTGCCTCGCTACAGGAAGAGCTATAATAACGCAACCGCATGCGCCGGCGAGCGCAGGCTGAGGGCTGGAAGCTTCGTGACCCGCGCCGGAACGCGCCGGCTGCGCCCCTTCCCGCCGAGCCGGAGCGCCCGATCGCGCGTGCAGAAGACAAGGCCGAATGGCCGCACAGGAGGGGAAGACGATGAAGTCCGTGATCAGATCCGTCGCTGCCGTCATGCTCGCTGCCGGCGCCCTCGCGCCGACGCACGAGGCCAAGGCGCAGCAATCCACCCTGCGCATCATGCTCGGCCATCCGCCGGGCGGGTCCTACGACCTCTACGCCCGCCTCGCGGCTGACTTCATGAAGAGCCACCTGCCGGGCAATCCGAACATCATCGTCGAGCACCGGCCGGGCGGCGGCGGCGTCGTCGCGACCGCGTTCTTCTACGCGCAGGCGCCCAAGGACGGCTCGGTCATCGCGCTGTTCCCCGAGACGATCGCGCATACGCAATTGCTGGAGCCTGCGGTCGGCAAGTGGAAGGTGCAGGAGATGTCGTACATCGGCTCGTTCGCGCCGGTGAACACGGCCTTCGTCTTCCGCAAGGGCGCGGCGGCGAAGACCCCCGCCGAGATGCGCAAGACGAAAACCGTCGCCGGCTGCACCGGGCGCAATTCGCAGAGCTACCAATATCCGGCGATGCTGCGCGAACTCGACGGATTCCAGTTCGACATCGTCTGCGGCTACAAGGGCTCCGCCGATTCGATTCTCGCGATGGAGCGCGGCGAGGTCGACTTCGTCTCGTCCGCGTGGAATTCCTGGCGCGCGACGCACATGGGCCCGATCCAGGCGGGCGATTTCATCCCGCTGATCCAGGGCGGCCTGAAGCGCAACAAGGAGCTGGCGAACGTTCCGCTGATGCAGGAGCTCGTCGCCGATCCGCAGAAGAAAAAGATCATCGAGTTCGCCTCCGCGGGCGCGGCCATCGGGCGCGCGCTGATCGCCCCGCCGGGCGTGGCGGCGGACCGGCTCGCAGCGCTGCGCAGCGCATTCGACAAGATGGTCGCCGATCCCGCCTTCCTCGCCGAAGCGGAAAAGCGCAAGCTCGAAATCGAGCCGACGTCCGGCGTCGAGGTCCAGAAGATCGCGGCCGACATCCTCGATGCGCCGAAGGAGATCATCGAGCGCGCCATGGAAGCGATGAAGTGAGGGGGCCGATCACGATGAACGCTCATCTTCCATTGCGCGCGGTTGCGGGCGCAGCCGCTCGCGGCCACCCTTGCGACGTCGCCGGCGCTGTCCCAGGGCGCGCAGCCCTTCTTCAGGGACAAGCAGGTCACCATCGCGATCGGCTCGTCCACGGGCGGCGGGCTCGACACGTATGGGCGCCTCGTGGCGCGCCATTTCGGCAAGCACCTGCCGGGCAATCCGCAGGTCGTGCCGTCGAACATGCCGGGCGCGGGCGGCGGCGTCGTGGCGAGCCATGTCTACACGCGCGCGCCCAAGGACGGCACGTTCGTGGGCGTGGTGTTTCCCAGCGTCATCGTCGATCCGCTGCTGAGCGAGAGCCTGCGGCGCAATTACGATCCCAGCAAGTTCCGCTACGTGGGCAATGCGCATTCGGAAGTGCTCGTCTGCCTGCTGCGGCGCGACGCGGGGCCGAAGACCCCCGCCGAACTCATCGCCAGCGACGTGATCATCGGCGCCACCGCGCCGGGAAGCACGACGTTCGACTTCCCCACGATCGCCAACGGCGTTCTGGGCGGCAGGATGAAGATCGTCGCGGGCTACAAGGGCTCGCGCGAAGTCACGCTCGCCATGGAGCGCAACGAGGTGCAGGGCATCTGTGGCCTGGGCTGGTCGACCGTGAAGGTGCAGTTTCCCGACATCCTGAAGAGCGAATTGTTCGCCCGCGTGTTCGCGCAGGAGGACCTGAAAGGTCATCCGCAGCTCAACGGCATGAAGGTTCCACTGATGCTGGACCTGGCGAAGAACGACGCCGACCGGCGGGCGCTGGAAATGTTCTACAGCCAGAACTCGTTCGCGCGCCCGGTGATCGCGCCGCCGGAGATCGCGCTCGACAGGCTGACGGAAATGCGCCGCGCCTTCGACGCGACGATGAAGGATCCCGAGCTTCTCGCCGAAGCGGAGAAGATGAACATCGACGTTCATCCGCTGTCGGGCGAAGAGGTCGAGAAATTCGTCGCGCGCATGTTCGACACGCCGGCCGAAACGGTCGAGCGGGTCAAGAAAGCGCTGGGGCGCTGAAGGCATCACGAACATGACGCAGGCGGCGGGTTCAGAAGCAGGTTTTGTTTTCGCGGACGAACTCGCAGCGTTCGCCGCACGCGTGTTCGTCTCGCGCGGCATGTCGCAGGCTCACGCGGCGCAGGTCGCCGACGTGCTCGTGTGGGCCGACCTGCGCGGGGTCGAGTCCCACGGCGTCGAACGGCTACCCTCCTATCTCGCGATCATGGATCGCGGCGGCATGAACCCGAAAGGCGCCCCGCAATTGCAGGACGTCGCGCCGGCGATGTTCCGCATCGACGCGGACCGCGCGGCGGGTCCCGTCCCGATGATGATGGCGGTGGATGAAGCGATGCGCCGCGCGGGCGCGTATGGCGTCAGCATGGGTCTTGTGTGCCGCAGCGCGCACACGGGCGCGGTCGGCTATTACGCGCAGAAGGTTGCGCGGCAGGGCTTCGTCGGCATCGTGCTCGGCTCGGGCCCTCCGCTGATGGCCTATCACGGCGCGCGCGCGCCAAGCCTTTCGACGAGCCCGCTCGCGATCGCGGTTCCGGGCGGGCCGGACGGCGCCATCATGCTCGACATGGCGACATCGGTCGCCTCGAATGGAAAGCTCAAGCAGGCGCTGCGCGAGAAGAAGCCGATTCCCGAAGGATGGGCGCTCGACGCGCAGGGCAATTCGACCACCGACCCGGCGAAGGCGGCGATCTCGTTGCCGATCGGCGGGCCCAAGGGCGCGGGCCTCGGACTGATGTTCGAGTGCGTCACGAGCGTGCTCGCGGGCGCGCCGCTGCTGGCGAACATGCTCGGGCCGGGCAAGACGTCGTTCCACATGCAGAGCGAGATGTTCATCGCCATCGACGCGTCGAAATTCCGCGCGCTGGACGATTACGAGAGGGACATCGAAGCGCTCGCCGGCGTCATCAAGGGACTGCCGCGCGTGGACGAGGCGCAGCCCATCCGCCTGCCCGGAGAGCGGGCGGAAGAAGAAGCTCGGCGCCGCAAACACTCGGGCGTGCCGATCTCGCCGCGCCTGCGCACGCAGCTTGCGGAGCTTGCGGGCCAATGCGGCGTCGCGCCGCCCGTGTACACGTCTTGACAGGGAGAGGGACATGACGAAGCCGCACAGGACCATCGGCCTATCGTGGCTCGCGCTCGCCGGACTTGCGTGCGCCGGCGCCAGCGCCAGCGCGCAGGACCTCGCCTCGATCTATCGCGGCAAGGACATCTCGTTCATCATCGGCTCCGATCCCGGCGGCAGTTTCGATCCCTACGCCCGCGCGCTCGCCTCGCACATGCCAAAGCACATTCCCGGCAATCCGGTGATCGTCGTGAAGTTCGGCGGCGGACAGGGCGGCGGCATCCAGAGCGCCAATCAATTGCACAACACGGCGCCGCGCGACGGGCTGACCATGGGCATGGTCCAGCAGACCATCGTGCTCAACCAGGTGCTGCAGCCGCAATTCGCGCGCTACGATGCGCGCGAATGGTACTGGCTCGGCAACATGGCGCCCGTGCGCAACATGCTCGCGCTCTGGCACACGGCGCCGGCGCAGACAATCGATGAAGCCAAGAAGGTCGAAGTCATCATCGGCGCGACGGGGCAGGCCTCGCCGACGTTCATCGTGCCCGACGCGATGAACAAGTTCCTCGGCACCAAATTCAAGATGGTGATGGGCTACAAGGGCGCGGCCGATCTCAACCTCGCCATGCAGCGCGGCGAGATTCAGGGCCGCGGCGCCTCCTGGCTGTCCGTGCAACTCGCGCTGCCGGCCGAGATCAAGGAAGGCAAGATCAAGCCGATCGTGTTCGCCTCGATCACGCGCGAACCCTCCGAGCCAAACGTGCCGACGCTCGCCGAGCTGATGACCAATCCGCTGCACAAGCGCGCGGCCGAATTCCTCTCGGCTGAATCCGACTACGGCCGCAGCGTCTTCCTGCCGCCCGCAGTGCCCGCCGACCGCGCGAAGATGATGCGGGCGGCGTTCGAGGCGACGATGAAGGACGCGGATTTTCTGGCCGAAGCCGCGAAGCTGAGGATCGCCATCGAGCCGATCAGCGGCGACACACTGGCGGCGATCACCAAGCAGATCGTGGAGACGCCGAAGGAAGTCCTCGAGCTCGTAAAATAAAGACACGTGAACACTGGGAGCGCCCCGATGCAGGAAGATGTGACGTTTGTTTCCGACGGCCTGAAGCTGTCAGGCCGCCTCACGCTGCCGTCCGACTACAAGAAGGGCGAGCGGCGCGCGGCGGTCATCGTCCTGCACGGGTTCGGCAGCACCAAGAACTCCGGCAACGTCTCGCATTCCCTGCGAGATGCTGTCGAAGCGCGGCTACGTCACGCTGGGCTTCGACATGCGCGGCTGCGGCGACAGCGAAGGCGAGAAGGGCCGCGTCATCTGCCTCGAACAGGTCGCGGACACGCAGAGCGCGATCTCGCTTCCTGCAGACGCGCCCCGAAGTCGATCCAGAGCGCATCGGCCTTCTTGGCTCCAGCTTCGGGGCGGCGGTCGCGGTCTACACCGGCAGCGTCGACAAGCGCGTGGGCGCGGCGATTTCCTCGGGCGGCTGGGGCAATGGCGAGCGCAAGTTCCGCGGTCAGCATCCGGGCAAGGAGCAATGGGCGAAGTTCACCGCCATGCTCGAAGAGGGCAAGCGCCACCGCGAGAAGACCGGCCAGTCGCTGATGGTGCCGCGCTACGACATCGTTCCCATCCCGCCGGAACTGCGCGGCCATGTCGTGCCCGGCTCGATCCAGATGTTTCCCGCCGAGACGGCGCAGAGCATGTTCGACTTCAAGGCCGAGGAGGTCGTCGCGCAGATGGCGCCGCGTCCGCTGCTGCTGCTGCATTCGTCCGTCGACTCCGTGACGCCGACCGAACAGTCGATCGAGATCTTCAAGCGCGCCGGCCAGCCCTGCGACCTGCACCTGTTCGCGGAGACCGATCACTTCATGTTCGCCGAGACGAACACGCGCGTGCGCAGCGTGCTGTTCGACTGGCTGGATCGCTATTTCCCGGCCTGAGTGGACGACAAAAAGACAGGGCGGCCCGGAGCCGCCCTTTTTCATTCATGCGGCATGAGCGCCGTTCACTTGCGCAGCAATATCCGCAGCTCGTCGGCGATCTTGTCGGGGATTTCCAGCGGCGAAAGATGCCGCGCGCCCTCGATGATCTCCATCGTGGAGCCCTTGATGCCCTCGTGCATCGTCTTCGCCATCGGGATCGGCGTGGCGTAATCCTCCGAGCCGACGATGATGCGCGCGGGAACCTTGATGGAGGACAGGCTGGCGCGCAGATCGCACGCGCCGAGCATCCGGCAGGTTTCCGCATAGGCGGGCAGCTCGTTGGCGAGGAACACGTCGAGCGCGGACTTCACGACGCCGGGATTTTCGGCGCGAAACCTGTCGCTGAACCAGCGGGTCTGCTGGAAGTCGGTGAGGCTGGCGAGGCCCTCCACCAGCGCCTTCTGCGCGCGCTCTTCCCAGGGCGCGGGCGCGCCGTAGCAGGCTGTCGTGTCGAACAGGCCAAGGCCCGTCACCTGCTCGGGGTGGCGGATGGCGAAGGCGAGCGACACGCAGCCGCCCATGGAGGCGCCGGCGACGACCGCGTCCTCCCAGCCCAGTTCCGCGAACACGTCGGCGAGATCGTCGGCGAACAGTTCGACCGTGTAAGGCCCGGCGGGCTTGTCGGACTTGCCGTGCCCGCGGCAATCGAGCGTCAGCACCGCGGCCTCGCCCTGCAGGCGCTCGACGATGGGCGCCCAGAACGTGTGGTCCATCGCCAGCGAGTGCAGCAGCGCCACGCGCGGCGAAGAGCCCGTCTGACCCGACAGTGAGTAGAATAATGCGCGTTCCGTCACGCGTCCTGGCGAACATGGGTGTCGTCCCCTTCCCTTGTGATGTGCGCCGGACGTTACCCCGAAACGGGGCCGGCGCAAGTTCCAGCGGCCTTTTGGGCTCGCATCGCCGCTCACCGGATCAGCCAGACCCCGGCGAGCGTCGCGAGCGTGATGAACACCGTCGAAGCCCCGGCCAGCGCCAGGGGCCGTGGTCCCTTCATGCGAAGCTTGCGGATGTCCGCCCCCAGCCCCAGCGCGGCCAGCGACATGGTGAGCAGGAAGATCGTCACGAATTGCGCGCCCTGGCGAAACCAGAGGGGCGGATCGAGCGCGCTGTTGAGCAGGATCACGGCGGCGAAGCCGACGACGAACCACGGGATCGGCGGCGCGGGCCCATCGCCCTTGCCGGCGCGGGATGCGCCGAGCCACAGGATCATCGGGGCCATGGCGGCGACGCGCAGCAGCTTGGCGATCATCGCCGTCTCGCCCTCCTGCTGGCCCGGCTGGAAGCCGGCCGCGACGACCTGCGCCACCTCGTGGATCGAGCCTCCGGCCCACAATCCGTATTCGACCGGCGTCAGCGCGAACGGACCGTAGAGCGCGGGCAGGACGAACATGGCGATCGTGCCGAAGAAGGTGATGCAGGCGAGCGAATAGACCACGTCCTCCTGTGGCGCGCGGGTCACCGAATTGGTGGCGACGATGGCGGAGGCGCCGCAGATCGCCGTTCCCGAGGCGATGAGTTCGGACAGGCCGCGATCGACGCCGATGAGGCGCCCGAACCAGCGGGTGACGAAAAACGTCAGCGCCAGCGCCCCCAGCACCACGACGACGGCCTTGACCCCCAGGACGCCCACGTCCGCGACCGTTAGCTGGAAGCCCAGCAGCACGATCGCCAGCCGCAGGAGCCGGCGCAGCGTGAACGCCTGCCCCTCCCGCGCCCAGGCGGGAGCGCCGAACGTCGCGCTGAGCGCGAGCGCGAGGACGATGGCGAACATCATGGGCGAAATCGGAAAGCGGGACTGCGCGCGGCTGAGCGCATAGGCGGCCAGCGCGAGCGCGGCGCACAGGGCGAGCCCGGCCAAGGGCGCGAAAAACCGCGCCCGCGCGGCGCCCTGCATTTCCTCTCGGTTCATTCGATCTTTTTCTTAAATCAACCTTTGTCTGTCATTACATGAGACTCCTCCGCCGGCAACCAGCGCGAGCCGGGCAGCCCGCCCGTTTGCCCCAGCGCTTGCAGGAAAGCGAGAACAGGTTCAAGAATCAGCAGTGTAGGTGCGAATCAAGAATGAAGAAGGCCAAGCCGGAAACGAAACAGCTTCTCCCAGACGGCGCCCGGCTACAGGCTGCGGCGCTGCCGTTTCGCCATGCCGACAGCCTTGAGATCCTCCTCGTTTCGTCGCTGGACACGGGCCGCTGGATTGTGCCGAAAGGCTGGCCGATGAAGGGGCGCACGAATTTCGAGGCCGCCCGGCGCGAAGCCTTCGAGGAGGCCGGGGTCAAGGGCGAGATCGCCTCCAAGCCGGCCGGCTCGTTTCACTATGACAAGCGGCGGCGCAACGGCGCCATCTGGCGCTGCCTGGTCGAGGTCTTTCCGCTCGAAGTGAAGTCCCAGAGCCGGACGTGGCCGGAAAAGCGCGTCCGCAAGACCCGCTGGTGCCGGTGGAGCGAAGCCGCGGACCTGGTCGACGACAAGGATCTGGGCGAGATCATCCGCTCGTTCGCAGCGCAGGGCGCCGCCAAGAAATCGGCGGCCTGAGCGCGCCCGGCCTATCGCCCCTGTCCCTTACAGCATGCTCGGGCAGGACGCGGTCGGGCGGGCGGTGCCCGTCCATGAACGCGCGGATGTTGACGATCACCTTCTCGCCCATGTCGATGCGGCCCTCGATGGTCGCCGAGCCCATGTGCGGCAGCAGGGTGACCTTGCCCGCCTTGGCGAGACGCATGAGCTTGTTGGAGACCGCGGGCTCGTGCTCGAACACGTCCAGGCCCGCTCCGGCGATCTCGCCGGCCTCGAGCATGCGCGTCAGCGCCGCCTCGTCGATGATCTCGCCGCGCGCCGTGTTGACGACGATCGTCCCCGGGCGCAGCAGCTTCAGGCGACGCGCCGACAGCAGGTGATAGGTCGCGGGCGTGTGCGGGCAATTGACCGACACGATGTCCATGCGCGCCAGCATCTGGTCGAGGGAGTCCCAATAGGTGGTCTCCAACTCGTCCTCGATGGCTGAGGGAACGCGCCGGCGGTTGTGATAGTGGATGGACAGGCCGAAGGCCTTGGCGCGGCGCGCGAGCGCCTGGCCGATACGCCCCATGCCGACGATGCCGAGCCGCTTGCCGGTGATGCGGCTGCCCAGCAGCCAGGTGGGCGACCAGCCGGTCCATGACGCCGGAGGTCACCGTGTTCGCGCCTTCGACGATCCGGCGGGCCACCGCGAGGATCAGCGCCATCGTCATGTCCGCCGTGTCGTCGGTGAGGACGCCGGGGGTGTTGGTGACCGTGATGCCGCGGCGCAGGGCCGACACCACGTCGATGTTGTCGACGCCGTTGCCGAAATTGGCGATCAGCTTCATCTGTTCGCCGGCCTGCGCGATCAGCGGCGCGTCGATCCTGTCGGTCACGGTCGGGACGAGAACGTCCGCGTCGCGCATGGCCGCCGCAAGCTCCGTCTGGGACATGGGCGCGTCGGATTCGTTCAGCCGCGCGTCGAACAGTTCGCGCATGCGGGTCTCGATCATGTCGGGGAGCTTGCGGGTCACGATGACCAGCGGCTTCTTGCGCACCATCGTCCTGGTTCCCTTCAGCCCGCGCGGCGATCCGCCACGAGACGAAAACCTACCCGTTCACGGGGCCTTAACCCTGGCGCCGACAAAGTGCGCCTCGATTGCTCGCAGCCTGCGGCCGGCCGCAGCTTGCCGGCAGTAAGACACAAACCGGGCCGGACGCAAGGCTGCAGGCCCGGCTATTCGTCCAATGGGGAATACGGATCGATGCGAGATCTGGTGCATCGCGGCATGGCGCAATTCGCCCTCGTCATCGCCCTCGCGGCGGGCGGATGGGCGGCGAGCGCGCCACAGGCCGCGGCCAATTCCAAGGGCCCCGTCAGCGGCCTGCCCATGCCCCGCTATGTGAGCCTGAAGTCCGACCGCGTGAACCTGCGCGAGGGGCCCTCCAAGGACCACCGGACCGCGTGGGTGTTCCAGCGCGCCGGCCTGCCCGTGGAGATCGTTTCCGAATTCGACAATTGGCGGCGCATCCGGGACGCGGAGGGCGCGGAGGGCTGGGTGCTCCATTCGCTCCTGTCGGGACGGCGCACGGCGCTCGTCGCGCCCTGGCGAAAGGGCGAGTCCCACGATCTGCGCGACTCCGCGGCCGCGGATTCGCCGCTCGCGGCCCGGCTCGAGTTGGGCGTCGTCGTCAGCGTCAAGCGGTGCGACAAGACCTGGTGCCGGGTACAGGGCAAGGGCTTCGATGGCTTCATCGACCAGAAGCTGCTCTGGGGCGTTTATTCGAACGAAAAGATCGACTGACGACAGACAAGCACAAGAAGGCGCGACCTGCCCGGCGTGACGCTTCCGGGCTGGCGCGCCCTGTGTTAGGAAGTCGCGTTCCATCGGCCGGGTCTCGGCCGCAGGCTTTCTGGAAGGCGACCTAAGGCATGAGCGAGCGACGCTCGAGTTTTGACTACGAAGCATTGCTGGCCTGCGGGCGCGGCGAGTTGTTTGGTGAAGGCAACGCCCAGCTTCCCCTCCCGCCGATGCTGATGTTCGATCGGATCACCGAAATTTCGGAAACCGGCGGCGCCAACGGCAAGGGTTTCATCCGCGCCGAGCTCGACGTGCGCCCGGACCTCTGGTTCTTCGGCTGTCACTTCAAGGGCGATCCGGTCATGCCCGGCTGCCTGGGCGTCGACGCCCTCTGGCAGCTCGTCGGCTTCTATCTCGGCTGGCTGGGCTCGCCCGGCCGCGGACGCGCGCTCGGCGTCGGCGAGGTGAAGTTCACCGACCAGGTTCTTCCGAGCGTCAAGAAAGTCGTCTACGGCATCGAGTTCAAGCGCGTGTTCCGCGGCAAGCTCGTGCTCGGCATCGCCGACGGCTGGCTCGAAGCGGACGGCCGCAAGATCTATGAGGCCAAGGACCTGCGGGTTGGCCTTTTCCAGCCAGGCGCGCCGCCGCCGGCTTGAAACTATCCCGCCCGCTGCGCATCAGGACTCCGGAGTGACACATGAGACGCGTCGTCGTCACAGGCATCGGCATCGTTTCGGCCATCGGCAACAATTCACAGGAAGTGCTCGCCTCGCTGCGTGAGGCCCGTTCGGGCATTTCGCGCGCCGACAAGTACGCGGAACTCGGCTTTCGCAGCCAGGTGCAGGGCGCGCCGACGCTGGTTCCCGAAGACATCGTCGATCGCCGCGCCATGCGCTTCCACGGCGGCGGCACGGCGTGGAATCATGTGGCGATGGATCAGGCGATCCTCGACTCGGGTCTCGAGGCCAGCGACATCTCGAACGAGCGCACCGGCATCATCATGGGCTCGGGCGGCCCCTCGACGCGCACGCTGATCGAGGCCGCCGACACCACGCGCACGAAGGGGCCCAAGCGCGTCGGCCCGTTCGCCGTCCCCAAGGCGATGTCCTCGACAGCCTCGGCGACGCTTGCGACATGGTTCAAGATCAAGGGCTGGAATTATTCGATCTCGTCGGCCTGCGCGACCTCTTCGCATTGCATCGGCAACGCGGCGGAGCTGATCCAGTACGGCAAGCAGGACGTGATGTTCGCGGGCGGCTGCGAAGAGCTCGACTGGTCGCTGTCCGTGCTGTTCGACGCCATGGGCGCCATGTCGTCGGCCTATAACGACACGCCCGCCATCTCCTCGCGCGCCTACGACAAGAATCGCGACGGCTTCGTCATCGCCGGCGGCGCGGGCGTGCTCGTGCTCGAAGAATACGAACGCGCAAAGGCGCGCGGCGCGAAGATCTACGCCGAGATCGCCGGCTATGGCGCAACATCGGACGGTCACGACATGGTGGCGCCTTCCGGCGAAGGCGCCGAGCGCTGCATGCGCATGGCGCTGTCCGGCCTGAAGGTTCCCATCGACTACATCAACCCGCACGCCACCTCGACGCCGGTGGGCGACGCCAAGGAAATCGAGGCCATCCGCGCCGTGTTCGGCTCGGGCGAGAAGTGCCCGCCGATTTCCGCCACGAAATCGCTGTCGGGACATTCGCTCGGCGCAGCCGGCGTGCAGGAGGCGATCTACTCGATCCTGATGATGCAGAACGGCTTCATCGCGGAGAGCGCCAACATCCAGGAACTCGATCCGGCGTTCGCGGACATGAACATCATGCGCCAGCGCCGGGACGGAGCGCAGCTTCGCGCCGTGCTGTCGAACTCGTTCGGGTTCGGCGGAACGAACGCCTCACTCGTCCTCAAGCATCCGGACGCATAAGGCGAAGCTGCTCAGATTTCGTCATATTTTGTTATTCTGCGCTGGAGGTTCGCGCTGCTACGCTGAACCATCCCGCGATTCGGAGCAGGCGGCCCGATGTCGACCGGACTAATGCAAGGCAAGCGCGGCCTCATCATGGGCGTCGCCAACGACCATTCGATCGCGTGGGGCATCGCAAAAGCGGCCGCGGCGCAGGGCGCGGAGCTCGCGTTCACCTATCAGGGCGAGGCTCTGGGCAAGCGCGTGAAGCCGCTGGCCGAAAGCCTCGGCTCGTCAATCGTGCTTCCCTGCGACGTCGAGGACATCGCATCGGTGGACGCGGTGTTCGACAGCCTCGGAAAGGCGTGGGGCTCGCATCGATTTCGCGGTCCACGCGATCGGCTTCTCCGACCGCAACGAGTTGAAGGGCCGCTACGTCGACGCCACGACGCGCGAGAACTTCACGCGCACGATGGTGATCTCGGCGTTCTCCTTCACCGAACTCGCGCAGCGCGCCGCGCCGCTGATGAAGAACGGCGGCTCGCTGCTGACGCTCACCTACGGCGGCTCGACGCGCGTCATGCCCAATTACAACGTGATGGGCGTCGCGAAGGCGGCTCTTGAAGCAAGCGTGCGCTACCTTGCATCCGATCTCGGTCCGCAGGGCGTGCGCGTGAACGCGATTTCCGCCGGGCCCATTCGCACGCTCGCGGGCGCGGGCATCGGCGACGCGCGCGCGATGTTCAATTTCCAGAAGCAGCATTCGCCCCTGCGCCGCAGCCTCGACATCGACGATGTCGGCGGCGCCGCGCTGTACCTGCTGTCGGACCTGTCGGCTGGCGTGACCGGCGAGATCCATTTCGTCGATGGCGGCTACAACATCATCTCGATGCCGCGTCCCGAGGACCTGCGCATCGAGCCGGGGCGCGGCGAAGCGGCCGAGTAAGCGGGGCCGAAAATGACCCCCGCGCGGCGGCGGCCAAGGTCGCCTGTTCATTACATTCGCATGAACAAACCTTAATTTGATCCCATTCGCGGCGCCCAATAGCATTCGATGCCTTATTGGGCACCCTGAGGAGATCAAAATGCCTGTCAGCCTTACGCGCGCACTGGCGCTCACGACCGCGCTGGGCGCGGCCTCCATCCTGGGCGCTCACGCGATCGCGCAGACGCCGGCCACGCCGCCCGGCGCATCGTCACCGACCACGCCGGCCCCCGGGTCGTCCACACAAACTCCTCCGGCGCAGACATCGCCCGCCCCGGGCGTGGGGCCGGGCATGGGCCAAGGCATGGGTCCTGGCTCCGGCATGGGTCCCGGCATGGGCCGCGGCGAAGGCTGGGGTCCCGGACGCATGGGTCGTGGCGATGGCGAGGGCTGGCGCGGCGGCGAAGGCCGCTATGGACAGGGTTATGGCCAAGGCTACGGGCAGGGCTACGGGCCGGGCTACGGGCAGGGCTACGGTCCTGGCCGCGGCGAAGGACGCGGCCGCATGAGCCAGCTCTCCGACACGGATCGCCAGGCCTACTTCGCCGCGCGCCTTGCGGCGGTGAAGGCGGGCCTGCTGCTCACACCGGAGCAGGAAAAGCTCTGGCCCGCGCTGGAGAGCGCCATCCGCGAGAGCATGAAGCTGCGTCAGGACTGGCGCGCGCGAATCGAGAAGGAAGGACAGGCCGCCAACCCTGTCGAGCGCATGCGCCGCATGGGCGAAATGGCCACCGCGCGCGGGGCCGCCATGACCCGCCTCGCCGACGCAGCCGCGCCGCTTTACAACTCGCTGAGCGATGACCAGAAGCGCCGGCTGCAGATGTTCCATCGCATGGGCCGTGGCATGGGCGGCGGCATGATGGGCATGATGGGCGGCGGCATGGGCCGCGGCGAAGGCATGCGAGGCGAAGGCATGCGCGGTGAAGGCATGCGCGGCGGATACGGCGGCCGGGGCGAAGGCATGGGCGGCGGCGGCTATCATCACCGTCATCACCACGACGGCGGCCTCATCGCCGCGGCTCCTACGACGAGCGCGGCGACCGCCGCCTCTGAGGCTTGAACTTTCCCTCTCCGCAATCGTAATCGAAGGGCGCCCCAGCGGCGCCCTTCGTCATGAGGGTTCGATGATCCAGGACGCCATTGCGGCTTTCGGTCAGGTGTTCTCGCAGCCGTTCCGGCGCGTGCTGTGGAAGTCGCTCGGCCTCACGCTCTCCATCCTCGTGCTGGCGTGGTTCGGGCTCGAGCAGCTCGCGGCCTACTTCGTGACCATCGACAACCCTTGGCTTGCCACAACCGTTTCGGTGCTCACGGGCGTCGGTCTTTTCATCGGGCTCGCCTTCCTTGTGGCGCCCGTGTCGGCGCTGGTGGCCGGCTTCTATCTCGACGAACTCGCCGAGCAGGTCGAGACGACGAGCGAGCCGCGCTGGCCCGCAGGGCAGCCGCTTCCCGCCGGCCAGGCCGTGGCGCTTTCGGCGCGGTTCGCCGCGCTCGCCCTGCTCGTCAACATCATGGCGCTGATGTTGCTGCTCGTGCCGGGCGTGAACGCGATCGCGTTCCTGGGCGCGAACGCCTACCTCATGGGGCGCGAATATTTCGAACTCGCCGCAATGCGCTATCGGCCCGTGGCCGAGGCGCGCGCCTTGCGCAGCGAAAAGGGCGCATACCTGTTCATCGCGGGGCTTCCCATCGCGCTGTTCCTCAGCGTGCCGGTGCTCAACCTGCTCACGCCGCTGTTCGGCGCGGCCTACATGGCGCGCATCCACAAGCGCGTGTCGCGCGGCGTCCCGCCCTCACGGGCGGGTGGCGCTGTCGGGCGGTGAGGGATTTTCGGCCCTGTGGCCGAACTGGCCGGTGGAGCGGAACCGGTAGAGATAGCTCGGCACGATCGCCTCGTAGCTCTCGGGCGTGACGCCCAACGCCTCGATGGTGCGGCCTTCGGCGCGCGCGGCGTCGGAAACAATGTTGTCGTGTTCGAGCAGCTTCACCTGATCGCGGGTGAGCAGCATCATCGAGGGCATGAGCCCGAGGCTCAGCGTGTTCGCAATCTCCGTGCCCATGGCGATGCCGCGCGCAACCGGGAACGGCAGCGGCACAAGCGCGCGGCGGCGGTCCGTCTCGCGGCAGATGTATTCGAGCAATTCGCGGAACGTGCGCACTTCGGGTCCGCCGAGCTCGTAGACGGTTGCCTTCTTGCCGCTCTCGATGGCGTTGACGATCGCGTGCCCGACATCGCCCGCATAGACGGGCTGGAACTTCGTGTGGCCGCCGCCGATCAGCGGCAGCGCGGGCGCGATGCGCGCGATGGCGGCGAAGCGGTTGAAGAAATCGTCCTCGGGCCCGAACAGGATGGAGGGACGCACGATGACCGCATCGGGGAAATACTCGCGAACCGCCGCCTCGCCCGCGGCCTTGGTGCGGGCGTAGCTGGACTGGGAGGCGGGATCGGCGCCGATCGCCGACACGTGCACCATGGAGGTCGCGCCGGCGGCCCTGGCCTCGCGCGCGACGATGCCGGCGCCGAAGGCGTGCACGGTTTCAAAACGCTGGCGCCCGCTCTCGGAAAGAATGCCAACGAGGTTGACGACCGCGTCCGCGCCGCGCACGGCGGCCGCCACCGACTCGGGATAGCGCAGGTTGGCCTGCACCGCATGGATCTGCCCGACGCGGCCCAGCGGCTGCAGGTGGCCGGCAAGGTTGGGACGACGGCAGGCCACGCGCACGCGCCAGCCCCGCTCGGCCAACGCGCGGACCACATAGCGTCCGAGAAAACCGCCGCCGCCGAAGACTACGGCGAGCCGACCCTGGGGAACCTGCGTCTCTGTCATGGACCACATCCGATTGTGCGGGCGCCGGCGGGCGCGATTGTGCCGGCGCCGCCGGACGTCGGCCTGTCAATAATCAAGCCCCAAGCTGCTGTACAGACCGCCATTCGACGCGGCCGCGCGCCGCGCGGGGGCGCCGGCAGGGCTCGTCGCGTAATGGGCGCGCAACGATTGACACGCCGGTGAGCGGCCCGTATGACGGCGCCCATGCCCAGGTGGCGGAATTGGTAGACGCGCTGGCTTCAGGTGCCAGTGACCTAACAGTCGTGAAGGTTCGAGTCCTTTCCTGGGCACCAACACCCTTCTTCTGAGCGGGAAGCTCTGGGGCGCACGCCCCGCTCGTCCTCGTGGGCGAGGCTTGCTTCCAGCGGCCTGGCGGGGCGCTTGCTGACCCCGTCGCGTTCGCGGTCGTTGAATACGCCCGCCGCCGTCCAGCCCGCCGAACGTCGTCAGACCAGCCGGAACAGCTCTTTCGCCGTGGTCTCCCTGATCTGCTTCAGGCTCTGCTCGTCGAGGCCGGCCGCATCGAGCGTTCCCAGCGGATCGGGATCGCCCATGTCGAAGGGATAATCCGAGCCCAGCATGACGCGATCCGCGCCCGCGAGATCGACAAGCGTTCTGATCTGCTCTGGCCGGTAGACGCAGGTGTCGTACCACATGGAGCGCAGATAATCGGACGGGCGCTTCGAGGTGAGCCTCTTCAACTCGGGCCGATATTTCCACGCATGATCCATGCGGCCGACGTAGAACGGGAAATAGCCGCCGCCGTGCGCCACGAAGACGCGCAGGCCCGGATGCCGGTCGAGCACGCCGCCGAAGATCAAATGGTTCACGGCGATGATCTCTTCGAGCGGCTGGCCGATCGTGTTGACCATGAAGAACGCGCCGAAGCGCTGGCCGTGCGAAAACCCCAGGGGATGAATCATCAGCGGCGCGTCGAGCGTGGCGAGGCGCGCGTAGAGCGGATCGAAATAAGCGGTCCGACAATTCGCGCTCAAGGACGCGGAAATCGATCTGGAAGCCGCGCAACCCCTTCTCCTGCACGGCGCGCGTCGCCTCGGCGATCGCGGCGTCGACGTCCGTCATCGGCAGCGTGCCAAGTCCCGCGAGGCGAGCGGGGTCCTTTTCGATCAGCGCGGAGACGTGATCGTTCTGCATGCGCGAGATTTCGACGAGCAGATCGCGCGGCGCCCAGTAATGCTGCTGACCCGGGGCGGGGGCGACAACCTGCCGGTCGACGCCCATTTTGGCCATGTCGGCGCGGCGCTGCTCGACGTCGTTGAACGCCTTGCCGAGCACCGGCATCTGCGCGTGATCGACAGCCTTGCTCTCGTCGCTCATGTCGCGCTGGTAGGGAACGAGCTCGGGCCTGTACGCGTCAGCGACCTTGGCGTTCACCGGCGGGCAGAGGGTATGCGTATGGCAGTCGATCACTGTCATCGGGGAACGCCTTCAATCGAGATTCTGAGGAATGCGGGCATGCCAGTCCGTCGCGCGCTGGAAGGCGTCGGCGATCCGCAGCAGCAGCGGCTCCGACCATGGCCGGCCGACGAGCATGAAGGAGATCGGCAAGCCGCTGGCGCTGAAGCCGCATGGAACAGCGGCGGCGGGCAGGCCGAGATAGTTCAGCGCGCGCGTATGGCGCGTGACGAGACCGATCTTGCCGGCCACATCCGCTGGCGAGCCTTCGGTGGTCTCGGCGATGGTGGGCACGGCAATCGGAAGCGTGGAGATGATCGCGCAATCGGCGTCGCCGATCGCGGTCTCGATCCATTCGCGGGCCAGCGGGCCGCGCATGGCGAGCGCCTCGACGTAGCGCGTGGCCGGATAATACAGGCCCGGCTCGATGCGCCCGCGGACCTGATCGGCGTAATCGTGCGGGCGCTCCTCCAGCCAGCGGCGATGCAGCGTCGCGGCCTCGACCGCCATGACAAGGTGCATCAGCGCATTGAGGCGCGCCATGTCGGGCGACGACGTCTTGGTTTGCGCAACGCCGAGCCCTCGCAGGACGCGAAGCGCCTCGTCGAGCGCTGCCGAGACTTCCGGCTCGACCTGGTCGGCGTAATAGCCGCCGACGCGCGCAATCGTCAGTCCGCGCACGTCGCCAGAGAGCGCCGCGGAGCAGCGCCCTTCCGGCGCGCCGGACGTGGTCGGATCGGCCGGGTCATAGCCAGCCGTGAGATCATGCAGCAGCGCGACGTCGCGCGCGTGTCGCGACAAGGCGCCGACGCAGTCGAGCGAGCCCGAGAGCGGCATGGCGCCGTAAAGGCTCACGGCCCCATGGGTCGGCTTGAGGCCGGTCACGCCGCACATGGCCGAGGGATGGCGGATGGACCCGCCCGTGTCGCTGCCGAGCGCCGCGGGAACGCAGAGCGCGGCGACGGCGATGCCGGAGCCCGACGAGGAGCCGCCGCACACATGCGCGGGATTCCAGGGATTGAGTCCGTGACCGTCGTGTTCATTGTAGCCCGTGGGGCTCAGCGCGAATTCGGCCATGTGCAGCGTGCCGCAATCCACGGCGCCTGCCTCGTCGAGCCTGCGCAGAACGGTCGCCGTCACGTCCGGCGTGAAGCCGCGCCTGATCTTGCTGCCGCAGGCGGCGACGCGCCCCTTGCGGTAGAAGAGATCCTTGTGCGCCATGGGCACGCCGTGCAGCGGACCGAGCTTTTCGCCGCGCGCGCGCGCCTTGTCCGCCTCGCGCGCCGCTTCGAGAGCCCGTTCGGCCTCGATCAGCACCACGCCATTGAAGCGGGCGCCGCGCGAGCCGAGCCGGTCCAGGACGAGCCGCGTGACGCTTTCGCTGCTCACCTCGCCCCGGTCGATGGCGCCGGCGAGGGAGACTACGCCGCCTGCAATCGGATCGGCGCTCATGCGCGCGGCTCACATTCGTTCTTGAGCGCCTGAAAACTCAGGGGCGTCGCGTCGAGCGTGACGAGCGCGTCCGCAGCGGCGCGGACGAGCATGTTCGTCTCGCTTACGAGCGGCATGTGGCGCGCTGTCCGCTCCGCCGTGGCGGGGACGGCGTTGAGATCGCCGGCTATGGCGGCCAGTTCCTGTTCCTGCATGTCCTGCCCTAATGAACGCCGAGATATCGTTCGAGCGCAGAGGAATCCGCCTCGATCTCCGCCTTCGTTCCATGATGCACGATGCGCCCGGTCTCGATGAGATAGACGCGATCGGCGAGCGCCAGCGCGCTGTAGAGATTTTGCTCCACGAGCAGGACGCCGAGCCCTTCCTGGCGAAGCGCGGCGATCACGCCTTCGAGCGCCTGCACCATCACGGGCGCGAGGCCTTCGGAGGGCTCGTCCATCAGCACGACTTCGGGATCGATCATCAACGCGCGCGCGACCGCCAGCATCTGCCGCTCGCCGCCCGACAATTGATTGCCGCGATGATGCTTGCGCTCGGCAAGGCGCGGGAAACTGTCGAAGGCGCGCGCGACGGTCCATCCCGTCTTCGCCGAGGCGGGCTTCAACATGGTGAGATGTTCGGTCACCGTGAGAGACGCGAACAGGCGCCGGCCCTGCGGCACGAGCGCGATCTTCTTGCGCGCGATCGAATGCGGCGGCAGGTTGTTGAGCAGTTCGCCGCGATAGCGGATTTCGCCCCGGCGCACGACGGGCTGCGCGCAGGTTCATGATGGAGCGGATCGTCGTCGTCTTGCCCATGCCGTTGCGGCCCAGCAGCGCCACGATCTCGCCGGGCTTCACGTTCAGCGACACGCCCTGCAGGACATGCGCATCGCCGTAGTAGGAATGGAGGTCGCCAATCTCAAGCATCAGGCCCCTCCATCCAGAACAGCGGCGACGGCCTTGTGCGGGCGGCCGAGATAGACTTCCTGCACCAGCGAACTGCTGCGCACGCCGGCCGGATCGCTCTCGAGGATCACCTCGCCGTTCTGCATGACGGTGACGGATTCGACCAGTGCGAGCGCGAGGTCCATGTCGTGCTCGATGAGGATGACGGTGAGGTCGGCGGGCAGCGCGCGGATGATGTCCGCGAGATTGCCGCGCTCGGCGGGCGAGAGACCCGCCGCGGGCTCGTCGAGCAGCAGCAGCCGCGGGGTGCCCACGAGCGCCATGGCGACTTCGAGCTGCCGCTGCTCGCCGTAGGACATTTCGCGCACCAGGTGGTTCTCGCGTCCGGTGAGCCGCGAGGCCGCAAGCGCCGCGTGCACGCCGCTCTCCTGCTCGGCGCTCAGGCGATCCACGCCGAAGAGCGAAAACTTGGCCGGGCTGAGTCCGCGGGCGGCGAGCTTCATGTTTTCCATGACGGTCAGCTGGGCGAAGAGATTCGTGATCTGGAACGTGCGCGCGACGCCGAGATAGGCGCGCTTCTGCGGCGGCATCTTCGTCATGTCGACGCCGGCGAAGACAATCTTGCCGGAGGTCGGAGGAATGGCGCCGGTGATCGCATTGAAGAGTGTCGTCTTGCCCGCGCCGTTGGGCCCGATGACCGCCCTGCGCTCGCCAGCCTTCAGCGAAAACGTGACATTGGCGACGGCGCGCAAGGCGCCAAATCTCACGGTGACGTCGGTGAGGCTGAGAATAGGATCGGACAAGGCGACAAACTCTTCTGGCAGAGGATGGCCCGCCGGAACCGGCGGGCCGTTGTCAAAGGTGACGGGCTACTTCTTTATGCCCTGGAAGTCCCGCGAGTACGACGGCTGCTTGAGGTATGTCGCCGGATCGTACTTCCAGAACTGCGACACCTGCTCGTAGGTCTCGATCGGCACGTTCCAGAACTTGCCGTCGCTGCGCCTTTCGACCTTGCGGATCATCACGTTGTAAATCGGGTTGCCGTACTCATCGAGCTTCACCGTCTTGCCGAGCGGAGAATCCTTCAGCTCGGTGTCGAGAACGGTCTTGAGGAAGAGCGGACGATCCTCGACATTGCCGTTGATCTTCTTCAGGGCTTCGGCGACCCACATCGCGCCCGAATAGTGCGAGAAGCCATAGATCGACGGCAGCTTCTGGTAGCGCTTCTCGTAATCGGCGACGAACTGAACTGTCGCCGGCTCCTTCGAACCTTCAGCAAAATGCGCGCAGGAGATGATGCCTTCGACCTCGGGGCCCATCGTGCGAATGACGGACTGGTCGGTGGCGTTCATCGCGCCCATGAGCGGGATGCGGCCCTTGAGCCCGAAGCTTGCGTACTGCTGCATGAAACGCGTCGCGTCCGCGCCCGTCTCCATCGCGAAGATCGCGTCGACGCCGAGGTTCGCGAGCTGGCCAAGATAGGGGCTGAAATCGGCCGTGTTGAGAGGATGCCAGAATTGACGGGTAATCGCGCCGCCCAGTTCCGTGAAGGTCTGCGCAAACCCGCCGCACTGCTCGTGACCGAACGTGTAGTCCTGCGAGATGGTCGCCACCTTGCGCCATCCCTGCTTGTAGGCCCAGTCGGCGAGCGGGCGCGCCGTCTGGCTGGCCGTGTAGCCCGCGACGCGGATGACGTTGGGGATGCGCGTGCGTTGCGTCAGATCGTCGGCCGCGATCACGGGAATGAAATAGGGCGTGCCCGTTCCCTTCACGTAATTGGCGACGGCGAGGCCCGTGTTGGCGAGGAGATTGCCGAACAGGAAATCGACGTTGCTCTGCTCGACAAGGCGGCGCGCCTTCTGCAGCGACGTGTCTGGATTGGACGCGTCGTCCTCGGTGAGGATCTGGATCTTGCGGCCGGCGACCTGGTTTCCGGCCTGGGCCCAATACATTTCGAAGCCTTCGACGATCTCGCGGCCGCCGGAGGCGACCACGCCCGTGAGCGGCGCGAGCAGGCCGATCCTGATCGGACGCGCGTCCTGCGCGCTTACGATTGCAGGCATTCCCAGCGTCGAGGCTGCCGCCATCGCCGTTGTCGATTTCAGAAAGCCGCGGCGGTCCGTGATAAATTGAGTCATCTGCCTACTCCCAGTCAGTCGCTTCATGGCTGATGCGATTTGGATGCTTTGCGGGCCGCCATGATCAGCCGCGCTTTTCCGATGACGCCCTCGGGGGCGAAAATCATGATGACGATGAAACTAAGCCCCAGCACCATGAGCCAGCGCTCGGTGTACAAGCTCACGGCCTGCTCGAGGGCGATGATGAGGAAGGCGCCGACGAAGGAGCCGAAGAGCGTGCCCACGCCGCCGACGATGGCCATGAGCAGCCCCGAGACCGATTGCGACAGCTGCACGGTCGAAGGGCTGACGAAATCGTTGAAGATTGCATAGAGCGCGCCGGCGACGCCTGCGAAGAAGCCCGAGACCGTGAAGGCGATCAGCAGGTGCAGCGGCACGTTGTATCCGAGGCTGGACATGCGGCTCTCGCCCTCCTTGACGCCACGCAGGGTAAGGCCGAAGGGCGAATTGACGAAGCGCCACATCGCGAACGTCACCAGCGCGACGACGGCGAGCACAGTGCCGTAAAGCTCGCGCGTCGACAGGCCGGTCGCTGCGCGCAGCTGGCCGCGCAATCCGTTCTCGCCGCCGGTCACCTGCGTCCAGCGCAGACACACGCCCCAGATGATCAGGCCGAGCGCCAGCGTCAGCAGGAGAAAATAAACGCCGGACGTGCGCACTGCGAGCAGGCCGAAGATCATCGCCAGCACGGTCGCAGACAGAACGCCGAGCAGGATGGCCGGCAGGATGGCCATGTGCGCGACCGAGACGCAGTAGAGAACGACATACGTCGACGTCCCGAAGATCGCGCCATGGCAAAGCGGCGTGCGCCCGGCAAAGCCCGCAAGCACGTCCACCGACATGGCGAGAACGGCGAAGATGAGGATCTGCGTCGCCACGCTCGTGTAATAGGTCGGCAGGAAAAGCGGCGCGGCGAGCGCGCCTGCGAGCAGCAGGACGCCGACGATACGGAGGGGCGAAGAGAACAGCGCGCTCATCAGGGCGCCTTTCCAAAAAGGCCGAGCGGCCTGAACGCGAGGAGGACCGCCATGGGCCCGAAGATCACGAAATACGCCAGTTGCGGAAACCACACCTGGCCAAACGTATTCAGCAATCCGATGAGCAGCGAGCCGATCGCGGCGCCGACGAGCGAGCCGCGACCTCCGATGATGACGACCGCGAGCGAAAAGACGAGGATCTCCGCGTCGGCGCTCGGATAGAGCGCCAGGAAGGTGCCGCCGAGCAATCCGCCAAGGCCCGCGAGCGCGGAGCCCAGCATGAAGGTGATGAGAAAGACGCGGCGAATATCGATGCCGCAGGCTTCCACCATTTCGATGTCGTCCACGCCGGCGCGAATGAGCGCGCCGAGCCGCGTCTTGTTGAGCAGAAGCCAGAGCGCGATGAAAACGAATACGCCGAGAACCAGCACGAAGACGCGGAACTTCGGATAGAAGAACGAGCCCATCATGACCGCGCCCTGCAGCCATTGCGGCGTCGCGACGGTGAACGTGTCGCCGCCCCAGATGACGAGGGCGAGGTCGTTGAGCACGAAGGCGACGCCGAGCGTCAGCATCACCTGCCGCAATTCGTATCCGCGCACGAAGCGCAAAAGTCCCTGGTCGAGCACCAGGCCCATGAGGGCGACGCTCAGCATCGCCGCAACGCCCGCGAGAAGGAACGATCCCGTCAGCGAGCCGATCGTGAAACCGATGTAGCCGCCGAACAGATAGAGTGCGCCATGCGCGAGATTGACGATGCGAAGCAGGCCGAAGATCAGCGTGAACCCCGACGCGACGACGAACAGCAGCGCCGCAAACGTCAGGCCGTTCATGATCTGAAAGGCTAGCATCGCGTCAGCCCGCCTTCCCGCCGAGGCGGGCGCGTTCCGTCCCGTACCAGTCGAGGATCTGCTCCCCGGTCCAGAACACGACGCCGGACCTGTGGCGGATGCCTTCGAGGACCTGGCGGAAATACTTCGCGCGATGCGGCGCGCCCATGATGTAGGGATGCACGACGATCGCCATCACGCGCGCCCCGTCGGCGGCGTCCTCATAGAGCTGTTCGAACTGGTCGAGCGCGCGGTCCCGGTATTCGGAGGCCTTGTGATGCTGGATGAGCATCATGGCGACGTCGTTGCATTCCTGCGTGTAGGGCACGTTGACGATCTCGCCGCCGCTGCGGGTCTTCAGCGCGACGGGCTGATCGTCGAGCACCCAGTCGCAGACATAATCGTATCCCTGCTCCTGCAGGATGTCGGGCGTGTTCCACGTCTCGGTGAGACCGGGCCCGAGCCAGCCGCGCGGCGCCTTGCCCGTGAACGCCTTGATCGCCTCGGTGGTCTTGCGGATGTCGAGAGCCTCGTCATCCACCTTCTGCATGTTCTTCTGCGTGAAGCCGTGTCCGATGAACTCCCACTTGCGATCCAGCGCGCTCTGGGCGATCGGCTTGTAGCTCTCGATCGCAGAGCCATTGATGGCGAGCACGCCGGGCACGTCGAAGTCGTCGAATATCTTCAGCAAGCGCCAGAAGCCCACGCGATTGCCATATTCATGCCAGGCCCAGTTCGGAATGTCCGGCACGGGCGAGCCGCCGGCCGGCGGCGTCAGCACCGTGCGCGGCATTGTCGCGTGGATGTCCCATTCCTCGATGTTGACGATGATCCACACGGCGAGCCGCGCGCCGCCGGGCAGCTCGAGGCGGGGACGCTGCGAGATGGCGGAATAGGAAAGGCGATCCTGCGGAATCATGGCTTCAGCGGCTCCGTGATCCTGAATGTGAGCTTCGGCAGGCCCGCGACTTCGGCTTCGACCACGTCGCCGGCAACGATGGCGCCGACGCCTTCCGGCGTTCCCGTCATGATGACGTCGCCGGGCTCGAGCCGGTAATGTTCGGACAGCTTCGAGATGATTTCCGCGACCGACCACGTCATGTGCGCGACGGACGAGGACTGGCGTTCCTTGCCATTGACGCGCAGGGTGATCTTGCGCGTCTCGTCATGGCCGACGGCGCTCGCGGGCGCCAACGCGCCAAGAGGCGCCGAATGATCGAAGGACTTGCCCATCTCCCACGGCCAGCCCTTGTCCTTCGCAACTGTCTGCAGGTCGCGCCGGGTGAGATCGACGCCGACCCCGTAGCCGAAGACATGCCCGAACGCCTGCGCCTTCGGAATGAAGGCGCCGCCCTTCGCGATCGCCACCACAAGCTCCACTTCGTAGTGCAGCGATTGCGTCAGCGTGGGATAGGGAACATCGCCTCCATCGTGCACGATCGAATCACGGGGCTTCTGGAAAAAGAACGGCGGATCACGCTCGTCGGCGCCCTCGTTCATCTCGCGCACATGGGCGAGATAGTTGCGGCCGACACAATAGATGCGGCGAACGGGAAAAAGCTGGCCGGTCCCTTCGATGGGGAGGGCCGTCACAGCAGGCGGCGGAAGGACGTAATCGCTCACGGATGCACCTTCGCCTGGGCGTTGTACCAGTGATAGATCTCGGCGCCGTTCATGTGCACGACGCCCGGATGGCTGTTGATGTGCTCGTAGATCTGCTCGAGATACTTGATGCGATGCGGCTGGCCGGAAATGTAGGGGTGGATCGCCATCGCCATGATGCGCGGGCGCGTTTCCCCTTCCGCATAGAGCCGGTCGAACTGGTCGCAGCAGCGCTCCTTCCAGTATTGCGATTCATGATGCTGCACGATCATCATCGGAATGTCGTTGAGTTCGACCGTGTAGGGCAGTGTCACGAGCGGGCTGCTCGTCGTCTTGATGACGGTCGGTTCGTCGTCGTAGACCCAGTCGCCAATGTATTTCACGCCCGCCGCGGCGAGCAGATCGGGCGTTTCGTTCGTCTGGGTCAGGCCCGGCCCAAGCCAGCCGATCGGACGGGCGCCCGTGAACTGTTCGATGACGTCCATCGACTTGTTGATCATGCCGGCCTGGTCGTCGATCTTGTGGATCGGCATCTGCTCGAAAGCGTGGCCCATGAACTCCCAGCCTGCGTCGCGCGCCTGCCCGGCGACGCGCGGATAGTCGAGGCAGACGCGCGCATTGATCGAAAGCGTCGGCCGGATGTCGAGCTTCTTGTACAGGTCGAAAAACCGCCACGCGCCGACGCGCATGCCGTACTCATGCCAGGACCAGTTGGGCACGTCGGGCAGGAACACCTGACCTGTCGGCGCCGGAATCACCTGCCGCGCCATGGGGCGCGAAATATCCCACAGCTCGAAGTTGACGATGGTCCAGACGATGATGCGGCCGTCGAGCTTCAGCGGCGGACGGTCGACGATGGCCGAAAACGTCTGGCGCTGCGTGGGGATCATGGGCTCGGTCATTTTCTACTCCGAACTAGGCGGCCTTCGCCTTCACGAGGGCCAGCGCCTCTTGCGAGGACATGACGTGGCCGAAGGCGGTGCGCAGGCAAAGAAGGGCGGCGGAATGGTGCTCGGGCGTGTCCATCGTGTCCACGCAATCCTCGACAACGATGACCGCATAATCGCGGACGTTCGCGGCGCAGGCCGTGGCGAGCACGCATGAGTTGGTGTTGATGCCCGTGATCAGGAGCGTATTGAGGCCGTGCGTGCGCAGCGTCGCGTCGAGGTCCGTGCCCTGAAAGCAATCATAGCGTTTCTTGGTGTCGACGATCATGTCGCCGTCCTGATACAGCCCCGGCATGATGGTGCAGCCGGGGGAGCCCGCCAGATTGTGACGCATCACATTCTTGCGCGTGGCGTTCGGATCCTCGGCGCGCGTGCGCCAGAACGGATTGGAGCGGATCTCCTCGACGTCCCGGTAAGTGGTGACGACGTGGATGATGGGGACGCTAAGCTGGCGCGCCGCGTTGAAGAACACGCGGTTCGCCTCGGTCAGCCGCGCGGCCGTCTCCGGCGAGGCCGGCATGGTCGCCACGGCCGGATCGAGATGGCCGCGATGACAATCGATGGCGACGATGGCGGGGCGGATGGAGTTCGAGACCTAAATTCATGGCTTTCCTCAGATCAAGGGAGTCCAGCCGGTCTTGAGCAGCGCGCGCTGGTCGATCCTGAAGACGTCGGCGAGCCAGTCGGCCAGTATCTCCTGCCCGATCGTCGGGTTGTCGTGCTGGCAATGTTCGGCGCCGGTCTCGTTTTCGTCGGTAAGACGCAGCGTCGCGTTCACGCCCTTGCTGACGGCGTAATCGTAGGTCTTTCGCGCCGCCGAGACGGTAAGAACGTCGTGACCGCCATGCAGCACCAGATAGGGGCAGCGCATGTGCTCGAGATGCCCATCCAGCGTGAAGGCCTCCGCCTTTTTCATCGCGGCCTTCATCGTCGGCTCGCCGAACACCCATTTGATGTGCATGGCGAGGCCGAAATCCTCGCCCTTGCCGCCCCAGATGTCGGTGATCGACCAGATGGCGCCGTGCGAGATGCACGCGGCGAGCCTGTGCTCGTAGCAGCCCGCGCGCGCCGAATAATATCCGCCCAGCGAGGAGCCGCAGACCGCGATGCGCGAGGGGTCGACGTCCGCCCGGGTGAGCAGCCAGTCGATGCACTTGCCGACGGGGACTTCCGTGTCGAAGCGATTGAAGACGTTGTGGCGGCGAAGCGTGCCGCCCTGCCCCGGCAAGTCGACCATGAGCACGGAAATCCCGCGCTGCAGGCAACCATGGGCCTGCATGAACCACATCTCGTCCTTGATGGAATCGAGCCCGCCCATGCAGATGAGCACCGGCATCTTGTCGCCCGGGAAAGGCGCGCGCACGAAGTAACCGCAAAGAGAAACGCCGTTCTCGTAGGGAATCTCCACAACCTCGCCAGGCGGGTTCAGATACGAGATGAACTTCTTGCTGCAATCCTCCATGCGTTCGAAGGTCGGCAGGCGGCGCGGATCATCGGGCTCGAGGAAGAATTCGGCCTGCCGGTAATAATCGGCGGCGCGCAAAAAGCAGTTCATGGCGGTGCGAATGTGGCCCTTGCCCTCTTCGGCCAGACCGCGCTCCCAGTTGAAATCGCCGATGCGCTTCCATTCCGCGTGCCAGCTTTCGAGATCGCCCGGAACCATGCGCGAGGCGGCGAGAAACACCTCACTGACGGCGCCGCCGCCCTCCTGCGTTTCGCCGAGACCGCGGCGGAACTGGTAGGAGAGCCACGGATGCTCCGGCCAGTGATGCCACCCCATCGGCTCATAATGAGCGTTTCGATCGGCGGTGATGGTCTCGATCGCGTTGTCATCATCGAGCAGAGCCATGCGTCTTGCACACCGTTTCAGTTGACCTCACGTGATCGCAGCGTCGCCGGAAAGGATGGCTCTGTCAATGGAACTGAATACATCTTTGGCCGGAATAAAGGCGTCTCGCCAGCGCCACGCACTTTCCCTACGCATTTTGCGCGAAAAATCAGTCCCCCTTGACCAGTTTTTTCGCATCTGCACACACTTGGTCCGATTCCACGTCCCGCCGTATTCCATTTGGCGCAAACTCCGGGGGTTGAGGCATGATGGACCAGGCGAGCGGCAGCCGGTCGCAGGCGGAACGGATCGACGAGCCCGAGCGCTCCGCGCCGCGATCGATCTCCGCCGCGGAGCGCTTGCGGGAATCGATCCTCAGCGGCGAATTCAAGCCGGGCGAACGCATCAATGAAGTGCATCTCTCGCGCGCGCTTGGCGTGTCACGCACGCCCACGCGCGCGGCGCTCCACGCGCTCGCGGCCGAAGGGCTCGTGGACTACGCGCACAATCGCGGGTTCACCGTGCGCGAATTTCCGCATCAGGCGGTGCTCGACGCCTACCAGATCCGCGCGAGCCTTGAAGGTCTCGCATGCCGTTTCGCGGCGGAGCGAGGCCTTGGCGACGAACAGCGCGCCGCCATGAAACAGGCCCTGCGTGACGGCGACGCCATACTGGAGAACAAGATTCTCACCGAGCGGGAGCTCGTCGCCTATCGCGAGATGAACGTCATGTTCCACGACGCGATCCTCGCCGCCGCGCAGAATCGCATGCTGACGGAAGCCGTGCGGCTCACCCTCAACATGCCGGGCTCGACGCACCGCAGGATCGTCTCGTTCCGGCACGACGACGTTCGCAGGCGGCACGACGACCATCATCGCCTTTACCAGCTGATCGACGCGGGCGAAGGCTGGCGCGCTGAAATGGTCATGCGCGAGCACGTCATCGCGCTCGCAGGCAAAGGCGTCTAGCGAACAGGGCGCGCGCTCAAATTGCAGGCGGTCGCTCGCGCCGGGGCGCCAATGACCGGAGCCTGAATCACGGCCCGATCGCGCTCACGGGCGCTTCGGGCCTTTGTTGAACCGGGGCTTGTCCGGGCCGCCGGCGCCTGCCGGCTTGTTGAAGGCGCCCGGCTTGCCCGGGCGCTTCCTGAACCCTTCGCCGTCCTTCGCCCCCGGCGCTGAACCCTTGTCCGCGCGCGGCTGATACGGGGTCTTGTACGGCGGCTTGCCAGCTGGCTTTTCACCCTGGCGCAGACGTTCGCGCATTGAACGGCTTCTTGCGCATCTCCTGCATCGATCCGGCGGCGGGCTGGATATGCACGTTCTCGTCGGACGAGCGCCGCACAGCGCTGGCGAACTTCGCGGCGACGGATTCGGCCACCTGGAACTTCGTCTCGTTGTCGAAAATCTTGATGACGCCGATTTCCTTGCGCGTCACGTGTCCAAGGCGGCAGATCACCGGCAGAATCCATTTGGGATCGGCGTTGTTCGTGCGTCCGACATTCATGCGGAACCAGATCATCGGCTCGTTCGATTTCGGCTCGAACGAGGGATCGACCGTTGCGGCGCCGGCCTCGGCGGCCTCGCCATGGGTTTTTCGCGCTTCGCGTTCGCGCTTGTCGGCGCGCTCGCGGGGCGGGCGCGGCCCGCGTTCGGGCGCGCTGGCGGCGTCGTACAAATCCTCGGGCGCCGGCAGGCGGCTGCGGTACATGCGCACGAGCGCGCCGGCGATCTCCTGCGGCGAACGCTGCGCCATCAGCATCTGCGCCAGACCCAGATCCTCTTCCGCGCCTGGCTCGGAAAAGATCGGATCGTTCTGCATGCGCGTCTGGTCGGCGGCTCTGATCTGTTCCGCCGTCGGCGGACCGCTCCATTGCGCGTCGATGCGCGCCTGCGCGATCAGGAGTTCGGCCTTGCGGCGGCGCGTGTAGGGAACCAGCAGCACGCAGATGCCCTTGCGGCCCGCGCGGCCCGTGCGTCCGCTGCGATGAAGCAGCGTGTCGCGATCGTTGGGAAGCTCCGCGTGAATGACGAGTTCGAGTCCGGGAAGGTCGATCCCGCGCGCCGCAACGTCCGTGGCGACGCAGACGCGCGCGCGGCCGTCGCGCAGCGCCTGAAGCGCATGGGTGCGCTCGCTCTGCGTGAACTCGCCCGACAGCGCCACCGCGGCGAAGCCCCGCTCCACAAGGCTTGCGTGAAGATGGCGCACGGCCTCGCGCGTCTGGCAGAAGATGATCGCGCCGCGCGCCTCGAGCAGGCGCAGGACGTTCACGACCGCATGCTCGGTCTCGTTCGGCGCGATGCGAATGGCGCGATATTCGATGTCGCCATGGGGCTGCGACCTGTCGACGGTGTCGATCCGCAGCGCGTCGGTCTGATAGCGGCGCGCCAGCGTGGAGATCTCGCGCGGAATGGTCGCGGAGAACAGGAGCGTGCGGCGCTCCTTCGGCGTGGCGTCGAGAATGAACTCGATGTCCTCGCGGAAGCCGAGATCGAGCATCTCGTCGGCCTCGTCCAGCGTCACCGCGCGCAGCGTCGACAGGTCGAGGCGTCCGCGCTCGATGTGGTCGCGCAGGCGTCCCGGCGTGCCCACGACGATGTGGCAGCCGTCCTCGAGCGCGCGCGCCTCGCGGCGCACGTCCATGCCGCCGATGCAGGCTGCGACGCGCGCGCCGGCGGGGCCGTAGAGCCAGATCAGTTCGCGCTGGACCTGCATGGCGAGTTCGCGCGTGGGCGCGACCACAAGCGCCAGCGGCGCGCCGGGCGTCCCGAGCCGCTCTTCGCCGGCCAGCAGCGTGGGGGCGAGCGCAAGCCCGTAGGCGACGGTCTTGCCCGAGCCGGTCTGGGCCGAGACGAGCAGATCGCGCCCGTCGGCCTCTTTCTCGAGCACGGCCTCCTGCACCGAGGTGAGGTCCGTGTAGCCCTGGGCGACAAGAGCGCGCTCGAAAAGCGGATGAATCGATGGAAACGGCATGAGGCTGAGCGCCCTCTTTGTAACTGGCGGGAAGGAGGCGGCATCTGCAAAGGCGCCCGTGCCGCGTTTTGCACGTTTGGGGCCTCCCTGTCACGCGCTGGCTGGCGCCGGTCCGGGGGAATCGCCAGCCGGCGCTAGCGGCCGATGGCCCGCCTGGCGCGCGCGGCGACGGCCGGCGGGGCCGCATAGATGCGGGCGACGAACGCCTGAACCTGCTCGCCCGATTGGGGCGCAAGGTCGAGCCCGGCCTTGGACGCATAGGCGACAAACGCGGGGTCCTCCATTGTGGCGTTGAAGGCGCGGCGCAGGATGGCGACGCGGTCCGCGGGCGCGCCCTCGGGCGCCACGAACGCCCGCCCAAGCCCCTGTATGCCGAAGATCAGGTCGAAAACGCCTCGCTCCTCATCCGTCTTCGCGTACGCGTAGACATGGGGCACGTTGGCTAGGTCCGGGTGCGGCGCGGGCCCCAGTTGCAGGATGAGGCGGAACGCGCCGCTCTCGTAGATGTCGCGCCATTGGGTGCGCACCGTCGAGAGCGAAATTCCGCATACGCCGCTCACCTCGCCCCTCTCCATGGCGAGCTTCACGCTGGCCGAGCCCTTGTAGCCTTCGATGCGCTTGAACTTGGTTCCGAGCAATTCGTTGAGCGCGACGGTCGTCTGCGTCATCGGCCCCGTCGCTCCGGTCGCGCCCACGGGCGCCTCCTGGCGCATCGCATCCTCGATGCTCCTGACGGGCGATGACGCCGATACGCCGCAGATGCTGACGCTGGCGTCCATGTTGCCGATCCAGACAAGTCTCGACGCATCAAAGCGCGCGGCCGCGTTGCCGAACAGAGGCTCGAATGGAACGGTGAATGGCGCCGTCAGAAACGTCGAACCATCGCGCGGAGCGACATTCGCCAGCCAGTTGAACGCGACGAGACCGCTGGCGCCCGGCATGTTCTGAACGACCATCGCCGGCTTGCCGGGAATGTGATCGCCCATGAATCGCGCAAGCGAACGCGCGTAAAGATCAAACCCTGTTCCCGGCTCGTTGCCGACGACAATTGTGACCTGGCGATCCTTGTAGAAATCGGTTGCGCCCTGCGCCATCGCAGCCGAGCCGCTCAGCAGAAGAAGACAGAGTGTCCGCAGCATGAGATCTCTCCCCTGGCGATCAAAGCTTCGGAGGCGGAAGCATCAGCATCGCGTAATACGCTGCGCCCGGCAAGCGGCGCGTCCAAGCGGCGCCTCGATGTGCGGCTGGCGCTTTTGACACGGCATGCGCGATTTATCATAGTCAAGCAGACACGAAATTCGTTCCGGCCGCCGGAACAGGGGAGACGACCGGGAATGGCCGCACTGGAACGCGCCGTGGAGCTTTGCGGCGTTCGCACTCCGATGATGATTGCGGGAGAGGGCCCGCCGCTCCTTGTTCTGGAAGGCGCGAACAACCTCGAAGGATGGCTGCCTCTCTATGACAGCCTGGCGCGCGACTTCACCGTGATGCTGCCGACCCACCCCGGCTACACGGGAACCGGGCCCGCCGCGTGGCTCGACAGCGTGTCCGACCTCGCCAATTACTACCTCGATTTCCTCAAGGCCGAAGCGCTGTCGAACGTGCACCTGATAGGGCTCTCGATCGGCGGCTGGATCGCGGCGGACCTTGCCGTGCGCAACTCGACTCGGCTTGCCTCGCTCACGCTGGTCGATGCGCCGGGCATCTACCTGCCCGGCTGCGAACCGCTCGATATCTTCCTGCGCACCGACGCGCAGTTCATGGAAGACCTGTTCCATTCGCACGAGGCGGCGGCGGTCGCGAAGGAGAAGGCCCTCGATCCGGCGCGCGAGGATCTCCTGCTGAACAACAAGGTCACGACCGCGAAATTCGACATGGGAGCCGCGCTTCTACGACCCCGACCTGCGCAAATGGCTGCATCGCATCGACGTGCCGACGCGGATCGTGTGGGGCGAACGCGACCGCATCCTGCCCGCAGCCTATGCGCACGAATGGGCGCGGCTGATACCCGGCTCGAAGGTTTCGATCATTCCCGACTGCGGGCACGCCCCACAGGTCGAAGCGCCGGCCGCGCTGGAAACCATCATCCGCGATCTCATCGCATCGAAGGGCACGGCATGAAGATCTTCAACTTCCACCTCATGCCCTACGCGCATGCCGATCTCGACGCCATCAAGAAGAACGGCACCGCGTGGCTGACCTATTCCAACGCCCATTACGATCCGGTCCTGGGCGCCGAACTCTATCATCAATATCTCGACCAGCTCTGCTTCGCCGACGAACTCGGCTTCGACGGCGTCGCCGTCAACGAACATCATCAGACCGCCTACGGCATGATGCCGACGCCCGGGCGTGCTGGCCGGCGCGCTGGCCCGCAGCATCAAGAAGGGCTCGCTGGCGGTGCTCGGCCGCGCTCTGCCGCTCGTCAACAATCCGCTGACGATCGCCGAAGAGTTCGCCGTGCTCGACAATCTCATGCGGGGCCGCTTCATCGGCGGTTTCGTGCGCGGCATCGGCGTCGAATACCATACGATGGGCGTGAACCCGGCGGAATCGGCGGAACGCTTCAACGAGGCCCACGACCTCATCATGCAGGCGTGGACGAAGCCGGGGCCCTTCACGTTCGAAGGCAAGTATTACAAGTTCAAGTATGTGAACCCGTGGCCGCGTCCCTACAGCCAGCCGCATCCGCGCATCTTCATTCCATCCTCCGGTTCGCTCGGCACGATCCGCTGGGTCGCGCAGAAACGCTACACCTATTGCCAGACGCTGGCGCCCATCGAAGCCGTCGCGAAGACGTTCGCGTTGTTTCGCGAGGAAGCGGACAGGGCCGGCTATCAGGCGTCGGCCGATCAGCTTGCGTGGTCGAACGCGATCTATATCGCCGAGACGGACGCCAAGGCTCTTGCGCTCGCGCGCCCGCACCTTGAAACCTACATGAATTCATTCCTGTCGAAGAACCCGGCGATGATGTCTCCGCCCGGCTACAGCAGCGTGGAATCGATCAAGCGCGTGCGCGCGATCAAGTCCTACCGCTCGGCGCACCAGAGCGCCGAGGAGATGATCGACCGCGGCATCGTGATCGTCGGCAGCCCGAATACGGTGCGCGAGAAGCTCGCCGCCTACCAGGATCTCGCGGGCTTCGACATCTCCCTCACCAAGACGCAGTTCGGCACGATGCCGCACGAGATGGCGCGCGAGAACCAGATCGCGGTGGCCGAGGAAATCCTGCCCTACTTCCGCGAGCGCAGCCCGCAGCCGATGGCGCAGGTGGCCTGATCGACACAGGGGCGTTTCGTCGGCGCCGTGAAGTAGAGTATGTTCCGAATGAACCCGAGCTCATCTAACGAGCCGGGCGCCGGGGAGGAGACGAGAATGACGAGCCTCATGGGGGCAGGGATTCTCGCGGCGGCACTCGTCGCAGCGTTCTGCGCGCCAGCCGCGGCGGACCCGGCAGCGGACTTCTACGCCGGCAAGACCATCAGCGTGAACATCGGCTTCTCGGCCGGCGGCGGATTTGATCTCTATGCGCGCACGGTGACGCGTCACATGATGCGCCATACGCCCGGGCGCGCCGAAGGTCGTCGCGCGGCAAATGCCGGGAGGCGGCAGTTTCCGCGCCGCGCAATTCATGGCGACGGCTGCCCCGCAGGACGGCACGCAGCTCGCCACAGTGGGTCAGAGCATCCCGTTGCAACAGGCGCTGGGCGACCCGAACGCCACGTTCGACGTGCGCAAGTTCGCCTGGATCGGAAATCCCATCAACGGCGTGAGCACGATCGGCTTCTGGAGCGACAGCGGCGTGCGCACGCTCGACGACGCACGCAGCCGGGAACTTACGGTCGGCGCCACCGGCCACAACGTGACCATGCAATATCCGCTGGCGATGAACGAATTGTTCGGCACGAAGTTCAAGGTCATTCACGGCTATCCCGGCGGCAGCGACATCGAGCTCGCGATGGAGCGCAGGGAAGTCGACGGGAAGGGCCAGTTCAGCTGGTCATCGCTCAAGTCGACGAAGCGCGACTGGCTGCGCGACAGGAAAGTGAATCTCATCATCCAGCTCGGCGCGCGCAAGGAACCGGAAATTTCACAATACATGGGCTACGACGTGCCGCTCGCATCCGAGCTTGCAAAGAGCGAGGAGGACCGGATGGTGATCGAGCTGCTCACGTCGGGCGAGGTGGTGGGCCGCCCGCTGCTGACGACGCCGAATGTTCCCGGCGAGCGCGTGAGCGCGCTGCGCCGCGCCTTCGACGCGACGATGAAGGACGCCGAATTCCTCGCCGAAGCCGAAAAGATCGGCCTCGAGATCGATCCGATCGGCGGCGAGGACCTGCAGGCCGCCGTCGAGCGCATCCTGAGCGCGCGACCTTCCGCGGTGGAGCGGCTGCAATCCATTCTCAAGCGCACGTGACACAATCGATGAGCGGCGCATGGCGCTCGCCAGAAACGCGTAAATCAAGATGTGAGCCGCACGGCGCACGCAACAAGGATTAGCGGAATGAAAGTGGGGCTATTCGACCACATCGGCAGAGGCGGCGCGCAGCTTGCAAAGCTCTATGACGACCGATTGACGTTCTACAGCGAGGCCGACCGCCTCGGGTTCTATTGCATGCATCTGGCCGAGCATCATTGCTCGCCGGTGAACATGGCGCCCTCTCCGTCCGTGTTTCTTGCCGCGCTCGCCCGCTGCACGAAGACGATGAGGCTGGGTCCACTGTGCTATCTCCTGACGCTCTACTCGCCCCTGCGCATTCTCGAAGAAATTTCGATGCTCGATCACCTCAGCCACGGGCGGCTGGACATCGGCGTGGGCCGCGGCGTGTCGCCGTTCGAGCTGGGATATCACAACGTCGACCATTCGAAATCGCGCGACATGTTCATCGACGCGTACCAATGCGTGCGCGAAGGGATGAAGGCCGATTACCTTACCTATGACGGCGAGTTCTACCACTACAAGGAAGCGCCGATCGAGTTGCATCCGTTCCAGTCTCCGCCGCCCTTCTGGTACGGCTCGTCGAACACCGTCGGGGCGACGTGGGCCGGCGAACATGGCATGCATTTCACAGCGAACGGGCCGACCGACTTCGCCAAGAAGAACATCGCCGCCTACAAGGAAGCGCTCGCGCGGCGCGGCGGGCCGGAAGTGCACAAGGAAGAATTTGCCGGCGGCGCGGCCATCGGCGCGCTGCGCCAGATCGTCGTTGCGGAGACGGACGCGCGGGCGCGCGCCATCGCAGAGCCTGCTGCGCTGAAGCATCATGAAGAGATCAACTGGCTGCGCAACAAGCATGGCGTGAACGAACTGACGGCGCGGCTGAACGTCCCGCGGGCGCACGATTTCGACGGCATGCTCGCGGAGGGAACCATCATCGCAGGTTCGCCGCGCACGGTGCTGGCCGAGATCCAGCGACAGACCGAGATACTGGGGACAAACTACGTGCTCGGCTACATGATGTTTGGCGACATGCCGCTTGAACATGCGCTGGAATCGCTGAACCTGTTTCACGCCGAGGTCATGCCCTCGATCGAACGCATGTAAGAACAATCGGGGGAGGAAGCGATGGGATTTTTCAAGGGGCCTGTCTTGTCTCTCGCAGCGCTGGCGCTGTCCACGCAGCTCGCGTGCGCCCAGCAGTTTGCCGGCAAGACGATCACGATGATCATCAACTACGGCGCGGGCGGCAACGTCGATAGCGAGGGCCGCATCTTCGAGCGTCACCTCGCCAAGCACATCGCCGGCAAGCCGACAATCATCGTCAACAACGTGCCTGGCGCTGGCGGGCTCACCGCCATCAACCAGATGGGCGCGGGCGTCGGCGTGAGAGATCCATCGACGACCATCGGCTTCGTCACCTTCAATCCGATGGCCATCCTCACAGACGATCCCGCCCTGCGCGTGAAGGTTGATGCGTTCGCCATGATCGCCAGCGTCGGCGGCTATTACGTCGCCTACGGCCGCAAGGACGCGTTGCCGCCGCCGGGCCGGCCTCAAGACATCGTCAAGGCGAGCAGGATTCACGCTGCGGGCTACGCGCGCTCATCGGTTCACGACGTACGGCTGCGGCTGATGCTCGATCTGCTCGGCGCCAATTATCAGGTCGTCACGGGCTTCCAGTCCACGGGCGCCGTCAACCTCGCCATGGAGCAGAACGAGATCAACTTCATGCTCTCGACATTGCCGGGCTATGAAAGCCAGGTCGTTCCGAACCTGATCGAGAAGGGCGTCGCCATTCCCTTCTGGCAGATCGGCACGCGCGGCGAGGACGGGAAGCTTTCCGGCAGCGACAAGCTGGAGTCCGAAGGCGTGCCGTTCTTCGAAGACGTCTACATCGCCGCGCACGGCAACCCGCCGGAGGGCGCGAAGTACGCAGCGCTCCGGCTCATCAACGATCTGCGGGCGCAACTTGCCCGCGCGATCCTCATGCCGCCCGGCGCGAAACCCGAGGCGATAGAGGAGATGCGCCGCGCCTTCACGGCGCTCAGCAAGGACAAGGAATTTATATCCGACTACCAGCGGATCACGAAGGAAGAACCGGTGATGGTCGAGGGCGCCATCGCGCAAAAGCTGGTCAGGGACGCTGTCTCCGGCCTTCAGCCGGAGGTAAAGGCCGTCCTCAAGGACGCGGCCGGCGTCAACTGACTCTTATCTCTTAGCTACAGGGCGCAAGATGACCACGCATGGACTCGACGACAAGATCTGGCGAACCATCCGCGAGATGGGACCGGGCGCAGAGCCGGCCATCAACAAGGCGACAAAGGCGATGTTCGCGCCGCTTCTGGAGAGCGGCGAGGGCGTGCGCCAGACAGTGGACATCGCGTACGGCGCACATGAGCGCCAGACGCTCGACGTCTACCACGCGGATGGCGTGAGCGGCGCGCCCGTCGTGCTCTACGTGCCGGGCGGGGGATTCACGGGCGGCGACAAGCGGCAGGACAAGTCGTTCTTCGGCAATGTGGGACGCTTCCTCGCAAAGCGCGGCATCGTCGGCGTGACGATGAACTACAGGCTCGCTCCAGAATTCGCATGGCCATCAGCCGCGCAGGACGTAGCGGCAGCCGTCGCCTGGGTGAAGGCGAATGCGCACACCTTCGGCGGCGATCCCTCGCGCATCGTTGTCTTCGGCCATTCAGCGGGAGCAGCCCATGCCGGCTCCTATCTCTTCGACCCCGACATCAGGGGCGATCTGGCGGTGCGCGCCGCAGTGCTTGCAAGCGGGCTCTATGTGCTGCGGGCCTCCGAGATGCGCCCGAACGTGGCGCAGTATTTCGGCTCGGACGAGGCGACCTTTCATCGACGCTCCGCCCTCTCGCACGTAGAGGGCACGAAGGTTCCCGTCTTCCTGAGCGTGGCGGAGTTCGACCCCGTCGCGCTCGCCACGCCCACGTTCGAACTGGCTGCGGCGCTCACGCGGCGCGACGGCCATCCGCCGCCGATCCTGCGCGTCGACGGACACAATCACTTTTCCTACATCAGCAGCATCGGCAGCCCCGACGAGCGCTTTTCGAGTCGCCTGCTTGAGTTCGTGACCGCCGCCTGCGCGTGATCGCGCAGGCGTCTTCAGCGCAAACAGAAACACCAGCGGGGAGGTATGTCATGTACAAGCCAATCGGGTTCGCCGTCGCCCTCTCGTGCTGCACGGCGCCAGCAGCGCTCGGGAACGATGTCGAAACCTTCTACAAGGGGCAGCGGCTCCAATTGATCGTCAGCACCGCGCCGGGCACCGGCTACGACATGTATGCCCGCACCCTGGTGCGGCACATGCCGCGGCACATGCCGGGAAATCCGCCCATCATCGTGCAAAACATGCCTGGCGCCGGCGGACTCAACGCGTCGGCGCACGTTTACAACATCGCGCCCAAGGACGGCACGGTCTTCGCCACCGTGCAGAGCGGCATTCCGACGGAGCCGATCTTTCGGCCCGACGTCGCCCGTTTCGACGCTTCGAAATTCTCATGGATCGGAAGCGCCAATCGCGAAACGAACATCATGATCATGTGGCATGCGGCGCCAGCCCTCACCCCCGAGGAGATGCGAAAGACCGAGGTCGTGCTCGGCGCCGTCGGTCTGGGAACCACGGGCGTCGACATGCCGGTGCTTGCGAACGCTCTGTTTGGATTCCGCTTCAAGGTGATACCCGGGTACAAGGGAAGTCCCGACATCCGCCTCGCGATGGAGCGCGGCGAAGTGCACGGCTACGGCGGCGAGACGTGGAGCAGCGTGCGCGGTGAAATGAAATCGCTGCTGGACGAAAGGAAGGTGCGCGTCGTCCTCCAGTATGGCTTCGCGCGGCATCCCGAACTTGCCGACGTTCCCTTGCTGATCGACTTCGCGCAGAGCGACAGCGACCGGCAGGCGCTGCAATTGCTCATGGCGAGGCAGGAGTTCGGACGGCCCTTCATGGGTCCGCCCGGCATGCCGCCGGATCGGCTGAACGCGCTTCGCCGCGCCTTCGACGCTTCGATGATCGACAAGGAGTTCGTCGCCGAGGCGGAAAAGCTGGGTCTGGAAATTTCGCCCCTCACCGGCGAACAGGTCGGCGCGCTCGTCGACAAGCTCGCCGCCACGCCCCGCGACATCGTCCAGCGCGTGGGCAAGCTTCTCGCCGGCGGCGTCCCGGGCAAGAATTGATCAGGGGCGAGACGCGCAAGCGGGCGCCGGCCGATCCGATGCCTCCGGAGCGGTGTTGCGCACTTGCCGCCGCTCGCCCGGGTGCATTAGGCTCCCGCATCAACGCGCCCCAAAGAGGGCATGGGCCGAGCCGGAGGAAACGCATGTCGCACGCGCGGGCGCCGTTCAGGCAATTCGTGGCGGATTTCGCCAGCCGTCACAGCGCATGGGCCGCGCTCGGATGCGCCGCATTCGACGATTGCCGCGGCGGCGGCTCCGGCTCTCGCGCAATCGGATTACTATGCGGGCAAGACGATCACGCTGCTCGTCGGCGGCAATCCCGGCGGTGGCTACGACGTCTATGCGCGCACGATCGCGCGCCACATTCCCCGGCATATTCCTGGCGCGCCCGCGGTTGTGGTGCGCAACCAGCCAGGCGCCGGCAGCGGCACGGCGGCCGCCAACATCTACAACACCGCGCCGAAGGACGGGACGTGGATCGGCGTGCTGTTTCCCGGCGTCATCATGGGACCGATCCTCGATCCGCAATCGCGCCTCACCTTCGATCCGGCGAAATTCATCTACATCGCGAGCGCGGACAGCGGCACGCGCGTGTGCATCACAGGCGAAAAGTCGAGTGTGAAGACGATGAAGGACGCGCTCGAGCGCAAGGCGATCATGGGCGCGAGCGCGGCGGGCGGATCGAGCCGCGACTACGCCTACATGCTCAAGCACACTGCGGGCGCAAAGTTCGACGTCGTCAGCGGCTACAAGGGCACGGTCGATATCTTCCTCGCCATCGAACAGGGGGAAGTCGACGGCACGTGCGGCCTCGACTGGTCGAGCCTGAAGGCGCAGCGCCCGACCTGGGTCGCCGAGAAGAAGATCAACGTCATCGTTCAGATGGGACTGAACGACGAGCCTGAAATGAAACCGCTGAACGTGCCCAACGTCTGGGGCTTCATCTCGTCGCCGGAGGACAAGTCCGCTGTGGAGCTCGTTCTCGCCCAGCAGATTTTCGGCCGTCCCTATGTGGTCGCTCCGGGCACGCCCGCGCAGGCGGTGAGCGTGCTGCGCAAGTCGTTCATGGACGTGTTCAAGGACAAGGAATTCCTCGCCGAGGCCGAAAAGGTGCGCATCGACATCAACCCGACCTCGGGCGAGGACGTGCAGAAGCTTGTGGCGCAGGTGTTTTCGATGCCGCCCGCAGTCGTCGAGCGCGCCAAGAAAATCACGCAGGACTGAAACAACAGAAAAGGGGAAGACGCGATGGGCACGAAGGCGCGCAAGCTGATGCGAGTTCTGACTGGCGCTGCGGCGCTGCCATTCGCCTGCCTTGCGCCGGCGACGGCGCAGGACGCGGGTTTCTTCGCCGGCAAGACGATCAGCCTCGCTGTTCCCTCGGGACCGGGCGGCGGATACGACACCTATGCGCGCACATTCGCGCGGCATTACCCAAGGCACATTCCCGGCAGACCGCAGATCGTCGTGCAGAATACGCCGGGCGGCGGCGGCCTGGTGGCGGCCAACAACCTCTACAATCTTGCGCCGCGCGACGGCACGGCGCTGGCCGTGCTCGCGTCGAGCTCGTTCCTGGTTGCGGCGCTTGGCGAGAAGCTCGCGAAGTTCGAGAACCTGAAGTTCACGCCGATCGGCAACCTGAGCGAAGAGTCCGACACGTGCTCGGTGTGGCATCGTTCGGGCATCGAGAGCACGCAGGACGTGTTCACGAAGGAGGTCGTCGTCGGCAGCGAGGGGATCGGCTCGAATTCGCAGACCTTTCCTTTGGCGATGAACGACGTGCTCGGCGCGAGGTTCAAGATCATCCCCGGTTACCAGGGCACGCAGCTCCGCGCGGCGGCGATGGAGCGCGGCGAATTGCACGGCGCCTGCGGCATCTTCGTCTCGACCCTGAATGCGCTGTTCGACCGGCAATTGAAGGAAGGAACGTGGCGCGTCATCATGCAGATGGGCCTCTCGCGCAACCCGCGTTTCCCCGACGTTCCCAACGCGCTGGAGCTTGCGAAGGACCCGGAGGCGAAGGCGACGCTGACGACGATGTTCGCACAACTCGCGCTCGGGCGGCCGCTCTACGGGCCGCCGGGCGTGCCGCAGGCAAACGCAGACGCGCTCAGCAAGGCGTTCGCCGCGACGATGGAAGACCCGGAATATGCGGCTGAGGCCGAAAAACTGCGGCTCGATCGCCGCTGGTTCGGGCCCGATCGCATGAACGAGATCATGCGCGAGATGGACAGCGCAAGTCCGCCGGTGAAGGCGCGGCTTCGCAAGATCCTGAACATCGAGGATCCCGGAAAATAGGCGCGCCTAGTTCCATCCAAGGCCGACGCAGCGCAGCGCAAATGAAATCTCGCGCGCGCGGGCCCTCTGCGTTGCACGGCGACCCTCGGCGCCGGAATGTCCTGTGTCGAAATCGACTGAAAGCAGGAACGGCCCGCCGCTGGCGCGCGCGCGCAACCGCGCGATCCACTTGGCCGGCTCCCAATAGGTGACGCGCGGATCGGCGATTCCCGCGCGCGCCAGGATCGGCGGATATTTCGCCGCGCGCACCTGTTCGTAGGGCGAATAGGAGCGGATGCGCTCGAAGTCCTCGCGGCTGGCGATCGGATTGCCCCACTCCAGCCATTCGCCCGGCGTGAGCGGCAATTCGTCGTCGAGCATGGTTGTGAGAACGTCGACGAACGGCGCGTCGGCGATGACGCCGGCGAAAAGACCGGGATCGAGATTGACGGCCGCGCCCACGAGCATGCCGCCCGCGCTTGCGCCCTGCGCCACGATGCGTCCACGGGAGGTGAAGCCCGCCGAGATCAGCGCTTCCGCAACGGCCGTGAAGTCGGTGAACACGTTGGGCCGCCCTTCGAGACGGCCCATGCGATACCAGCGCCGTCCGCGCTCGGAGCCGCCGCGCACATGGGCGATCGCATAGACGAACCCGCGCGACAGCAGCGGCAAGCGCTCCACGGCGAAGCCGGGATCGAGGCTCCATCCGTAGGCGCCGTATCCATAGAGAAGGCACGGCGCGGAACCGTCGCGCGGCAGATCGCGCGGACACACGACCGAGATCGGCACATCCTCGCCATCCGCCGCACGGGCGCGCAGGCGATGCAGTTCAAACCCGGCGCCGAAGTCCTCGGGTAGGACCTGTCGCTTGATGATCGCCGATGACCTGACGGCGAAATCGTATTCGTGCGCCTCGTTCGGACGCAGCGGCGTCGAGATGCTGTAGCGGATGGCCTGCGCGTCGAATTCGTAGGACGGCTGCAATTGCAGCCTGAAGAATTGCGCATCGATCGGCACGCGTTCTTCGGCGCCGTCGACGTGGCGGCGCAGGATGATGCGCGGAACACCGTCCTCGCGTTCGACGCGCACGAGATGGCTGGCGAGGCAACGGTGCGAGAAGAGCGTCACACCGGGACGGTGCGGAACGAGATCGCGCCAGTTGGCGCGGGCCGGATCGTGAAGGGAGACAGCGACAAGCTTGAAATCCTCGGCGCCATCCGCATTGGTGCGAATGATGAGGCGATCGCCGATGTGATCGGCGTAATATTGAACGCCAGGTTCGCGCGCTGCGATGCGGACGAAGCCTTTTTCCGGCGCGGCGAACTCGAACAGCCATTCCTCGTTGGACTGACTGCCGCGCAGGCCAAGGATCGCGAACGCGCCGGACGTGCTCTGCGACACCGAGGCCGACCACGCCGGGTCGCTCTCGACGAACAACTCCACGGCCGCGGAAGCGGGCTCGTCGAGCCGCTGCAGCAGAACGCGCCCGGGCCGCAGGTCGTCGCGATAGACGACATGGATGAGGGCGGCCGAATCCTGCGTCCACACGAAGGAGCCGGATGCGCGCTCCATCACGAGGGGAAGATCGCGCCCCGTCGAAAGATCTCGTACGCGGATCTCCGCCTGCTCGGCGCCGGTGACGTCGCTCGCGTAGGCAAGCCGCCGCTGGTCCGGCGAAATCCGCCAGCCCAGAAGCTTGAAGAAGGGCTTGCCGGCGGCGATTTCGTTGCAGTCGAGGATGATCGTCTCGTTGGCGCCGGACCTGTCGGCGCGCACGATGAGCGGATGCTCGCCTTCGCCGTACTTCACGCCGTACGCAAACGCGCCGAAAGGCTGGGGCGGCGGCGACCACGGCGTTTCCGCATTGCGGCGCATTTCATCGGCGATCGTGTCCTGAAGCGCGCGCATGCCGTCGAGATGCCAGGCGGCGTAGGCGGCTTCCGCGCGCAGATGCGCGAGGATGTCCGCGGGCAGAAGCGCGGGATCGCGCAATGCCTCGCGCCAGTTCGGCGCGCGCAGCCATGCGTATTCGTCGACAAGCTCCAGGCCATGGCGCCGGCTGACGAGCGGCCGCCGTGCGGCTGCGGGCGGCGGGGGCGCGATATCGTCCTTCTGCACGTGCGATGTTTCCCGGCCAGGTTGATCCTGGCCAAGTAGTACGCGCACGGCGAGAGTCCAGGCAAATCGCGCGCGGGCGGGTTACTGCATTTCGAAGCCGATGTCGGAGACGAGCTTGCTCCAGTGGGCCCGCTCGCTCGTCAGGAAGGCGCTCGTCTCGGCGGGGTTCGTCGCCTTGACCGTCATGTTGAGCGTCTTCAGCCGCTCGCTGACCTCCGGCGAGCGGACAATTGCAGCCACGTCGCGGCTGATCTTTTCGGCAAGCGGCTGCGGCAGGCCTTCCGGCCCGGCAAAGGCGAACCACGTGATCGAACGGAAGCCGGGAATGAGTTCGCTGATCGCGGGAACATCCGGCAGCGCTGGCAGGCGCTCCACATCGGCGACGCCGAGAATGCGGGCCTTGCCCGCCGTGTGGAGCGGCAGCGACGTGGTCACGGTGTCGAAGAAGGAATCGAGGTGGCCGGCCGCGATGTCGGTCAGGATCTGAGCCGCGCCCCTGTAGGGCACGTGAACCATCTGCGTCTTCGTCGCGACCTCGAGCGCGCGGCCCGTGAGGAAGCCCGTCGAGCCGACGCCCTGCGAGGCGTAGTTCAACTTGCCCGGATTGGCGCGCGCATACGCGATGAAGTCCGCCATCGTCTTGGCCGGGAGATCGCTACGCACCACGAGCACGTTGGGAACAGTCGAGAGCAGCGAGATCGGCACGAATTTTTCCGCGTCGAACGCGGTGTCCTTGAAGAGCAGCTTGTTGAGGACGAGCGGGCCCGGCGCCGATGAGAGCAACGTGTAGCCGTCGGGGTCCGAGCGCGCGAAGCGCAGCGTGCCGATGTTGCCGCCGCCGCCTCCCACGTTCTCGACGATGACGCCCTTGCCGCCCCACGCGCGGTTGAGACCTTCGGCGACGATGCGCGTGACGCCGTCCAGCGCCGATCCGGCGGGAAACGGCACGATGACGCGCACGGGCCGTGAGGGATAATGCGTCCTGCGCCATGGCCGGGACGGCGGTCACGCATGCGGACAGGACGCCGGCGATCGTCGCGGCGATCGAAAAACGTCTCATGAGCCTCCCCCTTGGCAGTCTTATTGCGCCAGTTTCTTCTGATCCTCTTCCTTCGGCTGCAGCGCGAGTTTCACGCGCGCGCGCACAGCCTCGGGCGCCTCGATCAATTCCCTGATGATGCGTGTGAGGACATCGGCGGACATGGCGCGGATTTCCGCGTTGGTCTTTTCCGCCTCGTCCTTGAACTCGGGATCCTCGAGCGCGAGATCGAACGCCCGGCGCAGCGCGGCGACGCGATCGGCCGGCACGCCGGGCGTGGTGGCGACGGGGCGTCCCACGGACACCGCCTTCGACATGTATTCGGCGAGCTGCCGGTCTTCCGGGGGAAGAGGCAGATCCTTGAGAAGGGGCACGTCGCCGAGTTCGGGCTCCGGCTCGATGCCGACCTGGATCAGCGGCCTGAGCAGCTTGTCCTTCAGGTAGTGGGGCTTCGAGGCCATGTAGCCCGTGTAGGTGTTGGTGCCGCGCCCCTCCAGCTCGCCCTGCTCCATGGCGAGGTCGACATGCTGCCCGCCGGGGTAGCCGACGACGATGCGAAACTTCGTGCCCAGAACGTTGTTGTAGAACGCCGGCAATTGCACCGACATCGAGCCGGCGCCGGTGGAGCCGATGGTCGTGACGCGCTTGCGCGCGTCATCCAGGTTTCTGGTCGGCGAGGTGTGCCAGACCGCCAGTATCTGGTTCGAGTTCGCCATGTTGCCGAGCCAGTTGAACTCGCGCAGATCGACCTTGAGGCTGGGATTGAGACCCAGCGCCTGGTCCACCGGGAGGCCCTGACTCACCATCGTCAGGAACGTGCCGTCGCGCGGCGCGACCTGTCCGATGAAATTGGCCGCGACGATGCCGCCGCCGCCCGGCATGTTCTGCGGGGTGACGTTTGGCTTGCCGGGAATGTGCTTGCCGATGTGCCTGGCGAGCAGGCGCGAGAGCTGGTCGTAGTCGCCGCCGGGGGGCGTCCGGATGATGAACCGCATCTGCTTGCCGGCGTAGAAGTCCGCGACCGGGTCGGCTGCGAGCGAAGAGCACGCACTGGCGAGGGCGCCGAAGGCGGCGACTGCAGCAAGCCTTTTTCCCATCGTTTCCTCCTGGAGCAACCCGCCGTCCGGCGGCTCTCGACAGGCGTGGGACACGCGAGGGCTCCGCGAGGCAGCCGGGCCGCGGCTCCTCGGGGGTTCGTGTTTCCTCCACCCGGGCGCGGCAGGCCTTCTGGCTCCTGCTCGCGATCCGTTCGCAGTGTGCCGGATGCCGTCGTTTTGGCAAGCCCGCTTGCGCGCGCCTGCCGTCCGCCTGGCCCGGCGCGAATAGGTGCAAAGCCAAGTCTTTCCTTCTGCGCGGACGCTTATATATGGGCGTTCGCACTCATACTTTAGCCTATGGCAAGGGCTTCGGCGGCGCGTGGTAGGTAGGGGCGGGAACGGGAGAGAGAATTGGCGGCGGACGACCTTCGGCCGGAAACCGGCGAAGCGCCATCTGGGAAGGTGACATCGACCGCGGTTCCCCTTGGGAACTCGCGCCATTCCGCCGTTTCGATCCTCACCGACATCGTGGCCGGCGTCACGACGGCGATCGTCCTCATCGGCAACATCGTCGCGTTCAGCGCGCTCATGTTCCCCGGCCAGTTCTCGGGCGGGATCTCCGTCGCCCTCTGGGCGATGCTCCTTGGCTCGGGATTGAGCGGCGTCTGGATCGCCCTGAAGACTTCGATTCCACCACTCGCCAGCGGCATCGACACGCCCACGGGCGCGGTTCTCGTCGTCCTCGCGGGGACGATCACGACGGGGGTGAGCGCGGCGGGCGGATCGGCGGCGAGCGCCATCATGGCGGCGATGCTGTCGTTCACCCTCGTCACCCTGCTGTCCGGCGCCTCCCTTCTGGTCCTTGGCTCGCTGCGGCTCGGATATCTCTTCCGGTTCGTGCCGTATTCGGTCGTCGGCGGCTTTCTGGCGGCGACCGGATGGTTTCTGATCGTGGGCGGGTATGGCGTCGCCACGGGGCGCCCGGTCGTTCTCTCGCGTCCGTTCGAATGGCTGACCCACGACGCCTTGCTCAAGCTGGCGCTCGCCGTTGTCACCGCGACGGCGATGCTGCGCGCCCGCGCCATGTTTGGAACGCCCTTCGCCGTCCCGGGAGTCCTGATCGCCTTCTGCATCGGCGGAGCGACCGCGCTTTATCTTCTCGGCCTGAGCGACCCGCAGCATGGCTGGTACATCCGATCCCAGTTCGACCTCGTCGGCTGGTCGCCGGTCACGACAATTCTCGATCCCTCGTTCCCGTGGCCCGTGCTCATCACCGCGCTTCCGGAGATATTCGCCGCGGCGACCGTGACGCTCCTCTCGCTCGTGACAAAAATCACCAGCATCGAAGTCACGCGATCGACGTCAGCCGATCTCGATCGCGAATTCCGCGCCCATGGCGTGAGCAGTCTTGCTCTCGTGCCGATCGGCGGGGTCGCCGGCGCAGTGCAGGTGGGATCCAGCAAGCTTCTCCTCGAGGCGGGCGGCGTGACCAGCCTGGGCGGCGTCTTCGCCGCCCTCGCGCTGCTCGCCGTGCTTCTCTCCGACGTCAACATCGTCGGCTTCATCCCGCTGCCCATCGTCATCGGACTGTCGTTCTATCTCGCCTACGGCTTCATCATCGACGCGCTGCGCAGGCCCATCAAGATGAAGGCGTGGGTCGACGTGGCGCTGATCGTCGCGATCGCGTTCGCCTGCGCGCGCTTTGGCTACATGGTCGGCGTCGCCGCCGGATTCCTGTGCGCGTGCCTGCTGTTCGCACTGAATTACGCGCGCGTGGACGTCATCAAGCGGCGGATGTCGCGCGCGACGTTCTCGAGCAATGTCGATCGTCCGAGACCGGACGCGCAATGCCTGCGCGAACGCGGCGACGCGATCCAGATCTACTGGCTCAACGGCTACATCTTCTTCGGCTCGTCCGATCGCGTCTTCGAGCGCATCCGGGCCGACGTGAATGCCAAGCCTCCCGGCTTCGTCATGTTCGTCCTGCTCGATTTTTCCGCTGTCACGGGCGCCGATTCCTCGGCGGTCATGAGCCTCTTGAAACTGAAGAACTTCGCCGAGCGGAGCGGCGTCCGCATCGTCTACAGCGGACTGACGCCGGCGGGCGCGGAGCTTTTGCTCAGGGAAGGCCTCGCGGGGGGCTCCAGCCGTCATCGCATGTTCGACACATGCGACGAAGCCCTCGAATGGTGCGAGCAGGAACTTCTGGCGGGCGCCTGCGAAGACAACAGCGCGGACGTCTTCCACGAATGGCTTCTGCAGCAGATCAATCCGCCCGGCCACGCCGAGCGCCTGATGTCCTATTTCGAACGGATCGAGATCGGCGGGCAGCGCGTTCTCTACGCCCAGGGCGATCCCGCCGACACGATCGACTTCGTCGCCAGCGGATCGCTGTCGATCGAGATCCAGACAGCCGAAGGCGAACGCAGGCGCGTGCGGCGCATCGCGACCAACAGCATCGTCGGCGAGATGGGATTCTTCCGCCGGCTCATGCGCTCCGCGACCGTGACGTCTGACGGGCCCGCGGTGATCTATTCCCTGAGCCGGGAGAATTTCGATCGCATGCGTCGGGAAGATCCCGCTCTCGCGACAGCCCTGTGCGAGTTCGTCATCCAGGTGCTCTCCGACCGCGTCGATTTCGCCAACCGCGCGATTTCGACGCTGGCTCGATGAACGGACGCCAGGACTGCCGCGCGTTTGTCCTGCCCTTCCGACCGGTCTAAAGTCGGACGATCGAAGGGGGGACACATGATCCAGCTCGCAATCATCGGCCTTGGCGCGTGGGGAAAGCGCCTCGTCGATTCCGTGCACGAAAAATCGGACCGGGTGCGGTTCACGCGGGCGGTCGCCCCACGGCCGGAGAAGGCCGCTGATTACGCGGCGTCCAGAGGATTGAAACTGTCGGTGAACGCGGCCGAGGTTTTCGCGGACCCGTCGATCGACGGCGTTGTGTCCTGCGGTCCGGCGCACCTGCACGCCGAACATTCGCTTGCGGCGCTGGAGGCGGGCAAGCCGGTCCTCGCCGTGAAGCCGATGGCGCTTACGGCGGCGGAGGCGCAGGCGCTTGGCGCGGCGGCGCAGAAGAAGGGGCTGCTGCTCGCCATGGGATACAACCGCTGCTTCATGCCGAACGTCGCCGCGTTGCGTGACGAGTTGCGCAGCGGCGCGCTCGGTGAATTGCTGCACGCGGAAGGCGATTTCTGCGTTCACCGCTATTTCAAGATCCGGGAGGGCGACTGGAAGGCCGATCCCCTTTACGCGCCGCCGGGCAGCCTCTCCGATCACGTGCTCTATCTCACCATCGAGGCGCTGGGACATTTCGCGCAGGTGCACGCAATCGCGCGCCACGGCGTGAGCGAGAACCGCCTCGCCGACTCGACCGCCGTCATGGCGCAGACGCGCAACGGCGCGACCGCCTTCATGGCGGGCATCGGCACGACGGCGGACCTCTTCCGGTTCCACCTGTTCGGCACGAAGGGCTGGGCCGAAGCGCGCGGCGATTGCGAGTTTCGGCTCGAGACCGCGAACGGGCGCAAGATCGAGGCGGTGTTTCCGAAGACGGACCCCGAGCGGCTCGAAGTCGAGGCGTTCGCGGACGCCCTGTCCGGGCGCGCCCCCTTCCCCGTGTCGCTGGAGGACGCCATTCATGGCGTGGCGGCGCTCGAGGCGATCGCCCGCTCGGCCAACACGGGCCGCGTGGTCACCATCCCCTGAGCCGGGAGGGGCATTCCCCCGGCCGAGCCCCCGCCTATATTCCAGCGTGGCGGGCGCCATCCGGCGCTTCGGCCAACACTCCTGCGGACCCGCCAAAACCGGACCCGTGATCCATGCGCGTCACTTTCGTCGATCGTTTTCTGATTTTCCTCGCCATCAAGTTGCGGGTTTCTCCCCTGATGGCGCACATCATCCTGATGATCGCCATCACCGCCCTGTTCGCGGGGCTCGCGCCGGACGCCGCCGTGCTGCTGCGCCGGCTCGACTATCTGGCGATCTGGTTCGTCACGTGCGCCTTCGGCGTGCTGGTGACGTGGCTCTCCAAGGGAGAGTACAAGGACGCGTGGCGCAGGGCCGACATCTGGCGGGAATAGGCTGCTTCGCGGCGGGTTGGCGCCGTGCTATGGCCGGAGCCGAACCTGCCGGAGCACAACGCCCATGACCATCCGCCTGCACCAGGGCGATCTTCCCGACGATTTCGCCCCTGGCGAATCCGTCGCCATCGACACCGAGACGCTTGGACTGAACCCGCATCGCGACCGGCTCTGCGTCGTGCAGCTCTCGCGCGGGGACGGGACCGCGGATGTCGTGCAGATCGCCAACGGCCAGAGAGCCGCGCCCAATCTCACGCGCCTGCTCGCCGATCCGGCGGTCACGAAGATTTTCCACTACGCCAGGTTCGACGTCGCCGTGCTCTACAACGCCTTCGGCGTCATGGCGGAGCCCGTGTACTGCACCAAGATCGCCTCCAAGCTCGTGCGCACCTACACGGACCGGCACGGGCTGAAGGACCTCGTCCGCGAACTGCTGGGGGTCGACCTGTCCAAGCAGCAGCAATCCTCGGACTGGGCGGCCGAGACGCTGTCGGATGCGCAGCTCGCCTACGCGGCGTCCGACGTTCTCCACCTTCATGCGCTGCGCCAGAGGCTTGACTTCATGCTGGCGCGCGAGGGACGGACGGCGCTGGCCGCGTCGTGCTTCGGCTTCGTGCCCACCCGCGCGCGGCTGGACTTGATGGGCTGGCCCGATCACGACATATTTTCGCACGAATAAGCCCGCCCGGAGAGTTGCGCCGCAACTTCGCCATCGGGTCCCTGCAAGCATGCCCGCCAGACACAGCCTGTCAGAGCCCCGGTCCGGAGCCCCACAAGCATGAGCCACACCGCCGCTGAGCTGGACCGGCCCCGCCGCGCGCCCATCATGGACCGCGCGCAGGCCTTCCGCGACGCGGCGCAGCACACCGTGCGCGTCCGCCGCCTACGGCGGGGCATTATCATCGGTTCTGTCGCGCTCGTGGCCGCCGTGGTCGGCTGGTCGCTGTTCGCGCCCGGCGGGGCCTTGCCCGGCGGGGTGACGATCAACCAGGCGACGCTCAACGGCACGCGGGTCATGATGGACCTGCCCAAGCTCAACGGCTTCCGCCGCGACGGCCGGCCCTACGAAGTGCGGGCGCGGTCGGGCGTCCAGGATATCCGCACGCCCAAGATCATCGAACTCAACGAGATCGACGCCACCGTGCAGACGGCGGACGGATCATCCGTGCGGGTCGTCTCCCCCAAGGGCGTGTTCGACAGCGGCGCCGACCGCATGCGCCTCGACGGCGGCTCCATCGGGGACGGCATCCGCATCACGAGCACCAGCGGTTACGACGTCGTCCTGCGCACGGCCGACATGGACTTCAAGAAAGGCGACGTGACGAGCGCCGACCCGGTCGTCCTGACGCTCACCAACGGCTCGGTGTCGGCCGACAGCCTGTCGATCCAGGGGCACGGCGCCGTTGTGAGCTTCACAGGCAACGTAAAATCGACCATTGCTCCCGACAGCAGCGTGCGAATCAACGGCGGACGAGGAGAAGGCAAGCGGGAATGACGACTTTCTTGCCTCGGGCGTTCGCGGCCCTCATCGCTCCGGCGCTCCCGCCGCGTCTTCCCTTTGCGGCTGCGGCGGGTTTCGCCATCGCCTGCGCGTTCGCGCAGCCGGCCCTCGCGCAGCGCTCGGGCAGTCCCATCCTGCCCGGCGGGAACTCGCGGGCGCCCATCCAGATCGACGCGGGAAAGCTCGATTTCTTCGACAAGGAGCAGCGCCTCGTCTACTCGGGCGGCGTGCTCGCCAAACAGGGCGAGGCGACTCTCAAGGCGGCGTCTCTGACGATCTTCTTCTCCAAGCCCGACGAGGAGAAGAGCGCGAAGCCGGCAAATTCCGCCAACCCGCTCGGCGGCGACAACCAGGTTCGCCGGATGGAAGCCGCGGGCCCGGTGACGATCACCAACAAGAGCCAGGTGGGCACCGGTGACCGCGGGGTCTACGACCGCGTCGAAAACAGGGTCTATCTCATCGGCAACCCGGTCCTGACCGAGGGGCCGCACGTGGTGCGCGGCGACGGGCAATCGCAACTGATCTACGACCTGACCTCCGGGCGCGCGCAGATCACCGGGGGCCGCGTGCAGAGCCTCATCACGCCCAGCCAGGGCACGACGCCCGACCGCTCGAAGCCGGCGCGGCCCTAGCCCGCTCCATTGTTCCCTGTTGCGCTGCGCACCGCGGCGGGATAGGCGGTTTCTCAGGCAAGTCAGGTCGGCCGTCGCAATGTCCATCCTCGCAAACATGAGCAATCGCCGGTCGGCGGTCGCACGCAAGCTGCGCGGCCTGTTTGGCCGCGGCGAGGAGGAAAAGCCCGGGCAGGCGCAGCAGGGCTATTACGATCCCGCCGCGGGCTACGACCCGGCCTATGCCTACACGGACGAAAACGGCCAGCCGGAATTCTACGTCGATCATTACGGCGAGGGATCGCTGGGCGCCTATCACCTCGGCAAGAGCTACCGGGGGCGCCAGGTGGTCCGCAACGTCTCTCTCGCTGTGCGTCGCGGCGAGGCGGTGGGCCTGCTTGGCCCCAACGGCGCCGGCAAGACGACCGTGTTCTACATGATCACGGGGCTGGTGAAGCCCGACAAGGGCATGATCGAACTCGACGGCCACGACGTGACGCCGCTTCCCATGTACCGGCGCGCGCGCCTCGGCATCGGCTACCTGCCTCAGGAAGCCTCGATTTTCCGGGGGCTGAACGTCGAGGACAACATCCGCGCGGTGCTCGAGGTCGCCATCCCCGACCGCGACGCCCGCGAGGCGGAACTGGAAGCCCTCCTCGACGAATTCGACATCAAGCGCCTGCGCAAGTCGCCGTCGATCGCGCTGTCGGGCGGCGAGAGGCGCCGCTGCGAAATCGCCCGCGCCTTGGCGAGCCAGCCCTCCTTCATGCTGCTCGACGAGCCCTTCGCGGGCATCGATCCCATTGCGGTCGGCGACATCCAGCAGCTCGTCAGGCATCTCACGCGCAGGGGCATCGGCGTGCTGATCACCGACCACAACGTTCGCGAGACCCTCGGCCTGATCGACCGCGCCTACATCATCCATTCCGGTCAGGTGCTGACCGAGGGCTCGCCGGAGGCGATCGTCGCCGATCCGGACGTGCGCCGTTACTATCTGGGCGAAGACTTCCGGATGTGACGAGCCGCCGGCAGCCGGCTTAAACACGGCCTTAACCGTGTTCGCGCGACAACATGCCTGCGGGAACGGCCAAGTAACTCTTGCCTTGTAACACCGGATAAGCAAGAAACGGGCCTAGCCGGCGCCCGGCGCGTGGAGTTCAGGTCTTTCGATGGCGCTTTCGACGCGGTTGATGCTCCGCCAGGGCCAGTCCCTGGTCATGACGCCGCAATTGCTGCAGGCGATCAAGCTGCTCCAGTTTTCGAGCCTGGAGCTGTCCGCCTATGTCGAGCAGGAGCTCGAGCGCAATCCTCTGCTGGAACGGGTCGAGGAGACCGGCGAACGCGAGGCCGCCCCGGAAGCTTCGCCCGAGGCCGATTGGGAGCACGAGGCGCAGGCCAATCCCGACAGCTACGAAAGCAGTGAATGGGCGGAGGCGGAGAGCCGGGAAGGCGACTGGGCGCAGGAGGGCCTCCAGACCGACGCCGCGACGCTGTCTGCGGACCTTGGGACCGAGATCGAGAACACGTTCGACGCCGACAAGCCCGCGAGCCTCGCCGAGAGCCGCTCGGACGACACATCCTTGTCGGCCACCTCGTGGAGCGGCTCGCCGGGCGGCGGGGATGAGGAATTGCCGAACCTCGAGGCCTATGTCGCCGCGCAGATCACCCTCGCCGACCACCTCGAACGCCAGCTCGCGCTGGCTGTGACCGACCCCACCGACCGGGTCATCGGACATGCGCTCATCGACGGCATCGACGAGGCGGGCTACCTGCGCGAACCGCTGGCCGACATCGCCGAGCGCCTTGGAACGCCCCTGCCGCGCGTCGAGCGATTGCTCGCCGTCATCCATACGTTCGAGCCGAGCGGCATCGGCGCCCGCGACCTCGCCGAATGCCTCGCGATCCAGTTGCGCGAGCGCGATCGCTTCGATCCGGCGATGCAGGCGCTGATCGCGAACCTGCCGCTTCTCGCGCGCCGCGACTTCGCGCAATTGCGCAAGATCTGCGGCGTCGACGAGGAAGACCTCACCGACATGCTGAAGGAGATCCGCGCGCTCGATCCAAAGCCCGGACGCGCGTTCGGCGGCGCGCCCATGCAGCCCGTCGTGCCCGACGTGAGCGTGCGCGCGGGCCCTGACGGAGCCTGGCTCGTCGAGCTCAATCCCGAAGGCCTGCCGCGCGTGCTCGTCAACCAGACATACGCCGCGAAGGTGATGCGCACCGGCCTCGCGGCGAACGAGAAGACCTACATCACCGAATGCCTTCAGAACGCCAACTGGCTGACGCGCAGTCTCGAACAGCGCGCGCGAACCATTCTCAAGGTGGCGAGCGAGATCGTGCGCCAGCAGGACGCGTTCTTCTCGCGCGGCGTGGAGCATCTGCGCCCGCTCAATCTCAAGATTGTCGCCGACGCAATCGGCATGCACGAGTTCGACGGTCTCGCGCGTGACATCGAACAAGCATCTGTCATGCCCGCGCGGACTCTTCGAGTTCAAGTATTTCTTCACGGCCTCGATTCCAGCGCAGGCCGGCGGCGACGCTCATTCGGCCGAGGCCGTGCGTTTCAAGATCAAGCAGATGATTGATCACGAACCGCCGGACGATGTTCTTTCCGATGACGCAATTGTGCTGAAACTCAAGCAGGCGAATGTGAACATCGCAAGGCGAACGGTCGCGAAATACAGGGAAAGTCTTCGCATTCCCTCCTCCGTCGAGCGCCGGCGCGAAAAAGGCGCCAACATGCGTAGTCAAGTTTGATTCTCGCCGCCGGGCAGGCGTTCCCGCACTGCACAACAGTCGCCGCGCCAGAGGAACTTCTGGCCGGTTGACACCAGCGCGGACCCCTTCTAACCCTTGAGAGCCGTTACGGCTGTGCGCTCCACAGAGGCGCTCTTCGGAGCGAGGTAAAAAAATGGACCTGCGCGTCTCGGGCAAGAACTTCAGCATCGGCGAAGCCATGCGGAAACATGTGTCCGACAGGATCCAGTCATCCGTCCAGAAATACTTCGACGGCGGCGTCACCGGCCATGTGGTCGTCGACCACGAAGGATCTGGTTACCGGTCCGATTGCACGCTGCATCTGGCGTCCGGAATCACGTTGCAGGCCGAAGGTCGCGCAATCGAACCGTACGCAAGCTTCGATCAGGCCGCCGATAGACTTGAACGCCGTCTGCGACGCTACAAGCAACGCCTGAAGGATCATCACGGCGCCGCAGGAAACGCCGATGGCGCGACGCGCGAATTGTTTTCAAGCTACGTGCTTGAAGCGCCGGAAGATGAATCGCACGAGTCGGAAGAGTTCAATCCGGTCGTCGTCGCGGAAAAGACAGCAACGCTGCGCCGATTTCCCGTGTCGCAGGCCGTTCTCGATCTCGACATGACGGGCGCGCCTGTACTCGTGTTCCGCAACGCCGCAACCGACCGCGTCAACATCGTGTATCGCCGCTCGGACGGGAATATCGGCTGGATCGATCCCGCCAGCCCCGATGGTCGCACGGGCTCGCATTGACGAGAGCCAGCATGGAATTGAGCGCCACGCGTTTCAATCAAACCGGTGACCAATGTCGCTTCACGATCTGATCGATGCGAATGCGATCATTCCTTCGCTGAAGGTTTCCAGCAAGAAGCAAGCGCTCCAGGAACTCAGCGAACGCGCCGGTCCGCTCGTCGGCATTCCCGCGCGCGAGATCTTCGACGCCCTGTTGCAACGCGAGCGCCTGGGTTCCACGGGCGTTGGCGGCGGCATCGCGATTCCGCACGGAAAGCTGCCGCGCGTGACGCGGATGGTCGGCATCTTCGCGCGCCTCGAACGCCCCATCGATTTCGAAGCGCTCGATGGCGAACCGGTCGATCTGATCTTCCTGCTTCTCGCGCCGGAATCGGCCGGAGCCGATCACCTGAAGGCGCTGTCGCGCGTGGCGCGCGCCTTGCGCGACAGTTCGCTCACGACGCGGTTGCGGGCGACGCGGGATTCCTCCGGGCTGTTCCTGCTGCTGACGCAGAACCCGGCCCATCACGCCGCGTGAATCACACCCAGAGCCGCCGCGCGTAATCGATAGCGAACCGCTCGGGCGTCGCGGCGATGGCGGCCATGCCGGTCAGCACCGCCGATCCGGACGTCACCAGCCGGGTCGGGATGGCGCGGACGAGGGCGTCCATGGGCTGCTTGGCCTCGAACGCGCGCCTGAAGGCGGCATCGTCCAGAAGCGCCTGAATGCGCGGCAGCACGCCGCCGGCGAGCGTCACGCCCCCGCGCGCCAGAAAGGCGATGGCCATGTCCCCGGCGAACCGTCCGGCGATGCGCCACAGGAGCGCCAGCGCCTCCCTCTCGTCCCCTGGTCCCGCCAGACCGGCCGCCGTGATCTCCGCCGCGGTGCGAGCTTCCGGAGGGTGTCCCAGCGCCGCGCGCCGGGCGGCGTAGAGGCGTTCGAGCCCGGGCCCGGACAGAACCGCCTCGGCGCTGACGCGGCCCTGCACGCGCTCGAGATGGGGCCAGATGCTGTCCTCTTCCGCGCCGACGGGGCCAAAGTCCACATGCCCCGCTTCCGTGGGGAGCGCTGCAAATCGCCCGTCGATGTGGGCCAGCGCCGCGACGCCGAGGCCCGTTCCCGGCCCCAGCACGACCTGGAGGCCCTCTCCCGTCCAGCGGGCGGGGCCGATGGGCCGCACGTCCTGCGGCCCGAGGGAGGCGAGCGCATAGGCCATCGCTTCGAAATCGTTGAAGAGCAGGCCCTGTGAAAGGCCAAGCTGGCGCGCCGCCTGCGGCCCGTCTATCCGCCAGGCGGCGTTGGTCAGGCTGAGCGTTCGGCCGATCATCGGCCCGGCGGCGCAGGCGAGCATCGAGCGGGGAACCGCGGGTGCGTCGCGGGTGGCGGCGCGGGCCGCCTCCACGAGACCGGGCGAGGCCGCCGTCCGGGTGGCGGCGAGGGGAATTGGGCGCTCGCCGGGCGTGCGGGCCAGCGCGAAACGCGCGTTCGTGCCCCCGATGTCGCAGAGAAGAACCGGATGAGGAAAGATCAATGGCTGCCCTTGCGATCATTCTTCCAAGAATCGAAGCGCCATTGAGGGGCGCCCGGCCATGCCGGTCAATCGCGACCCGAACATCGGCCGGGACCCCGTTCCGGGTTTTCCAAAGTCGGCCTTCTCAATCGCCGCCGGAGAGCCTAGAACGCGGCGCGCACAGGACAGACAGGCTCCCGACATGACTTATCAGCACGCTTCCATGTTCCCTCTGGCCAAGGACACGACGCCCTACCGCAAGATCACGTCGGAGGGCGTGAGCGTCGAGAAGATCGGCGGCCGGGAGGTGCTCAGCGTGAGCCGCGAGGCGATACGCCGGCTCGCCGAAGAAGCGATGAGCGACATCAACCATCTGCTGCGCCCGGGCCACCTCGCGCAATTGCGCAAGATCCTCGACGATCCCGAGGCGACCGGCAACGATCGCTTCGTCGCCTTCGACCTTTTGAAGAACGCCAACATCGCGGCGGGCGGCGTGCTGCCGATGTGCCAGGACACGGGCACCGCCATCGTGATGGGCAAGAAGGGCCGCCTCGTGTGGACCGAGGGCGAGGACGAAAGCGCGCTCGCGCAGGGCGTCAAGGACGCCTACGAGAAGCGGAACCTGCGCTACTCGCAGCTCGCGCCGATCTCGATGTTCGAAGAGCGCAACACGAAGAACAATTTGCCCGCGCAGATCGACATCTACGCCGAGGGCGAGAACGAGTACAAATTCCTGTTCATGGCGAAGGGCGGGGGCTCGGCCAACAAGACGTTCCTGTTCCAGCAGACGCCCTCGGTGCTCACGCACGAGCGCATGATCGCCTTCCTCAAGGAAAAGATCCTCACGCTCGGCACGTCCGCGTGCCCGCCCTATCACCTCGCCATCGTGATCGGCGGCCTCTCGGCGGAGCAGAACCTGAAGACCGTGAAGCTCGCCTCGGCGCGCTATCTCGACGGCCTGCCCACGAGCGGGGGCGACGACGCGCACGCGTTCCGCGATCTCGCCATGGAGGAAGAGATTCACAAGCTGACGCAGAAGCTGGGCGTCGGCGCACAGTTCGGCGGCAAGTATTTCTGCCATGACGTGCGCGTCATCCGCCTGCCGCGCCACGGCGCGTCGCTGCCCATCGGCATGGGCGTGTCGTGCTCGGCGGACCGGCAGGCGGTCGGCAAGATCACGAAGGACGGCGTTTTCCTCGAGGAGCTGGAGCGCGAGCCTTCCAGATACCTGCCGCAGGTGGACGAAAAGACGCTCGGCGGCGACGTCGTTCACATCGACCTCAACCGGCCGATGAAGGACATCCTCGCCGAGTTGACGAAGCACCCGATCAAGACGCGGCTGTCGCTCACCGGGCCGCTGATCGTGGCGCGCGACCTTGCGCACGCAAAGCTGCGCGAACTGCTCGACAATGGCGAGCCCCTCCCCGATTACTTCAAGAACCACCCGGTCTATTACGCCGGTCCCGCCAAGACGCCGGACGGGATGCCGTCTGGCTCGTTCGGGCCGACCACGGCGGGACGCATGGACTCGTTCGTCGACCAGTTCCAGGCCGCCGGCGGCTCCATGGTCATGCTCGCCAAGGGCAACCGCTCCGCCGCGGTGCGGGACGCCTGCAAGAAGCACGGCGGCTTTTACCTCGGCTCCATCGGCGGCCCGGCCGCCCGCCTGGCGCAGGATTGCATCAGGAAGGTGGACGTCGTCGCCTATCCCGAGTTGGGCATGGAGGCGATCTGGCGCATCGAGGTGGAGAATTTCCCCGCCTTCATCGTCGTGGACGACAAGGGCAACGACTTCTTCAAGGAATTGAACCTGGGCTGACCCAAAGCCCCGGCGAGGACGAAGGCGCGCCCTCACGGGCGCGCCTTTTGCGTTCGGGGCGCGGCCATTCGCCCGGCCTGTTGACGCGCGCGCCCAAGGGCCTAAAAGCTCAGGGCAAACATGCACCCAGAGAGGCTAGTCATGACGGGAGCGAGATCCTTCGTGGTCGATGACCGCGAAAAGGGCATTTTCCTGCTCGATCGCGAGGCGCTGGTTTCGGACGAGGTCCTGCGCGCGGAGATGCGAAACATTTTCGCCAAGTGCTGGATCTACGTCGGCCACGGCTCCGAGCTGAAACGCAACGGTGACTTCCACACCCGAAAGGTCGCCGGACGCCCCGTCATCTTCGCCCGCGACGGCAAGGGACAGGTGCGCTGCCATTTCAACACCTGCCGCCATCGCGGCGCGCTGGTGTGCACCGAGCGGCGCGGCAACACGCGCCGGTTCAACTGCGTCTACCACGGCTGGATCTACAACAATGACGGGTCCATGGCGCGCGTGCCGGGCGACGAGGCCTACACCGCCGCGTTCGACCAGAGCACGTTCGGCCTGAAGGCGCCCGCGCGCTTCGAGCAGTACAAGGACTTCTGGTTCATGAACCTCGACGCGGACGCCCCGTCCCTCGTCGACTACCTGGGCAAGGCGACGGACTACATCGACCTCGTCGTCGACCAGTCGCCGTCCAACTCCATGGAAGTGATCGCCGGCACGCAGGAATACGACGTCAACGCCAACTGGAAGCTGATGGTCGAGAACAGCGTGGACGATTACCACCTGCCCTCGACGCATTCGACCTGGCTCAACTTCATGGCCAATTCCGGCGTGAAGGTGGAGGCGCCGAAGGATCCATCGCTGGTGCTGCCGACCCATGGCCTCGCCATCGACCTCGGCAACGGTCACTTCACGACCGACAACATCAACTTCCGCGGCCGCCCCGTCGCCGCGTGGATCCCGATCTACGGGGAAGAGGCCAAGCCCGAAATGGCGGCGATCCGCGAGGAGCTGATCCAGCGCGTCGGGCCCGATCGCGCCAAGCGCATCTGCGACACCAACCGCAACCTCGTGATCTTCCCCAACCTCGTCATCAACGACGGCTCGTCGGTCACGATCCGCACCTTCTTCCCCGATGGCGCGAACAAGATGCACGTCACCGCGTGGGCGCTGGGCCCCGTGGAAGAGAGCGAAAGCGCGCGCGCCCGCAGGCTCGACGCGTTCCTCACGTTCTACGGACCCGGCGGCTTTGCGACGCCCGACGATGTGGAAGCGCTGGAACTCGTGCAACAGGGCCTTGCGAACTACACCGACGACCGCTGGTCCGAAATGTCGCGCGGCATGGGACGCGAGACCGAGCAGCTCAACAGCGACGAGCACCATCTGCGCACGTTCTGGCGCCATTGGGACAAGATGATGACGGGAGCGCAGGCATGAGCGCGGCGACTGCAACGGCGAATGTCTCCGTCACGCGCGCGCAGGTCGAGGATTTCCTCTACCACGAGGCCGCCCTTCTCGACGAATGGCGCCTCAAGGAATGGGAAGAGCTGCTCGCCGACGACGCGACCTATTACATCCCGCCGAACGACGATCTGGCGGGCGGCTACAAGGGCACGCTCTACATCATCTCCGACGATCGCGAGCGCATCCGCCAGCGCGTCATCCGCGTGCTCGATCCGAACTGCCACGCGGAATTCCCGCGTTCGCGGTTGTGCCGGCTCATCACCAACGTGCGCATCATGGGCGTCGAGGGCGACATCGTGCGCGTGTCGGCGAATTTCTCGTGCTACCGCTATCGCCGGTATCAGCGTGAGTTCGTGTACGTGGGCACGTACCAGTTCCAGCTGCGCAAGACCGGCGACAGCTTCAAGATCAAGGAGCGGCGCGTGCTTCTGGCAGCGCACGAACTGGGCAACCTCGGCTCGGTGAGCTTCATTCTCTGAAGGCAAAGATCGGTCCCGGGGCGACGCGCCGGGGTTTTCGTCAATGGACCCGAGCGGCCCCAAGAGCCGCCGAAGCGAACATGGGGAGGCAAGCGAATGGCTGAAATCTTCGTTGCGAAGGCGAGCGAGATCCCCGACGGCGACAGGCGCATCGTGCGCACGCCCAAGGGCGAGATCGGCATCTTCAATCACAAGGGCGCCTTTCACGCCTACGCCAACCAGTGCGTGCATTCGGGCGGTCCGGCCTGCGAGGGCATCCTCGTCAACAAGGTGGTCGACATCATCGCCGAGGACCGCACCTATCAGGGCCAGACGTTCTCCGACGAAATGCACTTCGTGTGCCCGTGGCACGGCTACGAGTTCAACATCGAGACCGGCGTGTGCGCCGGCGACTCGCGCCTCAAAATCAAGAAATTCGACACGATCGTGCGCGGCGGCGATCTCTATCTCGTAGCGTAAGGGGCCAGACGATGGACGCGATCAACAACGAAGTGCGCAGCCTGCGGTTCGACTCCTACGATTCCAGCGAGCATCTGAAGAACGCCGCCAAACAGGCGCGCGCGCGCAATTACCAGGACTTCCTGATCGTCGACGTCGACGCTCACCATTACGAGAGCGAGCATTACCGCGACGTGTTCGGCTACATCGAAAGCCCCGTCCTGCGGCGCAATGCGCTCGAATCCTTCAGCCGCGGAGGACGCGCGAATTTTCTGGGCGGACAGGTCGGCTATCAGGACATCAGCGGCCGCATCACGCGCCACTGGCTGCGCAAGCACGAGAAGACTCCGGCCGACAAGCATCGCGACATCACCACGACGCTGCGCTGGATGGACGCCATGGGCGTCGATTACGCCTGCCTCTTCCCGACGCCGATGCTGTTCCTGGGCACGCATCCGCAGCCCGAGATCGAGGCGGCTCTGGCGCAGGCCTACAATCGCTGGCTGTGCGAGCGCATCCTGCAGGAGGAAAAGCGCATCATCTCGATGCTCTACCTGCCGTTCAACGATCCGGAAGCCGCCTACCAGACGGTGAAGGAATTCGGCGGCCGCAAGGGCGTCGTCGGCTTCATGGTGACGGCGCCGCGCTACAAGCCGGTGCACGACAACGCCTACATGAAGACCTACCGGCTGATCGAGGAGATGGGCCTGCCGATCTCGTTCCACGCCGCCTATTCGTGGGGCGACCAGGCGCTGCAGCTCACCAACCGGTTCATCGGCGTGCATGCGCTCGGCTTCATGTGGTTCAACATGGTCCACATGACGAACTGGGTCGTGAACGGCCTGCCCGAGCGCTTCCCGAAGCTGAAGGTGATGTGGATCGAGAGCGGCCTGACATGGGCCTACAGCCTCATGCAGCGGCTCGACCATTCCTACATGATGCGCACGTCCGATTGTCCCTCGCTCAAGCGCAAGCCGAGCGAGTACATGCGCGAGATGTTCTACTCCTCTCAGCCGATGGAAGTGCCGGACGATCCGTCCATCCTCGAGGCGACGTTCAAGATGATCAAGGCGGACACGCAGCTGGTGTGGTCGTCGGATTATCCGCACTGGGACTTCGACCTGCCGGGCGTGATCTACGATTTGCCGTTCCTCGATGAGGCCGGCAAGCGCAACATCCTGGGCGGCAACGCGGCGCGGCTGTTCAATCTGCCGCCGAAGCCGGTGAAGACCATCCCCGAGTTCGACTGACCGGGCGGGCGCCCCGCGGCGCCCGTTCACGCTGCGGCACGTTCCATAAGTAGAAATTATAATAAGCGGGAACGAGCCGCGGCACGGAGTTTGTATAGGCCCCTTCAGGCGAAGGAGAAGCCGATGCACCCGTTCACCATGCCGCAGGAGATTGTCGCGCGCGTCGCCCGGCGCACAGGGCGCGCACATCCGTTCGAAACGCTGGTTCCGGAGCGGACCGCGCTTCTCGTCATCGACATGCAGAACTATTTTGTGAAACCCGGCTATCCGGGCGAGGCGCCGATGGCCCGCAAGATCGTCGCCGGCGTCAACCAGCTGGCGGCTGCGCTGCGCCGGATGGGCGGCCTTGTGGTGTGGATCAAGAACAGCTCGACCGAGACGCGCGACAGCTGGTCGGTGCTGCATCGCGACCTCATGACACCGGAGCGGCAGAAGGCGCGTTACGAGGCGCTCGGCGAAGATCATGAAGGCCACGAACTCTGGCCGATGCTCGACGTGAAGACCGAGGACGCGCAGATGGTGAAGAAGCGCTACAGCGCCTTCATCCAGGGCTCGTCCGACATCGAGGCCTTCCTCAACGTGCGCGGGATCGACAGCGTGCTGATCGCCGGCACCGCGACGAACATCTGCTGCGAGAGCACGGCTCGCGACGCGATGATGCTGAACTTCCGCGCCGTCATGGTGTCGGACGCGCTCGCCGCCTACAGCGACGCCGAACACGCCGCCGCGCTCATGAACTTCTATTCGGTGTTCGGGGACGTGCAGACGATCGACGAGACCATCGCCTCGCTGGCGCGCGGCATGCGGCGCTCGGCGGCGGCCTGAGGCGCGCCGCCGATCGCACGCGCTTACGCCATGAACCGGCGGGCGTGGTCGACCACCTGACCCGCCATGATCTCGATCTGCTTGGCGATGGCGGGCTCGGAGCATTCGCCGTTCTGGAACTTCACCACCGCGGAATTGATCGCGACGCCCAGCGGCACGTTCCAGCCGCGCAGCGCATGGCCTATCTGGCGCAATTGCGACAGCACCATGCCCGGGCCCTGATAGCCGTAGCCGCAGCCGATGGCGCCGATGGCGCGGCCGTCGAAATAGACGCGCGGGTCGGCGCGCATTTCCTCGGTGTAGTCGATGGCGTTCTTCACGAGGCCGGAGACGCCGCCGTGGTAGCAGGGCGAGGCGATGATGATCCCGTCGGCGCGACGCAGATCGGCGATGAAGCCTTTCGCCGCATCCGTCATGGTCCCCGGGTCGGGATCGTACATGGGCAATTGCAAATCCGCGCCGCCGTAAAGCTTGGTGTCGGCGCCCTGCGCCTTCGCGTATCCAAGTGCGATCGCGAGCGCCTGCTCCGATGACGAACCGTCACGGGTCGTGCCGCCAATACCGACGATGAAGGGTTTGCGTTGGCTCATGTGGGGTCCTTCGCCTTTCCTGCCTTTGCGCCGGCCGATGGTTTCGATCCTGGCTGCGGTCTTCGTGGCGGGCGCCGTGCGCTCCGCGATACTCCGCTTCCTGTCTATTCCTCCGCGAGGCGCTTTGGAAGCCTGCCGCCGAGAAGGCCCGCGCGCGCCAGCCGGTCGATGTCCTCGGGGCGGTCCACGTCCCACACCGTGCGGACCTCACGCCACCCGAGGCGCAGGCTTGCGAGGCTGTCGCGGGTCTGCGCCATGACGCGTTCGCCGCCCCACGCGATCCCTTCGAAAATTTTCGGTATGGGCCGCGCGGCGCCGACGAGTCCGTAGCCGCCATCCTCCGCGGGCAGGAAAACCGCGTCGGCGCCCTCCGTCAGCGCGCGGGCGCAATCGGCGAGATCGCGCGCCGTGATCGAGGGGCAGTCCGAGCCCATCAGCAACAATGGTCCGCGCGCCGCCTCGAACGCGAAGAGCATTTTCGCGCCGAGATCGCCGGGGGGCTGTTCGCGCAAGCCCACGCCGTATGCTTGCGCGCACCGGGCGAAGAACGGATGGGCGCAATCAGGCGCACACCATAGCTCCACCGGGCCAAGTCCCGCGCGCGCCGCCTCCGACAGCGCATGGTCGGTCAGCGCCTCGTGCAGGCGCGCGGCGCCGTCCGCGCCCAGCGCGGGGATGAGACGGGTTTTCGCGGCGCCGGGCACAGGCGCACGGGCGAAGACGGCGATCTTCGTGACCGGGGTCATATCGGGTCGCCCGCCTGCTTGGTTTGCGGCCGATAGCCGTAGCGGCGCGCCAGTTCCTGCGGGTCGGCGCCCAGGTAGAAGGCGAGGCGCAGCCGCCACATCAGGAGGATCGTGCGCACGGCGCCATTCTTGTCCCAGCGCCGGCCCGACGTGCGAACACGCTCGCGCAGGCACAGCGGCGGACCGATGCGCTTGAGGGCGCGCGAGAGTGCAACGTCCTCCATGAGCGGGATCTCCGGGAAGCGGCCCGCACGCTCGAAATCGGCGCGGCGCACGAATATCGCCTGATCACCCGTCGCAACACCGGTGAAGCGCGAGCGCAGGTTCATCATGGCGCCCACGAGCGGCAGCAGGGGCGAGCGCCCCTCGATTGTCACGTCGAACCGGCCCCACGCGCGCCCCGACGCCCGCAGTCCGCCGGCGATCGCCTCGAGCGCCCCATCGGGCAGGCGCGTGTCGGCGTGCAGGAAGAGGAGCGCCTCGCCGCGCGCCCGCGCCGCGCCCGCGTTCATCTGCGCGGCGCGCCCGCGCGGCGCGACGAGGAGGGCGTCGCAGCGTCCGGCGGCGTGCGTCAAGGTGGCGTCGGCGCTGCCGCCATCGACCACGATGACCTCGGCGCCGCACTGGCGCAGGGGCGCGAGCGCCTCAAGCCTGCCGGCGATCCCGTCCGCCTCGTCGAGGACGGGAAGGATGATGCTCACGGTCACGCCCCTTGCGCCTGCGCCGTCCACGATGCCGCTTGCTCCTTGCCTGCATGGGCTGGATCATGCACTCAGGTGAACGATGGCGCGCGTTCCGGCAAGGGTTTTGGCAGGGGTTTTGGCCACCGTTCCGGCGAGAGTTTCAGCAAGGGTCCGTCAACGCAGGAGCGAATTTCGATGCGTTTTCTGATCACCGGCGCGGCCGGTTTCATCGGCTTCCATCTCGCAAGGCGACTTCTGGCGGAAGGGCACTTCGTCGCCGGCGTCGACGGGCTGACGCCCTATTACGACGTCAACCTCAAGAGGGCCCGCCTCGCCCTGCTGGCCCGCAGCAACGGCTTCCGCTTCCACGAACTGATGCTCGAGGATTTCGCCGCCCTGCGCGCAGCCTGCGAGGACGCCCGTCCGGACGTGATCGTGCATCTGGCGGCGCAGGCGGGCGTGCGCTACAGCATTGAAAACCCTCGCTCTTACGCGGAATCGAACCTGACGGGCTCGTTCAACCTGCTGGAAGTCGCGCGACTGGCGGCGCCGCAGCACCTGCTGTTCGCCTCGACGAGCTCGGTCTACGGCGCCAACACGCAGATGCCGTTCCGGGAAACCGACCGGACCGACCACCCGCTGACCTTCTACGCGGCGACCAAGAAGGCGAGCGAGGACATGGCGCATTCCTATGCGCACCTGTGGAGCCTGCCGACGACCGCCTTCCGGTTTTTCACGGTGTACGGTCCCTGGGGCCGGCCCGACATGGCCCTGTTCAAGTTCGTGAAGGCGGCGCTGGCGGGCGAGACCATCGACGTCTACGGCCACGGCAAGATGCGGCGGGACTTCACCTATGTGGACGACCTCGTGGAGGCGATCGTGCGCCTGATCGCCCTTCCGCCCGAGGCGGGCAAGCCGGCGGGGCCGGAGGATTCGCTTTCGCCAGCCGGGCCCTACCGGGTGGTGAACATCGGCGGCGGGGCGCCGGTGGAGCTGTCGGCCTTCATTGCGCAGATCGAGCGGGCCGTCGGGCGGCCGATCGCCCAGCGGATGCTGGACATCCAGCCGGGCGAGTTGCCGGCGACCTGGGCCAGCGCCGACCTGCTGCGGACCCTCACGGGCTATGAGACCACCACCCCCCTCGACGCCGGCGTGGCCGCGTTCGTCGACTGGTACCTTGAGCATTACGGCGCCTGACCCCGCCGACGCTGGATTTCCGGCCCTCTTCGTGTATAAGGCGCGCAACGTCCGTGCATTCCGCCCGGACGCGCCATCTGTTGCGACCGCGCTGGACGACATCCCGGCCCGGCCGAACAGCGGCCAGCCAGCCCTTTTCGGAAGGCTCGCTATTTCCTTCGAACCGAAAGGATGCCCCGATGTCGATTACCGTCGAGCGCAAGCAGGCGCTCCTGCAGGAATACGCCACGAAATCCGGCGACACCGGCTCGCCCGAAGTGCAGGTCGCGATCCTCACGGAGCGCATCACCAACCTGACCGAGCACTTCAAGAGCCACGTCAAGGACAACCATTCGCGCCGCGGCCTTCTCAAGATGGTCTCGCAGCGTCGTCAGCTTCTCGACTACGTGAAGCGCCAGGACGAGCAGCGTTATCGCACGCTGATCGAGCGGCTCGGCATCCGCCGCTAAAGACTTCGGACGCCGGCGAACGCCGGCGTCCGCTTCGCTTCGCCCGGAAAGAGGGCGTGGCGTTTACCGAACGGCGGCATGGGGCCGTCGTTCACCTGGAAGGTCCAGCCATTGGCAGGATCGCCAGCCGCTGACGGGCTTGATCATTCACCCTTCAGCGTCTCGCCGTCTTGCTCATGGCGCCAGCCTCTCCCAGTCATGAGAGACAATCCAAAATGTTCGAAATTCATCGTGAACAACTCGAGTGGGCCGGGCGCAAGCTCGTGCTCGAAACGGGCCGCATCGCCCGTCAGGCCGACGGCGCGGTCTATGCGTCGTGGGGCGAGACCAGCGTGCTCGCCACCGTCGTGTCCGCCAAGTCGCCCAAGCCGGGCGTCGACTTCTTCCCGCTGACCGTCAACTACCAGGAAAAGGCGTTCGCCGCGGGCCGCATCCCCGGCGGTTATTTCAAGCGCGAAGGACGCCCGTCCGAGAAGGAGACGCTCGTCTCCCGCCTGATCGACCGTCCGATCCGCCCGCTGTTCCCGGAAGGCTACCGCCACGACACGCAGGTGATCGTGACCGTGCTGAGCCATGACCTCGAGACCGATCCGGACATCCTGTCGATGGTCGCCGTCTCCGCGGCGCTCACCATTTCGGGCATCCCGTTCATGGGCCCGATCGGCGCCGCGCGCGTCGGCTACATCAAGGGCGAACTGAAGCTCAATCCGACCATCGACGAGATGAAGGAATCGCAGCTCGATCTCGTCGTCGCCGGCACGCAGGACGCGGTGCTGATGGTCGAGTCCGAAGCGCAGGAGCTTTCGGAGGAGACGATGCTCGAAGCGGTGATGACCGGTCACCGCGGCTTCCAGCCGGTGATCGACGCGGTCATCCGCCTCGCCGAGAAGGCGGCCAAGGAGCCGCGCGACCTCGTCGTTCCGGACAAGTCGGCGATCGAGACCGCCGTTTCCGAAATCGCCGAAGCCGAGCTGCGCGAAGCCTACAAGAACACCGTCAAGCAGGTCCGCTACGCCGCCGTCGACGCCGTGAAGGCGAAGGTGATGTCGGCCCTGTGCGACAGCGAGAACCCGAAGTTCGAAAAGCAGAAGGTGGGCGAAGTCTTCCACGATCTGCAGGCGAAGGTCGTGCGCTGGAACATCCTCGACACGGGCGTGCGCATCGACGGGCGCGACGTGCGCACGGTGCGTCCGATCCTGTCGCAGGTCGGCGTTCTGCCGCGCACCCACGGCTCGGCGCTGTTCACGCGCGGCGAGACGCAGGCGCTGGTCGTCGCGACGCTGGGCACGGGAGAGGACGAGCAGTTCGTCGACTCGCTCGAGGGCACGTACCGCGAGCGCTTCATGCTGCACTACAACTTCCCTCCCTACAGCGTCGGCGAGACCGGCCGCATGGGCTCGCCCGGCCGCCGCGAAATCGGCCACGGCAAGCTCGCGTGGCGCGCCGTGCGCCCGATGCTCCCCGCTCCGGCTGAGTTCCCCTACACGATCCGCGTCGTCTCCGAGATCACCGAGTTCGAACGGCTCGTCCTCGATGGCGACGGTCTGCGGCGCATCGCTCGCGCTGATGGACGCCGGCGTGCCGCTGAAGCGGCCGACCGCGGGCATCGCCATGGGCCTCATCCTCGAAGGCGACCGCTATGCGGTGCTCTCCGACATTCTCGGCGACGAGGATCACCTCGGCGACATGGACTTCAAGGTGGCGGGCACCGACAACGGCGTCACGTCGCTGCAGATGGACATCAAGATCGCCGGCATCACCGAGGAGATCATGCGCGTCGCTCTTGGCCAGGCCAAGGACGGGCGCCTGCACATCCTCACCGAGATGTCGAAGGCGCTGAACACGGCGCGCGAGGAGCTGGGCGAGTTCGCCCCGCGCATCGAGCAGATGAAGATCCCGACCGACAAGATCCGCGAAGTGATCGGCACCGGCGGCAAGGTCATCCGCGAGATCGTCGAGAAGACGGGCGCGAAGATCAACATCGACGACGACGGCACCGTGAAGATCGCCTCCTCCGATGGCAATTCCATCAAGGCGGCGATCAACTGGATCAAGTCGATCACGCAGGAAGCGGAGATCGGCATGATCTACGAAGGCACCGTGGTGAAGACCATGGACTTCGGCGCGTTCGTCAACTTCTTCGGCTCGAAGGACGGTCTCGTTCACATCTCGCAGCTCTCCAAGGAGCGCGTGAACAAGACCACCGACGTCGTCAAGGAAGGCGACAAGGTGAAAGTGAAGCTGCTGGGCTTCGACGATCGCGGCAAGGTCCGCCTGTCGATGCGCGTGGTCGATCAGGTCACCGGCGAAGACCTTGAAGCCAAGGAAAAGGCCGAGCGCAAGGCCGAGGGCGAAGGCGCCCCCGCCGGCGAGTAAGCCGCCGCGCACTGCAAGAACACGAAAGCCCCGCGCATCGCCGCGGGGCTTTTTCATATCCCGAACCCCTCGCAGATCAGGTGATCTTCGGCTCATACGCGGTGAGAAGCCCGCGCGCGACGAGATGATCCCAGATTTCCCGGGCCGTTTCCGCGAAGCTGAAAATCTCCAGATCGGCAGGGTCGATCATCCCGTGCTCGACGAAGGCCGAGAAGTTGATGATGTCGTTCCAGTAGGCCCTGTCGAACAGGACGACGGGAATGCGCGGCGCCTTGCCGGTCTGGGCGAGCGTGAGAAGCTCGAACAACTCGTCCATGGTGCCGAAGCCGCCAGGGAACACCACGAGCGCCTTGGCGCGCATGGCCAGGTGCATCTTGCGCATCGAGAAATAGTGAAACCGGAACGTCAGCGCTGGCGTGCTGTAGGGATTGGGCATCTGCTCGTGAGGCAGGCGGATGTTGAAGCCGATGCTGGGAGCGCCGGCGTCGCTCGCGCCGCGGTTGGCCGCCTCCATGGCGCCGGGCCCGCCGCCCGTGGCGATGACGTTGTCGCGGGGAATTCCGCCATGACCGTCGATCGCCCCGCCCTCCAGCGAGCAGATGCGGCCGAATTCACGGGCCTGCGCATACCAGTAGGCTTGCCGGCCGGGACCGTTCTCGCGAATGCGGGCGCTGCCGAAGACGACGACCGTGGAGCGCACGGACCAGGCGCGCAACGCCTCCTCCGCCTTGGCGTATTCAAGCAGGAAGCGCACGCCGCGCTGGGTGTCGGACAGCAGGAAGTCCTGATCGAGGGCGGCGAGGCGGTAGGAGGGGGATTCAAGCTGCGCCTTTATGGCGGCAATCTTGTCGGGCTCATCAGTCATTCTGGAACCATAGCAGGGCGAGGTGGCGCGGCAACCGCGCGAAAGCGCTTACGATGACGCCCGGATTTCGGCTAATCTCTGGCAGACCTTCTTGAGCAGGCCAGCCTGATGAACAGCGCGTTCTTCTCGGATCTTCTGACAACGATCGCCGACCGCGGCCGCAACCTGCTCGGCCTTCCGGCCGTGGACGCCGCCGCGCGCCGCTCGGGCGGCGTCGCGGACCTCTGCGAAGCGCTGCTTTCGGGCCGGGGCGAAGCGTCGGGTACGGCGCTCGCGCGCGAAGTTCTGGAAAGCTACAAGCTTCTCGACGAGCCCGGGCGCCTCGCCTTCTTCACGGCGCTGGCGGATCGGTTCGGACCCGACGCGGGCGCGCTGGCGAAAGCCGTCGAAGCCTGGTCGAAAGATCCCGGCGAGGAACGCGCCGCCGCCATCCATTACGCATCCGAGCCCCGGCGGCAGGAGGTCTTCCGGCGCCTGAACCGCGCGCCGGGCGGAACGGCCGCGCTCGTTGGCATGCGGGAGGATCTCCTGGGGCTCCTGCGCGCCAACCCCGCGCTGAAGACGGTGGACAGGGACTTCGTCCACCTCCTGAACTCGTGGTTCAACCGCGGCTTCCTCGTGCTGCGGCGCATCGACTGGTCCTCGCCCGCCGTCGTCCTGGAAAAGATCATCCGGTACGAAGCTGTGCACCAGATCCGCGACTGGGACGACCTGCGCCGCCGCATCGACCCGCCGGACCGGCGCTGCTACGCCTTCTTTCATCCCGCGCTCGTGGACGAACCGCTCATCTTCGTCGAGGTCGCGCTGAGCGCCGAAATTCCGGCGGCGGTCCAGCCGCTTCTGGCCGAAGAGCGTCCGCTGACGCCGCCGGGCAAGGTGAACACCGCCGCCTTCTATTCCATCTCCAACTGCCAGCAGGGCCTTGCGGGCGTGTCGTTCGGCAATTTCCTCATCAAGCAGGTGGTGGAGGAATTGCGGCGCGAACTGCCGGCGGTCTCGACCTTCGTGACCTTGTCTCCTGTTCCCGGATTCATGCCATGGCTGCGCTCGCAGGCGATGGAGGTTCTGCCGCCCTCCGATCGCGACATCCTCGAAGCGCTGGAGGATCCGTTGTGGCCGCAGGACGAGGAATTCGCCGCCCGCGCGCGGGCTTTGCTCGAACCGCTCGCGGCCTATTATTTTCTCGAGGCTCGCACGCCAGGCAACCGGCTCATCGATCCGGTGGCGCGCTTCCATCTTGGCAACGGAGCGCGGCTGGAGCGCATCGACTGGCTCGGCGACACCTCCCCCAAGGGCCTCGCGGAGAGCGCCGGGATCATGGTCAACTACCTCTACGATCTCGACCAGATCGAGCGGAACCACGAGGCCTACGCCAACAGCGGGGAAGTCGTTGCCTCCTCCCCGGTCCGCAGATTATTGAAGGCCGGAGCAAAGGGGCGGCTCGCTCCTTCCAACGGGGCAAAAGCCTGATCGCCGCGCAAAGTTCACGACGTTCGGCTCGGAAAGCAACGGGGACACATGCCCGCTTATCTCTATGACCTGATCGCGCGCCGCGCGCCCTCGCCGCAGAAAGTCTTCATCGAGACGCCGGAAGGCCGCAAGATCACCTACGGCGATCTTCATGCGGGCTCGGGGCGCATCGCCAATCTTCTGCGCGCGCGCGGCGTGAAGCCCGGCGACCGCGTCGCCGTGCAGGTGGAGAAATCGCCCGACGCGGTGCTGCTGTATCTCGCATGCCTGCGCGCGCGGCGCGATCTTCCTGCCGCTCAACACCGCCTACACGCCCGCGGAGATCGAGTATTTTCTCGGCGACGCCAAGCCGCAGGTTTTCGTGTGCGATCCCGCCAGCCGCGAAAAGCTCGCATCCGCTGGCCGCGGGCGCGGGCGTCGCCCATGTCGAGACGCTGGGCGTGAGGGAGGACGGCTCGCTGATCGAGGCCGCGCGCGCGATGAGCCCGGACTTCGCAGATGTGGACCGGCGGCGAAGACGACCTCGCGGCGATCCTCTACACGTCGGGCACCACCGGCCGCTCGAAGGGCGCGATGCTGATCGCACGGCAATCTCGCCTCGAACGCGCTGACGCTCGTCGATTACTGGCGCTTCACCGACGAAGGACGTGCTGATCCACGCGCTGCCGATCTACCATACGCACGGCCTGTTCGTGGCGATGAACACGCTGCTGCTGGCGGGCGGCTCGATGATCTTCCTGCCGAAGTTCGACGCGGACCTGATGCTGCAGCTGATGGGCCGCGCGCCACGGCGATGATGGGCGTGCCGACGTTCTACACGCGCCTGCTGGCGCATCCGGGCCTCACGAAGGAGGCGACGAAGCACATGCGCCTGTTCGTGTCGGGCTCGGCGCCGCTGCTGGCCGAGACGCATCGCGAATGGACCGGCGCGCACCGGCCACGCGATCCTCGAGCGCTACGGCATGACCGAGACGAACATGAACACGTCGAACCCCTACGACGGCGAGCGCGTGCCCGGCGCCGTCGGCTTCCCGCTGCCGGGCGTGTCCGTGCGCATCACCGATCCCGAGACCGGCGCCGAACTGCCGCGCGGCGAGATCGGCATGATCGAGGTGAAGGGCCCCAACGTCTTCAAGGGCTATTGGCAGATGCCGGAGAAGACGGCGGCCGAGTTCCGCGAGGACGGCTTCTTCATCACCGGCGACCTCGGCAAGATCGACGAACGCGGCTACGTCTTCATCGTCGGGCGCGACAAGGACCTCGTCATCACCGGCGGCTTCAACGTCTATCCGATCGAGGTCGAGACCGAGATCGACGCGATGCCCGGCGTCATCGAGAGCGCCGTCGTCGGCCTGCCGCACGCCGATTTCGGCGAGGGCGTCACCGCCGTCGTCGTGGCGAAGAAGGACGCGGGCCTCGATGAAAAGAAGGTCATCGAGGCGCTTGAAAACAGGCTGGCCAAATTCAAGCTGCCCAAGCGCGTGCTGTTCGTGAACGAACTGCCGCGCAACGCCATGGGCAAGGTGCAGAAGGCCGAGCTGCGCAAGACCTACGGGGACTTGTACAAGAAGTAGCGGCGCGTCATGGTCTGCGAAGGCAGACCATCACGAAAAGCCGGAGGTCGAAGCGCTCGCGTCTCGTGGGTGGTCGGCCTTCGCCGACCACGACGACTCAGGGCTACTTGTTCGTCCACCCCGGAGGATTGCTCGCCTTGATGCGGCGGCCTTCCTTGACCATTTCCTTCACCGCGCCGGTGAGCGGCAGCGACAGGCCCGCCTTGTCGGCCATCTGCATGACGATCTGCATGTCCTTCAGCGCCCAGGTGAACGTGGTCTGATCCCAGTCCTCCAGCGCCTGGCTCTTGCCCGAGGACATCATCAGCGCCTCGCGCAGTTTCGGCAGGTCGATGCCGGTGGATTCCGCCACCCGGCCGGCCTCGATGAGGCCGATGCTGGTGATCCAGAGCATCAGATTGTTCATCGCCTTGCCGACCTGCCCGTGGCCGACGTCGCCCAGATGCGAAATGTCGGAGCTGAACGTCCCGTAGACCTCCCGACCGCGCGCGACCACTTCGTCGCGGCCGCCGAACAGCGCCAGCAGCTTGCCTTCATCGGCGAACCAGCGGCCCCGGCAGATCGGCGCGTCGAGCACGTCGCAGCCCTTGGCGCGCGCCTTCTCGTCGATGGCCTTCACCGTGTCGGGCGACACGGTGGACGAGACCGCGATGATGGCGCCCGGCTTCAGCGCCTGCAGCACGCCATTGGCGCCGAGCACGACCTCGTTGACCTCGTCGTCGTAGCCCACGCCCAGAATGATGAACGTGCAGTCGCCCAGATCCTTCGGAGTGGCGGCGGTCTTCGCGCCCATCTCCGCGACCTTCGCGAGATTGTCCTTCGACACATCGACCGCCGTCACGTCGTAACCGTGCTTGACCATGTGCTTGACCATCGGCTGGCCCATGCGTCCCACGCCGACGATGCCGACCTTTTCCTTCTGCGCCATGATGGCGTCTCCTCTTTCAGATCTTCTGATTGTAATCGCGCGCGGCGCCGTCCGGCGTGACATAGCCTTCGGCCATATCGCGCTGCAGGGCCTCGGGGTCGCGCGCTTTCGGATCGCCCAGCCCGCCCCCGCCCGCTGTCTGCAGGCGGAAACGCTCGCCCTTCTTCATCTCGAAACGGCCCGAGGACGGCGTGTCGTATTGTTCGGGCGTGCCGAGCCTGATGGTGAACTTCGCGCCTGCGCCCTCTGCGCCGCCCTGCTGGCCGCGCGGGGGAAACTTGCTCTTGTCGTAGCGGCGCACGATCGTCGCGTCCTCGAGCAGTTCATACTCGCGCACCATGCTGAGTCCGCCGCGCCATTGGCCCGCGCCGCCAGTGTCGGGCAGAAGATCGAACCGGTTTATGCGGCACGGATATTCGGATTCGAGAATCTCGATCGGCGTGACGTGCAGGTTGCTGAGATGGCACGCCGTGCCGGAGGCGCCGTCGTAATGCGATCCCGCGCCATAGGCGGAGCCGAGGATTTCATACTGCATGTTCGACTGGCCGGGGCGGCCCTTCGACCAGAAGATGCCCAGCGCGCTGGACGAACCTGCATTGGCGGCGGCGCGCGCCGGATTGAACCTGCCCATGGCTTCCAGCAGCACGTCCACAAGTTTCAGGTTCACCTGCTGGTAGTTTGAGACCGCTGCCGGCGCCGAGGCGTTGGTGATCGTCTTCGGCGCGAAGACGAAGTCGACCGCATCGCGCATGCCGTCGTTGAAATGCAGCGAGGGATCGAGCGATCCGAGCAGCGCGTAGAACACGCAGGCCTCGACCATCGAGGGGCGCAGATTGACGGGCCCGCGCGCCTGCGGATCGCTGGCGGAGAAGTCGAAGCACGCCCGGCCGTTCCCGACGCGGATCGTGACCGCGAGCTTGATCGGCTTCGTCGGATCGACGCCATCGTGGTCGATGTACCCTTCAGCCGAGGACTCGCCTTCGGGCAGTTTCTCGATGCAGGCGCGCAGGTCCGCCGCGGCGCCGTCGAGGATCGCCCTGAAGGCGTCCATCAGCGTCTGCGCGCCGAAGCGCACGCAAAGTTCCTGCACGCTCGCAGCGCCGTTATGCGTCACCGCGATCTGCGCCGTGACGTCGCCGCGCACGAGGTCGGGCTGGCGCGTGTTGGCGAGGATGAGGCGCTCGACGTCAGGCAGGAGCTTGCCGCCCTTCCAGATGCGCACGGGCGGAAGCAGCATGCCTTCCTGGAAGATTTCGGTGGCGTTGGCGGATGTCGAGCCGGGAATCGTGCCGCCGACATCGGCCTTGTGGGCGATGGAGCCGGTGAACGCGACGATCTTTCCGTCCGCAAAGACCGGCGACACGAACGCCATGTCCGAGACGTGCGGCAGCCCGCCTTCATAAGGGTGGTTGCAGACGAACACGTCGCCGGGCGCGATCTCGTCGCCGTAGATCTCGATGATGCGGCCGACAAGATGGCGATAGACCGGCGCGTGGAAGAACATCGGCGGGGCGACGATGAGGCGGCCCGTGCGGTCGAGCACGACGCAGGAGAAGTCGCGCGACTCGCGGATGATCGTGGAATAGCCGGAGCGATAGAAATGATAGTGCATTTCATCGACGAGGCTGGCGATCTTGTTGCGCAGGATCTGAACGGTGATGGCGTCCATGTTCAGGCTCCCGCGCGTTCGAGAATGAGGTTGCGGTACTCGTCCACCTGCGCGCTCCAGCCCGCGGGCACGATGGTTGTGGCGTCGAACTGCTCGACGATGCACGGGCCCTCGATGCGCACGCCGATGTCGAGGCCGTCTCGTTCGTAGACGATAGCCTGCACAGGCGCCTTGGGATCGAAGAACACATTGCGCGCGCCCTTGCGGGCGTCAGCGACGGGCCTTGGCCGGTCGGGCGGGCTCTCGCTGCGCGGCGTATATTTTGGAACCGCGACGCGCACGCGCACGCGATAGCTGACGACTTCGACCGGGCGGTCGCTTGCCGCATGGCCATGCACCTTCGCGTGGCGCTCGTCGAAGCGCACGCGCGCGGCGCGCAGGGATTCATCATTCAGCGCGCCGGTGTAGAGGCCGTCCAGCGGCGTGCGCAGCTCATAGCCCTGGCCGGTGTAGCGCAGGTCGAGTTCGCGAAGGAACGCGGCGTCGGCGGGATCGAGGCCTTCGGCCTTCAGTTCCTCGCGCGCGCGATCTTCCAGCGCACCGTAGATCTCTTCGGCGTGGGCAGGGGTGACTTCCGAAAGCGGGCGCAGTTCGGAGCGGATGTAATCGTGCACCACGTCGGTGCACAGAAGGCCCAGCGCGGAGAACGCGCCGGGGCGGGGCGGCACGAGGATGCGCCGCATGTTGAGTTCGTCGGCCACAGCCGCGGCGTGCACGGCGCCGGCTCCGCCGAACGGCAGAAGCGTGAACGAGGTGAGATCGACGCCACGCTTGGCGGCGAACACGCGCACCTCGTCGGCCATGCGCATGTCGACAATGCGGCGAATGCCCGCCGCAGCGGCCACCGCATCGAGGCCGAGGGGCTTGGCGACGTGTTCCTCCAGCGCGCGGCGCGAGGCCTCGACGTCGAGCGTCTGCGCGCCGCCGAGGAAGTAATCGGGATTTAGGTATCCGCACACGACGTCCGCGTCGGTGACGGTCGGGCGCGTTCCGCCGCGGCCGTAGCAGGCCGGGCCGGGGTCGGCGCCCGCGCTCTGGGGGCCGACCACGAGGAAGCCGCCGCGATCGACCGCGGCGATGGAGCCGCCGCCGGCGGAGATCGTCGTCATGTCGAGGGCGGGCACGTCGATCTGCCGGCGCGCGATGACGCTTTCGGTCGTCTCCAGCGGCGCGCCGCCTTCGATGAAGGCGATGTCGGCGCTGGTGCCGCCCATGTCGAGGGTCACGAGCCCGCGCCGCGCGTAATCGCCCGACAGCAGGGCGCTCGCCTGCGCGCCGCCCGCCGGGCCGGAGAACAGCGTGTGCACGGTGCGCCCGCCCGCCACCGTCGCCGTGAACGGCATGACGCCGCCGTTCGACTGCATCAGGAAGCGGCGCTGCGTGCTGACGCCGGCCTCGTCGAGGCCCTTCGACAGATGATCGATGTAGCGCACGAGCACGGGCTCGAGATACGCATTGAGGAGCGTCGTCGACATGCGCGGCCATTCGCGCAATCGCGGCAGCACCTCGCTCGAGATCGAGACGTGCAGATCGGGCGCTTCCTCGAGTGCGATGCGGCGCGTCTCCTCCTCGTGCGCCGGGTTCATGAACGAGAACAGGTAGCAGACCGCGACCGAGCCGACGCCCTGCTCTTTCAGCTCGCGAACGGCCCGCCGGACCGCGTCGCGATCGAGGGGGAGCAGGACTTGCCCCTGGTAGTCGCTGCGTTCGGGGATTTCGCGCGTCAGGCTCTGCGGCGCGATCGGCTCCGGCTTGGCATAATAATAGTTGAACAGATTGCCGTCGCGCGCCTGCGCCTGCACCTCCTGAATGGCTCGAAAACCTTTCGTGACGAGCAGGCCAACGCGGGCGCCGCGCATTTCGAGCAGCGCATTGGTGGTGATCGTGGTGCCATGGGCGAAGAAGTCGATGGCGTCGGGCGCGATGCCCCTGGCGACGAAGCGCGCCACGCCGTTGAGGACGCCGAGCGCAGGGTTCTTTGGCGTGCTCGACACCTTCTCGACCAGAAGTTCACCGCTTGCCGGATCGAGGAGCACGAGATCCGTATGGGTCCCGCCGACGTCGACCCCGAGGCGGTAACGAACTGCTGCCGATGTCATGGCGCTTGGCGTCTCCCTGCATGATTTTGGCGCCCAGGGCGCGGCGATGTCCTAGCACCGCACGCCCAAGGCGTCCATGCACGCAGCGCATGCGCCCTATTCGCCGGCTTCCGCGGGACGGCCCGTCATTCCTGGAACGCGACTTCCCGCGTGCGGCGGAAGGAGGGCAGCACGATCATGAGCACAAGCGCCAGCGACATGAGCAGGAGCGCAAGCGAAATGGGCCTCTCCACGAAGATCAGCGGATCGCCGAACGAGAGCACCATGGAGCGCCGCATGTTCTCCTCCATCAGCGGCCCCAGCACGAAGCCCAGCAGGAAGGGCGCGCCCTCGCAGCCCAGTTTCCCGAGGACGTAACCCAGCACGGCGAAGCCGGCCATCATCATCACGAGGAACGAACTCGTGCTGATGGCGAACGCGCCGACGCAGCACAGGACCACGATGCATGGAAACAGGAGACGGTAAGGAACGCGCAGCAGCGCGACCCAAAGGCCGATCAACGGCAGGTTGATGATGACGAGCATCGCGTTGCCGATCCACATCGACGCGATCATGCCCCAGAAGAGCTGCGGGCGCTCGGTGATCAGCGCCGTGCCCGGCGCGATGCCCTGGATCATCATGGCGCCAACCATGATCGCCATGACGGGAGTCGAGGGGATGCCGAGCGTGAGCAGCGGAATGAAGGATGTCTGCGCGCCGGCGTTGTTGGCGGCCTCCGGCCCCGCGACGCCTTCGATGGCGCCCTTGCCGAATTGATCGCGGGACTTGGAGACCTTCTTTTCGAGCGTGTAGGACGCAAACGAGGCGAGCACCGCGCCGCCGCCCGGCAGAATGCCGAGCAGCGAGCCGAGGCCCGTGCCGCGGAGCGCAGCGGGAATGGCGCGGCGGACTTCCTTGCGCGTCGGCCAGAGGCTTTCGATCTTCTGCGTCTGACTTCGATCCTCGAACGAGCGGTCGAGGTTCGTCATCAGTTCGGCGATGCCGAACAGGCCCATCGCCAGCGGCACGAAATCGATGCCGTCATAGAGCTCGGTCACGCCGAACGTGAATCGCGTCACGCCCGATTGCGTGTCGGTGCCCACGAGCCCGAGGAGCAATCCCAGAACGACCATCGCGACGGCCTTCAGCACCGATCCGTTCGCCAGAACGACCGCGGCGACGAGGCCGAACACCATCAGCGAGAAGTATTCGGGCGAGCGGAACTTCACCGCGAAACCGGCAAGGACCGGCGCGAACATGGCTATCATGATGGTGCCGACGCAGCCGGCGAAGAACGAGCCGAGCGCCGCCACGGTCAGCGCGGCGCCGGCGCGCCCGTTGCGCGCCATTTGGTAGCCTTCGATACAGGTGATGACCGATGACGTTTCGCCCGGCAGGTTCACCAGGATGGCAGTCGTCGAGCCTCCGTACTGGGCGCCGTAATAGATGCCCGCAAGCATGATCAGCGCCGCCAGCGGGTCGAGCCCGTAGGTCACCGGCAGCAGCATCGCGATCGTGGCGATCGGCCCGATCCCGGGCAGACACGCCGATCAACGTGCCGAGCAGGCAGCCGATGAGGCAGAAGAGAAGATTGGTCGGCGTGACCGCAACAGAGAACCCGGTCGCGAGATTGGCGAAGACGTCCATTTCAGAAGTTCCACGCTACGCCAGTGAGAGGCAATCCGAGCAGGCGGACGAAGACGAGATAGCAGGCGATCGACATGCCCGCGGACAGGAAGAGCGAATCCCTCAGCCGGAATTCGGTCGATGCGAACGAAGCCAGGTTCGTGACGAGAAACACGGTCGGGATCAGACCCACGCGCTCGATCAGGAGCGCGAAGAGAACGATGGCGATGACGATGATGATCTGCGGACGCCACGTGCTCCGCGCGATCGCCGCGCCGCGCAGGGCGAATCCGCGAAAGGTCACGAAGGCGCCGATTGCGATGAGCAGCCAGGCGAGGACCGACGGCAGGAACCCCGGCCCCATCCGCGTCAGGGTTCCGAAGGCGAAATCACGGCTCATGTACGCGGCGGCGACGCCGATGCTCATGAAGAGAAGCCCGGACCAGAAGTCCTGCGGATGTGTAACGCGGATCATTCGATCGCTTCCCTCACCTTCGCTCTTGGTCGGAGTCTCGGCTGGCCTGCGCCGGACCCTCTTCGATACCGCATACAAGGTTACCGCGCCGCGGCAAACGCCTAAACTCAGGCAGGGGTCTTTTCCCGCGTCTTCGCGCGTCCCGGCGCGCCGGCGGCTCGCTGGACCGGTTCGAGCCCTGCGTTGGACAGGGCCTCGACGACGACGTTCTGGTCGCCACCCGACAGGCGGAGTTGCCGCAGAAGCTTGCGCAGGTGCTGCCGCATCTGCTCCAGTTCCGCGGGCGGCACGCTCGACAGCGCATCGAATTCGATTTCGTCGGCGACGACTTCGCAACGCGCCAGCAGCGCGGCGCCCTCCGCCGAGAGCTTCATCTTCAGAATGCGTCGATTGGCCTCGCTCGCCTCGCGGTCGAGAAGGCCGCGCTTGAGCAGGCCGGCGACGACCTGGTTCATGGTCTGGGGCGTGACGAAAAAGCGCCGCGAGAGGTCGGCGGACGAGAGTCCCTCGTGGCGGTCGAGGAGGCCGAGTATCGTGTACTGGAGGCCCGTGACGCCGAGCGGGCGCAGCGCGTGTTCGAGACGCGACCGGAGCGCCTGGCTGGTCTGATGCAGCAGGTAGATCGTGCTCGGGCGCAGACGTTCCACTTGAGCTCTCCTTGACGTCGCGGCGCGCGGCGATCTAAGGGTTCCTTATATTCAAATCGGGGAGCAGCTTCAAGTGAACAGCGCCGGGGAGACGGCCCAGACAGCTGGGCAGGTTCAGAAAAGCGTCATCGTGCAGATCGAGGACGGCATCGCGTGGGTGTCGCTCAACCGGCCGGAAAAACGAAACGCGATCAACCCGGCCATCGTGCGCGAAATGAACGAGGCCCTCGACGCGCTCGAGATGGACGACGCCTGCAAGGTCGTCGTCATCACCGGCGCGGGCGATTCGTTCTCCGCCGGGCAGGACCTCAAGGAATACTTCCGCGAACCGGACGCCGGCCATCCGGTGCTGCGCGAACGGCTGCACAAGGCCAATGCCGGATGGCAATGGCGGCGCATGATGCACTTCTCCAAGCCCACGATCGCCATGGTCAATGGCTGGTGTTTCGGCGGCGCCTTCCAGGTGCTGCTTGCGTGCGATCTCGCCATCGCCGACGAGAAGGCGACGTTCGGCCTCTCGGAAATCAACTGGGGCATCATCCCGGCGGGCATCGTGACGAAATCGGTTGCGATGGCGCTGATGCAGCGCACCGCGCTCTACTACATCATGACGGGCGAAACGTTCGACGGAACGCGCGCAGCCGAGATCGGGCTGGTGAATTTCGCGGTGCCCGCCGACCAGCTGAAAGCACGCGTGACGCAGCTCGCGCAGACGCTGATGAAGAAGAACCCGCACGTGCTGCGCGCCTGCAAGCAGGGCTATCATTACGTGCGCGAGATGTCGTGGGACGCGTCGGCGGAATATCTGTCGGCCAAGTCGGACCAGACGAAGTTCCGCGATCCCGAGCAGGGCGACCAGAAGGGAATGAAACAATTCCTCGACGAGAAGTCCTACCGGCCGGGGCTTGGGCGCCTACGACCGCTCGCGATAGCGCGCGGTCATTCGCCAAGATCAAAGATGTTGCGCTCGTGCCGCGGCCAGCGGCGCGGGCTCAGAAACACCGCGTCGGCGCGCAATGTCTTCGTCGCCGCCCACGGATTTCGCGCGACCCACACGCTCGCCGCGCGCCTCATGCGCTTCATTTTCTGCACCGTGATGGACGAGGCCGCAGCGTCCATCGACGCGCGCGCCTTTACTTCGACGAAGGCGACGCACGCGCCGCGCACGGCGACGATGTCGATCTCGCCGCCGCCGCCAAGAAAACGGCGTTCGAGAATGCGCCACCCGGCGAGCTGCAGCCGCAAGGCCGCGAGCGTCTCGGCGCGCAACCCCAGCAGGTAGGCGGTTCGCCGCTTGTGCGAACCGTCGCGAGGCGGGGTCGGCGCGCGCGACAATTCCTAGTCTCCCTGCTGATCGCGATCAGCGGCCAGTTCGAGCGCGCGCGCATAGACCTTCCTGCGCGCAAGGCCCGTCTCGCCGGCGACGATCGACGCCGCGTCCTTGATCGAGTGCTTGCCCAGCGCGGCGCGGATTTTCTGGTCCAGTTCGTCGGCGGTCCCTTCGGGGCTGGACTCCCCCGGCGGGCCGATGACCAGCACGACCTCGCCCTTGGGGGGCGGCTCCAACGCGAACTCGCAGGCAAGCTGCGGCAGCGACCCACGGCGCACGGTCTCGAACCGCTTGGTCAGTTCGCGGCACACCGCCGAAGGCCGGTCGCCGAGAACGGCGGCGAGATCGGCGAGACTTTCAGCGAGGCGGCGGGGCGATTCGAACAGGACGAGCGTTCCGGGAACGGCCTTCAGCGCCGCCGCGCGCTGACGCCGCGCGCCGCTCTTTTGCGGCAGGAAACCTTCGAAAAAGAAGCGGTCCGTGGGCAGGCCCGCGACCACCAGCGCCGCGAGCACAGCAGACGGGCCAGGCGCGGAGGTGACCTGGATCCCCTTCTCCAGCGCTTCGGCCACGAGCTTGAAGCCCGGATCGGAAATGAGCGGCGTTCCCGCGTCCGAAATGAGCGCGAGCGCTGCGCCCGCTTCCAGGCGGGCGAGCAGGTGCGGGCGGATCACGGCCGCGTTGTGCTCGTGATAGGCGACCAGCGGGGTGGCGATGCCGTAATGGGCAAGGAGAGTCTTGCTGACCCGCGTATCCTCGGCGATCACGGCGTCCGCGGCCGCAAGGACGGCCAGGGCGCGGAAGGTGATGTCGCCCAGATTGCCGATGGGCGTCGCGACGACGTGGAGGCCCGGCGCCAGCGGCTGAGCCTCGGCCCTGAGGCCAAAGGCCGTGAAGCTTGCGCTGCCGGCCCGGTGAGAGTGTTCGTCGTCGCCGCCTGTCATCATGGCGCCCAGCTTAGGTGAGGAGTCTCGTTCTGTAAATCATCCCGCAATTTCTTTTTACCGAACGCCACAGACTTCGAGGCACAGGTGAACTGGCCTCCAACTTCTGATATGAAACGCTTCTGAGGTCCATGCGAATGGTCGCTGTGAAACGAGCGCCGGCCCGTCCAGGGCGCAACCGGCGCTGATTCTCGTACGCTCTCGACGGAATGGTGCTGCATGATGGGATCCCTGGGGAGCGCCGGCGCGCGCTTCACGATTGTCCGGCGCTGGCGTGCCCTTTCGGCGCTGACCGCCCTTGCGCTCGCCGGCTGCGGCCCCGTGGGGACGGGCAACCGCTCGCCTGTCGTGGAGGCCCCCGTCAATCCCGCCGTGGTCGGCGCACCGACCGGGGACACGTTCGGCTCAGGCCCCAAGCGGATCGCCCTGATCCTGCCGCTGACCCAGCAGGGCGGACCGAGCGCCGTCGGCCAGTCGCTGCGCAACGCAGCGGAACTGGCCGTGTCCGAGTTGGGGCAAAACGCCATCACCGTGCTGGTCAAGGACGACCAATCCTCCCCCGAGGGCGCGCGCGCCGCAGCCGAGGCGGCTGTCGCGGAGGGCGCGGAAGCAATCATCGGCCCGCTTTACGCGGGCAACGTTCGAGAAGTCGGCCGCGTGGCGCGCACATCCGGCAGACCCGTCATCGCGTTCTCGACCGACACGTCGACGGCCTCGCGCGGCGTCTATCTGCTGTCGTTCCTCGTTGAAGGCTATGTCGACCGCGTCGTGCAGTTCGCGGCGTCGCGCGGCAAGAAGAGCTTTGCGGCGCTGGTTCCCGAAAGCGAATACGGCAATGTCGCGCTGGCGCAATTCCAGAGCGCCGCCGCGGCCGCAGGCGTGCGCGTGCAGGCCATCGAGCGTTACTCGCGCGGCGGCGTCACGCCTGCAGCACAAAAGATCGGCGCCATCGCCGGGCAGATCGACGCGCTGTTCATTCCCGAGCAGGCTGACCAGATGGCGGCCGTCTCGCAGGCGCTCGTGGCCGCCGGCATCGATCCCTCGCGGGTGCAGGTGCTCGGCACCGGTCTGTGGAACGACTCCCGCGTGCTGCGTCTTCCTGCGCTGCAGGGCGCATGGTTCCCCGCGCCGGAGAATGGCGGCTTCAACAATTTCGCGTCGAAGTACCGGGCCAAGTTCAATTCGGACCCCACCCGCATTTCCACGTTGTCATATGACGCGATGTCGCTCGTGGCGGCCTTGTCTCAATTGCAGGGCGGACTCTCGGAGCAGACGCTGACGAACTCCTCCGGCTTCAATGGCGCTGACGGCCTCTTCCGTTTCCGCGCTGACGGATTGAATGATCGCGGCATGTCGGTGCTGCAGATCCGGAACGGAACGACGTCGGTGGTCAGCCCCGCGCCGAAAAGCTTCGGCTCGCCGTCGGGCACCTGAAGCAACCTCTTAAAACGCAAAAGGCGGGCGCAAGGCCCGCCTTTCATGTTTTTGCCTGCATGCAAATTTGCTAATCCGCGCAGCGCTTACTTGTAATCCGCGCAGCGCTTACCTGGCGCGCGTCGCCTTGAACGGCGTCGAACCCGACGCGCTCTTGGCGGTTCCCTCGATGGTGTCGCCCGCGACCTTGCCCGTGTACTCGACGTTTCCGGCCGTGAACGCGATCTGGTCGCCTGTGAGCTTGCCGTCCGTGATCGCGGCGACGACATTGCCAGAGCCAGTCAGCGATCCGATGAAGCGCTGGTACTTCTGATCGAGCTTCAGGTCGCCCTGGGCGGTCTTCCAGACGCCGTCGACTTTCGCCGGCACGATCCAGAACAGGGCGCGGCAGTAGGAGCGGCATTCGCCGCCTGCTTCAGCCGTCTGATCCGGCTGCCAGTCGCCCATGTCGAACGTGTTCGAGACGACGCGCGTGCCCGGCTTCATGTCGAGGATTTTGGGACGAAGCCGGCGGTTGATGTCCGGCAGCAGAAACATCGTGATGACGGTCGCCTTCGAGAAGTCGGTCTCGAAGAGATCGGCCTTCATGAATTCGGCCTTGCCCGTGACGCCTTCCTTCTCGGCGTTGAACTTCGACAGCGCCACCATGTCCGGGTTGTACTCGATGCCCAGCGCGCTGATGCCGCGCTTGGCGGCCGTGATGACGGTGCGGCCGTCGCCCGAGCCAAGATCCATGAGGAAATCGGCGGGCGTGACTTTCGCCATGTCGAGCATGCGGTCGACGAGCGCCTGCGGCGAGGGCACCCAAACGACGTCCTTGCCGGACTGGCCAACGGTCGGCTCGAACGGCGCGGGCTGTTGCGCGAGCGCGCCGGTCGAAACGGCGCCAGCGACGACAATCGCCGCAAGTGACCGATGGAAAGCTTTCAACGCATTCATTCTTCTTCTCCACTCAAGCACGCGCCAGCCGCAGCGCACGTCGCCTCAAGACTAGCGAGCCCGCCCCGGATTGTCAGCAGTGGGAACTGGGCCCCGGCAGGGGGCGCGGTCACATCTTCGCGCCTGAACCGGCAGATTGCAGCGGCTCTCCCCGGACCTGAGCGTCCCGGAACTGGGCGCGACGCGATGACGTTGGCCCGGCAAAAGGAGCGCCGACATGAGCAAGAACATGCCCCCCGTCCCTCCGGACAACCGCAGTCCCAAGGGCCCCGCAGACGAATCCGCCGCCGCCAAGGACACGGGCCCGCGCAAGAAGGAAGACGACCGCCAGCGCAACCTCGAACAGCAGGGCCGTCAAGGCAACATCAAGCAGAACACGACCCACCAGGGCTATCAGCAGGACCGGTGAGATGACATCCAGGAAGCCACCAGAAGGCGACAAGCGGCACGGCGGCCCGGGGTCCAGCCATCAGCGGCCGGACCTCCCCGATCCTACCCAGACTCGCGGGCAACCGGACGACGAGCAGCGGCCCCGGTCCAAATCGCGGATTTCGGGCGGCGGCGGCGAAGCCGACAAGCACCACACGCACGACCCGAGGCTGAAATGAGCGCGGCTTCCGGCGGCCGCGGGCCAGGGCGGGACAGCGAAAAGGCGGCCAAAGGCGCCCGCAAGAGCGAGCAGAAAGAGAGCGAGGCGGGCGGGCCCGCGCCGACGCCCGATGCGCCGGCGGCGGGCCCGCACGCAAAGCCGGAACTCACGAATACCGAGGCGACGCCCGGGGCCGGTCTTTTGCCCGATCCCGAAGAGCCCGAGGAGTCGGCGGACTCGACGAGCAGTTGAGGCCGCCGCCCCGATCAGTCGATGACGCGCAGGATTTCGGCCGCGGGCGGCGAGACGAGAATCTCGCTGAACGCGCGCATCCAGTCGCCGGTCTCGTCTTCGGAATTCACGCCGCGCTGCCGGAAGGCGTCGAACTGGTCGAGATTGGTCAGCTCCACCTCGAACTGCAACGCCGCGCCCCCATGGGCGCGCGTCAACGGCACAAGCAGGCGAGCGGCGAGACCGCGCTCGTGCGCCGCCTCCACTTCCTTGCGGATGAACGAGAGCGCCGCGTCCCGGTCGACGGGCCGGACATCGTAAGAAAAACGGACAAGGTACAAGGCGGCCTCCTGCTCATGCTGCTCCCCTGCGCACGCAACAGCCTGACGTCACGGAAGTTTCCAGAAAACATCCCGGAAGATCGAACCCGAGGCTTCGCCTTGCGTTGACCCCATGGCCAGCTGTGCAGAAGGGGATGCAGGCATGATCGACGACGCCGGCCTCGCGGCCATCCGCGAGCGAGGGTCCCGCCGCGGTTTCGTGACCGTCGAGGACATCCGCGCGACTCTCCCGATCGACGAGATGAACGCCGACGAGATTGCGATGATCGTGGTGCAGCTCGAGGAGGCGGGAGTGTCGGTCGAACTGGACGAAGATCTCATCGGATCCTCAAGGCGGCGCGACGTCGCTTCCCAGGAGGCGCCGACCATCGAGCTGCCCGGCGCGCCGCCGGTGAAGCCCGGCGCAACGAAACCTGCTCCCGCGCCGGGCGTGGCGCAGGACGCCTACGAGACCGCCGAACCCATCAACACAACGGCCCCCGCGGGTCCGGGCGGATGGATCTTCGTCACGGCCGCCGCGGGCCTGGTGGCGCTTGGAGCGCTGCTCCTTTTCTTCATCTACCGCTGAGCGGCGGGCCACATTCAGGAGATACGCTTGGCGCGGTTGGTGGTCGTTTCGAACAGGGTCTCGATACCCGATCCGACAGCCAAGGCGGCTGCGGGCGGACTCGCCGTCGCGCTGTGCGAGGCTCTCGAGGAACACAAGGGGCTGTGGTTCGGCTGGAGCGGCAAGACGTCCGCCAATCCAAGCCCTACGCCATCTCTGATTCAACGCGGCGCGGTCCAGTATGCGCTGATGGACCTGACCGCGACGGACCGGCAGGAATACTACAGCGGCTTCGCCAACCGGGCCTTGTGGCCGACGATGCATTACCGCGTCGGACTGTCGGAGTTTTCGCGCGCCGATTATGCCGGCTACCTGCGCGTGAACCGCAGGTTCGCGCAGGCGCTCGCCAATCTTGTCAAACCAGAAGACCACATCTGGGTGCATGATTATCATCTGCTGCCGCTGGCGGCGGAGTTGCGCGTGCTGGGGATGCGCAATCGCATCGGCTATTTCCACCATATCCCGTGGCCCTCGCCGGAAGTGTTCAACACGCTGCCGGGCAGTTCCGACCTTCTGCGCGCCATGATGGACTACGACCTCATCGGCGCACAGACCGACCGCGACGCTGATAATCTGAAGCGCAATCTCGTGCAGGAACTGGGCGCGCGAATTCAGGGCGAAGCGGGCGTCGCGCTGGGCGAGCGCGCCATCACGATCAAGGGTTTCCCGATCGGCATCGATGTCGACAGCTTCCAGAAGGCCGCCGTGCGTGGGCATACGCAGAAGCTCGTGCGGCAGACGGTGGCGAGCCTTGGTTCGCGATCCCTCGTCATGGCCGTCGACCGGCTGGATTACTCGAAGGGAATTCCCGAGCGCATGGAGGCCTTCGAGCAATTCCTTCTCGGCAATCCTGACCAGCGCAATCGTGTCACCTTCCTGCAGATTGCGCCCGTCAGCCGTTCGGAAGTGCCCGAATACGCCATGCTGAGCCGGCAGGTGAACGAGACCTTGGGGCGCGTGAACGGCGGCTACGGCGAACCCGGGTGGGTGCCCATCCACTATGTCTCCAATTCCTATCCGCGATCGGTGCTTGCGGGATTGTTCAGGGTCGCGCGGGTGGGACTCATAACGCCGCTTCGCGACGGCATGAATCTCGTCGCCAAGGAATTCGTCGCGGCGCAGGATCCGGAAGATCCCGGCGTGCTCGTGCTATCGAAGTTCGCGGGGGCCGCACTTCAGTTGACGCAGGCGCTCATCGTCAATCCGAACGACAAGTTCGAAGTCGCGGACGCCATACGCGAAGCGCTGAACATGGAACTGCCGGAGAGAATAGCGCGCTGGAAACCGATGCTGGAGACGATCAGGCAAAGGGACGTGCGGTGGTGGTCATCCTCATTCCTGAAGGACCTCACTGGCGTGCGCGAACCCGCCGAAGTGTTCTCCCGCTGATCATTGCGGCAGGCCGCCGAAGAGCCCGGCGCGGTAATCAGCCATCGCCTGGTTGATCTCCTCCGCCGAGTTCATCACGAAAGGTCCATGCGACACGATAGGCTCGCGCAAGGGTTCTGCATGGCCGAAGAGGATTTGCGCGCCGGCGCCGGAGCGCAGATGCAGCATGTCCTCCGCCTGGCTGCACACCACAAGGTGATGGGCAGGGGCGGGCGAATCTTCAACCTTCAGGTCGCCCCCGACCACGTAGAGAAACACGTTACGACCCGAAAGCCCTTCAGCGCGGAACGTGGCGTTCGCGCCCAGATCGACGACGCTCATGAAGACGCCAGTCAGCGAGTTGACCGGCCCGCGCACGCCGTTCCATTCACCCGAGATCAGCCGGATCCGCGCGCCGTCCCGCTCCACGACCGGAATGTCGGGCGCCTGAAGGCCCACGTAGGCGGGCGCCGTCATCTTCAGCCGCGCCGGCAGGTTTACCCACAATTGCAGGATTTCGAGCGGGCCGCCCGTCTGCTTGAACGCCTCGGGGGAAATCTCGGCGTGCACGAGGCCGCGGCCGGCCGTCATCCACTGGATTCCGCCCTCTTCGATGACGCTCGCCGACCCGCCGCTGTCCAGATGGGCCAGCGATCCCTTCAGGATGAACGTCACGGTCTCAAAACCCCGGTGAGGATGCGGTCCGAAGGGCAGGCCGCTGTTGCCCGGCGGATAGATTTGCGGCCCGTGATGATTGAGAAACAGGAATGGATCGAGGTCGCGAAGGCCCGGACCGGGCAGAGGCCTGCGCGTGACGAGATCACCGATATCGTCGCGAAACGCGGGGTGAATCCCCAGGACCGTCTTGTTCGGCATCGACCGAAAGCTCCTTGCCCATGTGCTGCGCAGGACACATGGGATCGGGTCCACATCTTCGCCAGTGTGTTCAAGCTTTAAGCGGAAAAACGATCATTGCGCACAATGCGATGCCTCCATGTAACTTGGCCGTTTACAATTCCGGGTCTAGCGTCGCGGCATGGATCAGGGCATCGAAGCGCCAGAGGAACCGGCCAGAGGCGATTGCATGCGCCTTTCGAGTTCGGCGGCTGTCGACTCCATGACCTTCAGCATGGAGTCCGACATGCTCAAGGCGTCACTGTCGCTGGCTTCGGCGACCCTGCGCGCGGCTGTGGCGCCTGCCGGACATGCATACTGGGCAAGCACTCCGGCGAGCTTGTGGGCGGCGCGCCTGACGCGTGCGCCATCACCGCTTGCGCACGCCGATTGCAAATCGCTGCACGTCTCGCGCACGTCTGAAAGACACGCGGCGATCATTTCCCGCATCAAGGCGGGTCCGAGCATGCCTATCAGGCTCTGCAATCCAGCTTCGTCGACGAGCGGAACGGGCGTGAAGTCTTCAGATGACATGGTCAAACCGCCTGTCCCGTCACGTCCCTCGGATACGCCAGACTCAACTATCAAGAGTTCGATCCCATGACAACGCGATTGCTTCTTGTCGAAGATTCGACGGCCTTCCGAAAGATGATCGCCGAGTTCCTGCGGCGGCAGGATTATGAGGTCTTTGAGGCATGGTCTCTGGCGACCGCGCGTGCGCTGCTTCCTTCGGTGCGTCCCTCGATCGTATTGCTGGACCTTCAACTCGAGGACGAGGATGGATTTTCCCTGCTGTCGGAGCCGGCGTGCGCCGAGGCTTCGACGATCGTCATCTCGGTGCGCGAAAGCGCCGACGACCGCGTGAACTGCCTGCAGTCCGGGGCGGAGGATTACATCGTGAAGCCCGTCGATCTGCGCGAAATGCTGCTACGGATTCGCCGGATCGAAAAACTGAAGTCGTCGGAAGAAGCGACATCGTTCATCGACTTCGGCAATTTCCTGCTCGATCTGTCAGGAAGCCGCGTCGTTTATCCGACGGGCGGACAGGCCGTGATGTCACGGTCGGAATTCGCAGTCTTGCGGCTTCTGATCGAGGCGGGCGACGAGATCGTCACGCGATCAACAATCGCGGACCGCGTCTTCCAGAGCCCTCCGGCGCAGAACAGTCGGGCGATCGACGTGCTCGTCAGCAAATTGCGCCGCAAGCTTGATCCCTCCGGGTGCGCCTCGCCCATCTGGAGCGTGCGCGGCGAGGGATACCGCTTCACCGCGCGGCGGCGGGGCGCGGTCAAAGGCGCCGGCAAGTCTAACTGGCGCGCAATGACCTCGGCCAACCGGGAGTTCGCGGAATGAGCGCGATAACAGCGGCCGGCCATCCGAACCGCCCGATCAGGACAGCGCGCCCGTGGGCGTCCGCCGCGACGTGGGCGCGAACGACGCTCATCGACCCGGTGATGAGCCTTGGCTTCATCATGCTGGCGGTCTTCTGGGCGTCGATCGCACATCATATCTGGACATGCACAGCGGCGGACCTCAACGCGGCGATCAAGCATAACTCCAACCTCGCGATCGCCTTCAGCCAGCATGTCTCTCAAGCCGTGAGGGGAATAAATTCCACCCTCCTGCTCTCGCGAACGCTGCTGATCAAACCGGGATCGGACGTGCGGCTCAAGGACATCGCCGGCGCAGCGTCGTGGCGGGACGATTATGTGCTGCAGCTGGCGATGACGGGCCCCGACGGTGTCCTTGCGCAATCGAACCTCGGGCCGACAACCAATCCGGTGAACCTCAGCGACCGGGCCCACGTCAGCTTCCACAAGACGACGCGGGAAGATCTCCTGTACATCAGTGAACCGGTTCTCGGCCGCGTTTCGAACAGATGGTCGATCCAGTTCACACGGCGCATCGTCGCTGACGATCCCGAAGGCAGCGGCGTGCTGATCGCGTCGATCTCGCCCGACTACTTTTCCCGCTTCTACCAGGCGGTCGAGATGGGTCGAGGAAGCATCACCCTCATCAACGCAAATGGCAAGGTGCTGGCGAGCGGCGGCAGCGACGGCGTCGACCGTCCCAACGCCATTCATGCCGCGAAGGATCAAATCCTCGAGGCTGCGCACTCGGGGACGTGCTTCCAGTCGTCGGCGGGCCTTCAGGGTCCAGGCAAGCTCTATTGCGCCCGCGCGGTGCCCGGAGCGCCGCTCTTCGTCGTCGCCGCCATTCCGGAAGACCAGATCCACGTCGACGGCGTCCACGAAAACGAGGTCTATCTCATCGCGCTGCTCGTCACCTTCGTGTGCCTCATCCTGATGTTCGCTTTTGCAGCCAAGGGGAACAGGCTGAACATTGCGCTGCGCGAGACCGAGGGCGCGCGTCAGCAGGCCACCAATTCCGCCCGGGAACTGCGCTACACGCTCGAGAACATGTGCCACGGGATCATGCTCATCGATTTGGACGGGCGCATATCCGTCTTCAATGACCGGGCGTTCGACCTTCTGGGACTTCCGCTGCCCGGCGAGGGCGAAGAGGTGACCAACGATCGCCTTTGCCGCTCACTGGAAAAGAATACCGCCGAACTGAAGTTTCCCGAACTGCGCACGCTGCAGGCGGCCATGCGTCTCGACGCCGACGGCGTCATGCATTGCGCCGGACAGGACGGGCGTATCGTCAAGGTGTGGACGGAGCCCGTTCGCGACGGGTGGGTTCGCAAGTTCGAAGACATTACCCAGCCTTTCCTGGCCGAGAAGGCGCGCGCGAGCGCCCGGGAGCGGGAGCAGGCCGCGAGCAACGCGCGGGCGGCCTTCGTCACCCGCATGAGTCACGAGATCCGCACGCCGCTGCACGCCGCCATCGGGTTTTCCCGCCTGCTCACGCGCGAAGACATGCCGCCGCGGGCCATGGCGCTCGCAACAGAGATGCATACGTCAACGTCCCACCTCATCGAGATCATCGATGAAGTTCTCGACTTTTCGACCATCGAGGCCGGGCAGATGCGTCTTGCCTCGGGGGTCATCGACATCAGGTCCACGGTGGACACTGTGGTCAGCACGGGCAAGATTCTCCTCGGATACAAGCCGGTCGCATTCAACGTGAAGATTGACCCGTGCGTCCCCAAGTCACTGGCGGGCGACGGGCGGCGCGTGCGCCAGGTGCTCACGAACCTCGTCAGCAATGCCGTCAAGTTCACCGAGCGCGGAACGATCTCGCTCGCGGTGACCTGCATGCCAGGGGGCGAGGGCCTCGTGGTGGAGGTGAGCGACACCGGTTGCGGGATCGAGGACACGACTTCCATCTTCGAACCCTTCGTGCGGACGCGCGAGGCCGACGACAAGCCCGGCGCGGGCCTTGGGCTGACGATCGTGAATGAGATCGTCACGGCGATGAATGGAAGGATAAAGGTTACCAGCCAGCCCGGGTCCGGGAGCACATTTCAGGTTTTCCTCGCGCTGCAGGAGGCAAACGCGAGGCTGCCCGCGCCAAAACCACAGGTTTCGAAAGAGCGGCTGAAAATTCTTGTCGCCGACGACACGCGCTCGAGCCTCATGCTCATCACGATGATGCTGCAGGCCAGGGGTCATTCGGTGGTGACCGCACGCAACGGCCGCGAAGCCGTGGAGGCGAACGCAGAGGAGGACTTCGACCTCATCCTGCTGGATATCCAGATGCCTGTCATGGACGGGCTCGTGGCCGCCGAGGTCATCATCGACAACGCCTTGCGCATCGGCCGGCGACCGCTGATTTCAGCGCTGACCGCGCAAGTCCTGCCGAAGGACCAGGCGTTGATGCGCAAGGTCGGCATGGACGCCGTGCTCAGGAAGCCCTTCGAGGAAGCCGAGTTCGACGCCATCCTGCACCGCGCCGCGATGCGCAAGGAGCGCATGCGCCGGGAGCCCAGCTTCGCCTGATCGGGGTCTGCGGACCGGCTGCGCTCACCTGAAGGTGAGAAATGCGAGCGCGTAGGGGAGGCCAAGGGCAAGGAGAAGAGCGAAACGCGATTTCATGGCGCACCTGCAAGGGGAAGGCCATGGCCAACGCGTTCATGTGAGGATTGTTTCGCAGCCTCCTAAGCGGCCCGCGTCAGCAGCGCCTTCAACTCCGCCACATCATGGCGGAGCCCGGCGATCTCGGCGGACAGGGCGTCCTTTTCGGCGTTGCGATCGTCCTCCTTCGCCGCATCGTTGAGCGTCTGCATCGAGTTGACGATGACGGCGACGACGAGGTTCAGGACCGCGAACGTCGTAACGAGAATGAAGGGGATGAAGAACATCCAGGCCCAGGGATGAACCTCCATCACCGGGCGGACAACGCCGTCGGACCAGCCTTCCAGCGTCATGATCTGGAAGAGCGTGTACATGGACGCAGGAATGGATCCGAACAGCGCCGGGTGCGACGGGCCGAAGAGCTTCGTCGACAGCACGGCGCTGACGTAAAAGATCAGAACCATGACGCCCGCGATCGAGCCCATGCCGGGAAGCGCCAGGAGCAGGGAGTTCACGACGCGGCGCATCTCGGGGACGACCGAGAGAAGGCGAAGCACGCGCAATATCCGCAGCGCTCGCAGGACCGACAGGGGTCCGGCGGCCGGGATCAGCGAAATGGCCACGATGACGAAGTCGAAGACGTTCCAGCCGTTGCGGAAGAAAGAAAAGCGCCAAAGGTACAATTTCGCCAGCAGTTCGACCGTGAAGACGGCGAGGCACGCCGCGTCGATGACCTCGAGCAGGCCGCCAATGGCCGACATCGCCGCGGGCGACGTCTCAAGCCCGAGCGTGACCGCGTTGACGAGAATGACCGCGGTGATGAAATTCGTGAACCGGCGCGACTCGACGAAGTCGCGCAGCCATTCCGGCCCCTGCGAGCCGGCGTTCGTTACAATGGTGTCAGACATGCGCCGGGCGCCCCAAACCAGACCTGAGCCATGGCAGATGGGGGCGAGCGGAGCGCAATCAAGCCCGCCCAAGCTTTCGTTCTCTCAGGCGCCCTTGCGATCGCCGCCGGCGCGCGCGGGCTGGGCCGGCTTGCCGCTCGTGCGCATCGAGACTTCATTGGCGACGCGCATCCAGAACTCGTGACCCTGTTCGCTTCCGCGCCGCCGGCAATAGGCGGCCTGCTCGCGCGCCTTCCCCAGCGCGCCCCGGCCTTCCTGGGCGATCAGCGTGATCGCCTCGTATTCGACGGCGGTCAGCCCGCCGTCCGGTTTGCGGGACATCCGCTGATAAAGCGCCCGGAAGAAATCGATGATGACGCGCATTTGGCCCTTCCCTCTCACGCAGGCTGAAGGTGGCCTGCGGCCGCCCGCAGTCGGCCGCATCGTGGGACAGCCCATCTCACCACCGCTGGCGGCCGGCTGGCAAGACGAGTCCGCCTGAGGCGGCCCCGGCGCCTGCCAGTTCAACCTGCTCTCTCTTGGCAACGATCAAGCGCCCGCTTGGTTTCGGCGGTTCCCGGGGGTGGCGATCGGTCGCGCCCATTTAGGCCGCCCTTACCGTCCAACCCATTGAATTGCATGCGCCATTCTGTACAGGAATGCGGCGGACGCTCCGGGGGGAGCGCATCGGCGCCCGGGGCGGCTGAACATGCTCACGCACATCGACAACAGGCTCTGCGATCTTGCCCAGGAGGGATATTGCTACCTCCTCGATCGTTTCGGTCTCCGCATCGGCGACGTCATCTGCGTCCTGACGATCGCCCAGATCGTCACGCCCCGTTCCGCCGCCGGTTACGCGGCGGCGTTCGTCTGCATCGCGATCGGCTGCTGGGTCAGTTCGCTGCAGCGCGCCGGCCGGCACGAACACATCAACCGCGCCGCCGACATGCTGCGCGCTCTCAGCCCGCTCCGGGCGGGACTTGTCGGCTTTGCGATCTACAACGTCGCGTCGGGCAATTATCCGCTCTGGGACGAGACGCTGAACGTGGTTCTTGTCTACCTGCTCACCTGCAAGGTGCGTAAGCGGGACGATGATCGTTTTCGCAGGCGCCAGCCCAGCCACGCGGGAGCGTGACCCCGAGCGCGTTTGCGTGATCCCTGCCGCCGTGACATCAAGACGGTCACGGCGAACGGGAGCCCCGAGGAATGACGGAGACGTTGCGTAGAGGACGAGACGTCTTCCGGCATCGCGACTACACGCTCTACGTCCTTTCCCGCTTTCTCTGGGGTCTCGGCGTCCAGATCATGACGGTCGCCGTCGGTTGGCTCGTTTACTCGCTGACGAACGACCCGATGGCGCTGGGCCTCGTCGGGCTCGCGGCATTCATCCCCGCGGTCCCGCTTTCCGTCCTCACCGGACCCGCGGCGGACCGTTACGACCGGCGGGCGATCATGATCGTCTGCTGCGCGCTGATGACCCTGGTGGCGGGAGGCCTGGCTGTCCTCGTCGGGGCTGGCGCGTTGGCGGGAGGGGCGGTGGGGATCGTCTACCTCGCCGTATTTCTCATCGGCTCGGCGCGTTCGTTCGCCAATCCCGCCGGTCACGCGCTGATGATGTCGATCGTGCCGGAGGACGAGTATCCGGCGGCGCTCGCGTGGCACAATTCGCTCGTGCAGGCGTCCGCCATTTCCGGCCCCATTCTCGGCGGGCTGCTCCTTCCAATCGGCGACCTCGCCCCGTTTGTGGCCGCAGGCTTCGCGTTCGCCGCTGCGAGCGTGCTTTCGCTTCTCCTGAAGCGGCCGGAGCGCCGCGCCGCAGGCAAGCCGCCGATCACGGTCGAAATGCTGTTGGCGGGCTATCGCTTCATCTGGAAATGCCCGGTGATCCTGGGCGCGATGAGCCTCGACCTCGTGGCGGTGCTGCTCGGCGGCGTCGTCGCGCTGCTGCCCGTGTTCGTGCAGGACGTGTACGAGACCGGGCCGTGGGCGCTGGGCGTGCTGCGCGCCTGCCCCGCCATCGGCGGGCTCGTCGCCTCCCTCGTCATCGCCAATTCCGCGTTCACCTGGCATGTCGGGCGCACCATGTTCGGCGCCGTGACGGTGTTCGGCCTCGCCACCATAGGCTTCGGCCTTTCCACGCATTTCCTTGCAGCGGGAGCGTTCCTCATCATCCTCGGCGGCGCCGACATGCTGAGCGTTCTCGTGCGCCAGACGCTGATCCAGGTCGAAACGCCCGACCACGTGCGCGGCCGGGTGCTCGCCGTGCATACGATCGTCGCCGGCACCTCGAACGAGCTCGGCGAGTTCCGCGCGGGCGCCATGGCCTCGTTCATCGGCGTCGTTCCCGCCGTCCTGTTCGGGGGCGCGGCGGCCGTCGCGGCCTCGGCGCTCTGGATGCGGCTGTTTCCCGAACTGCGCACGCGGACGACGTTTCGCTGACGCGACGAACCGCGCGACTGGACCGGGCGCTCGCGGACTGGCATGAAAGTGATCGCGTGAGGGGAAACCCGCAGCGCAGCCCTCGCGCCAACAAGAGCGAACGATGGACGATACACGAGGAAACGCACCCCGGGCTCTTTCACCCAACGAGCTGGAGCTCATGCGCGCCTACCCGACCGCGATGGATCTGCGCGCGCGGGCGCAGCGTCTCATGCCCAGGTTCGCCTTCGAGTACATGGACGGGGGCGCGGGCGACGATCTCGGCATCCGTCGCAACTGGGCTGCGCTGGATGGTGTGGAGCTTGCGCCGCGCTACGGCCGCGTCGTGCGTCCGCCCGCCTGCGGCGCAACCCTGTTCGGGCAAACCTACTCGGCGCCCATCGGCGTGTCGCCCATCGGCGGTCCGGGCACGGCGTTTCCCGGCGCCGAGACGTATCTGGCGCGGGCGGCGCAAGCGGCGCGCGTACCTTACACGCTAGGCGTGCTCTCGGGCATCGACGTCGAGCGCGCGGCGCAGATTGCGCCCGACGTTCTCTGGTTTCAGCTTTATCGGTTCCACCGCGACGACCACCGCATCGGCCTCGATCTGACGAGGCGCGCAGCCGCCGTGGGCGTGAAGGCGCTTGTGCTCACGATCGACACGCCCACGCGCACGACGCGTCCACGCGAGATCCGGAGCGGCATCGTCAACCCCTTCCGCATGACGACAAAGCTGCGCCTCGACGCACTGGCGTCGCCGCGCTGGCTGTCATCGATGGTGCGCAACGGCATCCCGCGGTTCGTCTCGCTCGCGCCCTACATGAAGCCCAACCCCTCGCTCGCGGAAGCGGCCGAATTCATTCGCGCCGAATCTGGCGGCGCGTTCACATGGGACGAGATCGCGCGTTATCGCGACGTGTGGCGCGGGCCGCTCATCCTGAAGGGCGTGCTGCATCCGGCTGATGCGCGGCGCGCCATCGACATGGGGGTCGACGGACTCTTCGTGTCGAACCATGGCGGACGGCAGATCGACGCGCTGCCCACGGCCATCGACGCGCTGCCGATGGTTGCGGCGGAAGCGGCGGGGCGCGCGACGATCATCTTCGATTCGGGCGTGCGTTCGGGCGTCGACGCGGCGCGCGCGATTGCGCTCGGCGCGGACGCCGCTTTCGCCGGCAAGGCTTTCCTGTGGAGCCTTGGCGCGCTGGGCGAGCGAGGCCCCGCGCACTTCATGAACGTCCTGACGGAGGACCTGCGCGCCACGATGGGACAGGTTGGATGTTTCCAGGTGTCCGACCTTCGTTCCGTCCCGCGGCGGCACGCCAGCGCGTGGCGGGAACAGGATTACGCGACCGGGGCCGCGTAATCCTGTCGGCGCGCAATCATCCGCTCTTCTGCAGCTTCTGCACGTCCTGCAGGTGCCCGCGCAACGCCGGCAGCGTCTCGGTGGCGAACGACTTCAACTTCGCGTCGTCGCCCTCCTTCGAATAGCGCTCGAAGAGATCGACCGCTTCCTTGTGCGCCTGCAATTGCATCGTCAGGAAGGCCTGCGTGAACTCCTTGCCCGAAGCCGCCTTCAGCTTCTCCAGCATGTCGGCATGCTTCTTGTCGAGCGTCGCCGGCGGCTTCTCGTCGGCGATCGACATCAGCTTCTTCGACGCCGCCGTGTGATCGTCGATCAGCTTCTGCGCGAACTGCTTGATGTCCGCGCCGTCCGCCTTGCTGAGCGCAAGCTTGCCCGAACTCGATCTCGAACATGTCGCCGCTGGCCGCCATTCGCACGAACTCCGACTTGCTGACCGAGGCTTTCGAAGCCTGCGCGAGCGCTGGCGAGGGGGCTGTGGCGAGAGCCCCGAGGGACAGCATGGCCGCCGCAAGGATTGGCTTGAGCATCATTTATCTCCTTTCCATCCGGCCTCCTCTCGGGCCGCTGATGGGCTGGAAACACGCTCCGGCGCGGACAGTTGCTTCTGGCTCCAAAAAACACTCGCCGGCCCGGGCCGCGCGGACGCGGCTGGACCTTCAGGAATTACCGTGCAGAATAGCCGCCAGCCGGCATAGCCCGGAGGCTTGGGAAGGAGCGCGAGCGGCAAAGCCGCAGCGCCAGCCGCCGGAGCCAGAATCGAAAGAGGGAGGACACCCGTGACCAAGCGCATCGCACTCACTGTCGATGGCAAGGCGCATAGCTTCGATGCGGATCCAGACATGCCGCTTCTCTATGCCCTGCGCGACGACCTCGGCCTCAGCAATCCAAAATTCGGCTGCGGCAAAGCCCAATGTGGCGCCTGCACCGTGCTCGTGGACGGGCAACCGGTCCGCTCGTGCGTCACGCCGGTGGATTCGCTTGGACAGAGCAAGATCACCACGCTGGCCGGGCTCTCCTCCAACGGGAAGCCGCACAAGGTGCAGGAAGCGTTCATCGCCGAGCAGGTGCCGCAGTGCGGCTATTGCATGAACGGCTGGGTCATGACGACCGTCGCGCTGCTCGACAAGACGCCCAAGCCCACGGACGCCCAGATCGAAGACGCGCTCACCGGCCTCAAGTGTCGCTGCGCCACCCACGTATCCATTCTGCGCGCCGTCAAGCGCGCGGCTCAGGCTTAAAGGGAGGCGAAGATGAACCATCAGCTCAATCGTCGTCATTTCCTCGCCGGCGCCGGCGCCCTCACCGTATCGGTGCTCATGCCGGGCGTCGAAGCGCGCGCGGCCTCGTTCGGACTCGAAAAGCGGCCTCCGCTCGATCCAAAGAAGCTCGCCTCCTACATCTCGATCCGCCAGGACGGCTCCGCCATCGCCTATTTCGGCAAGATGGACATGGGCCAGGGCACCGACGTGGGCGTCGCCCAGATGGTGGCCGAGGAACTCGACCTGCCGGTGGACCGCGTGATCATCGACATGGGCGATTCGGGCACAAGCGTGGACCAGGGCGGCGCCTCCGGGTCGACCGGCGTGTCGCATGGCGGCGTGACGCTGCGCAACGCGGCGGCGGAAGCCCGCCGCCTCATGGTCGAGATGGCCTCGAAGCATCTTGGCGTCGCCGCAGACGATCTGGTCGTCAATGCGGGCGTGATCTCCAGCAAGGCCGATTCCGCCAAGAAGGTGAGCTACGGCGAACTGATCGGCGGTCGCTGGTTCGACTCGGAAGTCGAGTGGAACGGGCAGATGGGGAACAACCTCGCGGTGAAGACGATCGCGAAGGTGAAGGACCCGAAGGACTACAAGGTCTATGGCACTTCGCCGCCCCGTCGCGACGTCGCGCCGAAGATTCTCGGCACGGGCGATTTCGTCACCGACATCAAGGTCGCGGGCATGGTTCATGCGCGCATGATCATGCCGCCGGTCGCAGGGGCCGAACCGGTCTCGGTCGACGAATCCTCCGTAAAGGACATACCCGGCGTGCAGATCGTGCGCGACAAGGCCTTCCTGGCCGTCGTCGCGCCGAAGGAATGGGACGCCGTGAAGGCCTCGACGCAACTCAAGGTGACGTGGTCCGACGCCAAGCCTCCGTTCGTGGAACAGAAGGATCTGTACAACCACATTCGCGGCGCCAAAGCTGCGAAGGCCGGCGGCGAGGGGCCGACCTACAAGGAGCCTGAAAAACTCGCCGAGGCGTTCAAGAATGCGGACCGTGTGATCGAGGCGACCTACGAATGGCCGTTCCAGTCGCACGCCTCGATGGGCCCCGCGTGCGCGGTCGTCGATTATCAGCCGAATGGCCAGACGACCTTGTGGACGGGTTCGCAGAAGCCCCATCACGCCGCGCAGGGCGTTGCGGCGGCGCTGGGACTGAAGAACGAGCAGGTGCGCGGCATCTGGGTGCCGGGCCCCGGCTCCTACGGTCGCAATGACGCCGGCGACGCGGCCGCCTGCGCGGCGATCATCGCCAAGGCGGTCGGCAAGCCGGTCCGCTATCAGGCCATGCGCCATGAGGGCACGGGCTGGGATCCGAAGTCGCCGGCTTCCGTGCACACGGTGCGCGCCGGCGTCGACAAGGACGGCAAGGTGATCGCGTGGCACTTCCACTCGAAGAGCTTTGATCGCCTGAACGTTCATTCGAACGAAAGCTCGCCCGCCGACACGTTGTTCGGGCAGATGATCGGCGCGGCGCCCAAGCCGCAGCTCACCTACGGCACGCCGTCGAACTCCTATCGGTTCCCGGCGCAAAGCAGCACGTGGGAAGTAATCGCGCCGATGCTGGATCGCGCCTCGCCGCTGCGCTCCTCGCACCTGCGCGATCCGCTGGGGCCGGAGATTCACTTCGCTCACGAAAGCTTCGTGGATGAAGTGGCGTTCGCGCTGAAGCGTGATCCGGTCGAGTTCCGGATGGCGCATGTCACCAACCAGCGCGACAAGGACGTGATCAAGGCTGTCGCGGACAAGGTGGGCTGGAAAGCACGCACGCAAGCCCGCAAGGAGCGAAAGGGCGATCTCGCGTATGGGCAGGGCATCGCCTATTCGACGCGCAACGGCACACGCGTCGCCGTCGTCGCCGAAGTCGAGGTGGACATGAAGACCGGCAAGGTGCGCGGCAGGAAGTTCACAGTGGCGCACGATTGCGGCATCGTGATCAACCCGCAGCTCCTCACCCAGACGATCGAAGGCAACGTGGTGCAGGCGCTGAGCCGCGCGATCCACGAAGAGGTCAAGTTCGACACGCGCAACGTGACGAGCATCGACTGGGAGACGTATCCGATCCTCGACTTCACCGAACGCCCGGACACGATCGACGTGGTTCTGATCAACCGTCAGAACATTCCCCCAAACGGGGCCGGCGAGGGCTCCATGCGCCCCATCGTCGCCGCGATGGCGAACGCCATCTACGACGCCACGGGCGTGCGGCTGCGCCAGGGTCCATTCACTCCGGACCGGTTGCGCGCCGGGCTCGCCTGACGATCGCGGCCTGAAAATGCGGAAGCGCCGGCCTCGCGGCCGGCGCTTTTGTCTTGGTTGCAGGCAATACTGTCGGCGCCCGCCTATTCCATGCGCACGTTCTTCGAGAAGTCGTAGCTGGTCGACATTTCGCTTTCGAAGTTCCAGCTCACGATATCGCTCTTCATGGCGCCCGACATGACCTTGCTGAGGAACGCCTGTTGCGCGGCCCATGCGGCGTCGGCCTGCGGCTTGCGATAGCGCCCCGGCATCGTGTCGTTGAGCCAGCCGTGCGGCGCGCCGGCGTAGACGTGAATGTCGTAGCTCTTCTTGTGATCCTCGAGCGTATTGCGGAAGCGCCGCACGTCGTCGACCGAAATGATGTGGTCGTCGGCGCCGAACGCAGCGAAGACCGGGCAGTCGACTGCGGCGATCAGATCCGCCAGAGGCTTGGGCTGGCGCTCGTTGACGTCCCATTCACGCTTCGAGGCCGCGCCGTACCACACGACGGCGGCGGCGATCTGGTGTTTCGCGGCGTAGACCAGCGGATGGCGCCCGGTCTGGCAATAGCCCGCAATGGCGACGCGGTTCATGTCCGCCTTCGGATTGGAGCCGATCTTTTCGAGAGCCGCCGCCATGAGCTCGTTCGATTCCGGATCGGTCATGTCGTAACGGCCGTCGCCCGTGTTGAGGGTGACCTGGTCCGGGTGCCGGAAGAAGAAGTTCGGCGCGATCACGACGTAGCCGTCGCGGGCGCAGCGCATCGCCTGGTCGCGCGTGTGCTGCACGAGGCCGTAGCGTTCATGCATCAGGACCACGACGGGCAGCGGAGACGACCCGCCCTCCGGCCAGGCTACGACGCGCAGGCATTCCGTTGGCGCAGACGACATCTTCGATATGAATGGACATGTGCAGGATTCTCCTCAGGGGCACATCAGGGCGACGGCCTGGTCGACGGTCATCACGCGCCCCATGCGCGGGAACACGCGTGTCCATGAAGAACTCGTTGTTGTTGCCGCGCGCCGAATAGCAGGCGTCGCGGATGACCACGATGCCGTAGTCGAGATCGCGCGCCGCGAACACGGTGCTGGCGATGCCGACGTCGGTGGAGCCGCCGCAGATCACGATGGTGTCGATGCCGCGCACGCGCAATTGCAGATCGAGATCGGTCTGGAAGAACGAGTTCCAGCGGTGCTTGGGAATGACCACGTCGCCGGCGACCGGGGCGACTTCCGGAGCGACCTCGGCATCGGTCGATCCCTTGAAGAAACGCGGCTTGATGGGATTGTGGAATCCCCGCCTGCGCCCAGATCCATGTCGGTGTCGGTGAGGCGCAGCACTGTGTCCGACCCGTCCTCCGCATGCGCGCCGCTCGGATAGAACGTCGTCATTCCGACCTTGCGCGCGCCCGTGATGAGCCGCTGCATGTTCGGCAGGATGTTGCGCTCGGCGAGAAACGCCACCTTGGCCGGATCTCTCGGGTGCAGGTAACCGTTGAGTGCGTCGAACATGATCAGTCCGGTGCGTGCCCCCGACAGAGCAGGATCGAGGCGCGATATTTTCGCCATGGGCTTCCCTTTTCTTGGATGCGGATTGTCGTTGAGTTTGCCGCTTATCAGGCTTGCGGCTGAAGTCTAGCCATGTTGCGCCGCGGGGGCAAAGGGCTAACATCGCCGCCCAGCGCCCATCTCGCGCCTGCCGCGCAGGAGAAAACAGCAATGACGGACTCGCGTACGGACAGGAAGCTCATCGGGCGGACGGCCCTGATCACCGGAGGCGGCGGCGAGATCGCCAGCGCCATCGCGACGCGGTTCGCGGAGGAAGGCGCTCAGATCATGGTCGGCGACGTCCGGCTCGAAGCGGCCGAAGCGACCGCCAGAATCATTCAGGAGAACGGCGGCGAGGCGGCCGCCATCCTGCTCGACGTCTCCGATCCGCGCTCATGCGAGGCGCGCCGTCGAGGCTGCGGTCTCACGCTTCGGCAAGCTCACCACGCTCGTCAACGTCGCGGCGGCCGTGACGCCCGACGGCACGGTCGAAACGCTCAGCCTGGAGGAATGGAACCAGGCGATCGCCGTGAATCTCACCGGGCCATTCCTCATGAGCAAGTACGCCGTGCCGAAGATGCGCGAAGCAGGCGGCGGCGCCATCATCAACATCGCCTCGCAACTCGGCCAGATCGGCGTGCCCCGGCGCGCGCCCTACTCGACCACGAAGGCGGCGCTGATCCGGTTCACCACATGCCTTGCCTGCGATCACGCCGACGACGGCATCCGCGTGAACTCGCTGTCGCCCGGCGCCATCGACACGGCGCGCTCGCTGCGAAGGTTCGGCACGCGCGAAGCGGGAAACAAGGCGCGCGGCCCGCTCTATCTGCTCAGGCGCACGGGCCGGGTCGACGAGATCGCATCCGGCGCGGTTTTCCTCGCCAGCGACGAATCATCCTTCATGACGGGCGCCGATCTTCTCATCGATGGCGGCTACCTCGCGTTCAAAGGAGGCGCGGAACAGCAAAAGGCGTAGGCAGATTTGTCTTGCGGGACGCTCAGAAATCTCAATGGCCCGGCGCTTGTGCGGCGAAGGCGCGTGTTGGTAGTTTGCCGGCGCAACAACAAGGAAGGGCGAGAACACATGAGAAACTCTGTACGAGCGGCGCGCCGTGATCGTCGCGATCGCCGCCGCTCCAACCGCCGTCGTCGCCGATCCGATCGAGGATTTCTACAAGGGCAAGACGGTGAGCATGGTGCTCAGCTCCGCGACCGGCGGCGGCTACGACACGCTTGCCCGGCTCGTCGCGCGTTACATGCCAAGGCATATTCCCGGCAATCCGTCGGTCGCTGTGCGCAACATGCCGGGCGCCGGAGGCATCACCGCCACCAATCACCTCTACACGGTGGCCGCGCGCGACGGCAGCGTGATTGGCGCGGTGCAGAACAACACTCCCTTCGAGCCGCTGTTCGGCACGCCGCAGGCCAATTACGATCCGCTGCGATTCAACTGGCTCGGCTCGCCCAGCGTCGAAACCGGCCTGCTGACCGTGTGGGCGGCCTCGCCTGCAAAGACGCTCGACGACGCGCGGCGCATCGAGGTGAAGCTGGGCTCCTCGGGCGCCGCTTCGACTCCCAGCTTCTATGGCAGGCTGATGAACCACACGCTGGGGCTGAAACTGCGCATGATCGTGGGCTATCCCGGCCAGAACGATGCGCTGCTCGCCATGGAGCGCGGCGAGATCGACGGCTATCCGAGCGCGTTCTACAACAGCCTGATGGCGACGCGGCCTACCTGGATTCCGGAAAAGAAGGTCAACCTCCTGGTCCAGTACGGCGCGGACAAGGAGCCCCAGCTCCCCGACACGCCCTTCATCTTCGACGTGCTGAAGAGCGATGAGGACCGTGCGCTCTGGCGCGTCGCCGTCGCGCCCCTGGGTGTCGGCAGGCCCTACCTCATGCCGCCCGAAGCGCCCGCCGATCGCGTGGCCGCAATGAGGAAAGCCTTTCAGGCCGCGATCACGGACCCCGAATTCCTGGCCGAACAGGCCAAGGTCAATCTGGGGGCGGACACGCCGCGCACGGGCGAGCAGGTCCGTGAGATGATCGCTGAGGCGTATCGCGCGTCTCCCGCGATCATCGAGCAGATCAAGAAGCTGCAACGCCAGGACTGACGTCCGCCATGCCCTGACAAGGCCGCTCCCGAGCGGCCTTCGTCTTGCTCCCGCCTTGGGGCTCGACTTACGAGCGCCACGGCGTATACCCGTGCCAACGACATGGGAGGAAACGATGCTGGGAGCTTTCCTGGCGCTTTGCTCGGCTGCGACCTTCGCGCTGAACAATGCGTTCGCACGGCGTGGCGTGCTGACGGGCTCTGCGCTTCAGGCGCTCGCGATTTCGGTGCCCATCGGCGTGCCCATGTTTCTGGCCGGCGCCATCATCAGCGGCAGCCTCGGCGCGTTTCTCGATTTCTCGGCCCGGGCCTATGTGTATCTGGCCCTCGCCGGAATTCTCCACTTCGCCTGGGGCCGCTATTGCAATTACCGCGCGGTGAAGGCGATCGGATCGAACCTTGCCGGCCCGCTGCAGGAATCGAGCGTTCTGATCGCGCTGTTTCTGGCGGTCGTGCTGCTCGGCGAAAGCCTCACCGGACTGAAGATCCTGGGCATCGCTCTCGTGCTGTTCGGGCCGCTGGTGGCCGTGGAAATCCGCAAGAAGCCGGCGAACAAGGCGCCGGTCGCGGCGAAGCGCGCCTTCACACCGCTTTATGCGGAAGGATATCTCTTCGCCGGACTGTCGGCGCTCGGCTATGGCTGCAGCCCCATTCTCATCCGGTCAGCGATTGATGCGAGCGGACCGGGCGCGAGCCTTGCCGGCGGGACGATTTCCTACGCTGCGGCGAGCGTTCTTGTGCTGCTCGTGATTGTGGCGACCGGGAGCGCCCGCGCAGTGACCGGCGTTGAACGGGAAAACGCGAAATGGTTCGTGTTCGCCGGACTTCTGGTCGGCGTGTCGCAGATGTTGCGCTACATGGCGCTGGCCGTTGCGCCCGTCACCGTCGTTGCGCCGATCCAGCGCCTGTCCCTCATCTTCCGGATGCTCTTTGGCTGGCTGATGAACCGCGAACACGAGGTGTTCACGCTTCGCCTGCTGGCGGGGACGATGGTGTCGCTGGTGGGCGCCGTCCTTCTGTCGCTGAGCGTCGAGAGCGTCCAGACCTGGATGTTCCTGCCCGAATGGATAAGAAGCGCCGCGGCCTGGTCCTCGGGAAAATAAATGCGGCGCGGATGGGCCGGCGCACGAAAATCGGCTAGTCCTTGTGCATCACAAGTGTCCTGAATACGGGGGAAACGTTCATGATCAGCCGTCGATCACTGATGCTCGCCACGAGCGCGCTCGTCACGCTGGCCGCCGCCGCAGCCCAATCATCCGCTGCGCACGCGCAGACCGCAGCCTATCCCTCCAAGCCTGTGCGGATTATTTCCGACTCGGCCGCGGGCAGTTCGAACGACGTGCTCATTCGCGTCGTCGCGGAACAATTGAGCCAGGTGTGGGGCCAGCAGGCGATCGTCGCCAACCACCCCGGCGCGGGCGGCGGCATCTCCGCCGGCGTCGCCAAGCAGGCTGACCCGGACGGCTACACGCTCTACATACCCGCCTCCTCGACGTTCCTCGCGATCCGCGGCGCGCCCGGCGTGTCTCCCAACCTGCCCATCGAGCTGCCCAAGGACTTCCTGCCTGTCGGGCTGATGATGACGCAGCCCATGTTCATCGGCGTTTCCCACAAGCTGGGAGTGTCGACGGTTCCCGAACTGATCGCGCTGGCGAAGCAAAAGCCCGGTGACGTCTCCTTTGCCGCGACGGGGCGCGGGCGCATCACGCACCTGACCATGGAATTGTTTCAGGACATGGCCGGCGTGAAGCTGACATTCGTGCCGTACACCGGCGGACCGGCGGCCGCGATGAACGACGTGACCTCTGGACGGGTGGGCATCGTTCTCGACGGATACCCGGGCGTGGGCGGCGCGATAGAGGGCAATCTCATCAAAGGGCTCGCCGTCGCGTCGGACAAGCGGTTGCCAGGTTTCGACGCGCTTCCCACGGTGGCGGAGACGCTGCCGGGCTTCAGGTCAGGCGGATGGAGCGTCGTGCTCGCGCCGGCAGGCACACCCGAGGCGATCGTGCGAAAGCTGGGGGCGGACCTCAAGGTCGTCCTCGCGCGCAAGGAAGTCATCTCCCGGTTCGCCCAGCTTGGATCATTCCCGGGCGACATGAGCCCGGACCAGGTCATCGCCTTCGCCAAATCCGAGCAGGAGATGTGGCGCCCGATCCTCGAGCGCCTCGCCGCGGAACAGAAGTAACCTTCGTTCGGCGCTTTCGCGCCTAGAAGCCAACGGCGACCTTCACCCTGAAAAGCGTGCGGTCAAATGGATCGAGATCGAGGTTGCGCGGCACGCCGGCCGCGCGGCCTGCAATCTGCGGCTGCAAGGTGACGTTGACAGAAACGTTCTCGGCGACTTTCGCCTGCAGCGTGGGGCCCATGAAAACCGCATATTCCGTCCGCTTGCCGAAGACGGCGTTCTCATAGCCCTGGATCCAGCGCACTTCGGCGCCGACGAAGACCTTGCCCTCCGCCAGCGAATAGGCGAGCGCCGTCGAAACCGCTGACGCAGAGGACGATGACCAGCGGTTCGTCACCTCGTCCTGCTGTCCGGCCGTGGCGAAGTTCGCGTTCATGGCCCAGAAGAGACGATCCGTGATCGGCGCGTCGATCTGCAGCTTGGCTTCCACCCCGAGAAGATCGCTGCGGACGCCCTGCCCATCGACGCGCGCCCAGCGCGGTTCCGCGGCGATGGTCACGGCAAAGGGCTGGGTCGCGGTGCGCTCCACAATCCTGTGGCGGACTTCGAACGACAATCCATCGAACCGGTAGGCCGACACATTGCCGGGAATGAGGCTTACATTCTTGATGTTGTGGAAGGCGCCAAACATCGAGGCGGCCACGGACCAGTTCTCCGCGAACGTGTATCCCAGCTCGAGCTTCTGCGTGAGCTGGCGATAGCGCCCGTCACGGCTGCCAAACAGCCCGTCGTTTTCAAGCCCTATACCCTTGTCGCCGACCGCGCCGGTGTCCGTGGCAGAAGTGAAGCCGAAGATATCGCCGGGAATTTCGATCGCCGCAGCGGGCTCGGGGCGGGGGTCAAGGTCGGCGGCCACCGCGCCGCAGGCTGAAAAGAGCCCCGCACCAACAATGATTGCGCGCAATTTGATTGCCCCCCGGTAAGATGATTTTATGAAATCGTCATAACAAACAGCTCGGACGATGTCACCCCTGCATTCTGGCGACCATCGCGCGCGCAATGAGTGCGGCGGCGCCACAGAACGTGATGAGGACGACGGCCCAGTCCAGCAGCAATGCGTCGCCGGGATCGGAAATCACGTGAACATAACTTTCAAAAAGCCGCGCGAAAATTCGCCTGGATTGCTGGAGCGCGCAATCCGCCAGTTCCACGAACGTTTGCTCGGTAAGCGGCCTTGAGCACGAACCCATTTGCGGGGCCCCGCGTAATCGTCAGCAAGTATGCTGCCGAATGGCGGGGCCCGCAAGCAAGGACAGCGGATCACCGCTCGAAAGCAGGTCGCGCGCGCACGCCCTGGCGACGCGCTATGCGCCGGCCGTCGCACCCATGGGCTCGGCAGCCTGCGCCACGCCCCGCTCCGACAGACGAGCCGCGTCGTCGATGGCGGCGAGCGCGGCTCTCGGATCGGTCTGGTGGACCATGTGACCCACACCACGAAGCACTCGCAGGATGCTCGCCGGCATGACTTCGTGAAGTTCGCGAGATTGCCGGTCCACGTTGGCCACCTGGTCGCCTTCACCGGCCAGCAGGACCAAGGGGACGCGAATTTTCACGTACTCCTCTTCAAGCGCGCGGGCCTCCCAGATCATTAGCGCCGATTCCTCGGCGCTCGCACGAAGCTGACTGGGACGCAGGGCCATCTGAGGGGAATAGGCGCGGAACTTGTTCGGGATCGGCGCCGGGTCGAACATCTTGCGAATTTGCCTTTCCCAGGTCAGACGGCCGATCAACGGCGAGAGAGCGGTGGCGATCACATCGCCGATCACCGGGATTGCGGGCGGCGCCATCAGAAACGCGTCGGCGCGCAGCGTCGCGAAATAATAACCGGACTCAAGCGCCAACGCGCGAACACGCTCGGGATGCCTCAGCGCGAGGTTCATGGCGACGAGCGAGCCCCATGAATGCGCGAACACGATGGCCGATTGCACGCCGAGGCGCTCCATTGCGGCGGCGATCAGATCGGCCTGCCGCGCAGCGCTCCACACCACGCCACGCGGGCGTTCGCTATGACCGAAACCAGGCCTGTCAAACGCGATAACGCGATACTTGCGTGACGCCTCTTCGATGATACCGCTTGCATCGAGTTCGTCCGTCGTGCTGCCGTTTCCGTGCAGCATCACCAGCGGCTCTCCGCTGCCGGCCTCGAGATAATGGAGCTTCACTCCCTTTACATCGATGAACCGGCCTCGGGGCGGGTTCATGCTTTCGGCGCGGCGCGCCGCAAACGTATTGACGACGGCGGCGCCAGCAAGGCCAAGCGCGACAGCGCCCGCCCCAAGTATCCAGGGGCTTGCCGCTGTGCGGGGCGAGTGTTGGTAGATGCTGGTTTTTGATTTGTGTTGCATTGCAGAAGAAGAGGGCGGCGACCTCTATAGTTCCACAGGGCCGATGGATAAACAGAAACTCCCGGCCGCTGCGCGCGCGACGTCCAGGTAGACGTCCGCTGGCTTGCGTCGATGCCGGTAACGATCCCTATGGAGAGCATGACTTCGGCGAACTGACTTTTGCGGAAGGAAGATCTTCTTGACGATCGGCCACATGATCAAGCTCTGCAATTTCGATCATACCACCCTGCTGGCGCGCGTCTCACAAGGAGAATGCTGACGATCATGCTTTATCGCTGTTCAACTCACGGCGGGTGTCAACGCGCGTCGTAACGCAGCCTCGAGGTCCTCGGCGCGAAACGGTTTTTGCACAACCGGGACCGCCCGATACTCGGCTTTCACGCCGGACGCGCCATACCCGGTTGAGAAAACAAAAGGCACGCCTCGCCGTATGAGCGCGTCCGCCACTTCATAGCTCGTCCGCCCGCCAAGGTTTACATCGAGGATTGCTGCATCCAGCGCGTGAGCCTCAGCGGCCTCGATCGCTTGATCCAGGCGAGCGGCGCTCGCCACCACGACGCAGCCGATATCCTCAAGCATGTCCTCGATCAGGAGGGCTACGGAAGATTCGTCTTCAACGACGAGCACACGGGGTGCAAAGGACGGGTTGAAAGGCATCGGAGGGGCCCCTTACACGGTCTTCGCATCGACGCTGCTGTCGTGAGGCGCTTGCGGTGCGACAGGAACTTCAATCTCACACACGATGCCACCCCGCTCGAACTTCAGGTTGGCGCGTCCATTATCCTCGGACGAAAAGGTGCGTTCGATCATGCGGGTGCCGAACCCACGACGGCTCGGTGGACTGACGGCAGGGCCGTCGATCTCTCGCCACTCGAACGAAAGTTGACGACCAGCATTCTTCAATGACCACCGAATGACGACTCTTCCCTCAGCAGCAGAGAGCGCGCCATATTTTATGGCGTTCGTAGTCAGTTCATGAAGAGCCATGGCGAACCCCAGGCTCACAGATGGCTTCAACCACAAACCTGGCCCGTTCACGTCAAATCGGGAAGCGTCCGAATAAGCGGCTATCGCGGCTTGAACCACTTCGCGCAGGTTCGCGCCCTCCCAGCTTTCCCGCGTCAGGAGGTCATGGGCCTTGGCGAGCGCCACAAGCCGTTCAGTGACGGCGGTGGCCGCCTGCGAGGGGCTGCTAGCGCCCCGCAATGAATGTGAAACGAGGGATTGAACCGAGGCAAGTGTATTCTTCACACGGTGGTTCAGTTCGTTGACAAGCAGACGCCGTTGGTCGTCTGCCCTCTTTCGCTCCGTAATGTCGAGCGCGACGGCGACAGCGCCGATAACCTGTTCGCTGTCATTCCGGAGCGCGGTGGCGCTCATCAGCACCGCGCGCACATCGCCATCCCAGAAGTGAAACTGATATTCCTGCTCATCAACTCCATGGCCGCGCATTGCTTTCCTGAGCGGCATCTCCAGGTCGCTTACCGGCTTTGCGTCTCCCGAGTAAAAATGAACACTGCCAGGGGATGGCGTGGTCTGTTCGTCTGAATAGACCTCCACCTTGGCGCCGCGCATCAGGTTTGTGGCGAAGCGGTTTCGGATCGTCTTGCGGGCGTCTACGTCGTACGTGAACCAAACGGCGGCAGGAACGGTCGCCAGCACGGTTTCAAGTTCATGGGTCCTGGACCGCGCCATTTCCTCGGCGGCATAGCGCGCGGTTATGTCACTTGCGGTAAAGGCAACACGGACGTTCGCTCCCGCCTCAGAAAGCCGAACGAAAGTTCCCATGAAGCGTCGCACCCCACGACCCGTCCGGATCGTGTATTCACCGGCGACGGGCTGACTTGCGTCGACGGCGCGCATCAGCAGGGCGGACCATTCGGAGAGGCTTGGGATCAAGAGCAGGTTGCCGTCGAAACTCTCTTCAAAGCGGGCGAAGAACTCGCTGGCCTCGCGGCTCGCCACCACAAGTCGCGCGGTTCCCTCTCTCAGCTGCACTACGCCAACATGCAGATCTGCTGCGTCGAGAACGTTGCCGAGGAGGGCCTCGCGTTCTCGCGCCCGTTCCCGGTCGTGTGTTCGCTCCTCGATGGCGGCCCCAGCTCGCCGAAGCGCATCGCTGACAAGCTTGAATTCGGTGAGGCCCGTAGAGATCGGCTCGACCGCACGGCCCATGCCGAGAGCCGTCGCTTGACTGGTCAGGCGTGCGGTCGCGGAGGCAAACCTACGAGACAAGAGAAGCGCGATAGCGAGCGATGCAGCAAGCGTCAGTATTCCGAGCCCGACGAGCACGCCAATGGATTGCCGGATCGGGGCGGTGACGACCGCGTAGGGCACGTTTGCCGCGTAGACCCAGTTGGAGACGGGGGAGCGCACATACCCCGCGAGCGAAAGCACACCGTCCAGGTTCGGGCTTAGGAACGAACCCGAGGCTCCAGTAACCTTCGCCAGGTATTGTGGATCAGTAAGGCGGCCCGACACCTCTTCGTGGCGTGCCGAACGAGTTACGTATCGGCCTGTGCCGTCACCCACTCCGATCAACCAGCCCGGTGGCGTCACCCGCAGAAGCGCGTCCCGGATCGTTGCCGCAGGCGCCGTAAGCGCAAGGACGTAAGTCGTCTCTCCTCGCTTGATTGGCCTTGCTACGGCGACTCTCGGCTCACCAGAGAGCGGGCTGCTGTAGACGCCCGAGATGACGGATGCTCCCTCCATTAGCCGATCTCGATCGACGTCAGCTATTGGAACGGCAGGCGGCAGGCTCCCGCCGAACGCAGTGTCAGTGTTGACAAGCTGGGTCAATCCCATGTCCCGCAACACGATGATCAGGCCACGACTGTGCACCAAGCGACGCGCATCGGCGTGAAACTCTTCCAGGTCCCAGCGGGCGAGCGCGGACGAGGACCTCGAGGCCTTCCAAGAGCGCGAGGAACCGCGACAACTCGCCCTCAACGACTACGCTGACCTGATGAGCGATGTCGATTGCCTGTTGCCGGGCGCGCGACCTTTCAACTGACGCCACATGGGCGACTAGTAGAACAGCAAAGCTAACCACTGGCAGCGCAACCGCGAGCGTCGCAATTACCAGGAACGTCGAGGCCGAGATGCTGCGTCGCTTGAGGAATGATAAGGGCACGCCGCCTCCGCCGCCTTGTCCGGGCGGTACCCTATGAGCAGCTTAAGTGAGGAACAAGTGGTCCACTGCGGTGACGCTTGAACCGATAAGCGGCGATCTTACTTTCCGGCATACCTGCCGCTGGAACCCAACAATGACAAACGGACCCGAGGCGCCACCCTTCTTGAGGGGAAGCGGCAAGATGGGCGAACTCATGCAGTCGCACGACTGGCGCGCGTCATCACTCGGGCCACCGGAGGCGTGGCCGCAAAGCCTACGCACCGCGGTCAGCTTGATGCTGAACTCACTGTTTCCCATGTTCATCGCGTGGGGCAAGGATCTGTCGTTTCTCTATAACGATGCCTATCGGCCCATCCTCGGTCGCAAGCATCCGCAGGCTCTCGGCCTCCCCTTCGAGACGGTCTGGTCGGACATCTGGCCCGAAATCGAACCTCTCGTTCAGCGCGCGCTTGCTGGTGAAGCAACATTTCATGAGGACCTGCACCTCGTCATGGAGCGACACGGATATGCGGAGGATACGTGGTACACGTTCTCCTATTCGCCAGTCGTTGATGAAAGCGGCTCGGTTGGAGGGATGTTCTGCGCCTGCACCGAGACCACCCAAGAGGTAAAAGCTCGCGCAGCATTGGCGGCTGACCGCCAGCGGATGCACGACCTGTTCAGGCAGGCGCCCAGCTTCATCGCTGTGACGCGAGGTCCCGACCATGTGTTCGAGTTTGCGAACGACGCCTATCTCAAGCTGATCGGTGATCGCCCCGACATCATTGGCAAGCCGGTTCGGCTGGCTCTACCAGAGATCGTTGATCAAGGGTTCGTGGGACTGCTTGACAAGGTTCTAGCAGAGGGAAAATCGGTCAAGGGAAGCAACGCGCGCGTCGTACTGAAACGCACTGAAGAGGGTTCCGAAGAGGAACGGTTCCTGGACTTCATATACCAACCGATCAGAGAGACCGACGGGAGCGTCACAGGCATCTTCGTAGATGGGTACGACGTGACGGAGCGGAAGAGCGCGGAGGACCAGCAAACGCTTCTCGCGCGCGAACTCAATCACCGCGTCAAGAACCTCTTCGCTGTGGTTCAGGGAATGATAACGATGAGTGCGCGCAACGCGACGTCGGCGCAGGGCTTCTCGCGCAGCCTTCATGGCCGCCTCGATGCTCTTGCCCGGGCGCATGAGTTGATCGCTCCCGTGTTTGGAGGCGAGGACTTTGGGTCGCTCGGGGCATTGGAGGATGTCGTGAATGCGATTTTGCGACCCTTCATGTCGGAAGGCCCACATGATGGACGCTTGTCGCTCGCTGGTCCTCTGACTCACCTCGGCTCGTCGGCGATGACTGCAATGGCGCTTACGTTGCATGAACTTGCAACCAATGCGGCAAAGTACGGGAGCTTGAGCCGACCTGATGGCTTGCTCCAGATAGAGTGGTGGCACGACGATGGTTTTCTGCGGCTCCGGTGGGACGAAAAGAATGAGGAGCAGGCGCTGGCGCCACCTGACACGAAAGGCTTTGGCAGCCTGCTCATTGAACGAAGCGTCGCGGGACAGCTTGAAGGCGAGATCGTGCGAGAGTGGCGCAAACAGGGTTTATTAGTCGTGCTGACGGCACCCTTGGAACGTTTGAGGCGCTGAAGCGTCGAGCCAAGCTTCTCCCGGAACCGGCGGTCCCATTTTGCTTCATGGCGCGCGAAGACTCATCTGCGAGGATGAACCCTCCATCGCTCTTGAACTCGCCATTTGCGTCGAGGATGCAGGAGGCGTGGTGGTTGGCCCCGCAGCGTCCATCAAGGAAGCTCAACGATTGCTCAAGTCGAATGACATCGCGGCATTTGACTGTCAGCGCATTTATCTAATGTGCGCTATCGGCCGGATCCGCGCTCGGCAAATACCAGTGATGTTGAATATCTTCGGCTCTTCATTGACTGATAGAGCTTCTTGCGATCAAGACCTGTAACCGCGGCGTAGGCTAGGATGATCACGCCATCTTCAACCAGTTCAGCAAGAACCCTTTGAATGGTAGAACGTGTCACGCCGAGTAGCTCAGCGAGCTAATAATTAAAGGGCAAATCTGGCGGAGGGAGCGGGATTCGAACCCGCGATACGGTTTCCCGTATACACACTTTCCAGGCGTGCGCCTTCAACCACTCGGCCACCCCTCCATGCAGGGGCAAGCCAATAGACCATATGAACGCGCGCGCCAAGGGCGCCGGGCGCGATTCTGAAGGCCGCTCCGGCCATGCTCCTGACGCTAGCAAGGGCGGCCCGGCAGGACTTGCAAGCGCCCGCAGACTTGTTCATGTCTATGAAATGATGCGGTTCCTGACGAGAACTGTCGCGCTTCTCCTGGTGGCCGCCGGTTTCGCCGCCCTGGTGGTCGACGGGGTTCGCTCGATCGCCGCCTCGAGGCTGGTGGTGACCGCCTTCGGGGAGACGGCCTACCGGCTCTTCCCGCATTCCTTCCCCATGCTTCAGCCGGTGGTGGAGCAGCGGATTCATCCCGTCGTGTGGGATCCTTTCCTGCTCTCGTTCTTCCTCACGCCGACCTGGATCGTGCTCGGATTCCTCGGGCTGCTGCTTTTCTGGGCCGCCCGGCGGCGGGCGACGATCGGATTCGATCCCCGGGCCTGACGGCTGGCACTGGCGCCAGCGATCTCACTCGCTAGATTGAGGGGGACACAAGGAGCCGCGCCATGTTTTTCGCCCGCAAGACAGCCGAGATGCCCCGGCCGGAAGAGGCCCTTCCGGGCCGACCGGAGCCGATCCCGACGGCGAAGACCCATTTCGTCAACGGCCGGGGGCTCAGCCCGCCTTGGCCCGATGGGAGCGAGACGGCCGTTTTCGGGCTGGGGTGTTTCTGGGGCGCGGAACGCAAGTTCTGGGAGCTGGGCGAAGGCGTCCATATCACCGCCGTGGGCTACAGCGGCGGCTACACGCCCAATCCAACTTATGAGGAGGTCTGCTCCGGCCGGACCGGTCATAACGAGGTGGTGCTCGTCGTCTTCGATCCGAAGAAAATCGCCTACGAGCAGCTGCTGAAGACGTTCTGGGAAAGTCACGACCCCACGCAGGGGATGCGGCAGGGCAACGACGCCGGCACGCAATATCGATCCGGAATCTATCTGACGGACCCATCCCAGCGCATGGCCGCGGAGAAGAGCCGGGACGCTTACGCGGCGGCCATCGCCGCGCGCGGGTATGGTCCCATTACAACGGAGATCGTGGACGCCGGCCCCTTCTACTTCGCCGAGGGGTACCATCAGCAATACCTCGCCAAGAACCCCGGCGGATATTGCGGCCTGGGCGGAACCGGCGTCACCTGCCCCTTGGGTCTTCGCGCCTGAGGCCGGCCGTGGCCTTGTCCCTTTGGGGCTTTCGATTAAATAGTGCCGCTTCGTCAAACCCGCTTTTGGGCGGACGTATCCGGGGTGGGCAATGCTGATACGCGTGCTGGAAGGCTTTCTCTTTGGCAGCCGCTGGCTTCTGGCTCCTTTCTACGTCGCGCTCGTCGTTTCCATCACGACCCTGCTGTTCAAGGCCCTGCAGGAATTGTGGCATCTGATGACACACGCCCTCACGTCCAGCGAATCGGACGTCATCCTTGGCGTGCTGGCGCTGGTCGACCTCACGCTGACGGGATCGCTCATCGTGATCGTGATCTTTTCAGGCTATGAAAATTTCATTTCGAAGATCGATGAGACCAAGCACAAGGACTGGCCCGAGTGGATGAGCAAGATCGACTTCACCGGTCTGAAGCTCAAACTCATTTCATCCATCGTCGCGATCTCGGGCATTCAGTTGCTCAAGGCCTTCATGGACGTGAGCAAGGTCTCCGACCGCGAATTGTGGTGGCTGATGGCCATTCACGGGGTGTTCGTGGTTACAGGCGTCCTGCTCGCCCTGACCGACAAGCTGTCGGGGCAGACGAACAAGTAGGCCCCTCAGCGCGCGTTGAGTACGATCCGGCACTCGGCGGGCAATTGCGCCATCGTTATCGGCGGCTTTGGCTTCCAGTTAGGATCGGGCTTGGGATTGAGAACGGCGTCAGTGAACCACCAGTCGAGCGACGCGTCGCATCCCTCGCCGTTCGGCGGGGGATCCTGCGCCTTGCACGCATGGTCGCCAGCCGGGCAGGTCATGCGAATGTGGAAGTGATAGTTATGGCCCCAGAACGGGCGTATCTTTGACAGCCAGCGCCTGTCGCCACGCGCGTCGCGGCATACGGCTTTCTTGATCGCTGCGTTCACGAGAATACGCTCGACCTTTGGTTGCTGGGCCGCAATGCGAAGAATCTGCACGTGCGCCGGCGTCCAGTTCCGCGGCTCGATGTCCCGCTTGTCGGCCCGCACCATGTCGGTTGCAGACATTTCTTCGCGTTCGAGCCGGCTCAGCGTGCGCGTGGGCATCGGCGTCAGCCAGATGTCTGCGTCCAGTCCGATCTGGTGTGAGGCGTGCCCCGTCAGCATCGGCCCGCCACGCGGCTGCGAAATGTCGCCGACCAGCAGGCCGGGCCATACGCCCTCGGCTTTCGCCTGGCGGGCGATGCGCTCCACGAGTGCGATCAGTTCGGGGTGACCCCAGTTCCGGTTGCGCGAGAGGCGCATGACCTGCCACGCCTCGCCATCGACGGACAGCGCCGCGCCACCCGCAAGACAACCGCGCGAATAGAAGCCGATCGAACGCGTCGCCATGTCGGCGGGCTGCGTCTTGCGGACGAACAATTCCTTTGCGGGCGTCGCCGGATCGCTTGGATTTGCGAGCGGAGGAAGCGGCTTCGGGATTGACCGAGCCCTTGTCCTGCGCAAGCGCGCCAGCGCTCGCGGCGAGCATCAAGGACAACGCAAGGCCAATGTCTTTCCGCATTCGGTGCTCCATCACGCCTGATGATCGGAGGCGAAGATCAACGAAACGTTAACCACGTGGCGTCACCGCGGTTTCAGCCCCATGAGGCCGGCGATGAGATTGCGTTGGGTCTGGGATGTTCCGGCGGCGATGGTGGCGCTGCGCGAATCGCGGAAATAGCGCTGCATGTCGTATTCGGCGCTGAGCCCGTAGCCTCCCATGATCTGCACGCCCATGTTCGCGACCTTCGCGTAGACTTCGGACGCGAACAGTTTCGCCATCGTGATCTCCCGCAGCGCGTCCTTTCCTTCGGACGCCAGCCAGACCGCCCGCCACATGAGCATGGTCGCAGCGTCAACTTCCGTCGCCATGTCGGCGATCATGTGCGCGATGGACTGAAAGGAGCCTATCGCTCGGCCGAACTGCTCACGTTCACGAGCATAACGCGCCGCAAGGTCGACGATGGCCTGCGCCGCGCCGCACGAGCCTGCTGCGGAGACAGCCCGCTCGATCTGCAGGCCCGCCATCAGGCAGTCCCAGCCCTTGTTCTCGCCTCCGATGAGCCGGTCTTCCGAGACCTCGACATCGCGAAAGAACACCTCGTATGTGCCCACGCATCGCCGGCCCAGCATCTCGAGCTTGCGGCACTCGACGCCGGGCGCGTCGTTGTCGATGAGCAACAGGGACATGCCGTCGCGATAATGGACGTCGCGGTTCGTCTTCACGTAGGCGCTGATGAGCGTGTTCTTCAGGCCGCCGCCGGTCATCCACAATTTCTGGCCGTTGACAATGAAGCGATTGCCATCGCGCCGCGCGAACGTCTTGATGGCGCCCACGTCCGAGCCTGCGTCGGGCTCGGAGATACCGATGGCGAAGCGCGTCTCGCCCTTGATCATGGGCGGAAGAAAGCGGCGAACCTGGTCTTCGGAGCCCTTGCGAAGCACATTCAGGCCGCAGAAGACGCTCCCCCCGTAAGCCATCGCGAGGTCCGCGCTGACGCGCGAGATTTCAAAGCTGACGATCGCCAGATCTATAGCCGTGCCGCCGAGCCCGCCGATTTCCTCGGGAAACGGCAGCGCCAGCAATCCGGCGTCGGCCCACGCCGCGTAGATGTCGTACGGGAACGTCTGGTCACGGTCATGAGCGCGAATGACCTCTGCCGGCGCGTGCCGCTCCATGAGGCGGCGGACGCTCTCGCGCAGCAAGTCCTGCTCTTCCGTGAAACTGAAATCCAAGTGGCTTCTCCGCTGCGAGGGGAGGCGAGGCGACGCCGTAACATTTGCCAAGATGAGCGCCGGACAGTAGACAATGTCAGCCTCTCCGATCAAGCGGACCAGCATTTCACGGTCGCGGAGCGGAGGCGGGAGGAGCAGGTATGAAGCTTGTCACATTCTCGGTTGCAGGAAAGACCGGCTGGGGCGCAGTCGTCGAAGGCGGCGTCGTCAACCTCGGCGCAAAGCTCGCCACCTACCCTGATGTGCGTTCGCTGATCGCAGCAGGCGCCCTCCAACAAGCGAAGGCCGCGCTGGCCGGGGCGAAGCCGGACTTCGCGCTGGACGCCATCACCTTCCTGCCGCCGGTGACCAATCCCGACAAGATCATCTGCGTCGGCCTCAACTACGACGAGCACGTCCGCGAGACAAAGCGTGAGAAGACGGAAGACCCCGCCCTGTTCGTGCGCTTCGCCAACAGCCAACTCGGCCATCTCCAGCCGATCCTCATCCCGCTCGAATCCGACAAGCTCGATTACGAGGGCGAGATCGCGGTCGTCATCGGCAAGGGCGGACGGCGCATTGCCGAAGAGCGCGCCTACGATCACGTTGCGGGCTTCTCTTGCTACAACGACGGCTCGATTCGCGACCTTCAATGGGCCACCACGCAGTGGACGACGGGAAAGAACTTCCCTGCGACGGGCGCCTTCGGACCGTGGCTCGTCACCGTGGACGAAGTTCCCGCCGACACGAAGCTGACGCTGATCACACGGCTCAACGGGCAGGAGATGCAGCGCGCCACGACGGACATGATGGTCCATTCGATCCCGCGCCTGATCGCCTTCATCTCGCGCTTCACGGAGCTCGTTCCCGGCGACGTGATCGTCACGGGCACGCCCGGCGGCGTGGGCGCGCGCAAGACGCCGCCCTTGTACATGAAGGATGGCGACGTCTGCGAGATCGAGGTCGAGGGCGTGGGCGTTCTGCGCAACCCCATCAAGGCAGAGAAGGCCTGAAAGGCTCGTCATGCGTCCCGTAGCGTTGGGTTATCTTGTCGTCAGCGCGAAGAGTTCTCGACGACTGGGCGGCGTATGGCGCCGATCAGCTCGGACTTCAGGGCGTCGACCGCAGCCGCTCCACGCTCGCCTTCCGCATGGACGACCGCAAGCAGCGCATCCTCGTCAATGAGGACGGGCAGACGACGATTTCGGCCTACGGCTGGGAAATGGCCGACGGGGCGGCACTCGACGCGATGGCCGCGCGTTTGGAGAAGGCAGGCGTCGCGGTTTCGCGCGCCGACCGCTCCCTAGCGCAGGAACGCAAGGTCGCGGACATCGTCCTTCTCAAGGATCCCGGCGGAAACCGGATCGAACTCTTCCATGGGCCGGAGATCGCGGCCGATCCTTTCCAGGCCGGCAGGAACATCGCGGGCTTTCGCACCGGCCCCCTCGGGCTCGGGCACGTGGTCATGCAGTCCGCCAACATCGATCCGATGATCGCGTTCTACCGGGACGTGATGGGCTTCGGGGTCAGCGACTTCTACGACAAGCCCTTCAAGGCTTGCTTCTTTCACGTCAACCCGCGGCATCATTCCTTTGCGCTGATCCAGCACGACAAGGACATCGTGCATCACCTGATGATGGAATATTACGCGTTCGACGACATGGGCCACGGCTGGGACATCGCGCAGGCGCAGGACAGGGTGGCCGTCACGCTCGGACGCCACGCCGGCGACGACATGACATCGTTCTACACGTGGACGCCCTCGGGCTTCATGGTCGAATCGGGATGGGGCGGCAAGTGCATCGATCCGGAGACATGGGTTCCGGGGGAGCGCAGCGTGGGACCCAGCATCTGGGGACACGACCGCCTCTGGATGCCGCCTGAGAAGCGGAAGGAAGCCCGTGAAATGGTGCTGCGCAACGGCCGCAACGGCCTGAGGCGCCCCGTACAGGTCATCGAGGGCAATCACAATCTCATGCCGGGCGTGTGTCCGTGGTGGGACGAGACGCTGCGCAAGAGTGGCGGCTGACAGCAAAAAGCCCCGCCGAGGCGGGGCTTTCCATTCAGCGGACGCGAGCGGTCAGCTCCACAATTGCTTCGTCGCGATCCGGGCGCCTTCGGCCATCGCCTCGAGCTTCGCCCACATGATGCTGGGATGCACGCGGCGATAGAACGGTCCCTGCGCGAAGCCGCAATCGGTGGTCGCCATGACGTTCTCACGTCCGATCAGCTTGGCGATGCGCACGATGCGCTCGGCGACGAGTTCGGGGTGCTCGACGACATTGGTGGCATGGCTGATGACGCCGGTGGCGAGGATCTTTCCGGCGGGCGGCTTCTTCTCGCCCCACACCTTCCATTCATGCTCATGACGGGGATTGGCGCCCTCGATCACGAAGCACCCGGCCTTGATCTGATAGATCTGGTCGACGAGATCGCGCAGCGGCACGTCCGTGGTGTGCGGGCCGTTCCAGCTTCCCCAGCACACGTGATAGCGCACGCGATCCTCGGGGATGCCGCGCAGAGAATAGTTGATAAGCTCGATCTGCTTGTCGACCCACTTGCGATAGTCCGCAAGGCTTGCGGGTGGCACCATGCGATCGTAGGTCACTGCGAGTCGGGCGTCGTCGAGCTGCACGAGCAGGCCGGAATCGACGATGGCCTTGTACTCGGCGTTCATCGCCGTGGCGATCGCCTGCATGATGTCGTCTTCGCTCTTGTAGTATTCGTTGCGCCTGTCGGGAATGACGCTGGAGGGCGAGGCGACGGGCAGGAATCCTTCCTTGACGCCGTTCGCCGCGAGCGCGCCCTTCATGTTGTCGATGTCGCGCTGAAGGGCGGCGAAGCCGGTGTACTCGATCGGCCCCACACAGACGGAATCCATGGTCGTGGCCATGCCTTCCTTGGAGTCCATCTCGTCATAGAAAGCCGAGAACTTCGTGCGGTCGGCGCCGCGCCGCCATGTGTTCTCGCCGCTGAATGCGCGACGCTCAAAGCCGCTCAGACGCTCGATCACATATTGCGACCAGGAGATTCCCTTGCCGAACTCGCCGTCGCTGGGAATGTCGACGCCGGCGTCCTTCTGCTGGCGCACGACGTCCTTGACCTCCGACGTGAGAGCGGCGCGGTACGCGTTCTCGTCAGTGGGGGCGCCCGCCTGCCTGGCGCGGAGATAATCGATCACCGACTGGGGACGGATGAGGCTGCCGACGTGGGTTGTGAGAATGCGATCTGAACTGCGAAGCATGATATCTACCTTGGACGCGATGGAAGACGGTTGGCTCCGCCTTGATGCCGCTTCTCTAGGATAGGGGCGCGGAGGGCGCAACTGCCCGGCTCGCTCCCGACTTTTCGCCCCGCGCCTTGCGAAGGGCCGCCCACACCCGCGCGGGCGTCGCCGGCATGTCGAAATGCTCGACGCCGACGCTCGAAAGCGCATCGCACAGGGCGTTCATGACGGCCGCCGGGGCCGGCGTCGTGCCGCCCTCGCCCCCGCCCTTAACACGCAGGGGGTTCCCCTTTGTCGCGTGCTCGACCAGACGCACGTCGAAGAAGGGCAGGAGATCGGCGCGCGGCATCGCATAGTCCATGAACGTGGCGGTGATGCACCTGCCCCGCGTCGTCGTAGCAATGGTTCTCGACGAGGGCCTGCCCAGCCCCCTGGCCAATCCCGCCGTGCACCTGCCCATGCAGGATCAGCGGATTGATCGGCTGTCCCGCGTCGTCCACGGCCGTATAGCGGGTGATCTCGACAACGCCGCTCTCCGGGTCGATTTCGAGTTCACAGACCGCCGCGCCGGTCGGATAGGCCGGAATGCGCCCGCGCATCGCGGCCGTTGCTTGCAGCGGACCCTTCAGGTCATCGGGAAGGTCCGGCGCGCCGGTCCCCGCGCGCGCAATATCGAAGATGCTGAGTTTAAGGTTCCTGTCGGCGGCCAGGAACAGGCCGCCTTCGAAAGCCACCTTCGCAGGCGGGACGCCAAGGAGATGGGCGGCGATGCGGCGCGCACGCACGACGATGGTCTGGCCCGCCTCGAACATCAGCGCGCCACCGATGCGCATGGAACGGTCCGAATGCGTGCCGCCGCCAACGGCGACCCTGTCGGTGTCGCCGACGACGAGCCGCACCTGGTCCGGCGTGACGCCGACGAGATCGGCCACCACCTGCGCGAACGACGTCTCATGCCCCTGGCCCGTCGATTGCGTGCCGATGACAAGCTCGATCCTTTCGGCGGCGGGATCGACGCGCAGGTCAACGCGTTCGTGGGGCGCGCCCACGGGACACTCGACGTAATTGGCAAGGCCAATCCCCGCCAGCTTTCCGCGCCTGGCTGCGCCCTTGCGGCGACGTTCGAAGCCGTTCCAGTCCGCGGCCTTCAGCACGGCGCGCATGTTGCCGGCGAAATCCCCGCTGTCGTAGCAAAGACCGGTTGCGGTCGCGTAGGGAAGCTCGGCGCGCGTCACCAGATTGCGGCGGCGCAACTCGATGCGGTCGATCCCCAGCTTGCGCGCCGCGATGTCGATCGACCGTTCCATGGCGAGCGTCGCCTCCGGCCGGCCCGCGCCTCGGAACGGGCCCGTCGGCGTCGTATTCGTCAGCACGCCGCGGATGCGCAGGAACGCCTGCGGCACGCGATAGACGGTGGGCGTGATGCGATAGGTGTTGTGCAGTTGAACGAATGAGAGTGTGTGAGCGCCGAGCCCGCCCACGATATCGAGAACTCATGGCCTTTATGGCGCCTGCGGCGTCGAAGCCGATGCGCATGCGTGTGAGAATGTCGCGGCCCTGATAATCGGTGAGATGTGACTCTGTCCGGTCGTTCGTCCATTTGACCGCGCGGCCCAGCTTCTGCGCGGCCCATGCGACCGCTATCTGTTCCGGATATGGATCGCTGCGCGCGCCGAAGCCGCCTCCCGTATCGGGACACACGACGCGCACGTCGTCCGGCTTCATGTTCAGCGCAGCGCACACGCCCATGCGAATCCGGTGCGCGCCCTGACACCCGGTATAGAGCGCGAGCCGGCCGTCCTCGATGCGCGCGTTCGCCGAACGCGGCTCCATGAAAGCCACGACCACGCGCGGATTGCGAAACTCCTGCGTGACGACCAGATGCGCGCGCGCCAGCTCCGAGTTCGACTTTCCCCTGGTCGCCGAAGGCATTGTCGAACGCGACATTGTCGGCGTTTTCCTCCCACAGGCGAGGCGCATCCGCGCGCGCCGCGGCGAATGCGTCCGTGACCGCCGGCAGCGGTTCGTACTCCACCTCGATCAGTTCAAGGGCAGCGCGCGCCTGCGCAACCGTTTCGGCAATCACCATCGCAACCGCTTCGCCGGGGAAACGCACGCGATCTCTTGCAAGCGGCCATAGGCGCGAGATGAAGATCGGGCGGTCGGCCGTCGGCTTGAACGCAGGATCATCGACGTTCAACGCGCCGGCGGGCACCGGCGTAAGCGGGATGTTCGCGCCGCCGTCCGCGATGTAATCCGACGCGGTGTAGACGGCGATGACGCCGGGCGCCTGCCGCGCGCGCCCCGCATCGATCGACCGGATCAGCGCGTGGGCGTGCGGCGAGCGCAGAAAGAGCGCGTACGTCTGGCCATCGAAGACAATATCGTCCGAATAATTGCCTTGGCCCTGCACGAGCCGGAGGTCTTCAAATCGCGGCAGCGGCCGGCCCACCCACGGGGCGAACGCGCCTGCTGCTGCCTGTCCCTTGTCGTCCTTCATGCCGGGCCCGCCCGCCAGCTGCGCGGCTCTACCGCGTCGATGAGAACGAACGCGATGCGGCAGGGTTTGTCCGCGCGATTCACCCATGCGTGGTTGGTGGCCTTCTGGATCAAGACGTCGCCGGCTTTCAAATGGACTTCCGAATCATCGAGCAGCATGTCGATCTCCCCTTCGAGGACGATCGCGTAATCGATGCTGCGCGTGCGGTGCATCGAGGCGTGGCGGGGTCCGGGCGCATCGGGGTGGGCGGACAGCCCCATCTCGCTCAGCATGGCCGCGTTGTCGACCTGCCCCGCCTCGTGCGCCGGCGGAAAATCGACGATGCGCAGGATCGAGCCGCCCGCGGGGGGAGCCACGCCGGTTTCACGCAGGGACGGATCAACGTCCGGCTCCAGCAACGCCGGGGTTTCGTCCGTGATCCACAGCAGCGTCGAGGTCAGGTTGCCCGCCTTGCGGACCTTCACGTTCGGCGCCGATCCGTCCTCGATGACGACCGCCTTCCCATGGCTGTCGTGCCCGGTAATGACGCGGCGGGTCTGGCGGGGCATGTCTCCTCCGTATATTCGTGGTCGCGGCATCCTTCGAAGGGGCCTCGGCCCATGTCAACTGCCGGGCAGCAACTCGCAGCAGGAGCTAGTGAATTGGCGAGGAAACGACACGTGCTGATCGCCGGAGCCGGCATCGGCGGATTGACGGCGGCGCTGGCCCTGTTGCAGCGCGGCTATGATGTCGACGTCTACGAACAAGCCTCCCGGCTGATGGAGTTCGGCGCGGGCGTGCAGATTGCCGCCAATGGCTCGCGCGTCCTGCGCGCGCTCGGGCTCGAAGAGCGGATGCAGCGCGTCGTGTGCGTCGCCGCCGGCAAGGAAGTGCGCATCTGGAATACGGGCCAGTCGTTCAAGCTCTTCGATTTGGGCGAGGATTCAGTCAGGCGATTCGGCGCGCCCTATTGGTTCGTGCATCGCGGCGACCTGCACACTGTGCTGCGCGACGCCGTACTCGCGCTCAAGAAGGACGCGATCCACACCTCGTCCCGCTGCGTTGGCTACGAACAGTCAGGCGCGCGCGTGCGCATGCTGATCGAGGACGGGCGCATCGTGGAGGGTGATTGCATCGTGGGCGCCGACGGCGTTCATTCCCGCTTGCGCCAGCAGATGGCGGGAGAGGGCAAGAGCGAGTTCATGGGCATCATCGCCTGGCGCGGACTTGCGCCTCGCGACAAGCTCTCGCCGGAACTGCAGCGCCTTGTGGGCACGAACTGGGTGGGACCCGGCGGCCACGTGATCACGTATCCGCTGCGGGGCGGGGAGATCCTCAACTTCGTGGGCTTTGGCGAACGCGCGGACTGGCAGGTGGAGTCCTGGACGACGCCCGGCACGAAGGAAGAATGCGCGGCCGATTTCCAGAACTGGCATCCGCTGGTGCACGAGATCATCGACAAGGTGGACCAGCCTTACAAGTGGGCGCTCGTGGGACGGGCCCCACTGGAGACGTGGACCGATGGGCGCGTGACGCTCATGGGCGACGCCTGCCATCCCACGCTGCCGTTTCTTGCGCAGGGCGCGATCATGGCGATCGAGGACGGCTTCGTTCTCGCTCGCTGCCTCGACGCGTCGGACGATGTGGAATCGGCGCTCCTGCGATTCCGGAACGCGCGCGTCGAGCGGACGACGAAGATCGTTCTGGGCTCCACCGCAGCCGGAAAGCGCTTTCACAATCCGGTGCTCGCCGATCCCGCAGCCGCGCTCAGCTATGTAGAACAGGAGTGGGCGCCGGAGAAAACGCGCACGCGCTACGACTGGCTTTTCGAGTACGACGCGACGACGGCGCCGATTTGATTCCGGCGGCCATTGGTTTAAGAGGTCGGCGCAGAACGCGCCTCATCTGACAGAACCGCGCCGGGGGAAACATGTCCGAACGCTCCAAGCCGCCTTTCCGCGCCGACCAGGTCGGTTCACTGATCCGTCCCGACAATGTCAGGCAGGCTCGCAAGGACTTCGAAGCCGGCAAGCTGCCTGAAGAGCGATCTGGTCGAAATACAGCGCGCCGCGATCCCGGCGGTCGTGAAGCTGCAGGAAGAGCTGGGCTTCAAGGCCGTCACGGACGGCGAGTACAACCGCGGGCGGCTGGCAGCGCGACTTCCTGCTGAGCTTCGAGAACGTGGCGCTGATCCCGTCGCGCGTTCCGGTTCGTTTCCACACCGCTGACGGCGTCGTGCTGCAGCAGCCGCCGACCATGCAGATCACCGGCAAGCTCGCCCGCACGAAGCCGATCTTCGTCGACGATTTCAAATTCCTGCAGAGCCTGATCTCGCCCGGCACGACGGCGAAGATCACGATTCCCTCGCCGACGATCCTGCATTTCCGCGGCGGCCGGGACGCCATCGACAGCGCCGCGTATCCGACGATGGATTCGTTCTATGCGGACCTCGCGCGCGTCTATCGCGAGGAGATCGCCGACCTTGCCGCCGCCGGTTGCCGCTACCTCCAGATCGACGAGACGAACCTCGCCTATCTGTGCGATCCGGCGTTGCGCGAGCATGCGCGCAGCATCGGCGAAGACCCCGACGTCCTGCTTCGCACCTATGCGGACCTGCTCAACGAGGTCGTCGCCGGCAAGCCCGCCGACATGACCGTGTGCATGCATCTGTGCCGCGGCAATTACGGCGGCGCATGGGTCGCGGAGGGCGGTTATGAGCCGGTCGCGAAGGTGCTGCTGCAGGACATCAATATCGACGGTTACTTCATGGAGTACGACAGCGACCGCGCCGGCGGGTTCGAGCCGCTGCGCCACCTGCCCCCGGGCAAGGTCGTCGTTCTGGGGCTCATCACCACCAAGAACGGCGCGCTGGAGTCGAAAGACGACGTGAAACGCCGCATCGAGGAGGCCTCGAAGATCGTGCCGCTCGAGCAGCTGGCGCTGTCGCCCCAATGCGGGTTCGCGAGCGGCATCGAGGGCATGGCGATGACGATCGACGAGGAGGTCGCCAAACTGAAACTGGTCGTGGAAACCGCGCGGGAGGTCTGGGGCGACCTGAGCCCGGCCTTTTTTCGACCTGGGTCAAGGACGCGGCAGGCCGCGCGTGATCGTATCCACCGATCGTTGCAACGATCAGCGGGAGGAGCGCATGGCCAGGATCGTCGCCGGATTTGCATCATCGCACAGCGTGATGCTGACGTGCACGCTGGAAGACTGGCAGAAGAATTTTCGGGACTTCGATCCGAAGGGGACCTTCTTCGACCGGCAGGGCAATGCGGTCAGCTACGCGCAATTGCTGGCGCTTGCGCCGCCAAACGCCCGCGATCTCGTGTCCGATGCGGCGATCGCCGTGCGCTACGCGCGGGTCCAGGATGCGATGAAGACGCTTCGCGAGCGGGTACGCAAGGCAAACATCGATTGCCTGATCGTATGCGGAGACGACCAGAACGAATTGTTCTCCTCCAATCTGCAACCGGCGATCGCGCTCTATCACGGCGAGACGATCCGCAACGCCCAGCGGCAGCCGGTTGCGCAGCGACGCATGGTACAAGCGCGCGCAGATGCAGCGACTGGAAGAGTTCGCAGACGCTCACTACCCCGTTCGCAGCGACCTCGCCCTGCATCTGATCGGCGCGCTGATCAACGACGGTTTCGATGTTGCGTCGATGGCGGGCCTTTCGGCGAGCCAGTACGAGGGACATGCGTTCTCGTTCATCCATCGCGTCTATCTCGATGGCGTGACGCTGCCGATCGTGCCGGTGTTCCTGAACACCTATTTTGCTCCCAACCAGCCCACGCCGCGGCGCTGCATTGAACTCGGACGTTCGATCAGCCGGGCTGTCGCGCGGTTCTCGCCCGATCTCAGGATCGGCTTCATGGCGTCGGGCGGCCTCAGTCATTTCCAGGCGGAAGAAGACCTCGACCATGCCGTGTTGGACGCCCTGAAGGCGAAGGACCTCGAAGCGCTCGCCAGCCTCGATGTGAAGCGCCTGCAGGCGGGAAGCTCGGAAATCCGCAACTGGCTCGTTCTGGCGGGAGCGTGCGAGCATCTGGATCTTGGCTGGGCGTCCTACACTCCGGGATACCGAACGGAAGCTCTCACCGGGACGGGATTGGGTTTTGCGGAGTGGTCATAAGAAATGCGCCGCGGGCGCAAAAGTCGCGGTCCGCGCCAAGGCGGGCAAGGCCCTGACCGTTGCATTCCCGGCGCCGCCCGTCCATTGTACGCTCGGCTCGTCCAGACCGCTGCGTCAAGAGAACAAAAACTTCCGCGCAGACGCTGGACGCCGGAGGATAACCAACTGAATCCATGAAGGTTCAAGAGAAATGATCATCGATTGTCACGGCCATTACACGACCGCCCCGCCGGCGCTTGAAAGCTGGCGCGACCGCCAGCTCGCCGGGATTGCGGACGGCAACCGGACCCTGCCCTCCCCGGCTCCGCAGATCACCGACGACCAGCTGCGCGAAACGATCGAGAAAGGCCAGCTTCGCATCCAGCAGGACCGCGGCAGCGACGTGACGATCTTCTCGCCGCGCGCGGCCGGCATGGCCCATCACGTCGGCGACCAGAAGACGAGCGAAGACTGGTCGCGCGTCTGCAACGACCTGATCTATCGCGTCTCGCGAACTGTTCCCGAAGAACTTCATCGGCGTCGCCCAGCTTCCGCAATCGCCCGGCGTCAATCCGAAGAACTGCATTCCCGAGCTGGAGCGCACCGTCAACGAACTCGGCTTCGTCGGCGTGAACCTCAATCCCGACCCGTCGGGCGGATGGTGGAAGGAGCCGCCGCTGACCGACAAGTGGTGGTATCCGCTCTACGAGAAGATGGTGGAACTCGACGTTCCGGCCATGATCCACGTATCGAGCTCCTGCAACCCGTGCTTCCACGCCACCGGCGCGCACTACATCAACGGCGACACGACCGCCTTCATGCAGTTGATCCAGGGCAATCTGTTCAAGGATTTCCCGACGCTGAAGTTCATCATCCCGCATGGCGGCGGCGCGGTGCCGTTCCACTGGGGCCGCTATCGCGGCCTCGCGCAGATGCTCAAGAAGCCGCTGCTGACGGAGCACCTGCTCAAGAACGTCTACTTCGACACCTGCGTCTATCATCAGCCCGGCATCAACCTGCTCGCGCAGGTGATCCCCGTCGACAACATCCTCTTCGCCTCCGAGATGATCGGCGCGGTGCAGGGCATCGATCCGGAGACCGGCTTCGAGTACGACGACACCAAGCGCTACATCGACCAGCTCGCGGTCAGCGCCGAAGACAAGAAGAAGATCTTCGAGATGAACGCGCGCAAGGTCTACGCGCGTCTCGACGGCCAGCTCAAGAAGCGCGGCCTGATCTGAGACGACATAGCAAGCACAACGCATCCCGGACGCCTCATGGCGATCCGGGATCGCCTTGCAACACCGCCACTCTCTGTCCCGCGCGACCGCATCAAGGGTTCGGGGACAATCGCCTGACAAGAGGAAACCATGGCTGACAGACTGAACGGCGTGATCCGCGCCCTCGAAGCGGGCAAGCCCGCTTTCGCCGCCTTCTCCCCCGCGACCGCCGAAGCGGCCATCGCCATGCAGGGCACGAAGTACGACGGCGTCGTGTTTGAAACCGAACACAACGTCTGGGACGGGACGAATGTGCGTCACGCGCTGCAATATCTGCTCAACCGCAACGAGATCGTGAAGGGCGGAAGCCTCGCGCCCGCCGTCACGCCCATCGTGCGCATTCCGCCGAACGGCGCGGAAATGAACCAGCACTTTTCCAAGCAGGCGCTGGACCTTGGCGCCTACGGCATCGTGTGGCCGCATGTGAGCACCGCCGAGCAGGCCTACAACGCCGTTTCCTGCTGCCGCTATCCGACCATGAAGAACAACCCGCTGCACGAGCCCTTCGGTCAGCGTGGCGACGGTCCGCACGGCGCCGTGCGCTACTGGGGCCTGTCGCAGCAGGAATACTACAAGCGCGCAGACGTGTGGCCGCTCAATCCCGAGGGCGAGATCTTCTGCATGCTGATGATCGAGGATCTCGAGGGCATCCACAATCTGGAAGAGATGCTCACCAAGGTGAAGGGCATCGGCGCGATCCTGATCGGCGAAGGCGACCTGTCGCAGGAGCTCGGGTACGCCCGCCAGTACGAGCACCCGGAAGTCCTCAAGCACATGGCCGAGATCGTGAAGATCGCGAAGGCGTGCAACGTCGTCGTCGGCCATCCCCATGTCGACTCGAAGAACGTCCAGCGCGTGCTCGACGAAGGCTACCGGTTCCTGATGCCCGCCCCCGAGCGCACCTTCAAGGCGCTGGAAGCAGGCCTTCAACTCGCCGGACGCTGAGGGGACCAACGAGGCATGGCGACATTCCCCGCGACCGGTCCTGTGACGCTGCGGACGAATCTGGCGGATTCGCAGCTCTCGAATGCGCTCAAGCAGGGCGAGGTCGGTTCAGACCTCGTCCAGTTCGACTTCTGCGGCCCGAAGACGGCGAACCAGGGCTTCAAGCCGATGGTGCGCGAAGGCAAGTTCGACGCGGGCGAACTCGCCGTCGTCACCTTCATGCAGGCGCTCGATTACGGCAAGCCGCTGGTGCTCATCCCGGCGACCATGGTCGGCCGCTTCCAGCATCAGTTCTTCGTCTGCCGCAAGGAGCGGTCGCCGATGGACCCGAAGACGCTGGAAGGCAGGCGCGTCGCCGTGCGCTCGTATACGCAAACCACAGGCGTGTGGGTGCGCGGCATCCTGCAGGATGAATACGGCGTCAACCTCAGCAAGCTGAAATGGCTCTGCTGGGACGATCCGCATCTGGCGGAATACACCGACCCGCCGGAACTGGTGGAGCGCGCGCCCAAGGATGAGCGCACGCTTAACGACATTGCGATCGCGGGCGAAGCGGACGCGGTGATCCCCGCCGCCGATTTGCTCGCCCACCCGGACATGCGCACGGTCATCGAGAATCCGGACGAGGCCGGTCGCAAGTGGGGCGAGAAGTATGGTTGCGGTCACATCAACCACATGTTCGCCGTCCATCGCGATCTGCCGAAGGAGCGGCCGGACGTCGTGCGCGAGATCTATCGCGTGCTGGCCGAAAGCAAGGCGAAGGGCGGATTGCCCAAGCCCGGCGTGATCGATCAATTGCCCTTCGGCTTCGAGAACTGCCGCAAGTCGCTCGAGCTGATCGCGCGGTACGCCTACGAGCAGAAGGTCGTGAAGAAGCTCTACAAACCCGAAGAGCTCTTCGACGAGATGACGATCAAGCTCGGGGCCTGAAGTCAGCTCCGGTCAGCCACGATGGGGCGGGCGCAGGCCTGCCCTTTCTTTTTCAGGCCATGAACGCCGGCATGTCGCGCGACGCCGCGCACAAACTCCGCGCGCGCTGATAGGCTTTCCACCCGCGCGCTGCACCTTCAGCAACCGGACAGCGCCCTCGCCGCAGGCGACGATCACATCGCCGTCGAGAACCCGCCCTGGCGCGCCCGATCCTTCGGCGAGCGTCGAGCGCAACGCCTTCACGCGCTCGGGGCCCCGTCCGAAATCGGCTTCGAACCATGCGCCGGGGAATGGCGAGAGCCCCCGGATCATGTTGTGAACGTCGGCTGCGGACTTCGACCAGTCGATGCGGCTTTCCGACTTGTCGATCTTGTGCGCGTAGAGGACGCCCTCGGGCGGCTGGGCGGTGAACGCAAGTTCGCCGCGTTCCAGTGCCGCGAGCGCACGCACGGCAAGCTCCGATCCTGCGATGCTGAGCGCGTCGTGCAATTCGCCGGCGGTGACATCGGGGTCGATGGGCGTGCGATGCGTCATGGCCACTGGGCCCGTATCGAGCCCCTCTTCCATGCGCATCACCATGACGCCGGTTTCACGATCGCCGGCCATGATGGCGCGCTGAATCGGGGCCGCGCCGCGCCAGCGCGGCAGGAGTGAGGCGTGCAGGTTCAGGCAGCCATGCCGCGGCGCATCGAGCACAGGTCTTGGCAGGATGAGCCCGTAGGCGACGACGACAGCCACGTCGGCGCCATGCTCGCGGAAGCGGGCGATCTCGGCTTCGTCCCTGAGCGTGCGCGGCGTGACGACGGGTATCCCCCGCTCGTCGGCCAATTCGTGCACGGGGGATTTCGTCAGCGTCAGGCCGCGGCGCCCCGCGGGTTTTGGCGCGCGCGTGTAGCAGGCGGCGATGTCATGACCGGCGTCGATCAGCGCAGCCAGTGTGGGGACGGAGAACGCAGGCGTACCCATGAAGACGATGCGCAGGGCCATGTCTTCCCAAACTCCCGGATCAGGGGTCCAACCGAGGCGCCGTCAGCCGAGACGCCGCGCTTCCTTCTCGAATTGCTTGATGACGCGCTCGCGCTTGAGGCGGGACAGGTGGTCGATGAACAGAACCCCGTTGAGATGGTCGATCTCATGCTGCAGGCACGTTGCGAGAATGCCGTCGGCGTCGATTTCCTGCATCGCGCCGCTCCGGTCCAGAAAGCGCACGCGCACCTTCGCGGGCCTCTCGACCTCGGCGTAATAATCAGGAATGGAAAGACAGCCTTCCTCGTAGACGGACATCTCGGCGGACGCCTGCACGATCTCGGGATTGACGAGGAAGATGGGGTCCTTGACCTCTTCCTCCTCCTCGCCCTGGCGCTTGGCCACATCGATGACGACAACGCGCTTTGCGACGCCGACCTGTATCGCCGCAAGCCCGATCCCGGGCGCCTCGTACATCGTCTCCAGCATGTCGTCGAGCAGGCCGCGGATGTCGTTGTCCACTCCGGCGACGGGCGCGGACGCAAGGCGAAGCCTTGTATCGGGGAGCGTGATGATGGGGCGCAAAGACATGGGCGGATTCGACGAGCCATACGGAAAGGTCCGCCTGACATAGCCAGACGGACCTTGATAATCAATCGACTGCGATCCGCCGCCGCAGCGACGTCAGCCGGCCGGCCGGCGCGTCAGATCGAAGGTGCGCACGCGGGGGAAAGCTGGATGCGCGGACGTGTCCGCTCGACCACAACGGCCGGGCGCGCGCGTTCCACGACCACGGGGCTGCGCGTGCGGGCGCGCTCGACGATGACGGCGCGCTCGGCGCCCCGGCGGTCGGCCACCACCAGCGTCTCGACGGACTTGGCTTCCTCAAAGGCCTGCAGCACCATCGGCCGCACCTCGTCGGCGCTCACGCCCATGAAGCCGGCGGCGATTTCCACCTGGGCGTCGACATCGTCGGCAAGGCCCTGGGCGGCGGCGATCGCTTCTTCGATCGTCGGCGGGCACTTCTTGATGCGAATTGGGGGGAGCGTCTTGGGATCGACTGCCCGCTTTTTCTCAGCGCGCTTCATAGCGTAGGCCTTCCTTCGATATAATTCGAGCATGCCTGATTTTTTGCATTGCAGCAAGCAAAATTGTGCAGTGCATATAACTGCGGCGGATGGCTGCGATAAATTCGCAACTGCCCCCTACTTAAGCCCGGCCCGGAACAATGACCAGCCTTCCGGGGAAAAGTTGAGCCTGGGCCCGCAGCGACAAGCCAATTCTCAACCCGCATCGACCTTACGCGTTCCGCACGCTGAGTTGGCTACTCGACCAGTGAAGTCTATCAGAAAGGCGTCCGCTGGCGAAGGGCGGCCGTCAGCGTACCTTCGTCGAGGTAATCGAGTTCACCTCCGACCGGGACGCCGTGAGCGAGGCGGCTGACGCGCACGCCGAAATGGGAAATCAGGTCGGTCACGTAATGAGCCGTCGTCTGGCCATCGACCGTGGCGTTGACCGCCAAAACGACCTCCATGACGTCGCCGCCGGCGAGCCGGGCGGTGAGAGCGGTCATGTTCAGGTCCGCCGGGCCGACCCCGTCCAGCGGCGAAAGCGTGCCGCCAAGCACATGATACCGCGCATTGGTCGCGCCCGCGCGCTCCAGCGCCCAAAGGTCGGCGACGGTCTCGACCACGACGATGATCGAGGGGTCGCGGCGGGGATCCCGGCAAATCGTGCAGGGATCGCTCGTGTCCACGTTCCCGCACGAGGAACACACCATGATCCGCTCGCGCACGACCTGCATGGCGTCCGCCATGGGCCCGAGCAATTCGTCACGCTTGCGGATCAGGTGCAGCGCCGCCCGTCTGGCCGAACGGGGACCAAGGCCCGGCAACCGGGCGAGCAACTGGATCAGCCGTTCGATCTCGGGTCCCGCTACGCGCTCCGCCATGGATTGTACAGGTCCTGTCGTATCAGCCGCTTCAGAACGGCAGCTTCATGCCGGGCGGAAGGGGGAGACCAGCCGTGATCGACTTCATCTTCTCCTCCATGACCTGCTCGGCCTTCTTCCGCGCGTCCTCGTGGGCCGCAATGATGAGGTCTTCGAGGATTTCACCCTCTCCGGGCGTCATGAGCGAAGCGTCGATCGCTACGCCCTTCAGGGCGCCCTTCACGGTCAACGTGACGCGAACCATGCCGCCGCCGGATTGGCCTTCGACCTCGATGCGCTCCATCTCGGCCTGGGCTTCCTGCATGCGCGCCTGCATGGCCTGAGCCTGCTTCATCAATCCCATGATGTCTTTCATTTCAGTCCTCGGAAATCGCGTCAGAGATCTTCATCGTCCTCGACCTGGTCGACGTAGGCGACCTCATCGCCCGCATAGCCGACGCCCGTCTCGATGACCTCAGCCTCGGGGGCCAGAGAACGCACCGCCACGATCTCGGCGCCGGGGAATTGCTCAAGGACGCTGCGCACCAGCGGATCGGCCCTGACGCCCGTAGCGCGCTCACGATCCCGCGCGTCGGTCTGTTCGCGCAGCGTGGGCGCTCCCGGGGCCGACGAAATCGCGACGATCCAGCGCTCGCCCGTCCATTCCTGCAGACGCCGCGTGAGATGCGCGGCCAGCTGCGGCGACCCGCCCGGGGCAAGCGCGAACTCGATCGCGCCCCTCTCGAAACGCACAAGCCTCACATCGCGTTCGAGCGCGATCTTGAGCTGGATGTCACGATTGGCCTGCGCAAGCATCACGAGATCTTCGAAGCGCGCCAGCTGGACGCGCGGCGCGCTGGACGGGCTCATGCGCGCCTGCGGCTCGGCGACCCGTGAGGCCGGCTCAGGGGCAGACTGCACCCGCAGTGCGGAAGTGGAGCCGCCGCCACCCGACGATGGCGGGGACGCCATGGATGGCGAACGCGCCGCCCCGGCTCCGCCGTTGGAAAGCCTGCGGATCACTTCATCGGGAAACGGCAGGTCGGACGCGTAGGCGAGCCGGACGAGCACCATGTCCGCCGATGCGAGCGGCCTCGGCGAATCGCGCAATTCCGCGATTCCCTTGGTGATGATCTGCCACGCGCGGGTGAGCGTCGCGGTTCCCAGAGCCGCCGCGGCCTTGCGGCCCCGCGCCGCCTCCTCCTGCGTGATCGACGCGTCGAGCCGCGTTTCGGGCGCGATCTTCAGCAGCGTCACGAAATGAATGAATTCGGCTAGGTCGGAGAGCACGAGCCCGGGATCGGCGCCCTGGTCATACTGTTCCTTCATATGAGCGAGCGCCGTCGACACGTCGCCGCGCATGATCGCCTCGAACAGGTCGATGACGCGCGAGCGGTCTGCGACGCCGAGCATCTCGCGCACGACGGCTTCGGATATCGCGTCCTCATGCTCGGCGGAGCCATGAGCAATGGCCTGATCCATGAGCGACAACGCGTCGCGCACGGAGCCTTCCGCCGCGCGCGCGATCAGCGCCAGCGCCTTGTCGCTGATCCGGACGCCTTCGCGATCGCAGATCGAGGACAGGTGCGAGATCATCAGATCGGCGTCGATGCGGCGCAGGTCGAAACGCTGGCAGCGCGAGCGGACGGTGACCGGAACCTTCTCGATCTCGGTCGTCGCGAAGAGGAACTTCACATGCTCGGGCGGCTCTTCGAGCGTCTTGAGAAGGCCATTGAACGCGGCCTTCGAGAGCATGTGCACTTCGTCGATGATGAACACCTTGTAGCGGGCCATCACCGGCTTGTAACGAGCGCTTTCGATGATCTCGCGGACGTCGTCGATGCCAGTGTTCGAGGCGGCGTCCATCTCGATGACGTCGACATGGCGCGATTCGATGATGGCCGGGCAATGCACGCCCGGCTCCGGCATGTCGATGGTGGGACGCGTGATCGCGGGACGGTCGCCGCTCGCGGGCAGTTCGTAATTGAAGGCGCGCGCGAGAATGCGGGCCGTGGTCGTCTTGCCGACGCCGCGAACGCCTGTGAGGATGTACGCCTGGTGGATGCGGTTCAGGTCGAAGGCGTTGCGCAAGGTGCGCACCATCGCGTCCTGACCGATCAGGTCGTCGAATGTCGAGGGCCGATATTTGCGGGCGAGGACCCGGTACGCCGCAGTGCGCGGCTCGGGGGCAGCGCCGAGGTCGAAGCCGCCCTGTTCGGGGTCCGGCCGGCTGGCATCCTGCTCGCGCCCTTCGTTCATCCGATCATCCGAGAAACATCAACCCGAGAATTTTTCGAAGTCCCGGCGGCATCCCTCGGGAAAAACAGGGCTTCCGGAGCCCGGATGGCGGGGGGCCGGGTCTGATCAGGTGGGAGGCTGGACGATGACCCGCCCATTCTCGTTAGGGCTGCTTCCTTCCGGACCTGACCCGGTTGGCGAGTGGAACGTCCGCCGCCAACCTCCCAACCCTATTTGGCAGCAGCCCGCCGCTTTCGCAAGCGCCGCCCACAGGATTTCCCGGATGCCCCCAATCGGCTGTGGCGCGCGCACCGCTCCGGAGCCTATTCTTTCCTGATGCCAGACAAACGCCCCGAACCATCCTCCCTGACCGGCTACGCGATCAACGCCCTCGATCGCCTGTCGGCAAGGCGCGACGATCCCGCCTTCATCGCCGAGCTGATGGCCGACCCCGAGACCAGGTGGTTCGTCATCGGCCGGGACAGGCCTGCCCTGAAACCGCAGGACGGCGGACCGGAGCCGCTGTTCACGCTCGATGAGGTCAGAAGTCTGGGCCGCGTGCGCGACAATGTGCTGCTCGGACGCGACGGCGAACGCGCCTATTTCGCCGCCCTGCTGGATGACGGAGCCATCCTGGCGCGCGAGGTCGCCGACGAGGGCGCATTCATAGACACGCGGCAGCTGGTGATTTCGGCGCGTCCAGACGTGCTGCTTCAGGATCTTCGGGCGATCACGATGGAAGGCGCGCTGCCAGCCCATCAGATCGGCGCGCTCGGGCAGGCGAAAAGCCTGCTCTACTGGCACGCGCGCCATCGCTTCTGCAGCATGTGCGGCGGGCGTACGGAGGTTGCGGCCGCCGGCTACAGACGCGATTGCCAGGCCTGCGGATCGCAGCACTTCCCTCGCACCGACCCCGTCGTGATCATGCTCGCGGTGCGCGGCGAAGAATGCCTGCTGGGCCGGCAGCCCCGCTTCAACAAGGGGATGTATTCGGCGCTGGCGGGCTTTCTGGAGCCTGGAGAAACGATAGAAACCGCGGTGCGGCGCGAGATTCTCGAAGAATCCGCCATCGAGATCGGCGCGGTCGCCTATCACGCCTCGCAGCCGTGGCCGTTTCCGTCATCGATCATGATCGGGTGCATCGCGCAAGCGCTCACCAGGACAATCGAGATCGACCGAACGGAACTGGAGGATTGCCGCTGGTTCTCGCGCGGCGAGGTCGAATCCATGTTCGCCGGGCACGCATCCCGGTGGATGCCTCGCCCCCAATCGCGCGGCGATCGCGTCCCATCTGCTTCGCGCCTGGATGCGGCGCGAGACGCCCCAGTTCTAGGAACCGGGGGTCTCGAGCGGCTCGACGGCCAGCGTGCGGCGGAATTCGTGGGCCGGATAGACGCCGAGAATCCGCAATTCACGCGAGAAGAACTCCAGCTCCTCCAGTGCGCGCGCCAGCGGCGGATCGCTGGGATGACCCTCGACATCGGCGAGGAACATCGTGGCGGAGAATTCGCCTTCCACCATGTAGCTCTCGAGCTTCGTCATGTTGACGCCGTTCGTGGCGAAGCCGCCGAGCGCCTTGTAAAGAGCGGCCGGGACGTTGCGGACGCGAAAGACGAACGTGGTGATCGTCGGTCCCGATGCGGGCTGCGCCCAGTCGGAGCCGCGCGACAGGACGATGAACCGCGTCGTGTTGTGCTTTTCGTCCTCGACGTCGCTCATGAGGATGTCGAGCCCGTAGATTTCCGCCGCCAGCGCGGGCGCGAACGCCGCCTTCGTCGGGTCGCCCCATTGGGAAACCTCACGCGCAGCGCCCGCGGTGTCGCCGGCGGTGACCGGCGTCAGCCCGAGCTGGCGAACGATCTTGCGGCACTGCCCCAGCGCATGAATGTGGCTGTAGACGGACTTTATCGTCGCCAGCGAGGCGCCCTTGATCGCCATGAGCTGGAAATGGATGGGGAGAAAGAATTCGCCGATGATGTGAAGCCCGGACCCGGGCAGGAAATGGTGAATGTCGGCCACCCGGCCGGCGATCGAGTTTTCGATCGGGATCATGCCGAGGTCGGCCGCCCCTTCGGTGATGGCGGCGAAAGCGTCCTCGAACGTGGCGCAGGCGAGCGGCTCCCAGTCGGGATACACCTCCCGGCAGGCAATGTGAGAATTTGCGCCGGCCTCGCCCTGATAGGCGATGGTCCGCTTGCCTGCCGAACTGGCCATAGTCTCGCTCCACTTGCCGCCAACCTTGCGGCTGGCCGAACGCTTACCCTCTCGCGGCCGGAGGGGCCAGCGCTTCGCGCGCCCGCTCAAGGTCATGGGGCGTGTCGACCCCCAGCGGCACGGCGTCCACCGTCACGACATCGATCCGCATGCCAGCCTCCAGAGCGCGCAATTGCTCCAGGCGCTCGCGACGCTCGAGCGGCGAGGGCGGCAAACCGACGAACCGCGTCAGGGCCTCCCGCCGATAGGCATAAAGTCCGATATGGTGGAACAGCTGCCCATCGCCCCAGGGGGCGGTCGCACGCGTGAAATAGAGAGCACGCATCCGCCCGGCCGCGACCTCGCTGCCGACGACCTTCACGACGTTGGGGTCGTCGCGCTCTTCCTCCCGGGAGATGATTGCGGCCAGGGTCGAGATGTCGACCGCGGGGTCGGCGAGCGGCGGCAGCGCAGCGCGGACGGTCTTCCGGTCGATGGTGGGCAGATCGCCCTGCACGTTCACGATGACGTCGTGGCGTCCTTCCGGGTCCACCAGCGCAAGCGCTTCGAAGATGCGATCCGAACCGGACGCGTGGGCCGGGTCAGTGAGGACGGCCCGCCCGCCCGCGCTCGTCACCGCGGCGACGATCTCCGGGGAATCGGCCGCGACGACCACCTCGCCCACGTCCGCCTCGCAGGCGCGCCGCCAGACATGGACGATCATCGGCGCTCCATGGATGTCCGCGAGGGGCTTGAGCGGCAGCCGGGTAGACGCCATCCGGGCGGGAACAAGGACCAGTGGGTTCACGAGGAGCGTTCCGCGTTGCAGGGCCGAAGGCGGCAAAAGGTAGCAATGAGCGGGCGGTTATTACGTGTTGCCAAGCGGGGCGCAATCCCTGTATCCAACGCGGCGACTTGACGCGCCGACCTGCCGCGCCGACTTGCCGCGCCCCGGGGCGCCACGACGACTTGCGCAGGACACACGCGGCGATGGGTCGGGGACCAGGGCGGAGCCTTGAAGGACATGATTGATTCCTACGAGTTTAACAAGATTGCAGGGGCCGTTCTCGGCACTCTCCTGTTCGTGATGTTCCTCGGCATGTTCTCCAGCGTGATCTACCACGCGCCCAAGCCAAAGACCGCCGGCTACGCCCTTCCGGAGGCCGCCAGCACGGCGAGCGCCGCGGCTCCGGCGGCCGCCCAGACCGTTCCTGTGGCTCAGATTCTCGCCAATGCGGACGCTGGCCGCGGCGCCGCCGCCGCCAAGCAGGCCTGCGGCACCTGCCACGCCTTCGAGGAGGGCGCCCCCTCCAAGATCGGCCCGACGCTCGGCGGCGTCCTGGGACGCCCGATCGCCAGCGTGGCCGGCTTCTCGTATTCCTCGTCCCTCGTCGAACGCGCCAAGACCGACAAGGTGTGGGACTACGACCACGTCAACGCGTTCATCCTCAACCCGAAGGGTTACGCGAGCAACACGAAGATGGCCTACGCCGGCGACAAGAACGACAACCGGCGGGGCGACATCATCATGTATCTGAAGTCGATTTCGCCCAAGGCGCCCGCGCCGCCGGCGCCCTGATCGCGACCCTTCAGATTCGAGCTTCGAAAGCCGGCCCATGGCCGGCTTTCTGCTTTCCAAGCGCACGTGACTGGCTAGTGAGCCAAAAAGCGACATAATTCGCGGCGAATCGTCAGGACCTGCTTCGGAGAAGCGCCGCCATGGCCATCACGCGTCGAAATGCCCTGAAGCTCGCGGCTGCAAGCGCAGCGGGACTTGCGTGCCCCAGCTTCGCGTTTGCCGAAGAGCCCGAGATCCATGGGCTTTCGACGTTCGGCGACCTCGCTCTGCCGCCGGACTTCAAGCACTACCCTTATGTGAACCCGCAAGCGCCGAAGGGCGGCGTGCTCCGCCTGCAAATCAAGAACACGTCGGGAAACCAGAATTTCGAGACTTTCGACACGCTGCACATCTTTTCGTTCAGAGGCGATGGCGCGGCGGGCATGGACGCGACCTTCGATTCGCTCATGGCCGGTTCGGCCGACGAACCGAACTCGATGTATGGACTTGTGGCGAAGTCGGTCCGCATCTCCGCCGACAAGCTTGCCTATCGTTTCATGCTGAGACCCGAGGCGCGCTTCCACGACGGCTCGCCGCTGCGCGCCAATGATTGCGCGTTCTCGATGAATATCCTCAAGGAGAAGGGCCATCCGATCTACAGGTCTCTGCTGCGCGACTTCGCCGGCGCGGAGGCCGAGAGCGAGCATGTGCTGCTGGTTCGCTTCGAGCCCAACCGGGGCCGCGACATCCATCTTCTGATCGCCGGCTTGCCGATCTTCTCGCAAGCCTGGTGGAAGGGGCGCGACTTCGAATCGACCATGCTGGAAGCGCCGCTCGGATCGGGCCCGTACAAGGTGTCCCGCTTCGAGCAGGGCCGCTACATCGAATTCGAGCGCGTTCCAGACTATTGGGCCGCCAATCTGCCGGTGAACATCGGCCAGAACAATTTCGACCGCATCAGGTACGATTATTTCCGCGAACGGCAGATCGCGTTCGAGGCGTTCAAGTCGGGCCAAATGAACTTCCAGGAGGAGTTCACAGCGCGCTTCTGGGCCACGGGTTACGATTTTCCGGCGGTGCGCGACGGGCGCGTGCAGCGCGTCGAACTGCCGTCGGGGGAGCCGTCGGCACGCAGGGGTGGATATACAATACGCGCCGCTCGAAGTTTTCGGACCCGCGCATTCGCGAGGCGCTCAACCACGCCTTCGACTTCGAGTGGACCAATCGGAACATCATGTACTCCGCCTACAGCCGGCTGACGTCCTATTTCGAGAACTCGGACATGAAGGCGCAGGGCAAGCCCGGGCCGGAAGAGCTCGCGCTGCTCGAGCCGTTCCGCGGCCAGGTTCCCGAGGAAGTTTTCGGCAGAGCCGTGGGTTCCGCCGGTGAGCGACGGCTCCGGGTCCGACCGGGCGCTGCTGCGGCGCGCGAACGATTTGCTGATTGCGGCAGGCTGCAAGCGCGACGGGGCGCGGCTGCGGCTCCCCGATGGCTCTCTCTTCGACATCGAGTTTCTCGATTCGCAGGGCGCGCTGCGGCCACACACGGAGCCGTTCCAGGCAAATCTCCGGCGGCTGGGAATCGAGTTGCAGTTTCGTCAGGTCGACGCCGCGCAATACAAGCGGCGGATCGACAACTTCGACTTCGACGTCATCACGATGGCGCTGGGCGGCTCGCTGACGCCCGGCGAAGGCCTGAGGAACATCTACACATCGCAGGCGGCGAAGACGCCCGGCTCGCGCAACCTGGGCGGCATCTCCTCGCCGGCCATCGACGCCATCGTGGAGAAGATCGCCCGCGCCAAAACCCGCGAGGAGCTCAACGTCGCCGCGCGCGTCCTCGACCGCCTTCTGCGCGCGGGCCGTTACTGGATACCGATGTGGTACAAGGATCGCGCCCTGATCGCGCACTGGGACGTCTTCGGCCGGCCCGATACAACGCCCAGGTACGGCAACGGCGCGCCGGGCCTTTGGTGGTGGGACGCCGACAAAGCCCGAAAGATCGGGTACTCTTGAATCCTGAGGGCCCTGTAGCTCCCGGGTGAGGACACGCAGCCTAGATGCTCGCTTACATTTCACGTCGCATCCTGCTGATGATTCCGACGATTTTCGGCATCCTGCTGATCTCGTTCGCCATCATCCAGTTCGCCCCCGGCGGCCCGGTCGAGCGAATCATGGCGCAGTTGCAAGGCATGGACGCGGGCGCCACCTCCCGTTTCAGCGGCGGCGCCGGCGACATCGGGTCAGCCCAGATGGCGGCGGCGGACACCGGCTACCGGGGAGCGCAAGGCCTCGACCAGAAGCTGATCGACGAACTCAACCAGCAGTTCGGCTTCGACAAGCCCGCGCATGAACGCTTCGCGAAGATGCTGGCCGATTACGTGGTGTTCGACTTCGGCAAGAGCTTCTACCGTGACACGCCCGTCATCGACCTCATCAAGGAGAAGCTGCCGGTCTCGATCTCTCTGGGATTGTGGATGACGCTGCTGTCGTATGCGATCTCGATACCGCTCGGCATTCGCAAGGCCGTCAACGACGGGACGCCGTTCGACACCTGGACGTCGGCGGTCGTCATCGTCGGCTACGCCATTCCCAGCTTCCTGTTCGCCGTTCTTCTCGTCGTCCTCTTCGCGGGCGGCTCATTCTGGCAGATCTTCCCGTTGCGCGGACTGACGTCGGACAATTGGAGCGAACTGTCGCTGGGCGCGAAAATCGTCGACTATTTCTGGCACATCGCTCTGCCGGTGATCGCCATGACGATCGGGGCCTTCGCCACGTCGACGTTCCTCACGAAGAATTCGTTCCTCGACGAGATCCGCAAGCAATACGTGCAGACCGCGCGCATGAAAGGCCTGACCGAACGCCAGGTGCTCTACGGCCACGTGTTCCGCAACGCCATGCTGATCGTGATCGCCGGTTTTCCCGGAGCGTTCATCAGCGCCTTCTTCACGGGCTCGCTGCTGATCGAGAACATCTTCAGCCTCGACGGCCTCGGGCTCCTGTCATTCGAGTCGATCGTCAATCGCGATTATCCCGTGGTCTTCGCAAACCTCTACATCTTCTCCCTGCTTGGCCTTGTGGTGAACCTGCTTTCCGACCTCACCTACACGTGGATCGATCCAAGGATCGATTTCGAAACGCGGGAGGTCTGATTGAGCGAGGTTTTGGCCAGAGAGCCCGCGCCAGCCCCGCTTCCGCAGGCGACGCTTGCGCCGCCAGTCCCGGATGGCGGCTGGTTGCGCCTTTCGCCCATGAACCAGCGGAGGTTGTCGAATTTCCGCGCGAACAGGCGAGGCTATTATTCGTTCTGGATATTCCTCGTCCTCTTCGTCCTGTCTCTCGGCGCGGAATTCCTCGCCAACGACCGGCCGCTGCTCGTCTCCTACAAGGGCGAATTGCTGACGCCGGTCTTTACCAACTATCCGGAAGAAAAATTCGGCGGCTTCCTGGCCGAGACCGATTACCGCGATCAGGTCATCGCCCGCGAGATCGAGGCGAACGGGTGGATGATCTGGCCGCCAGTGCGTTTCTCCTACCGCACCCACAACTACGAACTGCCGACGCCCGCGCCTTCAGCGCCGACATGGATGCTCGCAGACTCCCATTGCGCGCCGATCGCGGCCAAGCGCGGGATCGAAAACGGCACCTGCCGCGACATCGAATGGAACTGGCTGGGCACCGACGACCAGGGGCGCGACGTCCTCGCGCGACTGATCTATGGCTTCAGGATCTCGGTTCTCTTCGGGCTGATCCTTGCGGGCCTGTCCTCGATCGTCGGGATATTCGCGGGCGCGGTGCAGGGCTATTTCGGCGGCTGGACAGATCTCATCTTCCAGCGGTTCATCGAAATCTGGTCGTCTCTTCCGCATCTTTATCTGCTCATCATCGTCTCATCGATCATCACTCCAAGCTTCTTCATCCTGCTGGGCATCCTGCTACTATTCTCATGGGTCTCGCTCGTTCACGTCGTGCGCGCCGAATTCCTGCGCGCGCGCAATTTCGAATACGTGAACGCGGCGCGCGCGCTGGGATTGTCGAACGCGAAGATCATGTACCGGCACCTTTTGCCCAACGCGATGGTCGCGACCCTGACGTTCCTGCCCTTCGTGCTGAACGCTTCGATCACCACCCTCACGTCGCTCGACTTCCTGGGTTTCGGCCTGCCGCCCGGTTCTCCCTCGCTGGGCGAATTGCTCCTGCAGGGCAAGTCGCACCTTCAGGCGCCGTGGCTGGGACTGACCGGCTTCTTCGTAATCGCCGCGATGCTGTCGCTGCTCGTTTTCGTCGGCGAGGCCGTGCGCGATGCGTTCGACCCGCGCAAGACATTCGCTTGAGCGGGCTCGATGAACACGGACTCCCCACTTCTCAGCGTCAAGAACCTGTCCATCGCCTTCCATCAGGGGGGCAAGACGACGACGGCCGTCGAGGGCGTGTCCTTTTCGCTGGACCGGGGCCGGACGCTGGCGCTGGTCGGCGAATCGGGCTCGGGCAAGTCCATCACCGCCCTGTCCGTCGTGCGCTTGCTTGGTTCGACATCGGCCACCTACCCGACGGGCGAGGTTTTTTTCGACGGCGACGACATGCTGAAGGCTGACGACGCCAAGCTGCGGTCGGTGCGCGGCAACAAGATCACGATGGTCTTCCAGGAGCCGATGACGTCGCTCAATCCGCTGCACACGATTTCGCAGCAGATCGGCGAAATTCTCGAACTCCATGGCGCGCGCGGCGCCGACAACATCCGCAAGCGCATCATCGAACTTCTCACGGAAGTCGGAATTCCCGAGCCGGAGACGAGACTGGGCTCATATCCGCACCAGCTATCGGGCGGCCAGCGGCAGCGCGTGATGATCGCCATGGCGCTCGCCAATCGGCCCGAACTTTTCATCGCCGACGAGCCGACCACGGCCCTTGACGTCACCGTCCAGGCGCAAATTCTCAAGTTGCTGAAGGAGCTCCAGCAGCGGCTGGGCATGGCGATGCTGTTCATCACCCACGATCTTGGCATCGTGCGGAAGATCGCCGACGACGTGTGCGTCATGCAGAAGGGGCGCATCGTCGAGGCGGGTCCCGTGTCGCAGGTTTTCGATGCGCCGCAGCATCCCTACACCCAGATGCTTCTCGCCGCCGAACCCAAGGGCATCGCGCCAGCGTTCGACGGCGCCGCGCCGGTCATCGCGCAAGCCGACGACGTGAAAGTCTGGTTTCCGATCAAGAGAGGCTTCCTCCGCCGCACGATCGGACACATCAAGGCCGTCGACGGCGTCTCGATCAAGGTTCGCGAAGGACAGACCGTCGGCGTCGTCGGGGAGTCCGGATCGGGCAAGACGACGCTGGGACTGGCGATGCTCCGCCTGATCCGCTCGGAAGGTCCGATCCTGTTCCTGGGACAGAACATCGAGCGCTTCTCCTCGAACGAGATGAGGCCGCTTCGCCGCGACATGCAGATCGTGTTTCAGGATCCGTATGGCTCGTTGTCGCCGCGCATGTCCGTGGCCGACATCGTCGCGGAAGGAATCACGGTGCAAAACCCGTCCATCCCCTACCTCGAGCGGCGAGAGATCGTCGCGCGCGCGCTTGCGGACACGGGGCTGGACCCTGCCAGCATGGACCGGTACCCGCACGAGTTCTCGGGCGGCCAGCGCCAACGTATTGCAATCGCGCGCGCCATGGCGCTCGAGCCACGGTTCATCGTGCTGGACGAGCCCACATCCGCCCTCGACATGTCCGTGCAGGCGCAGATTGTCGATCTCCTTCGCGACCTGCAGCAGCGGCGCAAGCTCGCCTTCATGTTCATCAGTCACGACCTGAAGGTCGTTCGCGCCCTTGCATCAGAGCTGATCGTCATGCGTCATGGCAAGGTCGTGGAACAGGGCATCGCGCGCGAGGTGTTCGCCAACCCGAAATCCGACTACACGCGAGCGCTTTTCGCCGCGGCGTTCCACATCGAAGCGGCCGACTCGGCAGTGATCAAGCAGTAGATGCCGCGCGCGTTCATCATCGTCATCGATTCGCTGGGGTGCGGGGGAGCGCCCGACGCCGCCGAGTTCGGGGACGAGGGCGCCGATACGCTCGGCCATGTCGCCGTCGCCTGCGCAAATGGCGCCGCCGACACGCAGGCGCGCAAAGGCCCCCTGCGGGCGCCAGCGCTCGACTCGCTCGGGCTGGGACTGGCGGCGGCGATGTCGACGGGCAGGACGCTTCCGGGGCTGGGAGGCGCGATGCGGCCTGGCGCCTGCGCCGGCTATGCGTGCGAAGTGTCGCGCGGAAAGGATACGCCGTCAGGGCACTGGGAAATGGCGGGAGCGCCGCTCGAGGGCTCCTTCGGCGTGTTCGCACGGCAAATACCCGCATTTCCTGAATCGCTTGTCTCGAACATCATCGAGGCGACAGGCATCCCGGGGATTATCGGGCAATGTCATTCCGCAGGCATCGAGATCATCGAGAGGCTTGGGGATGAGCATGTGCGGACCGGAAAGCCGATAATCTACACGTCGGTCGATTCGGTCATTCAGATCGCAGCGCATGAAGAGGCGTTCGGTCTTCAACGTCTCTACGACGTTTGCAAGACGACGAGACGCTTCGCGGACCTGCTGAACGTTGGACGCGTGATCGCGCGTCCGTTTCTTGGAAACGCCGAGTCAGGCTTCAAGCGCACGCCGAACCGGAAGGATTTCTCGATGCCCCCGCCGCAGGGCAATATTCTCGATCGCCTCGACGAGGCTGGCAGGCACATCGTCACCCTTGGCAAGTGCGGCGACATCTTCGGCCATCGAAGCACCGGAGAGGAAATCAAGGGCGCAAACGACATCGATCTCTTCGGGAAAATGTTTTCCGCTGTTCCGCGGCTCGCCGACGGGGGCCTGTTGTTCGCCAATTTCGTCGACCTCGACACCGACTTCGGGCACCGTCGCGACGTGGCGGGATACGCCGCGGGCATCGAGCGCCTCGATCCTCTGATCGGATCGTTCCTCGACCTTCTGCAGGAAGGCGACCTCTGCATCGTCACCGCCGACCATGGCAACGATCCGACATGGCCGGGCACTGACCACACGCGCGAGAACGTGCCTGTCCTCGCCTATGAGCGCGGCGGGCCGGTGAGAGACATTGGCAGGAGGAGCACGTTCGCAGATATCGGCGCGAGCGTCGCCAGGCATCTGGGCGTTACGGCGCCCCGACGAGGCGCAGCCTGGAACTGACCGTCAGTATCCGAGCGCCGCGCCGCCGCGCTGGCGCGGATCGCTGGCGCCCATCAGCCATCCGCCAGAGCGCAGTATCGTCTGCACCGAGCCGATCGTGGGCTGGACGCGCACCCTGTGCCCCTTGCCTTCCAGCAACCTGATCGTGTCGATGGAAATGCCACGCTCGACGCGCAGTTCGTCCGGCTGCCATTGATGATGGACGCGAGGCGACGAAGCGGCTTCCGCCGGATTCATCCCGTGCTCGACGATATCAAGGATCGTCTGCAGGACGATGGTGATGATGCGCGAGCCCCCCGGCGAACCGGTGACCAGTTCGACCTCGCCGTTGTTGAGGACGATCGTGGGGCTCATCGACGATAACGGACGCTTTCGCGGGCCAGGAGCATTGGCGTCGCCGCCCAGCATTCCATAGGCGTTGAAAACATTGCGCCGCGCCGCGAAGTCATCGAGCTCGTTGTTCAGGAGAACGCCCGTTCCGTCGGCGACGAGGCCCAGCCCATAGGAAAAGTTCAGCGTGTATGTGTTGGCGACAGCATTGCCGCGCGCGTCGACAATCGAATAATGCGTCGTCTGGTCGCTTTCGAAGGCGAACGGGTCGCCCGCCCGTATGTCGTCGCTCGGCCGCGCGCGATCCTGAGATATTTGCGAGCGCAGCTTCGCCGCATACGCCTTGGACACAAGTCCGCTCACGGGCACCCGGGCAAAGTCCGGATCGCCGAGATGTTCGGCCCGGTCGGCGTAGGCGAGCTTCATGGCTTCAGCCATGACGTGAATCGTCGCCGCGGAATTGGCGCCCATCTGCTGCAGCGGAAACGCCTCCAGGATATTGAGGAGCTGGATGACGTGAACGCCGCCGGACGAGGGCGGCGGCATCGCAAGAATCTCGCGGCCGCGGAAGGCGCCGCGCAAGGGCTCCCGCTCCACGGCACGGTACGAATGCATGTCGTCGAGCGTCATCCTGCCGCCCGCTTCGCGCACCGCCGAGATGATGCGTTCGGCGGTGCGCCCGCGATAGAACGCGTCCGGGCCCTGCTGGGCAATCACCTCCAGCGTGCGCGCGAGATCGGCCTGCACGAGCCGCTCGCCGCGCCCAAGGGGCTTTCCATCCGCGTTGAAGAATATTGCGCGCGTGGACGGCCACCTGCCGAGCCGCCGCTCCGCCTGCGGCAGCGAATCCGCCAGGTCATCGTCGACAATCACCCCGTCGCGGGCCAGCGCGATCGCCGGGGCGAGGAGTTCGGCCAGCGAATAGCGTCCCGAGCCATACTTCGCATGCGCCAGGGCCAGCCCGGCGACGGTTCCGGGCGTTCCCACGCCCAGGCCTGTCGACTGGGAGCGTTCCGGCACGAACTTGCCTTCGCCGTCCAGAAAGACGTTCCGGGGCGTGTCCTCAGGCGCGGTCTCACGGTAGTCGATCGCGATCGTCTTGTTGCTCTCCGCGAGGCGGATCAGCATGAAGCCGCCGCCTCCCAGATTGCCGGCGCGCGGCAAAGTCACCGCGAGGGCAAAGCCGACGGCGACAGCCGCATCGACGGCGTTGCCGCCGCCCTTGAGCACGTCGAGGCCGATGCGCGAGGCCTTCGCCTCCTGCGTAGCGACCATCGCGCTGCGACCGAGCGCAGGCAGCGCGCGAGCGAATCCGGCCACAATGGGAGACGACGCTTCGACGCTCTGCGCATACGCGGGCTGCGCCGCGCCAAGGGCAAACGCCAGCGCGGCAGTTCGAAAAAGGTGGAAGAAATTCATCCGATCAATTGCCCCAGCGCTCCCGCCAGAGCGATTCTCCGACCATGCAATCCACGCGCGGCTCCCGGCGCTGCGCCGGAATGAGATTGCTGCGAGGCGGCTCGATGCGGACGGGGGGCAGGGCTGCGACTTCCTGCACGAGCTTCGTCCGTGTCGCCTCCAAGAATTGTTCGCGCGCGCGGATCGGAATGGAAAACGCGCCGACGCCGCCGATTACGCAGTCCTCGTAATACTCGTCCAGATTGGCGATGTCATTAAATCCCCATGAGGAAGGCCGCAGCAATAGAGGCAGGCCATTGATAGTGACGCCCTGGCGCAGCGCGTCGTCACGCGCCTCCCTCACCGAGCGGCCCGAATTGTTGGTTCCATCGCCCGACACGTCGATGACGCGGCGCATACCGTTGAAGCCGTTGTTCTCGAACAGCCGCATCGCTTCGTCGATTGCCCCGGAAATCGATGTGCGCCGCGCCCGGCGGTAGGGCGCTTCGGCAAGCCGGTCCGCGACTGCGCGCGCGCTCTCCGGGCCGTCGATCACCGTCCAGGGCAGCAGCACGTCCTGATCCGTCACCGACGCCCATTGCATGTAAACGATGGCGATCTTGCCATAGGCGCCCGACCTGATCGCGCGCAGGAACTCGGGCGACGTGATGGCGCTGATGTAGCCTTCCCGCTGCAGCCGCTGTTCTTCGGGGTCCATGGAGTAGGACACGTCAACCGCCAGAACGAGCTCGACGTCGACCTCGACGGGTCCCCCCTTGCCCCAGACTGGACGCGCTATCCCCGCCCCGACGAGAACGGCGAGCACGACTTGGAGCATGAACCGGCGACCGTACATGGCCATTGGAGCCTCCTGAAGAGCGTCGAGCATGACACGATCCGAAGCCCCCGCAAATCCTGGATGGGCGAGGGCTGGACGCGACGGGCGTTTGCTCTTGAACGCCGCCGCCGGATCGCCATATTCGGAAAGCGGTTACCGCCGTCAGGGCGCCTTTGGGGCCCTGTATCGAGGCGCCTCACGAGGGCTTCGCAGATGTCACGTGTACCGAGTTCTGAATTCGCCTTTCCTGCTTGGGTTTGACGATGTCGAGCGGGCGCTGGGCCGCGTGTCCCGCAGCGCCTCGGACGGCTATCCGCCCTACAACATCGAGCGCCTGCCAAGGTCGGACAGCGCGCCGGAACGGCTCAGAATAACCCTTGCAGTCGCGGGGTTTACCCAGGATCAGCTGGATATCACGCTCGAGGAGCGTCAGCTGATCATCCGGGGCCGGCAGCAGGACGACAAGGAACGCGTCTTCCTCCATCGGGGAATCGCCGCCCGGCAGTTCCAGAGGTCTTTCCTGCTTGCAGAAGGCATGCAGGTTCAAGGCGCGGAACTCGTCAACGGGCTCCTCTGCGTGGATCTGGCGCGTCCCGAACCCGAACGGGTGATCCAGAAGATCAACATCACTGCGCGCGGCTGAATGCGCGCGCCAACAGCGGGCTCCCAAGGAGACGCAAGAAGGAGACGGTCAAATGATCGAACAGCTTAAGGACCAAAAGACGGCCCTGACCGCCGAGCAGCTGGCGCATCTGGGCGACGGGACAATCGCCTACATCAAGCCCATCCAGTCGGAGGAGGCGGCGCGGCTTTTCCCGCAGATCGGCGCCATCCAGCCGGGGCTCAAACTCTTCGCCCTGCTGGGCGCGGACGGAACGCCCATCGTGCTGACGGATTCACGGGACGCGGCGATCGCCAACGCCTGGGAAAATGAATTGCTGACCGTCAGCCTGCACTGAACAGCGAGACCTCGGCTCCCTCATTCAACGCCCGGCGAACCTCGCCGGGCGTTCGGCTATCCGCCCAGCAAACGCTCCAGCAGGCCGCGTTCACGTGATGGCTGCTGGCCACCACTCGCAGCGCCGACGTTAGCGGGCGGAAGAAGGTCGTTGGATCGGCGGGCAGGCGTGGGAGTGGACGAGGTCATGGAGCCGGCGCCCCCGATCTGCAAAGGCTGACCGGCGGGGGGTGGAGTGCGCACGGACGCTGTCGCGCCGGAAGCAGTCGCCGGAGAGCGCCAGTCCGCAACGCCGGGCAGCGGCGTTTCCGCGGTCCCTCTAAGACCCTCGCGCATGAACCGGGCCCAGATGTCAGCGGGTAGATTTCCGCCGGACATCCGCTTGGTTGGAGAAGAATCATCGTTGCCGAGCCAGACGCCGGCGACGATCTGGCTCGTGTAGCCGACGAACCATCCGTCTCGGTAATCCTGGCTCGTGCCCGTCTTGCCGGCCGCCTGCCATCCTTTCAGCTCCGCCCTGCGCCCGGTCCCGGTCACAAGCGTCTCCTGCAGCATCGCGTTCATCATGCCCACGTGGACCGGATCGATGACCCGGCCGAAACTGCTTCCCTTGCGCTGGTAGAGCAGTTTCCCGGTCGCTGTCTCGATCCGCACGATCACATGGGGCTGCACGCGAAGCCCGCCGTTGGCGAAGGGCGCGTAGGCGGCGACCAGCTCCAGCGGCGTCACCTCCGACGTCCCCAGCGCGATCGAGGCGTTCGCCTGAAGCTGGGACTGAACGCCAAGGCGCTGCGCCGTGGCGGCCACCTTCTTCGGGCCCGCTTCCAGCGCGAGCCGGACGGACACGGTGTTGAGCGACTGGGCCAGGGCGCGAGTCAGCGTCACGGTCCCCTGAAATTCGCGGTTGGAGTTTTCAGGCCGCCACCCGCGGACGTTCAACGGCGCGTCCTCCCTGGTGTCGGAGGGCGTGAGGCCTCGCTCAAGTGCGGTCAAATAAACGAAGGGCTTGAACGCAGAGCCCGGTTGCCGTCGCGCGGAGACGGCGCGATTGAACTGGCTCTCAGCGTAATTGCGTCCTCCCACGAGGGCGCGAATCTCTCCCGATGGCGACAGGGCGATCAGTGCGCCCTGCGAAACGCCCATCCTTACGCCGCTTCGATCGAGCTCTTCGGAAAGCGCGCGTTCCGCAGCGGCCTGGAGCGGGGGAATGACCGTGGTGCGGACGACGACGTCGTTGTCGATGGCGCCGATGGTTTCATCGAGCTGGTCCATGACGTAGTCGGCGACATAATTCACCGACCCTGCGCCCCCATGACGCACGGATTCTGCCGGGCTGCTCAGGGCGACCTTCGCCATCCCGTCGCTGATGAATCCCTCGCGCGCCATCGCCGCGATCACAAGGGTGGCGCGCTCGGCGGCGCCGCGGGGGTTGCGGTTGGGCGCCAGCCGGGAGGGCGCCACCATGAGCCCCGCCAGCACGGCGCTTTCGGCCAGACTGATGTTGCGCGCGCTGCGTCCGAAATAGCGCTGGGACGCCGCCTCGACGCCATAGGCTCCCGAGCCGAAGTACACGCGGTTCATGTAGAGTTCGAGGATCTGCTCCTTGCTGAAGCGCTGCTCAAGCCAGATGGCGAGGATCGCCTCCTGGATCTTGCGGGACATTGTCCGCTCCTGGGTGAGGAACAGGTTCTTTGCGAGCTGCTGTGTGATCGTGGAGCCGCCCTGGACAGAGCCCCCGGTCAGGTTGCGGGACAGGGCCCTGGCTATGCCGACCATGTCGATTCCCCAGTGCTCGTGGAATCGACGATCCTCGATGGCGATGAACGCCTTCGGCAGGTAGGGCGGCAATTCCCGGATGTGGACGGCGGGGCCGCCGGTGTCGCCGCGATTGGCCAGCAACGATCCGTCCGCGGCGAGGATGGCGATGTTGGGGGGCCGCTTGGGCACGGACAGCTGATCGATCGGAGGGAGCTGAGCCGCATGCCAGGCGACCAATCCGACGAGCCCGATGCCGGCCCAGATCGACAGGACGAAGGACCAATAGAACAGGCCGCCTCCCCTGCGTTTGCGGCGCTCGGACCGGCCCTTCTTTGAGGCGCCCCGGCCGAGCAGAAGGCGGGCGAGAAAGCCGCGGCTTTTCGTGCGTCCGCGGCCGTGCAAGTCCTTGCCTCGGGCGCCGACGCGATCCTCGGGACGGGCGCGAAGAGCCTCCGGCTTCCTTGTCCGACCCATTCTAACCCTCGACGCCACTCTCGATCGCGCCTGGATCGCTGCTCGCAACAGGCGGGAGCCGATCCTAGGACTATGAGATTAAGGGCCGGTTATCTGCGACCACGCGCTCGAGGCGCAATTTTTGCTCCAAAAGCTGGGGAGGAGGCCTGCCAATTCCGGCCGGTCCCTTGCATGATTCTTCGCGTCTTGCCACAGTTCGCCTCTTTTGAAGTGGGCCTTTGAGGGCGTACAGGAAAAGTTGGATCGAACCGATGAAAGTCACTCTTGAAAGAGCGGCGCTTCTGAAATCCCTGGGCCACGTTCACCGCGTGGTCGAGCGACGCAACACGATACCAATTCTCTCGAACGTGCTGCTGCAGGCGAATGGCGCGGCTCTCGTCCTCAAGGCCACCGACCTCGATCTCGAGATCACCGAGAGCGTCGCCGCAGACGTGGCGCAGCCGGGCGCGACCACCCTGCCCGCCCACACCCTCTACGACATCGTGCGCAAGCTGCCGGAAGGCGCCCAGGTTTCGCTCGAAGCCTCCGGCGACGCGGGCCAGCTTCTCCTGCGGTCGGGACGGTCCCGGTTCACCCTGCAGTCGCTTCCGGACACCGATTTCCCGGACATGGCTGCGGGCGACCTGACGCACAAGTTCACGCTTGCGGCCGGCGAACTCAAGAAGCTCATCGACAAGACACAATTTGCGATCTCCACCGAGGAGACGCGCTATTATCTCAACGGCATCTTCGTTCACACCGTCGACGTCGAGGGTCACACCATGTTGCGGGCCGTGGCGACCGATGGCCACCGGCTCGCGCGGGTCGAGATCGCTTCGCCCGCCGGCGCCGCCGGAATGCCGGGCGTCATCGTTCCGCGCAAGGCCGTGGCGGAAGTGCAGAAGCTGATCGAAGACGCGTCTGCGGACGTGACAATCGAAATGTCGACGACGAAGGCGCGCTTCACCTTCGGCGATGTCGTGCTGACGTCGAAACTCATCGACGGCACCTTCCCCGATTACGGCCGCGTCATCCCGAGCGGCAATGACAAGCGGCTCGTCGTCGAACGCGAAGCGTTCGCCCGCGCGGTCGATCGTGTGTCCACGATCTCTTCCGAACGGGGGCGGGCAGTCAAACTCGCGCTGTCGGACGGAAAGCTGACGCTCTCTGTGACGAATCCCGACTCGGGATCGGCCATCGAGGAGCTCGAGGTCGATTACGATTCGGGACCGCTCGATATCGGCTTCAATGCGAAGTATCTGCTCGACATCACATCTCAGCTCGACAGCGACACCGCGCTCTTCAAGCTCGCGGACCCGGGTTCGCCGACGCTGGTGCAGGACCGGGAGGGATCGTCCGCCCTTTACGTCCTCATGCCGATGCGGGTCTGACGAAGCGAAGCGAGATCAGCTCGTCAGCTGGGGATTTAGCGTCAGGGACCCATCACGGGATTGTCCTTTCCGACGATCTGATTTTGTGCGACAGGTCGCTCATGTCAGTTGCAGTAACGGATACAGGACGCTCTCCTGAGCTCTCCGTCCGCCGCCTGATCCTTTCGGATTTCCGGTCCTATCCTCGGCTTGATCTGACCTTGGGCGGGGCTGCGCTCGTCGCTCTCGTCGGCGAAAATGGCGCGGGTAAAACCAACGTCCTCGAAGCGCTTTCGCTGCTGTCGCCGGGACGTGGGCTGCGCCGCGCAGATATTTCCGAAATGGCGCGCTCTGGCGGGAGCGGCGGGTTCGCCATTTCCGCCGAACTCAAGAGCGCGAACGGCGCAGTGCAACTGGGCGTCGGCCACGACCCCGGTGACGGCCCGCATGCCCGCAAGCTGCGCGTCAACCGCGCCCCCGCAAGCTCAGCGCGCCTCTTTGCCGAATACGTGCGCATTTGCTGGCTGACGCCGGCGATGGACGGCCTGTTCACCGGCGCGCCGGGCGACCGGCGCCGGTTCGTGGACCGCATGGTGCTTGCAGTCGATGCCGAGCATGCAGCGCGCGTCGCTGCGCTCGAGCGGGCGCTGCGCAACCGCAATCGCTTGCTCGAGGATCGCTCGAGCGACCAGGCCTGGCTCAGTGCGGCCGAGCGCGAGATAGCGGACGTCGGCGTAGCCGTGGCGTTTGCGCGAAGGGAGACGCTGGAGCGGCTTCAGGCCCTCATCCTCGCGACACGCGATGACGCGTCACCCTTCCCGTGGGCGGAAATCGCCATGGAGGGAGAAATCGACCGCCTCGTGGCCAGCACGACAGCATTGGAAGCCGAAGACATCTTCCGGCGGACGCTGCGAGAGTCCCGGGGAAGGGACGCTGCAGCAGGGCGCACATTGTTTGGGCCGCAGGTGTCAGACCTCGTCGTGCGCCATGGTCCCAAACGGTCGATCGCTGGCCAGTGCTCGACAGGGGAACAGAAAGCCCTGTTAGTCGGCCTCACGCTCGCGCACGCATCGCTCGTCAAGGCCATGAGCGGCATTGCGCCCCTGATTTTGCTGGATGAAATCTCCGCTCATTTCGATCCACGCCGGCGCGCGTCTCTGTTCGAGCGACTGGAGGACATCGGCGGGCAGGTCTGGATGACGGGCGCAGACCCGCAGTCCTTCGCGGAGATTGCAGGACGAGCGGAGATTCTCATGGTCTCGCCGGGGCGAATCGTCACCGCCTGAAGGGACAGCGGCTGGCGCCAAATGCTATTCCTGATTCGATGCGGAATCTGTCCAGCGCGCGCGACCTTCTCAAATCAGTCTTCGGATATGATGACTTCCGTCCCGGACAGGCGGAGGTGATCGGCGCCATTCTGGATGGCGGGCCCGTTCTTGCGGTGATGCCGACCGGCAGCGGCAAGAGCATGTGCTATCAATTGCCTGCGTTGCTCGAGGGCGGGTTGACGCTGGTGGTTTCGCCGCTGATTGCGCTGATGCGCGACCAGGCCCAGCAGATGCGCGCTGTGGGCGTCGCCGCGGCGACACTTAATTCCAACAACACCGCTGAAGAAGCGGACATCGCATGGCGGCTGATCCGTTCGGGCGAACTGCGCCTTCTTTTCGTTTCTCCCGAGCGCCTCGCGATGGACGGGCTGACGTCCGCGCTGGAACGACGCGGCGTCAGGCGGGTCGCTGTCGACGAAGCCCATTGCGTGTCTGAATGGGGCCATGATTTCAGGCCTGAATATCGCGAGATTCGCCGGGCGATAGATGCGCTGGGCCGCCCACAGGCTATCGCCTTCACGGCGACCGCCGATCGCGCGACACGAGCCGACATCGTCGAACGGCTGTTTCCGTCATCCCCACAGATTTTCGTGCATTCCTTCGACCGACCGAACCTCGATTTGCGTTTCGAGCCGAAGGATCAGCCGCGCCGCCAGCTGGCGGATTTTGTTGCGAAGCGCCGGGGAGCGAGCGGCATAGTCTATTGCGCGTCGCGCAAAAAGACGGAGGCGCTCGCGGACTATCTCGCCGGTCTGGGGCACCAGACGGTCGCCTATCACGCAGGGATGGATCTGGGCACGCGCAATCGCAATCAGGACCGCTTCCTGCGCGAGGACGGTGTGATCGCGCTGGCCACCGTCGCCTTCGGAATGGGCGTCAACAAGCCCGACGTGCGCTTTGTCGTCCACGCTGACATGCCGGGCAGCGTCGAGGCCTATTACCAGGAAATCGGCCGCGCGGGCCGCGACGGGCTGCCGGCCGAGACGCTGACTCTGTACGGCGTGGAAGATATCGCGCTGCGTCGAAGGCAGATCGATGAAAAGAACATCGACGAGCAGCGCCGCAAAGTGGAGCACCGTCGTCTGGGCGCGCTCACGGCGCTTTGCGAAGCGGCGCGATGCCGCCGCCAGATATTGCTCGCCTATTTCGAAGAGGAAGCTCCGCCGTGTGGACGCTGCGACGTTTGCCGTGGGCAGGTGGCTCTCTACGACGGGACGATCGACGCCCAGAAGGCGCTGTCCGCCGTCGCCCGCACTGGCCAAAGGTTCGGGGCGGGCTACCTGGCCAGCCTCCTCGTGGGCGAGGCCACTGAGCCTATGCGGCGGAACGGCCATGACAACCTCAAGACGTTCGGCGTTGGGAAGGACCGTAGCAAGCAGGCATGGAGCGCCATCTACCGCCAGCTCTTCGCGTGCGAGGCGCTTGACGCGGCAAGCGAGGAACACGGCGGCTTCAGGCTAACGGAGAAGGGCGAGGCGATCCTGCTCGGGCGCGAAAAGCTCCGCTTGCGGAGCCCGGCCGAGCGGACACGCCGTCGCGAGCGAGACCGCGCCGCCCGCACGGTGGACGTCGATGACGCCGACGCGGAGATCCTTGCCAAGCTTAAAACGCTCCGGCGCGAGCTTGCGCGCGAGGAAGGGGTTCCCGCGTTCATGATCTTTCCCGACAAGACGCTTCTCGAAATGGCGGACCGGCGCCCGGCGACGCTGGCGGAGTTTGGCGAAGTCCACGGCGTGGGGCAACGCAAACTGACGCTTTACGGCGAGGCTTTCCTCGCGGCTCTCGCGGCTGGGTGAACCGCCCCCGAAGGCTTACAATTGGGACGCGGAGAACCCATATAAAACAACAATATCAGGCGTGCGCTCACTGACCTCTGCCCAGCGGCTCGGTGTGGCGGCCCCGGCCGCCGTTTTCCGTGCATGCAGCCGGCTTTTCAGGGTACATTGCGGGCCACGAATCGACCCCGAACGCTCCGTTCGTTTTCGCCTCATTCGAGAGTTTTTTGCTTCATGGCCGAACCCGCTGTTTCGCCCCAGGAATCGACCCCGGAAACGAACGATCCGTCCGTCTATGGCGCCGACTCGATCAAGGTCCTGCGGGGCCTCGACGCCGTCCGCAAGCGGCCCGGCATGTACATCGGCGACACGGACGACGGTTCGGGCCTCCACCACATGGTCTACGAGGTGGTCGACAACGCGATCGACGAAGCGCTCGCGGGGCACGCCACGCTCGTGACGGTTACGCTCAACGCGGATGGCTCCTGCACCGTCACCGACAACGGGCGCGGCATCCCCACCGACATCCATCACGAAGAGGGCGTCTCGGCGGCCGAGGTCATCATGACCCAGCTGCACGCCGGCGGTAAGTTCGACCAGAATTCCTACAAGGTGTCCGGCGGGTTGCATGGCGTGGGCGTGTCCGTGGTGAACGCCCTGTCCACGAAGCTGGCCCTGCGCATCTGGCGCGATGGCAAGGAGCATTTCATCGAGTTCGCACACGGCAACGCCGTCTCGCCGCTCGTGATTGTCGGCCCCGCGCCTCTCGTGGACGGCGCCCCCAAGCGAGGAACGGAAGTCACCTTCCTTCCATCTCCCGAAACGTTCACGATGATCGAGTTCGATTATGGCACCATCGAGCACAGATTGCGCGAACTCGCGTTTCTGAATTCCGGCGTTCACATCATCCTGACGGACGCGCGGCACGCGGAAGTAAAGTCCGAGGATCTCTTCTACGAAGGCGGGCTCGAAGCGTTCGTCCGTTACCTCGACCGAACGAAACATCCGCTCATGACCGCGCCGATCCTGATCGGCGGCGAGCGAGAGAGAATAACTGTCGAAGTCGCGCTCTGGTGGAACGACAGCTACCATGAGAACGTGCTGGCGTTCACCAACAACATTCCCCAGCGCGACGGCGGAACCCATCTGGCTGGCTTTCGGTCGGCTCTCACCCGTCAGGTCACATCCTACGCCGAAACGTCGGGCATCGCACGCAAGGAGAAGGTCGATCTGTCTGGCGATGATTGCCGGGAGGGATTGACGTGCGTTCTTTCGGTCAAAGTTCCCGACCCGAAGTTTTCCTCGCAGACGAAGGACAAGCTCGTCTCCTCCGAGGTGCGGCCGGTGGTCGAGAATCTCGTTGGCGAGATGCTCGGACAATGGTTCGAGGAGCACCCCCAGGAAGCGCGCAACATCGTCGGCAAGGTGGTGGAAGCGGCTCACGCGCGTGAAGCCGCTCGCAAGGCGCGCGAACTGACGCGCCGGAAGGGCGCGCTCGACGTCGCGAACCTGCCCGGCAAGCTCGCCGATTGCCAGGAGCGCGATCCCGCCAAGGCGGAACTCTTCATCGTCGAGGGCGACTCGGCCGGCGGCTCGGCGAAGCAGGGCCGCAATCGCGAATATCAGGCTGTTCTGCCCCTGCGAGGCAAGATCCTGAACGTCGAGCGCGCGCGCTTCGACAAAATGCTGTCGTCGCAGGAAATCGGAACTCTGATCACCGCGCTTGGCGCAGGCATCGGGCGCGACGACTTCAACCCCGACAAGCTGCGCTACCACAAGATCATCATCATGACGGACGCCGACGTGGACGGCTCCCACATTCGCACGCTGCTGCTGACGTTCTTCTTCCGGCAGATGCCCGAGCTCATCGAGCGCGGCCATCTCTACATCGCCCAACCACCGCTCTACAAAGTGAAGCGCGGCCAGTCAGAGCAATACCTCAAGGACGAGCGCGCGAAGGAAGATTACCTGATCGAGAACGGCCTCGACGGCGCATTCCTGCGCCTGCACGACGGCGAGATTCGATCCGCGGGAGACCTGCGCGTGATCGTCGAGGAAGCTCGCATCATCCGCCAGGTCATGCAGCAGCTGCATTCACGCTACGACAGGACCAGCGTGGAGCAGACCGCGCTGGCCGGAGGTCTGAAACCGATCTCGGTTCTGGGCGAGGAAGCGGCTGCGCGCCTCGCAGACGACGTCGTAGGGCGGCTCGATCTGCTGTCCGAAGAGACCGAACGGGGGTGGGAGGGCCGCGTCGAGAACGGCGGCTACGTATTCTCGCGGACCGTGCGCGGCGTAAAACAGGCGCATGTTCTGGACCAAGGCCTGCTTGCGTCGGCCGAGGCCCGCAAACTCGACGAGCATGCAGCATCCATGCGCGACGTTTTTGCAAAACCGGCGACATTCATCAAGCGGTCCGATGAAACGGGCGTCGCCGGTTCCGGTCACTTGCTCGATACGGTCATGGCGGCAGGCCAGAAGGGCATATCCCAGATCCAGCGTTACAAGGGACTGGGGGAGATGAACCCGGACCAGCTCTGGGAGACGACGCTCGATCGGAACGTGCGCTCGCTGCTGCAGGTGAAGATCAAGGACGTCAGCGACACGGATGATCTTTTCGTGAAACTGATGGGCGACATCGTCGAGCCGAGGCGCGAGTTCATCCAGGAAAACGCCCTCAGCGTCGCCAACCTCGACGTTTGAAGACATTCCGAGCTAGGCGCGTTCGAAGAGCGCGGCGGAGCCAAGTCCGCCCGCCGCCGCGATCGCGGCAAGCCCTGCGGCGCCGGAGCTTTCACGCCGCAGCTCGCTGAACAGACGGACTGCGAGAATGGCGCCCGATGCGCCGATCGGGTGGCCGCGCGACAATGCGCCTCCGCCACGATTGACGTTGGCAAGATCGAGCCCAAGATCAGTGATCGCGGCGATCGCCTGCGCCGCGAAAGCCTCCATCAATTCGACCACCTGGGGTCGAGCTTGCGTTTCTTTGAGGAGGCGCCGCGCTGCAGTCTGCGCGCCAGTCACAGGCTTCGCTGGGTCCATTCCGGTACGGCGTCCGGCGTGAATGCGGAGCGCATACGGGCTTCCAAGTCGCGACAACAAATCGCCCGAGACCACCAGCACAAACGCAGCTGCGTCCGCCTCGACCGCGATCGTGCTCGCCGTCAGGCCGTGTGCATCATCGCCAGCGATGATGGGCAAACGCGCGCACAGACCAGGCGTGAGCGCGCGGCAAAACGCATCTCGTGACAAGGCGTTTGTTACAACGATTTCGCCTGAGCACTCATTGATGGTTCCTTTCGTGTGACTTTGAACGGCGAAAGCTTCCTGTTCAGCCCGCATGAGCCCGCGCTCACGGGCCAGTGCGGCAGCGGCTTCGATCAGGTCGGGGTCGCGATCCGCCCATGGCGAAAACGCGGGCCGCTCGTAAATCACAGGTTCTTCGCCCTCGTGAAGAGGACGATGCGCGCGCACCGGAGACCGGCTGTAGCTCTCGGCTCCGCCCGCAATGATGGCGCTTGCTTCCCCAGCACGGATCCTGCTCGCAGCCAGAAGAATGGCGTCGAGTCCGGAGCAGCATTGGGTGTCCAGCGTCGATGCTGGAACCGCTGCCGGCAGGCCTGCGGCGAGGGCGGCGAGGCGGGCCGGATTTCCCCCGCCATAAAGGGCGTTTCCCATGATGACTTCATTGATCTCGCCGGCCGCAATGCACGCGTCGACCATGAGCGCGCGGACAACAGGCGCAGCGAGATCTGCCAGCCCCATCAGGCGGAATGCGCCATTGCGCGGCGCAACAGGCGTTCGTCTGGCGGCTATTATGAATGCCTCGTTCATCGCAGTTCTTCCCAGGCGCCCACGTCGAGAAGGGAACGCATCGACGTAAAGTCGGTCTTGCCGGAGTGCGTCCAGCGCCATTGCGATGGGACCACAAACTCACGTGGGATGAAATATGCGGGCAGCCTCTCCCGCAGTCGTTTCACGAGCCCGGCCTTGTCAATTGCGACGCCCGCTTCGAAGAGGACAAGCGCGACGATCTTCTGTCCGCGAACCGGATCGGCATCACCGAACACCGCAGCGCTCCTGACGCCGGGCAGCGATTCGAGCGCGCGCTCGATTTCTTCGGGAAAAACATTCTTTCCGGATGTCACGATCATGCGGTCCGCCCTGCCAAGAAGGTGCAGGAAGCCAGATGAATTGAGATATCCCAGGTCACCGACGCTGAGTGCGTCGCCGCAGGCGACGATGGAATCGGAGCCGACCGCGTAGCCCGAGAAGAGATACGGGCTCTCGACGAACACACGTCCAGTCTCACCCGCGCCAAGACTGGCGCCGCGCTCATCCCGAATGGAGATCTTCACGTTCGCAAACGGACGTCCAACCGACGTTTCTGGACAGCCTTCGCCGGATTTGCGGACCGAAACAAAGCTCAATTCCGACGCGCCGTAGAACTCGGCAAAACGCGCATTTGCGGCAAGGCGCAGAATGCCCTCTCCAGCACCTGCAAACCATTTGGCTCCCGACGACAGCACCCATCGCAGATCCGGCAGGGGTGTTGTGGCCGCATCGATCATCAGGCGCCATTGCGTGGGCGCAGCGTAGGCAATCGTCGCGCGGTGTCTTGCGGCCATGCGCAAAGCGCCAGCCGGATGGAACCCGCGTGCAATGAGCACCGTCGCTCCGATATGCAGCCCATGAATTGCGGCGTAGAGAAACAGCGAGTGCGTCATCGATCCTGGCGCAAGGACGATGTCGTGCTCGGTCATCCCGAACTCGATCTGGTCTCCCTCGAAACTTCTGAGCCAGGAATTGTGGTTCCTGCGATAGCCCTTCGGCTGCCCGGTCGATCCCGACGTGAAGCCGACATAGAACGGCGCTTGCGGGTCGAAGTCACAGGTCCGAGGTGAGTTTGTCGCTCGAGGAAGCGGCGCTCGCGAATCGACGACGATAGCGTCCGAGGTCACATCCGCACTGTCGGAGATGACAAGTGCAGGCGCCAGTTCAACGAGCACATCCCGTATTCGCGCTGCAGGCCAGCTGGTATCCAGAACCGCGGCTTCGCGTCCCGTGCGCGCACATGCCAGAAAATGGGCCAGCATCGACGGCGAGTTCTTCAGGATCAGGGCGACTGTTGAGCCCGCGCCGCAGCGTCCATCAAGCGCGATGGCGAGCGCGTTCACGCCAGAACACAATTCTCGCCATGTAACAATTTCATCATCGCAGATGATCGCCGGCGCGTCCGGCTTGCGAGCGGCGAAATGCTCGAGCGAGCCGCCGATGATCATTTTGCGCCCGCGCGTTTCGGGAAATACGACCTTGCAACGAGTGCCGCGGCGATAGCCTTCAGGATGTCTCCTGGCAGGAACACCAGTCCTGCCAGCAGTGCCTTGTCGAAGCTGAGGCGAGCGGCGAACGCAAGGTAAGGAATCCCGAAGAGATAAATCGTGAAGACGCCGCCGATCAAGCAAGCGGCAAGCGCGCGCAAGAACACAGCGTTGATCGGCAACTTTTGCATGAGAACGCCAACGGCCGCGGCTCCGAACACCCAGCCGACCAGATAACCCGCAGTCGGTCCGAAGAACACGCCGATGCCGCCCCTGCCTCCAGAGAGCAGCGGAGCGCCCAGCGCGACGACAAGGAGGAAAAGCAGGACGGAAATGGACCCTACCCGCGCGCCCAGCATGAGCCCTGCGAGCATGACGCCGAGCGTTTGCGCGGTTATCGGAACTCCGGCCGCGACGGGTATGTCAATTCGCGGCACAAGACCGAGAATTGCTATGAGCGCGGCGAACAGAGAAGACCGGACAAGCGTTCGCGTATCCATGGCTCACTTCCCCTTGCGGCCGAAGCCGCGCGCATCAAGCGATTCGGCCACGCGGTCGGCCATCGTCACCAGGCTTCCGATGAAGGGGGCAAGCAGGCGCACCGAAGGACGGCGTCCCGTACGCGCCCGCCACGCCTCGCTTCTGCGGCGCCATTCCTCCATCAGGGCCGGCACGAATTGCAGAACAAGGGCGATCGCTATCGTGAGGCGTGCGGGATCGAGACCGACGACGGAGAATGGCCGCATCAGCGGCTGAATGGCGTCCATCATTTGCAGCATGGGGGTCGTCATCGACACGATGTCCGCAAGCAGGATCATCATGCCGAGGCGAAAGGCGATGATCGCCGCGGCTTCGGGACCGACGCTCCAATACTGGAAGACCGTGATGATGATCAGAACCGGCAGCATCGACGAGAAGAGCCGCAAACGCGCACGCGCCTCGCTGCCAAGGGCGATGTACGAGCCGAGGACGAGCGCGAAACCACAGGACAAAACAAGCGCATTTTCCGTCCAGAACGCGACGACGGTGACCGCCGCCAGCGCGAACAATTTCAGCCGCGCGGACAAGCCGTGCAGCCAGGTCCTGCGCGCGAGATGACCCGAAATCATGCGGATGCCGCCACGCGGTTTCGCGATGTCAGGACGTGATCGCGATAGGCCTCGATAATCTGATGGGGCGGGCCATCGGCGGTGATCGCCCCGCCGGTGAGCCAGACCACGCGATCCAGCATGCCGAGCAAGTCCAGTTCGTGACTGGCGATGACGATGCGCTGGGGCAGGCGCATGAGGAAATCCGTCAGATCAAGCCGGGTCGGCAGGTCGAGGCTTGCGAATGGCTCGTCCATCACGAGAATCTCGGGTTCGGTCGCGATGATCGCGAGAATGCACAAGCGCTGCTTCTGTCCGTCCGAAAGCTCATGGACAGCAGCGTCGATCCAATCGCTGCAGCCAAAATTCACAAGCACATCGCGCGCCCTGCTGTTTGCATCAACACGACCCGATCCGTGCTCGCGGAAGCCGAACGCGATTTCCTCCAGCACCGTGGGGAAGACAATCTGATGTTCGGGATTTTGAAAGACGAAGCCAACCTTGCCTGGCAGTTCACGGCGCGCCGTCGCGGTGTCGAGTCCATGCACGCGCACATTGCCTTCGTCCGGCAGCAGCAGACCGTTCACCAGGCGCAGGAAGGAGCTTTTGCCAGCGCCATTGTCGCCCAGCAGTCCGACACGATGCTCTGTAAGCGAGAGACTCAGGCCATCGAAGACAAGCCTGGAGCCGCGGCGTAATTTTACCCCGTGAAGTTCGATCGAGGCTCCTTGAGCGTTCGTCATACTCTGATCCTGAGTTGCGCAAGCTCTACCACCGGCGCCCGTGGCGGCAAAGCCGTTCCCATTTGATGGCGGGCGTGCATATTGGAGCCCTGTTACAGGAGGAACGATATGCTTGCCGGCTGGTACGATCGCGGCGGTCCTGCGGAAGAGGTCATTGAGGTCGGGCAGGCTTCCGATCCGACGCCAGGTCCTGGCGAGGTTCTCGTACGGCTGAAGGCGTCGGGCATCAATCCATCCGACTACAAGAGGCGGGGAAACACCAAGGCTGCAATGGAGTTTCCGCGCGTTATTCCGCACTCCGACGGGGCCGGCGTAATTGAGGCCATCGGCGAAGGAGTCAACAGGTTCAAGGCCGGGGACCGTGTCTGGACGTTCCACGCACAATGGGGCCGAGCCAACGGCACGGCTGCAGAATACGTGGCGCTGCCCGTCGAGCTCGTGCAGCCCCTTCCGGGCAACGTCAGCTTCGAGGAAGGCGCCTGCCTCGGCATTCCGGCCATGACCGGTCATCGATGTGTCTTCGGCGGCGGGTCGGTGGACGGCAAGACGGTCTATGTTCCGGCCGCCGCTGGGCGCGTAGGCGCTTACGCGATCCAATTCGCCAGATTGGGAGGGGCGCGGGTCATCGCCAGCGCGGGCGGGGCGGCCAAGCTCGATGTAGCGCGCAGGCTAGGCGCCGATGTTGTGCTCGACCGCGCCGACCCAAACCTGGCGGAACGGCTTCTTGCGGAGACCGGCGGCCGAGGGGTCGACCGGATCGTGGAGATCGACCTTCCGGGCAACATCGCATTCAACGAAAGCGTCCTCGCCGACGGGGGTTCGATGGCGGTTTATGGGGCCAGCCCGAAGCCTCAGGCCGTTCTCACGCTGTCCCCGCGCCGGGCGCGCAACTTCGACCTGCAGGTGGTGTTCGTCTACACGCTCGCGCCGGCCATCGCGCAGTCAACCTGCGAGGCCGTGACGAGGGCCGCGGGCGGCGGAAAGCTCATCCACAGGATCGCCGGCGTCATCCCGTTGCGCGAACTTGCGAGGGCGCATCGCGAGGCGGAGGCCCAGACCGGCTCGGGGCACATGATCGTCTCGATCCCCTGAGCCTCACTGATGGGCGGAAGCGTTTTTGCAGGACTGTTCGTCGCGGCTTTCCTGGCTGCCACCATCGTGCCGTTTTCGTCGGAGGTGACGCTCGCCGCAGCGCTCACCGCAAGCGGTCAGTCATGGATCGCGCTGATCGCTGTCGCGAGCGCCGGAAACGTCCTGGGCTCGATCGTGAACTGGCTGCTCGGCCGGGCGCTGTCGAACGAACGTTCAACCGCATTCATGCGCATTGACCGGAAAAGGCTGGCGCGGGCCGAGGCCTGGTATCACAGATACGGACGATGGTCGCTCTTGATGAGCTGGGCGCCAATCATCGGCGATCCGCTCACGATCGTAGCGGGGTTTCTGCGAGAACCATTGCGCTTCTTCATCCCCGTGGTGATTGCAGCCAAGACGGGCCGTTACCTCGTCGTGGCCGCAATCACCGCAGGATTCCTCTAGATCACTTCAGTCCGCGTGCGCGCTTGGCCTTGCGCACGAGGTAATCGAAATTGATCTTGTGCTGCTCGGGACGCTCGATCTTGTCGTGCAGCTTCATCACATCGGACATCGGGAACTCGGTGCCGCCGCCGCCGGCAGCTTCGACAAGCAGCTGAATCTCGCACGCGTTCTCGAGCATGAGGGTGAGGATCACGCATTCCTCAACCGAGCGTCCGACCACTGCGACGCCGTGGTTGCGCAGATAGGTGGCCTTGTAATTCCCGAGAGCCCGCGCGACGCCGGCGCCCATCTCCTTGGAGCGGATGAGATCGATCGTATCGGTGTAATTTCCCAGACCGTCGGCGAAGGCGGCGCTGGGCTGGCTCCACGGACGCAGGGGCTTGCCGGTCGCAGAGAGGGCGACCGCGTGGGTGGGATGCGCATGAATGACCGAGTTCACATCCGGCCGCATTTTGAAGATCTCGGAATGGATGTAGACCTCGCTGTGGCGCGGACCGCCGCCGGCGACCTTTTCGCCCTCGAGGTTGCAGGTGACCATGTTCTCCATGGTGATCTCGTCGAGGCCGAAGCTGTGCGGCTTCATGTAGAAATGGTTCGGGTCGCCGGGCACGCGCACCGATACATGGCCGCGGGTGAAATCGCCCATCCCCGCCTCATCGAGCACCAGACCGGCGTCGATCAACAATTGCTTGGCCTCGTCCTTCGTCATGCGTATCTCCCGTGATGTTCTTTGGATCCTGAAAGCTCGTCGCCCATTTGCGGCGGCGACGCAAGAGGCCCGGAACATGGCTCGCGAAAGCAGCTATTTTTCCGGGTTTTTATCCACTTGTGGAAATCGTGTCATTTATTGAAATTAAATGCCTGTAAAATAAGGATTTTCTATTTTAAATCCACATTTTCTGCACAGGGTTCGGACGCGGCTTCAAAGAAGCTTCAATTGCGGATTCGCGCCGGCGCCGGCTATGACATCGCCCGCGCGGCTCGGAGGAGCCGCGCATGGTCAAGGAGCTGGCAATGAACATCGAACGCATCGGCGCAGGTCCTCGCATGAGCAAGGCCGTCGTACATGGAAACACGGTCTACCTGGCGGGCCAGGTCGCCGACCAGACCAAGGGCAAGAGCGTCGGGGAGCAAACTGCGGAAGTGCTCGCCATCATCGACCAGCTCCTCGCGCAGGCTGGAACCGACAAGACGAAAATCCTCTCGGCCACAATTTGGCTGACGGACATTTCGACATTCGCCGAGATGAACGGGAAGTGGGACGCATGGGTCTCGGCGGGGAACACTCCCGCGCGCGCAACTGTTCAGGCCCAGCTTGCAGCGCCCGAATACAAGGTTGAAATCGCCGTCATCGCGGCGCGCTGACGCCGTTCAGCGGATTCGACGGATCCCAGTCATAGGCGAGCGTCTCGAAACGCATCCCCATGGCGTCGATCAGCAGTACGCGGCCGACCAGGGGCTCGCCGAATCCGCAGATGGCCCGCAACACCTCGAGAGCCATGAGCGCGCCGAGGACTCCGGTCAGCGCGCCCAGCACCCCTGCTTCGGAACAGGCGGGGACCGCGCCTGCTGGCGGCGCTTCAGGGAACAGGCACCTGTAGGTCGGGTTTCGCCGTCCGTCCGGAGCAGTCTCGAACGGCCTGAGTGTCGTGAGGGAGGCGTCGAACGAGCCTACGGCGCCCGTAACCAGCGGCTTGCCTTCGTGGAAGCATGCGTCCGAGACCGCGTAACGCGTCTCGAAATTGTCCGATCCGTCCGCGACCATGTCATAGTCGGCGACGAGTTCCCGGGCGTTTTCCGCCGTGAGGCGCGTGTCATGGCCCTTGAAGACCACATGGGGGTTGAGGCGGGCGATAGCGGCGGCAGCGCTGTCGATCTTCTTCAAACCGACATCGGGCGTCCCGTGGATGACTTGCCTTTGAAGGTTGGAGAGCGCCACGACGTCGTCATCGACGACGCCCAGTTGGCCCACGCCCGCGGCGGCGAGATATTGCAGCAGCGGCGCTCCGAGGCCGCCCGCCCCTATGACCAGAACGCGCGCCTGCTTGAGCTTCTGCTGGCCGGGCCCGCCCACGCCATGCAGCACGATGTGCCGGGCGTAGCGTTCGATCTCCTCGGCGGACAGGGACATGCGTAATCCTTTTTGACGTCGCCAGGGCGCCAAGAACGCGTCTTGCGCAGCCTGCCGCCGTAACTATAGTGCGCGGCTTCCCGGGGCCATGCACGGCCGAAATCTTCCTGATGAGTTCTCACATGTCCAGCCAAGGCATCAAGCGCGTCGTCCTCGCCTACTCGGGAGGCCTGGATACCTCGATCATCCTGAAATGGCTGCAGACGACCTACGGCTGCGAAGTCGTCACATTCACGGCGGACCTTGGCCAGGGCGAAGAACTGGAGCCGGCGCGCGAGAAGGCGCTGCTGCTCGGCATCAAGCCGGAGCACATCTTCATCGAGGACCTGCGCGAGGAATTCGTACGCGACTACGTGTTTCCGATGTTCCGAGCGAACGCCCAGTACGAGGGGCTCTACCTCCTCGGCACCTCGATCGCGCGTCCGCTGATCGCCAAGAAGCAGATCGAGATCGCCCGCAAGGTTGGAGCCGACGCGGTGTCCCATGGCGCCACCGGCAAGGGCAACGACCAGGTGCGCTTCGAGCTGTCCTATTATGCGCTGGAGCCCGACATCAAGGTGATCGCCCCGTGGCGCGAATGGGACCTGGTATCGCGCACCGCGCTTATCGATTTCGCCGAAAAGAACCAGATCCCCATCGCCAAGGACAAGCGCGGCGATGCGCCGTTCTCGGTGGACGCGAACCTTCTGCACGCCTCCTCAGAAGGCAAGGTGCTCGAGGACCCGGCGATCGAAACGCCCGATTACGTCTATTCCCGGACCATCGATCCCGAGAAGGCGCCGGACCACCCGACCTACATCACCGTGGACTTCGAGCGCGGCGACGCCACCGCGATCGACGGAGTGAAGATGTCTCCGGCGACCCTGCTGACGCATCTGAACAAGCTGGGCCGTGAAAACGGCATCGGGCGGCTCGACCTGGTCGAAAACCGCTTCGTCGGCATGAAGTCGCGCGGCATGTACGAGACGCCGGGCGGGACCATCCTCTACTTCGCCCATCGCGGCATCGAGTCGATCACCCTCGACCGGGGCGCAGCTCACCTCAAGGACGAGCTGATGCCCAAGTACGCCGAGCTCATCTACAACGGCTTCTGGTTCTCGCCCGAACGCGAGATGCTGCAAGTGCTGATCGACAAGAGCCAGGAATTCGTCACCGGCCGGGTGCGGCTGAAGCTCTACAAGGGAAGCGCCTGGGTGGTCGGTCGCGAATCACCGTATTCGCTTTACGATCAGGATCTTGTGACCTTCGAAGAAGGCGCGGTCGCCTATGACCATCGGGATGCGGCCGGTTTCATCCGGTTGAACGCCCTGCGCCTCCGCACGCTGGCCAAGCGCGACCGGAAAGCAGGGCGCTAACCGCTTCGGTCTGATCAGGGTTCCCAAACGGCGCGCAATCGTGTAGGCGATTGCGCTAATTCGGCGCCGCAGCAGGCCGAACGTCAAAATCCGTCCCGAGTTTTTCGTAGGACCAGCTGGCCCGGCTCTGCCGGGGCCGGCGCGGCGTGTATGGACCCTTAGACATGAAAATCAGAAATATCGCGATCATCGCGCACGTCGACCATGGCAAGACAACGCTGGTTGACCGGCTTCTCCAGCAGTCCGGAGCCTTCCGCGAAAACCAGCGCGTCGCGGAACGCGTCATGGACTCCAACGATCTGGAGAAGGAACGCGGCATCACCATTCTCGCCAAGGCGACCTCGGTCGAATGGAAGGACGTGCGCGTCAATATCGTCGACACGCCAGGCCACGCCGACTTCGGCGGCGAGGTTGAGCGCATCCTGTCGATGGTCGACAGCGCGATCGTTCTCGTCGACGCCGCGGAAGGCCCGATGCCGCAGACGAAGTTCGTCGTCGGCAAGGCGCTGAAGATTGGTCTTCGTCCAATCGTATGCATCAACAAGGTGGACAAGCCCGATGCGCGCGTGACCGAAGTTGTGAACGAGGTCTTCGATCTCTTCGCCGCGCTCGACGCAACAGACGAGCAGCTCGATTTTCCGATCATCTACGGCTCCGCCAAGCAGGGCTGGATGGCCGACGCGCCTGAAGGTCCGCAGGACCAGGGCATGGCGCCGCTGTTCGATCTCGTGCTGAAGCATGTTCCCGAGCCCAAGGTCGAGGAAGGGTCTTTCCGGCTCCTCGGAACGCTCCTTGAAGCCAATCCCTATCTCGGACGCATCGTCACGGGCCGGGTTTTCGCCGGATCGGTGAAGCCGAACCAGCAGGTGAAGGTGCTCGACCGCAACGGCAACATCGTCGAGCAAGGCCGCGTGTCCAAGATCCTCGCCTTCCGCGGCATCGAGCGCCAGCCCATCGAAGAGGCCGAAGCGGGCGACATTGTCGCGATCGCGGGCCTCAGCAAGTTCAACGTCGCCGACACGTTGTGCGCGATGGACGTGACGGAGCCACTGCAGGCGCAGCCGATTGATCCGCCGACGCTGTCGATGACGTTCATGGTGAACGATTCACCGCTCGCCGGCACGGAAGGCGACAAGGTCACGAGCCGCATGATCCGCGCGCGGCTCTACAAGGAGGCCGAAGGCAACGTTGCGCTGCGCGTTGAAGATTCGCCCACCGGCGAAGCCTACATCGTCTCCGGCCGCGGCGAATTGCAGCTCGGCATCCTCATCGAGACCATGCGCCGCGAGGGCTTCGAGCTCAGCATTTCGCGCCCGCGCGTCGTCTTCAAGAAGGACGAGGAGAGCGGCGAGATTCTGGAGCCGATCGAGGAGGTCGTCATCGACGTCGACGAGGAGCACTCGGGCGTCGTCGTGCAAAAGATGTCGGAGCGCAAGGCGGACATGATCGAGATGCGGCCGTCGGGCGGCGGGCGTCTGCGCCTGGTGTTCCATGCCCCGACGCGCGGCCTGATCGGCTATCAGGGCGAACTGCTCACCGACACGCGCGGCACGGCGATCATGAACCGTCTGTTTCATGAATACGCGCCGCACCGTGGCGAGATCCAGGGGCGTCGCAATGGCGTCCTGATCTCCAACGACTCGGGCGAGTTCGTCGCCTACGCCATGTGGAAGCTGGAAGATCGCGGCCCGATGATGATCGAGCCCGGCTGCAAGGTGTATCGCGGAATGATCGTCGGCGAGCACACGCGCGACAACGATCTCGAAATCAACGTGCTCAAGGGCAAGCAGCTCACCAACATCCGCACCCAGAGCAAGGATGAGGCGGTGAGACTGACGCCGCCGATCCGCATGACGCTCGAGAAGGCGCTCGCCTATATCGAAGACGACGAACGCGTGGAAGTGACGCCGAAGTCGATCAGGCTTCGCAAGGCGTTCCTAGACCCCAACGATCGCAAGCGCGCCGAGCGGGCGAAGGAAGCGGTCGCCTAAGCGGCTTTCTCAGTCGCAGCCACCCAGCTAATATGATCTCCACGCGGCCTGCGCAGACGGGCCGCGGGGAGGATCAAATGGCCGATTGCAAGCTTCTCATCTTTGCTCCGCGTGACGAACCCGCCGCGCTTCTGAAGCCTATCGAAGAAGCGGGCGTCACGATCGAGCGCGGCGATCCGGCGTGGCAATGGGAACAGGTCGACCACGAGGCTGCGTTCGCCGGCGCGGCGCGCGATGCCGCCGCCATGATGGGATCGATGGTGCGTTGCGCGCCGATTACGCGGCGCGTGATGGAATCCGCCCAGCGCCTCAGGATCATCGCCAAGTACACCGTGGGCGTCGACGATGTCGACATCGACGCGGCTACGGACCTTGGCATTCTGGTGTGTCACGCGCCCACGGAAGCGAACTGCTTTGGCGTCGCCGAGACGACGCTTGCGCTGATGTTGGCCATCCTCAAGAAAGTGCGCGAACGCGACCAGCACGTGCGCAATTTCGGCTGGCGCCAGCCCTCGCTCGCCACGACCTATGTCGGCTCGCGGCTTTCGGACGGGGCGGAGGGGATCACGGTCGGCATTGTGGGCCTCGGACGCATCGGACAGCGCGTCGCGCAATTGCTGGCGCCCTGGCGCGTTCGGGTGATTGCCTATGATCCTTACGCGCCGCCCGCGCGCTTTCTTCTCGCCGGCGTTGAGCAGGTGGATTACCCGACGCTCCTGCGCGAATCCGATGTCGTCACGTTCCACGTGACGCTGACGGCGGAAACCCGCTTCATGATGGACGTCGAGGAATTGGCCCTGATGAAGCCGTCCGCGATCGTCATCAACACGGCGCGGGGCAAGATCATTCGGGAAGCTGCGCTGGCAAAGGCGATCGAAGAGGGACGGCTTCGCGGCGCGGCGCTCGACGTGTTCGAGTTCGAACCGCTTCCGAAAGATTCGCCTCTGCGCACGCTGGGCGACCGCATTCTTCTCTCGCCGCATGCGGCCTCCTACAACGAGGGCGGCGAGCTGAGACCGGGAATGGTATGGGCCGTCCGTTCCGTATTGTCGGCTCTTCGCGGCGATGTCCCTGACAATGTCTACAATACCGAAGTGATCCCGCGATGGAGGGAGCGCTTCGGAGGTCCAGCGCCATCGGCTGATTATCGCTGGCAGCCGCTGCAGAAGAACGTCGAGCGTCCCGATTGCACGATGCGTTTGACCACGCCCGCGCATCCTGGCCTCATGCACGCCTGCCCTTCGCGATCGTACACGCGGAATGAATGCTGGAAATATCCAAGGGCGCCATCGGCCTGCCGATGATCGCGCAACGATGACCCGCCTGCGGCGACCGCTTCCTCCAGGACTGCGCGTATGGCGAAGCCAGCGGCTCGGCGCGCGGCGTCGGAGCTCCGTTTTTCTTCGCCAGCGTTCCGGCGGCGCGACGAGGAGAGAGGCCGGCGCGATGCAGGGCTTCGCAGACGTAAATATTGCCTAGGCCCGCAATCAGGCGCTGGTCGAGCAGCGCCGCCTTGAGGGGCGCGCGCTTCCCATCGAAAAGGCGAGCAAGCAGCGCTCCGTCGAGTTCGTTTCCGAGCGGTTCGACCCCCAGACCCCTGAAAAACGGATGCGCCGCGAGCTCAGTCCGTTTTACGATGTCCATGAAACCGAAGCGGCGGGGGTCGTTGTAGACGATCCTCGCGCCCGTCGAGAGAACGAAGGCCACATGGTCGTGGGCCGGGTCTTTCGAGCGGTCATGGTGAAAAACCCCCGGCGCGGCGGCGCCGGCCGGCGTTTCGATGCGGAACGACCCGCTCATGCCGAGGTGCATCACCAGCACGTCGGCCGTGTCCAGATCGGCGAGCAAGTACTTCGCCCGACGGCCAAGAGCCACGACTGTTCGCCCCTTCAGGCGTGAATCGAAGTCCGCAGGGAACGGAAACCGCAGATCCGGACGGGTCCGCTTCACATGCCGGATCGTCGCGCCGACGAAGGACGGTTCAAGTCCGCGGCGAACTGTCTCGACTTCGGGCAATTCGGGCATTCGGCGCGTCCCCGGCAAGGAGCACCCTACATAGCCATCGTGCGCGACAGGCGCTATGGTCCCGCCGCCGTGGAGTTTGTGATGATGCAGCAGTCAACCAGCCCCTCTCGTGACCGCGACGTCGACTTCGGTTTTTCCCGGGTCCGGCTCGAGGAAAAACAGGGATCTGGTGGACGATGTCTTCCACGCCGTGGCCGGCCGATACGACCTGATGAACGATCTCATGTCGGGGGGCATGCACCGGGTCTGGAAGGATATTCTCGTCGGCATGGTCGGCCCATCGCGCAACCGCCCGTTCCGGCATCTCGACGTGGCGGGCGGAACGGGCGACGTCGCTTTCCGCATCGCGGACGCGGGCGGTCCGGCCGTGGAGGTCACTGTCGCGGACATCAACGCGGCAATGCTCGCGGTAGGCGAGGGGCGCGCCCAGGAGCGGCGCCTCGAGGGCAAGGTGGATTTCGTGGCGGCCAACGCGGAAGACTTGCCGTTCAAGGACAAGTCCTTCGACGCGTATACGATCGCCTTCGGCATCAGGAACGTGCCGCGCCGTGAAAAGGCTCTGGCCGAGGCGTTTCGCGTCCTGAAGAGGGGAGGCCGTTTCCTGTGCCTCGAATTCTCCGATGTGGACGTGCCTCTGCTGGACGCCGCGTATCGCGCGTACTCGTTTACGGCCATCCCGGCAATGGGCAAGGCCGTCGCCGGCGACGGCGAGCCTTACCGCTATCTGGTCGAATCGATAGCCCAGTTCCCCCCCGCGGACGCATTCCGAGATGAGATCGCAGCCGCCGGCTTCCGCCGGGCAGGCTACACAAAGCTGACGGGTGGCGTCGTGGCCATCCATTCCGGCTGGAAGCTCTGAGGTCGCCACATCGTGCTCGGAGCTCTCGGTCACATCACGCGTCTCGCCCATGCCGGTTGGGTTCTGGCGCGCGAAGGCGTGTTCATCGACGTCGATCCCGGCATTCTGCCGCCCGCCGCCCGGGTGCCGCTCGGCTTCGCCAAGCTTCTGGCGCGGCGGAACGCCCGCCACGACAAGAAAAGGCTCGCGCGCGCCATGGCGCGGCTGGGGCCGTCCTACATCAAACTCGGGCAATTCCTCGCCACGCGCCCGGACATCGTCGGCCCGAACGCCGCACAGGAACTGGAGGAATTGCAGGACCGGGTTGCGCCTTTCCCACAGGAGCAGGCGCTCGCGACCATAGAGGCTGCGTTCGGCGTTCCCGTGGCGAACCTTTTCACCGAGATCGGGGAGCCGATCGCGGCCGCTTCGATAGCTCAGGTCCATCGGGCCAAGGTGAAGACGAGCGATGGATACCGCGACGTCGCCGTCAAGATCCTTCGGCCAGGCGTCGAACGACGCTTCAGCCGCGATCTTCGGGATATGTACTTCGCAGCCAGGATCGCTGAGCGGCACTCGCCCGAGGCTCGCCGACTTCGCCTCTACGATGTCGTCGAAACGCTGGCGCGCACAGTGAAAATGGAGATGGACTTCCGGCTCGAGGCCGCGGCTGCCTCCGAGTACGCCGAAAACACGCGTGATGACGCAGACTTCCGGGTGCCTTCCGTAGACTGGGATCGCACCGCCAAGGACGTCCTCACGATCGAATGGATCGACGGACTGCACCTGTCGGATTTGCCTGCGCTCACCCGCGCGGGGTTCGATCTGCCACAGCTTGGACGCGTCATCATCCAGTCCTTCCTCAGACATGCGGTTCGCGACGGCTTCTTCCACGCCGACATGCATCAGGGGAACCTCTTCATCGACAGGGAGGGCCGGCTCGCCGCGGTTGATTTCGGAATCATGGGCCGGCTGGGGGCAAAGGAACGGCGATTCCTGGCCGAGATTCTCTTCGGATTCATCACCCGTGACTATCGCCGGGTTGCGGAAGTTCACTTCGAGGCGGGCTACGTTCCCAAGGTGCACCGCGTGGAGGACTTCGCGCAGGCCATTCGCGCCATCGGGGAGCCGATCCATTCCAGGACGGCCGACCAGATATCAATGGCGAAGCTCCTGTCGCTCCTGTTCGAGATCACGGCCCTGTTCGACATGCGCACACGCACCGAACTGGTTCTTCTGCAGAAGACGATGGTGGTCGTGGAGGGCGTCGCACGGACGCTGGATCCGCGCCTCGACATGTGGTCGACGGCCGAGCCTGTGGTGGCCACCTGGATCAGGGACAAGCTCGGTCCTGCCGGGATGATCGAAGACGCGGGACGTGGGCTGGCGGCTGTCGGAAGGTTCGTGAACCAGGTCCCGGAACTCATCGAGCGGACCGAGGCGCTCGCGGGCGATTTGGAGAGCTTCGGGCGGAAAGGTCTGGAGCTGTCTCCCGCAACGATTGAAGCGATCGGGCGCGCCGAGGCGCGCAGGGCCCGCTGGGGCAACGCCGCACTCTGGACCATCGCACTTATTTTGGCGGCGATGTACCTGATCGGTTAACATTCAGGGATACGAACCCGCGTCGCGAGCAGGCAGATGCTGAAGAACAAGAGAATTCTCCTGATCATCGGCGGCGGCGTTGCGGCCTACAAATCGCTTGAAGTGATCCGGCGGCTCAAGGAGCGCGGGGCAGGCGTTACCGTGTGTCTGACCAGCGCGGCGGCGGAATTCGTCACACCGCTCTCCGCAGCAAGCCTTTCGGGCGCCAAGGCGTACACGGACCTGTTCTCACTCACCGACGAAGCGGAAATGGGACACATTCAGCTGTCACGCGCAGCCGATCTCGTGGTCGTCGCGCCCGCCACCGCGGACCTGCTGGCAAAGATGGCTAATGGCGTCGCAAATGATCTTGCATCGACCCTTCTTCTGGCCACCGATAAGCCGGTCCTTGCCGCACCCGCGATGAACGTCCGCATGTGGCTTCATCCCGCCACTGTCCGAAATGTCGCCCGCTTGCGGGAAGACGGCGTTCTGTTCACCGGGCCGGAAGAAGGCGACATGGCGTGCGGCGAGTTCGGACCCGGCCGCATGGCGGAGCCGCTGGACATCGTGGCCGCCGTGGAGAAATCGCTCGTTCCAAACGCTGCGGCGAAACTGCTGGCGGGGAAACGCGTCGTCGTCACGTCCGGGCCGACACATGAACCGATCGACCCCGTTCGATACATTGCAAACCGCTCATCTGGAAGGCAGGGGCACGCGCTTGCGGTGGCCGCGCGCGACGCCGGCGCACATGTCATTCTGGTCAGCGGCCCTGTATCCATGCCCGATCCCCGGGGGGTCGAAACGATTCATGTCGAGACCGCAGACGAGATGCTGGCGGCTGTGAACGCCACTCTGCCCGCCGACATCTTTATCGGCGCGGCCGCCGTCGCCGACTGGCGCGTGGACCGGCAAGGCGTGCAGAAAGTAAAGAAGGGCGAGAGTGGCCCACCAGCCCTCGTCCTGATTGAAAATCCCGACATACTCGCCAGTATCGGCAAGAGATCACAGGGCCGGCCTGCAATCGTGGTCGGATTCGCGGCAGAGACCGAGAACGTCATTTGTAACGGACAGGCAAAGCTCTCACGAAAAGCCTGCGACCTGATCGTCGCAAACGATGTAAGTCCGGGGACCGGGGTCATGGGTGGACTGGAAAACAGCGTGCATCTCATAACCGCCGGCGCCGTGGAATCTCTGCCTCGCCAGGACAAGCATGCGGTTGCGCAGGCGATCATCAGCAAGTGCGTCGCGCTGATGGGGGGACGGAGGTCTTGAGTTTGGTAGTTTCACTGAAGGTGCTGCCGCACGGCGAGGGCCTGGAACATCCGCGGCGGGCTACACCGGGCGCTGCGGGCGTTGACCTTTGCGCCGCGCTGCCGGAGGGAAGCAAACTCGTCATCGAGCCGGGCGGGCGCGACCTGGTGCCAACCGGCTTGTGCCTCGCTCTTCCCGTTGGCTTCGAGGCCCAGGTGAGGCCGCGATCCGGACTGGCGCTTCGTTTCGGCGTGACCGTGTTGAACTCTCCTGGGACGATCGATTCGGACTACCGGGGAGAGATAGGCGTCATCCTGGTGAACCATGGCGCAGAGCCTTTCGAGATCCTGAGAGGGGATCGCATCGCCCAGATGGTGGTGGCGCCGGTTGCGACATGCGAATTTTCACCGGTGGATGAACTTGATGAAAGCAGCCGCGGGGCACAGGGCTTTGGCTCGACTGGCCGCAGGCAGGAAGGGGGGCGTGAATGATGCTGCTCTCGAAGAGGGCTTTGCTGGCCGTCGCAGCTGTCGTCGACGTCGCGATGCATGCGCGCCCCACGCCGGTGGCCGCCAAATCGCTCGCCAGCAGGCACAACCTGCCCCCGCGACACCTCGAGACGCTCCTTCAATCGCTTGTTCGCGCCAATATCCTGAAGGGAGTCCGGGGACCCAAGGGAGGCTATGAACTGGCTCGCGAGAGACGCCGCATCACAATGGGCGAGATCGTCCGGGTGGCCATCCTCAGCGAGGAGTCGGAAGACGTCACGGCCGCAAACTCTTCAAAGCTGATCTCGAGCGTGGTCGCGCCGATGGTCGTTCGGGCAAGCGAAAGCCTTATGGAGGCACTCGACGCGGTCACAGTCGAGGACCTCTGCAAGCGCACTCAGGCCGCAGGGGTCTTCGAGGGCCTGCGGCCAGCCGTCGATTTCACGATCTGAACTTGGATATCTTGGCATAACCGGAATCGAACGGTATAAAACAGGCTCCCCAGGAGGAATACGCCATGGACACGACGCAGCCGGGCCGCGGAAAAGTCTACGGATCCATCACCGAGACGATCGGGGACACCCCGCTAGTGCGCCTGAACCGGCTTGCCAAAGAACGCGGGATCAAAGCCAACCTTTTGGCGAAGCTGGAGTTTTTTAACCCGATCGGCAGCGTCAAGGATCGCATCGGCGTCAATATGATCGACGCGCTGGAAGCTTCCGGCAAGATTGAGCCCGACCGGACGATCCTCGTCGAGCCCACATCCGGCAATACGGGCATCGCGCTCGCCTTTGTCGCAGCAGCAAGGGGGTACAAGCTCAAGCTTGTGATGCCAGATTCGATGTCGCTCGAACGGCGCAAAATGCTAGCGCTTCTGGGCGCCGAACTTGTGCTCACTCCCGCCGCGCAGGGTATGAAGGGGGCCATAGCCAAGGCTCAGGAGATCGTCGCCGGGACGCCTGGAGCGATCATTCCGCAGCAGTTCGAGAACCCGGCCAACCCGGAAATCCATCGCCGCACGACCGCCGAGGAGATCTGGAATGATACAAACGGGCAGGTCGACGTCTTTGTCTCGGGCGTGGGAACAGGCGGCACGATTACGGGGGTCGGACAGGTTCTGAAAGCCAGGCGCCCCGGTCTGAAAGTGGTGGCTGTGGAGCCGGAGGATTCGCCGGTGCTCTCGGGCGGGCAGCCGGGGCCTCACAAGATCCAGGGCATCGGAGCTGGTTTTGTGCCATCGGTTCTCGATCGCTCCGTCATCGACGAGGTCATAACCGTAGGCAATCAGACGGCCTTCGACATGGCCCGGCTCGTAGCGCGGATCGAAGGCATTCCAGTGGGAATCTCGTCCGGAGCTGCCATCGCAGCGGCGGCGGAGATCGGGGCGCGGCCCGGCATGGAGGGTAAGAACATCGTCATCATCATCCCCTCCTTTGCCGAGCGTTATCTGTCGACCGCCCTGTTCGAGGGACTTTGATAAGTCTTGAAGCCCCCTCTAGTGGAGATTGACGAGCCGACCCCTCCGCCGGTATAAGCACGCCAACAGCTCGCCCTCTGGGGCGAGCACTTTGTTTTCGCGTCCTGCAATCGTGAGCGGGACGAATGTTGAGGTTCAGAAATGGCGAACACCACCTCGGCCAAGAAGGCCGTTCGAAAGATTGCGCGGCGCACGGCGGTCAACCGGTCGCGCCGCAGCAAGATGCGCACGTTTGTTCGCAAAGTCGAAGACGCGATCGCCAGCGGTGACGCGACTGCCGCTCAGGTCGCTCTTGCCACGGCAGAGCCGATCATGATGCGCGCCGCCCAGAAGGGCGTGGTTCACAAGAACACCGCCTCACGCAGCATCTCGAGGCTGACGCGCCGCGTGAAGGCGCTCGCCAGCTGACGTCTGGACGCTTTATCTGATCAAGGCCCGAGGTTCACCTCGGGCCTTTTTTATTGCGCGTTGATGCAAGCACGCAACGTTTGCAATCGCTGGAAGATCGCACAATTAAGTTGAATTCGATTCAACAGCTTGCCGCGTAAAGCTGCGGGGGCGCGCGCAACAAGGCCTGCAGTGTCCGCGCCCGTTCGCGTTTTCGCGATTGCACGGAGGCGCAAGAGCCATGCATGCGAACCAACGCGAGGGCGTCATGCAGGACGGAATCAAAAGCTTACCGCCGTCAACGCCGAAACCTGCGATTGCAGGATCGTTCTGCGTACTAAAACCTGACGGACGTTTTCTTGCGATTGGTGCGGCGGCGTGTAATGTTTTCGTCGTCGAGAGCGTTTGAGTTTCTCGAGCAGCCAGTTCAGTAAAGCGCGTCCACACGCATCAGAGAATGCGATGGGCCGTTTTCGCCGGACTGGTCGAAAGCTCGCGGTACTTCAGCTCTGGGGGCTCATGCATGACCCTGCGTCGTGCGCTTGTTTAAAATTTGACTTCGGAAATGGCCCGTGGAATTCTATTCCACGGAAGGGGGATCTATGGTCATCGCAAAGGCGGCAATAAACTCGATGATGCGCTCCGACTTCTGGAAGCCATGCCTCCGTGCAGATGTTCCGAAGCGCCCACATGGACCGATCGCGACGTTGTTGAACGTCGGCGCCAGGCCGCTATTCGTCATTGTGTGATCGTTAGCCCCGAGGCTTGCCCTACGGTCCAGCTGACTCACTGGTGACTCTTATCGAAATCATCATTTCATTATTGCCGACGGCGTCGACAGACGACGTTCGGATTGGATGTTCAGGCGAATACCATGACAGCGATGCGAGAAACGATCGGACAAGCGGGTGATGAGATTCCCGGCGCTGACGCAGCGAAACTCTCTGCCGCCTGGACCCGTGTCTGCCAAAGATTGCGTGCGGAGTTCGGCGAGGACGTCTACTCCTCCTGGTTTGCAAGACTTGAACTCGATCGGGTCGAGCGCGGGGTGGCGTGCTGCTCTGTGCCAACCAAGTTTCTGAAGAGTTGGATACAGTCGCATTATAATGATCGCATCATACCGGTCATCTCAGCCGAGATTCCCGAGGTGCGCGGAGTGGCCATCGAGGTCCGGACCGTCACGCGGCGGCCCATCGCGCGTGTGGAGCCTCATCTCGTTTCAGCAACTCCGAAGCTGGACCATGAGAATTTGCCCAAGGTGAGCGTCATTCGCGGTGATCATTCGGCGGCGCCGTCGACCAGTCATGCCGACGAAGGAGCCCTGATCGGCGCGCCGCTTGATCGCCGCTTCACGTTCGATGCTTTTCTGGTGGGCGACTCCAATCGCCTCGCTCACGCTGCGGCACTGCGTGTCGCAAACGCTACGCTTCATGAGCCAGCTCAGTACAACCCGCTCTACATTCATGCGTCTGTCGGTCTGGGGAAGACGCATCTCATTCAGGCGATTGCACAGTCCGCCCTCTCGACCGGGCAGCGGACGATCTACCTGACGGCCGAGAAGTTCATGTATGGCTTCGTATCGGCCCTTCGGGCGCACACTGCGATTGCGTACAAGGAACGTCTGCGCTCCATCGACAAACTGATCATCGACGACGTGCAGTTCTTGCGGGGCAAGTCCATCCCCCAGGAGTTCTGTCACACGCTGAATGCGCTGATCGATGCCGGCAAGCAGGTCGTGATTGCAGCCGACCGGCCGCCGTCCGAACTCGAAAGTCTCGATGAGCGGGTTCGTTCGCGCCTGTCGGGCGGGCTCTGCGTCGAGATGAAATCCTTCGACGAGCCGCTCCGTTTGAAGGTCGTGGAGGCTCGCGTTCAGGCTGCCCGCGTGCTCCAACCGAACTTCGATGTTCCGTCCGCGGTCGTTCGCTACATTGCGAACGTCATCCAGACGAACGGACGAGACCTTGATGGCGCTGTCAACCGCCTGATTGCGCACGCGACGCTCACCGGGGTTCCGCTCAGCGTGGAAACCGCCGAACAGGCAATTCGTGATCTCATTCGCGTTCGCGACCCCAAGCGCGTGAAGATCGAGGACATCCAGAAGCTGGTGGCGAGCCACTACAGCATATCGCGCCCAGATATCCTCTCCTCGCGCAGAACCGCGACCGTCGTGCGGCCCCGCCAGATCGCAATGTACCTATCCAAGGTCCTCACGCTCCGGTCGCTTCCGGAAATCGGACGGCGCTTCGGCGGACGCGACCACACGACCGTTTTGCATGCGGTCAGGAAAATCGAAACACTTTCCAAAACGGATGGAACGCTTTCCGAGGAGCTCGAACTGCTCAAGCGGATGCTCACCGAACAGTAACGATGACGCGCTCGGGGGCCCGACGGCTCCCGACGTCTATTTACCCGTCTTTATGCGCGTCCACTCCCGTGTAACCGTTCGCTGCACTGAGCGGTCCGGCGGCGTGACTGTGAACAGCCGACTCATAACATCCTCGTCAGGGTAGATGGACTTGTTGCCGGTGATCTCGGCCGGGATCAGCGTCTTTGAGGCGCCGACGCTGTTGGCGAAGTTTGATGCGATCGTGTTTCGCGCCGCATTCTCCGGCCGCAACAGGAAGTCGATGAACGCGTATGCTTCGTCGACGTTGCCCGCATCCTTGGGAATGGCGATGTTGTCCATTGACATCAACGTGCCCTCGCGCGGGATCGCGTATTCGATCTCGATGCCGTTTCCGGCGTCGCGCGCGCGGGTCTTCGCCTGGAAGCTGTCACCCGACCAGCCGATTGCGAGACATATGTCTCCGTTGGCGAGAGCGTTGATATACTCGGACGAATGAAAACGCCGCACGTGCGGGCGCATCCGTTGCAGCAGGGCGCTTGCTTTCGAGATATCGCCCGGCGCCTTTGAATCGGGATTCAGCCGGAGGTAACGCAACGCGATGGCGAAGAGATCTTCGGGGCTATCGAGCACGTAAACGCCACAGTCGGCGAACTTTCGCAGGTTCTCGGGCCTGAACACGATGTCCCAGGTGTTCATGGGCTGATCACCCATCCGGGCTTTCGCCTTGGCCGCATCGTAAGCGATGCCGGTCGTAAACCACATGTAATTGACCGCATGCTTGTTGCCGGGATCGTAGACAGCGAGCTTTGCATCGACTTCCGGCCAGAGGAATTTCGCGCTCGGCAAGCGCGAGCGGTCCATCGGGCGATAAAGTCCCGCCTGAATCTGACGTTGGAGGAACGTCCCGGAAGGGACAACGATGTCGTAGCCACTGCGTCCGGCCAGCAGCTTGGCCTCCAAAGTCTCATTGGAATCGTAGGTGTCGTAGACGACCTTGATCCCGGTCTCCTTCGTGAATTCATCGAGAAGCCGCGGGTCGACATAATCAGACCAATTGTAAACGTTGACCGTACGCTGCTGCGCCGATGCGCCCGCTATCGGAAAGGGCAAGCGCGCCCAGCACGCCGATGATCTTCTTCATTGTCATCCCCTCAGTCCAAACGCCCTTGCCGCCCGGCGGATCCTGTTCAGCCCCTCGTCCAGAGTTGAATCCTTCTTTGCAAAGCAGAGCCTGATCGTCGAACGGTTGGCGTCCTGTGCGTAGAATGCCGAGACGGGGATAGAAGCAACCCCGAATTCGCGAACGAGGCGGTCGGCAAAGGCCACATCGTCGATCCCGGACAAGGCGCCAAGGTCGATATTTACAAAATACGTGCCATGGCTCGGCAGGACATCGAAGCCCATTGCCCGGAGTTCGGAGACGAACCGATCGCGGCTTCGCTGGAACGCCGCACGCATGTTGATGAAGTAAGCATCGTCCTTGCCCAGGCCGTGCGCGACAGCAACCTGCAGGTTCGGCGCTGTGGTGAACGCGAGAAACTGATGAGCCTTCGCCACCACCTTCATCAGAGCAGGAGCGGCAGCGACGAGGCCCACCTTCCACCCTGTCAGCGAAAAGATCTTGCCTGCTGATCCAATCTTGATCGTGCGTTCACGCATGCCCGGAACGGCCAGCATGCTCGAATGCCGGCGTCCGTCAAAAAGGATGTGCTCCCAGACCTCGTCGCAGATCGCCGTTACGTCGAAGCGCACACAGAATTCCGCCAGCATCGACAATTGTTCATCGGGGAACACCGTGGCGCAGGGGTTCAGCGGATTGTTGAAGATGACGGCGCGGGTGCGCGAGGTGAACACAGCCTCGAGATCCTCGCGGGTGAACGTCCAGTCCGGCGGCTTCAGATTGACGAAGCGCGGCACGCCTCCGGCGCGGAGTACGAGCGGCAGGTAGGCGTCGTACATCGGCTGGAACAGGACGACCTCGTCTCCCGGCGAGACGACCGCGAGAATGGCGGCCGCCAACGCCTCGGTCGCGCCGGAGGTGACCATGGTCTCGGTCGCGCGGTCCAGTTCGATGCCCTGAAAGCGCTGGTAATGGGCCGCGATGGCTTCGCGCAATTCCGGCAGGCCCATCATCGGGGGGTATTGGTTCCAGCCATTGAGAACCGCGTCGGCCGCCTTTTGCCGGACATCTTCGGGGCCAGGATCGTCTGGAAAGCCCTGCCCGAGGTTCACGGCGTTCAGGTCACGGGCCAGTCCCGACATGACGTCGAAAATGGTTGTGGGAAGCTGGGAGAAAACCGGATTCATGTGGCCTTCGACTAGGGCTGCTGGACGCACAAAGATTAACACAGGCGCCTTGGCTCTTCATCGGCCTTGCAACAGCCCCTTGAGCTGTTCGCCCAGCCTGTCGATCAGGACGGGGGTGGAAGGGCCGCCGCAGATCGTGAGGCGATCAGGGGCGGAAATCCTGCGGTCCCGAGGGTAAAGGCGGCTCAGGGCGGGATGCTGCAGCAGCTCCAGGCCGCGATCTTCTGCAGGAGCGTCCGCGTCGGCGACCACCAGAAAGTCCGGGCGCAACGAGATAATCGTCTCCACGTCAGCGAACCGGGCGGGGGCGCCTCTGGATGCGTCGCGGAGGCCCGCGACAGCGAGAAGCTCCGACAGAAGTCCACCGTCGTCGATGTAGCCCCGGCGGTGGACCACCAGGAACGAGCGGGCCGTATCGTGGGTCGACGCCAGGTCACGCAGCCTCTGCAACGCCCGATGTATTTCGGCAACGAGCGCCCTGCCCGCGTTTGCCTCGCCAATCGCGGCAGCGACTTCGTCGATCCCCCTGATCACGTCGGCGACCACGCCCCATCGGTTGACCACAAGCACTGGCGCGCCGCGCCGGTCGAGCATGGAGCGCATGTGCTTGTTGTCGAACGGGCCGACCATGAAGGCGTCGGCGCGAACCATGACGAGCTCTTCGCTGCGCCCGCTCAGTTGAGGAAACTCTTTTGCGCGGTTCGCCAGGAAGGAGACCGCTGGATCGCGGGCGAAAGGGCCGAGCGCGGCAATTCGGGACGCAGGCGCAAGCGCAAGCAGCAACTGGTCCGCGCACAGGTTGACCGACGCAATACGGCTTGCTTGCCCCAATCCGGCGGATTGCGCCGGCAGCGGGCAAAGCACGCCGATCAGGGCTGTCAGGAGCCCGGCCACTGGCCCAGTCAAGCCGGCTTTCTGTCTTGCGCCCAGCAGCATTGCCAATCCGATTGGAATAATCCCGTCAAACCGCGCGAAGCCGGCAGGCAGGATAATCCAGGCAGGTTGAGCGATAAACTTCGCGACGGCAACCGCCAGCTGCTCACCGATGGCGGCAATGAGCTGGGGCTCTCCGCTCACTCGCGTGTGCTGATCGTCCACCAGCTGTACTCGGCTTGCGGACAGGACCGGCCGCCGCCGCTGCATTCGGGCTGCCGTCAAGACCGAAAACAACGCTGACAAGCGGTGCGACACGTGTTGAATTATGCGCCGCTCCGCGGGCAATCGACGGCGGGATGAAGGTGACCTGGTGATATCTGGACGTTCAAGGATGCGCGCGTGAGAAGCGACGCCGAACTTCTCATCGATGATTTCTCGCGAGCGGCTCGGCAGAGAGTCGTTCTGATTCTGATTCTTACCATCATGCTACTGCTCCTTGCCTGGGCTTCCCTGAACACAGGTCCCGTTCACATTGCCCCGCGCGAGATTCTGAACGCCCTGCTCTCGGGCGGCGACGAACACGCCATCATAGCGAGGGAGATCAGGCTGCCGCGGATGCTGCTGGCGGTCTTCGTCGGAGGAGCCCTGGGCGTCTGCGGAGCGGCGGCGCAATCGCTCACGAGAAACCCGCTCGCCGACCCCGCGATCTTCGGCGCCCCCCAGGCGGCCGCGCTTGGCGCAGTTTGCATGCTGTATCTGGGATATGCAGAGGCAAGTTCTCCGCGCCTTCTGGCCGCGGCGGTGGTGGGGCGGCTTTGTCGATTGCCCTCGTGCTCGTTCCTCGTGCGGCGGAGATTCTCCATCATCTCCGTGCTTCTGGCGGGCCTCGCAGTCGGCAGCCTGTGCAGCGCCGGAGTCGCGATCGCCTTGAGCCTATCGCCCAATCCCTTTGCGATGGCGGAGATCGTTTTCTGGCTCATGGGGTCCTTTACGGATCGATCGCTCATTCATGTGGGCCTCAGCCTTGCCGTTTCTCCTCCTCGGATGCGCAATCATCCTGCGATGCGGCGCGGCTTACAGAGCCCTGTCGCTGGGTGAAGATACAGCCGTGTCCATGGGGTTCAGGCCAGGACGGACCGCGCTCTACACAGCCATTGCGTTGTCTCTTGCAATCGGCGGGGCCACGGCCGTATCCGGCGCCATCGGCTTTGTCGGCCTCATGGCTCCGCATCTCGTGCGCACGTTCTGCAATGGCGATCCCAAGGCGATCCTTGTTCCGGCGATGCTCGCGGGAGCCATCCTGACCGTCGCCTCGGATATCCTCGTGCGCATCATCCCATCGACCAACGAGATCCCGGTGGGGGTCATCACCGCCGTTCTGGGTGCGCCATTCTTCCTCTATCTCGTCACATCGCGCCGCGTGATGTTCGGGAGCGTGCGCCAATGAAGGAGAGAACGCCCGGCACTCCGGCAGCGGAGGAACCGTTCATCACATGGACCGGCGTGAGCGTCGAACTCGACGAGCGCGAGGTTCTCCATGGCGTCGATCTGAATATTGGAGGAACGGACTTCGTTGCTGTGCTCGGCCCAAACGGAGCAGGGAAATCGACGCTGTTGCGTGCGATCTGTGGGCTCGTGCGGTCACGGGGCGGAGCCAAGGCGAAGTTCAGGCCTATAAACGGGCTGAGCGGCGACGAGAGGCGATCGTTCTTCTCCTACCTGTCGCAGGATCGGGAGATTTCATGGCCGATGCCGGTACGCGATGTGGTTGCGATGGGGCTGGACAATCCGCCCGGCGCAATGATCCGGATCTCGAAGGACGACGCAGAGAGAATGGCCGACATACTCTGGCAGTGCGGACTTGAGCGGTTGGTCGACAGGCCTGTGAACACGCTGTCGGGCGGGGAGCAGTCGCGCGTCCTACTGGCGCGCGCCCTGTTGAGCCGCGCGCCGTTTCTGCTGGCTGACGAGCCAACCGCAGCGCTCGATCCTGCAGGGCAGGTCAAAGTCCTCGAACTGCTCGCAGAGCGCGCGCGATCCGGGCGGCCCGTGATTGCGGTTCTCCATGACGTCGTGCTCGCCGCTCGGTTCGCGACCAGAGCCATCCTGCTCGAACGCGGTCGGAAGGTCGCGGACGGAGCTCCGCTCGACGTGGTGCTCAGCAAGGCCATGACGAAGGCGTTCGGGATCGCCTTCCACATGTACGAAACCTCGGACGGCCCGGTGGTGGCCCTCGTGAAGCCTTCCATGGAAGACAAGAAATGAACGCGTCCGGCGCTCGAAGGCAGAACGACAATGCTGAACCGATCTCGTCGCGTATTTCGCGAGGAACGCGGCGGCTGGTCGGCGCGCTTGGATATTCATCCGTCTGCGAGTTGACGTTGCCGAATGGACGACGCGCGGACATCGTGGCGATTTCCGGCAGCGGTCACATCATCATCGTGGAAGTCAAATCGTCAGTCGCGGATTTCAGGTCCGATCACAAATGGCGCGAATACGCCGACTATTGTGACCAGCTCTTCTTCGCGGTCGCGCCAGAAGGGCCACGCGACCTCATTCCCGAAGACGTGGGATTGATCGTTGCGGATGCATACGCGGCGGAGTTCCTGCGCGATTCTCCGCAGACGACGATGGCTTCGGCGAGACGCCGGGCGGTTCTCCTGGCGTTTGCCCGTCACGCAGCCGATCGGCTCCTGGCGCTTCAGGACCCGCACGGCGCCGAGCGCCTGCTTAGGGCATGACTAGCGCGGGGCCCGTTTGGCGAGGATCCGCTGAAGCGTTCGACGGTGCATGTTCAGCCGGCGGGCGGTTTCGGAGACGTTCCTGCCGCACAGTTCGTATATCCGCTGGATGTGTTCCCAACGGACACGATCGGCGGACATGGGGTTCTCCGGCAATTCCGCCTTGTCGTGACGAGCGGCTACAAGAGCATTGTAGATCTCGTCTGCGTCTGCTGGCTTGGCGAGATAGTCGAAAGCGCCAAGTTTCACCGCTGTCACCGCCGTCGCGATGTTTCCGTAGCCCGTGAGGATGACGCCCCTTGCATCAGGACGACGTTCCTTAAGTTGGGAGATGACGTCGAGGCCGCTGCCATCCTGCAGGCGCAGGTCGATCACCGCGTAGGAGGGCGGCGATTGCGAGATCGCAGCCAGACCTTCCGCGACACTGTCTGCCGTTCGCACCGTGAAGCCGCGTTGCTCCATGGCGCGCGAGAGGCGCGTCTGGAAGGGCTTGTCGTCATCGACGATCAGCAGTGTCTTTTCGGGACCTGCCGGAGGCGAGGTTGTGTCCATTGGCCGTCCTTGTTCAACCCTCTTGAGCTGGCGACGCGTCAGCCTTCAATGTAGATCGGGGCTTGTCGATTTCCACCTTAGATTCGGGTTCGGGCCCACCTGAGCCGCTGAACTGGTCAAAAGCCGACCGGGGCCATGCGACCGCAACGCGTGCGCCAATGGCTGGCCATTCCGCGTTGGTCATCGAAACAACCGCGCCCGATCGTTCGAGCAATGTCTTGGCGATGAAGAGCCCCAGACCAAGGCCTCCCTCTTCGTTGCGGGCCCGGCGCTCGATCGACCGCGTGGTGACATATGGCTCACCGAGCTTGGCCAAAACTTCCTGCGAGAACCCCGGACCATCATCCGCCACTTCGATCCTGACCGCTCCCAGCGTCCAGCGGGCTTCGATACGAACCTTCGATGCTGCAAAGTCGACCGCGTTCTCGATGAGATTGCCAAGCCCATAGATGATGCCCGGATTTCGAACGCAATGGGGTTCCCGGCCTTCGCCGCCCACATCGATCGAAACATCCACGCCGAAATGCCTGTAGGGCTCGACGACGTCTTCGAGCAGATGGCGCATGCTCATAGACTGCCAATCGGCCGCGTCCTCGGCGCCCATCGAGGCCAGCTTGGCGAGGATAGTGCGGCAACGCTGGGCTTCCTGTTCCAGAAGCCCGATGTCCTCCGCCAGAGGTCCGTGATCCCCGGCCGTTTTTTTAAGCTCCTTGACCACCAGGGTTATGGTGGCGAGCGGCGTCCCAAGTTCATGGGCTGCGGCGGCGGCGAGCCCGTCCAGTTGCGTGAGATGCTGCTCCCGGGTGAGAACAAGTTCGGTCGCCGTGAGCGCATCGGATAGCCTGCGAGCCTCCTCTGCGACTCTGAAGGCGTAGGCGGCGATGAAGATCGCCCCGCATGCAAGGGCCAGCCAGATGCCCGCCAGGTAGAGGAGCGGGAATTCCAACGTTTCCCCCGACCGCCATGGGAGGGGAAAATGGAAGAAGGAGAGGAAAGTCGCAGCCGCGACCATCAGTCCCACGAGCGCGAGCGTCCGCTGAACGGACAAGGAGACCGCCGAGATCATGATCGGGGCGAGGAACAGAAGCGCAAAGGGATTCTGCAGGCCGCCCGTCAGATAAAGCAGGACGGTGAGCTGGAGCAGATCATAGGCGAGCAGGACCGTGGCCGGACGATCGTCGAGACGGTGGTTGACGTCGTACTTCAGCCGCAGGCCGATGTTGAGCCAGACGGAAGCGGCGATGGCTGCGAAGGCCAGCGCAAGCGGGACATGAAATCCGAGCCCGAAATGCGTCACGAGGATTGCGGCCGACTGGCCGGCAACGGCGAGCCACCTGAGCCGAACCAAGGTATCGACCCGCAGCTGACGGGCTCTTCTTCCAAAGTCTATGCCGGAAATGTGTGACATTTGGTGAGAATAACCCCCAAAAGCATCGAAAGCGACGTAAACCGGAACAATCCGCTGTTGTTGCTGTTCCGATAAGCAGCTAATATTGTGCAATGCAGCAAAAGCGTGCATCGATAGAACACGTGGTCTCCCAATGAATCGTTTTTCCTACCACATGTATGAGATGGCGCATCTGGCCCTCGCTCCGGCCAGGGCGGTGTCGGATGCAACGCGCGTGTTCTTCAAGAACCCGGTGAATCCCTGGACTCATACCCATTTGGGACGAAATTTCGCGGCCTCGGCAGAGCTTTTCGAGCGCATGACGCGTCGCTACGGAAAACCGTCGTTCGGGCTCGATTCCACCATCGTCGCGGGAACCGGCTACGAGGTTGAGGAGCAGGTCGTCTGGGAACGACCATTCTGCAAGCTTTTGCGGTTCGACCGGATCGGCTTCCCCGATGAGAGCCAGCCCAAGCTCCTGATCGTCGCACCGATGTCAGGCCATTACGCGACGTTGCTGCGCGGGACCGTCGAAGCCTTCCTGCCGCACTTCCAGGTCTACGTCACGGACTGGACCGACGCGCGGATGGTGCCGCTGTCGATGGGCCGCTTCGAGCTGGACGATTACATCGAATACGTCATGCAGATGTGCAGGCTTCTCAAACCGGCCGGCTCGAAGACGCCCTTGCATACGCTCGGCGTTTGCCAGCCCTCCGTGCCGGTGATCGCCGCCGTTGCGTTGATGGAGGAAGATCGCGATCCCAGCGCCCCCGATTCCATGACGCTGATGGGCGGACCGATCGACACACGTCGCAGCCCGACCGCAGTCAATATCGTGGCGCAGGAACGCGGGGCCGCGTGGTTCAAGCGAAACTGCATCGTGTCGGTGCCTTTTCCCTACCCGGGCGTAGGCCGCGACGTCTACCCCGGCTTCCTCCAGCTCTCCGGCTTCATGGCCATGAACCTCGACAGGCACGTGAACGCGCACCTCGACATGTTCAACCACCTTGTTCAGGGCGACGGAGACTTTGCCGAAAAGCACCGGGAGTTCTATGACGAGTACCTGGCCGTCATGGACCTCGATGCGGAGTACTACCTCCAGACCGTCGAACGTGTCTTCGTGCAGCATGCGCTTCCGAAGGGGGAACTCACCTACCGCGGGCGCCCCGTGGACCTCAATGCGATCGAACGGACGGCGCTCATGACAGTCGAGGGAGAAAAGGACGACATCTCGGGCGTTGGCCAAACCGCCGCCGCCCACGACCTGTGTCCCAACATTCCCGATCACAGGAAAGCCCACCATCTGCAGATGGGCGTGGGTCACTACGGTGTTTTCAACGGGTCGCGGTTCCGCAAGGAAATTGCGCCTCGCATCATCGAATTCGCGAAAGCGGTCGCCGAATAAGTTGCGGCGACGCTTTGCCGGCCTCGGACCTACGCGCTAGACTTACATCATGGTCTGGAGCAGGGCGATTCGCGGCTCCTCGTCACCGAGAGCCACCAACCATATCGACGTCGAGCACGCAGGAAGTGTGTACCGCGTGCAATTGCGCAGTGCGCAAGCGGCTCGGCGCCTGACGCTGCGCGTCAGTCACGCCAGCGGCAACGTCGTCCTGACCATGCCCGACAGAGTAGCATTCGCGGACGCGAAGGCGTTCGCAGAACGGCACGCGGCGTGGATCGGCGCGCGCCTGAAGAGATTGCCTGACCCGGTCCCATTCGAACCCGGCGCCATCGTGCCGTTGCGCGGCATTGATCATCGAATCGTTCACACGCCGGAACGGCGAGGGACAGTGTGGACGGAAAACCGGCCGCTCACGTCGACGGGAGATTTGCCTGCAGCGATTTGCGTATCGGGCGACAGGGCTCATCTTGCACGCCGCCTTTCGGATTATTTGAAGCGTCTTGCGAAGGAAGACCTGGACGCCGCCGTGCGCCATCATTGCAAGTCCCTGCGCATCCCGGCGAGATCGGTCACCGTGAGAGACACGACGAGCCGATGGGGATCATGCTCCGCGTCAGGGAGCCTGAATTTTTCGTGGCGGCTGATCCTCGCGCCAGCGTTTGTGCTCGATTATCTCGCCGCCCATGAGGTCGCGCACCTGGTCCACATGAACCATTCAACAAAGTTCTGGGCTCTCACGAAGAAACTTTGCCCCGACACCGACCGGGCCGAAGCATGGCTCAATGCGAACGGGCCCAAGCTTTATCGATATGGCAAAACACGCGGCGATGACGCGTTGACGGACTAGGCCGCGCGATCATTACGGACGAAAGTGAGGTAGGCTGGCGTCCTGTTCTCGCGGATCGCTTTCGCCTCGTACCGCGTACCGGGCCAACCTGCCCAGGGCTGCTTCCAATCCGCAGCTTCGCGGGCCGTCCACTCGAAACAGCCAGACGCGGTTACGCGGGCGAGGGTCCAGGCTGAATAGTCATCGATGTCAGTGGCGAAGCGGAATTCAGCTCCCGGCCTGAGAACACGCGCGATAAGGGCGAGGCTTTCGGGAGACACGAATCGCCGCTTCTTCTGCCGGAGCTTGGGCCACGGATCGGGGTAGAGAAGGTTGAGTCGACCGACGCTCTGAGAGGGCAGCGCCTTCAGGACCTCCAACGCATCGCCGTCATGGATGCGAATGTTGGAAAGCCCCTTCTCATTGATGGCCGCCAGGAGCTTCGCGACGCCGTTGATGAACGGTTCGCACCCGATGAAGCAGACGGCCGGGTTCTGGGCCGCGTCGGAGACAAGGTGTTCACCGCCGCCGAACCCGATCTCCAGCCAGACGTCATCGCAATTCTTGAAGTCTGCCGATGCCCCAGAGGCGAGCCTGGCGGGATCGACGCGCAGGCGGGGAAGCAAGGTCTCGATCAGCGCCGCCTGACCCTGCCTAAGGGCCTTGCCTTTGCGGCGACCGAAAAAGTGGGAGGCCGATCTATCCACCATGCCAAACAGAAGGGGCGCCCGCTGGGCGCCCCTTCAATCTCCAATCACGCGAAATAGGATTTCAGCTTGTCGGCAAGGTCCGTCTTCTCCCACGAGAAGCCGCCCTCGGCATCGGGCTCACGCCCGAAATGGCCATAGGCGGACGTGCGCGCGTAAATCGGCTTGTTGAGCTTCAGATGCTCGCGAATGCCGCGCGGAGACAAGTTCATGGCCTCCATCAGCACTGCTTCGAGCTTCGCCTCGTCGACTGTTCCAGTCCCATGCAGGTCGGCATAGATCGACAGCGGCTTGGCGACGCCGATGGCGTAGGCGAGCTGCAGCGTGCAACGATCGGCAAGACCCGCTGCAACGACGTTCTTGGCGAGGTAGCGCGCGGCGTACGCGGCCGACCGATCCACCTTCGTGGGATCCTTGCCGGAGAACGCGCCGCCACCATGGGGGGCAGCGCCGCCGTAGGTGTCGACGATGATTTTGCGGCCAGTGAGACCGCAGTCTCCGTCAGGGCCGCCAATGAAGAACTTGCCCGTCGGATTGATGTGCCACACGGTGTCCTTCGTCACCCAGCCTTGCGGGAGCGACTTCAGGACGTAAGGCTCGATCATCTCGCGCACCTGCGCCGACGTCATGTCCTCGATTGTGTGCTGATGCGAGACGACGATCTGGCTGACGCCGACCGGCTTGCCGTTTTCGTAGCGAACCGTGACCTGGCTCTTGGAGTCAGGGCCCAGTCCCTTCTCTGCGCCGGAATGGCGTGCGTCGGCGAGCAGCTTCAAGATTTTGTGCGAGTAGTAGAGCGGAGCGGGCATGAGCTCCGGCGTCTCGCGGCAGGCGTAGCCGAACATGATGCCCTGGTCGCCTGCGCCCTCGTCCTTGTTGCCAGCCGCATCGACGCCCTGCGCAATATCAGCCGACTGGGCGTGAAGCAGAACTTCGACCTTGGCGCGCTCCCAATGGAATCCATCCTGCTCGTAGCCGATCTCGCGGATCGCCTGGCGAGCTACGTGAATGATCGTGTCTTCGGAAAGCTTGGGGCCACGCACCTCGCCGGCGATGACCACCCTGTTGGTCGTGCAGAGGGTCTCGCAGGCCACGCGGATTTGATAGGGATCGATTCCAGCCTTGGCGCCTTCACGGAAGAACAGATCGACGACTTCGTCGGAGATGCGATCGGACACCTTGTCCGGATGTCCCTCCGAAACGGACTCGCTTGTGAAGAGATAATTTTGACGGGCCACGCACGTATCTCCGAATTGATGAATCTCGTCCCTTCCGCGCCATCGAGCCATCACGCGGTGTGTTTATCCGCCCGACGGGAAGCGAAACTTCATGGCAGCGGGCGTTCGTTTGGTCAAGCCGTTTTGATGGTTCCGTTCTGTAAACCGAACGGCGGCGAACTCAGCGCTGCAGCGACTTTCCGCCGCTCAGCTCTCCCGCCTCGCCGATTTCTCTCCCAGCGCGGCGACAAGGCCTATCAGGCTTCGGCGGGCGTCTGCGTCATGGACGGCAAGGAAGCGCTTCACCAGTTCAAGGCTCTCGGGCGCGGTGGGAGGCTTACGGGCGCTACTGGCGTTCTGCGCCTCCTGCAATCGGGCGCTCAACGCGCCTGGTCCATCTGCGTAGAAATAACTCAGAGGCGCGTCCAGAATGCGAGAGATTGCCTGAAGGCGTCCCGCGCCGATCCGGTTCGAGCCTTTCTCGTACTTCTGAACTTGCTGGAACGTCAGCCCGAGCGCGCGCGCAAGCTTGTCCTGCGTGAGACCCACCGCCATGCGCCGCATGCGCACACGGCTGCCTACATGCACGTCAACTGAGTTGGGGGTGCGCTTCAAACCTGTCTCTTTCGCGTTCGCCCGTCCGGCACGGCCCGGCCTTTCTTGACGGATAGCCATTTTAAGCATGGGCTGTGCTTTAGGCAAACGTTACGTCACCTAACAGCGACCCTGCGCCTGACACGCCCGGTCAATAACGCGAGGCCAAGGGTGACGATCCACAGGAGTGACGGCGCCAGAACTGGATAGCGGGAGAAAATAGTCGCTAGGCGCCGGCAGCGGCAGCGACGCGTCAACCACGCCCTCGACGCCAACGGGAAGGCTCCCGAGCACGCGCCCATAGGCGTCCACGACGGCGGAGATTCCGGTGTTCGCCGCGCGCACCAGAGGCAATCCTTCCTCGATCGCGCGCAGGCGCGCCTGGGCGAAATGCTGGCGTGGGCCCGGCGTGTCGCCAAACCACCCATCGTTCGTCACATTCAAGAGCACCGACGGCCGCGCGCTCGCGCCCTGCGGGATCACCTCACCGGGAAAGATTGCCTCGTAGCAGATGAGGGGGGCAGCTGGCGGAAAGCCGGGCGCCCGAAGAAACCCGCGCGATGTTCCCGGCTCGAACCCGCCTGGAACATGCACGAACTGACGCAGGCCCAGCGCGTCGAACACGCGACGCAGCGGGAGGTATTCGCCGAAGGGAACCAGATGGGCCTTGTCGTAGGTGTCCACGATGACGCCGCCCGGCCGTACGACTTGAATGGAATTGAAGAATTTTCGGCCCTGCCCTGCGCGCCCTGTCTCTTCGCGCGCCGCCCCGGTGATCAAGGTTGTTTGCGGAGAAAGGAAATCGCCGATCTGCTGGAGCGAATAGGGGTCGCGGGCGATGATGACGGGAAAAGGCGATTCCGGCCAGATCAGGTGCGTGACGTCCACGATGCCGTTTGGCCTCGATTCCGTCGTTCGCCCAGACAATTCCAGATATCGCGCCAGGATTTGAGGCATAGCGTGCGGCCGGAACTTTTCGTCCTGCGGCAAATTCGGCTGCATGATCCGCAGCCTCACCGACGCATCGTGACCGGGGTGGTCACCAGACAACCGGAACGCCCCGAATGCGGCGAGCGCAACGAATACGGCCGCAGCCGTGATCACAGGCAGCCGGCGGCTGGACCGGTCCGCCAGCAGCGCTGGGGCCGCCGCGAGTCCTACGGCCAGGATGGTGAGACCGTGAAGGCCAACGACCGAGGCGGCCTGCGCAAGCACATGATTGCCGCCGAGGGCCATCCCGAAGTTGTTCCAGGGGAAGCCCGTCAGGACGACCGAACGCAGCCATTCCGAGAGCCCGAGGCCGGCGGCCAGCGCCAGGATCCGCCCGCTGTTGTTTGCCCAGATCAATCGCGAAGTTGCGAAACCGATCCCGGTAAAGACAGCGAGCACGGCGGGAAGCCCCATCACGCCGAGCGGGAGCGCCCACGCGAACTCATCGGCTTCCACGAGGAAGGCGGCGCCAAGCCACCACAGGCCCGCGAGAAAGTAACCGAACCCTAGCCACCAGCCCGTCTTGGCCGCCTCCCATGGAGCGCTGAACGCTGACCGCACGCCCAACTGCTTGATGTTGCTGGTCATTCCATCCAGCAACCACACCGAAGCGACCATCGGAACAATCAGGAGAGGAAAAATTCCGAATGGCGGAAGAGCAAGGACGCCAACAGCGCCCGATACAAGAGCAATGAGGCTCCTTCGCCATCCAGATGAGAGAATCACGTAATCGGCAAGTCTGCCGAAGCTCTGAAACTTCACGTTCGGACTCTCAGGAAAATTGATTCAGAAACTTCATCCCGGTCCAGGCTGACGATCAGGACCGTCTCGGTCGCGAAGATCACTCGGGCTCCCGCTTGTCTTCTGTGATCCGCAGAAGAATTCGTTTCACCCTTCGCGGGTCTGCATCCATGACTTCGAACTCAACGCCCTTCACAAAGTTGAAGCGTTCGCCCTTGGCGGGGACCCTTCCAGCGATCATCGTCACAAGCCCGCCGATCGTTTCGACCGCATCGGCGTGAGGCCCTTCGGAGAGATCGATCGCCGTACCCTCCTCGACCTCGTCGAGGTGTGCGCGCGCGTCAATCACCCATCCGCCTTCATCTGTTCTCGCGACGAGCGGGCCCTCGATCGGATCGTGTTCGTCTTCGATGTCGCCGACGATCAATTCGACAATGTCCTCGATGGACGCGAGTCCGTCAGTGCCGCCGTACTCATCGATCACAAGGGCCATGTGCGTGCGGGCCGCCTGCATTTTGACGAGCAGTTCAAGCGCGGGCATGGACGGGGGAACGAAAAGAACGGGACGGACGATGTTGGCGCTGCCAACTGACTCCGTCAGATTCACGATCTCAAGCCGTCCGCCCGGCTGGCTCGACCCCGTGGCTGCGAGATAATTGAAAAAGTCGCGGATGTGAATCATCCCGCGTGGATCATCGAGCGTTTCCGAATAGACGGGAATCCTCGAGTGTCCGGCCGTTCTGAACACGTTCATCACATGTGCGAGGTCATTATCCAGACTGACTGCAACAATATCGCCACGCGTCACCATGACATCGCTCACCCGCAGTTCATGCAAGTTGAGAACATTGCGGAGCATGGATCGCTCTTGCGGCGATATGTCGTTGGCGGTCGAATCGTCCTGAAGCGCCTCCTCGATGTCGCCGCGGACCGAGGCCTCCTCTTTCACGAAGAGAGAACGCAGACGTTCCAGAACCGATGGACGTTCGCCACGGCTTTGATCCCGGGATCTGTTGATCGGATCAGTCACTGTCCGGTTTTTCCTGCTGTGTTCTCCGGAGCCCACGGGTCCGGGATGCCCAGGGTCAACAAGACATTGCTTTCGACGCCCTCCATCTCGTCGGCCTGCGCGTCGTCCTGATGGTCGAACCCGATCAGATGCAGAAAACCGTGAGCGATCATGTGCGCTGCGTGGTGGGCAAAGGCCTTGCCCTCGTCAATGGCTTCTCGATCGATCGTCTCGTAAGCGAGCACCACGTCTCCAAGGAGCGGCGAGGTCTGCAATGCTGCTCCTTCGGCAGCGGGAAAGGACAACACGTTCGTTGGGGAATCCTTCTGTCGCCAGATCGCGTTCAGTTCGTGAATCCGGCGATCATCCGCGAACGTAAAACTGGCTTCCGCTTCATGACTCAACCTGAGCTTCGTAACCTGCAGAGCCTTCTCGACGACGGAGTTCACCATCGTTTCAACGTCCATCCGGTCGGTCCAACGAGGATCATCGATCAGAATATCGCAGGAAACTGTCATCTCGGCCCGTCCGAGTCGGCTCGGCCAGCGGCCTCGTATGCGGCGACGATCCTGCGCACGAGATCATGCCGCACCACGTCTCCCTCAGCGAAGACCACGTGACCGATGCCTTCCAGTTTTCCCGCGAGGTGGATGGCCTCGCGAAGGCCTGATTTCTGGCCGGGAGGAAGATCGGTCTGGGTCGGGTCGCCGTTCACGATCATGCGCGACCCCTCCCCAAGGCGGGTCAGGAACATCTTCATCTGCATGGATGTTGCGTTCTGCGCCTCATCAAGGAGGACGCATGCGTTCGTGAGCGTTCGTCCGCGCATGAACGCCAAAGGCGCAACTTCAATCATTCCTGTCTGGAGACCTCGCTCAACGTGCCTGCCATCCATGAAGTCGTGCAGGGCGTCAAAGATCGGCCTCAGGTACGGGTCCACCTTCTCGCGCATGTCGCCAGGCAAAAATCCCAGCCGCTCACCCGCCTCGACAGCGGGGCGGGAAAGAATAAGGCGTTCGACGATTCCCTGCTCAAGAAGCGACACGGCGTGCCCGACTGCGAGCCAAGTCTTCCCGGTGCCAGCCGGCCCTTCGGCAAAAACGAGTTCGAAGCGCTTGAGAGCGCGGATGTACTGGTCCTGGGCGGCGTTTCGCGCGCGCACGAGGCCTTTCTTTCGTGTCGCCACGTTGTCGAAATGACTGCGGCCGGTGTCGACCTCCTTGGGGAAAAGGCTGCCCTGCAGCGCGCTCTCCTCGATCGCGCCATCGACGTCGCCGGGCGTCACATGCTGACCCAGCTTCACGCGGGAATACAGCGTCTCCAGAACGCGCCGTGCGTTCTCGCAAGCCTCCGGCGTCCCTTTCAACGTTATGCGATTTCCATTCGCGTGCGCTGATACGCCAAGCCGCCGCTCGATACGAGCGATGTTCTGGTCATATAGCCCCAGCACTGCCGACGCATGACGATTGTCATCAAACGCCAGAGTGACCTCGGACAATTGTGCGCCATCGACACCTTCAGGACGCACGCCGGTGGGTCGCGCCTTGACTTCCGATTGTGAGGGAACTCGCTCGGGAGGCTTCAAATTTCGACTCCGCCATGGTGCGGGTGAGAGATGACGGATCCACGAAGAGAATTCGCGGTCGCCTCTAGAATTTCGACATCCAGTATCCTGCCGGTGATCTCCGGCGCTCCGTCCACATATACCGCCTGAAGGTACGGCGACTTGCCCACCATCTGGCCGTGATGGCGACCTGGCTTCTCGAACAGGACCGGCATGCGGCGACCGACACTCGATTTATCGAATGCGCGCCGGTGCTCATCCAGAAGACTTTGCAATTCGGCGAGGCGTCGCGCCTTCACCTCTTCGGGAACATGGTCTTTCAATTCCATCGCGGGGGTGCCTGGCCGCGCGGAGTACTTGAAGGAGTATGCGCCGGCAAATCGAACCTGCGACACCAGCTTCAGGGTTTCCTCGAAATCGGCTTCGGTTTCGCCGGGAAAGCCGACGATGAAGTCAGACGAAAAGGCCATGTCCGGCCTTGCGTCCCTGATCTGCGAGACGAGACGAAGGTACTCGGCCGAAGTGTGCTTGCGGTTCATGGCGGCGAGAATTCGGTCCGATCCCGATTGCACTGGCAGGTGCAGGTAGGGCATCAGCGCGGGCACGTTGCGATGCGCCTCGAGAAGATCATCACCCATGTCACGCGGATGACTGGTTGTGTAACGAATGCGCTCCACACCCTTTGACAGCCGCGACTTTCTCGATCAGTCCCGCAAGCGAAACGTCACGTCCGCCGGAATCGGCTCCATGATAGGCGTTCACATTCTGGCCGATGAGAGTGATTTCTCTCACGCCCGCGCTGACCAGCGCGGACACCTCCTCGAGGATCGTGTCGACAGAGCGCGAAATCTCAGCGCCGCGCGTGTAGGGAACGACGCAGAAAGAGCAGAACTTGTCGCAGCCTTCCTGAACCGTGACGAATGCGCTGACGCCTCTCGCTTGCAGACGCGCCAGAGACGTGTCCGGAAGGTGATCGAACTTGCTCTCGACGGGGAACTCCGTATCCACCAGACCGGGCCGATCGTCCGCCTGACGCAAGAGCTCCGGCAACCTGTGGTAATTCTGCGGTCCGACGACCAGATCCACGGCGCGCTGGCGACGCACAATTTCGGCGCCTTCCGCCTGCGCGACACAACCGGCGACAACGATCTGGAAAGAGCGCCCGCCGGCATGCGCAGCGGACTTGAGCGCCTTCAGTTTTCCCAGCTCCGAATAGACCTTCTCGGAGGCCTTTTCGCGGATATGGCAGGTGTTGAGGATCACGAGGTCGGCGCTCTCCGCGTCAGGAGCCACCTCGAAGCCGCGCGTGTCGAGAACGTCCGTCATTCGCTGAGCGTCGTAGACGTTCATCTGGCAGCCGTAGGATTTTACAAACACGCGCTTGCCTGCGGCGGCTTCTGTGGTTTGCTGAAGCTGCGTGGTGTCAATCTGCCTTTGCATACTTTCCCTTCGGACGCCTGACCGCCTCGGTTCACTAATAGGCCTTTTCCTGCTCACTGAGAACAGTCCCGCAGATCAACCCGTCGGCTTCGCTTCAGATGACGTCCTTCCGCAGAACGAGCGCCGCAGCTCTTCCGCCCCCCGCCACGCGGTAATATCCCTCCCGCCGGCCCGCCTCCGAGAAGCCGAATTTGGCGTAGAGTTTTCGGGCGGCCGCGTTCCCTTCTTCCACCTCGAGAAACAGCCGCCTGACGCGCGCCATAGCCAAGTCGTTGAGATGGGCCTCAAGCAGCGCCGCGCCCACGCCGAGCTTCCGATAATCGGGATCGACTGCAATCGTAAGGACTTCGGCTTCGTCGATCACCTTACGCGAGATAATGAAGCCCAGAATTCGGTCGGATCTCGGGTCGATTCCCGCATGAGACACGGACCCTGCAGAGGCCGTCATGGTTTCGATCTCGGAAGCAGACCAAGGGTGCGCGAAGCATTTCCTGTGAATGGCTGCGCAAGCCGGGGCGGCGTCGGCCGAGAGCGGGGAGATGATGAGTTGCGGGGTTCTACGGAAGATTGAGAGCATGGGCGCCTCAGGAGCCGACCTGCGCCAGGCTCCCAGGAGCAGGCGTGACGTCGGCAGCCTTCAGGTAGAACGGTTGGGCAGGGGATTCGGCAGAGTCGGCGAGGGCCCCCAGCCGGGCGACGAAGACGATGTCCGGCGAGATGGCCTCACCCCCGACCTCCGCCTTCACGCCCTGAGACCACGCTTCGATCGCGACAAGGCTGGCGCCCGGACCCGCAAGGATCGTGGCGCTGCCGCACAGGCGCGCGGCTGCTTCCCGGACGGTAATCGTCGCGGCCGCGTGGACGATCGACCCTCCCGCATCGAAGCACTCGAAATAGACCTTCCCATGCCTGGCATCGATGACGCTGCCGACGCAAAGACCCTCCTGTCCAAGGAGCGGAGCCGCAAATGCGGACAATGTAGAGACGCCGACCACGTCGATGTTGCGCGCAATGCCAATGGATCGGGCCGCGGCGACCCCAACGCGAATTCCCGTGAATGAGCCCGGACCGGTCGTGACCACCACGCGATCTATGGAATCAAACCTGCCGGGCAGTTGTGAAACCACCTTGTCAAGCAAGGGGACGAGAGCTTCCGCATGTCCCCGCTCAAGGAAAGTGCGCTCACTGGCGAGGGTCACATCCGCTTCGGCGTCGTACACACACGCAGCTACCGCGCCCAGCGCGGTATCGATTGCGAGAATGACCATGCTCCCCCTTCTTGCCGGCCCAGCACAACGGGTCAGATCTGCTCGACCGACTCCACTTCCGGCACGTAGTGACGCAGCAGGTTCTCGATCCCGTTCTTCAGCGTGGCTGTTGATGACGGGCACCCCGAGCAGGCGCCCTTCATGGACAGGAACACAATTCCCTCGCGGAAACCGCGGAACGTTATGTCGCCGCCATCCCCAGCCACAGCGGGGCGGATGCGCGAGTCGAGCAGCTCCTTGATCGTCTCGACAAGGTCCGCATGCTCGGGCTCATAGAACTCCTCCGCTTCGCCCTGTCCACTAGCGGCCGGACCGGAAACCAACGGCCCGCCGGACATGAAATGCTCCATGATCGCGCCGAGAACTGCCGGTTTGATATGCTGCCACTCGCTCCGATCTTTAGTGACTGACACGAAGTCGGAGCCGAACATCACGCGGCTGACTCCATCGATGGAGAACAGGGCAGCCGCCAGAGGCGACCGCGCCGCCTCGTCAGCGCCGGTGAACTCAAGAGGCTCCGCCGGCGCGACCTCACGACCGGGAAGGAATTTCAGCGTTGCCGGGTTCGGCGTAGCTTCCGTCTGAATGAACATGGGTGGTCCAGTCTCTCACCGGAGGAATTTATCACTAATATTAGGTTTCAAGGCGTCAAATCAATGGCCAAGGGGCTCAGGCGAGCGCCTCGATCTCCTCGTCCGACATCGCTCCGGGGACGATGACGATGGGAATGGGGAACGTTCCCGACGACTTGGCCGCTAGGGTCGAGACGAGAGGGCCCGGGCCGTCAGAGCTGCTCGAGGCCGCAAGAACGAGAAACGAGATGTCCTCGTCTTCCTCGATCAATTTCATGATCTGCTCGGAACGCGCGCCACGCAGAGTGGCCATCTCGGCTTGGATCCCCGCAATCTGACGGGCCCGCGCGGCTGCGCGGTTGAGCAAGGCCGCAGCTGCTTCCTCGGCCTCCTGCTGGATCATGTCGCCGACGCCCAGCCATTCATGGAAGCCCGCGTCATCGATGACGGCCAGGAGAACAAGGCCTGAATTCGTGCGCATGGCGCGACGGGCCGCGAAATAGAGCGCCCTGTCGAACTCCTCGGTCTCATCGACAACCACGAGAAACTTGGGCCGATGCCCCGTTTCGTTTGACCTACGTCGTCTGCCACGCATGCCGTGCGTCTCACGCTTGCTCCAACAGGGCTGCGGCGGGGGCGCCTCAGCTGATGAAGCCGACTATGTCCTTTACCGACTTCATGTTCTCGGCGGCCATTACGCGCGCGCGCGCGGCGCCGTCGCGAAGCACCTGGTCAATGTACGCGGGATCAGCCTGAAGTCGACGCATCTCGGCGCCGATGGGGCCAAGCTTGGCGACTGCAAGCTCGACGAGAGAGCGCTTGAAATTCGAAAAATTAGCGCCGCCGAAATCGCGAAGAACCTCAGCCTTGGAGGTGTCGGCGAGCGCCGCGTAGATCCCGACCAGGTTGTCCGCTTCCGGCCTGCCTTCGAGTCCGGCGGGCTCTGATGGAAGCACCTCGGGGTCGGTCTTGGCCTTGCGGACCTTTTGAGCGATCGTCTCCGCGTCGTCGCTCAGGTTGATCCTGGAATAGTCCGACGGATCGCTCTTGGACATCTTCTTCGAGCCGTCGCGCAGGCTCATCACACGCGTAGCCGGCCCCTGGATGAGCGGCTCGGGAAGCGGAAAGAATTCCTCCCCATGTCCGGCCCTGGAGATAGATTCCGCAAAGTCATTGTTGAATTTCTGCGCAATGTCGCGCGCGAGCTCCAGATGCTGCTTCTGGTCCTCTCCCACCGGCACGTGCGTTGCGCGGTAGATGAGAATGTCGGCGGCCATGAGCGTGGGATAGGAGTAGAGGCCCACGGAGGCGTTCTCCCGATCCTTGCCGGCCTTCTCCTTGAACTGGGTCATGCGATTGAGCCAACCGATGCGCGCGACGCAGTTGAATATCCACGCCAGTTCAGCGTGTTCGGCCACCTGACTCTGGTTGAACACGACATGTTTCGCAGGATCGATGCCGCAGGCGATAAACGCGGCCGTGACCTCGCGAATGTTCGACACGAGTTCCTCGGGCTTCTGCGGAACGGTGATGGCGTGAAGATCCACGACGCAATAAATGCAGTCATGCGTATCCTGCAGCGCGACGAATCTGTTGATCGCGCCAAGATAGTTTCCGAGATGCAGGTTGCCCGTGGGCTGGACGCCCGAGAACACGCGCTGCGGAAGACCTGACATGCCCGAGAAACTCCAATCCAGCAGGGTGGGCGTTATCGCAGCGGACGCCTCTATAGGCAAGAGTTCGCGATCACAGGATAAAGCGGCTCAGGTCGGCGTTCCTTGCAAGGTCGCCGACGTTCTGCTGCACAAGCTTCGCATCGATCGTGACGGTTTCGCCGGATCGGTCCGGCGCCGTGAATCCGATATCGTCCAGAACGCGCTCCAGGACGGTCTGCAATCGTCGGGCGCCGATGTTTTCTATCGTTGAATTGACCTGAACGGCGATCTTTGCAAGGGCGTCGATGGCGTCCGGCGTGAAGATCAAATCCACGCCTTCCGTCTTCATCATCGCCACGTATTGTTTCACGAGGCTCGCTTCGGTTTCGACCAGGATCCTGCGGAAGTCGTCCTCACCAAGTGATCGCAACTCGACCCTGATGGGCAGGCGTCCCTGCAACTCGGGCAGAAGGTCGGACGGTTTCGCGACATGGAAGGCGCCAGAGGCTACAAAGAGGATGTGGTCGGTCTTGACGGCTCCGTGCTTGGTCGCGACCGTCGTGCCCTCGATCAGCGGAAGCAAATCGCGCTGCACGCCTTCGCGGGAGACATCTGCCCCCGAACGGCCTTCACGCGCGCAGATCTTGTCGATCTCGTCCAGGAACACGATCCCGTTGTTCTCGGTTTCGCGGATCGCTTCCTGAACCACCTGGTCCTGATCGAGCATTTTGTCCGATTCTTCCGCGATCAGCGGCTCATAGGCTTCCCTTACGCTCGTGCGGCGCGCCTTGGCCCGTCCGCCCATCGCTTTCCCGAACAAATCTCCAAGGGAAATAGCGCCAACCGACGCTCCGGGCATGTTCGGAAGCTCGAACATGGGCGTCGAGGGGCCAGCCGACGCTATTTCGACCTCGATCTCCTTGTCGTCCAATTCCCCGGCCCTGAGCTTCTTACGAAATGATTCCCGCGTCGCGGGCGACGCCGTCGCGCCCACCAGCGCGTCGAGCACGCGCTCTTCGGCAGCCAGATGAGCCTTGGCCCGCAGTCCCTTGCGCTTCTTCTCCTTCACGAGCCCTATCGCGACCTCGACGAGATCGCGGACGATCTGTTCGACATCTCTGCCGACATAGCCAACCTCGGTGAATTTGGTGGCCTCGATCTTCAGGAATGGCGCACCTGCGAGGCGGGCCAGTCGGCGCGCGATTTCGGTCTTCCCGCATCCGGTAGGCCCGATCATGAGGATGTTCTTCGGCATGACCTCATCGCGCATCGGCCCTTCGAGCCGCAGACGCCGCCAGCGGTTCCGCATGGCGTTCGCCACTGCGCGCTTGGCGTCCGCCTGGCCAACGATGTAACGGTCGAGTTCCGAGACGATCTCGCGCGGGGAGAAGTCAGACATCCTCAGGCGCTCTCGATTGATTCAATGACAAGGTTCGAATTGGTGTAGACGCAGATTTCCGCGGCGATCGCCATTGCTCTCCGGACCACGGTTTCCGCATCCATGTCCATCGGCATCAAGGCGCGGGCCGCAGCCAAGGCGTAGTTCCCGCCCGAGCCGATCGCAGCGACGCTGCCGTCTGCGCTGACCTCCGGCTCCAGAACGTCGCCCGATCCTGTCAACACCAGTCCCGCCTCCTTGTCGGCCACCAGCATCATTGCTTCCAGACGGCGAAGATAACGGTCTGTGCGCCAGTCCTTGGCGAGTTCAACGCAGGCTCGGGTCAACTGCTGCGGATATTGCTCAAGCTTGGCTTCCAATCGCTCGAATAAGGTGAATGCGTCTGCGGTGGAGCCTGCAAAGCCGGCGATAACATCGCCACGGCCTAGCCGCCTCACTTTCCTCGCGCTCGATTTCACGATGGTGGCGCCCAGGCTCACCTGCCCATCGCCGCCAAGAACGACCCTTCCGCCCTTGCGCACCATGATGATGGTCGTCGCGTGCCAACCCGGACCGGAACTGCTCATGTTTGGATCGCCTCAAGACTGGGCCGGACCCGCATTTATGGCCCCGGCGTTCGCCACGCAAGCAGAGAGGGTAGCCACGGATGCGTCCGCTTGCTAGAAGCCGCAGGTGATCGCGAGAGGCACAGATGAGGCGTGCAACAGTTGAACGCAAGACACGAGAGACTGAAATCTCGGTGACTTTGAACGTGGACGGCTCCGGCCGGTCGGCGATCTCCACTGGAATCGGTTTTTTCGACCATATGCTCGACCAGCTGGCGCGCCACAGCCTTGTCGACATCGAAATCTCCGCCCGGGGCGATCTGCACATCGACGACCATCATACGGTCGAGGACACCGGCATCGCTCTCGGCCAGGCGCTCAAAAAGGCGTTGGGCGACCTCAAGGGGGTCTCGCGCTACGCTGATGTCGCCCTGCCGATGGATGAAGTGCTGACCCGGGTCGCCATCGACGTATCTGGGCGGCCTTTCCTTGTGTTCCGGACGGAGTTCCCCGTCGCCAAGATCGGTCAGTTCGACACGCAACTTGTGCGCGAGTTTTTCCAGGCCTTCGCGATGAACGCGGGAATCACGCTTCACGTCGAAACGCCTTATGGCTTCAACGCTCACCACATTGCGGAATCGTGCTTCAAGGGATTGGCGCGCGCGTTGCGCCTCGCCGTTGAGGTCGATCCGCGCCAGCAAGGCCAGGTCCCTTCCACCAAGGGCACATTATCAGGCTGATCATGGCTACCTTCAGCGTCCATACGAGAGGCGCTCCTGACAGCGAGATAACGCTCGTCCGGGAGGGTTTTTCACTCACCGCATTCATCTTCGGGCCGTTCTGGTTCGCAGTTCAGCGCGCCTGGCTTGGCCTTGCGGCGTGGATGGCCGGAATGCTGACGATCGTCGCCCTTGCGGCGGCGGTTGGCGCGCCGCCGCTGCCCGTAGCGGGCGCGAGCGTCGCGTTCATGCTGCTGATGGCCATGGAAGCATGCCAGTTTCGCCGGCGATCGCTTACACGTCGCGGATTTCAGACTTGCTGACGTCGTGGAGGCGAGCCGGCGCCATGAGGCAGATATCCGCTTCCTGGCCCGCAGCTTCTCGGGCAGGTCCCAGGGAGGAGCCCTTCCAGGCGCTTCCCGGCCGCCATCCCAGCGCGTCGAAACCGTCGGGCTCTTTCTGAACGGGGCTTGAGCAGTGTCAGTCGCGATCATCGATTACGGATCAGGGAATCTGCACTCCGCTCAAAAAGCCTTCGAACGGGCCAGCCAGGAAGCTGGCGTCAGCGATCCCGTCATCGTGACGTCGGATCCGGAGGTCATCGCGCGAGCGGAGCGGATCGTGCTTCCCGGGGTGGGCGCATTCGCCGACTGCCGACGCGGCCTTGAGCAGCGCCCCGGACTGATCGAAGCTCTGTCGAAGGCCGTCATTCGTGACGGGCGACCGTTTCTGGGAATCTGCGTCGGCATGCAGTTGATGGCCGAAAGAGGTCTCGAGCACGAGGTCGCGGACGGGCTGGGCTGGATACCGGGCGACGTCGTGGCGCTCCAGCCGAAAACCGGCGACTACCGGATCCCGCACATGGGCTGGAACACGCTGCGTGTGCGACGCGACCATCCGGTCTTGAAGGGCGTCCCTGCCGGCGACGCCGGCCTGCACGCCTATTTTGTGCACTCCTTCCACATGAAGCCCAAGGACGCCGGGTCTATCATCGCCGACACCGAGTACGGCGAGTCGGTCACGGCGATCGTGGGTCGAGACAACATCATCGGCAGCCAGTTCCATCCCGAGAAAAGCCAGAAGCTCGGACTGGCCTTCATTGCTAACTTCCTGAGGTGGCGACCGTGATCCTGTTTCCGGCGATCGATCTCAAGGAGGGGCAGTGCGTCCGCCTCATTCGCGGTGACATGGCGCAGGCGACCGTCTTCAGCCTCGATCCACCCTCGCAGGCGAAGGCTTTCGAGGATCAGGGCTTTGAATATCTGCACGTCGTTGACCTCGACGGCGCGTTTGCTGGCGAGCCCATGAACGCCGTCGCGGTGGAGCAGATTCTTCAGCGCGTCCGAATTCCCGTGCAGCTGGGCGGCGGAATTCGCGACATGCGCACAATCGACGCCTGGCTGCAGAAGGGCGTGAGCCGAGTGATCATCGGCACCGCCGCGGTGCGCGATCCCGATCTCGTGCGCGAGGCGGCGAGATTGAATGCCGGGCGCATCGCAGTCGGCATCGACGCTCGTGATGGACTCGTCGCAGTCGAGGGCTGGGCGCGCGTGTCGCAAATGTCGGCGCTCGACCTTGGAAGGCGCTTCGAGGACGCTGGCGTCAGCGCGATCATCTATACGGACATCGCAAGGGACGGCGTGCTCAAAGGGCTGAATATCGAGGCCACTCTGGCGCTTGCGGATCTGCTTTCAATTCCGGTGATCGCATCCGGGGGGCTGGCGTCCATAGAGGACGTCGAGCGTCTTCTCAAACCTGATTGCCGCAAGATAGCCGGCGCGATCACGGGCCGGGCGTTGTATGACGGCAGACTCGATCCCAAGGAAGCGCTCGCGCTCATTGCGCAATCCCGGCGGGAGGGCACGCGTGCTTAAATCGCGTTTGATCCCGTGCCTCGACGTCAAGGACGGTCGAGTCGTAAAGGGCGTCAATTTCATCAACCTCAGGGACGCCGGCGACCCGGTGGACTGCGCAATCGCGTATGACGCCGCGGGGGCGGACGAACTCTGCTTTCTGGACATCACCGCCAGCCATGAGGACCGCGGAATTCTCCTCGATGTGGTCCAAAGGACCGCCGAAGCCTGCTTCATGCCGCTGACTGTCGGCGGCGGGGTGCGAACCGTCGACGATATCCGCCAGCTCCTGCTTGCGGGCGCCGACAAGGTGTCGATCATGACGGCGGCGGTGAACGACCGCAGCTTCGTGCGTGAGGCGGCTCAAAAGTTCGGTAGCCAGTGCATCGTCGTCGCCATCGATGCGAAGCAGACGTCGCCCGGCCAGTGGGAGATCTTCACCCATGGCGGAAGAAAGCCCACGGGTATCGATGCGATCGAGTACGCCAAGGAAGTCGTCGCGCTTGGCGCGGGCGAGATCCTGCTCACCTCGATGGACCGCGACGGCACGCGGGCGGGTTTCGATATCGCGCTCACGCGCGCGGTCGCTGACGCTGTGAACGTGCCCCTGATCGCATCCGGCGGCGTGGGAACCCTCGATCACCTGGTCGAAGGCATTCGCGACGGACATGCGACGGCCGTCCTGGCGGCGTCCATTTTTCATTTTGGAGAATATTCGATACGGGAAGCCAAGACCTACATGGCGGGCGCGGGCCTCGCGATGCGTCTCGACTAAGGCGGGAGATAGCGATGACACAGTTCGCGCTGGCCGACCTCGACAAGATCATCTCCGAACGCGTCGGCGCCGACGCGTCCGATTCCTACACCAAGAGCCTTCTGGAGGCGGGCGTCAGCCGAGCCGCAAAGAAGTTCGGGGAGGAGGCCGTCGAAGCAGTGATTGCGGCATCCCAGAACGACAGCGACGCTCTTGCGACCGAGGCGGCGGATGTTCTCTACCACCTTTTGGTCATGCTCCGTTGTGTTGACGTGCCATTGACCAAGGTCATGGCTATCCTAGAAGCTAGGACAGGCCAATCGGGCCTCGCCGAGAAGGCGTCTCGGAGAACCTGAGCTGACGAGTTTTGGAGCGCTTATGGACGAGCGGCCCCTCGCTCCCACGGTGATGTCGCCGTATCGGCATTTCACTCGATCCGAGTGGGCGGCCCTGCGCGCCGATACGCCGCTCACACTGACGATCGACGATCTCGCGCGGCTCCAGTCGATGAACGATCCGATTTCTGTCGAGGAAGTCGTCGCGATCTATCTGCCCCTGTCACGGCTGCTGGCTCTTTATGTCGCAGCAACCCAGGGGCTCTACAAGGCGACCCAGAGATTTCTCGGCGCCGAAGACGGCAAGGTTCCCTACATCATCGGCATCGCTGGATCGGTCGCAGTCGGCAAATCGACCGGGGCGCGCGTACTGACCGCGTTGATGTCGCGCTGGCCAAACACGCCGAAGGTGCAGCTGGTCACCACGGATGGATTTCTTCTTCCCAACTCGGTCCTGCAGGCTGAGGGGATCATGGACAAGAAGGGTTTTCCCGAGAGCTATGATGGCGCCGCACTCCTGCGATTCCTCTCGCAGGTGAAGGCGGGGGAGCAAAGCGTTACGGCTCCAGCCTATTCGCATCTCACCTATGATGTTGTTCAGGGCAAGTCCGTCGCAGTGGATCATCCCGACATCCTCATCGTCGAGGGTCTGAACGTTCTCCAGCCTTCGCCACCCGGCCGGGATATTCCCTTCGTGTCCGATTTTTTCGATTTTTCGATTTATCTGCACGCTGAAGAAGATGATCTTGCTAACTGGTACGTCTCCCGCTTTATGCGTCTGCGCGAGACTGCGTTTCGCGATCCGAGGTCTTTCTTCCGCAAATACGCGGAACTGACGGACGAAGAGGCGCGCGTCACGGCGCTCGATATCTGGACGCGCATCAATCTGCGCAACCTGCGCGAAAACATCCTGCCGACAAAGGCGAGGGCGAGCCTGGTCCTTACAAAAGGATCAGACCACCGGATCGAGGAAGTCGCTCTCCGGAAGCTCTAGCCGCCTGAGGCGCCGAGGCCGGCCTGCGCCGCAAGGTCCGAGAGCCGCGCCTGCGGCCTTGCTCCGACATGCTGGATGACTTCGGCAGCGGCGAGCGCGCCAAGGCGCGCGCAGGTCACATAGTCCGAGCCGCGGGCGAGACCGGCAAGGAAACCCGCCGCAAAAAGATCGCCGGCTCCGGTGGTGTCGACCAGTTTTTCGATCGGAAATGCAGGCACCGCATGCGTCTCCTCTCGAGTGACGACAATGGATCCATCCTCCGAACATGTCACGACGCCAAGAATTTTCTCGGATCTGAACGCGTTGATCGCAGTCTGAAGATCAGCGGTCTGGTAGAGCGCCTTGAGTTCGTGCTGGTTCGCGAAGACGATGTCGATTGTTCCGTTCTGCATCAGCCCGACGAACTCGTCGCGGTAGCGATCGACGCAGAATGAATCGGACAACGTCAGCGCCACGTTCCGGCCTGCTTCGTGGGCGATGTCGGCTGCCCTTACGAAGGCCTTCTTGGCTGCCGGGGGATCCCACAGATAACCTTCGAGGTAGGTGATGCCGGAGGCGCGAACAACGTCGGCGTCGACGTCATCGGGCGTAAGATTCTGGCAAGCGCCGAGATATGTGTTCATCGTGCGCTCGCCGTCAGGCGTCACCAGCACGAGGCAGCGAGCGGTTGCCGGCCCCTCTTTCGCCGGCGCGGTGCCGAAATGGACGCCGATCGAACGAATGTCGTGGCTGAAAGCCTTGCCCGCTTGGTCGTCACGCACTTTTCCGATGAACGCGGTGCGTGCTCCAAAGGATGCGACGCCGACAATCGTGTTTGCGGCTGAGCCGCCGGAGATCACTGTGGCCGGCCCCATCGCGCCATACAAGTGATCGGCGCGCGCTTCATCAATCAGCGTCATCGAGCCCTTGTGGAGATTCTCGCGGACGAGGAGATCGTCGTCGGTTCGAGCGATGACATCCACAATCGCATTGCCCAAACCAAGGACGTCAAAACGCGTGTTCGACATGATCCCGCTCCTCCAACCAGATATGCCCGGTCTCTCGCACCGGCGGCTTGCCGGGTCAAGGGGATCGGCTGGCAGCCGCGCGCTGCAGGATTTTGAGGAGGTCCTGCGCCGCTTCGTCGGTCAGGAAACTGACCTCCTGCGCAAACACGTTCGCCGCCTCCGTGACGACCGGGCTCAGTCCGGCCGTATACAGTGTCACCTTCGGATCGGAGAGTTCCGCCAGCCGTTCGAGATCCTCGGCTTCGTCCCAGATCACATTGAAGAAGGCGATCGTTCGCTGGACCAGATACCAGGTCGGCTTACCCCTGCGTCCATGTTCAAGCGCCGAGAGGTAAGCCGGAGACACGCCGATCTCGTGCGCCATTGCTTTCAGGGCGATGCCCCGGGCTGCGCGCATTTCGCGTAATTTCTTGCCGAACGGAGTCATGGCGCGCGCCCGATCTTTCGCAGGTTTGCGGCGCGCAGTTGAACATAGAAAGCGCCTTCCCCGCCATGGCGGCGGGCCGCTTCCTCAAATCCGAGCACGGCGCTTCTCATATCGGGGGCAGCGAGCCAATGGGGTAGAGAACGCCGCAATACGCCGCGCTCCTCATGATGGAGCAGACCCGGGTCGCGATGACCCTTGCCCGTAACCACCAGAACCAGACGAACGCCGTCCGCGTGAGCGCGGTGAATAAAGTTTCGCAGAGCTGCATGCGCCTCGGCCTGACGCATTCCATGCAGATCGATCCTGGCCTCGGGGCTTCCCTGTCCTCGCGACAGGCGCCGACGAACGCCGGCCTCTACCCGCACGAGCGGCTTGAGATGTGATGTCTGGGGCTTGGCCGGCGGCGATTGGGGCTGAAGAACAACAGGAGATGGCTTGGGGAGATCTGACCCGATGCCGGCAAGCTGCTGAGTTGCGGAACCCGGTCGCATTGGCTTCACATGCCGCGTAACCTGCTCCCACAACTCGATTTCGTGCCGCGCCAGAAATCTGGATCGAGAGGCCCTTCTTTCAGACTTGTCCATCGCTCAACGACTCAGGATCTTGGTAGCAGGACGTAGACGTCGACCGCATGACGCACGCGGGCGGCCGCCTGCCCGGCAGCGTCACCGCTGCCGAAGAAGATATCGCCACGGCCAGCTCCAACGATCGCAGAGCCCGTGTCCTGGGCGACCATGAGCCGCTGGAAGCTGCGAATCGGGCCATCTTCCGACGGTAGCTGACCGTTCAGCCAGAACGGAAGCCCATACGGCCAGATCGTGCGGTCGACCGCCAGCGAGCGCAGCCTGGTCAAATGAACTCCCTCGCCGCCCACCGGCCCAAGAGAGGGGTCCATATCTTCGACCAGCCTGAAGAAGATATAGGAGGGGTTTCGGTGAAGAAGGGCTCGTCCTTGCTCACCCGGCGCCTGTCCCGCTTTGCGGACCCAGTCCTTGAGCGAATCGAGAGACATCTTGGAAAGCGGGATATGACCCTCGTTTACGAGTATCCTGCCGATCAACTCGTACGGGTGACCATTGCGCCCGTCATAGACAAGTCTCCCGAACTTTCCGTCTGGCAGCGTCACGCGCGCGGAGCCTTGGACCTGGATCATAAAAAGCTCGATCGCGTCATGAAGCCACAAGACCGGAGGCGCGTCACTCTTGCCAGCGTCTATCTCGGCACGGCTCCAGTAGGGCCGCTGGTTGCCGTCGGCGTCTACGCGCGCGGCCGTGTAGATCGCCGACCCCTGCTGCACCGACGCCTGGACGAGGTCGGATGGACGACCTCTGACCGGCTCATCAAACCCCGGGGCGCGCAGCCGCGACGCAGGGGCTTCAGGTTCATAATACCCGGTCACGAAGCCGTGCGCATGCGGATTGGCCCCGGCATGCGGCCGAACCCAGTAGGCCAAAAAATTAGCTGAAAAATAGTCGCGAATTTCAGCTTCGGACGCTGTCGCGCCCTCCAGCGCCCGTTCGGCGGCGGCCAGCGCTCCGTCGGGACTCGCCGTCGCCGATCTCAGCACGCCCGCGTCCTTCACAAGACGTGCGCAGGAGGCGAGAAATGCGGGCCAGCATTCGCTGAGGCTATCGGCAAACAGGCCGGGAAGTCGCTCGAAATCGACTGGCTCGAAGTCCGCCGGCAGGCTCTTGAGGAAGCTTGACATTCGGCCCCCGGTGCTTCGAGACTAGGCCGCCTAGGCTCCAGCCTCGGTCGCGACCAGCCGCCAGTTCGGGTCCCTCGACGTGATATCGCGGGCGAAGGTCCAGATGTCGACCATATCCACAACCTTGTCGGGATTGCCGTCGATGACCGCACCCGATCTGTCACGCGTGGCGCTGATCAGCTTGGACTGGAACCTGACCGAGACATTGGCGGTTTTCCCGCGCATCTGGACGTCGACGTAATCGCATTTGTCGATCGAGACGAACGTTGTCTCCACCGTCTCGCCACGCGACTCCCGCTCCGCAATAGCGGTAGCGAAGCTGTCGTAGACATCCTTGGCGAGAAGGCCTTTGAGCGTCTGCCTTTCGCCGACGGCGAACGCCCCGATGATCATCTCATAAGCAGATTTGGCGCCCTCGACGAATTCACGTGGACGGAAGGTGGGATCAAGTGCAGCAATCTGGTCAAATCCAGCTGCCACGCCCGACCCAGGTGCAGCAAACGGCGCCCAGCGCTCAGCGCCCACGCGCCCTTCGTCAGCGCCAGCGCTGGCGTCAGTCGACGCCCCGGGCAAGCGGATAACCTTGCCTTCCGGCTTACCGTCCTCTGCCGGCCCGACGCGTCCAGGACGCTCCTGGGGAGGGCGCTCGTGCCCCGTCCGTGTCCCCAGAACTGATCTGAGCTTCCAGACGACGAAGGCTGCAAGCAGCGCGAAGATGATTGTCGTGATGTCGAAAGGCTCCTGCATGACCTTCCTATGATCGCCTGCCTACGGGTCCAATTCCCTGAACGCCGCCTATATATGTGTTCCGAGGGTCGTGTGTCCAACCACCGGGCAGCTTCGTTGTGACGCGCTGGACACTGGAGGGCTCATGCGGCCGGCGTCAATAGGCAGAGTGATAATCCTGAGCTGGGTGGCCGCCGAATTCGTGACGTATGCGGTCTTCTTCAGCATCTTCCCGATCTGGGCCGGCGTGCTGGTCGGGTTGGGATCAATCCTGCTAGGGCTTCTTACGTTGCGACTGCTGGGCGCGCGGGTGATGCAGGCCGCCACAGCCCAGTTGATGGAGGCCGCCATCAACGGATCGGTTAGAACCGCGCCCTTAGCGCTGCTTGGCGCCGTTCTTTTGCTCCTTCCGGGGTTCCTGTCGGATTTGCTGGGCGTAGCCCTCGTCATCGCTGGCGCCGGCGCCCTCCTGCAGCCGCCAGCAGCCGCGGACGCACGGAATATCGATCTCGAGGACCATGAGTGGACGCGGCTTCCGGACGATGCGCCCCGGCGATAATTGCTCCCGTTTGGTTGTCTTTGCCACGCATTCCATGTTAGGCGGCGCCATCAAGGCGCGCGCTGGCGCGTTGTCATTGAAGACGCGGAGCGGATGATGACCGATCAGAATGGAAACGGCGGGAACGGAGCGCTTCCCCAGATGAACGTCCTTGCCCAGTACACGAAGGACCTCTCGTTCGAGAATCCCAACGCTCCCCGCTCTCTCGCGCCTCAGGAGCAGAGCCCGAACATCACCATTCAGGTCAACGTCAACGCGACGCAGGTCGACCAGAACGACTATGAAGTGAGCCTCGTCATCGAAGGCTCAGCCGGCGAGGGCGCCGGGCTCCTGTTTCAGTTCGAGCTCAACTACGCGGGCGTGTTCAGGCTCGTAAACATTCCCGCTGCTGACCTGCATCCTGTGATCATGATCGAATGTCCCCGGCTTCTCTTCCCATTCGCGCGCCAGATCGTTGCGGACGCCGTGCGGAACGGCGGTTTCCCGCCGCTCATGCTGGAGCCTATCGATTTCGTCAGCCTCTATCGCCAGCGCCTCGAAGCGCAAAACGCTCCGGCGAACATGGCGTAGGCTTCAAACTACACGTATTTCGACCACAGCGCCTTTTCGCCCATGTTTGCGATCAGATCGCTGTGGGCTTGCTCCTCGGATGGCTGCAGGAGCAAGCCTAGGGGCGAGGGCCGCTCTATGATGATCGGCTCAAGACTCACTGTCTCCACGGTCTTGACGATCGTTGTGGCGAGTTCGAGCGTCTTCTGCCTCCCGCCCATCAGCTCGGCATAAACTTCCGCCAGTATCTCTGCGTCGAGCAACGCTCCATGCTTTGTGCGGCGGCTGTTGTCGATCCTGTAACGCGCACACAGCGCATCGAGACTGTTCGATGCGCCCGGGTGCTTGCGCCGCGCGATCGCGAGCGTGTCCACAACCCGATCCATGGTGATCGGCGCAACGCCGCAACGCCCCAGTTCGGCGTTGATGAATTTCATGTCGAATTCGGCGTTGTGAATCACCAGGTGCGCGTCGGCCAGAAATTCCACGAGGGATTGCGCGATCTCAGCAAACTTCGGCTTGCCGGCGAGGAAGTCCCTTGAGAGACCATGTACTCGAAAGGCTTCTTCCGGAATGTCCCTTTCGGGATCGAGGTAGGCGTGGAACGTCTGCCCAGTCGAAATTGAATTGATAACCTCGACACATCCTATCTCGACGATCCGGTCTCCTGTCGAGGGATCGAGGCCGGTGGTCTCCGTGTCGAGGATGATTTCGCGTATGTGCACGATAGACCTCAATCCTACTCTTCGATCGTTAACGCGCCAGCGCTTGCAACAGGGACGCAACCTGCCGCCGAGCGGCCTGTAACCCGAACGAGGTGTCGATGATGCAATGCGAGCGCTGGCGCTTTTCTGTATCCGGCATCTGCCTTGAAAGTATTGCGCCAAACTTCTCGGCGGTCATCCCCGGCCGCGCCAGAACGCGCTGCTTTTGCACAGCCGGATCAGCCGTCACCACAACTACAATATCCACCAGCCTGTCCATGCCGGTTTCAAACAGGAGAGGCACGTCGAGGACGCAAATGGGCGATCCACGCTGGCGGGCCTTTTCCATAAACGCCACACGGTGGCGAGCCACTAACGGATGGACGATCGCCTCGAGGCGCTTGAGAGCTTCAGGGTCCGACAAGACCACCTTCCCCAGAGCGGTCCGGTTCACGCCTTGCGGATCAACGACTCCGGGAAATGCTTTTCTGATCGGCTCGATCGCGGCTGACGCATAGAGTTCGTGAACAGCCCTGTCGGAATCGTGAACGGGGACACCTTCCAGCCGAAACATTTCGGAGGTTGTCGATTTTCCCATGCCGATGGAGCCGGTCAGGCCTACGATCAACAAGGTAAGGGCTCCATCATGACAGGAGCAATCCGTCGGCGCGCAGAAAACTGATTACCTTCTGCAATGGCAGGCCCAGAATCGTGAACCAGTCACCCTCGATCGATTCAAAGAGCTGAATTCCGAGCCCTTCGAGCTGATACACCCCTACCGACGCAAGAACATCGGGTCCGGCCGCATCAAGGTATGCTGAGATAAAATCATCGGTGAGAACGCGCATTGCCAGATCCGCGCTTGCGACGCCAGCGTTCACAACCTCCCCGTCCCGCGCCAGGCAAAAGGCGGAGTGAAGGCGATGCGTGCGGCCGGACAGGCGTTTCAGATGATGAATAGCGTCGGCGCGATCAGCTGCTTTGGCAAAACACGCGCCATCGAGTTCAAGCGTCTGATCGGCGCCAAGAACAAGGCGTCCGCGACAGCGGTCGGACACGTTCAGCGCCTTTGTTTCCGACAGCAAGGACGCCAGACCCCGCGGATCGAGGGACAAGCCCAGTTCAGCTTGAACGTTTCGCTCGTCGACGTCGGCGGGAATGACATCGATTTCAATTCCCGCGCACGTCAGCATCGCCTTTCGCGCCTTGCTGCTCGAGGCGAGCACGAGACGCTGGTCGCCAATCCAGAGCGGAGAAAGGGCGGCAGGCATGCTTCAACCCTCAGCGATGAATCTGAGCCGATGTTCCTTTAACAGATCGATGATGGCGGCCGCTGTCTCCTCTATGGACCGGCGTGTCACGTCGATGGATGGCCAACCATGTTGCTGGAAGAGCTTCCGGGATCCGGCAATCTCTTCAGCAACGGACATGCGGTCCACGTAGGCGCTTTCCTGGTCAGCGTTGAGTGTGAGCAATCTGTTCTGCCTGATCTGGACAATCCGCTCGGGTGACGCGATGAGTCCCACGATTAGCGCCTTGCGCGCAGTATGAACCTCGTGCGGCAGAGGCACTCCCGGCACCAGAGGTATATTGGCGGTCTTGATGCCTCTGTTGGCGAGGTAGATGCTTGTCGGTGTCTTCGAGGTACGGCTTACTCCGAGCAGGAGCACGTCAGCGTCATCAAGATTGTCTGGCAGCTGCCCGTCATCATGCATCATGGTGAAGTTCAAGGCGTCGATACGCTTGAAATATTCGGCGTTCAACATGTGCTGGGCGCCCGGCCGCGAGGTGGAAACGGCCCCCAGATAGGATTGAAAAAGTCCAAAAATGGGCTGCAGCACTGAAAGATAAGGGCTTCCTGTTTCGGCGCATGCGCGTTCGAGCTCGGTCGCCAGATCCTTGTCGACCAATGTGTATAGAACGATGCCAGGCGCGGCAGCGATCTCGGCGATCGCCCGGTCAAGCTGGGTCCTGTTCCTGATAAGCGGATAAACATGCTCGATGGACGCGACGCCAAGGAACTGGGCGGTCACGGCGCGGCTCACCGCGATGAGAGTTTCGCCCGTGGCGTCGGAAACCAGATGAAGGTGAAAGTAGTTACGGTTCAACGATCAGCCTCGCCGGGGAATCGAGCGGTCCCCTGTGGAGTGTAGTGGATAAGTTCCGGGACCGGGAGGCCAAGCCGGAGTCTTGCCCGAAACGGCTGATTTCATCAACAGCACTGGCGCGAGCACATCCATTCCAGCGCACGCCGCTGGAAACGGTTCATTAACGCTAACGAATCGTTAATCCACACCCTTCGTCACAATAACTCACTGAAATCAAATAAGTATCAAGCTTCTCCAACGCCTGTTGGGAAATAGGCTGCTCAGCGCGAGAACAGGGTCTGAATGTGGACTGGATGGGAAGAACATTGCATGAGTCTTATAAGCCGTACAGGAGTTTAAGAATCAGATTTAAGAAATCTTAGAGTTTTTTTATAAGATAGCTTATCGATGCCGCCCGTTCAGGAACTAAAATGCTTCTTTGGATCAAGGCCTTACATGTAATAGCGATCATCTCGTGGATGGCCGGTTTACTGTATCTTCCGAGGCTTTTCGTCTACCACGCTCAAGCCGTGGCCGGGTCCGCATCGAGCGAAACCTTCAAGGTCATGGAGCGGCGGCTGTTCCGGTTCATCATGACCCCAGCCATGGTCGTAGCTTGGTTGACCGGCCTGCTCCTAGTCTGGCTGGGCGGATACATGGCTGATAGCTGGCTTCACGCCAAACTCGCACTCGTGATCGGTCTGACGCTTTCGCATGTCCACATGGGGCGTCTCGCCACCAGGTTCGCGGTCGACAAGAATGAGAGAAGTCAGAAGTATTTCAGGATCATAAATGAAGTTCCAACGCTGATCATGGTCGGCGTGGTCATTCTGGTGATCGTGAAGCCATTCTGAAGGCGCTACGAGAACGTTCATCGGCACGCCTTGTCATGGTTCTGGAATCGGCCTATCAAGAGCCCCTCTCCTTCTGGGAGCCGATCTTTGTTTGACCGCGGAGTTTGCGGCAAAGGTCGGCCATCGCCTCTGGCGCCAACCTTTCAAACCACCAACCTCCGGCGACGATCACGGGCCGGGTGGATTTAGGGACTCTCCCTCATGCGGGAAATCAAACTTCATGAGCTGAAGCTCAAGTCGCCGACCGAACTCCTCAGCTTTGCTGAAGAGCATGAGGTCGAGAACGCTTCGATCATGCGCAAGCAAGAATTGATGTTCGCGATCCTTAAGCAGCTAGCCAGCAAGGACATCGAGATCATCGGGGAAGGCGTCGTTGAAGTTCTTCAGGACGGATTCGGTTTCCTTCGGTCCTCGGACGCGAACTACCTTGCCGGCCCCGATGACATCTACATTTCCCCGTCCCAGATTCGGCGCTTCGGATTGCGCACGGGCGACACGGTCGAAGGACTGATCAGAAGCCCGAAGGAAGGGGAGCGGTACTTTGCTCTCCTCAAGGTCAACACGATCAATTTCGAGGATCCTGACAAGGCGCGTCACAAGGTTCACTTCGACAACCTGACGCCGCTTTATCCAGATTCACGCATCAAGCTCGAGATCGATGATCCGACGCGCAAGGATTTGTCGTCGCGCGTCATCGATATCGTGGCGCCCATCGGCAAGGGTCAGCGCGCTCTCATTGTCGCGCCTCCGCGTACCGGCAAGACAGTCCTGCTGCAGAACATTGCGCAATCAATCACGATCAATCATCCCGAGTGCTATCTGATCGTCCTGCTGATCGACGAGCGTCCCGAAGAAGTCACGGACATGCAACGTTCCGTGAAGGGCGAGGTCGTTTCTTCGACATTCGATGAACCAGCTGTCCGCCACGTCCAGGTGGCGGAAATGGTGATCGAGAAAGCCAAGCGTCTAGTCGAACATGGCCGGGACGTGGTCATCCTGCTCGACTCGATTACGCGCCTGGGTCGTGCGTACAACACCGTCGTTCCGTCTTCCGGCAAGGTGCTGACTGGCGGCGTGGACGCAAACGCCCTGCAGAGGCCCAAGCGCTTTTTCGGCGCCGCACGAAATATCGAGGAAGGTGGATCCTTGACGATCATCGCGACTGCGCTGATCGACACCGGGTCACGCATGGATGAAGTCATCTTTGAAGAGTTCAAGGGAACGGGCAACAGCGAGATCATTCTCGATCGCAAGGTTGCCGACAAGCGAGTGTTCCCCGCCATGGACATCACGAGGTCGGGCACTCGAAAGGAAGAGTTGCTTGTTCCCGCAGACATTCTCAAGAAGATGTATGTCCTGCGTCGGATTCTGAATCCGATGGGCACGGTCGACGCCATCGAATTCCTCATGGGCAAACTGCGTGAAACCCCCAAGGGGAATGCGACTTTCTTCGATTCCATGAACACCTGAGGCGTTCGCGTCCGCGATGCGTCAGGCGCCATTGTGGCAGTTCGGATTCCCATGGCAGAGACGATCTATGCTCTCTCGAGCGGAGTAGGCCGGGCAGGGGTCGCGGTCATCCGTGTGTCAGGTCCGACTGCGCTTTCTTTGCCGCAGCTGTTCGCCGGTGTTGATGTCGAGGCTCGGAAGGCGAGGCTCGCAGGTTTGCGGCATCCCACGACAGGCGAATTGATTGATCGTGGTCTGATGCTGTCGTTTCCCGCGCCGAACAGCTTCACTGGCGAGGACGTGGTTGAGTTCCACGTGCATGGCGGGCGCGCCGTGGTCACCGCCATGATCGATGCACTATCGAGTTGCAATGACCTGAGAGCCGCCGAACCCGGCGAGTTTACGCGGCGTGCGTTCGCCAACGGGAAGCTCGACCTCGCGTCCGCGGAGGGCCTTGCCGACCTCATTGCCGCCGATACCGATCTGCAGCGTCAGCGCGCGCTTCGACAAATGTCCGGGGTGGTGGGCGAGCGTTGTCGCTCGTGGCGGAGTGCGCTCGTTGACGCGCTGGCGCTGGTCGAGGCCTATCTTGATTTTCCTGACGAGGAGGAGATCCCGCACGACGTTTCGGCTGAGTTGAGCCAGTCTCTCAGCGACCTCCTTGACTCGTTTGATGAGGCCTTGGGCGAACGCGGGAACGCGGAGATTGTTCGCGATGGCGCTGTCGTTCTGATCTCAGGACCGCCCAACGCGGGCAAGTCGACGCTCATAAACAAGATAGCCCGCAGGGATGTTGCGATAGTTTCGGATATAGCAGGAACAACTCGGGATTTATTGGAAGTAACTGTGGATGTTCGTGGAATTCCGGTTACGTTCATCGACAGCGCGGGTATCTGCGACGCTCGTGATCCGGTCGAGGCAATTGGCGTCGCCAGGGCTCGGGAGCGAGCAGCGGCAGCCCATCTTGTTCTGTGGCTTTCGCCTGTGGATGAGCCTATGCTTGAGCCGAGGCTGCAATCGGCAAACTTGACGTTGGTTAACACGAAGCTCGACAAGGGAATCGCTCCCGCACTTGGGGTCTCTGTCTCCGCCTTTACTGGAGATGGACTCGATGAGCTTCTCGATTTCGTTTATCAGTTTGTCTGGCAGCGGGTTGGAACGAATGAATCCCCTCTGTTGTCCAGTCGCCGCCAGTTCGAATGCCTGGCAGGGGCGGCAGAGGCCGTTCGCGCTGCTCTGGTCGAGATCTCTGCCGGGAGACTAGAGCTAGCTGCTGAAGAGGTCCGGCTGGCGTGCAGAAGGCTCGGAGAGCTGACTGGCGCCATCGGTGTTGAGGATGTCCTTGACGAGGTGTTTGGCAGGTTCTGTCTCGGGAAATAATGTTTCACGTGGAACAATACTCCTCGATTCGGAACCGAAACCGGAGCGCAGGCTTAACGTGACGACGAACGGGTTTGATGTGATCGTGGTGGGTGGCGGGCACGCTGGCTGTGAGGCCGCAGCTGCATCCGCCCGCATGGGCGCCCGTACTGCGCTGCTGACACACAGCTTCGCGACCATCGGCGTCATGTCATGCAATCCCGCGATCGGCGGTCTCGGGAAGGGACATCTCGTACGGGAGGTGGATGCCCTCGATGGTCTTATGGCCAGGGTGGCGGACAAGGCAGGCATCCAGTTTCGTCTTCTCAATCGCTCGAAGGGTCCAGCAGTGCGTGGGCCGCGGGCTCAAGCGGACCGAGCCCTCTATATGGCCGCCATGCAGGAGGCGATCCGCGCGACCGGCAATCTGGGCGTTATTGAAGCGGAAGCGGCAGACATCGATGTGAGAAAGGGTCGAGTTCAGGGCATCGGGCTCTCGGACGGACGGTACCTGCGAGCGGGCGCAGTCGTTATCACTACGGGCACGTTTCTGCGCGGCGTTATCCACATGGGTCGCGAGCAATCCTCCGGCGGACGGATCGGCGACCCCGCCAGCGAGGCCCTGTCGCGCTCTTTTCTGTCCCACGGCTTCCATCTGGGACGGCTGAAAACTGGAACGCCCGCCAGGCTGGATGGCCGCACCATCGATTACGCAGGATTGGTCGCGCAGGCCGGCAATTCGCAGCCGGAACCATTCTCGTTTCTGACAGGCAGCATCTTACAGCCACAGGTCGACTGTTTCATCACGACGACGACAGTCGCTACCCATGAGGTAATCAGGGAGCATCTTCATACATCGCCGATGTATTCCGGTGCGATCACGGGCAGGGGGCCGAGGTATTGCCCATCGATCGAAGACAAGATCACCCGGTTCGCAGATCGCGATCAGCATCAGATTTTTCTGGAGCCCGAAGGTCTTAAGGACGATCTCGTCTACCCGAACGGCATCTCGACGTCGCTTCCGCCAGCGGTCCAGGAACTTTTTATCCGAACTATTCCCGGATTGGAGCGCGTGAGGATTGTTCGCCCGGGTTATGCGATCGAGTACGATCATGTCGACCCCCGTGAACTCACTGCCGGGCTTCAGACCAAACGGATTGGCGGACTCTTCCTTGCAGGTCAGATTAACGGAACAACGGGCTACGAAGAAGCTGCAGGACAGGGCATACTCGCCGGTATCAATGCCGCCCGGGTGGCTGGCGAGGGCAAGGAGTGCATCCTTGGTCGTGACATCAGCTACATAGGCGTGATGGTCGATGATCTCGTCACCAGGGGCGTTACCGAACCCTATCGGATGTTCACGTCACGCGCGGAATATCGGCTGAGCCTTCGCGCTGACAATGCCGACCAGCGGCTGACAGGCCTGGGCCAGACAATAGGGTGCGTGACGGCTGAAAGAGCTGCCGCGTTCGAGAAGAAAACAGCGGCGCTCACGAATGCGCGCCAGCTTCTTCAGTCGATCTCGCTGTCGCCCCAGGAATTCGCGAAGCGGGGACTTCAGGTAAATCACGATGGGGTTCAGCGGTCGTTGTTCGACATGTTGTCGCGGCCGGAGGTGAGCTTGGCGTCATTGGTCGGCGCATTTCCTCAACTCGATCAGATTCCGCCTGCGTTGCGCGACACGCTCGAGAACGACGCGAGATATCATGTGTATCTGAAGCGGCAGGAGGCAGACATTGCGAACCTCCAGGCGGCTGAGCGTCAGGAAATCCCCCAAAACTTCGATTATGCGCGTGTTCCAGGCCTCTCGACCGAGGTGCGCGTCAGGTTGAGCGCGGTCAGGCCCCGCACTCTGGCTCATGCGGCACGTGTGGAGGGCATGACGCCAACGGCGACCACGATCATCGCCGCCCATTTGAGGGACGACAATCGATTCGCTTCCAGAACCAGAGTTGCTGTTTCGTGACCCGAGACAGCAAGGCGCCCGCCACTCCAACACTGAACGTTTCACGTGAAACACGCGAGAGACTCAAGCGGTACGAAGAGCTCTTGCGCAAGTGGCAGCATGTCAAGAACCTCGTTTCCGCCAGAACGATGGACGACATCTGGACCCGCCATTTTATCGACAGTCTGCAAGTTCTTACGCTGGCGCCAAACACCAAGAGATGGGCGGATATCGGCGCCGGCGCCGGCTTTCCTGGGCTGGTCATCGCAATTGCGCTCGCGGATACGCCTGGCGTCATCGTGCACCTCATTGAAGCGGACAATCGCAAATGCGCTTTTCTTCGTGACGTGATCCGGGCGACCGGCGCGAAAGCTTGCGTTGAGCATGGTCGCGCAGAGGCAATTCTCCCGAAACTGGAGAATATCGAAGTTGTGACAGCTCGAGCCGTCGCACCGCTCGATAAACTTGTGGACATGACACGCTCCCTTCTGGAAGCAGGCGCTACGGCATTGTTTCCAAAAGGGCGTGATTACAGGGCGGAATTGACGCGACTCAGCCTGCCGTCTAATTTCCAAATAGAGACGGTCCCCAGCCTGACTGACAAAGACGCTGCAATCGTCATTATTCGCAGCCCGCATGTCACGGGATCAGCGTCATGAACCCTGAATGGAAATCACCGATGCGGGTAATTGTCCTTGCCAATCAAAAGGGCGGCGTCGGGAAGACGACCACGGCGATCAACCTTGGAACTGCGCTCGCGGCTATCGGCGAAAAGGTTCTGATCATAGATCTCGACCCCCAGGGCAATGCTTCGACCGGGCTTGGCATCGATCGAAAGAGTCGGCTCGCCTCGACCTATGATGTGATGGTCGGTGAGAAATCCTTGTCCGCAGTCGCTCAGGCTACCGCGGTTCCTCGTCTTTTCGTGGCCCCTTCGACGCTTGATCTTCTCGGGGTCGAACTGGAGATCGCTGGAGATAGCGATCGCACGTTTAAAATCCGCGCTGCGGTGCAGGAACTCGCACGACAAAGCGCAGGCGAAGACGATCCGTTCACGTACATTCTCCTTGACTGTCCTCCATCACTCAATCTTCTTACAATCAATGCCTTGGCAGCTTCCGACAGCGTGCTCGTGCCGCTTCAGTGTGAGTTCTTCGCCCTAGAAGGCCTTTCGCAATTGTTGTCCACGATCGAGCAAGTTCGGAAGACGCTCAATCCGCAGCTCGCGATTCATGGGATCGTTTTGACGATGTATGATCCCCGGAACAACCTTGCGACGCAGGTTGCGGCGGACGTCCGTCACTTCATGGGCGAGAAAGTGTATGACACAATCATACCGCGGAACGTCCGGGTCTCGGAGGCGCCGTCACACGGAAAGCCGGTGCTCCTCTACGACTTGAAGTGCAGCGGCAGCCAAGCCTACCTGAAGCTGGCTTCAGAAGTCATCCAGCGCGAGCGCCGCCTTCGCGCCGCTTGATTCGCCACCGGAACGAGAACAGCATGGCAGATGAATCCCGACCCAGACTAGGTCGCGGCCTGGCGGCGCTCCTTGGCGAGGCTGCCGTGGCGCCGACCCTACAGGACGACTCCGCCAAGGGCGTGCGAAAGCTTCCAATCGAGTTCTTGCGCCCGAACGCGCGGAATCCGCGCCGGAGCTTCGATGAAGAGCAACTGGAAAGCCTCGCTTCCTCCGTGCGGGAAAAGGGCGTCATCCAGCCAATCATCGCCCGACCCGTCCCGGGTCTTCGCGATAGTTTCGAGATCGTTGCCGGCGAACGACGCTGGAGAGCGGCGCAGCGCGCCGGCCTGCACGAGATACCGGTCATAGTCATCGAAGCGACCGACAAGGAAACTCTCGAACTCGCAATCATCGAGAACGTTCAGAGAGCGGACCTCAATCCGATCGATGAGGCGCTTGGCTACGAGCAATTGATCAATCAATTCCAGTATACGCAGGCCGACCTCGCGCGCGTGATCGGCAAAAGCCGAAGCCACGTTGCTAACACACTGAGATTGTTAAATCTTCCAGAAGCGGCGCGTAAGCTCGTCACCGACGGAGCCCTGAGCGCGGGCCATGCCCGAGCGCTGTTGGCGTTTCCTGATCCGGATGTGATTGCTCGCCGCGCGCTGTCCGAAGGTCTGACAGTACGTGATCTCGAAAAGCTTGCGCAGGAAAAGGTCGCAGATGGAGGCTCACGCACTGCCCGTTCGAAAGCTCTCCCCAAGGATCCGAATATCCGTAGTCTCGAACGCGAACTCGCGGATGAACTTGGACTTTCGGTGACGATTGAACAGAACGGCGATGCGGGACGCCTGGCAATCGCTTATTCAAGCCTCGATCAACTCGACATGATCCTGTCTAAACTGCGTAGCTAGGCCGCTCGCCGCGAGCCGCGAACAATCCACCACAAGGACCGTATCGCGAGACGCTCCGCGCTGCGGGCGTCGCGCCGCGCCGTTTGTGCTGCTGAAGCCAGTTCGCCCGCGATTTGAAGCAACTGTGCTGAGCTCCAGTGGCGGAGCTGACTGGTGACCTGCATTTTCTTTGCGCCGAAGATATTACGGGGCAAGCGCTCTGTGACGTTTTCCACGGATGCTCCCTTGTCCATGTCGATTCGGAGCCGATGCAACATCAGAACGTGACGCAAGATAAAGCCAATGAAGACTCCAGGATCCAAATGAGCGAGCGTCCGGTACCCGGCTTCCGTCGCGCTCTGATAATCGCCATTGAAAGCTACGAAGATCGCCTCGTCGACGCTGAGCGCCGCAGCATCAGCAATTACCGCTTCAACCTGCGCTTCGCTAATTGTCTGCATGCCGGTCGCATAAAGGATGAGCTTCTCGATCTCGCTTCTGGTGACCAGCCGGTCGGCGCCCAGATGACTGACGAGGAACTCTCGCGCGCCTGGCGTAATGGTCAGGCCGTGGCGTTTCATCTCCTCATCGATGATGAGCTCGAGTTGTTTCGTTGTGTCGGAATAGCATTCAACCGCCGCGCCCCTAGGGTATCGCGTGACTGCCTTGCGAAGCGGAGAATCGGCCTTGATGTCTCCGGCTCCGATAACGATGGTGCAGTCGGATGGCGGGTCCTTCATGAGAGGTTCAAAGACCTGCGCGAAGGTTTTGGACCCGGCATCGATCCAGATGCATCGGCGTCCGCCGAAGAGTCCTATCGTGTTGGCTTCGTCCGCAAGCTTCTGCGGGTCCGCGGCAATGGCGTCGCCGTCCAGCCGAAGGATCTGAAAAGGATCCCTGGGGTTTTCGACTGACCTGCGGACGATCGTCTGCAGGCGTTCCGAGACGAGCCCGGCGTCAGGTCCGCAAAAAAGGTAGATCCAGATGTCCGGAGAAGGATTTCTCAGGAACCTGTCCGCTTCATGGTTCTTGACGGCGACCAATGCGGGTCACACCGCGCGGGACAGGTCGATGGACAGTCGCGTGCGTATCTGATCTGCCAGGCTCCTCGCACTGCGGATTTCCGCATCGCGGGCGGCGCGAAGGTTGGCGAAGCGCTGGCTGGTACGATCGTAGCTCGCCGTAACGAAAGCGACGCCCGACGCGACGGCTGGGCCGCCATCTACCGGTATCAAGCGGTATTCAGCATCGACGATCAACATGCCCGAAGTCGCACGGCCGCTTACGGTGTCGACCAATGGGGCCTGGACGCGCTGGCGTACGTTGATCACGAGCCGGTATCGTGGCTGTATGGTGGCGCCGGTGCCGTTTAGCGCGAACGTCAGTTCGTTGGCAAGATAATGTCCAATGCGCTCCGGGATGGGCTCAACCTTGATCGCCCGCAGGTCCTGCACAAGCGCCTGTCCCGCCGGGCCACCGTACATGGGCTGGAAGCACCCCGCGAGTGGAGCGCACAGGAGCACAGCCACTGTGAGGCCGCGAAAACGGGACCGGTAATCAGCCAACGACATTAACAATTCTCTGCGGAACAACGATGACCTTGCGCACCATACGCCCTTCAAGCGCCTTTTGCACGACCTCCAGCTTCAGCGCCGCTTCTTCAAGCGCCTTCGCATCGATGTCGCGCGGCACGACGAGTTCGCTCCTTTTCTTTCCGTTCACCTGAACAGGAATCGTGATTTCATCATCGCGCGCCAAAGCCTCATCCACGACGGGCCAGGGCGCTGTCGACTGGAGTTCGTCATGACCCAGCTGGCGCCAGCATTCTTCAGCCAGGTGAGGCATCATGGGAGCGAACATGGCCACGAGGATCTCGGCGGCTTCGCGATAGGCAAGAGACTGGTCGCGGGAAATCTGGTCTTCTTCGATTGCCCCTATCAGGCCTGAAAGCGCGTTCGCCAGTTTCCGGATTTCCGCAATCGCCGTGTTGAATCGAAGACGCTCAATGTGATCCTGCGCTCGCGACAGATGGCTGTGGGCGATTTTCCGAATTTCGACAGCGGCCGGCTCCGCCACGCCGTCCATCGACGATCCGGGCAGGGCCGCGATGCCCTGGATCTCCCCGATGAGGCGCCAGAGTTGCTGCACAAAACGGGCGGCGCCCTGAACGCCCTCCTCGCTCCAGATCACGTCACGATCCGGGGGCGAGTCGGACAACATGAACAGGCGTGCCGTGTCAGCGCCGTAATCCCCAATAATATCGTCAGGATCGACGGTATTCCGCTTTGACTTCGACATCTTTTCGACCGCGCCGATGACCACAGGCGCGCCGTCAGCGCTGGCCGTGGCGCGCCTGGCCCCCGCGACGGTCTCGACCAGCACCTGTGAGGGCGTCAGCCATTGGCCTTGCTGGTCGCGGTACGTCTCGTGGACCACCATGCCCTGGGTGAACAAGCCCTCGAACGGCTCGGTTATCCCAACGTGCCCGGTGGCGCGCATCGCGCGCGTAAAAAATCGCGAATAAAGGAGGTGTAAAATTGCGTGCTCAATTCCGCCGATATACTGGTCGACCGGCAACCACGCATCCGCGGCCGTCCGCGTCGTCGGACTTTCCGTATTCTTCGGGTCCGTAAAGCGGGCAAAATACCATGAAGAATCGACGAAGGTGTCCATGGTGTCCGTCTCTCGCCGCGCCGGTTTTCCGCAGCCGGGACAAGGGACATTTTTCCAGGTCGGGTGCCGCTCAAGGGGGTTGCCGGGACGATCGAACGTGACGTCTTCGGGAAGCACGACGGGGAGCTGGTCGTCGGGAACAGGGACAATTCCGCAAGCCTCGCAATGAATAACGGGGATCGGGCATCCCCAATATCGCTGCCGCGAGACTCCCCAGTCGCGCAGCTTGAAGTTTACCCTGCGTTCCGCGCGCGGACGGCCGGAAAATGTCTCCTTTTCCAGCCTGGCGGCAACCGCCTCCTGCGCCTTCTTGACGGACAAACCGTTGAGGAAGCGGGAATTCATCAGCCTGCCATCGCCGTCGTAGGCCACATCGGTAATGACGAACGTGGCGGGATCCTGATCGGGAGGGCAAACGACAGGGGTAACGCCAAGGGAATAGGCGTTCGCGAACTCCAGATCGCGTTGGTCGTGCGCGGGGCAGCCGAATATTGCTCCCGTCCCATATTCCATGAGGACGAAATTCGCGACAAAAACCGGTATTTTCCAGTCCGGATCGAAAGGGTGGATCGCGCGCAGCCCGGTGTCGAAGCCCTTTTTCTCGGCCGTCTCCAGTGCAGCCGCCGACGTGCCGGTGCGGCGGCAATCAGCAATGAAGTCCTGTAGCTCCGGATTTCCTTGGGCCGATGCGATTGCAAGCGGATGATCGGCGGCGATGGCCATAAAGCGAGCGCCGAACAGCGTGTCGGGTCTGGTGGTGTAGACATCGAGGGATCGGGGAGCTTCTGATTCACCGTCCAGCTCGAAACGAATGACCAGGCCTTCCGACCTTCCGATCCAGTTCTGCTGCATGAGGCGGACTTTTTCAGGCCATTTTTCGAGTCCGCCCAGAGCGTCCAGAAGCTCCTGCGCAAAATCAGTGATTTTGAGAAACCACTGCGTGAGCTCTCGCTGCTCTACGAGGGCGCCTGAGCGCCATCCCCGTCCGTCGATGACCTGTTCATTGGCGAGCACCGTCTGGTCAACGGGGTCCCAGTTCACCTTCGCTTTCTTGCGGTCGACGAGGCCCGCCCGAACGAAGTCGAGAAACATTTTTTGCTGATGCTTGTAATAGGCGGGGTCGCAGGTCGCGATTTCGCGCGACCAGTCCAGCGAAAGTCCCATGGACTTCAACTGAGCCTTCATCGTGGCGATATTCTGGTAGGTCCACGCGGCCGGATGCGTATTGTTCTGCATCGCGGCATTTTCCGCCGGCATGCCGAACGCATCCCATCCCATCGGATGCAGGACGTTCATGCCTTTGGCCCGCTTGTACCTTGCGACGACGTCGCCCATGGCGTAATTCCGGACGTGTCCCATGTGGATGCGTCCGGAAGGGTAAGGAAACATTTCCAGCACATAGTATTTGGGGCGCGGATCGTTGTTGTCAGCCTGGAAGGTCTGACGCTCGTCCCAGACACGTTGCCATTTTGGCTCCGCTTCGCGCGGGTTGTAGCGATCGGAAAACATCGTATTTCTGGCAGCCGGTTGCATGTGGGTAATTCTTTCGCAATGAGCATTATTCATTGGTGTGGTCAACGGCTTTGGCTACGTCGCCGGGGCGCGTCGTCATGAGGAAACCTCAATGAAAAGCCAAGAACACCGATCCTCTGCACCCGCCTCCGACGCCGAAGAGCAGGTTCTTGGCCGCCTCCATCATGTTCGCGATGAGATTGCGCGCGCCGCGAAGTCCAGCGGACGCGCCCCGGAGGACGTTACGCTGGTGATTGCGTCCAAGACGCAATCCCCGGAGCGACTGGAGCCCATCTTGCGGAGCGGGCACAGGGTGTTTGGCGAGAATCGTGTCCAGGAGGCCGCAGCCAAATGGCCCGCACTCCGAAGCGCCTATCCAGAGCTGGAGCTGCGTCTTATCGGACCGCTTCAGTCCAACAAGGCGAAGGAAGCGGTCGCGCTCTTTGATGTCATCGAGACACTGGATCGCCCCAGCCTGGCGCAGGCCATCGGCGAGCAGATCGGCAAGCAGGGCCGCTCACCTCGCCTGTACGTCGAAGTGAACACGGGCGACGAACCCCAGAAGGCCGGGGTCGGCCCGAAAGATGCAGACGCGTTCATCCGATCGTGCCGAGAGAAATACGGATTGAAGATCTCAGGCCTGATGTGCGTCCCGCCCCTTGGCGAACAGGCATCGCCACACTTCGCTCTGCTCGCCCAGATTGCAAAGAGGAACGGTGTCTCGGATCTCTCCATGGGAATGACGGCGGATTTTCCGCTCGCAATTCAGCTGGGCGCGACGCATGTGCGCATCGGCTCGGCGATCTTCGGCTCCCGGAGCCCATGATCAGGCGATCCTGATCCTGACGTCTTTGGTAAGTCGCGGAAGCAGCCGGCGGAGATCTGCTGCGTCGAACGCGATGCAGCCTTCCGTCGGACCGCCATCGAGCCGCCTCAGGTGAAGAAAGATTGCGCTTCCCGCACCAATCCTCCGAGGAAGCATGTTGTAGCTGGTCACGAGGACGATGTCGTAAACGGCGCTGTCGAGAGCCAGGCGCTCGCAACTGATCCGCGCGGGCAGGCGGACCGGTCGGTTATAGAGAAAGCTGGCTGGATCGTCGCACCAGCCGTCATCCGGGCGGATCGGTTTCATGGCAAAGTTCGCGGCTGGACGCCTGATCCGGTCTGCGCGGTAATAGCCTCCAAGGATGCCGAGAACGCCTCGTGGGGTGGCGCCATCGCCCTCCCGCTTCATCATTCTGGTTCCCGAGCGGCCGAGGACGCAACGAACCCGGGTGGGGCCGGCTATCAGAAACCCTTCCCTCGAGGAGCCCATTGGCAGCCGCCGGGACACCATGACTTCACTGATCAACCGAGGCATGTGCTGGCGTCTTTCAGAACAACGGCGGCTCTGCTGGACACTGGCGGCGCGCGTCGTCATGTTGTCCGAGAGGTGAACTATCGTGCCCACGGCCGCCGGGCAAGTTACGGCGGGAGGCGCGCCCGGCCCGGCAACCGATGAGAGTGGACAGACGAGCATGGCTCAGCTCAGAAAAATACTGATCGCCGACGATGACGACGAGCTCCGCTCCACGCTGGCCGAGCAACTGGACCTGCATGACGAATTCAGTCCCCTGCAGGCCGCCACCGGCAAGGACGCCGTGAGCATCGCTCGCGAACACGCGCCCGACCTGGTGATCATGGACGTCGGTCTTCCGGACATGGACGGTCGTGAAGCCGTTCAACACATGCGCAATGAAGGGTTCAAGAATCCGGTCATCATCCTCACCGGGCATACCAGTGATGAGGATGCGGTTCTCGGTCTCGATTCCGGCGCGAACGATTACGTTCTCAAGCCGTTCCGGTTTGCCGTCCTTCTTGCGCGCATTCGCGCACATCTGCGTCAACATGAAGCGAGCGACGACGCTGTTTTCCAGATCGGCTCCTACGTGTTCAAGCCAAGCTCGAAGCATCTCGTGAACGAGAAGGGCGGAAAGCTGCGATTGACCGAAAAGGAAACCGCGATCCTCAAGTTCCTTTATCGTGCGAGCAGAAACGTCGTTACTCGCGATGTTCTTCTGCGCGAAGTGTGGGGTTACAACGCGAACGTGACGACCCACACGCTTGAGACGCACATTTACCGTTTGCGTCAGAAGATCGAGAAAGATCCGGCGAACGCGCAATTGCTGGTGACCGACTCAGGGGGATACAAGCTCATCCCTTGATCATTTCGCAATTATCGAGCGGGTTAAATTTTTCTGGATACTTATTCGTGCAAAACGATATTGACGCTTTTCGAAGATTGCCCATTCTAAACGCCTTCGGAGCCGACGCCATCGCTGAGCTTTGCAGGTCGACAGAGACGATGAAGCTGGCCGCCGGCGAGGCTCTTTTTCTGAAGGGCGACCGGTCCGAGGGCGGATATTATGTCGTGTCCGGGTGCATTGAACTCCGCGGCGCGGGCGAGGCCGAGTCAAGGTTGTTCGTTTATCCTGGCAGCCTCATCGGCGAATTGTCGCTGATTGCAGATCTTGAGAGAAGCGCCGATGCGATCGCTCACGAGCGCACGGAGGTGCGCAAAATATTACGCATGAATGTCACGCGTATCCTGCAAAAGGATCCTCTGAGCGCCACGCGACTACGCGCGTTTCTCGAATCAAAGGCGAGCGAACTTGCCCGTACGCTGACTACATTCAAGCCGGGCTCGCATTGACTCGCCGGCTCATGAGTTCAGATCGACAATGACCGGCACATGGTCGGAGGGTCTCTCCCATGCCCGGGCATCCTTCAAGATTCGCATATCAGCGATTTTGGGCGCATACTTTTTGCACAGCCACACATGATCCAGACGCCGGCCCTTGTCGGCCGCAAGCCAGTTCGGCGATCTGTAACTCCACCACGTGTAAACCCGTTCGGGTTCGGGCTTGAGCGCCCTGATCGCATCCGTCCAGCCACCCGCGTTCAAGATCGCCTGGAGCCGTTCCGTCTCGGCTGGCGTGTGGCTGACCACCGACAACAGCGCTTTGTGGCTCCACACGTCAGTCTCGAAGGGCGCCACGTTCAAATCGCCTGTCAGAACCGATGGAGGTTCCAACGCGCCGCATGCGCGGGACCATGCCTCCATCTCATCGAGGAAACTGAGCTTGTGAAGGAATTTTTCGTTCTGATCGGGATCTGGAACGTCGCCCCCGGCCGGAACATAGAAATTGTGCACCAGAAACGAGCCTTGGTCTCCCGCATTGATCCGCGCGCTGACATGTCTCGCGTCGCCCTTGTTGCAGAACTCTCGTTTCTCGACCTCTTCGAGCGGGTGACGCGAGAGGATCGCGACGCCGTGATACCCTTTTTGGGCGTTCACCGCGATGTGCCGATAGCCGAGCTTCTTGAGCGAGGAGGCCGGGAATTCGGCCTCTCTGCATTTGATCTCCTGAAGGCAAAGGACGTCAGGCGCTTCCTGCGTGAGGAAGCGCTCCACGAGCGGCAGGCGAAGCCGAACTGAGTTGATGTTCCAGGTAGCAATTCTCAGCGCCATGTCAGCCTCCAGCGAGGCCGAGTGGTGGCATGCCGTGCCGCGCCCATCAAGAGGAGAGCGCTTCAAGAGAGAATCGCGCGTCAATCCTGCCGTTCGTAATTGATTCGGAAAAGTGACGGATCGGGCCGTTCCTGCAAATTCGTGTTGGAGAGCGCGACCACCGTGTCGCCCCCCTGGGCGTCGTTGATGCTCCAGCGCACAAGGCCGAAATCAGAATTCCGGAAGGCGAGGGTGATGCGAGACGTCCCCCCAAGGGTTGCCTTGTCCTCGATGCGGATCGACGTCGTGTCGCCGCTCGTCGTCACATCCAGTATCTTCGTATCCCGGGCGAGGTCGATGTTTCCCTTGAGCAGGAATTTCAGCGGCGTCTGACCGATGAAGTAAACGTCCTGCGTATTCAGGCGCCTGTTGCGGACAGCGACGCTCGTGCCGTCCGCGATGATCTCCAGTGGTGACGGGCGGGCGTATTCGAACCGCAGCCGTCCCGGCTTCTGCAGGTAAAGCTTCCCGCTGATCCGTCGCCCGTCCGCGCCCGTCTGTACGAAATCGCTGACAAGGGTGTTCACGCTGTTGAGGTATGCATTCGCGCGCTTGATGGCGCTTGCCGCATCGGGCGTCGCCACCCGCGCGGGCGGGGCCGCCTTCTGGATGGCCGATTGCGCGGGCGCTCCGGGCTTGGGGCCAAGCTGGACCGGCGCCCCCTGCGCCCACGCCCCGGTTGCGGCGAGAATGGCTGCGAATGCCAAATATGCGGGCCTGAACATGGAAGCGTCCTCGATCTGAAGTGTCGTTAGCTAGCGGCAGCTTGTGGCGAAGTTTCGGCAATATTCACGTCTTCGCCCCTCATGGCTCGAAGGCTCCCCGGTCAACGCCGCCGCCGACCAGAATTTCCCGTTTTCCCGCGTGATTGGAGGGGCCGACGACGCCCTCCTGCTCCATTCGTTCCACCAGAGAGGCGGCCTTGTTGTAGCCGACTGAGAGGCGACGCTGGATGTAGCTGGTCGAGCATTTGCGATCGCGCAGCACGATCGCGACAGCGCGGTCGTAAAGATCGCCTGCCTCTTCGGCGTCCATGCTGCCCGGCGTCAGATCGCGATCGTCGTCGCCTTCGATTTCGTCGTCCGCCGTGATCGCTTCAAGGTATTCGGGCTGGCCCTGTGTTTTCAGGTGAGCAACGATCTTCTCGACTTCGGCGTCGGACACGAAGGGACCGTGCACACGGGAAATGCGACCGCCACCGGCCATGTAGAGCATGTCGCCCTGACCCAGCAATTGCTCTGCGCCCTGCTCTCCCAGGATGGTGCGGCTGTCGATCTTGGAGGTCACCTGAAAGGAAATTCGCGTCGGGAAATTGGCCTTGATCGTTCCCGTGATGACATCCACCGAGGGGCGCTGGGTCGCCATGATCAGATGAATTCCCGCAGCACGCGCCATCTGAGCCAGTCTCTGGATCGCGCCTTCGATATCTTTCCCGGCGACCATCATCAGGTCGGCCATCTCGTCCACGATCACGACGATGTAGGGAAGCGGCGCGAGGTCCATCTCCTCGCGTTCGTAAATGGCCTGCCCGGTTTCGCGATCGAAGCCCGTCTGAACCGTGCGCTCGATGACCTGCCCCTTCGCCTTCGCTTCGCTGACGCGTGCGTTGAAGCCGTCGATATTGCGAACGCCCACTTTGGACATCTTCTTGTAGCGGTCTTCCATCTCCCTGACCGCCCATTTCAGGGCGACGACCGCCTTCTTCGGATCCGTCACGACCGGCGTCAGAAGGTGAGGGATGCCATCATAAACGGACAGTTCCAGCATCTTCGGATCGACCATGATGAGTTTGCACTCTTCCGGCTTCAATCGGTACAGCAGCGACAGGATGAACGTGTTGATCGCGACGGATTTGCCTGAACCGGTGGTGCCGGCGACAAGGAGGTGAGGCATGCGTGCGAGATCGACGATGACGGGCTCGCCGCCGATGGTCTTGCCCAGCGCGATCGCCAGCCTGTGCTTGGTTTTCTCGAAATCCTCCGACGCGGTCAGTTCGCGCAGGTAAACCGTCTCGCGCCGCTGATTTGGCAATTCGATGCCGATGGCGTTGCGTCCTTGGACGACTGCGACGCGGGCCGAGATCGCGGACATGGAGCGGGCGATATCGTCGGCAAGCCCAATGACTCTCGACGACTTGATGCCCGGCGCTGGCTCCAGTTCGTAAAGCGTCACGACCGGCCCTGGCCGGACGTTGATGATTTCGCCCTTTACGCCGAAGTCGTCGAGGACGCCCTCGAGCAAACGCGCGTTCTGTTCCAGGGCGTCGGTCGACAGCTTGCCGATAGCGGTCTTCTTGGGCTCGGCGAGTAACGCGAGCGGAGGAAGTTCGAAAGCGTGATTGGCGAGCAATGAGGGCTGCGCTTCGCGTTCGGCGCGCCTGCCGAGTTTGATGGGCGTCGGCGGGGGCGCGACCCGCCCCATTTCCGCTTCCTTCGAATAGCTCTCGGCGGCCATCGGCCGGGCGATGGGCGCGAGTTCGTCGGGCGCATCGACACGCGATACGGGCCGGCGTTCCGGCGCCTGGCCCGGCAGGCTTGGCTCGATCCTCGTTTCCGCGCTGAGGCGGCCGCCCTGCCGGCTCTCGTCCGGGTCACGAGCGAGCGCATCTGCCAGGAGGCGCCGTATTCTGGCCCTCAGGCTCAGGAATCCATGGGCAATCGCTCCAATCGATACAAGCGCGAAGCTGGGATCGCCTGCCCTGTCCTCCTCTTCGGAGGAATTTCTGGCGCGCTTGTAGGCGGGAGCATCGTCGATGTCCGCGGGCTCCTCCCCGCTCTCGCGGCTCACGCTGGCGGCTGCCGACAGCGAGACGATGGCGCCGAACCCGAACACGAGCGCCGCCAACGCGAACCCGATCGATGAACCGTCGCTGAGGCGCTTGGGCAGAATGAGCAGCGCATCTCCGATCACGCCGCCGAGTCCGGTGGGAAGCGGCCAGCGTCCCGTCGCCGGCAGAAGCGAGGCGAGCGCCGCCGCGCAGCAGACGCCGCAGACCAGCAGCAAGAGCCTTGAACCGATGCGGTCCAGCTTGTGCCGTGTCACGAGAATCCATGACCAGTACGCCACCGGGGCGAGCAGGATGATCGAGCTCAGGCCGAGCATCTGGATCAGCATGTCGGCAACGAGGGCGCCCGGAGCGCCCAGTATGTTCCTGACCGTACCCTCGGCCGCGTAATTGAAACTGGGGTCCTGCGTTGACCAGGTCGCCAGCGCCAGGCCGAGCACCGTCACCAACCCGGCAAGCATGACGCCAAGCAACTCCATGCCACGGCGCAGGAAGTACTCCTGCGTGGCATCCGGGATGCGATCGAAGGTCGATGATGTGGTGGTGCGCATGGCCAACGACTGACTTGAGATGATCGGAGGCTAAAGAGGGCAAGTTAACGGCGGTTTAACCTTGTTACCTTCGTCCGGGGTAGCTTGAGGATCAGCAGTGAAATAAATTCAGCTGGAGCGGACTTTGTTGGACCTTACGCGCGCCGGCGGCGCCATTCTTGAATGCCCCTTATCCAGACCGGAGAAACTCCATGCGCGCCATTCTGGCACTTTGTGACGGCCTTCCTGTCGAGGAGGTCGCCGATGGCGCGGTTATTCTCGCGCAGGGCGAAACCACGGGCCGCGTCTGCATCCTTGTCGAAGGGAAAATCGAAATCCTGCGCGGCGACACTCAGGTGGCCATTCTTGACGAACCGGGCTCGGTTGTCGGCGAGATGTCCCTGCTGCTGAATGCGCCGCATACAGCGACAGCCCGCGCGATGGGCACCACCAGACTGACCGTCATCAGCGGCGGCGCCGATTTCTTCAATGCAAACCCGGAACTGTCGTGGTTGATAGCCCGGTTGCTCGCCAATCGTCTGAATGCCGCGACGACGTACCTCGTCGATCTCAAGAAGCAGTTTTCCGGCTACGGAAATCATCTTGAAATGGTCGGCGAAGTTCTTGAATCCCTGATGCATCAGCAGAGTCGGGATTTCTCACCAGGATCTGATCGCGAACCGGGCAGGTACTGAGGGCAGAAGGCCCGCCTTCTTCAAGACGGGGCATCCCTATGCCGGCGCGCTACCGTCCTGCAGTGCATGCAGCCAATCTGGAAGACCGCGAAGCGGCGTAATCGGCCGCTGCAGGGGTTGGTCGAGCCGAACGGCCTGAACGCCCATCGCCGACACCCAAACCGCTTCATTCAGCTCGGTATCGAAGGCGATATAGGCCGGCGGAGAGCCAAACTGGTGCCCGGCGTTGAAGCACCATGACTTGTCGACCATGTCGGCCCATGAGCCATCCGCGACGAACGGCGACTGATGAATATGGCCGGAGAGCACGATGTCGGGCCGATAGTCCGAAATCCAGCCGCGGAGATCCTTGTCGCCCAGAGAGCGGCGTCCCGACCAACTCGTCGCAGAGTCCACGGGCGGCGCGTGGTGCACCCACACCCACTTGCGTCCTGCCCGGGCTTCGGACTGGCTCGCCAATTGAGCAACGAGCTGCTCGCGGACAGCTGGGCCATCCCACCACGGGCAGATGGTGAAAAGAACGTCGGCGATAACGAGTCCGTCGCCGTCACACGCAATCTCAAGACCGCGGATGTCCTCGATCCAACGGGCGATCTTCTCGCCCGCTTCCGTCCGGAAATCGAGATCATGGTTGCCTGAGCATACGAAAACGCGAGTCACGCCCGTCAGTCGCTGCAAGTACTTCTTGACGACGAGCGTCTGCGCACGGAAGTCGACGATCGAGCCTACATCCAGCAGGTCGCCGGCGACGATTACAAGATCATACCTGGCCGCCTCCTTGAGAAGCCAGTCGAACTGCGGCAGCGAGTAATGGAGGTCGGCAACGACGAGGAACTTCATGGCGTGCTGCAGTATGCTCCCGTCGCGCGCGCTCAAGTGTGTCAAACGCTATTTGATTTTATATTATCGAACCACGCATCTTTGTTCCAGTGATTTAGCTGCAATCGCCCACAAGCCTCAGCCTAAATTGTCGGCCGAGGCGCCTAAGATTTATACTCTTCTAAAATGAAAACGGCGCCCTGGAGGGGCGCCGCTCTCTTGTGGGGGTGCCTCTTTCTTAGAGAGTGTAAGCGCGCTCGCCGTGCTCGGCGAGGTCGAGGCCCTCGCGCTCCTGATCGGGAGCGACGCGGAGGCCAACGATCAGATCAACGATCTTGAAGATGATCGCGGAGCCGACGCCCGACCAAACGATCGTGAGCAGGACTCCCTTGAGCTGCGCCATGATCTGCGTGCCGAAATCGTACGCGCCAACCGCAAGCTCGCCTGGCTTCGACTCGTAATCGGGGATGCCGATTCCGCCCAGCGCCTGGCTGACGAAGATGCCCGTGCCGATCGCGCCGATGATGCCGCCGATGCAATGGATGCCGAAGACATCCAGCGAATCGTCGTATCCAAGCTTCTGCCGAGCGTACGCGACGAAGTAGAAGCACACCGCGCCAGCCACGAAGCCAAGAACGATGGCGCCCATGGGGCCGACGAAACCTGCCGCCGGAGTTACTGCGACGAGGCCTGAGACGGCGCCCGACACCATGCCCAGAAGCGACGGCTTACCCTTCGCGCCCCATTCAACGAACAGCCACGCGAGCGCACCGGCCGCAGGCGCCACGAAGGTGTTGATGAACGCCAGCGCAGCAGCGCCGTTCGCCTCGAGGTTCGAGCCGGCGTTGAAGCCGAACCAGCCCACCCAGAGGAGAGAAGCGCCGATCATCGTCATGGTCAGCGAATGCGGAGCCATCATCTCGCGCGGATAGCCGATGCGCTTTCCGATCATCAGGCAGCCGACGAGACCGGCGATGCCCGCGTTGATGTGAACGACGGTTCCGCCAGCGAAGTCGAGCGCGCCCCACTGGAAGATCAGGCCGGCATCGGCCTTCACTTCGTCCAGTTTCGCCTGCGCCGCAGCCTTTGCAGCCGCATCGGTCGCTTCAGCAACAGCCTTGGCGGCAGCGCCGATCGCGTCTGGGCCGGCCCAGTACCAAACCATGTGAGCCATGGGGAAATAGACGAAGGTGAGCCACAGGAGCGTGAAAAGCATCAGAGCCGAGAACTTGATGCGTTCCGCGAACGCGCCAACGATCAGCGCCGGTGTGATGCACGCAAATGTCGCCTGGAAGACGATGTATGCGAGTTCAGGAATGACCACGCCATTGGAGAAGGTCGCCGCAGCGGACTTCGGCGTGACGCCCAGGAGGAACGCCTTGGAGAAGCCTCCGACGAAGTCATTGAGGCCGCCGCCGCTCGTAAACGCGAGGGAATAGCCGTAGATCACCCAGACAATCGCTGCGAGAGCAACGATCATGAAGACCTGCGACAGGACGGACAGCATGTTTTTAGAGCGGACGAGGCCGCCGTAAAACAACGCCAGTCCGGGGATCGACATCATGAGAACCAACGCCGTCGATACCAGCATCCATGCCGTGTCGCCTTTGTTGGGAACCGGAGTGTCAGCGGCGAGCGCAACCGATGCGCTTGCAGCGAGCGCGATTGAGGTGAGGACCGCGCCTACCCCTTTACGCTGGAAAACCGAAATCATTTTCTGCTCCTAGCCGATAGAATTCTCAAAGCGCGTCATCGTCTTTTTCGCCGGTCCTGATGCGAACCGCACGCTCGAGCGACGAAACAAAGATTTTTCCGTCGCCGATCTGGCCGGTCCTGGCGGATGTGACGATCGCGTCAACGACAGCGTCGGCGAGTTCGCTCGAAACAGCGACCTCGATCTTCAGCTTGGGAAGAAAGCTGACCGCATATTCGGCGCCACGGTAGATTTCGGTGTGCCCTTTCTGCCGCCCGTATCCCTTGACCTCAGTTACGGTCAGGCCGTGCACGCCGATCGAGGTGAGCGCTTCGCGCACCTCGTCCAGCTTGAACGGCTTTATGATTGCCATGACTATCTTCATCGCGTGGTCCCCGTTAGGCCGCCGCCCCGACCTGAGACAGCGCCGCCCCCATGGGCTCGGTTAAAGAGCGCCTTCGTTCGACAGTTCGAAGACGCGCCGAGCGTCAGCAATCAAGCCTCATGCCAAGTGAGAAAATGCTTGTGTGCCCTGTTGCAGGCAGACTGACTCCGTATTGGCGCCCCTTCGACGCCGACTTGCCGGCTTACGGGTCAATATGCCTAATTATTAGGCTTCCATGCGCATGAGAGACCACGTCGGCCTCTCTCCTTCAGGCCTTCGCTCATGGCAGGTCTTATGGACTTTGCCCGGCGGCGCCCTAACAAGGGAATGTCATCAAGGAGCAGCCTTTGAGCGCGGTTTGGGATGTTGCGATTGCCGGCGGGGGGGCTACCGGACTGTCCCTTGCGCTCTCCTTGCAGGTTCTGTCCGGCGGAGGGCTGAGGGTCGTTCTCCTTGATCAGGCGGATCCGGCTCTCCGGTCGGGGCCGCGAACATCCGCGGTAGCCGAAGGTCCGCGCAGGATGCTGATTAAGATTGGCGTCTGGGAAGCTCTCGCTCACCTTGCCCAGCCGATCACAAGAATGGAAATCTCCGATGCGATGCTCTCGGAGGGGGTGAAGTCGTCTCTCCTGTCGTTTGAGGGCGGGAGCGCCGGCGAGCCCCTCGCGCACATGGTCTTCCATCGGGACCTTGAACCTCACCTTCTGGCGCGCGCGAGGGACGGCGGCGTCGAGGTGCGTCAGGACGCGATCGTGCAGGCAGACGTGACAGCGTCCTCCGCTGTCATCGACACGCGTTCGGGAGAGCGCATCCGCGCGCGTCTTGTCGTTGGCGCCGACGGCTTGCGATCGCGAATGCGCACTGCGGCGCGAATTCCACTCGTCTCCTGGCCCTACGATCGCACTGCGCTCGTCATGACGGTGCGGCACGAAGAGGACCACGAGGGTGTGGCAATCCAGCATTTCCTCGAGGGCGGCGCATTCGCATCGCTGCCGCTTGTTGGCCGTCGATCCTCCATCGTCTGGACAGAGCCCACGAAGATTGCCGCCATGTACAGAACGGCCTCCCCGAAGGACCTCGCCAACGAACTCGAGAGACGTCTTGGGAATCGCTTCGGGGCGCTTGAAATCGAGGAGGGGCCAGAAAGCTTCCCGCTCGTCTTTCAGATCGCGCGCCGTTTCGTTGGGCCTCGTCTCGCGCTCGTGGGCGATGCCGCCCACCGGGTTCATCCTCTTGCGGGACAAGGATTGAACATCGGAATGCGCGACGTGGCCTTGCTCGCAGAACTGATCGTGGAGCAGGCGAGGCTCGGTCTTGACCCCGGCTCGGAAGACGTGCTGCGCACATATGAAAGTGGACGCCGGTTCGATGCAACCGCGAGTGCGGCGGCTTTTGACTTCATTCATAGAGCTTACGCCGCGCAAATCCCAGGCGCGCGAGCCGTCCGGCGAATTGGAATGTCCGCCACCGATCAGCTGGGTTGGGTGAAAGGCGCTCTGCGCCGCGAAGCCAGCGGGACAGCCGGCAAGGGCCCGGCGCTGTTCCAGTGACGGGTCAGTCTTCTATCTTCCGGGCTTCTTCGGGAAGCAGGATCGGGATGCCGTCCCGAATGGGAAATGCAAGTTTTGCGGCGCGCGAGATGAGCTCCTGAGCGGCGGCGTCATACTGGAGAACCGTCTTCGAAAGCGGGCAGACGATAATTTCGAGTAGGCGCGGATCAATCGCCGTCTTCTCGTCCGGCTCGGGGCTCATCTCCCGAGGGGCCGCGCTGCACGTGCTCCTCCGCTATTGCAGTGCAGACGGTGCGCCGCCGCCCCGGGCAAATTCGATCTCCGCCAGCGCCACGAGAACTTCGGCGCGCGCCTTCAGGGTCTCCGCCTCAAGAAGCGCTTGCTTCTCCATAGCCCCGAACGGGCTCATCATCGCAAGTGCGTTCACCAGAGCCTCGTTGGGCGCCTTTTCGATCTCGCTCCAATCCAGCTTGATGCGATTGTTGTCGGCGAAAACGTGCAACATGCGGATGACGCTCTGGCGATCAACTTCCTCTTCGCCCGCACGCGCGTTCAGATCCTGGGCGAAGTCGTCGAAATTCACGCTGCACTGACGATAGGGCGTCGTGACGGAAAGCTCCTGCGTGACTCGGAAGCGGCATACGCCCGTGAGGGTGACGAGAATGCGTCCATCCCCTGTCTCACCAAATTGCGTGATTCTGCCGGCGCAGCCCACGACATGTATTCCCGCTCCGCTTCTCTGCAGGGGCGCGCTCTCGTCTGGCTGAACCATCCCGATCAGTCTGTGCGAGCGTAGGGAGTCGTCGATCATGGAGAGATAGCGCGGCTCGAAGATATTGAGGGGCAATTGCCCGCGCGGGAGCAAGAGCGCGCCCGCAAGTGGAAACACCGGAAGCGTCGTCGGGAGTTCCGCTGCCTGCGTGTAAGGCTCATTCAGTCCCATGACAGCACCTCGAGGCCGACGGATCAGGAAAACAGAACGGCGGAAAGCTTTCGCCGGGCGGACACCGTGTCCGGATCCATCGCGCCCCACGCATCGAAAAACTGCAGGAGCTGCTTGCGAGCGCTATCGTCGTTCCATGTGCGGTCATTGCGAATGATTTCGATCAGCGCGTCCGTCGCGCCTTCCCGGTCACCCAGCGCGTTCAGCGCGATAGCGAGGTCGAGCCGCGCGGCGTGGTCCGCCGGATTGACAGCCAGCCGCTCGCGAAGTTCTGCAAGATCTCCAACCTCGGCGGCCTGAACGGCGACCTCCAGCGCGGCGCGAGCCGCCGCTATGTGAGCGTCCGTTTCCGCGCGAGCGCCGATCGCGCCAAGGATTTCGCGAGCAAGGTCGAGATTGCCGGCGGCAACCTGCGCCCGGACCAGACCCGCCCAGAGCCGGTCCGCTTTCCGGCTCGCTCTCCAGCGCCTTCTCGAATTCCTCCGCCGCCTCCCCTGCGCGTCCTTCGCTGAGCGCAGCCTCGCCGGCCTTGATGAACTCCTCCGCCCCACCTGAAACAGGCCCGATGAGGCGTTCGATGAAATTCTTGATCTGGCTCTCCGGCAACGCGCCCATGAACCCATCGACCGGCTGCCCGCGCTCGAAGGCGAACACCGCGGGAATGGACTGGACCCCAAGCTGTCCGGCGATCTGCGGATGCTCATCGATGTTCATCTTGACCAGCTTGACCTTTCCCTTGGCGGCCCTGACGGCTTTCTCGAGAACAGGGGTCAATTGCTTGCAGGGGCCGCACCAGGGCGCCCAGAAATCGACCAGCACGGGCTGGCGCGCCGATTCTGCGATCACGTCCGCCCGGAATGAAGCGGTGGTTGCGTCCTTGATCAGGTCTCCGGCAACACCCGCAACATTGTCCGCCTCGCCGAGCCCCACCATCTCGAAAATCTCCTCGCAACCTGAAACGCATGCCGGTGAACGACCGCCAACGCTCGGGGTAAAATGGGGTAGTCGTGCAGGGGAGACAATGCGTTTTGTCCAGAAAGTCAGGAATAATCCTTCCCTCCATCCGAGGCTTGCATCCCATCGGAGTTTCCGGCATATACCGGTCGCGCCGACGGCGTCTGGATGCGGGTGTAGCTCAGGGGTAGAGCACAACCTTGCCAAGGTTGGGGTCGAGGGTTCGAATCCCTTCGCCCGCTCCAAATCGCCAACGTCGGATTGCGTCAGCTTCGGCTGACGACGTTCCTGACATTTCGTGCGCTGAGCGACCAGATCAGGCCTGTGAACAGCCACAGGTGCCGCCAGCGCTCCGCTTCGTGCAGCAATGCGCAAGCCAGAATGCCCAGCCAGCAGAAAAGAAGCAGCAGGAAGATCGGGTCATCCGAGTTCCGATAGCTCCGAAAGCTCTTCAGGATCCCGAACAGGACCAGATAACTCCAGGCAAAGCCCGCCGCCCAGCCATAGTTCATGAACGAACTCAGCCAGATGTTGTGGATGGGCTCGGGAAACATCAAGGCGAACTGCAATGTCCCGAGACCCTCGGGACGCTTCATCATCAGTTCGAAGCTGGTGAGATAGCGATTGAGCCTGCCCTGCTCGCCGAGATCGTACTCCTTGGCCAGGGTGAGACGATCCAGGACCTTGTCGTCGAAGCCCTCCATGAAGATCGCGGCGAGCGCGGCGAGAATGAGGAATGCGAACAGCCCGCCGAACAGGGAGATCAAGGTGCGGAACATCGCACGCCGATTCACGATCAGGACAAAGGCGAGCGACAGCAAAACGCCTCCGGCGATGGCGACCCGCGAAAATGACAGGAGCAATCCAAGCGTCAGGACGAGCAAACAGACGCCGTAAACCCGCCGGTTTCGACCGGCGTTGAAGAAGTACAGAGACCCGAGGAGGCCAGGAATCAGGAAGGCTCCATACATGTTCGGGTCGTCGAGAAATCCCTTCGCGCGGCCGTCCCACGTGAGTTGTTCAAGGCCGCTCGCAAACCCGATGATGCCCGAGGAATGCCGCGATCACCGCCGACAAGATCCACACGCGAACGAACCGCTCTAGATTGCCCTTGTCCCAGTGAACGACGACAAGCGCGGCGCATATTCCGATCGAGATCGCATAGGTGATCTTGAACAGCTGGAGGGTGACCTCTTCGTCATCCGCGTAAGGCATGGAAGAGGAGTAGAGGCCAAAGGTCCACACCAGCACCAGCGTCATGAACACCAGGGAAGATGGCGTGAACCTCTGCTTGCAGAACACGGACGCTAGCAGGGCCAGGGTGAAACAGATGTCCACCGGCGAGGGGCGCAACAGGGTGTAGTTCAGCAGGACGACGGCGAGCAGAAAAAACAAATTCCGCGTGGCGAGCGCGTAGCTCGTGAACGAGCGCCTGCGAACCGGCGCCACAGGACCGCCCGTAGTGTGGACGTGGGACGCCAACGTCATGCTTATTCCCCGCCAGGACAATACCGAGAGCTGGAGCGCGCTCGCCGGTCCTCCCGGTCGTCACAGCTTGATCCTACACGTCGGCCTAGCCCAAGATCGCTCAGCATGGTTGACGAAGTGCTACCAAGCTGGCGGGTGTCTAGCGTCGAGACGAATTTTGGATTGCCCGGAGTTGGCAACCCGCTCTAGCATGAGCCATGGATGAAATCGTCATCACGGTCCGCCCCGCGCTGAGTTCAGACGTCGATGAGATCGTCGAGGTTCACGACGCCGCTTGGCGCAGCGCCTACCGAGGGCTGATCCCTGGCCGCGAGCTTGAAAAGCTGATCGCTCGACGCGGTCCCGGCTGGTGGCGGAAAGCGATAGCACGCGGGTCTGGCCTTCTGGTCCTGGAATTCGACGGCGCGATCGCAGGGTATGTGAGCTACGGCCGCAATCGGGCGCCGAGCATTCCATTCTCCGGTGAGATCTTCGAGCTCTACGTGGCGCCTGCGCATCAGGGACTTGGATTCGGCCGCCGTCTGTTCCGCGCCGCGCGCCGGAAGCTGGCGCTGCATGGATACGAATCGACAATCGTCTGGGCTCTGGCTGAGAACGAGCTTGCGCTTGCGTTTTATCGCGCAATGGGCGGGTCGATCGTATGTCAGGCCCATGAGACATTCGGGGCTGAAACCCGCGAGCGGGTCGCCTTCGGATTTCACGAGACCTAGCGACAAAGTCGGTCTTGTGCGCGCCCGTCTGGCGCCATAACTGTGCCCAGACCTTGAGCCTTGGAGCGAACAATGCGTCTGGACGCTATTTCCATCGGGAACAAACCGCCGCAGGAAGTGAACGTCGTCATCGAAGTGCCGATCGGCGGAGAGCCGATCAAATACGAGATGGACAAGGAGGCGGGCGCCCTGATCGTTGATCGCTTCCTCTACACGGCGATGCGCTATCCGGGCAATTACGGCTTCATACCCCATACGCTTTCGGCTGATGGCGACCCATGTGACGTCATTGTCGCCAACACGAGAGCGATCATCCCCGGCGCGATCATGAGCTGCCGCGTGGTTGGCGTTTTGCTCATGGAAGACGAGGCGGGCGGGGACGAAAAAATCATCGCGGTGCCCTCGACCAAGCTGACGCGCAGGTACGAAAAGGTCCAGAATTACTCAGACCTGCCCGAGATAACGCTGCAGCAGATCGAACACTTCTTCAGCCATTACAAGGACCTCGAAAAAGGCAAATGGGTCCGTGTTCTGGGATGGGGCGATGCCGCGAAGGCGTTCCAGATCATCGACGAGGCCATTGCCCGCGCCAAGGCGTCGAAGGCCTGAGCTCTATTGCTGCTTTCGCGTGAGAAGAAAGACAGCCTGCTCGCCGAACATGTTCCAGACCCACCAGGGCGCGCTCACACGCAGTGGCGCGCCCGTGTGATTTATAGCGACGGCGCGTTCGATTTTCGCGCCGGCTTCGTCGACCAGTTCGACGAAGTCGCGAATGGTGCAGAAATGGATGTTCTGCGTCTCGAACCATGGACTCGAGAGAGTATCCGTGACCGGCATGCGCCCCTTGAACATCAGCTGCATGCGAATGCGCCAATGACCGAAGTTCGGGAACGACACGATGGCCCGCCGCCCAATGCGGAGCATGTTTTCGAGCACGACTTTCGGTCGGCGGGTCGCCTGAAGGGTTTGCGACAGGATGACATAGTCGAAAACATCGTCCGGATAGTCTGAAAGATCCGTGTCGGCGTCACCCTGGATTACAGACAATCCTTTTGCGACGCATTCGTTGACGCCGGCTTGCGATATCTCGATTCCTCTGGCGTCGACGTTGCGTTCCAGCGAAAGCAGCCGCAACAACGCGCCGTCCCCACATCCGACGTCGAGAACGCGCGTGTTCGGTTCGACCATGTCGGCGATGAGAAGATGGTCGACGCGTACGTCGTTGCCGCGCACGTACAATCTCTGGCCGGAGTGGATATGATCGGTCACGTTGCGGCCCTTTGTCTCTATTCGATCCCACGCGCGCGGGCGGCGGCGTCGATGAAACCGCGGGTCGTGGAAAAAAGCTCGGGCACGTCGAGAAGAAAAGCGTCGTGTCCCTTGTTCGTGTCTATTTCGACGAAGGACACAGAAGCGCCACCGGCGTTCAGCGCATGGACAATCGAACGCGACTCGCTTGTGGGAAACAGCCAGTCAGATGTGAAGGACACGACGCAGAACCTCGCCTTGCAGTCCTTGAACGCCTTTGCGAGCACGCCCTCGAAGTCAGAGGCGAGATCGAAATAATCCATGGCCCGCGTGACGTAGAGATATGAGTTCGCGTCGAACCGTTCGACAAACGTCGAGCCCTGGTGGCGAAGGTAGCTCTCGATCTGGAAATCGGCATCGAAGGAGAAGGTCGGCGCGTCGCGGTTCTGGAGTTTGCGCCCGAATTTGCGATGGAGGGAATCGTCGGACATGTAGGTGATATGAGCCGCCATGCGCGCGACCGCGAGCCCCTTCTCCGGTTTCAGGCCCGCCTCGAGGTATCGGCCGCCGCACCAGTTCGGGTCGGCCATGACCGCCTGCCGGCCGACTTCGTGGAAGGCGATGTTCTGCGAGGAATGGCGCGCGGCCGCGGCGATCGGGATGGCTGCGAAAATCCTTTCCGGATAAGCGGCCGCCCATTGCAGCACCTGCATGCCGCCCATCGATCCGCCAGCGACACAAAAGAGCTGATCGATTCCCAGATGGTCAAGAAGCATCGCCTGGGTACGAACCATGTCCTTGATGGTAACCACCGGCATGTCGAGGCCGTAGGGCTTGCCCGTGGCCGGGTTGAGCGAGGCCGGACCCGTCGTTCCCATGCAGCCGCCCAGAACGTTCGCGCAGATGACAAAGAAGCGATTCGTGTCGATCGGCCGTCCGGGGCCGACCATCGTCTCCCACCAGCCCGGCTTGCCGGTAACGGGATGCACCGACGCCACGTGCTGGTCGCCTGTCAGGGCGTGACACACGAGGATCGCGTTCGAGCGGCTGGCATTCAGGACGCCATATGTCTGGTAGGCCACAGAGAGCGGCGAAAACGAAATGCCGCAGTCCATCCTGAGGGGCGACGACGCATCGAATCGGACAAGCTGGCTGTGAGGCGCATCGGCCTCACTCAGGACGCTTGCTCTTTGCGAAATCGTCACCTTCGCGTTAACTCCGCCGCGTTCGGTTTGACGAACGAACTGTGCGTTGTATAGGTGCGCCGCCATGGCTGAGTTAAGAAGTGTGGGCCTTCGGCGGCATTGACCGGCGCCGGGCTCTTGATATGACGGTCTCATTGGCTGGATCGCAGCCGCTGTCCGCCCCGTTTTTGGTCTGGAGCCAAGATGTCTCGCGTCGCAACCCGCCCGATTCCTCGACCGGGAATTCTGGATATCGAGGCTTACGTGCCCGGCAAGAGCGCCGCCACGGGAGGCGCCAAGGTTTTCAAGCTCTCATCGAACGAGACCCCGTTCGGCCCTGCGCCCGCCGCGCTCGAGGCTTACCGAGCTGCGGCCTCGAAGCTGGACATCTATCCCGACGGTTCCGCGCGGGCGTTGCGGGAAGCGATCGCAAGTCATTACGGGCTCGATGCGGACCGGATCGTCTGCGGGAACGGCTCCGATGATATCCTTCATCTGCTGGCCGCCGCCTACATCGGCGTGGGCGACGAAGGGATCATGACGGACCATGGATTCCAGATTTACAAGATCGCCATCCTTGCCGCTGGCGGGAAGCCAGTGGTCGTGCCCGAAGTCGAGCTGACCGCGTCCGTCGATCAGATCCTGGCGGGCGTGACGTCGCAAACCAAGGTCGTCTTCATCGCGAACCCGAACAACCCTACGGGGACCTATCTCCCATTCGAGGATGTGAAGCGCCTGCACGCCGCCTTGCCCCCTTCGGTCCTTCTGGTGCTCGATTCCGCTTATGCGGAGTACGTGCGCAAGAACGACTATTCCGGCGGGCTGGAGCTCGTCTCGACGTGCGAGAACGTCGTCATGACGCGTACGTTTTCGAAAATCTATGGCCTGGCCAGCTTGCGAGTGGGCTGGGCCTATGCGCCTGCGCATGTCTGCGATGCGATCAACCGCATCCGCGGGCCGTTCAACGTGAGCGGTCCCGCAATGGCTGCCGGCATCGCTGCGGTCCATGATGTGGCCCATGTTGAAAAGTCCGTCGCCCACAACGAGACATGGCTGCCCTGGCTGACAGAGCATATTCGGGCTCTCGGGCTCAAGGTCACGCCCAGCGTCGCCAATTTCATCCTCGTTCATTTTCCCGAGTCGGGCCCTCATACCGCGCTGGCGGCGGAGAAGTTCCTCGGCGATCACGGGATCATCGTCCGCGGTGTCGGCTCCTATAAATTGCCGCACGCCATTCGCATCACGATCGGATCGGAAGAAGCGAACCGGGCGGTGGTTCAGTATCTGCAGGAATTCATGCTCACGGGCGAAAGCGCAGGCCGTGGCCGATCCTGATCTCAGCCCGATTGGCGCTCCTCTTTTCGAGCGAATGGCGATCATCGGCCTTGGCCTGATTGGATCGTCCATTGCGCGCGTCGCCAGGCTGCGCGGACTCGCGCGCTTTATTGTTGCAGCCGATCACGAACCAGCGGTCTGCGAACGCGTGAAGCAGCTCGGGTTCGCGGACGCCGTCTTCACGGATGCGGCAAGCGCAGTCGTTGGTTGCGACTTCGTGATCCTGTGTGTGCCCGTTGGCGCGAATGCGTCCGTTGGAGAAGAGATAGCGTCGGTGTTGAAGCCGGGCGCTATCGTGTCCGACGTTGGCTCCGTGAAATCCGCCGTGATCGACGCACTTGCGCCGCTCTTGCCTGCGGGCGTGCATCTGATCCCCGCCCATCCGGTTGCCGGGACCGAGTATTCGGGACCGGACGCAGGGTTCGCGACTTTGTTCTTCAACAGGTGGTGCATCATCACGCCACCGGATGAAGCTGCACCCGAGGCGGTCAGCCGCGTGCAGCAGTTCTGGAGGGAGTGCGGCGCGAACGTCGAAACCATGACGGCCGCGCATCACGATCTCGTCCTCGCCATCACGAGCCATGTGCCGCACCTGATCGCCTATAACATCGTGGGAACCGCGGCAGACCTCGAGGAGGTCACGCAATCGGAGGTGATCAAGTTTTCGGCCGGCGGGTTCCGCGACTTCACGCGTATTGCCGCCTCGGATCCAACCATGTGGCGCGACATCTTCCTCAACAACAAGGAAGCGGTGCTCGAAATGCTCGGGCGATTCAATGAAGACCTCGCTGCTCTGCAGCGGATGATCCGTTGGGGAGATGGACAGGGACTCTTCGAGCTTTTCGCGCGCACGCGGGCGATACGCCGCAGCATCATCGAACAAGGTCAGGAGACGGTAGCCCCGGACTTTGGGCGCGGTGGCCCGCCAAGCCCCTAGAGCAGCGGCGGAAGAACGACCGGCGTGCGAATGGGCCCGATGTACAAGCGTCCGTTGCGCATTTCCAAAGGCAAGGTTCTGTTCTCCAGCAGGCTGGCGGCCCCGTTGCGGCCGCCCGATCCCCGAAGCATGCCTTCGATGGCCAGGGGCGCGGCCGGCAAGTTGAGTCGCGCCAGGATTGGCTGAACGCCTTCGAGGCGCAATGAGACCTGTCCGGCGGGACGGCGCCGTTCGTCGAGCGACACGTCCCCGCTCGCCTCCATTCGTGAGCGGCCCTTCTCGACAGTCAGCGCCTTGATCAGAAGTCGTCCGCCCGATGCGCTCCAGCGATCTATCTTTTCTGCGAATCGCCCTCCCGCTCCAGCATCCGCATTGAGGACGAACGCCGACATGTTCGCTCGCAGCGGCTCTTCGTTTCCAACGAGTGAATCCGCGGGCCTGGCCCTCAGGCCCTCGAGTTCCAGCGTCACCTCCTGGGCTCCTGATCCAGGCGCGCGATCAGCCGCCTTGCGGATGCGGATGGCCAGCGCGCTGGCCAGCGCGCCGGACCAGGCTTCCGCATGACCCGACATCTCGTTGATGCGGATGTCCTGCGCTTGGACGGCCATGTCCGGTGCGTCCCGTCCATGCACGAGGGATCCCGTCAATCCGGACCACGTCACGGACCCTCTTCCCTCAGGACCAGACATTTCCATTGGGGCGGAGATTTTGAACTCGACCTGGTGGCGGGCGAGAATGCTCGACGACGCGCTCAGATGCGCTGCTGCGCCGCTCTGAATGGCGCCGTTCGGGGATTTAAAGATGGGAGACGAGCAATCGAGCGTCAGGCGAAATGGGAAGCCGCTGAACTTCCTGTCGGCGCACGCCCAGACTCGCTCCCGCGTCTTTTCCTCGGCGATCCACCGGTCCAGCGCCTGTTCGGCCTCGCGCGCGAGAAGGAGCCAGGCGCCTGCCCATCCGAGCCCCGCCAGTCCCAGGGCAATGCCCGCCGTCAACCATTTTCGTGTCGCTCGCATTGTCTTCTCTCACGCGCGGGGACGTGCGATGGAAGTGCGCTTGCCGTCCAATCCCATGTCTTATAGCACCAAAGCATGACCGCCCCGGACCCGGAACTTCAGGATCTTTGGGTATTCGCCTATGGCTCGCTCCTTTGGAACCCGGGTTTTCCGCGTGTCGAGAGCTTGCCGGCTCGCGTGCGGGGCTACCACAGGTCTCTTTGCGTATATTCTCACGTTCACCGCGGCACGCCTCAATCTCCTGGCCTCGTGCTGGGGCTCGACCGCGGTGGCGCCTGCAATGGCCTCGCATATCGCGTCAGCCGTGGAGACGCTGTGGCAACGCTCGACTATCTGCGGACGCGCGAGCAGGTTACCGGGGTTTATCGCGAGGCCCGACTTTTGGCCGAACTGTCTGATGGGCGCGCCGTCGGCGCGATAGCCTATGTCGTCGACCGGAATCACCACCAATATGCCGGCCGGTTGCAAGTCGAGGAGATCCTTCGGCATGTCATGGGCGGCGTGGGGCGTTCCGGGCCGAACGTGGAATACGTTCTCGCATCCCACGCCCATCTGCGCGGCATGGGCATACGTGACCGCACGCTCGACGAGGTCGCACGGCTACTTGCGAGGGATGACGTCAATTCCCGTTTTGGCTGACGCGGGCTGCGATTGATCCGTCAGTTGCAATCGCCTCGGCCACGAGAGCGCTGCTTGCAGTTTCGATGCGATCCTGCAGCAGCTTCAGGAAATCCGTCTTGTCCATGCCGGGCGCAATGGCGGGAAGAAACTGAATTACGACAACGCCGGGATACTTCCTGAAGCTGCGGCGCGGCCAGAACACGCCCGTGTTCAACGCAACCGGAACGCAGGGCGCGCCTGTCGCGGTATAGATATGCGCGACACCCATCTTGTACTTCGGGGCGGAGCCAACCGCCGTGCGCGTTCCCTCTGGGAAAATGAACACCGAACGGCCCTCGCTCAGAATGGCGCGCGAACTTTCGATCGCTTGCTCCATCGCAGCGCGGCCGCTCTTTCGATCAATGGCGATTTGCTCGGCCCGTTTCAGGTACCAGCCGAAGAGCGGGATGTAGGTCAGTTCTCGCTTGAGGATGAAGGAGAAGTCCTTCACGTGCAGCACCAACGCAAAGGTTTCAAGCGCCGACTGGTGTTTCGCGGCCAGTATGAACCCGCTCTCGGGGATATTCTCGAGCCCGCGGAATTCCACTTTGAGGCCGCAGATGCTTTCAAGCAGCCACAAGGATGCCCTGCTCCATATCCGCGCCAAGCCAAAGACGGCGTGACGATTGCCGACGAGGACCGGCAGACCGACAATCATCAGGATAATCGTCAGGGAGAAGAAGCAGACGTTGAAGAGGGCGGAGCGAACGGAGCCCACGGCGTCACCCATTTATCCGACCCTGCGAAGTTGGCGATACACGACGCTCCTCGAAATCATTCCGGTGAGCATGGCCATCATAGACGCGATCACTGCAATCAGAAGATAACCGTACCCACCAAGACGGAACTGGCCGAAAAGGGCTTCGATCTGTTCGCCGGCGGGGTCGGCGCTCCAGCGACTCGCCAGCCAGGCGCTCACGAAGAACACCAAAATGGAGGCGACCCCGCCGAGCGCCGCTCCCTTCAGTCCGAGCCGCAGGAAGTGACGCTGAAACTCGCGCGCTATGAACCTGTCTGTTGCGCCAACGAAGTGAAGGACCAAGACGATTTCGCGACTGCCGGCCATTGCGCCGCGAGTCGCAAAAGCGATTGCAAGACTCATCGCGGTCAGCACAAGGCCCAGGATGACGAGCGCAACCAGCACGAGGGCGCCGGCCATGCGCCCCAGTCGCTGCACCCAGCTTCGATGGTCGTCGAGAACTGCGCTGGGCGAAATTTCCCTGATCCGCTGACGAATGTCGTCCACCTTTGGCGGCGACGCGCTCGCGAGGCGCAGCACGACAAGCGTGGGAACCGGCAGTTCCCCAAGATCGAGCCCCGAGCCCAGCCACGGCTCCAGAAGACGCGCCGATTCTTCGCGACTGAATACCCTCGCCTCTTCGATTCCCGGGAGCGTACGGACCGCCTCGCCGATCCTGCTCGCTTCGTTCTCGGCGTTTCGCCCGGCGACGGGCTTTATCTGAATCGTCATCTCGCGCGCTGCTGCGGCGCTCCAGTCGCGCGATGCGTCGCGCACCAGCATTGCCGAGCCGCCGGTCAGCGTCGCCAGGAAGGTCATGATGGCAATCACCGTGACAAGCGCCCGCCCTGCAATCGAATCTGCGGGGATCAGGGCGAGCCGGTCTCTTGCGGGCAGCAAGCGTGAGGCCCTCTCGACGATGTTGGCCATCCGTGCTGCGCTCCTAGTCATAGATGTGCAGCCGGCCTTCCCCGAGAACGAGCCTGCGGGCCGACTCGAACTGGTCCATCAGTCCCAGGTCGTGCGTGGCGATGACAATGGACGTGCCTGATTTATGCAATTCCACGAACAGCCGAAGCAGCCGTCGCGCAAGGCCCGGATCGACATTGCCTGTCGGCTCATCGGCGAGCAGCAGTTCCGGCTGCACGATAAGCGCGCGCGCAATTGCCGCGCGCTGTTTCTCGCCGCCTGAGAGTATCGGCGGGTAAGCGTCGATCTTGTCGCCCAGACCCACCCATCGCAGAAGCTCCATCACCTCCGCGCGATATGACCGTTCTTCCCGTCCCTGCACGAAGAGCGGGAGCGCCACATTTTCATAGGTGGTGAGGTGATCGAGCAGCCTGAAGTCCTGGAAGACGACGCCGATGCGGCGCCGAATGGCAGTGATCTCGTCCTTGTTCAACGTGGATGTATCCCGGTCGAACAGAGAGATGAGACCGCGCGTGGGCTTGAGGGACAGGAGTATAAGCCGCAGAAGCGTGGTCTTTCCCGCTCCCGAGGGACCCGTCAAGAACTGGAACGAGTTGCGCGCTATGGTGAAGCTCAGGTCCGTCAGGACTTCTGCGCCTGCGCCGTATCTCAGTCCAACGTTTTCGAACCGAACCAAACCGGAGTCCTCGAGCGGCGACGGAGGCGGCTCACGGACGCTCTCCTCACGATTCAGCCAGTCTACGTCTAACCCGCATCACGCTCATCCCTCAAGGCTCCGAGAGGCCGCGCCCTTGCTCTGGGCTCCGTATCCTCATGTTTCGAGAAGGCGCCGCGCAATGACTTGCGCCTGAATCTCCGCCGCGCCCTCGAAAATGTTCAGGATGCGTGCGTCGCACAGAACACGCGAAACCGGGTATTCGAGGGCGAAGCCATTACCGCCGTGGATCTGCAGGGCATTGTCCGCCGCCGCCCACGCAACGCGCGCCGCCAGTAGCTTCGCCATGCCGGCTTCAAGATCGCAGCGGCGACCCTCGTCCTTTGCGCGCGCCGCGAAATACGTGATTTGCCGCGCGGCATGAATTTCCGCAGCCATCAGGACGATCTTGTCGGAGATTCTGGGGAAGGCGTACAGCGGTTTTCCGAACTGGACGCGTTCACTCGCATATCGTCGGGCCAGATCGAGCGCGTTCTGGGCGACGCCGACCGCACGCGCGGCCGTCTGGATGCGAGCCGATTCGAATGTCTGCATCAATTGCTTGAAGCCCTGACCCTCCTGTCCGCCCAGAAGGCTCTCGGCCGGTACGCGGACCGCTTCGAAAGCGATTTCGTATTCCTTCATGCCCCGATAGCCGAGGACTTCGATCTCGCCGCCCGACATGCCTTTCATGGGGAACGGATCGTCATCTGTTCCCCGAGGTTTTTCGATCAGGAACATCGAGAGACCACGATAACCCGGCTCAGCGGGATCGGTGCGCGCCAGTAGCGTCATCAGGTCGGCCCGGACCGGATGGGTGATCCACGTCTTCGATCCTGTGATTACGTAATGATCGCCATCGCGAACCGCCCTTGTACGCAGGCTCGCGAGGTCCGAGCCCGTGTTCGGTTCGGTGAACACTGCCGTCGTCAGCATTTCGCCTGAAGCAATCAGCGGCAGATACTTTTCCTTCTGCCGCGCCGTGCCGCCGGCGAGGATCAGTTCGGCGGCGATTTCAGAGCGCGTGCCAAGGGAGCCCACGCCGATGAAGGCGCGCGAAAGCTCTTCAGTCACCGCGCACATGGCGATCTTGTGAAGTCCGAGACCGCCGTATTCCTCGGGAATCGTGAGCCCGAAACATCCAAGCTCGGACAGCTTCGCGAGTACTTCCATCGGTATGTAGGCGTTGTCGAGGTGCCACTGGTGCGCGTAGGGCTGTATGTGGGCTGACGCAAAGCGCTGGATCTCTTCTCGCATGGCGCTCGTGGTTTCATCAGCGCCATCGTGGCCGATCAGCGTGTCCTGCTGGAGGTCTCCAATCAGGGCTGCAAGCCCGCGGCGCGATGTCGGCCGAGTTAGCTGCGGCCATGAACGCCCGAGCTTCCGGAGAGAGAAAGCCTTGCGCTCGTTCGTGATCGACGCCCAGGTCGAGGGGGCGCACGATTTCGCCCTGGCTCATGGGGATTCCCCCAAAACATTGCGCCGCGTACTCGCTGATTGCGAGGAACGTGACGCGTGCTTCAAGCTCCCCGCAGGTTCCGTCCGCGTGCCCGCGCTCCACATAAGCCACAAGCTCTCTGATCGCCTGCACGTAGGTGGCGAGCCAGGCGAGGCCATGGGTGGCGCGCTGATGAAGCTCCGCGCGTTCTCCGTCGATACGCCCTTTGATCAGGAGAGGCTCGCGCACAGCTTCACAGGCATGCGCAAGAAGCAGCTCCGTCCCTGAAAGGGCCGACTTCGCGCCGCTGAGGTTCGCTGGCAGGTCAGGTTCGCTCATGTCGTCGGCCTGTGGTGTTTGTCGCCATCATTCGTCGGCGTGAATCACGTCATCCAGCGTCCGCAGTCCCGCCCGGGGCGCGCTGACGAGCACGGCCATATTTCCCGGCGCATGCTCGTTGCGCCACATCTTCGTGTGCGCCAGCGGTATCTTGTCCCATGGCAGCACTTCGGACATGCACGGATCGATCCGGCGGTCGATCACGAACTGGTTCGCCGCGGCCGCCTGTTTGAGATGCGCGAAGTGCGAACCCTGTATGCGCTTCTGACGCATCCACACGAAGCGTGCGTCGAACGTCAGATTGAACCCGGTTGTTCCTGCGCAGAAGACGACCATGCCGCCGCGCTTCACGACGAAGCACGACGTGGGAAAGGTCTGCTCGCCCGGATGTTCAAAGACGATGTCGACGTCCTTCTTGTTCGTGAATTCCCAAATGGCTTTTCCGAATTTGCGCGCTTCGGCCATGAACCCATTGAACTCGGGCGAATTCACCTTCGGCAATTGTCCCCAGCAGTTGAAATGCTTGCGATTGATGACGCCCCGCGCGCCGAGCGACATGACGAAATCCCGCTTGGTCTCATCCGAGATGACCCCGATCGCATTGGCGCCCGCCGCCGCGCACAATTGCACGCCGAAGACGCCAAGGCCGCCCGAAGCGCCCCAGACGAGCACGTTGTCGCCTGGCTTGAGGCGGTGAGGCTCGTGGCCGAAGAGCATGCGGTAGGCTGTGGCGAGGGTCAGCGTGTAGGAGGCGCTCTCCTCCCAGGTCAGGTGCCGGGGCTTGCGCATCAACTGCCGGTCCTGCACCCGGCAGAACTGGCTGAACGATCCGTCGGGCGTCTCATAGCCCCAGATGCGCTGGGAGGACGAGAACATCGGATCGCCGCCGTTGCATTCCTCGTCGTCGCCGTCGTCCTGATTGCAATGGATGACGACTTCGTCACCGACTCGCCACCGCTTGACCTTTGAGCCGACTGCCCAGACGACGCCGGAGGCGTCAGAGCCGGCCACGTGATAGGCGAGTCCATGGCCGTCCAGAGGGGAGATCGGTTGCCCGAGCGCCGCCCAGACGCCGTTGTAGTTGACCCCCGCCGCCATGACGAGAACCAGCACGTCGTGGCTGTCGAGATCCCATGTGGGAATCACCTCCAGCTGCATGGCGGCTTCCGGCGGGCCGTGGCGCTCCTTCCTGATGGTCCACGCCCACATCTTCTCGGGCGTTTGGCCGAGCGGGGGAATATCCCCGACGTCGTAAAGGTCCTTCACGGGTGAATGCGGGCCCGTCATGGGATGCTCCCCCAGCTGCACAAGCTTCATTGTGCGGTGCACAATTGAACCTGCATCCTGGGCGGAGCGCAATAGAGACAAGGTTAGACGTGCGTCTAAGGTTCGCTCTGTTTCAGTTGGCCCACGACCAATTGCTAGTCGCTACGCGCCTCCCGCCCGGTCATTGTGCTATGCAGCATACAGGCCGTGCGTTACCCGGCCGTCTTGAGGCAGCCCATGGTGGATGATCCCTCTGACCTCTCCGTCCGCGACAGCCGAGCGCCCGCAGGCAAGGCTGACCCTCCATGGATGTTCCGGACCTACGCGGGACATTCCAGCGCGGCGCAATCCAACGCGCTGTATCGGAGGAACCTGGCGAAAGGGCAGACAGGCCTGTCGATCGCCTTCGATCTGCCGACCCAGACCGGGTACGATCCAGGTCATCCGCTTGCGCGCGGCGAAGTCGGCCGGGTGGGTGTTTCGATTGCTCACCTGGGAGACATGCGGGCTCTTTTCGAGGGGCTTCCGCTCGCCTCCATGAACACGTCGATGACCATCAATGCGACTGCCCCGTGGCTCATGGCCCTCTACATTTCACTCGCGGACGAACAAGGCTCGCCCCGCGCTTTGCTGCAGGGGACGACGCAGAACGACATCCTGAAGGAGTATCTGTCGCGCGGCACATATATTTTTCCGCCTGCGGCGTCGGTGCGGCTTGCGACGGATCTCATACGCTTTGCGGCGAAGGAAACGCCGAAGTTCAATCCTACGAACATCTGCTCGTATCATCTGCAGGAAGCCGGCGCGACGCCCGCGCAGGAGCTCGCCTTCGCCCTCGCGAACGCGATCGGTATTCTCGAAGCCCTCAGGAGAGACACGAGCGTCACTCAGGAGGAACTCGAAACGATTATCGGACGCGTGTCTTTCTTCGTGAATGCGGGGATGCGTTTTGTCACGGAAGTCTGCAAGATGCGCGCGTTCGTCGAGTTGTGGGACGAGATCACGCGGGATCGTTTCGCAGTCGCCAATGAAAAGAACCGCCGGTTCCGCTATGGCGTGCAAGTCAACTCTCTCGGCCTGACCGAGCAGCAGCCAGAGAACAATGTCTACCGCATTCTGATTTCGATGCTTGGCGTGGTCCTTTCACGCAACGCGCGCGCTCGCGCGATCCAATTGCCTGCATGGAACGAGGCGCTGGGGCTGCCGCGCCCGTTTGATCAGCAATGGTCTTTGCGCGCGCAGCAGATCATGGCCTTCGAAACCGACCTTCTGAATTTCCCGGACCTGTTCGATGGAAGTTCTGCGATCGAAGGGAAAGTGCGTGAACTCAAGGAGCAGGCGCGCGCGGAGATCGCCGCCATCGACGAGATGGGCGGCGCAGTTCGGGCGATCGAGACGGGCTACATGAAGTCGAAGCTCGTGGAGAGCAACACGCAGCGCATAGAAGCGATCGAACGGGGCGATCTGATTGTCGTGGGAGTCAACAGGTTCCGCGAGCACGAGGAGTCCCCGCTCACCACGTCGGGGGACTCCATCGCTCAGGCCGATCCCGGGACAGAAGCCATGCAGATCGCGGCCATAGCGTCGTGGAAAGCCAACCGAAGCGAGGCCGAGGCGCTGAACGCGCTGGCGAACCTGCGCTCAGCGGCCCGAAGCGGCGAAAACATCATGCCGGCTTCGATTGCGGCGGCGAAGGCCGGCGTGACAACGGGCGAGTGGTCCAGCGTCATGCGCGAAGTGTTCGGCGAGTATCGTGCGCCGACGGGCCTTCCGAAAACCGCGAGACAGGTTGGCGGCGATCTCGACGATCTGCGCGACCGGGTTCAGGCCCTTGCCGCAAAAACTCGGCCGTCGACCTGCCTTGCTCGTCGGGAAGCCGGGTCTTGACGGTCATTCGAACGGCGCTGAACAGATCGCGGTGCGGGCGCGCGACATCGGGTTCGACGTGACCTATGACGGCATACGAATGACCGCCGAGCAACTTGTGCAGGTCGCCGTTGAGCAAAAGGTCCATTGCATCGGGCTGTCCATTCTGTCCGGATCGCATGTGCAGCTTGCGCGTGACGTGCTGGCGCTCATGCGCGCGGCAGGGCTCTCGGACATTCCCGTGCTGGTCGGGGGAATCATACCTGCCGCCGACGAGCAATCGCTCAAGGAAAGCGGGGTTGCCGGCGTTTATACGCCGAAGCGCTTCGACATCTCGTCGATCATGCGCGAAATGATCGAACTCATAAACTCCAGAAACTGAAAGGGCGGCGCTTTCCGCGCCGCCCTGTGGGTCAGTTTATCGAGCCCTTCGGGAAGGTGACGATCGTCCCGTTGGCGTCGCTCTCCGTGTCGGCGGGGCGCCGCCGATGGGCGCGCCGTTGATCGTGAGGGAACCGCGTTCCGCGCCGATCCTCACCGTCTCGCCGTCTCCGATCTCTCCTGCGAGAATCATCTCGGCGAGCGGATCCTGGACGTGCTTCTGGATGACGCGCTTGAGCGGCCTTGCTCCATAGGAAGGATCGTAGCCCTTGTCCGCCAGCCATGCCCGGGCCTTCGGCTCCAGCTCCACGACGATCTTCCGGTCCTCCAGCAACTTGCCGAGGCGGCCGAACTGGATGTCGACGATTGCGCCCATGTCCTCGCGACGAAGGCGATGGAAGAGAATGATCTCATCCACGCGGTTGAGGAATTCGGGGCGGAAGTGCGCGCGGACCGTCTGCATGACCTGCGGCTGGACAGCGGACGAATCCTCTCCCTCCTTCTGGGCGACAAGATACTCGGAACCAAGGTTCGATGTCATGATCACGAGGACGTTGCGGAAATCGACAGTCCGCCCCTGCCCGTCCGTGAGGCGACCATCATCGAGCACCTGAAGGAGCACGTTGAACACGTCGGGATGAGCCTTCTCGACTTCGTCGAACAGGACGACCTGATACGGACGCCTGCGCACGGCCTCGGTGAGCGCGCCGCCTTCTTCGTAGCCCACGTATCCCGGAGGAGCGCCGATGAGGCGCGCAACCGCATGCTTCTCCATGTACTCGGACATGTCGATGCGGACCAAGGCCGTCTCGTCGTCGAAGAGGAAGCCGGCAAGCGCCTTCGTGAGCTCGGTCTTGCCGACGCCGGTCGGCCCGAGGAACATGAACGAGCCGATCGGGCGATTGGGATCCTGCAGCCCGGCTCGCGCGCGCCTGACCGCGGTGGAGACAGCCTTGACCGCCTCCTTCTGCCCCACGACGCGGCGGGCGAGCGCCTCCTCCATCTTGAGGAGCTTTTCCTTCTCGCCTTCCAGCATCTTGTCGACGGGGACGCCGGTCCAGCGCGATACGACCTGCGCGACGTGATCGGCTGAGACCACCTCGTCCACGAGTGCGCCCGCGCCTTCCTTCGCCTCAGCATCGGCTAGCTGCTTTTCGAGGGAGGGCAGGACGCCATAGGCGATGCGACCCGCCTCGGCATAATCGCCGTTGCGCTGGGCAATCGCCAGATCGTTGCGCGCCTTCTCGATTTCTTCCTTCAGCTTCTGCGCCGCGCCGAGCTTTTCCTTCTCCGCCTTCCAGCGAGCGGTGAACGAGGCCGACTTGTCCTCGAGATCGGCAAGCTCGCCTTCGAGCTTCCCGAGTCGATCACGCGACGCACGGTCGGTTTCCTTCTTGAGCGCTTCCTGTTCGATCTTCAGCTGCACGATGCGGCGATCGAGTTCGTCGAGCTCTTCAGGCTTGGAATCCACCTGCATGCGCAGGCGCGCGGCCGCCTCGTCGATGAGGTCGATCGCCTTGTCGGGCAGGAAACGATCCGCGATGTAGCGGTTCGAAAGCGTCGCTGCGGCGACGATGGCTGCGTCCGCGATGCGCACGCCGTGATGCAGTTCGTACTTCTCCTTAAGTCCGCGCAGGATCGACACAGTGTCCTCGACCGTCGGCTCCGACACGAACACAGGCTGGAAGCGCCGCGCGAGAGCCGCGTCCTTTTCCACGTGCTTGCGGTATTCGTCGAGCGTCGTGGCGCCAACGCAATGCAATTCTCCGCGCGCCAGAGCGGGCTTCAGAAGGTTCGACGCGTCCATCGCGCCGTCCGCCTTGCCGGCGCCGACGAGAGTGTGCATTTCATCGATGAAGAGAATGATGCCGCCCTCGGCGGAGGTAACCTCGGAGAGAACGGCCTTGAGTCGCTCCTCGAATTCGCCGCGGTACTTCGCGCCGGCTATCAGCGAGCCCATGTCGAGCGCGAGAAGCTGCTTGTCCTGCAACAATTCGGGGACATCGCCATTGACGATGCGAGTGGCGAGGCCCTCGACGATGGCCGTCTTGCCGACGCCGGGCTCACCGATGAGAACCGGATTGTTCTTAGTGCGGCGAGACAGGACCTGGATTGTGCGCCTGATTTCCTCATCGCGGCCGATCACTGGATCAAGCTTGCCTGCGCGAGCTGCTTCCGTCAGGTCTCGCGCATACTTCTTCAGCGCTTCATAGGTGTTTTCAGCGCTCGCGTTGTCGGCGGTGCGGCCCTTGCGCAATTCCTCGATCGCGGCGTTGAGCGTCTGCGGCGTGACACCGGCATTGGCGAGGATCTTTGCGGCTTCCGAGCCCTTCTCCATCGCCAGCGCCAGTAGAAGCCGCTCGACCGTGACGTAGGAATCGCCAGCCTTCTGGGCGATCTTCTCGGCGTTGTCGAAAATGCGCGCGGTCGTCGGCGCGAGGTACAATTGTCCAGCGCCTGCGCCCTGAACCTTCGGCAACTTAGAGAGCGCGATTTCTGTTTGCACGAGGGCTTCGCGCGACCGTCCCCCGGCACGGTCAATCAGCCCCGACGCGAGTCCCTGGTCATCATCCAGCAGGACCTTGAGGACGTGCTCCGGTGTGAACTGCTGATGACCTTCCCTCAAGGCAAGGGATTGCGCGGACTGAATGAAACCCCTGACGCGTTCGCTGTACTTCTCAAGGTTCATGATCTTGCCTCCATCCTGGCGCTCACACCCCTGTCGGCGGCGTGCGCTGCTGAAATGCTTCGGCCCCTGACGGGCGCCGGCGTTCATGATGTAGGTTCGGCAGTCTCCAAGCGGAAGGGCCTGTCGAAATCGGGCAGAAAATAAGTTTTCAGCTTTTTAAACGAAAAAGGCCGGGCAAAGCCCGGCCTGTGTACGTATCTGCCGCTTATCATTCGGCTACGGGAAGTTCGCCGGGGAGCGGTTGCCCCTCTCCCTCTCCCTCACCATCACCCTGCCCGGGGCGCCGCCTGCGACGCCGTGTGCGAAGGTGGTAGTTGGCGCCCTCGTGTTCGACTTCACCCTCGGGCCCGGGCTGGAACTGCCCTGGAGCGGGCTCTTGGTCGGTCGCTTGCTGCGCAGGACGCGGCGCCCCGCCGGTGATGAAAGCGGGAAGGGCAGCAGAAGGATCCTCGACGGGCCGGGGTTCATAGCGCGGCTGGGGCTGCTCGCCCACGTCCCGCGTCGGCCGGTGATCGTTAGGACCACGGCGCCTGTTCTGGTTGTTGCGATCGTTGAACGGCCGGTCGGGTCTGGGCCCGCGATCGTGCTGCGGGCGCTCGCCCTGGGGCGGGCGTTCGCCTTGCCGTTCGGGATAGGGCTGCGGCCCGGCGGCGAACGGCGCAGGCGGCTGCTGTCCCTGCGGCTGCGGATTGAAGGAGGGCTGGGGAACGCGCTCGGGCGGAGAGGCGAACCGGTCCGGCACGCCGCCGAAATCGTCGTCGTCGTCCCCGTCGTCAGCGTCCTGAGACTCGCTCTGGGGACGCACGAAGCCGGGTTGGGCCTGCTGCTGGGCCAGTTGCGCCGCGGCGATCAGCCGGAAGTAGTGCTCGGCGTGCTGCAGGTAGCTTTCCGCCATGACCGGGTCGCCGGAGGAATGTGCGTCCCGCGCCAACTGAAGGTACTTCTCCGCGACGTGATGCGCCGTCCCGCGAATCTTTACGTCAGGCCCGTTCAATTCGTAGGTCCGGGTGAGCGGGTTTGGGCCCTTGCGGTTGTTGCGACCGCGCATACGCTTGTTCTGACCTGGTCTCATTGATGATCCTTGGGTGGCGTGGGGCGCCGCGAAGTCGTCGGTCAACCGGCTAACAGTTCAGTTAGCGCTCCGGCCTTGCCGCTCGACCGACTGATGGCTTTTGCCCCAGGCACTCCGGCCTACGTCAAACCTTTACCGCAGCCCAAGCTGCGGCACTCAAGTCCCTGCCCGGTCTTATCAAGGGCTATCGGGTCTGGAGAGGTGCGTCCCGGCGCTAGATCGTGATTCACGACAAAGCCGGACGTTTCTTCGAATCAAACTAGTCGCTTTCTGGTCCTTCGCCAAGGGGCCGGGCGAAAAAACATCCGGAGATGCTAAACGAGCGCTGAGGCCAAGACCATGGCCCGGTCATGCCCGGCATAGTCCTTGTACAGGGCGATCATCCTGGCCCCCGAAGCTTCGAAGCTAAGCTTGACCGTTTCGGCCTGGGTGGCTCCGATCTCCACAACCATTAGTCCGTCCGGCCTGAGCCAGGCCGCGTGTCGGGCGGCGAGTTCGCGATAGGCGTCCAGCCCGTCAGCTCCTCCATCGAGCGCGAGATGGGGGTCATGATCCCTCACCTCCGCGTCGAGCCCGGCGATGGCGCCGGTTTCGATGTATGGCGGGTTGGATACGACCAGATCGAATGTCCCCGGCAGATCATCGACCCAGCTCTGGTTCAACACGACTGCCCGCTCGCCCAAACCGAGCTTGTGCAGATTGGAGCGGGCCGCAGAGGCGGCGTCCGGGGAAATGTCGATCGCATATCCAGTTGCGTGGGGCAGTTCGGTCAGAAGCGCCGCGATGAGCGCGCCTGACCCTGTCCCGATATCGAGAAGTCGGAGCGGATCGTTCCTGCGCGAGCCGAGCGCCGCCAGGGCGGCTTCGATCACGATCTCGGTGTCGGGCCTCGGGTCCAGAACGTTTTCATGGACGTCGAGATCGATGTTCCAGAAGCCGCGAGCGCCAAGAATCCGCGTTACCGGTTCTCTTCGCAAACGGCGTTCGGCAAGGGAACGGAGGCGCTCCATTCCGGCTTCTTCGACCACAGCTTCGGGTCGTAGGGCGAGATCGAGTTTACTGACGCCGAGGGCTGCACAAACGAGCAGGCGCGCATCGCTCATGCTGTCACTGATCCCGGCCTCGCGTAAAAATCCCGCCAGAGCGACAAGCGCCTCTCCGGCGGTTGCGCAGTCTGCGAGTGTAGGGCGCGCCGGACGGCTCACCCCAGAGCTCGTTGCATCGTGCGCGTGAGGCGCGCTGCAAACAGGGCCGAATCGGCTGGAGGCTCGCCTTCCATCAATCGGGCTTCATCGAGAATCAGCCAGGCCGCGTCGTCGAGGAGTTCCTTGTCATGCTCGCCGCCGAGACGGGCCGCGAGCGCACTGACCAGAGGGTGACCCGGATTGATTTCGAGAATGCTCCCGCCTGCATCGCCGAGTTTTCCATGCGCCTGCAGGATTTGCCGCAACCGCATGTCGGGCCCGGTGGAGTCCGCGACAAGGCAGGCGATGCTATCATAGAGCCGCGTCGACGCTCGCACATCGACGACCTGTCCTTCCAGCGCCTGCTTCATGAATGCGATCAGCGTCGCCACCTGTGCGGACACCGGCTCCAATGAGGGCGTCGTCGATCCTTCAAGGACGGGTATTGCGGAGAGATCGGTCTCCCCACGGGTGATCGAACGGAACGGCTTGCCATCGAACCCCACGGCGGTTTCCACCCAGAATGCGTCGACCGGGTCCGAGAGGAGCAGAACCTCAATCCCCCTCGACCGAAATCCCTCCAGCTGCGGACTTGCTGCCAGACGCGCGCTGCTGTCTCCGACCAGATAGTAAATCTCCGTCTGGTTCGGCCGCAGCGATGACGCGTAGTCCTGCAGACTGCGGTTCGCGCCCGACGTCGTGGTGAACCGGGCCAGCTTGAATAGGTTGTCGCGACGTTCGGGGTCCTCGTAGAGGCCTTCCTTCAGAACAGGTCCGAAGTTTTCCCAGATTCCCGCAAATCGCTCCGAATCCTGCTCGGAACACTTGATCAGTTCGCTCACGATCCGGTTCGTCACGGCCCGCTTGATCGCGGCGAGCATCGGCGTCTGCTGAATGATTTCGCGGGACACGTTCAGCGGCAGATCGGACGCGTCCACGACGATCTGAACGAAGCGCAGCCAGCCGGGGGCGAGTTCGGCTTCATCCGAAATGAGCACGCCCCGAACATACAGGCGGCCGCGCCCCTTGCGCGACGGCTCGAACAGGTCGAACGGCTTGGACCCCGGAACGAAGGCGAGCGCGGTGTATTCAAAACGGCCTTCCGCGCGCCAATGCAGCGTCATCGCAGGCTCGTCGAATTTGCCGGCCACACGATGATAGAAGGCTGCATATTCCTCGTTGGTGATTTCTGATCGCGGGCGGCTCCACAGCGATCGTCCTTCGGCGAGGCGTTTGGCCTCAGAGTCAGGTGAGCTCCTGAAATCGACAGGCACACCGATCGCGCCGGAATGCTCGCGGACAATCTTTTCGATCGTCCATTCGTCCGTGTATTGCGTCGCCAATTCCTTCAGATGAAGCATAACCCTCGTGCCCCGCGCAGGCGCGTTCTTCGGATCGAGCGACGCGATGTCGAAAGATCCCGTTCCATCCGAGGACCACGACCACGCGCGCGCGTCGCCGGCCTTCCGCGTGGCGACTTCGACATGGTCCGCGACCATGAAGATGGAGTAGAAGCCCACGCCGAACTGACCGATCAGCTTTTCAGCCAACTCGGCGCCGCCTTCGAGCTCCTGCTCGTCGGCCGAGGTCTTGTCTTGAGTTGACCGGCTGCGTTCAACAAAGGCGCGGGTTCCAGAACTGGCGATGGTACCGAGCGCTTGGACCAGATCGTTCTGGTCCATGCCTATCCCGTTGTCTTCGAAGGTGAGGGTTCGCGCGTCCTTGTCGGCTGTGATCGTGATCAGGAAAGCGGCGTCGCCATCGAGCAGCGCCGGGTCCGAAACCGACTCGTATCGCAGCTTCTCGCAGGCGTCCGCCGAGTTGGAGATGAGCTCGCGGACGAAAATGTCCCGATCCGAATAGACGGAATGCACCATCATGTGCAGGAGGCGCGAGACGTCGGCCTGGAAGGCGTGGGTCTGGGCGCCTGCCATCGAAGGTCCAGCATCACTGGTCACAGCAAACCTCGGTTTCATTGAGCGGGGAAGTATGTATCTTGAGCTTGTCAGTTCCGCGGTGAGCCACGCAAACATCCGCGGCGCAGATATCTGAGCCGGGGCCGACGGAATCAAGGCCCAAGGTTCGCGCCGGACGGCATGAAAAAAGGCCGGCCGGAGCATGGCTCCGACCGGCCTATCGCCTGTCTCCTCAAGGGAGCCTCCAGATCCGCTATTCGTTCCCAGGGGGCTGGGGGGCTGACGAAATCCGGGAACGAACGGATCAGACGCGAGAGGCGACTGGACCGAGTATCGCGAACGAACGGGGCGCGTCTTCGACGCAAAAGAGGCAAAATTGCGATTCAATAGCGTAGCTTGCCGATGGGCCTTGCCGATCTCCGTCCATCGCCCGATGATGCAGACATGGAGGCGCGATGAGCGATCTCGAGGAAACGTCGTCGAACGTCCGCCCGCTGGCGGCGGCGCGGGCGAGCGGGCAGGAACAGACGCAGCACGGGCCACAGGGCGGAGGAGCCGGGCCGCCCTTTTCCAGTCTGCCGGGCAAGGGCCTTACGCCGCAAGTCATCTCGTTCGACCGGCGCGAGCTCAGTGAGATACTGAGGCTCTATGGCCGCAAGGTCGCCGCCGGAGAATGGCGCGACTACGCAATCGACTTTACGCAGCAGCGAGCGATCTTTTCGATTTTCCGCAGGACGTCCGAGGTGCCGCTCTATCGGATCGAGAAGGATCCGGCGCTGGCGCGCAAGCAGGGCGCCTATTCCGTCGTCGCGGCAACCGGCATGATCCTGCGGCGAGGGAACGACCTGGCGCGCGTGATAAGCGTCCTCGACAAGGCCGTGAGATTGGTCTCGACATGAAAAAGCTCCGGGCTTTTGGGCCCGGAGCCTGTCTTGTTCGATCGTCGCGTGGATTACTCCTCGCGGGAACCCGTCAACGCCAGGATGAACTGGAACATGTTGATGAAGTTCAGGTAGAGCGACATGGCGCCCATCACCGAAGACTTCTGCATCAACTCGCCGTCCTGGGAGAGGTAATCGTAGTCCTCCTTCAGGCGCTGGGTGTCCCACGCCGTCAGACCCGCGAAGATCAGCACGCCGATCATGCTGATCGCGAAGCCGAGAACGCCGGACTGCATGAAGATGTTGACGATCGACGCCACGATAAGGCCGATCAGACCCATCACCAGGAACGATCCGATGCCCGACAGACTGCGCTTGGTCGTGTAGCCGTAGAGGCTGAGACCCGCGAAGGCGATGGTGGTCACCAGGAGCGCGTTCACGATGCTTCCGACCTTGAACACAAGGCCGATCCAGCCGAGCGAAAGACCCATCACCGCGGCGAACGCCCAGAAGGTGCCTAGGAGTGCGGTGTAGCTCATCCGCTCAAAGCGCCAGGACAGGACGAACACGAACGCCAGCGGCGCAAGCATGACGACCCAGCGCAGCGGGGTCTGGTAAATCATCTGCACGAGCGGGCTCGTGCGACCGAGCATGAAGATGCCCACGGCCACAAGCGCGGAGATCGCCAGCGCAAGCGTCATGTGGTTGTAGATACCCAGCATGTAGGAGCGCAAACCCTGGTCGTACTCGGCCGACCGGGCTACGCCAGCGGTTCCCCAGCGGGCAGTCGCGTTGCGGTCAAAATCGGACATGTTTTCCTCACGTCTGCTTGGGCGAGAAGAACGCCCTTCAACCGATCCGGATGGTTCGGCCGGCGGTCGTGGATAATATGTCCCGCAGAGGTCGCGCGCACAAGGGCTGTAAGCGCCCGTATCGCCAATAAAGTCAGCGATGTAGTAACTGCGGGTGTGTTTATCCGTAGATGTACGATGGGTAAACTAAAGATCACGGAGCCGCCGTGCAGGTTTTTGACCAAGCACGCGCCAGGTTCCGAGCAGACCGAGGGTCAATGTGACGCCAAGAGCTATGGCGGCGGCCTGCCCGGCGCTCGCCCAATCCCAGACGAAATGGTCGAGCCGCATGACCCTTGTGACGATGACGGATGCCGCGATGGCGCCCGCCAGCACACCGAAGATGGCCGTCGCCAAGCCCAGCAAGCCATACTCGATCAGGTAGGCCTGCATCAGGCGCCAACGCGTCGCGCCGAGCGTCTTCAGCACCACTGCATCGTAAATGCGCGCACGCTGACCGGCCGCGATGGCGCCGGCGAGCACGAGAATGGCGGCAAGCAGCGCGATGGAGGTGGCGCCGCGGATCGCGAAGGCGAGCTGGTCGGTGATGCGGGCGACGGCCTCGAGGGTATCCTTGACCCGGATCGTGGTCACCGTGGGAAAAGTTTGCGCAACCTGCTGAAGCAGCGCCAGCTCGCGCTCAGTGCTGCCCCCATCGGGGAACGCGGCTGTCGCCAGGACCATGTGAGGCGCGCCGGCGAACGTGTTCGGGGAGAAGACGAACACGAAGTTGATGCCCATCGACCGCCAGTTCACGCGCCGCAGGTTGGCGACTTTTGCGGTGATGTTGCGGCCCATAACGTTCAGGGTGACGGAATCGCCGATGCCGACGCCGATGCCGGCAGCGACGTCGGTCTCCATCGAGACCAGCGGCGGTCCGGAATAGTCGGTCGCCCACCAGTCGCCTTCCGCGAGCGTCGATCCGGCAGGCACGGCTGCGGCATAGGTAATTCCACGGTCGCCTTCCAGAACCCAGGCGGCGTTCTCCTTGGCGTTGACCTGTTCCGCGGGCGTCTCGTTCACGCGCACGAGGCGGCCTCGTATGAACGGGACGCGGTCGATCGTGGCGTCGGAGGCGTTTTTCTTCACAAAGGCTTCGAATTCATCCGCCTGGCGACTCGGCACGTCGACGAAGAAGAAGCTGGGCGTCTGTCCGGGCAGCCCTTCCTGCAGCTGGTTTCGGATGTTCCGGTCGATCATTGTCAGGGTGACCAGAAGCGCCAGCCCCAGGCCAAGCGACAGGACGACCGCATACGTGACCGAGCCCGGCCGGTGAATGTTGGCGACTGCCAGCCGGAGTTCGGTCCATTTCGCGTGCGGCGCCTTGCGGGCCAGCCAGACGACGAGAAGCCCCACGAGTCGCAGCAGGACAAACCCTCCGGCGGTCGCGATCAGATATGTGAGCGTGAGCCGCTTCTCGTTCGACAGAAGCAGCGCCGAACCGACGAGCGCAGCGGCGGCGCATAACGTCATGACGATGTATTCAACGCGGGGGCGGCGGCTGAGCGCTTCGACGCGATCGCGATAGAGCGCCGACACCGCAATGTCGTGGGTGCGGCCAAGCGGGATAAGCGAGAAGGTGAGCGCTGTAAGAAAGCCAAACAGAATGCCGGACAGGGCTTCACCGGGATAAATCTCGGGGGAAAACGGTATCGGAATGAGCGGCCCCGCGAACGCAGCAACCGCGAACGGAATCGCCGCGCCTGCAACGGCGCCGATGGCGACGCCCGCGGCCGTCGCCATCATCACTTCAAGCAGCGTCGCGCCGAACACGTAGCGGCCGGTTGCGCCCAGCGATTTCAACGTCGCAATATCCGGCGTGCGCCTGTCGACGTAACCGCGCACGGCGTTTGCGACGCCAACGCCGCCAACGATGAGTGCGGTGAGTCCGACAAGCGTCAGGAATTGGCTCATCCGGTCGAGATTGCGCGTGAACTGCGGCGACACGTTCGCGCGTGTCCGCACTTGCCAGCCGGCGTCCGGGAAGAGCTTTTCGGCGTCTGCGCCAAATTGCTCGACGCGTTCATCGGACGCAGCAGCACCCTGGGGCCCCGGCAGCAGGATTCTGTACGTCCATCTCACAAGGGAGCCAGGTTGTATCAAGCCCGTCTGCGCGAGAGCGTCCTGCGAAATGATGGCGCGCGGCGCCAGCGAGAAACCGCCCGCGAGCTTGTCCGGCTCGGAAACGAGTTCTTGCGCGAAATTCGAGCGCGAGGGAGCCGAGGTAAACGCGATCGCCGGTCTTCAGGCCGAGGCGCGCCGCCAGTCCGTCTTCGGCGACGAATCCGAACGTCCCGTCTTTCGCTCCGAGCAAAGCGGCAAGGTCGCCGGCCGGGTCGAGGACGACCTGTCCCAGTGGCGGGTAGTCGGCCTCGACGGCCTTGAGTTCGACAAGGGCCGACTTGCCGTCCTCAAGCCTGCTCACGGCCCGCATTGTCGCGATCGTTGAAACCTGCCCCTGTGAGCGCAGCCACGCCTGCTGGCTCTCATCCGCTTCACGGTGAATCAGGGAGAGCGCCACGTCACCGCCAAGAATGCGCTGACCTTCGCGCGCAATGGATTCCGAGAGCACCCGCGCGCTCGATCCAACGCCGACGATGGCCATCACGCCCAGCGCAATGCAGGCGATGAAGATACGAAAACCCTTCAGGCCCCCGCGCAGGTCGCGCCATGCGAGCCGGATCGCGAGTGAGGAGGAACGATGCGCCTGCTTCACGATGCATCGCCCGCATAGGCGACGGGCGACGTCTCGTCCTCGACCACGCGTCCGGATCGAAGGCGGATCATCCGGTCACACATTCGCGCAAGCGCCAGATCGTGGGTGACGAGAACGAGCGTCGAGCCGCGCGCCTTCTTCAGGCGGAAGAGCAGGTCGATGATCGTGCGTCCGGTCGCTTCGTCGAGGTTGCCCGTAGGCTCGTCGGCGACGAGAATCGCAGGGTCCGGCGCCAGGGCGCGCGCAATGGCGACGCGCTGCTGTTCGCCCCCGGACAGCTGCGACGGGTAATGCGACTGGCGGTTTTCCAGCCCCACCGCGCACAACTCCTTTGCCGCGCGTCCGAATGGGTCGGCGGCGCCCGCCAGCTCCAGCGGAACGGCGACGTTCTCGAGGGCGGTCATGGTGGGAATGAGGTGAAAGGATTGGAAGATGACGCCGATCCGGGCCCCGCGGAAGCGCGCCAGCGCATCCTCGCTCATCCGATCGATCCGATGATCATCCACGACGACCGAGCCGCTGTCGGGCTGCTCCAGACCTGCCATGGTCATCAGCAGGGTCGACTTCCCAGACCCCGACGATCCCACCAGACCAAGGGCCTCGCCGCGTGAAACCTGAAGGCTCACCCCCTGGAGGATATGGACCCGCGCCGGTCCGGACCCGAGGCTCAAGTGAACATCGGTCATCTCGATTACAGGCCGGTCGGCCATACATATATCCTCTGGACAGGGGTAAACCCGGGGGGCGTAAGCTTCCGTGTCGCCGCTGTCGAACATATGGTGCTTCGTTGCGATCGTTCCATGTCTTTACCTGCGCCGTCGCGCTTTCGGCCCTCGCCTCCGCGATCATGACGATTCCAGCTCGTGGCGAGCCCGTCCGAATCGTTGCGCTGGGCGATAGTCTGACCGCCGGCTACCAATTGCCCGGTTCCGCGGCGCTGCCGGCGGTGCTTGAGCGCAACCTTCGGGCGAGCGGCGTCGACGTGCGAATCGACAATGCCGGCGTCTCCGGCGATACGGCCTCGGGGGGGCTCGAGCGCCTGGACTGGGCCGTGGGCGAGCGGGTCGACGGCGCCATTGTAGCGCTTGGCGCAAATGACATGCTGCGCGGCCTCGATCCAGCCCAGACGGAAAAGGCGCTCGATGACATCATCAATCGTCTGATGTCGCGGCGCATCAAGGTTCTGCTCGTGGGGATGATGGCCACGCCGTCGCTCGGCCCTGAATTCGTTAAGCGCTTCAATTCGATCTATGGGCGCCTCGCCGAGCGTCACGGCGTGCTCCTCTATCCCTTCATTCTCGATGGCGTGATGCAGAACGTGAAGCTCAATCTTCCCGACGGCATGCACCCGAACCGCGAGGGCGTGGAGGTGATCGCAAAGGCCATGCAGCCCGCGGTCGAGCGCCTGATCGACCAGATCCGCTCCGCGAGCCGATAGGGGTCGTCATGCCTCGCCTGTTCACCGGACTGGAGGTGCCCCAGGACGTCGCCTTCCGGCTTTCGTTGTTGCGAGGCGGCGTCTCCCGCGCAAAGTGGATCGAGCCCAACGATTACCATCTCACCCTCAGCTTCATCGGGAATGTGGATGAGGGAACTGCATCTGACGCAGCCGATGAGCTCTCGCGCATTGCAGCGCGCAGGCTTTCCGTCCGCCTCGTGGGGCTGGGCTCGTTCGGCGGCGACAGGCCGCGGTCTATCGTCGCGCTCGCTGAACCGACCAGTGAACTGGTCTCCTTGCAGAGCGGGAACGACCGCGCCTTGCGCCGTGCGGGCGTAGAGCCGGAGCGGCGCAAGTTCACGCCGCATGTGACGATTGGGCGGGTGAAAGGGGCTTCTGCCGCAGCGATTGCGGCCTTTCTTGGCGAACGTCCGATCGAACCGCTGCAGTTTACGGCCGACCGGTTCGTGCTCTATTCCGCGCGCACGGCGCTTGGCGGCGGCCCCTACGTGATCGAGGCCGCATATCCGCTCGACTGAGGTTACGGCTCGAGGACCGAATCCCAGTACAGGTAATCCATCCAGCTTTCGTGCAGGTAATTGGGCGGAAAGAGCCGTCCGTTGCGATGAAGATCGACGACCGAAGGCTGGAAGGGGCTGATCAGTGGCCACATCTCCGCCTCCATCGGCATCCTGTCCGCTTTCCTGAGGTTGCATGGCGAGCACGCGGCGACGACATTCTCCCACGTCGTCGTTCCTCCCTTGGAGCGGGGCACGACGTGATCGAAAGTCAGGTCGTCCCGCGCGCCACAATACTGGCAGGTGAAACGGTCGCGCAGAAACACGTTGAATCGTGTGAAGGCCGGCTGGCGCGACGGCTTGATGTAGGTCTTCAGCGAAACGACGGACGGCAGCTGCATCTCGAAGGAGGGGCTGCGGACCACGCGGTCGTAATGCGAGACGATGTTCACCCGATCCAGGAACACGGCCTTGATCGCGTCCTGCCATGACCATAGGGACAAGGGATAGTAGCTCAAGGGACGGAAGTCCGCGTTGAGGACAAGCGCCGGACATGCCTCCGGCGAGACGTTAGGCTGGAAGTGAACAGTCAAACCCGACCACCTCTGCGCCGCGGGCAGGAATCAGGCCCGCTCGTGAAGGTAATCTATAGGGTTCTGGACCTGCTTGTGAAGGCGCTTGATGGCCTCACCGTGTGGGCACCGGGGTCCCGCTGCGGTAATCGTAGAAGCCGCGCTTGGTCTTGCGCCCCAGCCAGCCCGCTTCAACGTATTTCACGAGCAGGGGGCAGGGCCGGTACTTCGTGTCCGCGAGACCCTCGTGAAGCACCTGCATGACCGAAAGGCAGGTGTCCAGCCCGATGAAGTCGGCGAGCTGCAGCGGCCCCATGGGATGGTTGGCGCCAAGCTTCATGGCCGTGTCGATCGCATCGACCGATCCCACACCCTCGTAGAGCGTGTAGATCGCCTCGTTGATCATGGGGAGCAGGATGCGGTTGACGATGAACGCCGGGAAGTCCTCGGAGACCGTGGACGTCTTGCCGAGCTTCTCGATGACCGCCTTTGCCGCCTCGAACGTGGTGTCGTCCGTCGCAATGCCGCGGATCAGCTCGACCAGCTGCATCAGCGGCACGGGGTTCATGAAGTGAATGCCAATGAACTTCTCAGGCCGGTCGGTGGCGGACGCGAGCCGGGTTATCGAAATCGATGACGTGTTCGAGGCGAGGATGGCGTCGGGGCGGGCGATCGGGCAGAGCTTGGCGAAAATCTTGCGCTTGATCTCTTCGTTCTCGGTTGCGGCCTCGATGACGAGGTCGCAATCGCCGAAGTCGGCGTAGTCACTCGAGGCGGTGATACGCGCGAGGGCGGCTTTCCGGTCTTCTTCGGTGATCTGGTTCTTGCTGATCTGGCGGGCCATGTTGCCGTGAATCGTGGCGAGGCCAGCGTGAACGCGCTCTTCCGTGACGTCATTGAGGACCACGTCGTAGCCGGCGATGGCCGCCACATGGGCGATGCCGCTGCCCATCTGGCCAGCGCCGATAATGCCTATTTTCCTGATTACAAACGTCATACCCGCCACCAGATCCTCGTGTTCGCCGGCGATCATATGCGATGATTGCGCCGCGTCCAACACGCGGCCCAGCTATTTGCGCAACTTGCCAAGTTCCTGTTCGAGCTCGGGCAGAATGCTGAACAGGTCTCCCACAAGTCCGTAGTCGGCCACCTGGAAGATCGGCGCCTCCTCATCCTTGTTGATGGCCACGATCACCTTCGAATCCTTCATGCCCGCAAGATGCTGAATGGCGCCTGAAATGCCCACCGCGATGTAGAGTTCGGGCGCGACCACTTTCCCCGTCTGGCCGACCTGAAGGTCATTGGGCGCAAAGCCGGCGTCGACCGCGGCGCGCGACGCGCCCACCGCGGCGTTCAGTCGGTCGGCGACCGGCTCGATGTACTTGGCGAAATTCTCCGCGCTCTGCATCGCCCGGCCGCCGGAGATGATGATCCGCGCCGAAGCCAGTTCGGGGCGATCGGACCTTGCGACGGATTCGCCCTTGAAGGACGACTGGTCGGAAGACGCGGCGCCCGCAACCTGCGCGATTTCGGCAGCGCCTCCGGCCGGGGTTGCGGCGAACGCGGCGGTGCGCACGGTGATCACCCGGCGGGCGTCGGAGGACTGCACCGTCTGGATTGCGTTGCCGGCGTAGATTGGCCGTTCGAACGTGTCCGGCGCGAGCACTTTCGTGATCTCCGACACCTGCATCACGTCCAGGAGCGCAGCCACGCGCGGCAGCACGTTCTTGGCCGTCGAGGTAGCCGAGCCGACGATGGCCTCGTAATCGTTCGCCAGCCCGACGATGAGCGCCGCCATGGGCTCTGCAAGCTGGTGCGCATATGCAGGCGCATCAGCCACGAGCACCTTCTCGACCCCCTGGAGCGCTGCGGCCTGCGCCGCCGCGGCGCCAACGTTTTCGCCGGCGACAAGGATGTGCACCGGCGCGCCCAGTTCACGCGCCGCCGTCAGCGACTTTGCCGTCGCGCTGTTGAGACCGTCAGGGCCGATATCGGCAAGCAGGAGAGACGTCATTGCAGAACACCCGCTTCGTCCTTGAGTTTGGCGACGAGTTCAGCCACCGATCCGACCTTCACGCCGGCCGCGCGTCCGGGCGGCTCGGATGTCCGCAAGACTTTCAGACGGGGCGAGGCGTCGACGCCGAAGTCGGCGGGAGTTTTTTCGTCGATCGGCTTCTTCTTGGCCTTCATGATGTTTGGAAGCGAGGCGTACCGCGGCTCGTTCAGGCGCAGATCCGTGGTGATGACGGCCGGCGTTCTGAGTTCGAGGGTCTGCAGCCCGCCATCCACTTCGCGCGTGACCTCGACTGATCCTTCGCCGAGCGTCACCTTGGATGCGAACGTGGCTTGCGGCCAGCCCAGCAGAGCCGCGAGCATCTGACCCGTCTGATTGCAATCGTCGTCGATCGCCTGCTTGCCCATGATGACGAGGCCGGGACCTTCGGCTTCTGCGATGGACTTGAGGATCTTGGCGACCGCCAGCGGCTCGACCGGGCCATCCACCTTTACGAGAATGCCGCGGTCGGCGCCCATGGCAAGGCCGGCCCGGATTGTTTCGGCGGCCTGCGCAGGCCCGATCGAGACGACGATGACTTCCTGCGCCTTGCCCGCTTCCCGGATGCGCAACGCTTCTTCGAGCGCGATCTCGTCGAAGGGATTCATCGACATCTTCACGTTCGACAGTTCGACTCCCGAGCCGTCGGCCTTCACGCGGATCTTCACGTTGTAGTCGACGGCGCGCTTGGCCGGCACGATGATCTTCATCCCGCGCGTCTCCTCAAGATTGCGCAAAAAGTCCAAAAAACCTCGTAAGGGCCGCGATTAGGCGAGTCAACGAGACGTTTGGACACTCAGTCAAGTCTGCGATCGAACAACATCACGTCCGAGCGCTTGAAGACGACGATGAGCGCCGAGCCCGCGACAATGCCGCCGACATGCGCCCACCAGCCCACGTTCGGATCGCCGCCGAAGAGAGCCGATCCGAACTGCAGAAGGATCCATGCGGCGATCACGTATACCGCAGGCAGCGTCAGGGGGAGCCATTTCAGGACAAGGCCGAAGACGCGCACATGGGGATGTAGCAAGAGGTAAGCGGAGATCAGGCCCGACACCGCCCCTGACGCGCCGATCAGGGGCGAGTCAGAGTGCGGCATGGCCAGTGCGTGCGCCATTGCCGCGCATGCGCCGCACAGAAGATAGAAGATGATGAACCGCGCCGTTCCCATCGCGTCCTCGACATTGTCGCCGAAGACCCAGAGGAAAAGCATGTTGCCCGCAAGGTGCATCAAGTCCCCATGCAGGAAGAGGCTCGTGATCGGCGTCAGGAGAGCCGGTGCGTGAATGATCTCGGGGCTCAGGGCGGCTTCGCCGAAAACGACAGCCGGAATCATGCCGAAGGCAAGCGCCAGCGTCGAATCGTGCGGGAGGGCCGCGCTGAAGGCGAAAGCAACAAGGTTCGCGCCCAGGAGAATATAGACGCCGAGTGGACGCTTGATGTTGCGAAAGGCGACCTTGTCATAGAGCGGGATGAACATCGCCGCTCCTGCCGCGCGTCACCGGTTCTTGCCAGGCGTCCACAGCACATCGCCTCCCGCGCGCAGGTTGAGATGCCGTGAGGCGACGAAGAGAAAATCCGAAAGCCGGTTCACATATTGCAGGGCGGGTTCGCCGACCTTCTCGCCGTCGCGGCCGGCAAGTTCCGTCATCAGGCGCTCTGCGCGGCGGCAGATCGTGCGCGCCACATGGAGCGCCGCCGACCCGGGCGTTCCGCCGGGAAGAACGAACGACCGCAACGGTTCGAGATCCTTGTTGAGCAGATCGATCTCGCTTTCCAGTCGCGTCACCTGTGAGGCGACGATCCGCAATGGTTCGTAACCGAGATCGGCGCCCGTGTCGGGCGTGCAGAGGTCGGCGCCGAGATCGAAGAGATCGTTCTGGATGCGCCCTAGCATGGCGTCGATCGCGTCCGACTCACTGCGCGTCGCAATGCGAGCGACGCCGATGGACGCGTTCGTCTCGTCGATCGTCCCGTAGGCGGCGATGCGCAGATCCCACTTCGGGCGACGTTCTCCGCTGCCCAGCGACGTCTGGCCCTGATCGCCGGTTCGCGTGTAAATCCTGTTGAGGATGACCATGGTTTAATCTTTCAAGCCGTCTTCAGCCACAGGACGAGCATGATCACGACGATGGCGGCGAGCTGTAGTCCCACGCGCCAGCGCATGAGAGTCTGCGACAGCGCGGGGCTGCCGCCTCGGAGCATGTTCACGAGCCCGAGAAGAAGGACGAGGGCCACGGCCCCCGTCGCCACGCCGACAGCGGCGTTCGACAATGTCATGATCGACCTCGGATGAGGGTAGGATGAGCGCACATACCTAGAGCGTTGGCCCGTCTGGGGCAATGCTGCTGGCGCATCAGTAGCGGCGCAGCAGGCGCTCCAGATATTCGAGTTCTTCGCGCGGCCGGGTCGGGTCTCCAAGGCGGCGGCGCAATTCCTCGAGCACGCGCTGTGCGCGCTGGGCCGCCGGAGCGCCCGCCGGATCGTAGAGGCTGCGCGTGTTGTCGCCGCGGTCCCGCGATTCCCGTCCAAGAGGGTCCGGGTTGGCAGAATCGCGCGCCGCTCGCCCCGGTCCGTTCGGGTCGCCCTCGCCGGCCTCTTCCCCGGGCTGGTTGCCGCGCTGCATTTGCTGCGCAAGCGACTGGGCGCCCTGCCGCAGGCCTTCCAGAGCGCGACCCTGCGCGTCGACGGCGGGGCCCTGGCCCTGAGGTCCGCGCCCGAGTTGCTGTTCCGCGTCGCGCATGGCGTCTTCGGCGTCGCCGAGGCCCTGCTCGGGCTTCATGCCGAATTGCCGCATGCGCTGCTGCAGATCCTCCAGCTGCTGGCGCAGCGCCTGCTGGCGCTTTTGCAGCGATTGCTGGTTCTCGCCCTGCTGGTTTTCACCCTGCTCCTGCTGGGAACGCCGCCCCTCGCGGAACGTGCGGTCGCGAAGTTCCTGCTGGTCGCGCATCATCTGGTCGAGCTGATTGAGCGACCGGTTCATCTCGCGGGACATCTGGTTCTGGTTGTTGCGGCGCGCGGAGCGCAGATTTTCGAGCATCTTCTGCAATTGGTCGAGCATGCGCTGGGCGTCGGCCATGTTCCCCGAGCGCGCCATTTTCTCCATCTCGTCGAGCATGCGCTGCAGATCCTGCGACGTGATCATGCGGTCGTTGGGATTGGGCTGGTTCTGATCCTGCGCCTGGTTCTGATCGCGCATTTGCTGTTCGGCGAATTCCTTCAGGAAGCGGTCGAGGGCAGCGCGAAGCTGATCCATCAGCCGGCGCAACTCCTCGTCTGACGCGCCGCGCTCGAGCGCTTCGCGCAACGCCTGCTGAGCGGCGCGCAGATCGCGTTCGGCCTGCGACAGGTCGCCTTCCTCGAGCTGCAGCGCCATCTGCCAGATCAGGTCGGCGGTGTCACGAAGATCGTCGTCGGTTCTGGATGCTGCGAGGCGGACCGAAATTGAATTCAGTCCGAGATACTGGCCGGCCGTGACGCCGAACATCTCGGGGGCGATCATCAGCGCGTCGAACGCCATGGCGACGCGTGATCTCTCATCGGGATTGAGAACGAGGTTGCGCCGCTGCTCGACGAGCGCGCGGGCCAGCGGCTTCACGAAGGGCCTCTGCGGCAGGAGGAACTCGACGCTCTCGCTGCGACCCGTGTTCCCGCCTTCGTCGCGCGCGACAAGCGTCATGTTCACGCGGGCGCCCGCCCACGGATGCTCCGAAAGGTCGGCGGTGGTTTCCGCCTCTCCCGTGCCGCCCGCGCCGCCGGGCAGGCTCAGCGGCATCTTCGGAGGCTCTACAAGCGATCGCGACGATGGCTTCCCGCGTACACGAGGGCTCGCGAACTCCGCTTCCGCTCCAACGATGCCGTAATCGTCCTCCAGCTTGTAGGACAATGTGAGGGAGCCCCGGGCATTGCCGCGCGGCTCGCCGCGCAAAGTCACGACTGGCGGGCGATCGGGAATTGCAGTGAGCTGGAACGTGCTGAGCGAGCCGCCCGGACGGCGCAATTGCAGCGTCGCCTCGCCTTGCAGGACCCACCGCATCTCCTGTTCGGCGGACGCGGCGGCGCGCGCCGGCTTTGCCGCCGCCTCGGCGTTCTTGTCCTCCACCGGCGCCAATGCGCCCTGCGCGTCGACAACGATGCCTGCGCCCTGAGACATGCGCACGACGACGGTCGATCCCGCAGGCGCGTCGACGCTCCGCATCTCGGCCTTGAACTCCTGGGCGGAGCCGCGAAGCAAGACCGGCGGCTTGGCGGTGTACGGCGGCGGATCGATCCACGCGTCGAGCCGATAACCGGCCGGAACGCTGGTCGTGGAGCGAAAGTCGAACGCAGCTGCAATGCGCGCGTATTTCTGGGGCCCGGCGACGAACGCGGCGCCGACCAGGGCGAGCAGGATTGCGGCGCGAAACGCGAAGCGATCCTGGAGCGCTATCTTCGGAGCGGGCGCGGATACGCGCAAAGAGCGGGCGGCGTTCTCGGCGCGGCGCTGATGCAGGCGCCACAGGGCTGTCGTCGCGTCATCGGCGGACGCGTTCGCCAAAGCGTCGTCCAGCGTGGTCGCGGGCCGATGAGGGAGATTGCTGTCGCGATCGATCCGCCCGAGCGCCTCTGAACGGGATGGCGCCCTGACGCGCAGCAGCAGCCAGGCGGGCCAGAGGAGCGCAAGGCCTAACACCGACAACCCAACCGCACGACCCCACAAGGGTGCGTTCAGCCACAAACCGAGCCAAGAGACGGTGACAAACGACCCGAGGACGACAAAAAGCGCCACAAGCGGCGGCCAGACTCGTTCCCACAAGCCGGCCAAGCGCGCGCGTGCAACCAGCGTCTCCAGAACAGCGCTGGCCGAGGCGCGATTGCGGGCAGGGAATTCGTCCAAGCGAGGCTCCCGATCAGCGTCAGCGATCACCGTATCATGCGGTCCGGCTCGCGCGACATCACAGATGCGACAGGGCCGGCTGCTATTCTTCCCCCAACCAAGACGGAATTTTGTCCATCCCGATCAGCTCGTCATATGTGGGTCGCGGGCGCACCACCGCCCAGCGGTCTCCGTTCACAAGCACTTCTGGCGCCAGCAGGCGCGAATTGTAGGTGCCGGCCTGGACCGCTCCGTAGGCGCCGGCGCTCATGATCGCCAGCAGGTCCCCCGGGGCCGGGCGCATCATCCTGCGCCCGAGCGCCATGTAATCTCCGGTCTCGCAGACCGGACCGACAACGTCCGCCACGATGAAGCCCGCGTTGGGCTGTAGCGTCACGGGGTAGATTTCGTGATGCGCGTCATACAGCGTCGGGCGAATGAGATCGTTCATTCCCGCGTCCACGATGACGAAGTTCCGGCCCTCGCCTTCCTTCACGTAGAGCACCTTCGTGACGAGCACGCCGGCATTGCCGACGAGCAGGCGCCCGGTTCGAACACGAGCTTGCAGCCGAGCGAATTGGTATGCCGGCGCACGATCTCCGCGTAGCGATCCGGGTGATATGAGGCGGGATCTTCGCCCTCGTAATAGGGAATTCCGAGGCCTCCGCCCAGATCGACGTGATCGATCTCGTGTCCGTCGGACCGCAAGGTGCGCACGAACTCCGCCAGAAGCGTGAAGGCGTCGTCGAACGGCGCAAGGTCGGTGATCTGCGAGCCGATGTGCATGTCCACGCCGGTTGCGCGCACGCCGGGGAGAAGCGCCGCGCGCGCATACACCTCGTGGGCGCTCGACAGCGGCACGCCGAACTTGTTTTCCGACTTGCCGGTGGAAATCTTCTTGTGCGTCCTGGCGTCGACGTCCGGATTGACGCGCACGGAAATGCGCGCGGTGCGCCCTTTTTCGGTCGCCACGCGGGAAATCTCGAGCAGTTCGGGCTCGGATTCCACATTGAAGCACATGATGTCGAGGTCGAGCGCAAGAGCGATTTCAGAGGCAGTCTTGCCGACCCCCGAGAACGTGATCCTCGATCCGGGGACCCCGGCTGCGTGGGCGCGGCGCAGCTCTCCTTCCGAGACGACGTCCATGCCCGCGCCGAGGCGCGCGAGCGTGCGCAGCACCGCCTGGTTGGAATTGGCCTTCATCGCGTAACAGACCAGCGCGTCCTGTCCGGCGAACGCGTCGCGGAACACCTCGTAGTGATGGACGATCGTTGCGGTCGAGTAGCAATAGAAAGGCGTTTCGACCTCGCGGGCGATTGTCCGCAGGTCGATTCCCTCGGCATGAAGGACGCCGTTGATCTGGTGAAAATGGCGCATCGCCGGTCTGGATCGCTAGAGAATGGAATCGAGGATGAATGGCCGGTTCGGAGCAGGGATGGGCGCTTCGTCGTCGTCGACCTGCGCGCCGCGCGGCTGCGGGGCAAGCGGATCTCGACTGGACAGGTCCTGCTGGCCGGTGTTGCGGGCAAGTCCCGGCGTCAGGCGGGCGGGGCTCGCCTGGCTTGCTGCGCCAGTGCTGTTCCGCGCGCCTTCGGGCGCTTCCAGCGATCCGCGCCGTCCGCAGCCGGCGAGCGCGAGGGCCATGACAATAAGCGCCAGCGGCAAAATGGCTGGCGCTGAAACGCGCTTGAGGGCGAGGTGCGTCACAAACAATCTCCAGTCCAAGCTACTTATACGCCGCCGGTTGCTGTCCAGCGAGGGCTCCCCGCTTTTTCACAGCAGCAGCCTGGTATGCGACTAAATGTCGCGGGCCTTTAGAGCCTCGAGCCAGCGAGCGGCTTGCGCGGCCACGTTGTCCGGGGCTGTTCCGCCAAAACTGGTGCGGCTGCGAACCGATTGATCGACGCCAAGGACCGAGAAGACATCCTGCGTGATCTTCGGCTCCACCGATTGCATCTGTGCGAGAGTCAGCTCCTCGAGATTGCAGCCGGCGTCCGATGCGAGCCGCACCAGGGATCCGGTAACGTGGTGAGCCTGCCTGAAGGGCAGCCCGAGCTTGCGCACGAGCCAGTCGGCGAGATCGGTCGCCGTCGAGAATCCTGCCCCCGCGGAGGCCTTCATGCGATCGGGGGCGGGGCTCATGTCGCGCACCATTCCCGTCATCGCCGCGACGCACAGGGAGAGGGCGTGGAGCGCGTCGAACGAGCCCTCCTTGTCCTCCTGCATGTCCTTCGAATAGGCGAGCGGCAGGCCTTTCATCACCGTGAGCATTCCCACGAGCGCGCCAAGAACGCGGCCGGTCTTTCCGCGCACCAGTTCGGCGGCGTCGGGATTGCGCTTCTGCGGCATGATGGAGGAGCCGGTGGTGAACCTGTCCGAAAGGCTGACGAAGCCGAACTGCGGCGTCACCCAGAGGACGATCTCCTCGGCGAAACGGGAAAGATGCACCGCGCAGATGGCCGCAGCGGACAGCGTCTCCATGACGAAGTCGCGATCCGAAACGCTGTCGATGGAATTGGCCGTCGGGCGATCGAAGCCCAGCGCCGCCGCCGTGGCGTGGCGGTCGATCGGGAACGAGGTGCCGGCCAGCGCCGCGGCGCCGAGGGGGCATTCGTTGAGCCGCTTGCGCGCGTCGGCGAAGCGGCCGCGATCGCGGGCGAGCATTTCCACGTAGGCGAGGAGATGGTGGCCGAAGGTGACAGGCTGGGCCGATTGCATGTGCGTGAAGCCGGGCATGACCATGTCCGCGCACGCCGAGGCCTTCTCCGCGAGGATGTGCTGCAGGTCGCGAAGCTGATCGTCGATCTGGTCGATGGCGTCGCGCACCCAGAGCCTGAAATCGAGCGCCACCTGGTCGTTGCGGGAGCGGGCGGTATGAAGCCGGCCGGCAGCCGGTCCCACGACGTCGGCGAGCCGCGCCTCGATATTCATATGAATATCCTCGAGGGCGCGCGAGAATGTGAAGGATCCGGCCTCGATCTCATGGCCGATCTGGTCCAGACCGGCGGTGATCGCCCGGGCGTCCTCTGCGCTCACGATTCCACTGGACGCCAGCATGGCCACGTGCGCCTTTGAGCCGCGGATGTCCTGGGCCGCAAAGCGGTAGTCGAAACCGATGGAGGCGTTTATCTCCTCCATGATCTCATCGGGGCCGCTGGAGAAGCGCCCGCCCCACATCTTGTTGCTCATGTGCCGCCTTTCCCGCTGGGAACGCTTGATGACCGATCCGAAGCCCGCAGAAGTGTCCCCTCGTCCGACGCGCCTTGGCGCCCGCAGGGCCATTGTCGCCCTCGCCATCGCGGCGTCGCTCGCAGCGGTCGTATACGCAACCTTGCCTGACCGGGGCAAGGAACTCTCCGGCGTGAGCGCCAATTGCGCCGCTTCAGCAAGCGCGGCAGGCCGCATCGCGCCGCTCGCCAGGGGTGAAGTCGCTGCGCTGTCCGTCAACAAGGCGCCGGGCCCTGCGGTCGAGGTGGCGTTCGAGACCGCTGACGGCCAGCGCCTGACGCTGGACGACTTCCGGGGACGGGCGGTCCTCCTCAACCTCTGGGCGACCTGGTGCGCGCCATGCCGGGCGGAAATGCCGGCCCTCGATCGCCTTCAGCAGCAACTCGGCGGCGACGCGTTCGAGGTCGTGACCGTGAACATCGACACGGCGCGCCTGGAACGCCGGGACGTCTTCTGGAAGGAGACTGGCATCTCGCACCTGAAGTTCTACGCCGATCCCAAGGCCGACATCTTCCAGGTCCTCAAGCGAACGGGGAAGGCCGTCGGTCTGCCAACGACGATTCTCATCGACTCGAAGGGGTGCGAACTGGGCGTGATGGCCGGTCCCGCAGAGTGGGATTCGGACGACGCCAAACGACTCATATCCGCCGCGCTGCGCGACTGAATCAGCCTGCAAGTCGCACCATCTGAGACTCCCCCGGCCTCTGCGCCCGTCCAGCGCGGGGCGAGCGTTGCGCGCCTCCTCGACTTCCATTAGTTAAGCCGCACAAATTGATCGAATGCGAGGCGTCAGATGGCCGGAATAGACCAGAGCCCGATCGCGAACGAACAGAGGCGCCCGTTGTCGCCTCACCTGCAGGTCTATCGTTTCGCCCTCACGATGGCGATGTCCATCCTGCACCGCATCACGGGCGTGGGACTCTACCTCGGGACCTTGCTGCTCGCCTGGTGGCTGATCGCCGCCGCGACGAGCGCCTCCGCGTTCGTGACCGCCACCTGGTTCATGGGGTCGATCTTCGGGCGTCTCATCCTGTTCGGGTTCACCTGGGCGCTGTTCCAGCACATGCTCGGCGGCGTGCGTCATTTCATCTGGGACGCCGGCTACGGAATGGAGCATCCGCAGCGCGAATATCTCGCGCAGGGCACGCTCATTGGCGGCCTCGTCCTGACGATCCTGGTCTGGATCGCCGCCTACACGCTGCGCTGAGGGGCAAACTCATGGCGACCAATTCCTCCGGCTCCATCCGCACTCCCGCAGCGCGAGTCCGTCATCTGGGATCAGCGCGATCCGGCACGCAGCACGCGTGGCGCATGCGTGTCACGTCCTTCGCGCTGCTGCCGTTGTCCATCGCGTTCGTCTGGATCGTGCTCGGCATGGTGGGCAAGGACCATGCCGCCGTGCGCGAGGCGCTCGGGCATCCGTTCGCCGCGATCGTGATGCTGCTGTTCGTGCCCACCGCCGTTTATCACATGATGCTCGGCATGCAGACGATCATCGAGGACTACGTGCACGGCGAACACGCCAAGTCGTGGGCCCTGATGGCCAACATGTTCTTCTGCGCCGTCGTCGGACTCGCGTGCGTGTACGCAATCCTTCGCCTGAGCTTCATCTGACCGGCGCCATTCCGATTATCGAGACGAGGTGAGTTTCCATGGCCAATGCTTCGGCTGCTAACGGTTCTACGGCGCCCGGCGTGAACGGCTCCGCGTACCCGATCACCGACCATACGTTCGACGTGATCGTCGTCGGCGCCGGCGGCGCGGGCCTTCGCGCGACGGTGGGCTGTTCGCAGGCCGGCCTGCGCACGGCGTGCATCTCGAAAGTCTTCCCCACCCGTTCGCACACGGTCGCGGCGCAGGGCGGCATCTCTGCCGCGCTGGGCAATATGGGCCCGGACGACTGGCGCTGGCACATGTACGACACCGTGAAGGGGTCAGACTGGCTCGGCGACCAGGACTCGATCGAGTACCTGTGCCGCAACGCTCCGGCCGCAGTCTACGAACTCGAGCATTGGGGCGTGCCCTTCTCGCGCACGGACGAAGGCAAGATCTACCAGCGCCCGTTCGGCGGCATGACGACCAATTACGGCGAAGGCACCGCGCAGCGCACGTGCGCCGCGGCCGACCGCACCGGCCACGCGATCCTGCATACGCTCTATGGACAGGCGCTTCGCAACCGCACCGAGTTCTTCATCGAGTATTTCGCCATCGATCTGATCATGGACGAGGAAGGCCGTTGCCGCGGCGTCGTCTGCATCAAGATGGACGACGGCACGATCCATCGCTTCCGCGGCGCCCTGACCATTCTGGCGACCGGCGGCTATGGCCGCGCCTACTTCTCGGCCACCTCGGCGCACACCTGCACGGGCGACGGCAACGCGATGGTTCTGCGCGCCGGCCTGCCGCTGCAGGACATGGAGTTCGTGCAGTTCCATCCGACCGGCATCTACGGTTCGGGCTGCCTGATCACCGAAGGCGCGCGCGGCGAGGGCGGTTACGTCACCAACGCGCAGGGCGAGCGCTTCATGGAGCGCTATGCGCCTTCAGCCAAGGATCTCGCGTCGCGCGACGTGGTGTCCCGCGCCATGACGATCGAGATTCGCGAAGGCCGCGGCGTCGGCAAGGACAATGATCACATCTACCTGCACCTCGAGCATCTCGATCCGAAGATCCTGCACGAGCGTCTTCCGGGCATTTCGGAGAGCGCGCGTATCTTCGCGGGCGTCGATGTCACCAAGGAGCCGATCCCGGTGCTGCCGACGGTCCATTACAACATGGGCGGCATCCCGACGAATTATCACGGCGAGGTCGTCACCAAGAAGGCCGGCGATCCGGACTTCATCGTGCCGGGCCTGATGGCGCTGGGCGAGGCCGCCTGCGTGTCGATCCACGGCGCGAACCGCCTCGGCTCAAACTCGCTCATCGACCTCGTCGTGTTCGGGCGCGCCGCCGGAATGCGCGCCGCCGAGATTGTGAAGCCGGGCGAGAAGCAGGCCGAATTGCCGAAGGATTCGGCGGACAAGTCCCTGTCGAGGCTCGATCGGTATCGCTGGTCGAAGGGCGGCACGCCGACGGCGCAGCTGCGCGAGAAGATGCAGCGCACGATGCAGAACAATTGCGCGGTGTTCCGCACCGGCGAGGTTCTCGAAGAAGGCTCGAAGCTCATCCACGACGTGTGGGACGGCATCTCGGACATCGCGATCACCGACCGCTCGATGATCTGGAACTCGGACCTGATCGAGACGCTCGAATTCGACAACCTCATCATCCAGGCGGTCGTCACGATGGATTCGGCGCGTCGAGCGCAAGGAAAGCCGCGGCGCCCACGCCCGCGAGGACTTCCCCGATCGCGACGACACGAACTGGATGAAGCACACGCTCGCCTGGGCCAACGACGACACGAAGCGCGTGGCGATCGACTTCCGCCCTGTGCACACCTACACGATGACAAACGAGATCAGCTATATCGAGCCCAAGGCTCGCGTGTACTGACGCGGAGAGACAGAAATGGTCGAATTCGCTCTTCCGAAGAACTCTCGGCCCGTGGCCGGCAAGGTCTGGCCGCGTCCGGCCGGCGCAAAGAACGTGCGCGAGTTCCGGATCTATCGCTGGAACCCCGATGACGGGCAGAACCCGCGCATCGACACGTATTTCGTCGACATGGACGATTGCGGCCCGATGGTCCTCGACGCGATCATCTGGATCAAGAACAAGGCCGATCCGACGCTGACCTTCCGCCGGTCCTGCCGCGAGGGCATCTGTGGTTCGTGCGCGATGAACATCGACGGCATGAATACGCTGGCCTGCACGAAGGACATGTCGACGATCAACGGGGCGGTGAAGATCTATCCGCTGCCGCACATGAAGGTCGTGAAGGACCTCGTGCCCGACCTGACGACGTTCTATGCGCAGCACGCCTCCATCGAGCCGTGGCTCAAGACCGACACGCCGCAGCCTGAGCATGAATGGCGTCAGTCTCCGGGCGACCGCGTCAAGCTGGACGGACTGTACGAGTGCATCCTGTGCGCCTGCTGCTCGACCTCGTGCCCGAGCTATTGGTGGAACGGCGACCGCTATCTCGGCCCCGCCGCCCTGCTGCAGGCCTACCGGTGGCTCGCCGATTCGCGCGACGAGTCGACGGGCGAGCGTCTCGACAATCTGGAAGACCCCTTCCGGCTCTATCGCTGCCACACGATCATGAACTGCGCGAAGGCCTGCCCCAAGGGTCTGAATCCCGCGAAGGCCATTGCTGAAATCAAGAACATGATGATTTCGCGCCAGGTCTGATCGGGACGCATCCGGGGGCGGACGCATTGAAGAAAAATGGCGGCAGCGCTTCTATTGCGCTGTTCGCCAGCACGACGCCACTGCCCCTAGCCTTCCCGAAAGCCCATCGTCAGCTGACCGCCTTGGATCATCCCGTCTCCTCCGCCTACACGGCGAAAGTGCTCGAAGGGCAGGTCGAAGCCGACGCCGCCCAGCAGGAGCTTGTCGACCGTCTCGACGGCCTGCTCAACTCGCTGGCGGCGAGGAGGGCGGCGCGGCGCTCGAGCCCGATCCGCCGCCTGTTCCGCCGGAGCCGCAAGGGCGAGACCGTCCGTGGGCTTTACGTCTGGGGGTCGGTCGGCCGCGGCAAGACCATGCTGATGGACATGTTCTTCGAGGCCGCGCCCCAGCGTCGCAAGAGGCGCGCCCATTTCCACGCCTTCATGCTCGACGTTCACAGGCGAATCCATGAATGGCGGCAGGACAAGAAGGCCGGCAAGGCCAAGGGCGACGATCCCATCCAGCCGGTGGCCGATGCGCTCGCGCGCGAGGCGCGACTCCTGTGCTTCGATGAATTCAGCGTGACCGACATCGCCGATGCGATGATTCTGGGGCGGCTGTTCGAGGCGCTGTTCGCGCGCGGAGTCGTCGTCGTGGCGACTTCGAACGTCGAGCCGGCCCGGCTCTACGAAGGCGGTTTGAACCGCGCGCTTTTCCTGCCGTTCATCGATTTGCTGACGGAGCGAATGGAGGTCATCCACCTCGACGCCCGCACCGACTTCCGGCTCGAGAAGATCGGTGGATCGCCTGTCTACTACACGCCCGCCGGAGAGGCGGCGCGATCCTCCATGGATGAAATCTTTCATCGTCTGACGGGCAAGGCGCATGGCGATCCCGTCGTCCTGCCGGTGCTCGGCCGCCGGTTGACGGTGCCTGAGGCGGCCGACCATGTCGCCCGTTTCTCGTTCGGGCAATTGTGCGCGCAACCGCTGGCGTCGGCCGATTATCTCGCTCTGGCCGAGAACTATCACACGATCTTCATCGACGACATTCCGGTCATGCCCGCCCACATGCGCAACGAGGCCAAGCGCTTTATCAATCTCATCGACACGCTGTACGATCAGCACGTCAAGCTCGTCGCCTCGGCTGACGCGGAGCCGACTGGCCTTTACACCGGCACGCAAGGCCGGGAGGCGTTCGAGTTCGGGCGGACGGCTTCGCGGCTGATCGAAATGCAATCGCAATTCTATCTTGCCCTGCCCCATGGGCGTGCGGATTCGACGGCGTCCGGAGATACGACCGGCCTGGCGGAGACCTGAGATGGCCCGCACCCCGCAGCCGGAGCCGACGGATTCCCGCATTCTCCGGATCGCTGCGGACCATGTGCGCCAATATGGCGTGGAGCGGACCACCGTGGTGAGCATCGCCGCGGAAGCGGGGATGAGTCATGCGAACGTCTATCGCTACTTTCCCTCTAAGGAGTCCCTCGTCGACGCCCTCACCGACCATTGGCTGAAGCCGATCGAGTCCGGGCTTCACGAGATCGCGGACGCGCCCGACCCGGCCGACGACAAGCTCGAGCGCATCGTGTCGGCCATCCACCGGGCGTACCGGCACAAGATCGAGACCGATCCCAATCTCTTCGCCGTGTTCGCAGAAGCCGTCCGCGAGGGGCGGGCTATCGCGCGGCGACACCGCGGCCGGATACAGGCCGAGGTCCAGCGGGTGCTCGAGGAAGGGATGGGCGGGGGCGTGTTTCGCCCCGGAGACCTGCGGCGCGCGACCGCCCTGGTGTTCGACGCGCTGCACCGGTTCATCCACCCCGTTGCAGTGAGGTTGGACCGGGACGTTCCGCGGGAGCAGATCGACGCCCGTTTCGAGCGGGTTACGCGAGTCGTGCTCCGGGCGCTCGCATGAGGCGGTCGACGCTACTTACAAATGACAAATTTTGATTTTTGTAACCCGTTTTGACGAAGGGTCAAGGCGACCGAGACGCTGACTCTTTAACTGCCATAAACAACTGGAATCAATCGGGGTTCACTAGTCCCTCGGCAACGCTCCCGCATAAGGGTTGCCGGGTACTCGACGAACGAACCATCCGCTCGCCCTTGCCAGCGCGGCCGCACGGAGTCAAAGACCGCGCGGCATCGGGTTCGACCCGGAGGCAACGCTAAAGCGAGGAGCGTCCAAAATGGCGCGTAACAAAATTGCATTGATCGGGGCTGGGCAGATCGGCGGAACGCTGGCGCTGCTGGCAGGACTCAAGGAACTCGGCGACATCGTCCTGTTCGACATTGCCGACGGCATCCCGCAAGGCAAGGCGCTCGACCTGGCCGAAGCCTCGCCGGTCGAGGGCTTCGACTCCCGCCTGTCTGGCGCGAGCGACTATTCGGCCATCGCCGGAGCCGACGTCATCATCGTGACCGCCGGCGTGCCGCGCAAGCCGGGCATGAGCCGCGACGACCTGCTCGGCATCAACCTCAAGGTGATGGAATCGGTTGGCGCCGGCATCAAGCAATATGCGCCGAACGCGTTCGTCATCTGCATCACCAACCCGCTCGACGCGATGGTGTGGGCGCTGCAGAAGGCCTGCGGCCTGCCGAGCAACAAGGTCGTCGGCATGGCCGGCGTCCTCGACTCCGCCCGCTTCCGCTGGTTCCTCGCCGAAGAGTTCAACGTCTCCGTCGAAGACGTGACGGCGTTCGTTCTCGGCGGCCACGGCGACGACATGGTGCCGCTCGGTGCGCTACTCCACAGTCGCCGGCATTCCGCTGCCTGATCTGGTCAAGATGGGCTGGACGACGCAGGAGAAGATCGACGCCATCGTCAAGCGCACGCGCGGCGGCGGCGGCGAGATCGTCAACCTGCTGAAGACGGGCTCCGCCTTCTATGCGCCGGCATCCTCTGCAATTTCGATGGCCGAGAGCTACCTGCGCGACAAGAAGCGCGTGCTTCCCTGCGCCGCCTACCTCACCGGCCAGTACGGCGTGAAGGACATGTACGTCGGCGTGCCGGTCGTCATCGGGGCGAACGGCGTCGAGAAGATCGTCGAGATCACGCTCGATGCGGCGGAAAAGGAAATGTTCGCCAACTCCGTCGAAATCGGTGCAGTCGCTGGTCGACGCCTGCAAGACCATCAATCCGTCCTTTGCCTGATCGACACGGCCAGGTCGCGCCTTCGCCTCACCAGCGCACGCGCGGCCGGCGACGTCTCGAAGGCATATCCGAGGGTATTTCGATGAATATTCATGAATATCAGGCCAAGGCCGTCCTGCGCGAATACGGCGTTCCGGTCTCACGCGGCGTTCCCATCATGAAGGCGGCAGACGCCGCCGCGGCGGCGAAGGAACTGGGCGGTCCGCTCTGGGTCGTGAAGTCCCAGATCCATGCGGGCGGTCGCGGCAAGGGCAAGTTCAAGGAAGCCTCGGCCGGCGAGAAGGGCGGCGTCCGTCTCGCCAAGTCGATCGACGAAGTCGACGCAGTTCGCCAAGGAAATGCTCGGCGCGACGCTCGTGACCATCCAGACCGGCCCGGCCGGCAAGCAGGTCAACCGCCTCTACATCGAGGACGGCTCCGACATCGAGAAGGAGTTCTATCTCTCCGCGCTCGTCGACCGCGCGACCTCGCGCGTGTCCTTCGTCGTGTCGACCGAAGGCGGCATGGACATCGAGCAGGTCGCCCACGACACGCCCGAGAAGATCATCACCTTCTCGGTCGATCCCGCGACCGGCATCATGCCCCATCACGGCCGCACGGTCGCCAAGGCGCTGGGCCTCACCGGCGAACTCGCCAAGCAGGCGGGCAAGCTGCTCGGCCAGCTCTATCGCGCCTTCGTCGAGAAGGACATGGCGATGCTGGAGATCAACCCGCTGATCGTCACCAAGCAGGGCGATCTCAAGTGCCTCGACGCGAAGGTCTCCTTCGACTCGAACGCGCTGTATCGGCATCCCGAAATCGTCGCGCTGCGCGACGAGACGGAAGAGGACGCCAAGGAAATCGAAGCCTCGAAGCATGACCTCGCCTACATCGCGCTCGACGGCACGATCGGCTGCATGGTCAACGGCGCCGGCCTCGCGATGGCGACCCTCGACATCATCAAGCTCTACGGCGACGAGCCGGCGAACTTCCTCGATGTCGGCGGCGGCGCCTCGGAAGAAAAGGTGACGGCGGCGTTCAAGATCATCACGGCGGACCCGCAACGTGAAGGGCATCCTCGTCAACATCTTCGGCGGCATCATGAAGTGCGACGTGATCGCGCGCGGCGTGATCGCCGCGGTGAAGGCTGTCGGCCTGCAGGTTCCGCTCGTCGTGCGCCTCGAAGGCACCAACGTCGAAGAGGGCAAGACGATCATTCGCGAGTCCGGGCTCAATGTGATCCCGGCGGACGATCTCGACGACGCTGCCCAGAAGATCGTCAAGGCCGTCAAGGAGGCCGCATAATGTCCATTCTCATCGACAAGAACACGAAGGTCATCTGCCAGGGTTTCACCGGCAAGAACGGCACCTTCCATTCGGAACAGGCTCTGGCCTATGGCACGAAGATGGTCGGCGGCGTGACGCCGGGCAAGGGCGGCTCGACGCACATCGGCCTGCCGGTGTTCGACACGGTCGCTGAAGCGCGCGACGCCACGGGCGCGGACGCTTCGGTCGTCTATGTGCCGCCGCCGTTCGCAGCCGATTCGATCTGCGAAGCCATTGACGCTGAAATCCCGCTCATCGTCTGCATCACCGAAGGCATTCCGGTGTCGGACATGATCAAGGTGCGGCGCGCGCTCGACGGCTCGAAGTCCCGCCTCATCGGGCCGAACTGCCCGGGCGTGGTCACCGCGGGCGAATCGAAGATCGGCATCATGCCGGCGAACATCTTCCGGCCGGGCAACGTCGGCATCGTGTCCCGTTCGGGCACGCTGACCTACGAGGCCGTGTTCCAGACCACGCAGGAAGGCCTCGGCCAGACGACCGCCGTGGGCATTGGCGGCGATCCGGTGAAGGGCACCGAGTTCATCGACATGCTGGAGATGTTCCTCGCCGACCCGAAGACCCAGTCGATCATCATGATCGGCGAGATCGGCGGCTCCGCCGAGGAAGACGCGGCGCAGTTCATTCGCGACGAAGCCAAGCGCGGCCGCAAGAAGCCGATGGTCGGCTTCATCGCCGGCCGCACGGCGCCTCCGGGCCGCCGCATGGGCCATGCCGGCGCGATCATCTCGGGCGGCAAGGGCGGCGCCGAGGACAAGATCGCGGCCATGGAAGCCGCGGGCATCCGCGTGTCGCCTTCGCCCGCGCGCCTCGGCAAGACCCTCGTGGAAGTCCTCAAGGGCTGAAGCTCCCAGCCGTCCCGGCATCGCCGGGGCGGCTCAAATGCCCCTCGCTGACGCGCCGCAGCATCTCCCCGGCGCGCAAACTTCTTTCCGGAGGCCACACATGGCGCGCCAGGACCTGAACGAAGCGCTTCTGCAGACGTCCTTCCTTTACGGCGGCAACGCCGCGTACATCGAAGATCTCTACGCCCGCTACGAAGCCGATCCCACGAGCGTGGACGCCGAATGGCGCGAGTTCTTCAGCGCCCTTGCTGAAGACGCCAGCGCCGTGAAGCAGAACGCGCGTGGCGCGTCGTGGAAGAAGGCCAACTGGCCTGTGCACGCCAATGGCGAGCTCGTCTCCGCGCTGGACGGCAACTGGGCGCAGGTCGAGAAGGCTGTCGGCGCCAAGATCGAAGCAAAGTCCGCCGGCAAGGCCGCGCCCGTGAGCGGCGCCGAGATCCAGCGCGCGACGCGCGACAGCGTCCGCGCCCTGATGATGATCCGCGCCTACCGCATGCGCGGGCATCTGCATGCGCAGCTCGATCCGCTGGGCCTTGAGGCTCAGAAGGATCACGAGGAGCTGCATCCGTCCAATTATGGCTTCACGGAAGCCGATTACGATCGCAAGATCTTCATCGACAACGTTCTTGGTCTTGAATACGCGACGCTTCGCGAGATGCTCGCGCTGCTGCGCCGCACGTATTGCGGGACAATTGGCTTCGAGTTCATGCACATCTCCGATCCCGCCGAGAAGGCGTGGATTCAGGAGCGCATCGAGGGTCCGGACAAGGAGATCACCTTCACCCGAGAGGGCAAGCGGGCGATCCTGTCCAAGCTCGTCGAGGCGGAAGGATTCGAGAAGTTCTCGGACCTGCGTTTCCGCGGCACGAAGCGCTTCGGTCTCGACGGCGGCGAGTCGATGGTTCCCGCGCTTGAGCAGATCATCAAGCGCGGCGGCGCGCTCGGCCTCCAGGAAATCGTGATCGGCATGTCGCATCGCGGCCGCCTGAACGTGCTCGCGAGCGTGATGAGCAAGCCGCACCGCGCAATCTTCCACGAGTTCAAGGGCGGCTCGTTCACGCCCGATGAAGTCGAAGGTTCGGGCGACGTCAAGTATCACCTCGGCGCCTCGTCCGACCGCGAGTTCGATCAGAACAAGGTGCACCTTTCGCTCACCGCCAATCCGTCGCATCTCGAGATCGTCGACCCCGTGGTGCTCGGCAAGGTTCGCGCCAAGCAGGACCAGTTGCAGGATTCCACGGAGCGCTCAAAGGTGCTGCCGTTGCTCATCCACGGCGATGCGGCGTTCGCCGGCCAGGGCGTGGTTGCGGAATGCTTCGGCCTCTCGGGCCTGAAGGGTCATCGCACGGGCGGCTCCATCCACTTCATCGTCAACAACCAGATCGGGTTCACGACCTATCCGCGCTACTCGCGCTCCTCGCCGTACCCCTCGGACGTCGCCAAGATGATCGAGGCGCCGATCTTCCATGTGAACGGCGATGATCCGGAAGCCGTCGTGTTCGCGGCGAAGGTCGCCATCGAGTTCCGGCAAAAGTTCCACAAGCCTGTCGTCATCGACATGTTCTGCTACCGCCGCTTCGGCCACAACGAGGGCGACGAGCCGGCGTTCACGCAGCCGCTGATGTACCAGAAGATCAGGAACCATCCCTCGACGCTGGAAATCTACACCAACAAGCTGGTCGCCGAAGGCGTCGTCACGCAGGGCGAAGTCGAGAAGATGGTCGCCGACTGGCGCTCGCGGCTCGACGCCGAGTTCGAGGCGGGGCAATCCTACAAGCCCAACAAGGCGGACTGGCTCGACGGACGCTGGTCGGGCCTGCGCGCCGCCGAAGTCGTGCACGACGATCCCCGTCGCGGCGAAACCGGCGTGGCGCTCGACAAGCTCAAGGACATCGGCGCGAAGATCAGCGTGATCCCCGAGAGTTTCAACGTCCACAAGACGATCGGGCGCTTCATGGAGAATCGCCGTCAGATGTTCGAGACCGGCGAGGGCCTCGACTGGGCGACGGCCGAAGCCCTTGCGTTCGCCACGCTGTGCGACGAAGGCCATCCCGTCCGCCTTTCGGGACAGGATTGCGAACGCGGCACGTTCTCGCAGCGTCATTCCGTGCTGATCGATCAGCAGACCGAAGAGCGCTATGTCCCGCTGAACAACGTTCGTGACGGGCAGGCGCGTTACGAGGTCATCAACTCGATGCTGTCGGAAGAGGCGGTGCTCGGGTTCGAATACGGGTTCTCCCTGGCCGAACCGAACGCGCTCACCATGTGGGAAGCCCAGTTCGGCGATTTCGCCAATGGCGCGCAGGTCGTGTTCGACCAGTTCGTGTCGTCGGGAGAGCGCAAGTGGCTGCGCCTGTCGGGCCTCGTCTGCCTGCTGCCCCACGGCTACGAAGGCCAGGGCCCGGAGCATTCGTCGGCGCGTCTCGAGCGCTATCTGCAGATGTGCGCCGAAGACAACATGCAGGTCGCCAACTGCACGACGCCGTCGCAGTATTACCACATCCTGCGCCGGCAGCTGAAGCGCGACATCCGCAAGCCGCTCATCCTGATGACGCCGAAGTCGCTGCTGCGCCACAAGCGCGCAGTGTCGCGGCTGGAAGAGTTCGCCAGCGGGACGACCTTCCATCGCCTGCTGTGGGAAGACGGCGACCGCGTGCGCGGCGAGCGTCCGAAGCTTGCTCAAGGACGACAAGATCCGTCGTGTCATCCTGTGCTCGGGCAAGGTCTATTACGACCTCTACGAAGAGCGCGAGCGCCGCGGCATCGACGACGTCTATCTCGTCCGCGTCGAGCAGCTCTATCCGTTCCCGCTCAAGGCGCTGGTCGCTGGCCTGTCGCGCTTCAAGAAGGCCGACATCGTGTGGTGCCAGGAAGAGCCGAAGAACATGGGCTCGTGGACCTTCGTCGAGCCGTATCTGGAATGGGTGCTGACGCAGGCGGGCGGCAAGTCGAAGCGCCCGCGTTACGTCGGACGTCCCGCCTCCGCCGCGACGGCGACCGGGCTCATGTCCAAACACCTCGCACAACTGAAGGCGTTCCTCGACGAAGCATTCGCCGAGTGAGCGTCACATCCCAATTCCACAGACACAGAGGCCGCCTCGGGGCGGGAATGCGCACATGACCGAGATCAGAGTTCCCACGCTTGGAGAATCCGTTTCCGAAGCCACGATCGCAAAGTGGTTCAAGAAGCCCGGCGACACCGTGAAGGCCGACGAGCCGCTCGTGGAGCTGGAAACCGACAAGGTGACTCTCGAAGTCAACGCGCCCGCAGCGGGCGTTCTGGCGGAGATCACCGCGAAGGACGGCGAGACGGTTTCGCCCGGCGCGCTGCTTGGTCAGATCACTGCGGGCGGCGCCGGCGCCGCGGCCGCAGCTCCCGCGGCGAAGGCCGCCGAGGCTCCCAAGCCCGCCCCCGCGCCTGCGTCGGCCCCGGCTCCCGCCCAGGCGAGCGGCGGCATGCCGCCTGCTCCTTCCGCGGCGAAGATTGCCGCCGACAATCAGATCGACGTCGCCGGGGTCGCGGGCTCCGGCAAGCGCGGCCAGGTGCTCAAGGGCGACGTGCTCGCGCGCGCTCGCGAGCGGCCCGGCTCCCGCGCCTGCGCCTGTCGCCATGCGCGCGCCGTCCGCTCCCGACGATCAGTCGCGCGAAGAGCGCGTGCGCATGACGAAGCTGCGTCAGACGATCGCGCGCCGCCTCAAGGAGGCGCAGAACACCGCGGCGATGCTGACGACCTTCAACGAGGTCGACATGACCGAGGTGATGGCGCTGCGCGCGCGCTACAAGGACGTGTTCGAGAAGAAGCACGGCGCGAAGCTCGGCTTCATGAGCTTCTTCGTGAAGGCGTGCACGCAGGCGCTGAAGGAGCTGCCGGCGGTCAACGCCGAGATCGACGGCACGGACCTCGTCTACAAGAATTACTACCATGTCGGCATCGCCGTCGGCACCGAGAAGGGCCTCGTCGTGCCCGTCGTTCGCGACGCGGACGGCATGAGCCTGGCGCAGATCGAGAAGACCATCGCCGACTTCGGCAAGCGCGCCCGTGACGGCCAGCTGAAGATCGAGGAGATGCAGGGCGGCACGTTCACGATCACCAACGGCGGCATCTACGGCTCGCTGATGTCGACGCCGATCCTGAATGCGCCGCAGTCCGGAATTCTGGGCATGCACAAGATCCAGGAGCGGCCGATGGTTGTCGGCGGCAAGATCGAAGTGCGCCCGATGATGTATCTCGCGCTCAGCTACGATCACCGCATCGTCGACGGAAAGGAAGCCGTGACGTTCCTCGTGCGCGTCAAGGAAGCGCTGGAAGATCCGGCCCGTCTCGTTCTCGACCTCTGAGATCGAGGGCCGGGCGGGATGAAGATGTTCACCCTGACCGGCGCGGACGGAAAGCCCTTCCAGTCCGCTGTGAAAGGCGCCTTCGGCGGCAACAGGCGCACGAAGGTCTACGGGCTGATGGAATGCAAGACAGCCGGCCGCTACCTCGCGGCCGGCACGTATCAGAAGAACCGGGTCTTCTTCGCCGACGAGGCGACGGCCCTCTCAGCCGGCTACAGGCCGTGCGCCTCATGCCTGCCGGGGAGAGCCGCAATGCTCGCCTCCGGCGCAGCGGGGCCCGCGGCGAACTGAAACTGCAACCGAACGCGCGATCACAGCGCAATGAAAGCGACCGTCATGTCTTATGATCTGGTTATCATCGGAACGGGGCCCGGTGGTTACGTGTGCGCGATCCGCGCCGCGCAGCTGGGACTGAAAGTGGCCGTCGTCGAGAAGCGCAAGACGCACGGCGGCACGTGCCTCAACGTCGGCTGCATACCGTCGAAGGCGCTGCTGCACGCATCCGAGATGTTCGCGCAGGCCGCCCACGAGCTGCCCTCGCTCGGCGTCATCGTCGGCAAGCCGCAGCTCGACATGCCCGCGATGATGAAACACAAGGACGACACCGTCGCGGCGAACGTGAACGGCGTCGGCTTCCTGCTCAAGAAGAACAAGGTCGAGACGTTCCACGGCCGCGGCGTGGTCAAGGGCGCCGGCAAGGTGGACGTGGTCGCCGATGACGGCGCCGTCACATCGCTGGAGACGCGCAACATCGTCATCGCCACGGGCTCCGAAGCGGCGACGCCGCCGGGCGTGAAGGTCGATTTCGACGAGAAGACGATCATCACATCCACGGGCGGCATCGCGCTGGAGAAGGTTCCCGCCAGGTTCGTCGTGATCGGCGCCGGCGTGATCGGGCTGGAGCTTGGATCGGTGTGGAAGCGTCTGGGCGCGGAGGTGACCGTCGTCGAGTATCTCGACCGGATCCTGCCGGGAATGGACCTTGAAGTCGCCAAGCAGTTTCAGCGCATTCTCGAAAAGCAGGGCTTCAAGTTCCTGCTGTCCTCGAAAGTCACCGCCGTCGACAAGACGAAGGGCGGCGCCGCCGTCACCTTCGAGCCCGTCGCCGGCGGCGATCGCGCAGACGCTCGACGCCGATGTCGTTCTCGTCGCCACGGGACGGCGTCCGTACACCGACGGCCTCGGGCTGGAGGAGGCGGGCGTCGCCCTCGATCGCGGCCGCGTCGTGATCGACGATCATTTCCGTTCGTCCGTGCCCGGCATCTATGCGGTGGGCGACGTCGTGCGCGGGCCGATGCTCGCCCACAAGGCCGAGGACGAAGGCGTCGCGGTGGCCGAAATCATCGCGGGCCAGCACGGCCATGTGAACTACGACGTCATTCCGGGGGTCGTCTACACGATGCCGGAGATCGCCTCGGTCGGCAAAACCGAGGAAGAACTCAAGGCCGCTGGCGTCGCCTACAAGGTGGGCAAGTTTCCGTTCACCGCCAACGGGCGCGCCCGCGCGATGCGCGCCTCGGACGGCTTCGTGAAGGTTCTCGCCGACGCGCAGACGGATCGCGTGCTCGGCGTCCATATCGTTGGCGCCGGCGCCGGCGAACTCATCGCGGAGGCGGCCGTGCTGATGGAATTCGGCGGTTCCTCGGAAGATCTCGCGCGCACCTGCCATGCGCACCCGACCATGTCGGAAGCGGTGCGCGAGGCCGCGCTGGCGGTCGAGAAGCGCGCGCTGCACGTCTGAAGGTCCGCGTCTCAACGACAAAGAGCCGCGAGCGCTTGTCTAGCGCGCTCGCGGGTGCGCCGCCTTCCACGCGTCCATCAGGCGGGTCGAATCAACCGCGGTGTAGATCTGCGTCGTGGACAGCGATGCATGCCCGAGCAATTCCTGGATCGAACGCAGGTCGCCGCCGCGCGCGAGCAAGTGCGTGGCGAACGAATGCCTGAGCGCGTGCGGCGTCGCCGAATCGGGCAGGCCCAGCGCGCCCCGCATCCGCGCCATCGCCAGCTGGATGATTCGCGGCGACAGAGGCCCGCCCTTCACCCCCACGAACAGGGGACCGTCCGCAGGGCAGCGGGTACGGGCAGAGGCGGATGTAGTCCTCGATCGCCGCCTTCACGGGACCGATCACCGGGGCATTGCGGCTCTTGCGGCCTTTTCCCAGAACGGTCAGCGCCTCCAGGCCGGGATAGATATCCCGCCGCTTCAGTCCGAGCGCCTCGGAAATGCGCAGCCCGGCCCCGTAGAGCAGCCCTAGAACGGCTGCGTCGCGGGCGACGACCCACGGCTCGTCCGCGTCGCCGGATCGCGCGTCGGCGCTGGTGACGCGCACCGCCGCCGCGAAGGGCAGCGGCTTGGGGAGACCCTTGGCGATCTTGGGCGTGCGGACCCCATTGAACGGCGCGAGCTTCGCCATTCCGCGCCGCTCCAGATGGCGGGCGAAGGAGCGCAGGGCGGCGAGCGCGCGCATGATCGTCCGGCTGCCGCTGCCCGCGTTCCGCCTGTCGGCCATGAAGGCGCGGATATCGGACGGCTTCAGCGAGGCCATTCGTTCGAGGGAAACGGGCGCATGGTCGGCCCCGGCCCTGAATGTCAGAAATTGCCTCACGTCGCGGCAATAGGCCTCGACGGTCAGGGGCGAGCAGCGGCGCTCGGCCGTGAGGAACAGCGCCCAAGCCGTCAGTTCCGAGGCGAGTTCGGGCGCGGCGCCGCCGAGTGCGACCACGTCGTTCTCGTCGGGAATCACCACTGGAGGAGGAACCATGGCCCCAGAATAGGCCATGATCCTCAACGAGCCCTGAATTGCGGGACCGGGCCTACTTGCCGCCGCGGATCTGTTCGATCGCCACGGCCATCAGGTCTTCCATGGTCCGGCGGACCTGATGGTCGGACTGGTCGACCCCTGCCGCGTCGAAGTCCTTGCGGACCTTGCGGAACACGTCGTCGTCCCCGGCTTCCTCGAAATCGGCCGCAACGACGCTCTTGGCGTAGGTCTCGGCCTCCTCGCCCGTCTTCCCGAGCTTTTCGGCCGCCCAGAGCCCCAGAAGCTTGTTCCGGCGCGCGCCAGCCTTGAAGCGAAGCTCCTCGTCGTGAGCGAACTTCTTCTCGAAACCTTCCTGGCGCTTGTCGAAGCTGCTCATGGATAAATTCTCCTGCTCTGGACCCGCTCGCGCGTCGCAAGGCGCATATAAGCGGGACAGACGCGGATTGGAAGGCGCCGACACGGCGGTCGTTGTACCGGGCCGACCGATCGGATAGGTTGTCGGCGCGGCAGTTTACAGGTATCCGCAGCCGATCTGTCCGCCGACCCGCCCACACGGGCTCCGGTTTCTACCATCTCCAGCACAACGGTCTCCAGATGAACCGTCGACGCCGAATTTACGAAGGCAAGGCCAAGGTCCTGTATGAAGGTCCGGAGCCGGGAACGCTGATTCAGCATTTCAAGGACGACGCCACGGCCTTCAATGCGAAGAAGCACGAGGTCATCGACGGCAAGGGCGTGCTGAACAATCGCATCAGCGAGTACATCTTCCAGCACCTCAACGACATCGGCGTGCCGACGCACTTCATTCGCCGCCTCAACATGCGCGAGCAATTGATTCGCGAGGTCGAGATCATTCCGCTCGAAGTGGTGGTGCGCAACGTCGCGGCCGGTTCGCTGTCGCAGCGCCTCGGCATCGAGGAGGGCACTGCGCTGCCGCGCTCGATCATCGAATTCTATTACAAGAACGACGCCCTCAACGATCCGATGGTCTCCGAAGAGCACATCACCGCGTTCGGCTGGGCGACGCCGCAGGAAATCGACGACATCATGGGTCTTGCGATCCGGGTGAACGATTTCCTGTCCGGTCTTTTCCTCGGAGTCGGCATCCGTCTCGTCGATTTCAAGATGGAATGCGGGCGACTGTGGGAAGGCGACATGATGCGCATCGTCGTCGCCGACGAGATCTCCCCTGACTCCTGCCGGCTGTGGGACATCAAGTCGTCCGACAAGCTCGACAAGGACCGGTTCCGCAGGGACATGGGCGGGCTCGTGGAAGCCTACAGCGAAGTCGCGCGGCGCCTCGGCATCATGAACGACAATGAGCCCGTGCGCACCAGCGGCCCCAAACTCGTGAAGTAAAGGCCTGCGCGCAGGCGCGGCCTTGCGCCGTCAGCATGCGCGCAGCGCGTTGCGGGCCCTGCGATCCGTGGACAACCTGGCCCCAGCTTCGTTGTGGAGAATTGATCTATGAAAGCGCGCGTTACCGTCACTCTCAAGAACGGTGTTCTCGATCCGCAGGGCAAGGCGATCGAGGGCGCCCTGCGCTCGCTGGGAGTGGATGGCGTCGACAGCGTCCGGCAGGGCAAGGTGTTCGAGATCGACGTCGCGACAGCCGATCGCGCCCGCGCCGAGGCGCTTCTCAAGGACGCCTGCGAGCGGCTGCTCGCCAATACCGTCGTCGAAAACTATCGCATCGAACTGATCTAGGACTCGTCCATGCGCGCAGCAGTCCTGCTGTTTCCCGGATTGAACCGCGAGAACGACGCCATGCGCGCGCTGCAGCAGGCGAGCGGCGTGAAGCCGACGCTCGTGTGGCATTCCGATCACGAACTTCCCAAAGGCACCGACCTCGTCGTCGTTCCCGGCGGGTTTCAGCTATGGCGACTATCTGCGCTGCGGCGCGATCGCGGGCCGCGCCAACATCATGAACGCGGTGCGCGCCCATGCGGAGCGCGGCGGCCTCGTGCTGGGCATCTGCAACGGCTTCCAGATCCTGTGCGAAAGCGGGCTGCTGCCCGGCGTGCTGATGCGCAACAGCAATCTGCGCTTCATCTGCCGCATGCAGCACCTGCGCGTCGAGCGCGTCGATACGCCATTCACCAGCTGCTACGCGAAGGGCCAGGTCATCGAGGTGTGCGTCGCGCACGGCGAGGGCAACTACACCGCCGACGCCGACACGCTGGCGCGCCTCGAAGGCGAAGGCCGCGTCGCGTTCCGTTACAGCGACGCGGACGGGAACGTCGGCGGAGACGCCAATTGCAACGGCTCGATGAACGACATCGCGGGAATCTATTCCGAACGCCTGAACGTTCTTGGCATGATGCCCCATCCCGAGAACCTCATCGAATCCATCATGGGCGGCACGGACGGGCGCGGCCTGTTCGAAAGCCTCGCGGCGGCGACGGCCAAAGTCGCCTGACGCCAGCGGCGCCCAAACGCAGGGAATCTGAACTTGCTGCGCAATGAACCGAAGATGACGCCGGAGCTGGTGGCCGAGCACGGCCTGAAGCCGGACGAATACCAGCGCATTCTCGCGCTGATCGGCCGCGAGCCGACGATCACGGAACTCGGCATCTTCTCGGCCATGTGGAACGAGCATTGCTCGTACAAGTCGTCCCGCCTGCATCTGCGCAAGCTGCCGACGAAGGCGCCGTGGGTCATTCAGGGGCCTGGCGAGAACGCCGGCGTCATCGACATCGGCGACGGGCTGGCCTGCGTCTTCAAGATGGAGAGCCACAACCACCCGTCCTACATCGAGCCCTACCAGGGCGCGGCGACCGGCGTCGGCGGCATCCTGCGCGACGTGTTCACCATGGGCGCGCGGCCGATCGCCTGCCTCAATCTGCTTGCGCTTCGGCGCGCCCGAGCATCCGAAGACGCGCCATCTCGTGGCCGGCGTCGTCGCGGGCATCGGCGGCTACGGCAATTCGTTCGGCGTGCCCACGGTCGGCGGCTCGGTCGACTTCCACACGCGCTACGACGGCAACATCCTCGTCAACGCCATGGCGGTGGGCATCGCGAAGGCGGACGAGATCTTCTACGCCAAGGCGACCGGCGTCGGACACCCGATCGTCTATCTCGGCTCGAAGACCGGCCGCGACGGCATCCACGGCGCGACGATGGCGTCGGCTTCGTTCGAGGCCAATGCTGAAGAAAAGCGCCCGACCGTGCAGGTCGGCGATCCGTTCTCCGAAAAGCTGCTGCTCGAAGCCTGCCTCGAAATCATGGCGAGCGGGTGCGTGATCGCCATCCAGGACATGGGCGCCGCCGGTCTCACCTCCTCGGCTGTCGAGATGGGCGCGAAGGGCAATCTCGGCATCGAGCTCGATCTCGACAAGGTGCCGTGCCGCGAGCCGGACATGACCGCCTACGAGATGATGCTGTCGGAGAGCCAGGAGCGCATGCTCATGGTGCTGGACCCTGCGAAGGAAGCCGAGGCCGAAGCGATCTTCCGCAAGTGGGGTCTGGACTTCGCCGTGATCGGCAAGACGACCGACACGCTGCGCTTCGTCGTCAAGCACCAGGGCGAGGTGAAGGCCGACCTGCCGATCAAGGAACTCGGCGACGAGGCGCCGCTCTACGACCGGCCGCACGTGCGCAGACGCCCGCGCTGCCGGTGATCGCGCCGGAGTCCGTGACGCCGCCGTGCTCGACGCGCGATGCGCTGCTGCGCCTCGTCGGCTCGCCGGACCTCTGCTCCAAGCGCTGGGTGTGGGAGCAGTACGACCACCTCATTCTCGGCAACACCGTGCAGAGGCCCGGCGGCGACGCCGCCGTCGTGCGCATCGGCGACGGGCCCAAGGGCCTCGCGCTGACGCACCGACGTGACGCCGCGCTATTGCGAGGCCGACCCCGTCGAGGGCGGCCAGCAGGCGGTGGCGGAAGCCTGGCGCAACATCACCGCCGTCGGCGCGACGCCGCTCGCGCTCACCGACAATCTCAATTTCGGCAATCCGGAGCGGCCCGAGATCATGGGCCAGTTCGTCGGCTGCCTTCAGGGCATCGGCGAGGCCTGCCGCGCGCTCGACTTCCCCGTCGTGTCGGGCAACGTGTCGCTCTACAACGAGACGCAGGGCCGCGGCATCCTGCCGACGCCCACCATCGGCGGCGTCGGCGCTCGTCGACGACGTGGCCAAGAGCGTCGGCGTCGCGTTCCGCGGCGCCGGCGCAGGCGATCATCCTCATCGGCGAGACCGCCGGCTGGCTCGGCCAGTCGATCTACCTGTGGCGAGATCTGCGGCCGCGAGGAGGGCGCGCCGCCGCCGGTCGACCTCGCCGCCGAGCGCCGCAACGGCGACTTCGTGCGCGCGCTCATCCGCGTCGGGCGCGATCGAACCGTGCCACGACCTCTCGGACGGCGGGCTCGCTGGTCGCGCTGGCGGAAATGGCCATGGCCGGCGCGCGTGGGCGCGACGCTCGACGCCGCGCCTGCCGAGCGTCCCGGCGCACGGCTGGCTGGTTCGGCGAGGATCAGGCCCGCTACGTCATCGCCTGCCGGAAGACGCGAGCCGACGGCGTCCTCAAGGACCTCGCGGCGAGAGGCGTTCCCGCCCGGCGGATCGGCGTGACCGGGGGCGACGCGTTGAACCTTCCGGGCGAGGCCTCCATATTGGTTCGCGAATTGTCGGACGCGCATGAAGGCTGGCTGCCGGTCTTCATGGCTGCGCCGGCCAAGGGCTGAACGGGACAAGGATTTCCACATGGCCATGGAGGCCGCTGACATCGAACGGCTGATCATCGAAGCTCTGCCCGACGCCCGGGTCGAGATCAGCGACCTCGCCGGCGACGGCGACCATTACGCCGCCACGGTGATCTCCGAAGCGTTTCGCGGGCAAGACCCGCGTGCAGCAGCACCAGATCGTCTACGCAGCGCTGAAAGGCAGGATGGGCGGCGAGCTTCACGCCCTGGCGCTCACGACATCGGCGCCCCAATAGTCAGGCGGCCGTGTCCATAGTATTATTTTCTCAGGGCGGAACCTTGAACTCCGTCTCGAAAGGAACGCCAATGACCGACGTGCTTCAGCAGATCGACGCCACCGTGAAGGCCAACGACGTGGTCCTTTTCATGAAGGGCACGCCGCAGTTTCCGATGTGCGGTTTTTCCGGCCAGGTGGTCCAGATCCTCGACTATCTCGGCGTGCCGTACAAGGGCGTGAACGTCCTCGAGGACGAAGGCGTGCGCCAGGGCATCAAGGAATACGCGAACTGGCCGACGATTCCGCAGCTCTACGTGAAGGGCGAGTTCGTCGGCGGCTGCGACATCGTGCGCGAGATGTTCCAGTCGGGCGAGCTAGCCGCACATTTCGCCGAGGCGGGCGTGCCGGTCCAGCAGACCCAGAGCTGAAGCGGCGCGTTCCCGAACTTTTCCAGTCACTTTTGTTTGCGTTGCGGCGGGGGCCTTCACGCGTCAGACTGATTGCGTCTGGCTCTTCCCACCGGTGCGCCATGAACAATCAGCCTTCATTCCGAATCTCTGCCGGGCTGCTCGTCGCCGCCGCGCTTTACGTGTGCGGCCCGACGGCTCAGGCCGCGAGCGGGCGCATGACGCTCAAGGTCGGCGAGCAGACGCGCTCGGCATTCGTGACGGAGCGCTATCGCAGCAAGCGGAAGCTGCGTCCGACCATCATCGTCCTGGGCGAAGGCGCGCGTTCCTCGCCGGCTTCGCGCCGCGGGCTGCGCTTTGCGGACTTCACGCGGCGCGGCGGCGTTCTCGTCTACGCCGAGCCTGCGGGCGCGAACTGGAACATCGCGGCGGACGGTAGCGCCACGGGAGAGATCGCGTACCTGCGCGCGCTGGTCGCAAAGCTGCGCAGCGATTCGCTGGCCGATCCGCGGCGGATCTATCTCGTGGGAACGGGCGCGGGCGGGATCGTCGCGCTGCTGGCCGCATGCCGCGACGGGCGGCTTTTCTCGGGCGTGTCAGCCGCGCTCGCCAGCCTCCCCAAGGAGCAGGCGGCCAATTGCGCCCCGGCGCGCGCGCTCAGTGCGATGCTGATTGCGGGCGACGCCGACCCGTTGCTGCCGTTTGCCGGTGGGCCGGCGAACCTGCGCGGCTATCGCGGCGAGGTCGCTCCCGTTGCGACAACCATCGGTGTGTTTGCCCGCGCCGCGTCCTGCGCCGCCCAGCCCGCGCGCTCCGAGCTTCCCGATCGCGATCGCAGCGACAAGTCGCGAATCGTTGTCGAACGTTTTTCCGGCTGCCGTGCGCCCGTGCGGCTCGTGCGCGTGGAGGGCGGGGGACACTTCCTGCCCACGCAGACCGCTGGCGGCGCCGGCATTTCCGGGCAGAACCGGGACGCCAGCTCGACCGGCCTGATCCTGTCGTTCTTCCGGCTGCAGCCCGCTCAGCGCGGCGCCAGCGTCCAGTAATCGATGTCGAGAACGACGGACGGGTCGTAAACGCCGCCCGCCTCGCCCGGGAAATCGGCGCATGGGCGATTTTTCGTCGCGACCGTGCGAATGCGCAGAGCGCCGACATCGTCGCGGCCGGGCAGCGGCTCACGCGCCATCACCGAACTCCAGGCGTAGATCGTATCGCCTGCAAAAGCAGGCGCGACGTGCCTGCCGCTGTTGATCGCGGTGATGTGGAAGGCGTTGGCGAATCCATTGAACGTGAGCGCGCGGGCGATGGAAATCACGTGGCCGCCATAGACGAGGCGGTTGCCGAAACGCCCCGCGCTCTGCGCGTGGCGATCGAAATGCACGCGGGCGGTGTTCTGATAAAGGCGCGTCGCCATCTGGTGCTCCGCGTCCTCGATCGTCACGCCATCGACATGGTCGATCCGTTCACCTGGCGCATAATCGGCCCAGCGATAGGGAGAGCCGGCGAGCTGGGCGTCCCAGGCTTGCGCGTCGATCAGCGGACACGCGTCGCCGAGCGCATCGGGCGAAAGCGCATCGGGCAATTGCGGCACGATGCTTTCCGCGACGGGAGAGCCCTTGTCGCGCTTTCGCACCATCACCCAGCGCACATAGTCGAGGACGCAATCGCCGCGCTGGTTGAACCCGCGGGTGCGCACGTAGACGACGCCGGTTTCGCGGCTGGAATTTTCCTTCAGACCGATGACGCTCGAGGTCGCCGACAAGGTGTCGCCCGGGTACACCGGCGCGAGGAAGCGGCACGCTGCGTAGCCCAGGTTGGCGACGGCGTTCAGCGATATGTCAGGAACGGATTTGCCGAAGACGACGTGGAAGACGAGCAGGTCGTCCACCGGGGACCCATCGTAGCCGATGGCGCGGGCGAACGCCTCGGAGGACTGGGGCGCGAAGCGGGCGCCGTAGATCGCGGCGTAGAGCGCCATCTCGCCGGTGGTGACCGTTTTCGGCGTCGCGTGAACGATGACGTCGCCGATGCGGAAATCCTCGAAAAAGCGGCCGGCGCTGGTCTTCGACATGGGCTGTCCAACTGCGATCGTGGTGGCTGTCGCGCCCACATTACCTGCCAGCGGTGGGGGCCACACTCAGTCTTTCGCCGCACCGAAAAGCGCTTCGAGCCTGAGGGCGAGGGCGTCCCCGTCGCCCGTCACGCCGACCGCCTTGAGCCGGCTCTTGCCGCCCGATGCGAGGACGCAAGCGGACGCCGAAACACCCAGCTCGCGCGCCAGGAGCCGCAGCAGGGCCTCGTTCGCCTTGCCGTCTTCGGGCGCGGCGCGCACGCGCACGCTGAGCACGCATCGTCCGTCGGAGAGCGTCCGCAGGCCCTCGAGTTGATCGGAGGAGGATCGCGGCGTCAGACGCACGTCGATCCTGAGCCCGCCGTCCGCTCGCCTCCAGGGGCGTTCCGCCATGGGCCTCAGAAGCGGCCGAGGACGGGATAGATGTAGTAAACGATGACGCGCTCGAGGAAGAAGATCGCGAGCAGCAGGACGATCGGCGAAATGTCGAGGGCGCCCATGCGGGGCAACCGGTTGCGGATCGGCCGCAGCAGCGGCTCGGTCAGCGCATTCACGCCGTTCCAGATCGAGCGGACGACGTTGTTGTCGTAGTTGATGACGTTGAACGCCAGCAGCCACGACAGCACGGCCGAGATGATGATGACCCAGGTGTAGAGGTTCAGGATCAGAAGAATGACATCCAGGATCGCGCGCATTGGGCCACCGCCGCAGGAGGAAGGTCCAAGGGTTTAGCCCCGGCGGGCCCGGCGGGCAAGCTCCGCTCAGGCCCGGCGCCCGGGCCGCGAAGCCCGCCAGCGCCCGCCCAAATCGCATTGACAGGAACGGCCCCGCGCGCGTACACCTCGCCCCGCCGACCGAGAGGTCAGGGGCTGTAGCTCAGATGGGAGAGCGCTGCAATCGCACTGCAGAGGTCAGGGGTTCGAATCCCCTCAGCTCCACCAGGTTAATTCCTTGTGATCCGGGTTCATCGCCAACCCTGCTCCGCGCCGTTTGGGTGTGGGATCCCGGCCGATCCATAGCTATATGAAGTCTGCCGGCCAGGCGTGGGGCGCCGGCTTCCCGTCTCAGTCCCTCGACCCGGAAAACGCATGCTCGCCAGTCAGGAACACCAGGCCGAACAGGTCGCCGCGGCCGCGGGCGGGCCCCGGCCATCGCTGGTCGGGTACACGCGCGCGCAGCTTGCCGCGGCGCTGCAGGCCGTCGGCGTGCCCGAGCGCGAGACGCGGATGCGGGTGGGCCAGCTCTGGCACTGGATCTATTTTCACGGCGTGCGCGACTTCGACCGCATGCTCAACGTCTCCAAGGCGCTCCGCCAGACACTCGCGGACAGCTACACGCTGGAGCGCCCGCAGGTCGTCACCGAGCAGGTGTCGAGCGACGGCACGCGCAAGTGGCTCGTCCGCATGCCCCCGGCGCCCGGCGACAGGCTTGTCGGCGGCAAGACCATGGGCGCGGAAATCGAGTGCGTCTACATCCCCGAGAGCGACCGCGGAACGCTGTGCGTGTCGAGCCAGGTCGGCTGCACGCTCACCTGCTCGTTCTGCCACACCGGCACGCAGAAGCTCGTGCGCAATCTGAGTTCGCAGGAGATCGTCCAGCAGCTCGTCGTCGCGCGCGACATGCTCGGCGACTTCGCAGGGCTGACGCCGCCCACGAACGGCCTCATCCCCTCTGGCGAGGGCGTGCGCGCCGTGTCGAACATCGTCTTCATGGGCATGGGCGAGCCTCTCTACAATCTCGACAACGTCGCGGACGCGCTCGCCGTGCTCGCGGACGGCGAAGGATTGTCGCTGTCCAAGAGGCGCATCACAGTCTCGACGTCAGGCGTCGTGCCGGAAATTCCGGAGCTTGGAGCCCGCACTGGCGCCATGCTCGCGATTTCGCTCCACGCCGTGCGCGACGATCTGCGCGACACACTCGTGCCGCTCAACAAGAAGTATCCGATCGCGGAGCTGCTGCGCGCATGCCGCGACTATCCCGGATTGTCGAACGCGCGACGCATCACGTTCGAATACGTGATGCTGAAGGGCGTCAACGATTCGCCCACGGATGCGCGCGAACTCGTGCGCCTGCTCAAGGGCATTCCGGCCAAGATCAATCTCATTCCGTTCAATCCGTGGCCGGGCTCGCAGTACGAATGCTCGGACTGGGACACGATCGAGACCTTTTCCGACATCGTCTATCACGCCGGATACGCCAGCCCGGTGCGCACGCCACGCGGTCGTGACATCCTCGCTGCCTGCGGGCAGTTGAAGAGCGAGAGCGAGAAGCTGCGCGCCCGCGCCCGCCTCATCGACGAAGACTAGCGCTCCCCTCATTCCGAACCTTCAGCCCCGCTGCGCATTTCCCCCGCGCAACGTGGAGGCGCGCGCGTGCGGGTTCTTGTCACCGGGGCGACGGGTTTCATCGGTTCTGCGGTGGTCGCCAGATTGGCGGAAGCGGGGCATCAGATCATTGCGTCCAGCCGCAGCGCGGGCGCCGCGCTCAAGCATCCCGGGGTGGCGCGCACGCTCGCTCTCGACATGTCGGCCGCGGTCGCGCCGGAGGACTGGGCGCCGCACCTTGCGGAGGTCGACGCAGTCGTCAATTGCGTCGGTCTGCTGCAGGACGCGCCGGGCGATTCGGTCGAGGACGTCCATGTGCGCGGCCCTGCGGCGCTGTTCGCGGCCTGCGAGCGGGCGGGCGTGCGGCGAGTCATCCATTTCTCCGCCATGGGCGTGGACAAGGCGCAGCCGAGCGCGTTCTCGAAGTCAAAGCTCGCCGGTGAGGACGCGCTCACGGCGCGCGACCTCGACTGGGTCATCCTGCGCCCGTCCGTCGTTTTCGGCCGCGCCGCGTACGGCGGCAGCGCGCTGGTGCGCGGACTGGCGGCGCTGCCATGGCTGCCGGTCATGCCAGCTTCCGGCGAATTGCAGGTGGTGCAACTCGACGACGTCGTGCGCACCGTGGAGTTCTTCGTGTCGCCTTCGGCGCCGTCGCGGGTGGCGGTCGATCTCGCGGGCCCGGAGCGGCTTTCCTTCACCGACGTCGTTCTCGCCTATCGGCGCTGGCTTGGCTGGCCGGCGCCGCGCATCATCAACCTGCCGGAATGGGCGGCTGCGCTGGCCTACAAGGCGGGCGATCTGGCCGGTTTTCTGGGCTGGCGCTCGCCCATCCGCAGCACGGCGCGGCGCGAGATCGCGCGCGGCGCCAGCGCCGACAACAGCGCGTGGCGGGCCATCACCGGCATCGAGCCCCGGCCGCTCGCGCTCGCGTTGGCGAGCGAGCCGGCCAGCGTTCAGGAGCGCTGGTTCGCGCGGCTCTATTTCCTCAAGCCCCTGAGCTTTGCGACGTTCTCCGCCTTCTGGATCGCAACCGGCATCGTCTCGCTCACCATCGGCTGGGAGATCGGCAAGGGCCTGATGCTGCTCGGCGGCGTTCAGGACCCGTGGGCGAGTTCTGGTGGTCATCGCCGGGGCGCTCGCCGACATCGCCATCGGACTTGCGATCGCATGGCGGCGAACGGCGCGTGCGGGCCTTTGGGCGGGCGTCGCCATCTCGCTCGCCTACGCCGTGATCGGCACGATCCTGCTTCCGGACCTGTGGCGCGAGCCGCTGGGGCCGATGCTGAAGATCTGGCCCATCGTCGCCTTCAACCTGATCCTGATCGCCATCCTGGAAGACCGATGACGGCCTATTACTTGCTGAAGTTCCTCCATGTGATCGGCGCCAGCGTCCTCTTGGGAACGGGCGCGGGGATCGCCTTCTTCATGCTGATGGCGCATCTGGGCGGGAAGCCGGCCGTGATCGCCGGCGTGGCGCGCATCGTGGTGCTCGCCGACTTCCTGTTCACCGCCACTGCGGTCGTCGCCCAGCCGGTCACCGGCGTCCTGCTGGCGTGGATCACGGGCTACGCGCTTTCGGAGGAGTGGATCGTCCTGTCGCTGATCCTTTACGTGGTCACAGGCCTGTTCTGGCTGCCGGTGGTGTGGATGCAGATGCGGCTTCGCGACCTGGCGGTCGAAGCCGTTGCGTCAGGCGCGCCCTTGCCGCCTCTCTACCACAGGCTTTTCTGGACCTGGTTCGCGTTCGGCTTTCCCGCCTTCGCCGCCGTCCTGGCGATCCTGTGGCTGATGATCACAAGGCCGCAACTGGGGCTTCTTTAGCCTTCCCCGGCGCTTGCTCCCCGGTGCGTTTTGAACGACATTGCGCCGCGCCGCGCCAAGGCGCGCCAGACTGGAGACACTCAATGACGATCAGGGCGCCGCTTCGCAGCTGCGTAATCCTCGCTGCTGCAGCGTTCATGCTCGGCGCGGGACTTGCGACCCATGTCGATGCGCGCACGCTGGCGCGGGTCGATGGCGTGGACATCACCGACGACGACGTGAAGCTGGCGTCCGACGACATCGCCAGCGAGATCCCGCCGCAGCTCGAGGGGCAGGAACGTCAGGCGTACGTCGTCGATTACCTGATCGACATGCGATTGGCGGCGCGCAAGGCCGAGGCGGACAAGCTGGCCGAAAGCGCCGACTTCGCGCGCCGTCTCGCCTACCTGCGCGACAAGGCCCTCATGGAGGGCCTGCTCACGAGGATCGCGCGCGAGTTGAACAACGAAGCCAACGTGCAGCAGGTCTATGCGGAGGCGGCGAAGGGACAGAGCGGCGAACAGGAAGTTCGCGCCCGTCACATCCTCGTTGAGAGCGAGGCGCTGGCGCGCGCCGCGCTGAAGCGCGTCCTCAGCGGCGAGGATTTCGCCAAGGTCGCCGACCAGGTCTCCAAGGACCCCGGTTCGCGCGGCGGCGAACTGGGATGGTTCACCAAGGACCGCATGGTTCCCGAGTTCGCGGAGGCGGCCTTCAAGTTGCGGGTCAACGAGATTTCACAGCCGGTGAAGAGCCAGTTCGGCTGGCACATCATCAAGGTGGAAGAGCGTCGCGAAAAGCCGTTCCCCAAGCTCGAGGAAGTGCGCGAGCAGGTGGAGCGTTTCGTCGTGCAGAAGGCGCAGGCGGAAGCCGTCGTGAAGCTGCGCGAGACCGCGAAGATCGAGCGCCTCGACGGCGCACCGCCATCGCAGCCCAAGTAAGCACACGCAAGCACAAGCCAGCCGGCGCGAATTCAGTCCGCCGGCTGATCACGCACGGAAGACATTACATGGCGAAGCCCGCTCCTGTTTCCCCGCTCGCGCCGAAATCCTATCCCGACCTGCCTCACATCGACGGCGTGACGTTCGCGACCGCGGAGGCGGGCATCAGGTACAAGGGCCGCACCGACGTGATGCTCGCGCTGCTCGACAAGGGCACGCAGGTCGCGGGCGTGTTCACGAAATCGAAGTGCCCGTCCGCGCCGGTCGACTGGTGCCGCGCCAAACTCAAGGGCGGCAAGGCGCGCGCGGTCGTGGTCAATTCCGGCAACGCCAACGCATTCACCGGCAAGGCCGGGCATGCAGGCGACGAAGCTGACGGCGGAAATCGCCGGCAAGGCGACCGGCGCGCCGACGGGCGAGATCTTCCTGGCCTCGACCGGCGTCATCGGCGAACCGCTCGACGCGACGAAATTCAACGGCGTTCTCGACCAGCTCGTCGCAAAAGCCTCTCCCGGCGGGCTTCTCGACGCCGCGCGCGCCATCATGACCACCGACACGTTCCCGAAGGTCGCCACCGCGAAGGCCGATCTGGGCGGCGTCGAAGTGACGATCAGCGGCATGGCCAAGGGCGCCGGCATGATCGCGCCGGACATGGCGACGATGCTCTCGTTCGTGTTCACCGACGCGCCGATCGCCGCCGCGGCGCTTCAGGCGATGCTGTCGAAGTCCGTGCAGGGCAGCTTCAACTCCATCACCGTCGACAGCGACACGTCCACCTCCGACACGCTGATGCTGTTTGCGACGGGCGCGGCGGCGAAGCGCGGCGCGCCGAAGATCACGGAGGCGGGCGATCGCCGGCTCGCGTCGTTCAAGCGCGCGCTGGACGCCGTGCTGCTCGATCTCGCCCATCAGGTCGTGCGCGACGGCGAGGGCTGCCGCAAGTTCGTCGAGATCGCCGTCGAAGGCGCGGCGAGCGCCGGCGCCGCAAAGCGCATCGCGCTGTCGATCGCCAATTCCCCGCTCGTGAAGACCGCGATCGCCGGCGAGGACGCCAACTGGGGCCGCGTCGTGGCCGCCGTCGGCAAGGCCGGCGAAAAGGCCGACCGCGACAAGCTCGCGATCTGGTTCGGGGAGTTCCGCGTGGCGCACAAGGGTCTTCGCGATCCCGCCTACGACGAGGCGACCGTCTCCGCCTACATGAAGGGCGAGAACATCCAGATGAAGGTGCACGTGGGCATCGGCGCCGGCGCGGCGAAAGTGTGGACGTGCGATCTGACGAAGGAATACGTCGCGATCAACGGCGATTACCGGAGCTGAGCGCGATGGACGGCGCCCGATGAAAATCCTGCTGGTCGCCGCAGTGGCGCTCGTCGATTCCGACGATCGCATTCTCATTGCGCAGCGCCCGCCCGGCAAGGCGCTCGCCGGCCTGTGGGAGTTTCCCGGCGGCAAGTTCGATGCAGGCGAGCGTCCCGAAGAGTGCCTGATCCGCGAACTCGCCGAGGAACTCGGCATAGCGGTGAAGGAGGACTGCCTCGCGCCGCTCACGTTCGCCAGCTACGCCTATCCCGATTTCCACCTGCTGATGCCGCTGTGGATATGCCGGCGCTGGGAGGGCATCGTGCGCCCGCTCGAAGGTCAGGCGCTGAAATGGGTGAAGGCGCGCGAGTTGCGCGATTATCCGATGCCGCCCGCCGACGCGCCGCTCATTCCGGCGCTGGTCGATCTTCTGGGCTGATCGGTCAGAGCAGCGCGCCCAGCACGACGCCCTGAATGAGCAGCACGCCGAGCCAATGGCCGCCGTCGATGATCGTCAGCGCGGGTTTCGCGCGGCCGTAGGCGTGGTTCGTCGCCAGGGTCGTGATGACGAAGCCGAGCCAGCAGATGGCGCCGACCAGCGCGCCCGAGCTGATCGTCACGCCCTTCTTCGCGGTGTGCGCGATGACCCCGGCCAGAATGATCGCCATGACGAACTCGGCGACGAAGGAGATGATCATCGGCCCCAGCGGAAGCTTCGGTTTCCCGTCGGGGCCGTTCACGTCTGTGGCGGTGAGGCCGGAGGCCGCCATCCATTGCTTCGACAGCGCGCCGTACCAGAGCGCTCCGAAAATCCATGAGGCCGCGGCGGCGGCCGCGATCGCGGGCCAGTTGATGTTCATCGGCGCCCCGGTCTCGGCATCAAATACCGCCCATCTTGCAGACGAGCTTCCATTCGGCGTCCGTCACCGGCTGGACAGACAGGCGCATCGAGGTGACGAGCGACATCTTCGCCAGGGCAGGCGTATCCTTCACCTGCGCCAGCGTCACCGGCTTTTTCAGCGGCTTCACGGCGCGGAAGTCGACCATGCCGAACTTGCCCGTCGGATCGCTCGGGTCCGGATAAAAGAGCTTGCAGACCTCGACGATGCCAACGATCTCCTTGCCTTCGTTGGAATGGTAGAAAAACGCCTTGTCGCCGAGCTTCATGGCCATCAGGTGCTGCTTGGCGAGGTGGTTGCGCACGCCGTTCCAGTGCGTGCCCTTGGCGCCCGCCGCCACCTGCTGGTCCCACGACCACACCGAGGGTTCGCTTTTCACAAGCCAGTAAGCCATGTCGTCCGTTCGTTTGGTTGCGCCCAGTTCCGGCAAAGCTAGAGGAGGGGTCCGGCTGCAGGCAATGCGTGCGGGCCGGTTTTCCGCCCGGTTTCTCGTCGCGCCGTTTTCCCCCTAGTCGCTCATGGCGCGCAGCGCCGCCGCGGCGGCGAAGGGCGCCAGCGCGATCGAGGCGAGCGACAGCGCCAGCAGGATCAGGAACGGCGTGAGGAAGGGCACCGTGCCGCCGCTCGCGGCCGCGGACGCCGAAACCCCGAAGATGAGCACCGGAATGGCCAAGGGCAGGATGAGGATCGCCATGAGCAGCCCGCCCCGTCGCAGGGTGGCCGTGAGCGCCGCGCCGATGGCGCCGAGGAAGGTGAGGGCTGGCGTGCCGGCCACCAGCGTCGCGGTGACGCCTGCGAGCGCCTGCGCGTCCATGGCCAGCATCAGCCCGAAGAGCGGCGCGGCGGCGATCAGCGGCAGGCAGGTCGCGCACCAGTGGGCGAGGCATTTCACCGCGACGATCAGCTCCAGCGGAGTGTCGCTCATGCGCAGGGCGTCGAGCGATCCGTCCTCCTGATCGGACTGGAACAGGCGATCGAGGCCCAGGAGCGTCGCGAGCAGGGCGGCTATCCAGAGAATGGCGGGTCCGATTCGCGACAGGAGGTTCAGGTCGGGACCGATCGAGAACGGAACAATGGTCACGAGGATCAGGAAAAACACGACGCCCATGGCCGCGCCGCCGCCGATGCGGTTGGCGAGCCGCAATTCGCGCAGGAACAACGCCGATAGGGCCTTGCTCATGCGCTCGCCCCGGCGCTCTCGCCGAGCCGCAATTCGCTGGCGTCTTCAAGCCCGAGCGGCGCGTGGGTGGCGGCGATTATCAGCCCGCCGTCGCGCCGGTGGTCGGCCATGGCGCCCGCCAGCCGTTGCTGGGCCGCCCTGTCGAGCGCGGTGGCGGGTTCGTCGAGAATCCAGATGGGCCTGTGGACCATCAGCAGCCGCGCCAGCGCCACGCGCCGCTTCTGGCCCGCCGAGAGCCATCCGGCCGGGAGGTCCGCGACCTGCGGCAACCCGATGCGCTCCAGAACGGCCTCAGGAGTAGCGCTGGCGCGTGCGGACGCGCCGCGTGCGCCGAGGGCCGCGCCCCAGAACGCGAGGTTCTCGCGCGCCGTCAGGGCGCTCTTGAGGGCGTCCGCATGGCCGACGTAATGGGCGTGCAGGGCGACGGGGTCATCCTGGTCGATTTCGGGGGCCGTGATCGAAATGACCCCGGAGACGGGACGCAGAAGGCCCGCGAGCGCCCGCAGCAGCGTCGATTTGCCGGCGCCGTTCGGGCCCGTGACGACGAGCGCCTGGCCCGGCCGAGACCGAAAAGGACAGGTCGTGAACGAGGGGCCGCCCGCCGCGCGCGAGCGTCAGACGCTCGACGCTCAGCAAGACGGGCATGGGCGCTGGGGACAGGACACGGGGGCTCCGCGGCGAACAGTGCGAACTTCGACCATGTTCGTGTAGCCCTTGCCGCAGAAATTATCTATAAGCCGCGCGTCTTTTGAATCCTCTTCACCCGGGACGGAACGCATGGCCTCTCTCGACAGCTTCAAGTGCCGCAAGAAACTCACGGTGGGGACCAAGTCCTACCATTACTTCTCGCTGAAGGACGCCGAGAAGAACGGCCTCAAGGGCATCTCGCAACTGCCGTTCTCCATGAAGGTGCTGCTCGAGAACCTCCTGCGCTTCGAGGACGGCCGCTCGGTCACCAAGGAAGACATCCAGGGCGTCGCCCAGTGGCTCGCCAACAAGGGCAAGACGGAGAAGGAAGTCGCCTTCCGCCCGGCCCGCGTGCTGATGCAGGATTTCACCGGCGTTCCGGCGGTCGTCGATCTCGCCGCCATGCGTGACGCGATGACCCGTCTCGGCGGCAATCCCGACAAGATCAACCCGCTCGTTCCCGTCGATCTCGTGATCGACCACTCGGTGATCGTCGACGCGTTCGGCAACGCCAAGGCGTTCAAGAAGAACGTCGAGCTCGAATACCAGCGCAACATCGAGCGCTACAACTTCCTCAAGTGGGGCCAGGGCGCGTTCGACAATTTCCGCGTCGTTCCCCCGGGCACCGGCATCTGCCATCAGGTGAACCTCGAATACCTGTCGCAGACCGTGTGGACCCGCAAGGAGAAGTACACGCCGGCGCGCGGCAAGGCGATGACGGTTGAAGTCGCCTATCCCGACTCGCTGCGTCGGCACCGACTCGCACACGACGATGGTCAACGGCCTGTCCGTTCTGGGCTGGGGCGTCGGCGGCATCGAGGCCGAGGCCTGCATGCTCGGCCAGCCGCTCTCCATGCTGCTGCCGGAAGTCATCGGCTTCCGCCTGACGGGCAAGCTGAAGGAAGGCGTCACGGCGACCGACCTCGTGCTGACCGTCACGCAGATGCTGCGCAAGAAGGGCGTCGTCGGCAAGTTCGTCGAGTTCTTCGGCCCCGGCCTCGAGGCGCTGAGCCTCGCCGACCGCGCCACCATCGGCAACATGGCGCCCGAGTACGGCGCGACGTGCGGCTTCTTCCCGGTCGACGGCGAAACGCTCGAATACCTGAAGATGTCGGGCCGCGCGCCCGCGCGCATCGCGCTGGTCGAAAAGTACGCCAAGGCGCAGGGCCTGTTCCGCACGCGCACGACGCCCGATCCGGTGTTCACCGACGTCATGTAGCTCGAACTCTCGGCAAGTCGTGCCCTCGATGGCCGGCCCGAAGCGTCCCGAAGGCCGCGTCGCGCTGGAGAACGTCGCGTCCGGCTTCTCCGAGGCGCTGGACAAGGAATATCGGAAGGGCGACGACAAGGCGAGCCGCTACAAGGTCGACGCCAAGAACTTCGACATCGGCCACGGCGACGTCGTCATCGCCGCCATCACCTCGTGCACGAACACCTCGAACCCGAGCGTGCTCATCGGCGCGGGCCTGCTGGCGCGCAACGCCGTGGCGAAGGGCCTGACCAGCAAGCCGTGGGTGAAGACCTCGCTCGCGCCCGGCTCGCAGGTGGTTGGCGAATATCTCTCCAACTCGGGCCTGCAGAAGGATCTCGACAAGGTCGGCTTCAACCTCATCGGTTACGGCTGCACGACCTGCATCGGCAATTCCGGTCCGCTGGCTGAAGAGATTTCCGAGTCGATCAACAAGAACGGCGTCGTCGCTGCGGCGGTGCTGTCGGGCAACCGCAACTTCGAGGGTCGCGTGAGCCCCGACGTGCAGGCGAACTATCTTGCTTCGCCCCCGCTCGTCGTCGCCTACGCGCTCGCGGGCACGGTGACGAAGGACCTGACGACCGAGCCGATCGGCAACGGCAAGGACGGCAAGGCCGTCTTCCTGCGCGACATCTGGCCGACCTCGCAGGAAATCCGCGCGTTCGAAGGCAAGTACGTCACCAAGAAGATCTTCAAGGAGCGCTACGCGGACGTCTTCAAGGGCGACGTGAACTGGCGCAAGGTGAAGGCGCCCGCCGGCAAGGTCTACAAGTGGGTGGACGCGTCCACCTACGTGCAGAACCCGCCGTACTTCGAAGGCATGGGCATGGAGCCCGCGCCGCTCAAGGACGTGGTGAACGCGCGCATCCTGGCGATGTTCGGCGACAAGATCACCACCGACCACATCTCGCCGGCCGGCTCGATCAAGTTCTCCTCGCCCGCGGGCAAGTGGCTTGCCGACCGACAGGTGCGCGAGGCCGACTTCAACCAGTACGGCACGCGCCGCGGCAACCATGAAGTGATGATGCGCGGCACGTTCGCCAACATCCGCATCAAGAACTTCATCAACAAGGACGCGTCGGGCGCCGTGCTCGAAGGCGGCAACACCGTGCACTATCCCTCGGGCGAGCGCATGTCGATCTACGACGCGGCGATGAAGTACGCATCGGAGAACGTGCCGCTGGTCCTGTTCGCGGGCGAGGAGTACGGCAACGGCTCGTCGCGCGACTGGGCGGCGAAGGGCACGCGCCTTCTGGGCGTGCGCGCCGTCATCGCGCAGAGCTACGAGCGTATCCATCGCTCCAACCTCGTGGGCATGGGCGTGCTGCCGCTCACCTTCGAACAGGGAACGTCCTGGCAGACGCTCGACATGAAGGGCGACGAGCAGGTGACGATCCTCGGCCTCGAGGCCGGCCTCAAGCCGCGCCAGAAGATGGAGGCGGTGATCACGTACGCCGACGGCAAGAAGAAGACGATCCCGCTCGACTGCCGCATCATGACGCTCGACGAGCTTGAGTACTTCAAGCACGGCGGCATCATGCAATACGTGATCCGTCAGCTTCTCGCCGCCTGACCGGCGCTGAACTCAAGATAGAAGGGCCGGCGTTTCGCCGGCCCTTTTTCTATCTGCCCTCGCGTCGCTCGGTTCGCCACAGCACCGGCCACAGATCGAGCGGCGCGCCGCGGCACGTGGGCATTTCCTGCCAGCTCGCCAGCGCGAAACTGCGGCCGTTCCAGACATAGCTGCCGCGCGCGCCGCAATCGCCGAGGCCCCGTCCCTTGGCGAAGAAGAAGATCGAGCGCTCGTCGTCGAGGAACTCGCCGTTGATGATCTCCCCCAGATCGGCTACGAGCCTGCCGTTTTCGGGGCGGTCGAAGAGGATGCGGCGCGGCGCGCTGGCGCGCGGCTGCAGGAAATAGACGGACGCGAAATTGTACGCGCCGCTGCGCGCACGGCATCTGCCACAGCGTGATGTCGGGCGTGAGCTGATAGCCGATCTCCTCGCCCTCGCTCTCGGCGGCAAGGTCGGGGCAGGCGGCCTTTCGCAAGGCGAGGATGTCCGCCGGCGCCTTGCCCTCGATCTGCTGGGCCTGCGACGGCGAGCGCGTGAGAACCGGCGGCGCGGGCGGCGCCGGGATCGAGGACGCTGGCCTTTCGCCGCGCGACACCAGCGCTGTGACGTTGCCGGAGCGCTGCTGCTGCTCGTCGATCCATCGCAGCGCGGCGATGGCCCCCTTGAGGGAAATGACCGTCGAGGCTTGTTCGCGCGGCGGATCGTCGAGACGGCGCACGCGCAGGAATTCGGCGCGCCTCAGCGCAGCCAGAAACGGCGCCAGGCTCTCCTTCGGCAGATCGAGGCGCAGCATGCCGTCGCGTCCGATTTCGGCCTTGGGTTCGCGGGGAAACACGTTGTCCGGGCCGGGCGGATCGAAACCTATCTCCAGCGGCAGTTCCTGCAGCTCGGTTTCGAAGGTGAAGGCGAGCGAGACCTGCGCTTCGGCGTTCGCGCCCGCCCCGCGCCGCAGGTCTATGAAGCCGAAGCTGTCGACGTCCGCGGTTCCCATGCCAATGGCGGCGCAATTGCGCAGGTTGTCACAGGCCGCCTGCCAGTCGGTGAAAAGGCGCGTGGCCTGGGCGTGAGCGGCGCCGGCGATGGCCCACAGCAGCAGGGCCGCGGCGAGCGTGCTTGCGGGCAGTTTCAAAGGCTGCATGACGCGCGATCTCCAGCTGCGGGAGCGTCCGGCCATTTTACGCGGGTTTGCCAGCGCGCCAATGGCCGTCTGAGGACGTCATCGCCGGTGAACGCCCCCGCGCCTTGCCAAGCGAGGCTCTGGCCGCTAGCAATCGCGCCAACTCAACACAGTGCAACGGAAGCGCGCCATGGCGACCTACAAGCTCCTTCTCCTGCCCGGCGACGGCATCGGCCCCGAAGTCATGGCCGAGGTCGAGAAGGTCGTCGCCTTCCTCGAGCCAGGCGGGCGTCGCCAGCTTCGAGATCGAGACGCGACCTCGTCGGCGGCTCCGCCTATGACGCGCACAAGGTCGTCGATCACCGAAGAGCGACATGGCGCTGGCGCAGGCCGCCGACGCCGTGCTGCTTCGGCGCCGTCGGCGGGCCGAAATGGGACGGCGTGCCCTACGACGTGCGCCCCGAGGCGGGCCTGCTGCGCCTGCGCAAGGATCTCGGCCTGTTCGCCAATCTGCGTCCGGCGATCTGCTATCCCGGCGCTCGCCGACGCCTCCTCGCTCAAGCGCGAGATCGTCGAGGGCCTCGACATCATGATCGTGCGCGAACTCACCGGCGGCGTCTATTTCGGCGAGCCGAAGGAGATCGTCGACGCTGGAGCAACGGCCAGAAGCGCGCCGTCGACACGCAGGTCTACACGACCCACGAGATCGAGCGCATCGGCCGCGTCGCCTTCGAGCTGGCGCGCAAGCGCCGCAACAAGGTGACCTCGTCCGAAAAGCGCAACGTGATGAAGTCGGGCGTGCTGTGGCACGAGGTCATCACCGGCGCTGCACAAGCGCGAATATCCGGACGTGGAGCTCGAGCATCAGCTCGCCGACGCGCTCGGCATGCAGCTCGTGCGCTGGCCCAAGCAGTTCGACGTGATCGTCACCGACAACCTGTTCGGCGACATGCTGTCGGACGTCGCGGCGATGCTCACCGGCTCGCTCGGCATGCTGCCCTCCGCCTCGCTCGGCGCCGAGACGATCCGAAGACCGGCAAGCGCAAGGCGCTCTACGAGCCCGTGCACGGCTCGGCGCCCGACATCGCCGGCAAGGGCATCGCCAACCCGATCGCCATGATCGGCTCGTTCGCGCATGGCGCTGCGCTATTCCTTCGGTCTGGGCGAAGGCCGCCGACATGATCGAGAAGGCCGATCGCCAACGTGCTCGCGTCAGGGCCTGCGCACCGCCGACATCAAGGGCGACGCGGCGACGACCGTCTCCACCACGCAGATGGGCGACGCGATCCTCGGCGAACTGCGCAAGGCGGCCGGCTGACGCGCACTACGGCGCGAGGCCCTTTCCTCGCGCGCGCAGCTCCGTCGACGACAGCTCCGACCTGGGCCCGTGCAGAAACACAAAGCCCGGCGCGCCGCGCGCCGCGAGCAAGGGCCCGTCCGCTTCATCGAGGCGCCACGGCGCGAGATAGCTTGCGGTGCGGCTGTGCGCGCCTTTCAGCGTCGAGCGCGGGCGGTCGATCACGGCGATGGGCACGAGCCGCGTGATTTCGCGCCAGCGCTGCCAGCGGTGGAACGAGCGCAGGTTGTCCGCGCCCATGATCCAGACGAAACGCACGCCGGCGCAGCGCTTCCGCAGATAGTCGATGGTGTCGAACGTGTAGCGGGTGCCGATGTCCGCCTCGAGCCCTGTCACGCACGATGCGCGGGTGATCGGCCATGCGCCGCGCCGCCGCCATGCGCGCGGGCAGCGGCGGAAGGGCGGAGTTTTCCTTCAGCGGATTTCCCGGCGTCACCAGCCACCAGACGGCGTCGAGCCGCAGGCGCTTCAGCGCGATGATGCTCGCCAGCCGGTGGCCTTCATGAGGCGGATTGAACGTGCCGCCGAACAGGCCGATCCGCATGCCCGGCGCATGACGGGGCAGCCTTGCGTGCCCGCCGTGGTGCGCAGCGCCGACCTGCGAGGCTTCCGGTTCCGCTGCAAGCTCCAAAACGCACTCCCACAGGCGGCGGTCAACGCCCCTTGCCGCCTCTAGGGGCGCAATTGTCCCGAACCATGCACGCGGTACTTGAACGACGTCAGCTGCTCGAGGCCGACAGGGCCGCGCGCGTGCATGCGGCCCGTCGCGATGCCGATCTCGGCGCCGAAGCCGAACTCGCCGCCGTCGGCGAATTGCGTCGAGGCGTTGTGCAGCACGATGGCCGAATCGACCTCGCGCAGGAAGCGTTCGGCGCGGGCCTCGTCCTGCGTGATGATGCAATCGGTGTGGTGCGAGCCGTAGCGCTCGATGTGATCGATCGCCGCGTCGAGACCGTCGACCACTTTCGCGGAGATGATCGCGTCGAGATATTCCGTGCGCCAGTCCTCTTCGCTCGCGGGCTTGACGCGCGCGTCGGCGGCGCGCGCGGCCTCGTCGCCGCGCACTTCGCAGCCTTCGTCGAGCAGCGTGCGCACGAGCGGCGCGAGATGGGTCGAGGCGCACCGAACGGTCGACGAGCAGCGTCTCGGCCGCGCCGCAGATGCCGGTGCGGCGCATCTTGGCGTTGCGGACGATCTTCGTCGCCATGTCGAGATCGGCGGCGCCGTCCACATAGACGTGCACGATGCCTTCCAGATGCGCGAAGACGGGCACGCGCGCCTCTTCCTGCACGCGCGCGACGAGGCTCTTGCCGCCGCGCGGCACGATGACGTCGATGGCGCCGTCGAGACCCTTCAGCATCTCGCCCACGGCGGCGCGATCGCGCGTCGGCACGATCTGGATCGCGGCTTCCGGCAGGTTGGCGGCGCGCAGCCCTTCCACGAGGCATTCGTGGATCAGCGTCGACGAGTGAAGCGAGTCGGAGCCGCCGCGCAGGATCACGGCGTTGCCCGCCTTGAGGCACAGCGCGCCGGCGTCGGCCGTGACGTTCGGGCGGCTTTCGTAGATCACGCCGATGACGCCGAGCGGCGTGGCGACGCGCTCGATCTTCGAGGCCGTTCGGGCGCTCGAAGGTCGCAAGCACGCGGCCGACGGGATCGGGCAGGGCCGGCGATGTCCTCGACGCCGCGCGCGACAGCCTCGATGCGCGCGTCGTCGAGCATCAGGCGATCGAGATTGGCTTTGGTGGCGCCGGCGTTCTCGGCCGCCTCCAGGTCGCGCGCGTTGGCGGCGATGATGTCCTGCTTGCGCGCGCGCAATGCGCGAGCGGCGGCGGCGCAGGGCGCGATTCTTCGCCTCGCGCCGAGGCGAGTGCCCAGCGCGTGCGCGGACGAGCGGGCGCGCGAGCCGATCTCGCGCATGAGAGCGCTGACGCTCCCGGCCGCACTGTCGCTGGCGTTGCTCATGGGTCTATCCGCTTGGACATGGTTCGCTGGATCAGTAATGCTCAGGACAGGAATAACAGGTTCGGGCGCCGTCGGGTAGGTCAGTCGCCGACCAGCGCCATGTCGTCGCGATGGATCATTTCCGCCCGGCCCGGCGCGCCGAGCACGGATTCGATGTCGCGGGAGTTGCGGCCGATGAGCTGCCCCGCCTCGGCGGCGTCGTAGGCGATCAGTCCGCGGCCGAGTTCGGCGCCGGAGGTCTCGCGGATCAGCACGCAATCGCCGCGGGCGAACGCGCCCTCGACGCGCGATGACGCCCGCCGGCAGCAGGCTGCCGCCCCGCGCGAGCGCCGCGGCGGCGCCGGCGTCCACATGGACCGTGCCGCGCGGCTCGAGCGAGCCGGCGATCCATTTCTTGCGCGCGGTGACGGGATTCGACGAGGTGAGAAACCAGGTGCAGCGGCCGCCGTCGGCGATGCGCGCGATGGGATGATCGACGCGGCCGTCGGCGATGACCATGTGCGCGCCGCCGCCGACGGCGATCTTCGCCGCCTCGATCTTCGTGCGCATGCCGCCGCGCGAGAACTCGGAGGCCGCGCCGCCGGCCATGGCCTCGATCTCCGCGCGTGATGCGCGGCACCACGGGAATCAGTTGCGCGTCGGGATCTTCATGCGGGGGCGCGGTGTAGAGGCCGTCGATGTCGGACAGCAGCACGAGCACGTCGGCGCTCGCCATCGTGGCGACGCGCGCGGCGAGGCGGTCGTTGTCGCCGTAGCGGATCTCGGTCGTCGCGACCGTGTCGTTCTCGTTGATGACCGGGCATGGCGCGCAGATCGACCAGCCTGCCGATGGTGGCGCGGGCGTTGAGATAGCGGCGGCGCTCCTCGGTGTCGTTGAGCGTCACGAGGATCTGTCCCGCGATGATGCCGCGGTCCGACAGCGCCTTCGCCCAGGTGCGCGCCAGCGCGATCTGGCCGACGGCCGCGGCCGCCTGGCTGTCCTCCAGCTTCAGGGGGCCGCGCGAAAGCTTCAGCACCGTGCGGCCGAGCGCGATGGAGCCGGAGGACACGACGAGAACGTCGCGCCCGTCCTTGTGCAGGGCGGCGATGTCGTCGCACAGCGCTTCCAGCCAGCGCGCGCTTCACCTCGCCGCGCGTCTGGTCGACGAGCAGCGACGAGCCGACCTTCACGACGATGCGGCGAAACGACGAAAGGGAGGGAGCAGCGGTCACGGGCTTCACAACGCGGGTGCGCGCCGCTTCCGGGATCGGCAACGGCAAGGGAACGGCGAGAGTTTTCCGAATAAGCTCAGGGCCGACCGAATTCAACCATTCAGCCGCAGGGCGGCCGTTCAGGCCGTCACGGTCGCCACTGGGCGTCGGGTTCGGGCGTCTTGTCCACTTTCCGCGCCACGCCGATGGAGCCGGCAAGGGCGCGCAGCACGTCCTGCACGCCCCTGCGCGTGGCGGCGGACAGGATCATCGGCGGCTGGCGGCGCTCTCCGTCCTCGACAGGCGGGCCGTAGGTGCGAATTGCGCGCTTCAGGCGCTCGGTCTGGCTCTTGAGGGTTTCCTCGTCGACCGTGTCGGTCTTGGAGAGCGCGACGATCTCGTGCTTCTCGTCGAGGCCGTGGCCATAGGCGGCGAGTTCGTTCCGCACCGTCTTGTAGGCCTTGCCGGCGTGCTCGCAGCCGGCGTCGACGAGATGCAGCAGCACGCGGCAGCGCTCGACATGGCCGAGGAAGCGGTCGCCGAGGCCCAGGCCTTCGTGGGCGCCCTCGATCAGGCCGGGAATGTCGGCCAGGACGAATTCGCGATCATCGACCCTGACGACGCCGAGGCCCGGATAGAGCGTGGTGAAGGGATAATCGGCGATCTTCGGCTTGGCGGCCGTCACCGCCGCGAGGAAGGTCGACTTGCCGGCGTTGGGCAGACCGACGAGCCCCGCGTCGGCGATCAGCTTGAGCCGCAGCCAGATGGTGCGCTCGTCCCCGTCCTGTCCGGGATTGGCCCGGCGGGGCGAGCGGTTGACCGAGGTGGTGAAGTGCAGGTTGCCGAAGCCGCCGTTGCCGCCGCGCGCGATGACGACGCGCTGGCCGACTTCGGTGAGGTCGGCGATCAGCGTTTCGTTGTCTTCCTCGAAGATCTGGGTGCCGACCGGCACCTTGAGGACGACATCCGCGCCCCGCCCGCCCGCGCGGTTGCGGCCCATGCCGTGAACGCCGGTGCCCGCCTTGAAGTGCTGCTGGTAGCGATAATCGATCAGCGTGTTCAGGCCGTCGACGCATTCGGCGATCACGTCGCCGCCGCGGCCGCCGTCGCCGCCGTCCGGCCCGCCGAACTCGATGAACTTCTCACGCCGGAACGAGACGGCTCCGGCGCCGCCGTTGCCGGAGCGGATGTAGATTTTGGCCTGGTCGAGAAACTTCATGACAATTGCCTATCCGCGAGGCGCCGGTCGGGCAATCCGAATCTCGGCCCGATCACGCCTCGCGGCTGTTGTTTGAGCTCAGCTCGTGGTCGCCAGTTTTTCGCGAGCCGGCTGGAGCGGACACGCCTTGCCCGCGACCCAGAATTCCCGCGTCAGACGAAAGCGTTCGCACAGGACAACCCCTCCACGGGCCGGCAGATCGATCTGCCCGCGGCCCTCGCTGGAGAAGCCGCACTTTTCCAGGACCCGGCGCGAGGACTCGTTCCCGACCCGGGCCTGGGCGTGGATTTCGGTCACGTCGGCCAGCCGGAAGGCGGTGTCGATCATCGCCTCGACCGCCTCGGTGACGTAGCCCCGGCCCTGAAAGGGACGGCCGATCCAGTAGCCCAGAAGGGCTATTCCCGGCCGGGTCTGGTGCAACCCGACCGCGCCGATGGCGTCCGTGGGCTTGCCCCGGCGGGCGATCACCAGCGCCAGGCTGGAGCCCAGCGCGTTGCCGGCGCGGGCCGAGAAAATCCACCGGGCGGCGTCCTGTTCCGAGTAGGGGTGTGGAATGCTCGCGGTCATTTCCGCGACCTCTCGCTCCCCCGCCAGCTTCGACAGGGCTACGGCGTCGGCCGACCGCGGCCAGCGCAGCCAGAGCTGCGCCGTCTCGAGCCGGAACACGTCGTCCCTGGTCAAATCCGGAAACATGATCGATCTCCGATCCGGGCTGCTTGAGCCCAAAAGAAAAGGGGAGATGGTTTCCATCTCCCCGGTTCCTGAAGGATCGGACCTGAACGGGCCTTTTCCGAGGATCGCCGGGGTTTTGGAAACCGGCGGCCCTCGATTTACCGAAGGTCGCCGCTATTCTGCGGCCTGCATTTTCTGGGCCGGAACTACGGATACGTAGCTGCGCACGCGGTCGGCCTTGAACTCGACCTTGCCGTCCACGAGGGCGAACAGGGTGTGGTCCTTGCCGATGCCGACGTTGCGGCCGGGATGCCATTTCGTGCCGCGCTGGCGCACGAGGATGTTGCCGCCCAGCACGCTTTCGCCGCCGAACTTCTTGACGCCAAGGCGGCGACCGTCGGAGTCGCGCCCGTTGCGGGATGAACCGCCTGCCTTTTTGTGAGCCATCGCTCTACTCCATCCTTCCGCTGCGCTGCGCGCCGGCGGGAAAATCCAGAAATTCGACGAGGGAACCCGGTTCCCCCGAAATCCGCGACGTCAGCTCGCCTGGATGCCCGTGATCCGGACGACCGTCAGGTCCTGGCGGTGGCCACGCTTGCGCTTCGAATTCTTGCGGCGGCGCTTCTTGAAGGCGATGACCTTCGGTCCGCGCGCCTGCTCGACGATCTCGCCGACGACGGAGGCGCCCGACAGCAGCGGAGCGCCGACCTTCACGTCGTCGCCTTCGCCCATCATCAGGACGTCGCCGAACGTGACCTTTTCACCCGCCTCGCCGGCGAGGTGCATGACCGTAATCTGCTCGTTGGCGGCAACGCGATACTGCTTGCCGCCGGTTTTTATGACTGCGAACATCGTTCTGTCCCGTGTTCCAATCGACCTGCGGCGGGGCCGCGGCCGACTTCTTGGCAGTTGAACCAGCGAATGCCCGATTTCGCGACCGGAGACCGGCACAAACGAAAAGGCGCGGCGATTGCCGCGCTGAGCCCGCCTCCTATGACGGAACAGGCGGGACAAGTCAACAAAATCCCGCGGGAAAGGCGGGGGAGGGGCGGGGGGTTGCCTCGATTGACAAGCCCAAACCTCAATCATATCTCTGCTCACGGCTTTCTAGGCGGAAAAGCAGGCGTCCCGTTCGCGCGCAAGCGCGGCTTCGCGGCGGCGCAGGCGCGGACGGTACGCACAGCGCGATCCAGCGCCCCACCCGATCCTCCGGCAAAGCGCGGCGCGCGTCTGGCGGCGCGAGGTCGGTTCAAAAGGGCTTTTTATGTTCGGCACTCTCGCGAAGAAAATTTTCGGCTCGGCGAACGACCGGCGGCTCAAGACCTACGCGCCGCGCGTGGACGAGATCAACGCGATGGAGGCCGAGATCGCGAAGCTCTCGGACGAGGAGCTTCGCGCCCAGACCGACAAGTTCCGGGCGGAGCTGAAGGCGGGCAAGACGCTCGACGATCTCCTCGTTCCCGCGTTCGCAACAGTACGCGAGGCGGCCAAGCGCACTCTGGGCCAGCGCCATTTCGACGTGCAGCTCATCGGCGGCATGGTGCTGCACTCCGGCGCCATCTCGGAAATGAAGACGGGCGAAGGCAAGACGCTCGTCGCCACGCTCGCCACTTATCTCAATGCGCTCGCCGAGGAAGGCGTTCACGTCGTCACCGTCAACGATTACCTCGCCCGCCGCGACTCCGAGTGGATGGGTCGCGTCTATCGCTTCCTGGGCATGAGCGTCGGCGTCATCGTGCACGGCCTCGACGACGAGCAGCGCCGCGAAGCCTATGCGTGCGACATCACCTACGGAACGAACAACGAGTTCGGCTTCGACTACCTGCGCGACAACATGAAGTACGAGCTCGCGCAGATGGTCCAGCGCGGGCACGCCTACGCCATCGTCGACGAGGTGGATTCGATCCTGATCGACGAGGCGCGCACGCCGCTCATCATCTCCGGCCCGTCCGAAGACAAGTCCGACCTCTACCTTCAGATCGACGCGCTGATCCCCAAGCTCACGAAAGAGCATTACGAGATCGACGAGAAGCAGCGCACCGCCAACCTGACGGAAGCGGGCAACGAACGCATCGAGGAATTGCTCACCGAAGCGGGGCTTCTGAGCGAAGGCGCCCTGTATGACGCCGTGAACGTCACGGTGGTTCACCACGTGCAGCAGGCGCTCAAGGCGCACACGCTCTTCAGCCGCGACAAGGACTACATCGTCCGCAACGACGAAGTCGTCATCATCGACGAGTTCACCGGCCGCATGATGCCGGGCCGCCGTTTCTCCGAAGGCCTGCACCAGGCGCTGGAAGCCAAGGAGCGCGTGACCGTTCAGCCCGAGAACGTGACGCTCGCCTCCATCACGTTCCAGAACTATTTCCGCCTCTATCGCAAGCTCGCCGGCATGACCGGAACGGCCTCCACGGAAGCCAACGAGTTCGCCGAGATCTACAAGCTCGAAGTGGTCGAAATCCCCACCAACCGCCCGGTTTCGCGCATCGACGAGGACGACGAGGTCTATCGCACCGTCGATGAAAAGGTGAAGGCGATCATCCGCGAGATCGAGGAAGCCAATTCGACGATGCAGCCGCTTCTGGTCGGCACGACGTCGATCGAGAAGTCCGAGCAGCTTGGCGAAATGCTCAAGAAGCATGGATACAAGCAGATCGATTTCGAGGACACCCGCGGCCTGCAGAAGCTCTATGCGGCGGCGCGCGAGGGCAAGCCCTCCAAGCAGTTCGCCATCCTGAACGCGCGCTTCCACGAACAGGAAGCCTTCATCGTCGCGGAAGCTGGCGTGCCCGGCGCGATCACCATCGCGACGAACATGGCCGGCCGCGGCACGGACATCCAGCTCGGCGGCAACGTCGACATGCGCATCCAGCAGGAGTGCGCCGGCATCGAGGATCCGGCCGCGCGCGCCGCTCGCGAAGAGGAAATCCGCGCCGAGATCGCGGCGCTCAAGGAAGCGCGCGACGGCCAGCGGCGGCCTCTACATCATCGGCACCGAGCGCCACGAAAGCCGGCGCATCGACAACCAGCTGCGCGGACGTTCAGGCCGCCAGGGCGATCCCGGACGCTCGAAGTTCTTCCTGTCGCTGCAGGACGACCTGATGCGCATCTTCGGGTCCGAGCGCATGGATTCGCATGCTCACGCGGCTCGGGCTCAAGGAGGACGAGGCCATCGTCCATCCCTGGATCAACAAGGCGCTCGAGAAGGCGCAGCAGAAGGTCGAGGCGCGCAACTTCGACATCCGCAAGAACATCCTCAAGTACGACGACGTCGCCAACGACCAGCGCAAGGTCGTGTTCGAACAGCGGCGCGAGATGATGGCGCAGACCTCCGTCGAGGAGACGGTGGCGGACATGCGCGCCAACGTCATCGACGAGACGATCCTCAAGCATATTCCCGAAGGAATCCTATCCCGAGGCGTGGGACGTCGAAGGCCTCGCATGTAGCCTTGCAGGAAATGCCTGTCGCTTGATCTTCCGATCGCTGAATGGGCCAAGGAAGAAGGCATCGGCGAGGAGGAGATCTCCGAACGCGTTCACAAGGCGGCGGACGAGGGTTACGCGGCGCGCGTCGAGAAGAACACGCCGGACGTCATGCGCATGGTCGAGAAGCAGATCGTGCTGCAGGTTCTCGATCATTTCTGGCGCGAGCATCTCGTCCAGCTCGAGCATCTGCGGCAGGTGATCGGCTGGCGCGGCTACGCGCAGCGCGATCCGCTGAACGAGTACAAGTCCGAAGCATTCGACCTGTTCAACAACCTCATCGGCCGCTGGCATGAAGTGACGACGCAGCAGCTGATGCGCGTCGAGATTTCCTTCGACGCGCCGGCTGGAGGCGGTTTCGATGACCAGGCGGCGCCAGCGGATGCGATGTCGGACCTCAACGACATCAACGCGCGGATCGCAGCGGGCGAATTCGCGCCCACGTCGCTGCTGTTCGGCGGCGTCGGCGTCTCCGCGGCGGACGCGGAGCCCGAGCCGGTGCGCGACCCGTCCGATCCCGCGACCTGGGGCAAGGTCGGGCGCAACGAGCCGTGTCCTTGCGGCTCCGGCAAGAAGTTCAAGCACTGCCACGGCGCGCTGGTCTGATCGTCAGACGCGCGCCGCGATCGCCATCCACAGAAGCGACAACGCCGCCGCGACGATGACGGTGAACGTCATCATCATGCCCGCCACCCGGAAGCGAAAGTCCTCGCTTGGACTGGACACGCCGTAAGCGTGCGACGCGCGGCCGGCGAGCAGCGTCGCGCAGAGCAGGTTCAGCCAGTAGACGTTGCCGCCCTTCATTTCCAGCATGAACAGCAGAAGCAACGCCAGCGGCGCGTATTCGGCGAAGTTCGCATGAACGCGCATCGCGCGTTCGACCAGCGGATCGCCGTTCGTCCCGATCGCGACCTTGCGAGACCTGCGCAGGCGGATGACGCGGATGGAAAGCAGCACGAATCCAAGCGCGAGAAGCGCCGCATACGTGGGAACGATTGTCATGGGATTCCCCGGTTCACGCCTGGCGTCTCTTGCGCTTACGACTTCGCGCCGGCCAAGGATCAGCGGCCCGCGCGGTGAATGTCGGATGAACGGCGCCTACATGATGGGTTCAGCGCCGTCCCGGTAATTTGCCTCCCATACCGGAAGCAGTCTGCGCTTCCGCCCATGGAGGTACTTATGACGATTGCTCGCAAGACTTTCACCGCCGCCGTTGCCGCGCTCGCGGTGTCCGCCAGCACTCTGGCGACGATGGGCGGCGCAGAGGCCGGCCAGCGCCGTCATCACTACCGCGGGGGCGGCTACAATTCGGGCGGCGCCGTCGTCGCCGGGGTCATCGGCGGCCTTGCGCTCGGCGCGCTCGCCGCATCCGCATCGCGGCGCTCGTACGCCTACGATGCCGGATACGGTTACGCGCCCGCCTATTCCGGCGGCTACGGGTATTCCGACTACGCGCCGGCGTACCAGGCGCAGTGCTACGCGCAGAAGCAGCGCGTGTACGACAATTGGGGAAATTACGTCGGCAAGCAGGTCGTGCGCGTCTGCAACTGACGGGACTTTCAGCAGACAAGCCATCAGCCCCGCGGCGCGAGCCGCGGGGTTTTTTGCGCCTAGCGGTTGCTGACGGCGTTATAGGCCAGAAGGCCTGCCGGCAGCACCGGCTGCGCGCCGCGAATGATCGCGGGCAGTTCGGACGTGCGCTGGGGCTCGCCGGAGCCTTGCACGTTGCGTTGTCCGGACGCGGGGGCGGAGGCGCCGCGCTGCGCGGGCGCCGAAGTAGAGGATGCGGCCGAAGGCGGCGCGGCGGGAGCGGCGGCGGGCTGTTCAGCCGCACCGCCCATGCCGAGCCAGCGCTTGTAAAACGGCGTGGCCGCGGCGACAGGCGCCGGTTCGGGCGCGAAGGCCGCGGCGGGCTGCGCCTGTGGCGCAGGCGTGGCGCGCGCCACGCTGGCAGCCGTCTGGCTCGAGGCGTTGCGCGCTGTCGCGGTCTGCTCGGCCCTGGCGGCGGCGACGCGAACGGCCGGCGACACGGGCTTGTCGGTGTCGTCGAGGGCGATCTCGACCGGCCCCTGCGAGAGCGCGTCCGGGCGGCTCACCGACTGCACGTGCGAGAACGAGGCATGCTGGCCGCCATCGGCGAACTTCAGCGTCACCGGACGCACGCCATTGCCGATGAGTTCGGCGACTTTCGCCTGCTCGCTCTTGCGGCGCTCGCTCACGAGGCTCGCGATCTGCTCGTCCTGGCGGAGCGGGGGGCAGGCGGCGTTCGCGTCGAGCGGCGCGCCGTTGACGGAGGTTGCGTTGAACACGTAGCGGCGGCCACAGAACGCGACCTGGGGCTCGCGCTTGGTCACCTCGAACTGGTCGACGCCTTCCTTGATCTCGTTCCAGAACTTCATGTTCGGATCGAGCCGATAGCGCGCGAGATTCTCGGGCGTCATGCGGAAGGGCAGCGACTGCACCTGAATGGCGCGCTGGCCGCCGGCGAAGGATTCGCGCGCGATCGCGTAAATCTCGGCCATCTGTTCGTCGGTCATCGAGAAGCAGCCTGAAGATGAGCAGGCGCCATGCACCATGATCAGGCCGCCGGTGTAGCCGTGGGCGCGGTCGTAGGCGTTGGGATAGCCGATGTTGAAGGCCAGATAGAAATTGGAATTCGGGTTCATCAGCCCCGGCGTGACTGAATAGAAGCCTTCCGGCACCTGGCGATCGCCTTCGCGCTTCTTCGGGCCGAGCTGGCCGGACCAGCGGCACACGGGGTACGTCTTCAGAGCGTGTACGTCCCGTCCGCGCGCATCTTCCAGATTTCGAGTTCGGCTTCCTTCTTGAAGGCGCGAACGAGGATCGGGGAATGCTTCGTCGTGCCCTTCTCGTCCATGAGAGCGAGCATCTCGCGCGGAATGGGCTTCCAGGCGCGGCCGCTGTCGAGCCCGCCAGAGTCCTGGCAGGCGGAGAGGGCGACGCCGGCCACGGACGCCACAAGCATCGCCCGCGCAAAACGCCCCGGGGCGGTCGCGGCGAGGTTTGAGAAAGCTTGGCCGAAACGCGTCATGAACACCGCCAACCGCAGGACTTCACCGCAAGGTTCCAACCTCGTTAAGGCTGTTATCCTTTCACAAGGATTACCACGAGTCCCACCGATTCAATTTCAGGGTGAACGCTACCTTAACACGCCGGGAAAGTCACCGTCCCGGCTACGGCTCACCTCTAGAGCTTGCGGCCCATCGCCAGGAACTTGTCGGCCCTCGCGGACCGGATTTCCTGTGGCGACTTGCCGTCGAACTCGGCAATGGCGGCCGTGATGGCCTTTCCGGTCGCCCGTATGGCCTCCGAGGGGGCGCGATGCGCACCGCCGACGGGCTCGGTGACGATCTGGTCGATGATGCCGAACTTGAGCAGGTCCTGCGCCGTGATCTTCATGGCGACGGCCGCGTCCTCGCGCCGCTTGCTGTCGCGCCAGAGAATGGAGGCGGAGGCCTCGGGCGAGGCGACGGTGTAGATCGAATGCTCGAGCATGAGCACGCGGTTGGCGGTGGCGATGGCGACCGCGCCGCCCGAGCCGCCCTCGCCGACGATGACCGCGACGTTCGGCGCGCCAAGCCCGAGGCAGGCGTCGGTCGAGCGGGCGATGGCCTCAGCCTGTCCGCGCTCCTCGGCGTCGATGCCGGGAAAGGCGCCGGCGGTGTCGACCAGCGAGATGACGGGCAGGTTGAAGCGGTCGGCAAGCTCCATCAGGCGCACCGCCTTGCGGTAGCCCTCGGGCCGGGCCATGCCGAAGTTGTGCCGCAGGCGCCCTTCGGTGTCCGAGCCCTTTTCCTGGCCCATGACGCACACCGACCGTCCGTCCAGGCGTCCGAAGCCGGCGACGATCGCCTCGTCCTCGCCGAATTGGCGATCGCCCGCCAGCGGCGTGAAATCTTCGATCAGCTCGCGCACATAGTCATGAAAATGCGGGCGATCCTGATGGCGCGCGACGAGCGTCTTCTGCCAGGGCGTGAGCGCCGCATACAGATCGGCGAGCGCCTTCGCGGCCTTGATCTCGAGACGCGTCAGCTCATCGCCAATGGCGATGCCGCCGTCGCGTTCGGCGACGGCCCGAAGCTCCTCGACCTTCGCCTCGAGTTCGGCGACGGGTTTTTCAAAATCCAGATAGGCGCGCATGAAATCGACGGGTTGCCTCGGGGCGGCGGAGGGCCGGAAACTGGCTTCTCGCGGGCGTGGAGTCAAGGCGAGCGCCGGGAGCGAGCCTTGGGCGGGCCCCAAGCTGCCCGGCTCAGGCTTGACCTTGCCGCGCCGCGCCGTAGCGGCGCTCGATGTAATCGGCGACGATTGCTTTGAATTCCCCCGCGATGCCGGCGCCGCGCAGGGTCATCGCCTTCTGCCCGTCGATGAAGACGGGGGCGGCGGGCGCTTCGCCCGTGCCCGGCAGTGAAATGCCTATGTCGGCATGTTTCGATTCGCCGGGCCCGTTCACGATGCAGCCCATGACCGCGACGTTCAGCTCCTCGACGCCGGGATAGGTCTCGCGCCATTTCGGCATCGAAGTCGATATCCACGTCTGGATGTCGCGCGCCAGTTCCTGGAACACGGTGGAGGTGGTGCGCCCGCAGCCCGGGCAGGCGGCGACCAGCGGCACGAACGTACGGAAGCCCATCGTCTGCAGCAATTCCTGCGCGACCTTCACCTCCAGCGTGCGGTCGCCGCCAGGTTCGGGCGTCAGCGACACGCGGATCGTGTCGCCGATGCCCTCCTGCAGAAGAATGCCCATCGCGGCGGAGGACGCGACGATGCCCTTCGATCCCATGCCCGCTTCGGTGAGCCCCAGGTGGAGCGCGTAGTCGCACCTGCGGGCGAGCATGCGATAGACGGCGATCAGGTCCTGAACGGCCGACACTTTCGCGGAGATGATGATGCGGTCGCGCGGCAGGCCGATCTCCTGCGCCCGCTCCGCCGACCAGATCGCGGAGCGGACGAGCGCTTCGCGCGTCACGCCGCGCGCATCGAGCGGACGGGCGGATTTCGCGTTCTCGTCCATCATTCCGGTGAGCAATTCCTGATCGAGCGAGCCCCAGTTCGCGCCGATCCGAACGGCCTTGCCGTGCCGCATTGCGAGTTCGACGATGGCGCCGAACTGGCGGTCCTTCTTCTCGCGGAAGCCGACATTGCCCGGGTTGATGCGGTACTTGTCGAGCGCCTGCGCGCAATCGGGATAATCGGCGAGGAGCTTGTGGCCGATGTAGTGGAAGTCGCCGACGATGGGCGCGGTGATTCCCTGCTTGAGCAGGCGCTCCTTGATGCGCGGAACGGCCGCCGCGGCCTCGGCGCGGTCGACCGTTATGCGCACGATTTCCGAGCCTGCCCGCGCGAGGTCGGCAACCTGCCGCACGGTGCCCTCGATGTCCGCCGTGTCGGTGTTTGTCATCGACTGGACGACGATCGGAGCGCCGCCGCCGACGACGACCGCTCCCGCGCCTTCGCCGACGCGAACGCCGACGGTCCTTGCGCGCGGCGCGGGCGCGGCTTCCACGAAGGTGGCGGAGCCAGGGGTTTTTGGGTCGATGGAGTTCATGGCGGTGAGGCTTTCCGTCTGCTCGCGGCAGTCATCAGGCTTGTTTCGCGTCGGCGCAAGCGGCGCACAGGCCAGACACTTCGATCACCTGCGCGTTCGGCTTGAAACGCAGTCCAGATGAGAGCGCCTGGAGGCCCTGGCCCACCGAGTGCGACGCGGTTTCCTCCACCTGCCCGCACGATTCGCAGATGAGGAACACCGTCGGGTCCGACCCCTTGTGCCGGTGCGCGCAGGCGAGGAACGCGTTGCGCGTCGCGAGCCGGTGCACGAGGCCGTTCTCCACGAGGTAGTCGAGGGCTCGGTAGACCGAAATGGGCGCGGGCCGGCGGCCCCGCTCGTCGACGAGGCGGTCGATCATCTCATAGGCGCCCAGCGGTTTTGCCGCCGCGCAGAGCATGTCGAGGATGGAACGGCGGCCGGGCGTGAGATTGAGCCCGCCCACGTTCGCGCCGTGACCCTCGCAATGGGCGTGGTCTGCGCCGTGGTCATGGGCGTCGTCGGCGGGGCGCCGCGCAGCTCGTCTGGTGGTGGGATCCATCGCACTCATGGCGTCAATATAGACCTGATTCCGCTGGGCGCTAATACGACGAGAGAAGCGGCGCCAAATTCTTGTGCGGTGCGGTATAAGAGATTCAAGACGCGAACCTTCAAGAAAGAGGATGCCCCATGACCCTCCAGTCCCGCGCCGCCATCGTCACCGGCTCTACGAGCGGCATCGGGCTCGCCTGCGCCCGGGCGCTGGCGCGCGAAGGCGCCCATGTGTGCCTGAACGGATTTGGCCCCGCCGACGAGATCGAGGCGCAGCGCGCCGCCATCGAAGCGGAGTTCGGCGTGCGCTGCATCTACAATGGCGCGGACATGACCAAGCCGGCCGACATCGCCGCGATGGTCGCCGCGGCCGAAGCGGAGTTCGGCTCCGTGGACGTTCTCGTCAACAACGCCGGCGTCCAGTTCGTCTCGCCGATCGAGGATTTCCCGGTCGACAAATGGGACCAGATCATCGCCATCAACATGTCCTCGGCGTTTCACGCGATCCGCGCCGTCGTGCCCGGCATGAAGCGCAGGAAATGGGGACGCATCGTCAACACCGCGTCGGCGCACTCGCTCGTCGCCTCGCCGTTCAAGGCGGCGTATGTGGCGGCCAAGCACGGCGTCGTCGGATTGACGAAGACGGTGGCGCTCGAAGTCGCGACCCACGGCGTGACGGTGAACTGCATTTCGCCGGGGTATGTGTGGACGCCGCTGGTCGAGCGGCAGATCCCCGACACGATGAAAGCGCGCAACATGACGCGCGAGGACGTCATCGAAAAGGTGCTGCTGGCGGCGCAGCCGACGAAACAATTCGTCACGGTCGATCAGGTTGCCGCGGCGCTCGTGTTCCTGTGTTCGGACGCAGCCTCGCAAATCACGGGCACGAATATCTCGATGGACGGCGGCTGGACGGCGGCGTGAACCTTCGCGCTCAGCGGCGGAAACGCCAGATGTTCGTGGTCTTCACGTCGGAATCTTCGAGGTCGCGGACGACCGGGACGTCGTATTGCGCCAGCGCCTCGAGCCGCTCGCGCGCCAGATAGCTTCGGCCGGGATCGCCGATCAGCACGAGCGCGCCGCGATCATGGAGCCCCTGCAGCCAGTCGGTCACGCGCGCAGCCATGTCGCGCTCGTAGCTCACGTCTCCGGCGAGGATGACGTCCCATCCCTCGTCCCGCCCGACGAAATCGCCGAACTGCGCGTCGATCTCCACCTTGTTCACCGCTGCGTTGAGCTTCATCGCCTCGATCGCATAGGCGTCGATCTCGCACGCTGTGACGCTGGTGGCGCCCGCCATTGCTGCGGCGATCCCAATCAGGCCGGAGCCCGCGGCGAAATCCAGAACGCGCCGGCCACGCACGGTTTCAGGATGATCGATGACGTAGCGCGCGAGCGCCTGTCCGCCGGCCCACGCAAAGGCCCAGAACGGTGGCGGGAGGCCGATCTGCCCGAGTTCGTCCTCGGTCTTCTGCCAGAGCTCCGTTGCTTCGACCGCCATGTACAGGCGCAATTCCGGCACGCACGGAACCGGAAGCAGCGAGGTGTGCCGGACGATGAAGCGCGCGCGGTCCTGTGAGTCCGAGGCGCTCATTCGCGCGCGTTCGCGAGCCACGCAAGCCCGTCTTCCGTGCGCCCGCGCGGCCGGTACTCGGCCGCAACCCAGTGCTCCCAGCCCATCTGCGCGATCGCCTTGAAGATCGCCGGGTACGCGACCTCTCCTTCGTCCGGCTCGCGCCGGTGCGGAACGGAGGCGAACTGGATATGGCCGATCACGTCGCGATGCCGTTCGAGCCGGCGCAGCAGGTCGCCTTCCATGATCTGCACGTGATAGATGTCGAACATCATCTTGAGATTTCGCGCGCGAAGATCGGCGACGATGTCGGCGGCCTCATCCGAGCGCGACAGAAAATATCCGGGGCGGTCATACTTGTTGATCGGCTCGATGAGGAGCGTGACGGGCGCGCCTTTCGCCATCGCGCAGGCGCGCTCCAGATTGTGCAGATAGGTGTCGAGCGCCCATGCGCGGTCCTGCGGCGCGGGGCAGCCCGCCATGACGTGGATCGTCGAAGCGCCGAGCGCGTCCGCCCATGCGAGCGCCTGTTCCATGGCGCGCGCGAAATCGTCTTCGCGGCCGGGCATGGCCGCGAGGCCGAACTCGTTCGCGTTTCCGGGAGATGTGTTGATCCCGTTCATCACGAGACCGCAATCGTCGAGGCGGGCGCGAATCTCGCTCCGGTCGAGTTCGTAGGGAAAATGACATTCAACCGCATCGAACCCGGCGATGGCCGCGGCACCGATCCGCTCCATGAAGGGGCGTTCGCAAAACAGCATCGAAATGTTCGCCGAAAAGCGCAGGCGCGCTCCGCTCATGTTCGACTCCCTGCCGGCGCACCTGCGCGAGCGCCGCAGGTTACCAGACAAATGGCTTCCTTGCCGGCGCCTTGATGTGGGTGCTATTGCCTGCCGCCTGCCTGTTCGACAAGTTCAGCCCGCCGCGCCAGCAGCGACAGGGACGAAAAGAGCCATTCATGCGCGGCCTTTACCAATGGACGCTCTCGCTTGCCGCCAGCCCGCGGGCCGTGCCTGCGCTCGCGGCCGTGTCGTTTGCGGAGAGTTCGTTCTTTCCCATCCCGCCGGATGTCGTGCTCGTGCCGATGGCGCTGGCGAAGCCCAAAAGCGCATGGTGGTTCGCGTTCGTGTGCACGGTCGCGTCGGTGCTGGGCGGCGTGCTCGGCTATGCGATCGGCTATCTGCTTTACGACAGCGTCGGCGCCTGGCTGATCAACCTGTACGGCTACGGGCAGAAGGTCGAAGCGCTGCGGGAGTTCTACGGGCAATGGGGCTGGGCCTTCATCCTGGTGAAGGGGCTCACGCCGATCCCGTTCAAGCTCGTCACCATCGTCAGCGGGCTTCTGGGCTATGACCTGTGGTTGTTCATCCTGCTCTCGGTGATCACGCGCGGCGCGCGCTTCTTCATGCTGGCGGCGGCGCTGAACGCATGGGGCGACAAGCTCCGGCCGCTGATAGACAAGCACTTCCCCCTGTTCGTAGGCTTGGTGCTCGTGCTGGCCGCCGGCGGCGTCTGGGCCGCGGCCAAGCTCTTCTGAGGAGCCCTTCGGAATGATCGAGAAGGTTGACGCGCTCGCAGTGGGCTCCCGGCCGCGCCTTTCGCCGGCGAGGGCCGGAGGGCTCGCCGCGGCCATCGCAGCGGCGACCATCGCAGGGGCGTGGATCTTCGAGTACTTCGGCTTCGCGCCGTGCGAACTCTGCCTGCAGCAGCGCTGGGCCTATTACATCGGCGTTCCCGCGGCTGTGGCCGCCGCGGCGGCGGGCGCCGTGCATCCGAGGATCGGAGGCTGGCTGCTGTGGGCGGTCGCGCTCATTTTCGCCGGGAGCGCCATATTCGGCGCCTGGCATGCGGGGGTCGAGTGGGGCTTCTGGCCCGGGCCCGCAGGCTGCACCGGATCCGCCACCCAGAAGGCGGCGGACATGAACGATTTCCTCCGGCAAATGCAGGGCACGACGCTCGTACGCTGCGACGAGGTCGCGATCAGGATTTTCGGGCTGTCGCTGGCGGGGTGGAACGCCGTCGTGTCGCTCGCGATCGCCTCGATCGCCGTGCTCGGCGCGCGCAACGCGGGCCGATTCGCAATCTGACGTTCCAACAGTCTCTCCTAATGGCTATGATCAAGCTGTCGCTAGGAGAAAATGGATATGAACAGACGCAATTTCTTTTGTTCTTTGCTTGGCTTGGCTGCTTTGGCGGCGCTGCCTTCCGGTCCGGCGGAAGCCGCCCCGGCGGCAATCGCGCCAGTCGCCCCGCCGATTCCCGACGTTGCCGACCTGCCGGCGGAGGGGGCTGAAGAGGCCCAGAGGCGCCGGTACGTTCGCCGCCGCGTCGTCGTGCGCCGTCGCGTCGTGGTCCGCCGCCGCGCGGTCGTTCGCCGCCGCCCGGTCTATTACGCGCGCCCGGTCTATTACTCGCGTCCCGTCGTCTATCGCCGCCGGCCGCGGGTCTACATCGGCTTCTAGACCGCGCATGGGCCGGCCGGCGCTCAAAGCTCAGGTTGTTCCCTCATAAGATGTTGATTTCCTGTGGCTTAGCTTCTGACAGGGCTGGCGCAGCGAAAATGATGCGTTTAAACTCTTCCCAACCACCGGCGCTGGGAATGCGCCCGACCCTTTCCATGAAAGGGCCGGGCCGCCTGTTCCCGACGCCGTTTGCCAACGCAAATCGGGGAAGAGGAAAAATGTCCGTGGTCGAAAGCTCCCGACACGACGAATCGCCCGAGACGGTTTCCGGCGAAGAAGAAGCCAAACGTCAGGGCCGCGCCGTGTTGCCGCGTCTGCACGCCGTCAAGGCTGCTCCGGACGGCGACGCCCCTGCCGAGCCCGACCAGCCAGCACCGTTCAATGCTGCGCTCGAACTCGTGCGCGCGGCTTCCGAGGCGCTCGAGAAAATGCGTACGCGCTGCCGCGAAGTCGAAGCATTCGCCCAGCAGGAGATCGAATACCACCGGTCCCAGCTCGCAACCGCCGACAGCGTCATCCGCGAGCTCGACAACAAGAGCGCCGCCCAGGAAGAATCGATCCAGCAATTGCAGGCGCAATTGCATACGGAGTTCGAGGAGCGGCAGCGGCTCCAGCGCGCGCTCGACGAAATGCGCGGCGCTTTCGAACGCACGCAGGACCAGCTCCGCGCTTCCGAAGGCCGCGCGACCGCAGCCGAGGCCTGGCTCGGCCGGTTGCATACGGAAATCGCCTCCGCCTTCAGCGAACTGCCCTCGCCCGGCGCGTTCACCGGCGAGGCGGACCGGCAGAAATGATGCGGCGACCGGCGCGAGGCGCCGGTCGCGAAGAACGCCTCAGCCGAACATGAAGATCAGCGCCGGCGCCGCGCACACGGCCGTGATCACGAGGCCGCGGGCGATCGTCGCCGGCAGCGGGTCCGCGACGGTTCTGACCATCCGGGCCGCATCTCCCGCACGCATCGACATGCCGTGCATGCAGGAGCACAGCAGACGATGCGCCTGCGCATCGGTCAAACCGAAGAACGCCTTGCCGTCGCCGACGCGGTCGCTCCTGAGGCCCATGGAGCGGAACAGAGGGTCGTCGTAGGCGACGGAGAGAGCGGACTCGTCGGCGCGCATCTCGGCCTGCGCAGCGCGTGTGGCGAATTCGAGTTCGCGGACCAGGTTGATCCGGCGTTGCGGATCGCGGTCGAGGAGATCGGCCCAGCGTTCCAGTCGCTCCTTTCGACCGAGCGGGGGCGGGGGATTGGACGAGACTTCAGCAAAGGCACGCAGTTCCTGAGCGCTCTTCTGTTCCATGTCGGTGACTCCTGTGCGTCCATGGGCCGGCCTGACAAGCCGGACTTGCGCGTCCAGGGCTGTCCTCGCCGCCGAACGCATTCGCCGCAACTTCTGGAACGAAGCTGAGCGCCAAGAGTTCCGCGCGGCGCGCGGGGTCGCGCGAAGAGTTCCGCGCAGAGACCGGTTGTGACCCGCACAGGGGAACGCGGCGGCCCGGTCCCGGTTGTTTCCGACCGGATGAGGAGAGGGCCGCGATGCAGACCGACACGTCCGAAAAGGACCGCAATCCCGACATTCCACCCCAGCAGCAATCGCCGCCCGGCGAGACGTCGGCCATGAGTCCGACGCCCGACCACGGGGAGCGGAGCTATCGCGGCAGCGGCAAGATGGCCGGTCGCGCGGCGCTGATCACGGGCGGTGACTCCGGCATAGGCCGGGCGGTCGCGATCGCCTTCGCCCGGGAAGGCGCGGATGTGCTGATCTCGTATCTGAGCGAACAGGATGACGCCCGCGAAACCGCGCGCTGGGTCGAGGAGGCCGGCCGCAAGGCGATCCTCGTTCCCGGCGACATCGGCGATCCCGCCCATTGCCGCGCGCTCGTGGAGAAGGCGATCGAGGCGTTCGGGCGGCTCGACGTTCTCGTGAACAACGCAGCCTACCAGATGAGCTTCGAGAGCATCGACGAGATCACGCCCGAAGAATGGGACAAGACCTTCCGCACAAACATTCACTCGTTCTTCTATCTCAGCCGCGAGGCGTTGCGTCACATGAAGCCGGGCGCGACCATCGTGAATTCATCGTCCATCAACGCGAAGGATCCCAGTCCCGCGCTGCTCCCGTACGCAACCACGAAAGGCGCCATCGCCAATTTCACCGCTGGGCTGGCGCAGCTCGTGGCGGACAAGGGCGTGCGCGTGAACGCCGTCGCGCCCGGTCCGGTATGGACGCCGCTCATCCCGTCCACGATGCCATCGAAGAAAGTCGAGTCGTTCGGCGAGAACACGCCGCTCGGCCGTCCCGCCCAGCCGGCCGAACTCGCGCCAGCCTATGTCTACCTGGCGTGCGATGATTCCAGCTACGTGACAGGGGCTGTCCTGCCGGTCACTGGCGGACGCCCGATGCTCTAGCCATGCAGCCGGACTCCGGGCCTGGCGCGTCTGCGTCAGAGGAAGACGACGTCGGTGACGAGAAGATAAAGCGCAGCGCCTTCGCGCACATCGTTGTCGCGCAGGTACGCCTGCGGCGCGGTCGCGAGAAATTCCGCTTCGCGCACGCGCACGCGCACACGGCTCGTCGCCTCGTCATGGGGCGTCGCCGACAGCATGCGGCCTTCGAGCACGTTCATCGCGCTGGTGCGCGCGCCTGGCTCCAGACTGAGGATGATGTCCGAGGTTCTCACGCCGATTTGCGAGGGGGTCCGGTCGCCTTTCGCGGGCGCGAGAATGGGCCCCGCGTCGGTGTGCAGGACGATCATGCCGCCGGGTTTTTTTTCGGCGCCGCGCACGTCGAGGATGGTCATGTCGGCGAAACGGTCTCCCGCGGGCGAAAGCGCCAGCGCCTGCTGCGGGGCGCCGGCGAAGGAAACGCGGCCCGCCTCCAGCATCACGACGAAATCGGCGAGGCGACCGACCTCGGCCGGCGAATGCGAGACGTAGATGATGGGGATGCCCGCCTCATCGCGCAGGCGCTCGATATACGGCAGGATTTCCTGCTTGCGCGCATCGTCGAGCGAAGCGAGCGGTTCATCCATCAGCAAGAGACGCGGATGGGAGAGAAGCGCCCGCCCGATGGCGACGCGCTGCTTCTCGCCGCCGGACAGGTGCGATGGATACCGGCGCAGGATGGGACCGACGCCGAGCATGTCGACGACGGTCTCGAAGCTTGCGCCGGGACTCGCCTTGCGGCCGCCGAACCATTGCGAATAGAGCAGATTCTGCTGCACGTTCATGTGCGGGAACAAGCGCGCTTCCTGGAACACGTAGCCGATATGCCTGCGGTGCGTCGGCACGAAGAGACCCGAGCGCGTGTCCGACAACGTCACGCCGTCCACCACGATTGTCGCGCGCGCGGGACGCAGGAGGCCCGCGATCGCATTGACGATGGACGTCTTCCCCGAGCCGGACTGGCCGAACAGCGCCGTCAGGCGGCCCTCGCACGCAAAGCTCGCGCTCAGGTGAAAGTCTCCGAGCCGATGATCGATGTCGATCGAGATTCCCATCACGCCGACATCCTGCGGGCGACGCGGCGCGCGAGGGCTTCGGACGCCAGCAGCGCGCCGACAGAGATCACGATCGAAACGATCGTCAGCCGGATCGCGCCGGCGTCGCCGCCGGGAACCTGCGTGAACGCGTAAATTGCCGACGGCAGGGTCTGCGTTTCGCCGGGGATGTTGGACACGAACGTGATCGTCGCGCCGAACTCGCCCATGGCCTTGGCGAAGGAAAGGATTACGCCCGCAAGGAGTCCCGGGAGAATGAGCGGAAGGGTCACCGTCAGGAAAACGATTGCGGGACTCGCGCCCAGCGCGCCCGCGGCCTCTTCGAGCTTCCTGTCCACGGCTTCGATCGAAAGCCTGATGGCGCGCACCATGAGCGGAAAGCCCATCACCGCGCAGGCGAGCGCCGCGCCCGTCCAGCGGAACGAGAACACGATTCCGAATTGCTCGGCGAGGAACGAGCCGACCGGCGCGTTGCGGCCGAAGGTCAGCAGCAGCAGGTATCCCGTCACGACGGGCGGCAGGATGAGCGGAAGATGCACCAGCGCGTCGAGCGCCGACCGGCCCCAGAAATTCACGCGCGCGAGAAGAAACGCGATGGCGATGGCGAGCGGAAGGCTGGCGGCGGCGGCGACGCTCGCGACCTGAATGCTCAGGCGAACCGCGTCCCATTCCTCCGCGCTGAGCCAGGTGCTGCCCATGCGTTTCAGCGCGCCGTGTTCTGGAGCGGAAGAAAGCCGTGGGTCTCGAACGTGGCGCGCGCCTGCGGTCCGCGCAGCCAGGCGAGGAAAGCGGTCGCGTCGGGATGTCTTGATGCGCTCGTCACGGCGGCAGGATAGATGATTGGCGGATGGGTGTCCTGCGGCAGCGCGGCGACGATCTTCACGCGCGGTTCGGCGATGGCGTCGGTGCGGTAGACGACGCCCAGCGGCGCCTCGCCGCGCGCCACGAAGACGAGCGCGGCGCGCACGTTCTCGCTCTGCGCGAGTCGCCCCTTCAGCGCGTCCCATGCGCCCAGCTTTTCGAGCGCCGCCTTTGCGTATCGCCCGGCCGGGCACGGAATTGACGTCTGCGAGCGCGAGGCGGCCGCCGCGCAGCGCGCGCGTCAGGCTCTCCGCAGAGATGACGGGCAGGTCGATGTTCGCTGAAGCGGGCGCGACCACCACGATGGAATTGCCCAGCAGATCGACGCGGCTTTCGGCGCGGATCAACCGCTTGCCCTCGAGATAGGTCATCCAGTCCGCATCGGCGGAGATGAACACATCGGCCGGTGCGCCCTGCTCGATCTGGCGGGCGAGGGCGGGGGTTCCCGCATATGAAATGCGCGGGGGCGGCTTGCCCGTCTGTTTCGCGAAGTCCGCGCCGGTGTCGTCGAGCGCATTCTTGAGGCTCGCGGCGGCGAACACGACGAGCCCTCCGCCCTGCGCGAGGGCTTGCCGTGCGCCAGGAGCGGCGCCCGCAAGCAGGGTGAGCCCGGCCGCCATCAGGGTACGTGCAAGTATGCGCCCGGCGCCTGCGGCAATGCACAACATGACGAGGCCTCCTTCGCTATATCCATATGAATATAGCGACTGCGCCGAGGCGGCAAGCTGCAAGTCCCGAGGGCGGCAATGTCAGGCCTCGACAGGTCTGGCGCGCTTGCGCAGGCGCTCGATGGCGCGCTCGAACTGGCCGGAATCATCCAGCGCCCGGGCCAGCACGATGGCGCCCTGGACGCCGGAGACGATTTCCTCGGATCGCGCGCGGGCTTTCTTGCGCCCGTAGCCTCTTGCGGACAGGGCGAGCGCCAGCGCATCGACCCAGCGGGCGAAATAGGCCGCGATCTTGCCGGCGAAGATGTTTCGGGATTCGTCGAGCGCGAACGCGCCGATGAGGCACACGCGGCGCCCGGACCTGAAATAGGCCTGCACCGCGTCGAACATGGCCTCGATCGCGTCCGGCGCGCCCGAGGCGAGCGGCGCGAACACCTCCCGCTCGAACCACGCGCCGATCTCGTCGAAGACGGCGTTCGCCATCTCCTCCTTCCCGGCCGGGAAGAAATGATAAAGGCTGCCCTTGCCAAGGCCCGTCGCCTTGCTGATGGCCGCCAGGCTCGCCCCCTCGAAACCGCGCTCGCGGAACACCTCCGCCAGAATTGGAACGATCTGCGAACGGGTTGCGAGCGGGCGCGTCATCACAGCCCCAGTTCGGTCAGCCCCGGGTGGTCGTCCGGGCGACGGCCCGCTGGCCAGCGGAACTTGCGATCCGCCTCGGCGATGGGCTGGTCGTTGATGCTCGCGACCCGGCGGCGCATCAGGCCGTGCTCGTCGAACTCCCAGTTCTCGTTTCCATAGGAGCGGAACCAGTTGTTGCTGTCGTCGCGCCATTCATAGGCGAAGCGCACCGCGATGCGATTTCCGCCCGCGGTCCAGACTTCCTTGATCAGCCGGTACTCGATCTCCTTCGCCCATTTACGCTGCAGGAATTCGATTATCGCCGGCCGGCCGGAGAAGAATTCCGCGCGGTTCCGCCAGGCGCTGTCGGGCGTATAGGCGAGCGAGACCTTTTCGGGATCGCGCGAATTCCAGGCGTCCTCGGCCATTCGCGCCTTCTGCGCGGCGGTTTCCATCGAAAATGGCGGGAAAGGGGGTCTGCTCACAAGCGCGCTCCTGTACTGAACGGTACAAGTTGTACCAAACGGTCAAGAATGCGCAAGCGGTTCAGCGACGATTGCCGCAGCGGTCGGAACAGTAGCGCACGTTCTCCCAGTCGCGGGCCCATTTGCGCCGCCATGTGAACGGCCGCCCGCACGCGGCGCAAACCTTTGAGGGAAGGTTGGATTTGGCGTGCTTCACGCCGTTCGCGGTCTTGCGGGATCTTGCGGGCACGGTCAGGAGTTCCACAGAAGCAGGCGAAATGGCGGAGAGGGAGTCCGTCATATTGATGTTCATCAACGTCCGGTGCTGGGCTGGAAGATTACTAAAATAGAGGGATTTAGAAAACAATCTGTCCAATCCCGTCCGTTCCAATCCGCCCCAAGCCGTGCTAAATTTGGGGACCGTTTTGGGGACTCAGCCGCACGGCTATGTCCGGCACTGGGAGGGCGTCGGGCAGGGCGACGGCGCTGAGAATGGCGCTATGGCCGCACAGGACTTCCTCGCAGATCGCCATTACAGACTGAACGCCCAGCGCCCGCATATTGGCGAGCGTCATCGGCTCAATTGGCGTCCCATCTTTGTCCCGCGCTCGGCGTCGTACCATTAGGCTAGAGAAACCGATTCGGGCAGGGCAGTCATTGCTTACGGCGGTGGTTGAGCAGGCCTGCGCCTCGCATCAATCGAGCAGCGAGGGTAACCACCGGCCGGGCGGGCCAGTTGGGCTGCACCTACCCGGCCGGTGAGAGGGGCAGGCGAGGCTGGACCTCGCCACCCAGGGATAGGGCCCCCTCACGCTTTCACCCTTTTTACCGGCGATCAAGAGCCAAGGAGGTTTCGGTGACCCCGCCCACAGCGAGACGCCGCCTGCGGAACTTCGGCTAGTACCTCGGATTTGCGTCAATCGGCTTTGCCGTCAAAATGGAGAACGACGATGGGCGAGAACACTGGTCTTATTATGTTCATTTGGATCGTTGGTGCGCCAACTATCGGATTTGTTCTTCTCTCATTTTGGGAACCGCGCGTAACGCATACAAGAACCTCAAACGAAACAAATCGCGGCGTGATCAGATAAAAGGGTGCGCGAGTGCCCATTCGCGTGCTCGCGCACTCACGACCTCGTGAACCTGTAAAACCGATTGCGTATCGCCAGGGCTAGGCTGCGGTTCGCTAAATTCGCGAACTTGCCAGGTCCCTTGCAATTTCTGTTTCGGTTGTGAAAAGGGCCCGGTCAGGCAAAGCAGCCCACTGCTCGCGGAACTGGATTTCCCTTCGCTTCAGAATCAACTCGTATGCACGAAGCTGAAATTCCTCGCGGAAGCGCCAGACAAACGTCCGGCCATTAACGTTCACGAGGAGCCGGGGGTAAAGCGGTCATGAGCAAGCCCTTCCGGTCAGAGTGGGCAGGCGCACTAGGTCCTGCTCCTCTTATACCGGTGGCTCAAGCGAGCGGATCACTTCGGCGACGGCCCTGCGGCATGGCCGCTGATGGAGCCAAGCGCGAATTGGGGGACAACACTGGCCCGCGTCGCCGGGAAGTGGCCGTGAGTGCTCTGCAACTGCAGGGGGCGAGGTGAGTTGAAATACCGGGGGCCCTCTTTCCGGCCCCTATGGGGGCTGCTGGACGAAATAACCCTCCCTCTAGTGGCCCCCATCCACATCGGCACCTGTTAGGCTCGGCTTTCGTGAAGGTGGGTGAGTCGCGCTTACTACCTGCCGACCTCAAGGCCCATGCGGCAGGTTGGATGGGAGGCGGTAGGCCGTCTCACATGCAGGTTCGCGAGACATAACTCGCTGTTCAGCAACACGCCTCTACTGTGGAGCCCGCGAGTCGCGGCGCACCGACTCATCGAGTGTCTGGAGCCTGCGTTGGGTCCGCAGGGGTGACTTGCTCAGCGGGACCAGAGCCCCGGCGTGCTCTCCGTTTGGCTTCCGAGATACGACGAAAACCATAAGGCCTCTGGACGTGGATATGATGTCGCCGGACCTTATGGTCTGATCTTCGGCAAGCGCCGCTTCAATGCCGTAGGTCGCCGCAAGTGCCCTTACGCGCTCGCTTTGCCAAAGGGTTTGGGAGGCCAGATAGGAAGCGTCTTCACCTTGCTGGTAAGGCTCGCCACGGTCAGAATGTTCGCTGCTGTTGCGACCATATAGTTGGTCAAATAACGATTGGGCGCGACCAACGGCTGAAAAGCTCGTCAAGGCCAAGCAAAACATGAGCCCTAAAGTGATGGTCGGTTTTGGATCGAAAGATCGGCGCATGGCCTAAGTCTCGGCGGCATTCAACCATGCTTACACAGATTTCGAGAAGGGGAAACTCTGCCAAGCGGTAGCGCGCGACCTCGATGGCGGCGTTCTGACCTCAATAGCCTTAGCTACTCACCCACGAAGGTTTGCCACAAGGCAATTCCCGTTGCGAGTGACAGCGCCACAACCGCCATTACAAAGTGGTCGATAAACATTGCTGTCTTCCCCAAGCACACGAAAGAAGGGCCAGCGCAGGGGGCGTGCATTCCTTGGCTGGCCTTAACGCGGTCGATCTGAAATCGCGTTGCCATACGGGTAGCATGTTCATCGGGTACTAATGTGCGAAAACGCACTACATACTTACAGCTTGGTTACGCGGTTGCCAGACCGCCTTCTGACTATTCCTGCCGGGATGGCCGCGTGCTTACGGTTTTGGAGCCGCAACGCGATCTGCCATGCTTGACAATATGGCGCACAAAATTACGCTCCTAAGTGCATCCTTGTTCAATCACGTGCTAAAAAAGGAGCGAACTCCATGATTAAAAGCATACTCATGGTCTTAACTGCAGCCTTCACCATCTCCATTGTTTCTGCTTCGGCCTACGCGGCCAGTTGCCCGCCCGGAAAACGTTACTATTGCCAGGGCTCTAAATGCAGCTGTGTCTGATCTAAGTGCGGGAGCCGGGTTATCTCGGCTCCCCTCGCATTTGAAACAGCGGCGCGCCTTCCCTTTCGCAGATCAGACCCGCACAGAAGCCGCTGCTATCTAGCCGCTGCTCACAGGCGCTGAGCTTGAGGCGGGTGGTGGGTGCCACAAAGATTAGGACTTGCCTCTCTTCAACGAGCACTCAAAAATGCTTGCGTTGTGTTCATCCCGGATACCGGCATAGGGCCGAGCGTCAGGTGAGGAAGCCATAATGCAACGCAAGGGCGCAGCCACCATAACTGACCTCATCAAGAGCAGGCACTACGTTATCGAAGTGACTTGCGACCGCTGCGAGAGGCGCGGAAAATATCACGTTAAGCGCGTCCTGGAGGACCACGGGGACGAGCACTTAACGGACACTCTTCAGCGCTTAACGGCGAACTGTCCGGGCCATCGGTGGCCCTCAGTCTATGGACGGTGCCTTTCACGAGTCGTCGGATTGTAAACGCCTGAGTTGGTCACTGACCGGCCCCGGGCGCGGCGGAAAGTTACGTCCGATGGCGCGTGCGAACCTGCCCGAGAAAATTCGGCAGCGTCCGCGCTTTGATTGATAATCAAGAAATCAAAACCCGCTGGGAATCCATGACGGGCGCAATGCACGTTGTACGTGGAAATTCGCGCCAATCCGCGCCACCTTTGGGGACTATTTTGGGGACCGCCACAGGTCAGCCCATTTAAATAACTGATTTTATTCGCAAAACTCAGGCATAGTGGCGGAGAGGGAGGGATTCGAACCCCCGGTACGGTTGCCCGTACTTCGCATTTCGAGTGCGACGCATTCGACCACTCTGCCACCTCTCCGCGAGGCGATCGCGCCAGACGGCCCGATGGTCGAAGGCGCAATATCATGGGGGGATAGGCCCTATCAAGGGCGCTGTGCAGGCGAAGCCGCGAAAGGACCCCAGCGAACCTTGGCCTTAAGTTACAGCTAAACCACCGTATTACTTTACTTTGTTGGCCTCTTTGATATCACCCGCCGACGCGCCGTGGGGATCGCGAGACTTAGAGGCCCGGTGTGGAGTTTCTGCAAAAGCTTCGGAAGCTGCGCTGGTTGCCCGCGCGTCACTGGTACGATTTGCGCAATCTCATGCGGCTCTCGCCCGGCGTAAGGGACCCCAAGGACGGCCTGTCCTACCGTTTCGAGGCTGAATTCATTCGAGGCCTACCAGCGCGGGCGCCTGTTCCTGGACAAGGAGCCCCAGACGATCGCGTGGCTGCGCGACGCCCTGCGTCCCTCGGACGTTTTCCTCGATATTGGCGCCAATATCGGGATTTTCTCGATTTTCGCCGCCCGCCACATCGGGCCCGACGGCCATGTCTACGCCTGCGAGCCGCACCTGCCCAACGCCGCCCAGCTCTTGCAGAACATCAGCGCCAACGACATCGGTGACCGGGTGTCCGTCCTGTCGATCGCGGCGTCGGGCGCAGACGGCTTCGTCCCCTTCAAATACAAGCGCTGGCGCTCGGGCGCATCCGGCAGCCAACTCGCGGTCGAGGGCGGGCCCGCGATGGAGCGCACCGTCGGCGCCGAACTCAAGGCGGCGATGACGATCGAACTCGATGGTCGAGAAGGGCGTCATCCGCTCCCCCGACCTCATCAAGATCGACACGGACGGCATCGAGATCCCGATCACGCGCGGGATGGAGAAGCTGTTGCGCTCCGCGAGGCGCCCGCGCGGACTGCTGATCGAGATTCAGCAAGGCGAATATCAGGAGCAGACCGAGTTCCTGGCCAGTTGCGGCTACCGCCTCACGGAAACCCACCCCGTCGGCAAGTGGAAGCGCAGGCTCGATGCCGGCGCTTCCCTCGATGAGATCGCATTCAACGGGCTTTTCACGCCGCGAGCGTGAGCCGGAGACCGCCGCGAGCAAACGAGGGTCGTCATGAGCGAAATCCTTCTCGAACAGCGCACCGAGCGCGCCAGTCGAATCGCCAGCCACCTTGCCGCGCGCGTGCGCGCTTGCGGCGTGGTGGACGAGCCTTTCCAGCATTTTCATGTGACCGGCGCCTTTCCCGATGACGTTTACGCCGAGATTCGGCGCAGCATGCCCGCCCGCGATTGCTACAAGCCCATCAACATCAAGCGCTGGAAGAACGCCGCCGGCCAGTCCACCCGCGACAGGCTCGCCCTGTCAGATGGCGAGATGACGTGCGTGCCCGAGGCCATTCGCCCGATCTGGGAGGACGTCACGGCCGCGCTCTTGTCGCGCGAGGTCCAGCAGGCGGTATACGGGGCGCTGAAGGGGGACATTGCCCTGCGGCTGAACTGCGCGCCGGACGAGGTCATCAACCGCGATTCGTTCCCCTCGGTGCTTCTTGTGCGTGACTTCGAGGATTACAAGCTGAAGCCCCATCCAGACGGCCAGCCCCGCGTCGTCACGATGATGTTCTACCTTGCCGACGAGGGCCATCCCACCGATCTCGGCACCTCGCTGTACCGCGAGAAGCAATTCGTAAACCGCCTGTTCGGGAATCGCTTCGAGGAGGTCGGCCGCTTTCCATTCCTGCCCAACAGCGCCGGCACGTTCGCCGTGAACGATCTGCCCGGGCGCCGGAGCTGGCACGGTCGCGAGCTGATCACCGGCGCGAGCGTGGTGCGGGATTCCATCATCGTGTCCTACCTGTCGGAAAGCAGGCCGGATTTCGGATCGAAGCACAATTATTGAGAGTGCCGGGCAAGCAGAGCCGCTCACTTTCCCAGCGTGTTGACCCCTGCGGCGGCTTGTCTATGATCCGGCCGCCGCGACAGCGGGCCCCTGTGGCGGAATTGGTAGACGCGCTCGACTCAAAATCGAGTTCCGCAAGGAGTGCTGGTTCGATCCCGGCCAGGGGCACCAAATCAAGTTCTGGAGCCATTTGACGACAGGCGGAACGAGCGGCTGAGATAATGGCGACATGATCTCACGATAGCCGCTCGTTCTTTGATCATGTCTGTCCTGCTCTTTAGCAGCGCCGACACGTCACGGCGTAATCGCAACCTTCAGGACGCCGTCGCGCTGATTCGCGAACAGTTCATAGGCTTCCTCGATTTCGTCGAGCTTATAGCGATGTGTCACAAGAGGGCGCGCATCAATTCGACCCGATGCGATCACGTCCATCAGGCGGCGCATCCGTTCCTTTCCACCCGGACAAAGGGTCGTTCTTATCGTGTGATCGCCCAATCCTGCCAGAAATGGCCCAAGTGGAATTTTGATGTCCTGCGAGTATACGCCAAGGGACGAGAGAGTTCCGCCCGGTCTAAGCACGCGCAACGCGCCCTCAAACGTCTCCTGCCGCCCAAGAGCCTCAATTGATACATCGACGCCACGCCCGTCCGTCAGACGCATGATCTCCGAAACCGGATCTGACTGCGTAAAGTCGATAACGTGATCAGCGCCCATTCTCCGGGCCATTTCCATCCGGGCGGGAAGACTATCAACCGCAATGATCGTTGTTGCGCCCATGAGCCGCGCACCGGCAGTAGCGCAGAGCCCAATCGGACCCTGGGCGAACACCGCAACCGTGTCACCAATGCGGATGCCGCCGCTCTCCGCGCCAGACAAGCCGGTGGACATGATGTCAGGGCACATGAGCACCTGCTCGTCCGTCAAGCCATCGGGCACTGGAGCCAAGTTCGCCATGGCGTCCGGAACGAGGACGTATTCAGCCTGGGCGCCATCAATCGTATTGCCGAATTTCCATCCGCCCATCGGAGCCCAGCCATGCTTGGTCCCGGGACCATCCTGCGCGTGGCAGCCACACAAGGCTGCGTGACTGTGTCCTGATGTGCAGATCGCTCCAGCTATAACGCGTTGGCCTTCCTTGTAGCCCTTCACCGCCGGGCCAAGTTTCTCAATTATGCCGACAGGCTCGTGCCCGATAGTCAGTCCGCGAGCGACAGGGTACTCGCCCTTCAGAATGTGCACGTCCGTTCCGCATATCGTAGTCGTTGTGATCCGAACGAGCGCATCGAGCGGTCCCACATCGGGAATAGGCTTGTCTTGAAGCACAATGCGGCCAGGCTCAACAAAGACAGCAGCTTTCATTTTAGGCATCTTAGTTACTTCCCGGTTGCAGCGCGCGTGCTGTGCTTCAAAGAATTTGCGAATGGGAGAAGTCAACGAAGTACGACAACCAAAAAAGTGCGTCGCAGAAGCGCGGCTACCGACGCAGAGCGCCATTACATGAGACAGTTCAATGAGAAAGCAAGGCGGGCAAACGTAAATCAGTGAGAACGCCCTTTGTCGCGCCGCCCAGCACGAAGTCACGCAGGCGGGAATGACCGAAACCTCCCATCGCCAGGAGTTGAGCACCCTCCTTCATGGCCGCTTCCTGCAAAGCCTCGGCAATGGTCTTGCCACCAAGACTGATGCTGCAGGGCTTGGCCTTGAACCCTCGCATTTGGAGCGAGACCGCAAGCGACCCGGCAATATCAGACCCACCCAAGGGCTTGTCATCCTGCACCGTCACCACCGAGACGCGACCGCCCTCCGGCAGGAGCGATAGGGCGTCGCCAAGTGCGCGGGCGGCAACGCGGCTTTCATCCCAAGCAATCGCGACGTGGTGAAGACTGGCGGGAGGAGCCGAAGGCGGCACAAGGATCGTCGGGCGACCGGACCCGAATACAACCGCCTCAGCCATATCTTGCGTCAAAACGGTTTCGTCAGACCAAGGCAACACCGAAACGTCATAGTAACGAGCCTCGATTGCGGCCGCATCAAACGCGGCGCCCATAACAACCTGACGGGTAGTGTAGTGAATCCTACCGCGTAACTCAGTTGGTCCCTCCAAAAGGCCCTTCAGGCGCAAGCACTCTGCCTTGCTCTTTTCTTCGGCGGCTCGAACGAGTCCCGGGACATCGAGAAGCAATCCTCCCAGCAGCGGCGAGTGCACATGTGGAACATCGACGGAAAACGCACTGACATGGAGCTCAAACCCAAACGCAGCCGCGAGCCGGGCGACGGCTAGGACCGCACTGTCCGTGACCGGTTCGGGATAGGTGGATAGGGGCATATAGGCGACACGAGTTGGCATTGGTTGCTCCAGGATACTTCGGTGCACTAGGTCCGAATGCAGGCGTTCCTCAGCTCTGAATTTACCCGGCAAATTCGAACTGACCTTGATCTGAAACAACTAAACCGAACCAGATTGAGCTATTCTTCAATAAACTTTATCGGAGATAAGCTTATGCCTCATGACCGGTACCAGACCGTGCAAGAGCTTGCCGAACGGCTAGAGGTTGCCGAAGCGACGGTGCGCCAATGGATCAAGATTGGGTTGCTTCGCGCCATCGACATCGGCAAGGGTTGGCGTATCGCTGACACCGACCTTGAGCTCTTCCTCAGGGCGCGCGAAACGGCGCCACGCAGCGGCGCCGGCCGGGCAGCCAACGCCCGCACGAACAAAGATGCGACCCCAGATGATGGGGCGTCCTCGCCTCAGTGTCGGCAAGGCTGAGGTCCATGCCACCACGCCCAATCGGCCGCATGGCAGCGCCTGACGACCCTGCCTGGCGCGGGAGTACGACTTGCCTGCATGGGAGGAAACTCGTCACCGGAGCGGAGACCGTCATCGATGCTGGCCATACGGCGCGATGACATGACGCTGGCTGAGCCCCATGCCAAGACCGCAGATGCTTGCCTTGCGGCACTCGATGCACAGGCTCATGGCCTGACCGGAGCAGAGGCGGCGCGGCGGCTGGCGGAGCACGGGCCGAACCGCCTGCCTGAGGTGCGGGGGCGCGGGCCGGTCCTGCGGTTCCTGGCGCAGTTCCACAACGTGCTGATCTACGTGCTGCTCGGCGCCGCCGTGGTGACGGCGGGCTTGCAGCACTGGGTCGATACCGGGGTGATCCTGGCCGTGGTGCTGGCCAATGCGGTGATCGGCTTCATCCAGGAAGGCAAGGCCGAGGCGGCGATGGCGGCGATCCGGCGACATGCTGGCGCCGCGCGCCGCCGTCCTGCGCGACGGGCGGCGGGTGACGCGTCGACGGCGCCGACCTCGTGCCCGGCGACATCGTGCTGCTGGAGGCCGGCGACAAGGTGCCCGCCGACCTGCGGGTGCTCGAGGCGCGGGGGCTCGCGGCGCAGGAGGCGATCCTCACGGGCGAATCCGTGCCGGTCGAAAAGACGCGTCGAGCCGGTCGCAGCAGATGCGCCGCTGGGTGACCGCCGGTCGATGCTGTGGTCGGGCACGCTGGTCACGCAAGGCACCGCGCGCGGGCTGGTGGTGGCGACCGGCGCAGGCACCGAGATCGGGCGCATCGGCGGGCTTCTGGCGGGGGTCGAGCAGCTGACCACGCCGCTCGTCGCGCAGATGGACCATTTCGCGCGCTGGCTGTCGTTCCTGATCCTGCTCGCCTCGGGCCTGCTGCTGGTCTACGGCTATTTCGTCGGCCATCACGACTTTCGCGAGATGTTCATGGCCGTGGTCGGCATCGCCGTGGCGGCGATCCCCGAAGGCCTGCCCGCGGTGATGACCATCACGCTCGCCATCGGCGTGCAGGCCATGGCGCGGCGCAACGCCATCGTCCGCCGCCTGCCCGCGATCGAGGCGATCGGCTCGGTCTCGGTGATCTGCACCGACAAGACCGGCACGCTGACCCGCAACGAGATGGTGGTCGCCGCGGCCGAGACGCCGGAGGGCACCTTCGTCGTCGCGGGCGAAGGCTATGCGCCCGAAGGCGCGATCACGCCCGCAGGCGACCTTGCGCGGCTCGCCCGGGCGGCGGCGCTGTGCAACGACGCGGCCTGCATCACAGGGACGGGCAGTGGACGGTCGAGGGCGACCCGATGGAGGGCGCGCTTCTGGCCTTTGCGGGCAAGGTCGGGGGCGATCACGCGGCGCGGCGGCTGGACGCCATCCCCTTCGACAGCCGCCACCGCTTCATGGCGGTGCTGACCGAGGGCCTGCGGCCGGTCATCCATGTGAAGGGCGCGCCCGAGCGGGTGCTGCGGATGTGCGCGGGACTCGATTACGGGCGCTGGCATGACCGGGCCGAGGCGCTGGCGCGGCGCGGGCTGCGGGTGCTGGCGCTGGCCGAACGCGCCGAGACGGGCGACAGAATCGACGCGGCCACGCTGGAGGGCAGTCTGACCGTTCCTCGGCCTGGTCGGCCTGATCGATCCGCCGCGCCCCGAGGCGATTGCCGCCGTCGCCGAATGCCGGGCGGCAGGCATCCGGGTCAAGATGATCACCGGCGACCATGCCGGCACCGCCGCCGCCATCGCCGCGCAGATCGGGCTGGCGAACCCGCACCGCGTGCTGACCGGCGACGATCTCGACAAGCTCGACGATGCGCAACTGGCGCTGGAGGTGGAAAGCGTCGATGTCTTCGCCCGCACCAGCCCGGAACACAAGCTGCGCCTGGTGACCGCGCTGCAGGCGAACGGCCTGTCGGTCGCGATGACCGGCGACGGCGTGAACGACGCGCCCGCGCTGAAGCGCGCCGATGCCGGCATCGCCATGGGCCTGAAGGGTTCCGAGGCCGCCAAGGAGGCCGCCGATCTGGTGCTGGCCGACGACAACTTCGCCTCGATCGCCGCGGCCGTGCGCGAGGGACGCACGGTCTACGACAACCTCAAGAAGGTCATCAGCTGGACCCTGCCCACCAATGCGGGCGAGTCGATGGTGGTGGTGCTGGCCCTTCTGGTGGGCCTCGTCCTGCCGGTGACGGCCGTGCAGATCCTCTGGGTCAACCTGATCACCGGCATCACCCTGGGCATCGCGCTGGCGTTCGAGCCGACCGAGGCCGGCACCATGGCCCGGCCCCCCGCGCCCGCGCGACGCGCCGATCCTGTCGGGCGAGCTCGTCTGGCATGTGGTGCTGGTGGCGCTGCTGTTCCTGGCGGCGGTCTTCGGCATCTTCACCTATGCCATCGACAAGGGCTATCCGCTGGCCCTGGCGCAGACCATGGCGATGAACACGCTGGTGGTGCTGGAGATCTTCCACCTGTTCTTCATCCGCAACATCCACAGCACCTCGCTGACCTGGGCGGCGGCGCGCGGCACCAGGGTGGTCTGGACCGTGGTCATCGTCATCACCGCAGCCCAGTTCGCCGTCACCTATCTGCCGCCGCTCCAGGCGTGTGCTCGGCACACAATCCGTACCGCTGATGGACGGCCTTCTGATCGTCGCCGTCGGCGCCGCCTTCTTTGCGCTGATCGAGATCGAAAAGCAGATCCGGCTGGGGTTGAAGCGATGACCCAAACTCCAGAGCAACAACGCAGCGTTGCTAACCCGCAGACGGCGACTCAGCTCCCCGCCGTGATATCGCCCTCGCGTGAGCCGCCGAAGGATCATCCGCAGCAAAACTTCGACCGTGCGGCTCGTGGCGCAATAGCGCGGCTTAGTGGCGGGGTCTCCCCTCATGCCTTTATCGAGGCTTGGAGCGACTGGGCCCAGCATCTTGCGCAATCTCCCGGCCGCCAGGTGGAACTGGCCGAGCACGCACACAGGAACCTCCTGGAGGTGATCGCTCTGACGACAAGCCCCGGTACTCGTCTGCCCTTTGCACCGAAGCCTCATGACCATCGCTTCGACTACGCGGGTTGGCAGAAGTATCCATTCCAACTATGGCAACAGGGGTTTCTTGCCGTGCAGGACTGGTGGGACGGTGCGACCGAACCCATGCGAGGCCTGCGCCCCGAGGATGCCGAGCGCACCCGCTTCCTCGCACGCCAGACGCTTGATGTCCTGTCGCCCTCAAACTTTCCTTTCCTGAACCCCGAGATCATCGCCGAGACGGTCAGGACCGGCGGCAGCAACCTGACCGAAGGGGCGGCGCATTTTGTGCATGATGTCGTGAAGACGTTGACCGGTCAGCGTGATCCGCCGCCGGAGGGCTACCAGATCGGCAAGGATCTGGCCTGCACGCCGGGTCAGGTGGTGTTTCGCAACGACCTCATGGAACTGATCCAGTATGCGCCGCAGACGCCGCAGGTGCACACCCGCCCGATCCTGATCGTTCCGGCCTGGATCATGAAATACTACATCCTCGATCTGTCGCCCGGGAACTCGATGGTGCGCTATCTGGTCGGGCAGGGTTTCACCGTCTTCATGATCTCGTGGCGCAACCCGACGCGCCGACCAGCGCGACCTGTCGCTCGAGGACTATCGTAAACGCGGCGTGCTGGCCGCGTTGAATGCGGTGACGGCGATCGTGCCGGACACCCCTGTTCACGCCGTCGGCTATTGCCTTGGCGGCACGATCCTGGCGATTGCGGCGGCGGCCATGGCGCGCGACGGCGACGAACGGCTCGCCTCGGTCACGCTGATGGCGGCACAGGTGGATTTCGCCGAAGCGGGCGAATTGCTGTTGTTCGTTGACGAGAGCCAGGTCGCCTTTCTTGAAGATCTGATGTGGGAACAGGGCTATCTCGATCGCCCACAGATGGCCCGCGCCTTTGCCACCATCCGGGCCGAGGATCTGATCTGGACCCGTGCGGTTCAGCGCTATTTTCTAGGGCGAGAGGATGTGCCGACCGATATCGGGGTCTGGCTGTCCGACACCACGCGGATGCCTGCGCTGATGCATTCGCAATATCTGCGCGGTCTCTTTCTCGAAAACCGGCTGACAGCGGGGCGGTTCGCAGTCGAGGGCCGGGTGATCGCGCTGAAAGATCTGTCCGTGCCGCTGTTCGTGGTTGCCACGGAGACAGACCACATCGCGCCCTGGCGGTCTGTCTACAAGACGCAGTTGTTCACCGATTGCGATCTGACCTTCGTGCTGACCAAAGGAGGTCATAACACCGGCATCCTCAGCGAGCCGGGTCACAAGGGGCGCCACTACCGCATCTCGCACCGGCCGGCCGGGGCGCTTTACGTCGGCCCCGATGCCTGGCTGGCGCAGACAGAGTCAAAGCCCGGTTCATGGTGGCCCGATTGGGCGGATTGGCTGACAGCACAGGGCAATGGCCAGGCTACTCCACCGGGAATGGGTGCGCCGAGCAAGGCGCTTGCGCCGCTTGCCCCCGCTCCCGGCGCCTATGTGATGGAGCCTTGACCCTGAAGTTTACATGACCGGCTTAAAACCACGACGCCCTGCCACCACGTCGAACGACTGACCAGAATGGGACCACGCGGACCAATGATGAACGCGAGCCGCACGAACCCGTCGGACGGCAACCTTGTCGGCGCTTCTGCACCGGACGTCGCTCGCCACGGCCTTACCGGTCCTGTCGCTTTCCCGTCTGCTCGATCTTGTCCAGCACCTGCTCCGGCGCGATGTCGCGTTTGAGTTCGTCGAGGCCCTTGGCCTGCGGGACTTCTATGTCGAGCCGGTCGGCCACCATCGAAATCATCTGCAGCACGCGCGTCACCTCATGCTCGGTCAGCAGGCTGACGTGCAGGTCGAGCTCGGCGCGGCGCTCGGCGGCGGCCATTGACCTGTTCTGGCTGATGAGGATGAAGGTCGAGAGGAAGATCGCCTCGACAGAGGCCGCCGTGGCGAGGATCACGAAGGTCGGATCGAAGGGCGCGAGGCCAAGCCAGCCGAGGTTCCACGCGATCCACAGCGCGAGCGCCGCCGCGTGGACGTAGACAAAGCGCATGCTGCCCGCCCACCGGGTGATCGCCTCCGCGATGCGCTCTTCCAGCGTCGCATTCTCCTCGGCGGCGCGGCGCTTCTCGAGAAGCGCGCCGATGTTGCGGTTGAGGACCGTGTTGAGGCCCGGCTGGTCGTTTCGTGAACTGGATGGATCCATTTCTGCTTCGTCTCGACGGCGGCGCGCGAGGAGAACCGGCCGGTGCGGAAGCGTGTTCCAATCTCCGCCGACGAAGGGCGCAGGAGAGGCGGCAGAACCCGCGCGCGGCGCCAGGCACCCTACGGCCTGTCGGCGAGCGCAAGGACCGTTCGCAGCAGCACGTCCGCGCCAGCGCGCGCCCATTCGACGCTGATCGCCTCTGCCTCGTTGTGGCTGACGCCGTCAACGCATGGCGTGAAGATCATCGCCGCGGGCGCGATCTTCGCCATGTGGAAGGCGTCGTGCCCGGCGCCCGACACTATGTCGCGTCCCCGCAGTCCGAGCGTTTTCGTTTCGCGGCGGATGATGTCCAGAACGCCGGCGTCGAAAGCCACCGGATCGCAGGTGGAGACGCAGGTCAGCGCGCCCTCCGCGCCGCAGGCGTCCACGCATCTGGCGAAGGCCGCGCGCGCCTGTGCGTCCATGGCCTCGAGCGCGTCGAGCCGCGGGTGGCGAATATCCACGGACAGCTTCACCTCGCCGGGAATGACGTTTCGCGAATTGGGCGAGACCTCCATGCGCCCGACGGTCGCCACCGCATCCGGCCCGTGGCGCAGCGCGATCTCGTTGAGTTCGCCCGTGAAGCGCGCGGCGGCCAGCAGCGCGTCGCGACGCGATCCCATGGGAGTCGTGCCCGCGTGGGCCTCGAACCCGCGCACAAGTCCGTCATACCAGCGATGGCCCTGGCCGCCGGTGACAAAGCCGATGTCGCAGCCCTCGTCCTCGAGCACGGGACCCTGCTCGATGTGCAGCTCCACGTAGGCGGCGATCTCGCGTCCGCCTGACGTGGGCGCGCAATCGTGCTCCATGCGCGCGAGTTCATCTCGCAGGCGAATCCCCGAGGCGTCGCGCACGTCGAGCGCGTCGTCGATCGTGTAGACGCCGGCGAAGACGCCCGAGCCGAGCATCACGGGCGTGAAGCGGCAGCCTTCCTCGTTCGTCCAGTTGACGATCTCGATGGGGCGGCGCGTGCGCACGCCCGCGTCGGCGAGCGCGCGGACGAGTTCGAGTCCGGCCAGCACGCCCAGCACGCCGTCGAACTTGCCGCCGGTCGGCTGCGTGTCGAGATGGGAGCCGACGAGCACGGGCGGCAGGTCCTGCGTCCCCTCCATGCGCGCGAACATCGAGCCGAGCGCGTCGACGCTGACGCGCATGCCGGCCTGCTCGCACCATGTCCTGAAGAGCGCGCGTCCGTCGCGATCTTCGGACGTGAGGGCCTGCCGGTTGCAGCCGCCCTTCGGCGTGCCGCCGATCCGCGCCATCTCCATCAGGCTGTTCCAGAGGCGGTCGGGATCGATCCTCAGGTTGTGGCTGATGCTCATGGAGACGAATGACCTCTGGTGATGCGTGATGCGATCGCGCGCAAGCAAGAACGGTTCCGGGCGCTTCGCAGGTTCAGGCCAGCTTGAGAAGCGGCGCAGGCGCGGCGTCGTCCTCCGCTGGCAGGTGCGCGGCGAACCGGCGCTTGAGGAAGGTCAGCAGCGATTTGACCCTGGGGGAGGGGTCTTTCAGGAAGTAGGCGCGCATCGGGCGCTCCGCGATGATCGAATGCGGGAACAACTCCACGACGCGGCCCGCGGCGACCTCCTCCTGCGCGACATAGCTGGGGAGGCAGCCGATCCCCAGCCCGCGCACGGCGCTCTGCAGCACGCAATCGTAGTCGTTGCAGATCATGTTGCCGCCGACCTGAACCGAGATCACGCGGCCGTTGAAATGAAAGTCCCACGTGTTGCGGATCTGCGGGAACTTGTAGATGAGGCAATTATGGTTGAGCAGATGTCGGGGTTCGTCCAGCGGCGCCGTGGCAGAGGCGAGGTAATCGGGGCTCGCGCAGACGATGTAGCGATCGACGTAGATGATCTCGTGCGCGAGCCGCTCGTCCTTCAATTGGCCGCGCCGGATGTAGACGTCGAAGCCTTCCTCGAACTTGCGAACGCGCGAGTTCACGGTGAATTCGACGTTGATGTCGGGATAGATCGCAAGAAATTCGGGCAGCGCCGGCGCGATGCACTTACGGCCGAAGGATTCAGGCGCGTTGATGCGCAATTGCCCGCGCGGCCTCGCGCCCAGTTCGTGAAGGTCGGATTGGGCCTCGTCCAGGAGGTTCAGCACATGCCGGCATTTTTCGTTGAAGACGGAGCCGGCCTGCGTGAGAGACACCGAGCGCGTCGTGCGGTTGAGCAATTGCACGCCGATCCTCTGCTCCAGCCGGGCGATCCGCTTGCTCACGGCGGAGAGGGTGATGTTGGCCTCCTGCGCCGCCGTGGTGAAGCTGCGCCGCTTGGCGACGAGCAGGAATATCCTGATTTCTTCCAGGTCATACATCGGGCGGCTCCGGCTCGGGTCGGAAAGCCCCGGGAGATTGCCCCATTCTTTCCTGCGGGGAAAGTGTGCCCTGAATTAATGTCGCTTGTTTGCGAAGCACATTGCCGCAAGATGGGGCTGTTGATGGCGTCCAAAACGCCGCCACCCAAGTCACGGAGGAAACGCCGAGCCGGACAGGGCCCCATCATGAGGGTTCACCCGGAGGGCAAAGGAAATCGCGGCACGCCTCTGGCGGATGCCGCGATTTTCGTTTCAGAACAACAGCTTGGCGCCGTTCAGGCCGGGCGCGGGCGGAACTTGGGGATCGTGGCGTCGCCCACGTCGTCGAACACCACCTTCACCGGCATCTCGCAGCGCACCGCCTGCGGATCGACGCCGACGATGTTCGACAGCAGCCGCGGCCCTTCCTCCAGCTCGACCAGCGCGACCACGTAGGGCACCTCGCCTGCGCGAAGGCCGGATGATAGACGCGGTGGAAGGTGACGAAGCTGAAGACCTTGCCGCGGCCCGACACCGGCCGCGAACGCGAAATCGGCCGCCAGGCAATGCGGGCAGCTGCGCGACGGCGGAAACCAGAACTTGCCGCAGGCGTTGCAGCGCGGCAGCTCGACAGGCGATGCTCTCGGGCGGCCTGCCCAATAGGGGACCGATTCCGGCGCCGGCCTGGGAACGGGCTTGCCGGCTTGGCGGCGGCTCTGCTCATCACGCCGCTCCCCAGAATCAGCGTGGAATGGCAGACCTGGTTGCCGCCATGGCCGGACACCAGCGCAATCTCGGCGTCCTTCACCTGCCGCTCGGCCGGATAGGTGTGGCGCAGCTGGCGCACGCCCTCGACCACCTGCAGCATGCCTTCGACATGCGCCTCGGAGAGCTGGCCGCCCGACGTGTTGGTCGGCAGCGGCGCCGCCCATGCGCAGCGCGCCGGAGGCGACGAACGCGCCGCCCTCGCCCTTCTTGCAGAAGCCGTAATCCTCGAGCTGCGTCAGCACCATGTAGGTGAAGCAATCGTAGATCTGGGCGGTGTCGACGTCGTCGGGGCCGAGGCCCGCCATGCGATAGGCGGTCTCGCCGCTCTTCTTGGCCGCGGTCACCACCATGTTGTCGTCGGCGAACCAGCCGCGCGAGATTGTTGAACGCTGCCGAAGCCCTTGATCGAGCACCGGCGGCTGGCGCAGGTCGCGGGCGCGCTCGCGGCTGGTGACGATCACGGCGCCGGCGGCGTCGCTGCGCAGGCTGCAATCGAACAGGCCGAACGGCGACACGATCTGCGGCGCCGCGTGATACTCCTCCATCGATCAGCGGCTTCTTCATCTGCGCGTCGGGATTGCGCAGCGCATGCTCGCGGAAGGCGACGGCGATCGCGCCGAACTGTTCGCGCGTCGTGCCGTAGAGATGCATGTGGCGCGTCGCGCCGAAGGCGTGCGCGGCGACCGCGCCGAAATAGCCGTATTCGGGGCCGAACTCGCTGCGGGCGCTGGCTGGTCGGGCGCGTCTCGTTGCGCACGCGCGCTTCTTCCGAGGAATGCGTGCGCGACCAGGTATCGCGGCCGTAGCCGCAGATCACCGTGCTGCGCGAGGCCGGCCTTGATCGCCATCGCCGCGATGCGCGACCGACAGGATCTGGCTCGCGCCGCCATTGTCGAGCGTCGTGGAAAAGCGCGCATTGATGCCGAGCCGCTCGCCGACGAGCTGGTGATGGCGAATAGGATTCGTCGGGACCGCGGCAGATGATGCCGTCGATGTCGGAGACCTTGAGGCCCGCGTCGGCGATGGCGTTGCGCATCGCCTCGACCAGAAGATCGAGGCTCGACACGCCGGGCACCTGGCCGAGCCGGCTGTGGCCGTGCCGACGATGGCGCAATCATCGCGCAGTTCGGTCGAGGGCTCCAGGCCCGCTGACAGGTCCGCTATGTTCATCTGCGCCTCATTTCACAATCTGGCGTATGCGATCGGCAAGCGCGGGCGGCGTGCCGTAGACGGTGTCGAGAAGCTCCGTGATGCGCGCGCCGCTGACGGGATCGATCTCGACCCCGCGCTTGTCGGCCTCCTCGATGAGATCCTTGTCCTTGAGCGCCATGTCGAAGGCCTTGCGCAAGGCGTCGCGAGCGATCGCGCGGAACGTCGGGCGGCAGCACGAACGGCCGCCCCATCACCTGCTCGACGAAGGCGATCTCGAACAATCTTCTTGGCGTCGTCGCCCGTCACGATCTCGAGCGCGGTCGGGATGTCGGGATATTCGCGGTCGCGCGCCATGCCCATTTGCAGGATCACCTTGGCGAGGCCCTGCTTCTCCCAGGGCGCGTAGCGGCGCGCGGAAGGCGGCCGACGAGCCGCCGGAAACATGGGCGTCGACTTCGCCGCGCTCGAGCGCCAGAAGCGATTCCTGCGAGCCGCCGTAGCCGTCGATCACGCGAATCTTGGTGCCGTAGAGTTCGTTGAGCATGCGCGGATAGATCGAGCTCGGCGAATTGCGCGACGTGGAGCTCGACGTGATCTCCTTCGTCTTCAGGCCGGCGGCGTCGGTGACGCCGGAGGCCGGCCGCACGAGAAGGAAGCCCACTTCCTGCTGCAGCGAGCCGAGCCAGGTGAATTTCTGCGGATCGAACTGGATGGTCGATCCACGCGGCTGGTAGAAGTTCGCAAGACCCGTATTGCGCTGCAGGCCGCCCAGAATAGTGCCGTCGCGCGCGGCGATGGTGGAGAGGTAATTCGCCGCCTTGATGCCTTCGGCGCCGGGCATGTTCTGCACGATGATGTTCGGATTGCCGGGAATGTATTTCGGCATGTGCTGGGCGAGCAGGCGCGCGTACTGATCGTAGCCGCCGCCGCTCGATGCGGAGGTGATGAGCGTCAGCCGCTTGCCGCGTAGAACTCGCGCACGGCGTCCTGCGCCAGGGCGGGCAGGGCGGCGACGCACGCAGCGACCAGGAACGGCGCGGCGAACCGGCGTGATGTCATCGTTGCTCCTCCGCTATGTCTTGTTCCGCGACGGCAGAAGTTCGTCATTGTGCTCGCCGAGTTCCGGCGGGCCGCGATGGGTCTGGACCGGCGTGTGCGACATGCGAAGCCCGTTGCGCACCAGCGAGATCGAGCCGAGCTTGGGATGCGGCGTCTCGATCTTCATGCCGAGGTGCTTGACCTGCGGATCGTCGAAGACGTCGTCGAACGTGTTCAGCGGCGAGCACGGCACGTCGGCCGCTTCCAGCCGCTCGAGCCAGTAGGCGCGGGGCTTCGTGGCGATGACCTCCTGCAATCCCTTGTGCAGGTCGTCGTAGTTCTTGCCGCGCGATTCCTTGCTCTCGAAGCGCGGGTCTTCGAGCCATTGCGTGCGGCCGACGACCTCACACAGCGAGCGCCAGAATTTCGTCGGCGAGGACAGGTGCACCACAAGCGCCTTGCCGTCGCCGGCGGCGAAGGCATAGACCTGCGCCTGCTTCGTGCGGGTGGCGCGGACCGGCACTTTGCCGTTGTCGAAATAGCGCGCCATGTTCTCGCCGCAGAACGAGATCGCCGATTCCAGCAGCGACGTGTCCACCCGCTGGCCGCGGCCCGTGCGGCCGCGCGCGATGAGCGCGGCGAGGATGCCGTTGCAGGCGGTGACGCCGGCCAGATGATCGGAGAGCGAAATGCCCATGGGCTGCGGGTTCGCGGGGTCGGTCAGCAGGCTGAGCAGGCCGCTCATCGCCTGCCCGACCGTGTCGTAGCCTGGCCGATGCGCGTAGGGCCCGTCCGTGCCAAAGCCCGTGATCGAACACCACACGAGCCGCTCGTTGCCGGCGCTCAGCTCGGCATAGCCCAGGCCCAGCCGTTCGAGCGTGCCCGGCCGGAAGTTGTCGATGACGACGTCGGCGTCCCTGACGAGCGCCCGCGCGTCCGCCTTTCCGGCCTCGCTCTTGAGGTCGATGGTGACGCTCTTCTTGTTGCGGTTCACCGAGGCGAAGGTCGGCGAATAGTCGACGCGGCCCCAGCCGCGGAACGGATCGCCGCGCGTCGGCTCCTCCACCTTGATCACGTCGGCTCCGAGGTCGCCCAGCAACATGCCCGCGTACGGGCCTGAGACATAATTGGCGAATTCGATAACCCGGACGCCTGCGAGCGCGCCTTCCATGCTTCCTCCCGTCATTTTGGTGAAAGCTTATCGGGGGCGGGAATCTTCTGCAACAGCGGGATGGAGGCCCGCTTGCGGAACCTTGCATGCGGAATCTGGATGTTGCACGCTGTCGCCGCAGGCGGCCGGGAGACCCGCGCCAGAAGAGCCGCACGAGGAAACGACCGCACGAGGAGCCATCGCCAATGCTGCGCCCGGAGGACAACGAGAAGATCACGCGCGTCGGCCCCGGAACGCCGGGCGGCGAGTTCATGCGCCGCTACTGGCAGCCGATCCTTCTGTCGAGCGAATTGCCGGAGCCCGATTGCGCGCCGGTGCGCGTGCGGCTGCTCTGCGAGGATCTGATCGGTTTCCGCGACAGCGAGGGCGCGGTCGGTCTCGTCGACGCCTACTGCCCGCACCGCCGCGCGCCGATGTTCTTCGGCCGCAACGAGGAATGCGGCCTGCGCTGCGTCTATCACGGCTGGAAGTTCGACCGTCACGGCGACTGCGTCGACATGCCGTCCGAGCCGGCCGGCACGCCGCTGCAGGCGCGCGTGAAGATCAAGGCCTATCCGACGCACGAGGCCGGCGGGGTGATCTGGGCGTACATGGGGCCGCGCGAGACGATGCCCGCGCCGCCCAGCTACGAGTGGATGCGCGCGCCCGCGACCCATAGATTCGTGTCCAAGACCTACGAGGAATGCAATTTCCTGCAGGCGCTGGAAGGCGGCCTCGACACGGCGCATTCGTCCTATGCGCACAACAACGACATCGGCAACAAGAGCATGCCGCGCAATCGCGACACCGCGCCCCGGCTCGACGTGGAGCTCACCGACTACGGCTATCGCTACATCTCGATGCGCCAGTCGGGCGACGGCGGCGCCTACGTGCGCGTCTATCAATACATCATGCCCGCGCAGCAGGTGCGCGGCAGCGTGATCAGGATCGAGGGCGGCAAGTCGGACTATCCGCGTTTCGACGGCCACATCTGGGTTCCCATCGACGACGAGAGCTGCTTCGTCTTCAACACGATGTACAGCTACGACGCGGAGACGCCGCTGCCGATGGACATCGTCAGGGAGTGGGAATCGCGCGCCGGGCGAGGTCCCGAGCACCACGTGCCTGGCACGTTCAGGCTCATCGCCGACAAGAGCAACGATTACTTCATCGACCGCCACTTGCAGAAGACGAAGACCTTCACGGGCATTACCGGCGTCAACACGCAGGACTACGCCCTGCAGGAAGGCATGGGGCGCATCGTCGACCGCAGCCAGGAAAACCTCGGCACGTCCGACAAGGCGATCGTGGCCATGCGCCGCCTGATGCTGCGCTCCATCGATGGCGTGGCGCGCGGGGAAGATCCGCCCGGCGTCGATCCGAAGGCGCACGGCGTCGTGCGCCCCTACGACGATTATCTGCCCGCCGGCGCCGACTGGCGGCAGATGTTCGAAAGCGAGCTTGCCGCGAAGTGGTGAGCCCGCGGCGACTGCGACGCCGCACGTGCAAGAGGGAGGGAGGGAAGGCGATGACCGGTTGGATGGGCGCATTACGCGCAGGCGCGGCGCTGCTGAGCGGCGTGTGCGCCGCATCGTCCGGCGCACAGGCGCAGGACTTCTACAAGGGCAAGACGGTGACGATGATCATCCCGTCATCGGCGGCGGGCGGCTACGACACCTACGCTCGCCTTCTCGCGCGTCACATCGGCCAGCATCTGCCGGGCCGTCCCGACGTCGTGCCGCAGAACATGCCGGGCGCGGGCGGCAAGGTCGCCATCTCCTATCTCGCCAACGCCGCGCCAAAGGACGGCACGGCCATCGCCGGCAGCTACCCGCAGGCGCTGACCGAGGCCGCGCTCGGCCGGCGCGATCTCGTGAAGTACGACACGCGCGCGCTGACCTACATCGGCAGCATGAACGGCGAGCCCTATTACTGCTTCGCGCGCACGGACGCGCCGGTGCAATCGCTCGAGGATGTGAAGACCAAGGAGCTGATCGTCGGCGCCACAGGGCAGGGCTCGTCGACCACGGTGTCCCCGGCGCTGCTCAACAATCTCGTCGGCACGAAGTTCAAGGTCATTACCGGTTACCCCGGATCGACGGAGGTCATTCTCGCCGTCCTCAAGAACGAGGTGCACGGCTGGTGCGGCATGGGCTGGAGCGCCATCCAGGGCGCGGTGCTCGCCGAGATGCAGAAGGGCACGATCAAGGCGCTGTTTCAGGAGAACGGCGACCCCAGCGCGCGGGCCGACAAGCTCAAACTGCCGAAGGCGACCGACATCGCGCGTACGGCGGAAGACCGCAAGATCATGGATCTGATCTATTCGCAGCAGCTCTATGGCCGTCCATTCCTGGCGCCGCCCGCCATTCCCGCGGCGCGGACGAAGGAATTGCGCGAGGCGTTCAACGCGGCGCTTGCCGACCCCAAGCTGCAGGCCGACGCGCGGCGCCTCAACCTCGAACTTAATCCGATGACCGGCGAGGACTTGCAGGCGAAGATCGACGACCTGTACTCGACGTCGGAAGCGGTCCTGGCGCGCGCCCGCGCCGCGCTGGAGCCGGGCAAGGCGATGCAGGAGCGCGCCGCGCCGGCCAAGTGAAGCCCGAAGCTGAATCCCCGGCGCGTGCGCCGGGTTCACGATCAGTCGCTGAAGATCACTCGCTCAGAATCTTGCGCATGCGCTCCACGAGCGCAGGCGGCGTCTTCATGATGTCGACGATCATCTGCTGAAGCTCCTCGCCCGGCATGGCGTTGACGGGCGCCTTGGCGCGGTCGAGCTCCGCCCGATATTCAGGATCGTCCTGAGACATCTTCATGAACGCGGCGCGCAATGTCCGCGTGCGCTCGGGCGGCAGACCTGGAGGCGCAATGAACGAGCGCCCCACCTCGGCGCCCGTGACGTAGAAGTCGAGAATGCGTCTGTCCTCGTCGCTGTTCGCCAGTTCGATGACGGACGGCGTATCGGGCAGGCCGGGGAGCCGCTTGCGGTTGAACTGCACCAGAATGTTCACGCGCTTGTTCTCGAGCCATTCGGGCTTGCTGCCGGTGAGCGTATCCCAGGAGGTGAACGAGGCGTCCACCTCGCCGCGCTCCATCGCCAGAAGCGCGTTGGCGGAGGCCTGATAACCGCCGATGATCTTGAACTTCGCGCCGGCCAGGCCGTTCAGGAGCCGCGGCCATCCTTCCGAGGGCGAGCCCGGTCCCGTGCTTGCGGTGGGCGTCTCGCGCTGCAGGGCGTCCTTGAACGTGCGCGTCTTGGACGTGTGCCACGTCATGATGAGTTCGGTGATGTTCGTGGAGCGCCCGATCCAGGTGAATTCGGCTGACTTGAACATGATGCCCTGGGTGCCGAGCATTTCCTCCAGCGCAATCGCCTGGGAGACCGTGCCGATCGCCGAGCCGTCCTTCGGGGCGACGGAAAACAGGTAGTTTGCGGCGCGGAAGCTGCCGGCGCCCTGCATGGTCTGCGCGACGATGGTGGGCGAGCCGGGGATATGCTTGCCGAGGTGCCGCGCCAGCGTGCGCGCATAGAGGTCGTAGCTGCCGCCCGGCGCAAAGCCGATGTACAGGTTGACTGTGCGGCCCTTGTAGAAGTCTTCCTGCGCCTGCGGCGCTCCTGCGAACCCGAGTATGCCCGCGACGACCGCCGCGGCAGCCAACGCTCTGCCAGCCATCTGTTCCTCCCCCGTTTTTCTGCGCGCAGTTGAACCATTCGCGCGCAGCTTGGCAAGGGGGCGGGACTTGGGAGGTCCACGCACCGAAATGCCTCAGCGCGCGCTCTTGCGCATGACGCAGACGGATTCCTTGTTGCCCACGGGCAGCGGACAGCGCACCCATTCGCCCGACTTCATCGCGCGCGGCATGAGGCCGTCGATGACGCCCTCCCAGTCGATGACGTAGTCGATCTTCGCGCGGTCGAGATATTCCTCGACCTGTTTCGTGCGCATCGCGGCGAGCGCCTCGACGTTGACCTTGCCGTCGAGGTTGATGACGTTCTCGTTGTAGAAGCCGACGACGCCGCTCTGGAACGCGCCGACGCGGCTGTCCTTCGGCAGGTGGCGCGCGACATAGCCGGCGGCGACAGAATGACCGTCGCCGATGCCGCCGCGATGATGGGTCGTCCATGCGGCCCAGGCGTTGGACGCGACGAACAGCGTGAAGGCGCCGATGGTCACATAGCGGCGCGCGCGTTCGGGCAGTCGCGCGACGGCGGCGCCCATGACGACGAGCGACAGGACCGCCAGAGGCGCGGTGTAGCGCGGATAGAAGTGCGCGGCCCAGAAGACCGCGAAATAGAGGAAGGGAAGAACCCACAGGCCGAGGCCCCACGCCGACAGCGCGGCCGAGGCGTCGCGCGCCCACGTGGGCTTGCCGCGCGCCGAACGCATGGCCGCCAGAATGAGGACGAGCAGCGCGCCGACGCTGGCGAGCGCGACCAGCGGCTCGAAGAAGATGGGCGCCCACGGTGCGATATTCTGCGCCACCGACAGGATCATGGTTTCGCCGCGCCCCCAGGCGCTTTCCCAATCGACGAGCGAGGCTTGCGCGGGGCCGGAGGAGGGCATGAACGTGCCGCTGACGCTGCGCACCCACAACAGCCATGGCGCCGTCACGCACAGGGCGATCGCGCCGGCGATTGCTGCGGGCGCAAAACCGATCCTGCCGCGCAGGAACAGGAGGCCGAAGACAATGGCGGCGACGATCCCGAAGTCGATGCGCGCCAGTCCGCACAGGCCGATGAGAACGCCGAGCCCGGCAGCCGAGGCGAGCGACAGGGCGCCGGACCGCAACATGCTCAGCGTCGCCCAGACGAGCGCGGCGATCAGCACGAGATAGAGACCGGTTTCGAGGCCGTAGGTGAAGGTGCGGAACAGGTAGAAGCTCAGAGCCGCGCCGATGAACGCCATGGCGCCAGCCGTGTCGCGATCGACGGTGGGATCGAGCGCAAGGCGAGTCACCCGTTCGACGAGGAAAGCGAACAGAAGCGTGTTGGCGCCGCCGAGCAGAATCATCGCGCGCGCGAAATCGAACTTGTCGCCGCCGAACGCCTGCACGATCCATGCGACGCCCGCCAGCAGGAAGGTCATCAGCGGCTGGATGCCCGTGACGACCTCGCCGAAATTGACCGTGAGGCCTTCGCCGCGCGCGAGATTCCACGCCGCCAGCATGAGGTAATAACCATCCTCGCCCACAGGCTGGTCGGACAGATACGGGAAGAACGCGCCCGTCGTCAGGCCGGACGGAAAACCGTCCCTGGCGCCGAATGCGAGCACGAGCGTGTAGGCGAGCGTCAGGAAGGCGGCGGCGGCCTTCAGGCTAGTGGTGAGACGTCATTCAGGAGCCTGCGGCGAGGGTCCGCTGATTTATGGCGCATCGCGCCCGCCCTGCAAGGGGCCATGGGGCGCCGAAGGGGCCTGCGGTCCAGCGCCCCGATCGCGGCGGACGAGCTTGCGAAGCCCGCGCACGATCGAGAAGGGTCGGTTCACGATGGAGCCGGGCTTCTCGGGATCCTTGCGCACGATCGCGATCTCGCGGGTATGGAATTGTTCGAGACCGGGCCGATGGGCGACATGCAGGATGGTGGCCGCTGGCAGCTCCTCGTCGATCAGCTCCATCATGCGCAATTGGCTCGGCTCGTCGAGCGCCGAGGTCGGCTCGTCGAGGATGAGGATGTCGGGCTTGGCCAGCAGCGCGCGGCAGAAGCCGATGCGCTGGGCCTCGCCGCCCGACAGGACCTGCGTCCAGTTTTCCTCCGTGCCGAGCCGCTCGGCCAGGTGCGCAAGCCCGCAGCGGCGCAGGATGGATTTCAGCATGTCGTCGGACACGCTTTCGTCGCCGCCAGGATAAAGCAGCGCCTCGCGCAGCGAGCCCAGCGGCAGGTACGGACGCTGCGGAATGAAGCCGATGCGCGCGTTCTTGGGCAGCAGGATCGTGCCCTCGCCCCACGGCCACAGGCCGGCGACGGCGCGGATGAGCGTGCTCTTGCCGCTGCCGCTTTCGCCCTTGAACAGCACCCTGTCGCCGGGCGCGATGGCCACGCTCGCATCCTCGATGAGCGTCCGGCCGTCGGAGAGCGAGATGCTGAGATTTTCGATGCGCAGCGTGTCGTCGGGGCTTTCGCCGATGGTGATCCCGGCCGCGCCGGCGCTGATGGCGTCGAGGCTGTCGAACAGATCCTGCAGGCCCGCGACGCGACGGGCGGAGCCGAACCAGTCGGCGACGTAGATGGCGTTGTCGGAGAGCCAGCCAAGCGCGGTCTGCACCTGTATGAACGCGCCCGCGACGAGCATCACCTCGCCAAGGCTCATCTCGCCCGCAACGTATTTCGGCGCGACGAGCACCAGCGGCGCCACGGGCGCGAGCACGGTGTTGGACGCGTTGATCAGGCCGACGCGCGAGCGGTCGCGAATGACGAGATACCAGCGCGCGATCAGGTCGCGCAGGCTGCTCGTCCAGCAGCGCGCGTTCATCATCCTCGCCGTTGATCAGCGCGACCTGTTCGGCCGAATTCGCGCACGCGCGTGAGCTCGTAGCGGAATTGCGCTTCACCGGCCGCCTTGTTCTCGACGCTGCGCACGAGCGGGTTGGCGGTGAGCCATGTGAGGCCCGACAGCAGCGCCGAGTAGACGATGCTGGCGAACACCATGTAGCCGGGGATTTCGTATCCGAACACGTTCATCGAGCCGGCCGCGCTCCACAGCACGCCGATGAAGCCGATGGCGGTGATGATCGACAGGATCACGCCGCCTGCGAGATCGACGAGGAGTTCGATGGCGAGCCTGCCGTCCTCGGCGATGCGCGCTTCGGGCGTTTCGGCATGGTGGAGCGTCGAAAGCTTGTAGAAACGCCGGTCCGTGAGCCAGCGGTCGACCAGCCGGTGGGTGAGCCATCTGCGCCAGCGCAACTTGAGGCGCGTCTGCGCGTGGATGAGAAGCACGGAGGCAAGCGCGGCGGCGAAGACGATGACCACGATCAGCCAGATCGCGCGCCAGATCCGCTCGCCGTCGAGGTTTTCGAGCGCGTCGAAGAAATACCTGTTCCATTCGTTCGCGGCGTAGCGGGCGCCGAACGTGGCGAGCAGGAGCAACAGGAAGGCGCCGGTGAGGGTCCATGCCGCCGCCCAGTCGCGGCTGAACCAGAACCGCGACGCGCTGCGCAGGAACCTCGCGCCGCGCGGCTGGCGAGCGCTGTCCTACCAGCTGCTGAGCGCCTGAAATCGTCTGATCGGTCACGCGGTCCGCCTTTTGCTGTGTGTGCAACAGTGCGCCCAGCTTGCGGTTCCACGGCGCGCCGGTCCGGCTTGTGCCGCCAGCCGGGAAGATGGTAAGGTAACCTTACTATCAGCGGAGGCGGCATGGATCGCGACGTGAATGGCGGGCCCGCGCCGTGGCGGCCGACCGCCGGGGCGCTGTCACGGGTGACGGGGGTGAGGCTGCGGCGTCTTCAGGCGCTGTTCGCCCGCCATTGGTCGCTGCACTTCCGGGGAGCGGGCGTCGAGCTTTCCTCGGTGCAGGGAGGCCTGCTGCTGCTGATCCGCGAAAATCCGGGACAGCCCCAGGCCGCGTTCGCCCGGCTGCTGGCGATCGAGCCGCCGTCGCTGGCGCAGTCGCTGGCTCCTCTCCTGGCCGCGGGTCTCGTGGAGCGCCGCCGGGCCCAGAACGACGGCCGCGCCATGGCGCTGCACCTCAGCGCGCGGGGCGCGCAGATCGCGGCGCTTGTCGAAGCGGGACAGCCGCAGCACGAGGCGCGCCTGCTCGCGGGACTGACGAAGGAGGAGCGTCGCACATTGCTCGCGCTGCTCGACAAGGCCGTCGCGAGCGCCGAGGGCGCAATGGCCTCCGCCACCGATTCGAAGCTGGAAGGAACACTCCATGAGCACGCATGAAGCGCAGGTCGTCATTGTCGGCGGCGGTCCTGTGGGAATGGGGCTTGCGATCGAACTCGCGCAGCGCAACGTCTCGTGCATCGTCATCGAGCGCTACAGCGAACCCCAGCCGATCCCGAAGGGCCAGAACCTCACCCAGCGCACCATGGAGCACTTCTGGTTCTGGGGCGTGGAGGAAGACGTGCGCAAGGCCGCGCCCATTCCGGTGGAGTTTGGAATTGGCGGGCTGACCGCCTACGGCACGCTGCTGAGCGATTATCATTACGACTGGTATCAGCGCGCTCTCGTGCGGCCGTATTACTTCCAGGCGAACGAGCGGCTGCCGCAATACGACACCGAGGCGGCGCTGCGCAGGCGCGTGGCGAAACTCCCGCAGGCGAAGGTGTTCTACGGCTTCACGGCCGAAGACGTGCGCGCAGGATGCGAGCGGCGTCACCGTCGACATCGCGGCGCGCGAGGGCGGCGCGCGGCTCAGCGTGCGCGGCGCGTTCGTGGTCGGCTGCGACGGCGCCCGCTCGCTGGTGCGCGAGCAGGCGGGCATCACGCAGACGCGCGACGATCACGAAATCCTCATGTCGCTGCTGGTCTTCAGCTCCAACGAGCTGAACACGCTGCTGGCGCGCTACAAGGGGCGTTCGTTCTTCAACGTGCTCAACCCGGCGCTCGAAGGCTACTGGCAGTTCTTCGGCCGCGTCGACACCGGCAAGAAATGGTTCGTCCATTCGCCCGTGCCGCCGGGCACGACGCGCGACAATTTCGACTTCCACAAATATCTCGAGGACATCGTCGGCGCGCCGTTCGATTGCGAGTTCGAGCATATCGGCTTCTGGGACCTGCGCATCGCGACCGCCGACACCTATCGCGCCGGCAGGGTGTTCGTCGCGGGCGACGCGGCGCACTCGCATCCGCCCTACGGCGGCTACGGCATCAACACGGGCTTCGAGGACGTGCGCAATCTGGGCTGGAAGCTCGCGGCGCATTTCGAGGGCTGGGCGGGCGCGAACCTGCTCGAGTCCTATTCGCTGGAGCGCCAGCCCGTCTTCGCGTCCACCGCGAAGGACTTCATCGCCAATTACATCGAGGAGGATCGCGCCTTCCTCAAGGCCTACGATCCCAACAGGGACAAGGCCGCGTTCGAGGCGGCGTGGGCGGCGCGCAGCGCGGGCGTCGCGTCCGAGATCAGCGGCTTCGAGCCCAATTACGAGGGCTCGCCCATCGTCTTCGGGCCGCAGGGCGGCGTGTCGAGCGCGGTGGGAGACCATCGCTGGGAGGCGCGCGCGGGCCATCACCTCGCGCCGCAGATGCTGGCCTGGGACACCAACGTGTTCGAGGCGCTGGGCGAGGGGTTCACCCTCTTCGGCTTCGGCGTCGAGGAGGACATCGAGGCGAGCTTCGGCGCCGCCGCGGAGGAGCTGGGCCTGCCGCTGAAGATCGTCGAGGACACGCGCGAGGCGGGCCGCGAGAAATACGGCGCCGCCCTCGTGCTCGTGCGGCCGGACCAGTTCGTCGCCTGGGCGGGAGAGCCTGCGGACGCGACCGACCCCGCCGGAATCCTCGCCCGCGCCATCGGCCGCTGAGGGCCACGGAGCCGCAAAAAGGTGATAAGGGAGCGCGCATGTTTCGCGCGACCGTCTTCACCCTCTTGCCGGACATGTTTCCCGGCCCGCTCGGCGCCTCGCTGTCCGGCGACGCGCTGGCGCGGGGCCTGTGGTCGCTGGAGGCGCGCAACATCCGCGACCACGGCATCGGCCGCCACCGCGCCGTGGACGACACGCCGGCGGGCGGCGGGCCGGGCATGGTCATCCGCGCCGACGTGCTGGCGGCGAGCCTCGACGCCGGGATCGCGCCGGACGATCCGCGTCCGCGCCTGCTGATGTCGCCGCGCGGGCGCCCGCTGCGGCAGGAGCGGGTGCGCGAGCTTGCGGCCGGCGAGGGCGCGATCATCGTCTGCGGCCGGTTCGAGGGCGTGGACGAGCGGGTCATCGAGGCGCGCGGGCTGGAGGAGGTCTCCATCGGCGATTACGTGCTCTCGGGCGGCGAGATCGCCGCCATGGTCCTGCTCGACGCCTGCGTGCGGCTGATCCCCGGCGTCATGGGCAAGAGCGAATCGGGCGCGGAGGAGAGTTTCGAGGGCAATCTGCTGGAATATCCGCAGTTTACGCGGCCCCGGGAGTGGGAAGGCCGGACCATTCCCGGACATTCTCCTGTCGGGCGACCACGCGAAGATCGCCCGCTGGCGGCGGGAGGAGGCGGAGCGGCTGACGCGGGAGCGGCGGCCGGACCTGCTGGGCGGGGGTTACCGGGCCCGCGCAGCCGACCATGACGGCGGAGAGGCTTGGCTCTGCGGGCGTTCCCCCCTCCGGGTGTCGACAAACACGCCCCGCCCGTGTATACGCGCCACGCAACTTAAAACAGCGTTCCGAAACGCTCGCCCCCAAGGGGCGGAACGGAGAGACGACCATGAACATCATCGAACAGCTCGACAAAGAGCAGATCGCGAAGCTGACCGACGGCAAGGCCCTTCCCGATTTCCAGCCCGGCGACACCGTCATCGTCAACGTGAAGGTGAAGGAAGGCGAGCGCTCGCGCATCCAGGCCTATGAAGGCGTGTGCATCGCGCGCATGGGCGGCGGCCTCCACCAGAGCTTCACGGTCCGCAAGATTTCCTACGGCGAAGGCGTGGAGCGCGTGTTCCCGCTGTTCTCGCCGAACATCGACTCCATCAAGGTCGTGCGCCGCGGCAAGGTGCGCCGCGCCAAGCTCTATTACCTGCGCGATCGTCGCGGCAAGTCGGCCCGTATCGCCGAGAAGGCCGAGACGGCGGCTGAAAAGACAGCGCGCGTCGAGGCCAAGACCGCCGCGAAGGCCGCCGCCAAGGCCGCCAAGGCGTAAGGTTGGTCCACTCACTGGAATTCGAAAGGGCGGCCTCGGGCCGCCCTTTTTTGTTGGCTACCCCATCGGCCCGTTCAGCATCCACCGATGCCCGAACGGGTCGCGGATGACCGCGAACCTTGTGCCCCAGAACGAGTTCATCGGCCCCATTTCCGTGGTCGCGCCCAGCCCGGCGCAGCGGGCGACGGTGTCGTCCACGTCCTTGCCGCTCGCGAATTCGAGGCTGATCGAGACCGTGGCGTAGTCGTTGGGCAGGGGCGGGCGGGTCTTGCTCATCTCGGGGAAGGCGTCCGACAGCATGACCGGGCCGCCGTTGATCGACAGCTCGCAATGCATGATGCGCATGCCGTCGAGGGAGGGCATCAGGGCCTTCTGCGTCGCCCCGAAGGCCGCCGCGTAGAAGGCGATGGCCGCCGCCGCCGGGGTCACGGTCAGGTAGGGCGCGACGGGCGGGCGCTGGGGCTGGGACATCGCTCAGGGCCTCGTCAAGCTTTGGGTAAAGTACATGCCTGATAAGACGTCTATATTCCGATTCTTGCAAGAAGCGTCGCCAACCGCCAGATAGGGGCGGCAGGTCGCTCCCGGGAAACTCCCTCCCCTGAAGCCCGGCTTTGCGCGCGGCTTTAAGAAAAGCTAGAAGCAGACAATCTGTAAGACCGCGATCCACACGAGAGGACGAGTTACCGCGATGGCGAAGGCACGCACGCTCTACGACAAGATCTGGGACGACCACATCGTCGAAGTCCAGCCGGACGGCACGACCCTTCTCTACATCGACCGTCACCTCGTGCACGAAGTGACCTCGCCGCAGGCGTTCGAGGGTCTTCGCATGTCGGGCCGCAAGGTCCGCGCGCCCGAGAAGACGCTGGTCGTCGTGGATCACAACATTCCCACGACCGACCGCGATCTTCCCGTCGAGGATCCCGAGAGCAAGGCCCAGATCGAACAGGTGGCGAAGAACGCCGCCGACTTCGGCCTCGAATATTACGACGGCAAGGACATCCGCCAGGGCATCGTCCACATCATCGGGCCCGAGCAGGGCTTCACGCTGCCCGGCACGACGATCGTGTGCGGCGACAGCCACACGGCGACGCACGGCGCGTTCGGCGCGCTGGCGCACGGCATCGGCACGTCGGAAGTCGAGCACGTGCTGGCGACGCAGACGCTGATCCAGAAGAAGTCGAAGAACATGCGCGTCATCGTCGACGGCAAGCTCGGCGACGGCGTCACCGCCAAGGACATCATCCTCGCCATCATCGGCGAGATCGGCACCGCGGGCGGCACCGGCAGCGTCATCGAGTTCGCCGGCGAGGCGATCACGTCGCTGTCGATGGAAGGCCGCATGACGGTCTGCAACATGGCCATCGAAGGCGGCGCGCGCGCCGGCCTCATCGCGCCCGACGAGAAGACCTACGCCTATCTCAAGGGCCGCCCGAAGGCGCCCAAGGGCGCTCACTGGGACGCGGCGGTCGCCTACTGGAACACGCTGAAGTCCGACGAGGGCGCGCATTTCGACAAGGAAGTGCGCATCGACGCCGCGAAGCTGCCGCCGCTGATCACGTGGGGCACCTCGCCCGAGGACGTCATCTCGATCAACGGCACGGTGCCGAAGCTCGAAGACGCCAAGAGCGAGAACGTGCGCAACAAGATCCAGCGCGCGCTCGACTACATGGGCCTGAAGGGCGGCGAGAAGATCACCGACCTGTCCATCGACCGCGCCTTCATCGGATCGTGCACGAACGGGCGCATCGAGGATCTGCGCGCCGCGGCGGAAATCGCGAAGATCGCGATCTCGCGCGGCCAGAAGGTGAGCCCGCATGTCAACGCGATGGTGGTTCCCGGCTCCGGCCTCGTGAAGCAGCAGGCGGAAGCCGAAGGCCTCGACAAGATCTTCCTCGAGGCGGGCTTTGAATGGCGCGAGCCGGGCTGCTCGATGTGCCTGGCCATGAACCCCGACAAGCTGGCGCCGGGCGAGCGCTGCGCCTCGACGTCGAACCGCAATTTCGAAGGCCGTCAGGGCTTCCGCGGCCGCACGCATCTCGTCTCGCCTGCCATGGCGGCGGCGGCGGCGATCGCCGGCAAGTTCGTCGACGTGCGCGAGTGGCGCTGAGCGTTTTGCGCGAGGCAGAATTGGAAAGGCCCGGCGTTTGCCGGGCCTTTCTTGTTCATGGACGATGGTTCAGCAATAGGCGCGCCAGCGCCAGCCGTGGGACGTCCTGACCCTCACCCAGTCGCAGTCTTCGTAGGCCGCGGTGTAGACCGGCGTTGCGAAATACGCGACGGAGGCGGCTCCCGCGAAACCCGCGGCGGCGTAGCCCCAATGGGGTCCGCGCCAGTGTCCGTGGCCCTTGTGCGGGGGCTTCCAGGCGCCGCCGCCGCCACCGGGCTTGCCGGGCGAGACCAACCCTCCGGGACCGGGCTTCATCGGCTTGAACCCGCCCGGCTTGAAACCGCCGGGGCCGATCGGCTTCATCGGGCCAGGCTTGAAGCCGCCGGGGCCACCAAAGCCCGGGGATGCGGACGCCTGCGTGCTGATGAGCGTGGCGCTCGCGAGAGAGGCCGCTGCGGCCATGGCGATCATGATGGTCTTCATTGTCTTGCTCCGGTTCTCATGTGCTGGACCGGCCCCTCTGGTCCCCGGCGCTTCAGAAGCGACCGTGAGAACAACATGCGCCGCAGTTAACCATGCGGCAGTGCGTTTGCGCACGATGCGCAGTAGAATGCGCCATGGCCGGAAACGATGACGACGCGCGCGCGCGTGAAATCCTCAAGCGCATCGACGACGATCAGCGCAGCATGATCGCGCCCGCGCCGTCGCGCGGCGCGCGCATCGACGAGAATGATCCCGTCGAAGTGTGGGCGAAGCGCATCGGCCGCGTGGTCGGGTATGGACTGCTCATCGTGTTGATCGTGAATCTCTTCACCGGCTGGTTCTTCTAGAAGAAGGAAATCGCATCGTGGACTGGGTGAAGCGAAAGGCTCCCTCGCTTGCGGAACTCGAGGCGCTCGCGGACGCCGCGTTCGCATCATTGCCGGAAGATTTTCGCAACCTGTGCGAAGGGCTCGTCATTCGCGTCGAGGATTTTCCGAGCGAAGACGTCCTCGATGAAATGAAGTGCGAGACGGAATTCGACCTGCTCGGCCTGTTTCAGGGACGCGGCCTGGCGCAGAGCGGCGCCACTGGCTACACGGGCGCGATGCCGAACATGATATGGCTCTACCGCAGACCCATTCTGGATTACTGGGCCGAGCACGACGAGACGATCGAAGCCATCGTCACCCATGTCCTGGTGCACGAGATCGGGCACCATTTCGGTTTCTCCGACGCGGACATGGAGGAGATCGAGCGGCGCGCGGGCTGACATGAAAAAAGCCGCCGGATTGCTCCGGCGGCTTTGTGTTTGTTTCAGGCGCGGTCACCAGCAGCGGTAAAGACCGCGGTGCGTCCCGTAATGCCAGCCGATCCGCGGCGCCCAGTGGTAGCCGCGATGCAGACCGCGGCACCAGCCCGAACCGTATCCACGCACCACGACGCGCGGGCCGCCGAGGTACACGAACGGATAGCGGTAGCGATATTCCGGACGATGCCGGCCGAAGCGCTGATAGACCTCGCGCCGGTCACGGCGGTCGTAGCGGCGATCATACCTGCGGTCCTGACGGTCGTACCGGCGCTCCGTGCGGAAGTCGCGCCGGTCGATGCGGCGTTCCTGACGCATTTCGGGACGGGTCTGCGACGCGCGGAGCGATCGAAGCGCTGGACGTCCCGTCGCGCGGCGCCACGATCCATGCGCTCCATGCGCTGGCTGCGCTGGACGCCGGCCGCCGCCGTCCGGTCCGCCGCGCTGCATCTCGCCGCCGCCACGCTGGGGCGCGCGCATCTCGCCGCCGCCACGCGGAGCGCTGCGCGTCTCGCCGCCGCGATCGCCACGATTGCCGCGGTCGCCACGCCCGGTCTCCGCCATCACCGCCGCGCCCGCGCTCTTCCGCCTGGGCGACCTTGAAGGGCTCCGAGGCGGCCATCGCGGGCGTTGCGACGAGCGCCGTGCTGCCGATGAGGGCCGCCGCAAGGGTCATGGCGCCGGATCGAAGTAGTGTACGCATGTACGAACCTCCTGATTCACTCGATCCATCAACGTATTAAGGCGGTTCTTCGTTCCGCCGTCAGCTCGAGGGGAGGCTTGGGCGTGGTTCGTCCGAATATGCTGACAAGCCGCCGCGCCATCGTGTAGAAGGCGGCCAGCACCGCTTCAGGATCCGCACAGGGGCCGTTCATGGACAAGTTCACGACACTCACCGGCGTCGCCGCGCCGCTCAACATCATGAACATCGACACGGACATGATCATTCCCAAGCAGTACCTGAAGACGATCGCCCGCACGGGTCTCGGCAAGGGCCTGTTCTCGGAGATGCGCTTCAAGGACGATGGTTCGGAGAACCCGGACTTCGTGCTGAACAAGCCCGCATACCGGAATGCGAAGATCATCGTGGCCGGCGACAATTTCGGCTGCGGCTCCTCGCGCGAGCATGCGCCGTGGGCGCTGCTCGACTACGGCATCCGCTGCGTCATCTCCACGAGCTTCGCCGACATCTTCTACAACAATTGCTTCCAGAACGGCGTTCTGCCGGCCAAGGTGTCGGCCGAGGACCTCGCCAAGCTGATGGACGACGCCTCGCGCGGCGCGAACGCGACGCTGACCGTCGATCTCGAGAAGCAGGAAATCCGCGGGCCTGACGGCGGCGTCGTGAAGTTCGACATCGACGGCTTCCGCAAGCACTGCCTGCTCAACGGCCTCGACGACATCGGCGTGACCATGCAGAAGGGCGACAAGATCTCGACCTTCGAGAAGAAGACGACCGGCGAGCGTCCCTGGCTCTGAGATTGTGCGGGGCGGCTTTTCAGCGCCCCGCCATTTATTCGGCGGCGCGCACGCCTATATGCGCCCCATGAGCGCAGCCTCGATCGAGGCCGGGCGAGACCCGGCTCCCAGAACCCGCCCCTTCACGCCCTGGGCGCCGCCGCCGCGCCGCCAGCCGGCGGGCTCGCTGATGCAGCTCTGGCATCTGGCGCGCAATCCCATCGAGAGCTGGGCGAACATCCATTACGAGGAGCCGATCCTCGCCGGGCCCGTCGATGCTGGGGCATCTGGTGGTCGTCAGCGATCCGGCCGCGATCCGCCGCGTGTTCGTCGACAATGTCGCGAACTATGAAAAGGACCCGCTGCAATTGCGCGTGCTGCGCTCGGGCGCGCCGGAGGGGTCGGGCGAAGGGCTGCTGTCGGCGAGCGGCGACACGTGGCGTCGCACGCGGCGCACGCTCGAGCCCCCTGTTCACGCCCGCGGCGCGTGGGCGCCTTCGCGCAGATCATGCGGCTCAAGAGCGACGCGCGCGTCGACTCGTGGCTGAAGCGGCGGCCCGGGACCATCGTCGAGATCGATCGCGAAATGGTGCGCCTGACGCTCGACATCCTGTCCTCGACGCTGTTCTCCGACGCGCTCGACGAGGATCGCCCCGGCTTCGAGCGCGAGATGATGAAGCTGCTGGACGCCATCGGCCGCATCGATCCGCTCGACGTCCTGAACGCGCCCGACTGGATGCCGCGTCTCAACCGCCGCAGCGCGCAGCAATCGCGCGAATGGTTCGCGGGGACGAGCGAGCGGCTGATCGCGCAACGAAGCGCCGAGATCGCGCGGGCGCCCGATCGCGCGCCCGACGATCTGCTCACCGCGCTGCTGCGCGCCAGCGATCCCGAGACGGGCATCGGCCTCTCGCACGAAGAAGTGGCGGCCAATCTTTTCACCTTCATCGCGGCAGGCCACGAGACGACGGCGCGCGCGCTCGCGTGGACGCTGCATCTGCTGTCGCGCGCGCCCGAGTGGCAGGAGCGCGTGCGCGAGGAAGCGGCGAATGCGCCGGACGATCCCGCCGAATGGCCCGATGCGATGCCCGCCACGCGCGCCGTCTTCGAGGAATCCATGCGGCTGTTCCCGCCCGTGCCGCACATGAGCCGCATGGCGCTGGACGCCGACAGGCTCGGCGACACCGATGTGCCCGCCAAGTCCATCATCATCGTCGCGCCGTGGCTGCTGCACAGGCACAAGCGCCTCTGGACGCAGCCGGGCGCGTTCATGCCGGAGCGATTTCATGCCGGGAGAGCGCGAGAAGATCGACCGCTTCGCCTATCTTCCCTTCGGCGCGGGCCCGCGCGTGTGCATCGGCGCGACGTTCGCGATGCAGGAGGCGATCGTGGCGCTGGGCTGCATCATGCGACGCGTGCGCCTCACGCCCATGCGCGGCGTCGAGCCCCGTCCGGTGCTGCGCATCACGCTGAAGCCGGACACGCGCATCCCCATGCAGATCCATCCGGCGTGACGGGCTGCCGCGCCTTCATCTTTGCTTAACCATTCTTTGTCGCTCTGGACGGCGATATTTCCGGAGGGGTTCGCATGTTCTTTCGCTCCAGCGCGGCGCTCGCCGCGGCGGTCATCGTGGCGGCGGCGCAGCCGGCGGCGGCGCAGGCCGATTTCCAGTCCTGCCTTGCGGGCATTCGCGCCGAGGCGGCGAAGAAGGGCGTGTCCGGCGCGACGTTCGACCGCGTCATGGCGGGCGTGACGCCCGATGCGAAAGTGATCGAATCGCTGCAGTTCCAGCCCGAGTTCCGCACGCCGATCTGGGATTATCTCGCCACGCTGGTCGACGAGCAGAAGGTGGCCGAGGGCCGCGCCATGATGAGCCGCCACGCGCAGGCGCTCGCCTCCGCCGAGCAGCGCTATGGCGTCGATCGTTTCACCATCGCCGCCGTGTGGGGCGTTGAAAGCGACTACGGCAAGGTCACGGGGCGCTGGGGCCTGCCGCAGGCGCTGTCAACGCTGGCCTGCACGGCGCCGCGCCGCCGCGACTATTTCCGCGGCGAATTGCTGGCGACGCTGCAGATCGTCGAGCGCGGCGACCTTGCGCCCGAGAAGCTGCGCGGGTCGTGGGCCGGCGCGTTCGGCCAGACCCAGTTCATGCCCTCGACCTATCTGCGCCTTGCGGTGGACGGCGACGGCGACGGGCGGCGCAATCTCGTCGATTCCGTTCCGGACGCGCTTCATTCCACCGCCAATTTCCTCGCCAAGGCCGGCTGGCGCACGGGCGAGTCCTGGGGCTACGAGGTGAAGCTGCCCGCGGGCTATTCGGGCCCCTCCGGGCGGCGCGACAAGCAGCCGGTGTCCTCATGGGCGGCGCGCGGGATCAGGGCCTTCGACGGCGGCGCGTTGCAGGGCGGCGGTTCGGCCGGGCTCCTTCTTCCCGCCGGCGCCAACGGTCCCGCCTTCCTCGTGTTCCGCAATTACGATGCGGCGTTCTCCTACAACGGCGCCGATTCCTATGCGCTCGCCATCTCGCTTCTGTCGGACAGGCTGCGGGGCAAGCCCGGCGTGCGGGCGGCGTGGCCGACCGATGATCGCGGCCTGTCGCGCGCCGAGCGCAAGGAAGTGCAGGAGCATCTGCTCAGGCGCGGCTATCCCATCGGCGAGGCGGACGGCGCCATCGGCGCGGCGACCCGCAAGGCCATTTCCGAGTACCAGGCCCGCGCCGGCCTGCCGCAGGACGGGCGCGCGGGCGGCCGCGTGCTCGACGCGCTTCGCAGCGGCCGCTGAGGTTTTTGGGACGGATCACTTCTTTCCCGCATCACTTCGAATTGACTTCGCGCCAGCATCGCCGGCCGCTATGTTGGCGCCATGACTTTCACCGGAAATCTGTCGAGGAGACTCCAGCGGGGGGCGTTTTCGCTCATTTTCGCGCTTGCGGCGCTCAGTTCTGGTCTTCGGCGCGCCACGCCTCGGCCGAGACGGCCGGCGCGGCCAAGCGGCCCGGTGGTGGTCGAATTGTTCACGAGCCAGGGCTGCTCTTCCTGTCCGCCGGCCGACAAGCTGCTCAGCAAGCTCGCCCGGGAGCCCGGCGTCTATGCGCTCTCGCTTCCCGTTGACCTGTGGGACTATGTCGGCTGGAAGGACACGCTTGCGCTGCCCTACCATTCGCAACGCCAGCGGCAGTACGCGAAGGGCCGGGGCGACAATCGCGTCTACACGCCGCAGGCAGTCATCAACGGCATCGCGCACGTGGTGGGCAGCGACCCGGCTGCGCTGCGGGCGATGGCGGATGAATGCTACGGCCGCGAGGGCGCGTTGAGCGTCGAACTGAAAGCGCAGCCCTCGGCTGGCGGGCTGAAGATCGATGTCGGCGCGGCGTCCGGCGTCGGCCCGAAGGCCGCCGTGCTGTGGCTCGTGCGCGTCGCATCCCAGCGCGACGTCCAGATCAAGCGCGGCGAGAATTCCGGCCACACCATCACTTACCTGAACGTGGCGCGCAGTTTCACGCGCATCGGGGAATGGTCGGGCGAGCCCGCTTCGTTCAGCGTCACCGACGAGCAACTCGCCTCGCCGGAGTCCGACGCCTGGATGCTGCTGCTGCAGGCGGGGTCGCCCTACCGGCCCGGCGTCATTCTCGGCGCGGCGAAATCGCCCGGGCTCTGAGACCCGGGCGATCGTTTCATTGCATCACGCGAGGGCTTCCTTCACCCGCTCGGGCGTGAACGGCGCGTGCCGCAATTGCCTGCCCGTCAGCGCGTACATCGCGTTGGCGATGGCGGGCAAGCGTCGCGCCCATCGAGAGTTCGCCCACCGGCAAGGGCATTTCGCCGCTTGGAATGATCTCGACCTGCATCTGCGGAATCTCCGACAGGCGCATGATCTCGTAATCGTGGAAGTTGCTCTGCTCCACAATTCCGTTCTTGATCGTCACGCGTTCCTTGAGCGCGGCGCCGAGGCTGTAGATCGCGGCGCCTTCGATCTGCGCGACGATGTTGGACGGCTGCAGCGGCAGGCCGACGTCCGCGGCCATCCACAGATTGTGGACGCCTATCTTGCCGGACGCGCGGTCGAGTGAAACCTCCGCAACCGTTGCGATCATCGCAAATCCGAGCGGCGGCGCGCCGAGTTTCGAGAACGCAATTCCAAGCGCCGCGACCTTCGCGCTTGCGGCGAGAAGTCCGCCATTTGCGCGGCTTTCTGCACGACAGCCCTGGCGCGCGGGTCCTTGAGGAGCGCAAGCCGGTAGGCGAGCGGATCCTGGTTCGCCAGCCGCGCCAGCTCGTCGATCACGACCTCGATGGCGAAATTGTTGTGGCCCGCGCCGATGCCGCGCCACGCGCGCGGTGCGCACGCCGCGCTCCTCGTAGAGGTGCTCCGCGACGTGATTGGGCACGTCGTACTGCGGCATGTCGGCGCCGTAGACGACGATGTGATCGACGCCTTTCTGCGCGTCCATGCGCGCCTGTCCGTAGAGGTAGGGCACGATGGTGTCGGCGACGATGCGATGGCGCCAGCCCGCGACGCGGCCCGCGCCGTCGAGCGCGACCACGACGCGCTGCGCCGTCATCGGACGGAAGCGGCCGTTGGCGAGATCGTCCTCGCGGCTCTGGATCATCTTCACTGGCCTGCCGACCGCCTTCGACAGATTGCGTCGCGTCGACCGCGTATTCGACGAAGGCGTTGCGGCCGAAGCCGCCGCCCATGGTGCAGGTGATGGAACTTCACCTTGTCGGGCGCGACGCCCGCCGCCTTCGCGGCGTCCTCCACCGTGCGCGTCGGCCATTGCGTGCCGGCCCACAATTCAAGGCCGTCCTTCGTCACCGAGGCGACGCAGGCGTGCGGCTCCATCTGCGCGTGGTAGACGTAGTCGGTGGTGAAGTCGCTGGTGTGAATGCGCGCCGCGCCGGCAATGGCGGCCATCGCGTCGCCGGTGTTGCGGCCGACGACGCCCCTGGCCTGCGGGTCGCGCGCCTTGGCGAGATATTCCGCGCGGGCGGTCTCCGAGTTCATCTTGAAGCCGGGCGCGTCCTTCCATTGCACCTTCAGCTTGCCGCGCGCGGCGAACACCGCCTCGATGGTTTCGCCGATGATGCCGACGCCCTGCTCGAGGGCGACGACCTCGACGATTCCGGGCATCGCCTTCACCTCGTCGCGGTTGAACGAGACCGGGCCTGAATCGCGCACCGGGCGGCGCGCCAGCGTGCCGTAGCAGCATGCCGGGCACGCGCACGTCGATGGCGTAGATCTCCTTGCCGGTCGACTTGTCGGCGACGTCGATGCGCGTCACGTCCTTGCCCAGGAGGCGGAACTGCGAAACCGGCTTCAACTGGTCGGGCTTGATCTCCGGCATCTTCTCCGGGATCTGCGCGAAGGCGGCGATCTCGCCGTAGCTCAGCCGGCGGTTCGACGCCTTGTGCACGACGACGCTGGGCTCGGTCGACAGCTCCTCGACGCGGGACGCTCCAGCGGCCGGCGACGGCCTCGATCAGCACGCGCCGGGCCTGCGCGCCCGCCGTGCGGCACGGCATCCAGTAGCCGCGCACGCTGATGCTGGCGACCACCATCTGCGTGCGCAGGATCGGGATGATTGTAGACCTCGTTCACCGGCGCGGCTTCGACCTTCACCTTCGACCAGTCGGCGTCGAGTTCCTCGGCGATGATGAGCGGAATCGCGGTATTCACGCCCTGGCCCATCTCGGCGGCCGGATTGACGATCGTGATCGTGCCGTCGGGGGCGATGCGCACGTAGGCGTTGAGCCGCCCGGACGCGGCGCCCTGCGCAAGAGCGCTCTCGCCATCGGGCGCAAGGCCCAGCGCGAAGGCGAACGACAGGCCTGCGGAGCCCGCGAGCATCGAACGGCGCGAAAGGCCGTCGCGCGATGTGACGTTTGTCGCGGTCATGATCAGCCCTCCTTCGATGCGCGTTCGATGGCGCGCACGATGCGCGGGTAGGCGCCGCACCGGCACAGGTTGCCGTCCATGTGGCGGACGATCTCGTCGCGCGAGGGCTTCGGCGTCTTCGCCAGCAGCTCTGCGGCCTTCATGATCTGGCCCGACTGGCAATAGCCGCATTGCGGCGTCTGCTCGGCCACCCACGCCTTCTGCAGCGGATGTTCGCCGTTGGCCGAGAGGCCTTCGATGGTGGTGATCTTCTTGCCCGCGACGCTCTGCGCCGAGGTCTGGCAGGCGCGCACCGCCTCGCCGTCCACGTGCAGCGTGCAGGCGCCGCACAGGCCCGAACCGCAGCCGTATTTCGTTCCGGTGAGTCCGATCTGCTCCCTGACGATCCAGAGCAGCGACGCGTCCGGCTCCGCCGCCGCCGTCACCGCCCGACCGTTGATCGTGAATGCGATCGACGCCATGGTGTCCCCTCCATCTGCCGCGCCCTCCGGCTGCGAACGGACGCATTATGGAGAATTATACCGCGTCTTCCACCCCGGCGCTTTCAAGCGTTTTTCTCAGGCGTCCAAAGGCAAGTCGTATGCGCGACTTGACCGTGCCCAGCGGCAGGCCGGTCCGCTCGGCGATGGCCGAATGGGAGAGGCTTTCGAAGAACGCCATCCGAACGAGTTCGAGCTGTTCGGCGGGGAGCTGGGCGAGCGCGGTGCGCAGGGCGTCCTCGCGGTCGCGCGCGTCGACGGTCCGGTCGGGATCGACAGCGTTTTCGTCGACGATGTCGAAGGCGGCGTCGCCGGGCTCCATCAGCGTGACGCGGTCGCGGCGGGCGAGGTCGATGCGGCGGTTTCTGGCGATGCGATAGAGCCAGGTCGCGGGGGTCGCCTTCGCCGGATCGTAGAGAGCGGCCTTGCGCCAGAGCGTCGTCATCGCGTCCTGGCAGATCTCTTCCGCCAGCGTGCGCTCGACGCCCCCGCGGATCAGCCAGCCTTCGATGCGGGGCGCATAGAAATCGAACAGTTCTGCGAACGCCTGCCTGTCGCGATTGCTGGCGACCGCAAGAATCAGGGCTGTGTGGGCTGAGGAGAGGGAGGTCACGAGAGATCGACGCTGATCAGCGGGCCGCGGAGCGTCCGGCGAAAAGCGCTTCCGCATCAGGCGCACCCGGGAAAGGGGCGCCTGCCGCACTCGCTCCTGCCTGGCGCGCGCCGGCTCCGATCGCGCCGCTGACGGGCGTGCGGGCGCGTGCGCCTGGATATTTCTGCATACGGACCTCACTTCCACATTCATCCGGCCAGCTTCTGCCGGGAAGCGGCCGGTCGGCCGGACGCGGTACGCAGCGGGCCGGGTCGGCAGTGTGGCACGTTGCGAGCCGTTCGCGAAGCGCTAAGGCCGGGCTGCGGCATCTGCGACATTTGACCTGCTCGCCGGGGTGATTAAGTCTGCGCGGCCTGCCCGGCCCGCCGGTCCGCGGGCGAAAAGAACCGAAGAACGGAGTATGCTCTCGCCATGATTCGCGAGTTCATTTCGTCTGCCGCACCGGCAGCCCGCCGCCTGTGTGCGCTGATTCCCCTCACCGCCGTCATTGCCGGCGCCCTTCCAGGCCCGGCGCAGGCCCAGCAGAAGCCGCGTCCGGCGCAGGCCGATCCGGCCAAGCCCGCGCTCGTGCAGCAGTTCGGCGACTGGGGGACATTCGCCACGCCCCAGAGCAAGGCGAGGACCTGCTACGCCCTCTCGCAGCCCAAGCAACGCGCCCCCGCCGCCCTCAAGCGCGATCCCGCCTATGTCTTTGTGACGCACCGGCCCGCAGACAAGGTGCGCAACGAGATCGCGATCATCATGGGGTTCGAGGTCAAGCCCGACAGCAAGCCGGTCGCCGACATCGGCGGCGCGGAGTTCGAGCTGGTCGCAAAGGGCGAGCACCTGTGGCTGCGGAACGCGGCGGACGAGGGCAAGTTCATCGGCGCCCTGCGCAAGGGCTCGCGCCTGACGGTGAAGGCCAGTTCGCTGCGCAACAACCTGACGACCGACACCTATTCGCTCAGCGGCGTGGCCCAGGCGCTCGACCGCGCGATCAAGGAATGTCCTTAAGTCGTAGGCCGATGGTTCCAGTGTGGGCGGTTTTCGGCCAAGGCGCTGCAAAAAATCAGCATTCCTAGCGACCAAAGTGTGACGGCGCCTCGCTTGTGAGCGGATGGGCGCCTGAGCATAATGCGCGCCATCCGGGAGGGGGTTCAAAAAACCCTCCCGTCGCAGTTTCCAGCGCGGGAGGAGCGCATGTCCGACAAGATTTATTCCGTCAGCCCCGAATGGGCCAAGCGCGCTTACGTCGACGAGGCGAAATACAAGGAGATGTATGCGCGCTCGGCGAATGATCCGGATGCTTTCTGGGGCGAGCACGGCAAGCGGCATCGACTGGATCAAGCCCTACACCAAGGTGAAGAACACCAGCTTCGGACCGCCGGACGTTTCGATCAAATGGTTCGAGGACGGCACGCTCAACGTGTCGGTCAACTGCATCGACCGGCATCTCGCCACGCGCGGCGACCAGGTGGCGATCATCTGGGAAGGCGACGACCCGTCCGAAGTCGAAGCGCATCACCTATCGCGAACTTCACGACGAGGTCTGCCGCTTCGCCAACGTGCTCGCAAGCCGCGAGCGTGAAGAAGGGCGACACGGTCACCATCTACCTGCCGATGATCCCCGAAGCCGCCTACGCGATGCTCGCCTGCGCGCGCATCGGCGCGGTCCATTCGATCGTGTTCGGCGGCTTCTCGCCCGATTCGCTCGCCGGCCGCATCGAGGACGCGAAGTCGAAAGTGGTCATCACCGCCGACGAAGGCCTGCGCGGCGGCCGCAAGGTGCCGCTGAAGGCCAATGTCGACGAGGCGGTGGAGAAGGCCGGCGGCGTCGATCACGTCATCGTCGTGAAGCGCACGGGCGGCGCGGTCGACATGAAGGCGGGCCGCGACGTCTGGTATCACGAAGCCGCCGACATGGTGTCGAGCGAGTGCCCGGTCGACGGAGATGAACGCGGAAGACCCGCTGTTCATCCTCTACACGTCGGGCTCGACGGGCAACGCCCAAGGGCGTGCTGCACACCACGGGCGGCTATCTCGTCTATGCGTCGATGACGCACCAGTACGTGTTCGACTATCACGACGGCGACGTCTACTGGTGCACCGCGGACGTCGGCTGGGTCACCGGCCACAGCTACATCGTCTACGGGCCGCTCGCCAACGGCGCGACGACGCTGATGTTCGAGGGCATGCCGAACTATCCCTCGATCTCCCGCTTCTGGGACGTGATCGACAAGCACAAGGTCAACATCTTCTACACCGCGCCGACCGCGATCCGCTCGCTGATGGGCGCGGGCGAGGAGCCGGTGAAGAAGACCTCGCGCGCCTCGCTGCGCCTGCTGGGCTCGGTGGGCGAGCCGATCAATCCGGAAGCCTGGGAATGGTACTACCGCGTGGTCGGCGACAGCCGCTGCCCGATCGTCGACACGTGGTGGCAGACGGAGACCGGCGGCATCCTGATCACGCCGCTGCCGGGCGCGATCGCGCAGAAGCCGGGCTCGGCGACGCTGCCGTTCTTCGGCGTGAAGCCGCAGATCGTCGACGCCGAGGGCAAGGTGCTCGACGGCGCCTGCGAAGGCAACCTGTGCATCGCCGATTCCTGGCCGGGCCAGATGCGCACGGTCTATCGGCGACCACGCAGCGCTTCATCCAGACCTATTTCTCGACCTATCCCGGCAAGTACTTCACCGGCGACGGCTGCCGGCGCGACGCCGACGGCTATTACTGGATCACGGGGCGCGTCGACGACGTGATCAACGTGTCCGGCCACCGGATGGGAACGGCGGAAGTCGAGAGCGCGCTGGTCGCGCACGCCAAGGTCTCGGAAGCGGCGGTCGTCGGCTATCCGCACGACATCAAGGGCCAGGGCATCTACGCCTATGTCACCCTGATGGGCGGCGAGCAGCCGAGCGAGGAACTGCGCAAGGAGCTCGTGGCGTGGGTGCGCAAGGAGATCGGGCCGATCGCCTCGCCCGACGTCATCCAGTTCGCTCCGGGCCTGCCAAAGACCCGCTCCGGCAAGATCATGCGCCGCATCCTGCGCAAGATCGCCGAGAACGATTTCGGTTCGCTGGGCGACACGTCGACCCTCGCCGATCCGACGGTGGTGGACGATCTGATCCAGCATCGGGCTGGCAAGTAAGCCGCTCAAACGACGAGTGAAACTAATACAGGGGCCGCCTCGCGCGGCCCCTTTTTCGCGCCTGCATGGTTCGTAACAAGATACAAATCCTTCATCTTTTTTATGGATTGTTGCGGACATGCATCATGCAGCCTTGCTATAGCCTGATGCTGAGGGGAACCGGGGCTCTCCTTCCTAGTTGAAACTGCAGCATCGGGACGGAGTCGACAAAATGTCGTTTGCGGCTGGCTTCGCGCGGTCGGTATTGCTGTCGGCCGGCGTGATGATCGTTACACTTTTCGGGGGCGTGGAGACCGCTTCGGCGCGTCAGGTCGTGTCCTTCCAGGCGGATTATCCCGCCGGGACTATTGTCATCTCCCAGCGCGAACGACGGCTGTATCTGACGCTCGGAGACGGGCGCGCGATCCGCTACCCGGTTGCCGTCGGAAAGATGGGCAAGGCGTGGTCCGGCTGGGCCCGCGTCGATGGCAAGCACGTCAACCCCGCCTGGTCGCCGCCGCCCGTGGTGCGCCGCGACAATCCGAACCTGCCCGATCTCATCCCGGGCGGCTCGCCGTCGAACCCGATGGGCCCCCGCGCCCTGACCCTCGATCGTCAGGAGATCGCGATCCACGGGACGACCGAGACGATGCGCCGCTCCATCGGCTCGGCGGCCTCCTATGGCTGCATCCGCATGTACAACGAGGACATCGTCGATCTCTTCGAGCGCGTGCAGGTTGGAACCGCGGTCGTCGCCGTTCCCTGATCGCCTCCGTTCCGGACATTCGTGAACTCTATGCCGGCGGCTCCCCGAGGAGCCGCCGTCTGCTTGCGTCGGGCCGTCAAAGCGGCTAGCAAAACGTCAGCTTTGGGCTGCCGAAGAGACCCTGAGAGAGACCTGCATGACCTACGTCGTCGTCGAGAATTGCATCAAGTGCAAGTATATGGACTGCGTTGAGGTCTGCCCCGTGGATTGCTTCTACGAGGGCGAGAACATGCTGGTCATCCATCCCGACGAGTGCATCGACTGCGGCGTCTGCGAACCCGAATGCCCTGCCGAGGCGATCAAGCCCGACACCGAGCCGGGGCTCGACAAGTGGCTCGCCCTCAACTCCGACATGTCGAAGTCCTGGCCAAACATCACCGTGAAGCGCGATCCGCCCGCCGACGCCAAGGAGTTCGACGGCAAGCCGGGCAAGTTCGACGCTTTTTTCTCGCCCGAGCCGGGCGAGGGCGACTGACCTTTCTTTAACTCAGCTTGCTAAATTCGCCGCCGGGATTGCTGCAGTTTAGGTCAAGTTGAAACCGCCCGCGTGCATTCTTGCGCTTTTTGCAGGGAGTGCGCCGCATGGACGGACATCGCATCTGGGCGGTCCGCGCCGGCAACGCCGGACAAGCCGACCACATCTTCATCGAGAACGACCAGATCGCGCTCAGCTTCAGTGAGGCGGGCGGCGACGCCAGCCATCTTCCGCCCTCGCGCGGCGCGTTCAAGGAAGCCTTCACGCGCGGCGGCGCCGCGAAGGCGAGTTCGATTCCCATCCAGGCCGGCCAGCTCTACCGCTTCGTGCACGAGATGCGGATCGGGGACCGCATCATCTATCCGCGCAAGTGCGACCGCACGCTGCGCTGGGGCGAGATCGTCGGGCCCTATGTGTACGACCCCGAGGGCGCCGGCGAATTCGCCCATCGGCGATCGGTGCGCTGGACGGGCCGGTTCAGCCGCGACGAGTTCACGCAGGGCGCGCTCTACGAGCTTGGATCGACCCTCGCGCTCTTCGAGGTGAAGTCGTACTCGGACGAATTCCTCCGCCGCTTCGAGGCTGGCGTGGGGCCGGCGGAGGAAGACGTCGAGGAGAACGTCGTGCGCGACATCGCGGAGACGACGCGCGATTTCATCGCCCGCAAGCTGCGCGCGCACTTCAAGGGTTTCGCCGCGGAGGCGTTCATCGCCGACCTGTTCTGCGCCATGGGCTACAAGGCGCACGCGACCGCGAAATATCGCGACGATGGCGTGGACGTCATCGCGCATCGCGACGAACTGGGAATCGAACCGCCGATCCTGAAAATCCAGGTGAAGACGAACGAGGCGAACGTCGGCGCCGATCCCGTGAAAGCCTTCTACGCCATGGTGGATGACCGGGACGTCGGCGTGTTCGTCACCACGGGCGGCTTCTCGTCGAGCGCGCTCGAGTTTGCGCGAACGCGCGGCAATTTGAGGCTGGTGCCGGGCGTCGAGCTGATCACGCTGATCCAGAAGCACTACGACAACCTGTCGTCGCACAATCGCCAGCACATTCCGCTGCGCCGCGTGCTCGCGCCCGACATGCCGGAGCCGGAGGCCGCCTGAGGGCGCGGCCGCAAACGGAAAAAGGCCGGCGCGAGGCCGGCCTTCAAACCCGGTTGGATCGGGTGCGGAGCTTACGCTTCCTTCGACTTCACGGCGAGAACCTGGCGGCCGCGATACATGCCGGTCTTCAGGTCGACGTGGTGCGGGCGGCGCAGCTCGCCCGAGTCCTTGTCCTCGACATAGGTCGGGGCGGCGAGGGCGTCGGCGGAGCGGCGCATGCCGCGGCGGGAAGGCGAGGTCTTCTTCTTCGGTACTGCCATGTTCGTCTCCGTGCGGGCGAGCGGGCGCGAAGGCGGTCCCGATCAATCCCGTCGATCATGAGGAATTCTGGCGCGGCTCATACAACGAAACGGCGGCCATGGCTAGGCGCCGGTCGCGAGCGCCGCCGATTCATTTGAGGCAATCCATCCACGGGGCGGCCCCTTTCGCCCGGCGCTCGACGAGGGCCGCGAGCATGGCGTGCCGGCGCTGGGGCTTGCGGGGATCGCGCATCCGGGGGTTTGGCAGGGCGGCCGCGAGCAGGGCCGCCTGGCGCGGGGTGAGCTCGGCGGCGGAGCGGCCGAAATAGCGCCGCGCGGCGGCCTCCGCGCCGAACAGGCCCTCGCCCCACTCGGCGACGTTCAGATAGACCTCGAGGACGCGGCGCTTGGGCCAGACCGCGTCGAGCGCCATGGCGAGGGGAATTTCGATCCCCTTGCGCACGTAGGAGCGCGAATTCCACAGGAACAGGTTCTTGGCCGTCTGCATGGTGATCGTGGAAGCCCCGCGCGAGGGTCCGTCTTCATCGTCCATGACCGTGCGCAGCGCGTCCCAGTCGACGCCCCGGTGACGGCAGAAGCGGGCGTCCTCGCCCATGATCACCGCGGCCTGCAGGTTTGTGGAGATCCGTCGAGAGCGGGACCCATTGGCGCTCCACCGGGCGCAGCAGCGCCCAGCGGGCGAGCATCGGGGTCGAGACCGGGGGAACGAAGCGCCACAGGACGATCAGGGCTGCGATCACGAGCAGGACGAGGAGCGCGAGCTTCAGGACGATACGGATGATCCGCGACACTCTCGAAGCCTTCCCCTGCCCGGACCTGCGCCATCGTCGGCAATCGCGTGCGGCGACGCAAGCTCGGCCGGGGCGCGCAGGCGCGCGCCAGCCTTGACGCTGCGCGCGCGGTGCGGCAATCGAGCGCAAGCAACGCTTGTCCGCGCTCGCCAGGAGCAGATCGTGTCGCAGAACGCGCTGAAAGACGATTTCGCGGCGCGGCTCGCCGCCGTCGGCGCGCAGGTCGAGGCTGCCCTCGACCATCTTCTGGGCGCCGACGCGCTCGCGGGCGAAGTCGTGCGCCCGGCGCGCCTGATCGCAGCCATGCGTCACGCCGCGCTCGACGGCGGCAAGCGCCTGCGGCCGTTTCTCTTCATCGAGAGCGCGCGCCTGTTCGGATGCGATGGCGCGGGCCTTGTGCGCGCCGCGTGCGCGGTCGAGATGGTGCATTGCTACTCGCTCGTGCACGACGATCTTCCCGCCATGGACGACGACGATCTGCGCCGCGGCAAACCGACGGTGCACAAGGCGTTCGACGAGGCGACCGCCATTCTCGCGGGCGACGCGCTGCTCACCTACGCCTTCGACGTGATGGCCGATCCGGCGACCCATGAGGACGCGCGCACGCGGTGCGATCTGGCGCTGGGGCTCGCGCGCGCGTCGGGGCTCGGCGGCATGGCGGGCGGGCAGCAGCTCGATCTCGACGCCGAGCACGCGGACGCGCCGCTCGACGAGACGGCGATCGCGCAATTGCAATCCATGAAGACCGGCGCGCTGCTGCGCTTTTCCGCCGAAGGGGGCGCGATCTACGCGAACGCTTCGCCCGCCGATCGCGCCGCGCTCGCTGAATATGGCCGCGCGCTGGGCGCCGCGTTCCAGATCGCCGACGACATTCTCGACGCCGAGGGCGACGAGGCGGCCATGGGCAAGCGCGTCGCAAAGGACGCGGGCCGCAACAAGGGCACGCTCGTCGCCATCCTCGGGCTCGACGCCGCGCGCGCGTTGCGCGACAGGCTGGCGGAGGAGGCCGTGCAGGCGCTCGCGCCGTTCGGCGCAAAGGCTTCGACGCTGATCGCGGCCGCGCGCTTCACGGCCTCGCGCGCGAGCTGAACTCCAGGATTAGTCGCGCGCGTCGTTCATCGGGTGCAGGTCGCGCACCATCGCCTTCATGCGCTCGTCGAGCACGTGCGTGTAGATCTGCGTCGTCGAGATGTCGGCGTGTCCCAGAAGTTCCTGCACGACGCGCAGGTCCGCGCCGTTCTGCAGCAGGTGGCTGGCGAAGGCGTGGCGAAGCACGTGCGGGCTGACGCGCGACGGCGGGAATGCCCGCCGCGCCCGCCAGCGCCTTGAGGTCGCGCGCGAACGCCTGACGCGTGATGTGCCCGCTCTCGCTGTCGGAAGGAAACAGCCAGGGCCCTCCGGCCAGCGCCGGGCTGAGCTTGCCCAGCAGGTCGAGGTACGCGCGCATGGAGGCGATCGGCGCGATCGGAGAGTGGCGTCAGGCGCTCGCGCCCGCCCTTGCCGCGAATGGTGATGAACGGATCGCGCGCGCTGGCGGCGCGGCGCGGCAGCGCGATCAGTTCCGAGACGCGCAGCCCCGTGGCGTAGAGCGTCTCGAGCAGGCAGGTCATGCGCGCCGCGCGCACGCGCTCGGCGAGCGGACGCGCCTCGTCGTCCAGTCCTTCGGCGCCCACGGCGAGCAGGCGGTCGACCTCGGCGACGCTGAGCACCTTGGGCAGCGGCCGGCCCTGGCGCGGCCCCTCGATGATGGCCGCCGGGTCGTCGCCGCGCCGTCCCTCGGCATAGAGGAAGCGATGGAACTGGCGCACGCAGGACAGCTTGCGCGCCGCAGACGACGCCTTCAGTCCGCGCGCGTCGAGATCGGCGAGGAAGGCGCGCACCGCGTTCGTGTCGGCGCCCAGCGGGTCGGCGCCGCGCCGGGCGAGGAAGCTCGTGTAGTCGGCGAGGTCGCGGGCGTAGGCGTCGAGCGTGTTCTTCGCCGCCCCGCGCTCGGCGGCGGTCATGTCGAGGAATTCCGCCGTCAGCGCGCCGCCGGACGATGAAGCTCCGGCGCGGGTCTTGCCCATCGCCTCACCTGTTCAGGCGGTTGGCGGGGATGGGGGCCGACATTTCGCGCTGCTCGGGCTCGACGAAGGTCACGAGCGCCAGCATCCCCAGCCAGGCGAGGCCCCCGAGGACGCCGATGACGATGAGAAAACGAATCAGGCTCGGCACATGCTTCTCCCGGCACGCATTTATGCCTCACGCTCTCCGCCCGGTCCAAGTCGTCGGGTGGGGTGATGGCCGGGCCGTGGCCTGGCGCTCCCCGCTGCGCTTAAACAGGCGCGCGCGACGTGGTACAGGGGCGCCATGGACGCCATGGAAGAGCACGAGGACCTGGCCGGCCGCTCCCCCCGCATCGCGGGCGAGGGAGGCGCCGATCCGCGCGCGGCCGCCATCCTGCGCAAGCTGGGCGGCCGCTCCATCGTGCTCGTCGGGCATGATGGGCTCGGGCAAGACCTCCGTCGGGCGTCGGCTCGCCGCGCGGCTGGGGCTCGATTTCGCCGACGCCGACGCCGAGATCGAGACGGCGGCGGGCATGAGCGTGCCGGAAATCTTCGCCAAGCACGGCGAGGCCTATTTCCGGGACGGCGAACGCCGCGTCGTCGCGCGCCTGCTGGAGGAGCGCCAGCGCGTGCTCGCCACCGGCGGCGGCGCGTTCATGTCGCCGCAGACGCGGGAGAACGTGGCGGCGCGTGGAATCTCCATCTGGCTGAAGGCCGACATCGACGTGCTGCTGCGGCGCGTGCGCAAGCGCAGCAACCGCCCGCTGCTCTCCAACGTGGACGCGGAGGAAACGCTGCGCCGCCTCATGGCCGAGCGCTATCCCGTCTACGGGCTCGCCGATTTCACGGTGATGTCGCGCGAAGGGCCGCATGAAGTGGTCATCGACAACATTCTGGCGGTGCTGGAGGCGGGGCTTGCGGGCGTCGCGCGCCTCGCCTCGCCCGCGCCCAGCGCCAGCGTGCGCGTCGGGCTGGGCGATCGCGCCTACGACATTCTCATCGGACCCGACCTCATCGCCAGCGCGGGCGAGCACATCGCGCGCGTTGCGCCGGGAGCGGCCTGCGCCATCGTCACCGATTCCAATCTCGAAAAGGCGCATCTGCCGACGTTGCAGGCGAGCCTTGATCGGGCGGGCGTGCGCCATTGCTCCATCGTGGTGCCGGCAGGCGAAGCGTCGAAATCGTGGGGCGTGTTCGCGCGCGTGTGCGACGACATCATCGCCGCGCGCATGGAGCGCAAGGACGTCGTCGTGGCGCTGGGCGGCGGCGTCGTCGGCGATCTCGCCGGCTTCGCCGCGGCGACGATCCGGCGCGGCATGGATTTCGTGCAGATCCCCACCAGCCTTCTGGCGCAGGTCGATTCGTCGGTCGGCGGCAAGACCGCGATCAATTCCGAGCACGGCAAGAACCTGATCGGCGCCTTCTACCAGCCCTCGCTGGTGCTCGCCGACACCGGCGCGCTGGCGAGCCTGCCGCCGCGCGAGTTCCGGGCCGGGTATGCGGAAGTGATGAAATACGGCGTCATCGACGATGCGCCGTTCTTCGCGTGGCTGGAGCGCAACTGGCGCGGCGTGTTCGCGCGCGGACCGGAGCTGACCGAGGCGATCCGCAAGAGTTGCGCGTCGAAAGCCGCCGTCGTCGCGCGCGACGAGACGCGAGCAGGGCGATCGCGCGCTGCTGAATCTGGGACACACGTTCGGCCATGCGCTGGAAAGCCTGACGCACTACGACAGCGCGCGGCTCGTGCACGGCGAGGGCGTCGCCATCGGCGTCGCGTGCGCCATGCGCTTTTCCGCCCGGCTCGGTCACGCGAGCGAAGCGGACGCCGCGCGCGTCGAGACGCATCTGCGCGATGTCGGGCTGCCCACGCGCATCAAGCATGTGCAGGGCTGGAACGCCGGCCCCGACCAGATCCTGGAAGCGATGTATCAGGACAAGAAGGTGTCGCGCGGTTCGCTCACCTTCATCCTCGCGCGCGGCATCGGCCAGAGCTTCATCGCGCGCGGCGTGCCGGGAGAGACCGTGCGCGATTTTCTGGAAGACGAACTGCGCGCCTGAGGCGCTTCATCGTCATGCCGGCGAAGGCCGGGATCCACGACAGGCCACAATAGTCACATTCCGTTGGGCGCGCGTGGATCCCGGATCGGGCTTCGCCCGTCAGGGAAAGTGGGCGCCTGGTGATGAGCGCAGCGCGCGCGGCCTTTCGTGGATGCCAGCCTTCGCCGGCATGACGGCGCGGCAGGATTGGAATGCAGCATAACCGACGGTGCGTCCGGACTGACTAATGCGCCGGCGTGATGCCTTCCTTCGCCACGGCGTCGGCCATGAACTGCGCGCGCGCCAGTGCGGCGAAGCGGCCGTTGAGCGCCACGAGCTCTTCGAAGTTTCCGGTTTCCACCACGCGGCCCTGATCGAAGACGAAGATGCGGTCGGCGTTGCGGATCGTCGCGAGCCTGTGGGCGATCACGAACGTCGTGCGCCCTTCGGTCGCCGCGTCGAGCGCCGCCTGCAGCAGGCGCTCGGTCGTGGCGTCGAGGGCGCTGGTCGCCTCGTCGAAGATGAGGATCGGGGGATCCTTCAGCAGCGCGCGGGCGATTGAAACGCGCTGGCGCTCGCCGCCCGACAGCGTGCGGCCGCGCTCGCCCACGATCGTCTTGATGCCGTCGGGCTGGCGCGCGATGAATTCCTTCGCCTGCGCGCGTTCGAGCGCCGTGGCGATCTCCTCGTCGGTGGCGTCGGGCTTGCCGACGCGCAGGTTCTCCTCGATGGAGCGCGCGAACAGCATCGGCTCCTGGAACACCACGCCGATGTTGCGGCGGAGCGACACGAGCGTCATGTCGCGAATGTCGATGCCATCGATGAGAATGCGCCCGCCGGTCGGATCGAACACCCGATGCAGGAGGCCGAGCGTGGTCGACTTGCCCGAGCCTGTCGCGCCGACGAGGGCGACGGTCTCGCCGGGGTTCACCGTGAACGATACGTCCGTGACGGCGTTGCGGCGCGCGTCGTAGGAGAACGTCACGTTGTCGAAGGCGACTTCGCCGGTGAGGCGGCCGACGTCCTTCGCCTCCGGGTTGTCGCGCACGCCGGGCTGCGCGTCGATCACGTCGAAAATATTCGCGCAGCTTCGGCGCCAGCATGAACAGCCAGTTCGCGAACGTGACGGTGGATTCCAGCTTGCCGATCAGCAGCGCGGCGAAATTCATGAAGGTGACGATCTCGCCGATCGTGGCGAGGCCCTTGGTGAACAGCCACGCGCCGACGACGAAGATCGACAGGATCGTCACGGTGGCGGAGGTGCGTGCGGCGACCGTTGCGATGGCCCACCAGGACAGCACCGGGCATCTGCGCACGCAGCAGGTCGGCCGAAATGCTTTTCAGCGAGGTCGCCTCCGCCTCGACGCGCGTGAAGCTCTGGATGATCGCGATGTTGCCCAGCGCGTCGGAGGCGCGCTCGGCAAGGTCGGTGTGATAGGTCTCGACTTTAACCTGCAGGCTTTCGGTGTGGTGGAACACGTAGGCCGTGATCGCGCCGAAAACGAAGACGAGCACGATGAGCAGCGCGCCCAGGCGCCAGTTGATGAACAGCGTCATCGGCAGCAGCACGAACAGCGACACGAAGGACGCACAATGTTCTCGCAGGAACGAGAGCCACACGCTGGCCATGCCGCTTGAGCCGTCGAGCATCGTCTTCAGCAGTCGTCCGGAGTGGACGCCAGTGTGGAAACCGAGAGGAAGATGCAGCACGTGTTCGAAGAAATCGCTCATCACGCGCAGGCGGCCGCGGTGCGACAGGCGGTCGGCGTTGAGCGCCACCAGCACGGAGGCGACGATCGTGAAGACGCCGAAGCCGATCCACGCGTAGATGAGCGGCATCAGCTCCGCCCACGAGACGCTGGACGGATTGCCCGCCGATCGCGTCAGCGTGTCGATGATGCGGCCGAACAGGATCGGCTCCGCGAAAGCGGCGATGGCGAGGGCGAGGTTGGCGATCACCAGAACGATGGCCAGGCGCTTCTCGGCGCCGAGCATCGCGAGGACGCGGAAATATATGCGCAGGATGTTCATCGTTGAGGTCTTGCCCCCGGGGCGGTCAGCGGCTGGCCGCGCCTGTTTGGGTATAGTTGAGCCGGCGCTGCCGCGCTACCCGTCCGGCCGCGGCTTTCCCCCGCCTCCCGCGCCGCGCCCTGTCCGAAGGCGGGGCGGCGGCTATGCTGCAGCGCAGAAGAAACGGCTTGGTTTCTCAACGGGCCGCCGCTAAACGTGAAGGCGCTTTTTCGACCAGACCGAGGGGCCCCATGAACAAGGTCTATCCTGACGCCCGCTCCGCCATCGCCGACGTGATCAAGGACGGCATGACGATCATGTCGGGCGGCTTCGGCCTGTGCGGCATTCCCGAAGCGCTCGCCGACGCCATTCTCGAGTTCGGCGCGAAGAACCTCACCGTCATCTCCAACAACGCGGGCGTCGACGGCATCGGCCTCGGCAAGCTGCTCGCCACCCGCCAGATCAGGAAGATGATCTCGTCCTACGTGGGCGAGAACAAGATTTTCGCCCAGCAATACCTCGCCGGCGAGCTGGAGCTGGAATTCACCCCGCAGGGCACGCTTTCCGAACGCATCCGGGCGGGCGGGGCGGGCATCCCGGCCTTCTTCACCAAGACCGGCGTCGGCACGATCATCGCCGAGGGCAAGGACGTGCGCGAGTTCGACGGCGAGACCTACGTCATGGAGCGGGCGCTGGTGCGCGGACCTGTCCATCGTCCACGCCTGGAAGGCCGACACCGAGGGCAACCTCGTCTATCGGAAGACGGCGCGCAACTTCAACCCGATGATGGCGACGGCCGGCCGCATCACCGTGGCGGAGGTGGAGCATATCGTGCCTGCGGGCTCCATCGACCCCGACCATATCCATACCCCGGGCATCTATGTGAACCGTATCGTCCATGTTCCCGACGCGCCGAAGCGCATCGAGTTCCGCACGACGCGCAAACGCACGGACGCGGCCACGCCGGCTGGAACCGGAGAGGAGGTCTGACATGCCCTGGACCCGCGAACAGATGGCGGCGCGCGCCGCCCGCGAGCTGAAGGACGGCTATTACGTGAACCTGGGCATCGGCATCCCGACGCTCGTGTCCAATTACATTCCGCAGGGCGTCACCGTTCAGCTCCAGAGCGAGAACGGCATGCTGGGCATGGGCCCGTTCCCGCTCGAGGGCGAGGAGGACGCCGACCTCATCAACGCCGGCAAGCAGACGGTCACCGAACTGCCGACCACAAGCTATTTCTCCAGCGCCGATTCGTTCGCCATGATCCGGGGCGGGCACATCGACCTGTCGATCCTCGGCGCCATGCAGGTCGCCCAGAACGGCGACCTCGCCAACTGGATGATCCCCGGCAAGATGGTGAAGGGCATGGGCGGCGCGATGGATCTCGTCGCCGGCGTCAAGAAGGTCGTCGTGGTCATGGAGCACGTGGCCAAGGACGGCGCCAAGCTTCTCAAGCGCTGCACGCTGCCGCTGACGGGCGCGGGCGTCGTCGACATGGTCATCACAGACCTCGGCGTCTTCGAGGTCGACCACAAGGGCCGCGACGGGCTGACGCTCATCGAACTCGCCGACGGCGTGAGCGTCGACGAGATCCGCGGGAAGACCGAAGCGGACTTCAAGGTGGCGCCGGGGCTCGCCTGACAGGGCCAGCCGGTCGAACGCATGCGAATTTCAAAACGCCGGGCCCGTCGCCCGGCGTTTTCCGTTTCCGTCTTTTGTGACTTGGAAACGCGTCGCATTCGCCTGTAGCATCCGCGCGGCTCAACGATACCGGGCGCAACAACAGGGAGAAACGGATGTCCTACCTCGGCATGGTCACGAAGATGGTGGCCTTCGACGCCCACGGCGGCGCGAAGGGGCAGGCGTATTACGCCGAGCCCGCCACCGGCCAGAAGGTCGGCGGCGTGGTGCTCATCCATCACATGCCCGGCTGGGATGACTGGACGCAGGAGGCGGCGCGCAAGCTCGCCCACCACGGCTTCGCCTGCATCGCGCCCCATCTTTATTTCCGCGAATTGCCCGGCTCGCCCGACGATTGCGCCGCGCGCGCCCGCGCAAAGGGCGGCGTGTCCGACGACCAGGTGATGGGCGACGTCGAAGGCTGCATGAAATTCCTGCGGGCGCAGGGCATTTCAAACGGCAAGGTCGCCGTCATGGGCTTCTGCTCGGGCGGCCGGCAGGCTTATCTCGCGGGCGGACGCCTCAAGGGCCTCGACGCGGTCGTCGACTGCTGGGGCGGCGGCGTGATCGAGGACGATCCGGCGGCCCTGACGCCCGAGCGGCCCGTCGCGCCGATCGACTACACCAAGAACATGACGGCGCCGATCATCGGCATCTTCGGCAACGAGGACAAGCGCCCGAGCCCGGACCAGGTGAACCGGCACGAGCAGATCCTGAAGGACCTCGGCAAGACGTACGAGTTCCATCGCTACGACGGCGTCGGCCACGGCTTCTTCGCCGCCGAGCGGCCCGCCTACAAGGGCGAGCAGGCGACCGACGGCTGGAAGAAGGTCTACGCGTTCCTCGACAAGCACATCGGCCCGCGCGCCCGCGCGCAAAGCTGAGGAGAGCGGCCATGTGCTCCTACATCGTGGAAAAGCTGCACGTGTTCGGCAGCGCCAAGGCGGGGGATGAATGGCGGCGCATCGACACGGCGCACGTTTACTTCGATCATCCCTACGACGCGCCGCTCGATCACGCGCTGTCGATCGACTTCCTCAATCATTCGGCGGGATCGCGCGAGCGCGTCGCGGTCGAATTGTCGGCGGAAAGCGCGCGCGAACTCGCCAACGCCATTCTCGCCGCGCTTGCGCGGGGCGAGAAGGAACACGGCGAGCAGCTCACCACGAGCATCGCGCCGGAGGGGATGTTTCATTATTGAGGCGGGCTCGCGGCCCGGGCTGGCGCCGGGCCGCGATGATGCGCAGATTGGGACGTCTCAGTAGCGCGCGACGACCGGGGCGCCGGAGCCGCCGCCGAAGCGGTACACGATGCCCGCGCCGACGATCCAGGGGTCGATGCGGACGTTCGCGCTCACAGGGATGGCGCCGAGACGCACGGTTGCGTCTGGCCGCATCAGGATGCGCTTCACGTCGAAGTTGATGCCCCAGTTGCGGTTGATCATGTAGTCGAAGCCGATCTGTGCGGCGACGCCGAACGAGTTGTCGATCTTCAGACTGTTGTAGCCGGGCGCAGCGTCGTTGTTGAAGTAATGCGTCCAGTTCACGCCGACGCCAACGTAGGGCTTGAAGGCGCCGAAGTTCGTGAAATGGTACTGGAGCATCACCGTCGGCGGGAACAGCAGCGTGTCGCCGATCTTGTTGTTCGCACCGACGATGCCAGCGAGCGTGCCCGACGCCTTGATCGAATGTGGCGCGAGGCAGCAGATAGCCTCGACCGCGATGTTCTTCGTGAAGAAGTAGGTGATGTCGATTTCGGGTACGACCGCATCGGAAATCTTCAGGCCCGAAATCGACCGCCCGCCAGCAACGGACACGCTGGAATCGCCATCCGGCAGCACGCCGATGGCGCGCACGCGGATCATCCACGGATCGAACGTTTCGTAGGTCATCACCGGCGCGGGCGCGGCCGCGCGCACGGGAAGGTCGGCCGCCATCGCGGGAAGCGCGACGACGCCCAGCGCCAGGCCGGCGGCGAGGCGGAGAGAAAGTTTCATAAGTGCCCCCAAATGCAAATCATTCGCGTCAAATCGCGACACACCGAGACTATCATCCAACGGCCATGCTTGGAGCTTGATGCAGGTCAAGCCGAAGGCACAAAGCACGGCCTTGATGCGTCCGTGCAACGCTTCTCGCGACGCAATTGCAACAGCAGCCTCAGGTGCGGGAATTGGCGTGCGGAGCGAAGCCTTGTACACGGAGGACTGCTCCAGCCCGCGCGTGAATCGTGTCGCCGAAAAACAATATCTCCGCCGGACTCTCCCTCGCCGCCGCGCTCGCCCTCATCGCCGGGTTCCTCGTGCTCTTCGTCGGCAACGGATCGCGCATGGCGATCGGCCTGACGCTGCGCCCCATGGTCGCCGATCTGAACTGGGACCGCAGCGACATCGGCGCGGCCGTGGGCGTGTTCCAGTTCGCCTCGGCGCTGTGCATGTTCGCGGCCGGGCGCATGGCCGACCGCATGAGCATGCGCCTCGTGCTTTGCGCCGGGCTCGCCGTGTCGGCCGTCGGCATCGGCGCCATGGCGTGGATCACGGAGCCCTGGCAGGCGATCGCGCTCTATGGCGTCGTGTTTGGAATCGGCAGCGGCATGGCCTCGACGATTCCAGTGGGCGTGATGGTGACGCGCGCGTTTCCCGGCCGCACCGGCCTCGCCAATTCCGTGGCGCTGTCGGGCATGTGCGTCGGCCAGCTCGTCATCATCGCGATCCTCGCCGCCATTCTCGTGCAGGCCGGCTGGCGCTCGATCTTCTTCTGGGTCGGGATCGCCCACCTCGCGATCGTGCCGCTGATTCTCGCCGCCGCCCCGGGAAAGCCCGCCGCCGGATCGTCGACCGCGCAGCCCGCCGACGGGCTGACCATCCGGCAGGCCGCCCGCACGCGCCCCTTCTGGCTGCTGATGGGCATCTACGGCGTGTGCGGGTTCAACGACTTCTTCGTCGCCGCCCACGTGGTCGCGTTCGCGCAGGACAGCGGCGTCGACGCGCTGTTCGCCGGCAACCTCTTCGCGCTCATGGGGCTGACGGGCCTTGCCGGCGTTCTCTGGGCCGGACACGCGGCCGACCGGAGCGGACCGGTGTGGCCGACGCTCGTCGCCTACCTCATTCGCATCGCCGCCTTCGGCCTCGTGCTGGTGGACACGTCGACGGTGTCGGTCGCCGTGTTCGCCCTGTCGTTCGGCGTGACGTTCTTCATGACGGCGCCGTCCGCCGTGCTCTTCGTGCGGGAATCGTTCGGCATGCGCCATCTGGGCGCGCTGACGGGGCTCATCACCATGGTCCATCACGCGCTGGGTGGCCTTGGCGCATGGCTCGGCGCGGTCGCCTTCGACGCCTCGGGCTCCTATGGCCCGGCGTTCGTCACGATGCTGGCGGCGACGCTGTTCGCGACGGGGCTGACGCTCGCCTACGGCCGGGGCCGCGCCAGGCTCGCCGGCTGAGGGGCAGCCACGCAAAAGGCGTCGGTCAGAAGTCGCTGGTCAGGCCCTTGATCTCCCAGTCGCCGTAACGGACAGGGTCAAGCCCGCCGCGGCCGTCGACCTCCTTGGGGGCCTGCGCCTGCGCGTCTTCGGCCGCCTTCCGGCGCTCCTGCGCCTCGGCAAGCGCCCGCCGGGCTTCCGGCGTGAGGGTCCGCGCGGGCTGGCTCGCAGGCGCCTGCCCGGGGTTCGAGGCGTCCACCGGCGGCTCCAGCGGCCGGTTCTCTGGCTCGCTCATGTCAAAATCCTTCTGTGGCGCGAAGCCTCCGCCTTGCGCGAGGAGGGCCTGTCGCACCACATATAGGCGGCGACCCGCTTACCCGACAGGACATCCCGGGCGCAAGGAGACGTGAGCCGATGAATTTCATGCGCACAGCCATCCTCATGGCCGCCATGACGGCGATCTTCGTGGCCGTCGGCGCCCTGCTGGGCGGACAGACCGGCATCCTGCTGGCGCTCCTGGTGGCCGCCGGCACGAACTTCTATGCGTACTGGAACTCGGACCGCATGGCGCTGGCGTCCAACGGCGCGCAGGAGGTCGACGAGACGACCGCGCCCGAACTCGTGCACATGGTCGCCGAACTCGCCCATCGCGCCAACATGCCGATGCCGCGCGTGTACGTGATCCACGAGGATCAGCCCAACGCGTTCGCCACCGGCCGCAACCCGGAGAACGCGGCGGTCGCCGTCAACACCGGCCTGATCGCGATCCTGACGCGCGAGGAGCTCGCCGGCGTCATCGCGCACGAGCTCGCGCACATCAAGAATCGCGACACGCTGACGATGACGATCACCGCAACGCTCGCGGGCGCGATCTCCTCGATCGCGCAATGGGGCATGCTGTTCGGCGGCAACCGCAACAACAATGGCATGGGCATGATCGGCACGATCGCGCTCGCGATCCTCGCGCCGCTCGCCGCGATGGTCGTGCAGATGGCGATCAGCCGCTCGCGCGAATATGTCGCCGATCGCATGGGCGCGGAAATCTGCGGCAATCCGGTGTGGCTCGCGAGCGCGCTCGCGAAGATCTCCGGCGAAGCGGCCGTGATTCCCAATCAGGCCGCGGAGAACAATCCCGCGATGGCGCACATGTTCATCATCAACCCGCTCACCGGGCATGGGATCGACAACCTGTTCTCGACCCATCCCAACGTGCAGAACCGGATCGCCGCGCTCGACGATCTCGCGCGCAGCATGGGCATCAGCGGATATTTCGACAGCTACGCCGCTGAATATGGCGGCGACGCCGCACCTGGCCCGTGGAACGGCGGCGTGGATCGTGATACCTCGGGTCGGGGACAGCCGCGCGGTCCCTGGGGCTGACCGCGCGCATTGAACGAATCGGCGCCTCACGCTGATTCGTTTTCACTGACGCTTGGAGTTGTCGCGTTTGAACCAGAACAGGAAGGCGTTTCAGGCCCGCGGGCGCCGCGAGCGGGCCGAGGCGCCGCCGCCCCCGCCGCCGGGGCTTGCTGCGCGCGTCGCAGCCGCCGCCGCGCTCGCTGACATTCTCGGCAACGGCCATACCCTCGAGGAACGATTCGCAGCCGATGCGGCGGCGGGACGCCAGCACGCGTTCGACGTGCGCGACCGCGCGCTGATTCGCTCGATCGTGACGGCCTCGCTGCGCCGCCTCGGCACCATTCGCGCCGCGCTGGCGAAATTTCTCGAGCAGGGGCTGCCCAAGAAGGCCGGGTCTCTCGAGCATGCGCTCATCGTCGGCGCCGCGCAGTTGCTCTTCCTCGACGTGCCCGACCACGCCGCGGTGGACCTCGCCGTGCGCGCCGTGCGCGCCGACCCGAAGGCCGCTCCCTACGCCGCGCTCGCCAACGCCGTGCTGCGCAACATCGCCCGCGCCCGCGACGAATTGCGCGATCCCGCCGACCCGTTCATCGACACGCCGCCCTGGCTGGCCGCCCGCTGGAAGAAGAACTGGGGCGTCGAGGCCGCGACCGCCATCGCACTCATGCACAGGCGCGAGCCGACGCTCGACCTCACCGTGCGCGGCGATGCGGTCGCATGGGCGGAACGGCTGGGCGGAATCGTGCTGCCGACAGGCTCCGTGCGTCTGGTCAATCGCGACGCCGTGCCGGACCTGCCCGGATATTCCGAAGGGCAATGGTGGGTGCAGGACGCGGCCGCCGCGATTCCCGCGCGCCTGCTGCGCGTCGCCTCCGGCGAGCGCGCCGCGGACCTGTGCGCGGCGCCCGGCGGGAAGGCCGCGCAACTGGCTGCGGCGGGGGCCGAAGTCGTCGCGCTCGACCGTTCAGCCGAGCGCATGAAGCGGCTGGCGGAGAACTTCGAGCGGCTCCGGCTTCCGGTCGAGATCGCGGTCAGCGACGGCCTGACCTTTGACGCCCCGCCGTTCGACGCGATCCTGCTCGACGCGCCCTGCACGGCGACCGGCACGATCCGCCGCCATCCCGACGTCGCGTGGGTGAAGCAAATCAGCGACATCGGTTCGCTCTCGGCCATGCAGGCGAAGATGCTGGATCGCGCCTGCGCCCTTTTGAAACCGGGCGGGCGGCTCGTCTATTGCACCTGCTCGCTGGAGCCCGAGGAAGGCGAAGCGCAGATCGCGGCGCTCCTGCGCCGCAATCCCGACGTGGCGCGCGTTCCGATCGCGCCCGACGAAGTCGGCGGGCTCGCCGGGTGCGTGACCGCCGAAGGCGACGTGCGCACGCTTCCAAGCTTCCTGCCCAACGAGGATCCGCGCCTTGCGGGCCTTGATCGATTCTTCGCCAGCCGCCTGGTGCGCAAGGGCGGCTGACGCCGCCCTACCGGGCCGTGCGATCGTCGATTTTGAGAAAGGCTCTGAATCACCTACATATTCGTAGTGGCGCGGCATGCGGCGGCGCCGTCATGGAGGCCTGAGAATTGACAGGGCGCACCGCCGCTGAACGATGGCGCATCGCCCGGCACGCTGCGCGCTCGCGTGTGCGCGACGCGCGGCGCCTCGTGAGCGAGCCTCTGCGCGCCGTCTCGCTGCTGCGTGCGCGCGGGCCCCAGCGCCTCGTCATCGCCCCGCAGGACATCAGGACCAGCGACCCGACCGTCGCCGACGACATCTACGCGGGCTACTTCGCCTTCGCGTCGCGGATCGTGGATGCGCGCGGCTCTTCGCCGTTCGCCATCGTGCCGCCGAACGCGGACTGGGAGGCGGGTCTTCTCGGTTTTGGCTGGCTGCGGCATCTGCGCGCCAGCCAGACCGAGCTGGCGCGCGAGAACGCCCGCGCGCTCGTGCGCGAGTTTCTGGCGCTGCACGCCCGCCCGCGCAGGTCCGGCGCCTGGCGCGCCGATGTGGCGGCGCGGCGCACGATGTCGTGGATCAGCCAGTCGCCGCTGCTGCTGGAAGGCGCGGACTCCGATTTCTACCGGATGTTCATCCGCAGCATCGGGCGGCACGTCGCCTTCCTGAAGGGCGAACTGCGCGGCGGCTTGCGCGGGCAGGAGCGCCTCTTCGCCGCCATCGCGCTGGCGCAGGCGACGCTTTGCTCGGACGGCTACACGGGCCTGCGCAAGCGCGCGAACCGCTGGCTCGACGAGGAGCTGAAACGCCAAATTCTTCCCGACGGCGGACACATCGGCCGCAATCCGCGCACGCTGATCGAACTGCTTCTCGACCTTCTGCCGCTGCGCCAGGCCTATACCGCCCGCAATTTCACGCCGCCGGTCGAACTCATCGGCGCCATCGACCGCATGATGCCGATGCTGCGCATGTTCCGGCACCCCAATTCATCGCTTGCGCTGTTCAACGGCATGGGCGTCACCGAGCCCGACGCGCTTGCGACCGTGCTCGCGTATGACGACGCGCGCGCGCAGGCCAATCTCAACGCGCCCCATTCGGGCTATCAGCGGCTGGAGGGCGACGATCTCGTCCTCATCATGGACGTGGGCGCGCCGCCGCCTCCCGACTTCTCGCAGGACGCCCACGCGGGCGCGCTGTCGTTCGAACTCTCCGCGCGCGGACATCGCCTCGTCGTCAATTGCGGCGCGCCGGGCCAGAGCGGCGCCCTGCGCGAAGCGGCAAGGCTCACCGCCGCACACTCGACCATGACCATCGGCGAGCAATCCTCGGCGCTCGTGCCCTACGAGGCGAACGGCCGGGACTGGATGGACGGGCGGATCATCGTCGGCCCTTCGCCCATCCGCGCCAAACGCCACGACGACGAAGAGGCCTGTTCGCTGGAGGCGACGCACGACGGGTACGCAGCGCCGTTCGGGCTTCTCCACACCCGCCGCGTCACCGTTTTCGCCGATGGCTCCCGGGTCGAGGGCGTCGATATCGTGAGCCCCTCGGGGCGCGGCAGGCGCAGGGACGTCGACTACGCCATACGATTTCACCTGCACCCGGCCGTGCGCGCCGGGCGCATCGAAAACGGCCTCGGCGTGCTTCTGGTCACGCCCGGCGGCGAACAATGGACGTTCCACGCCGGCGGGTTCCAGATCGGAATTGAGGAAAGCGCGTTTTTCGCCGTGCCCGACCGGGCGCGCGTCACGCACCAACTCGTGATCAGAGGCTCGGCCGCAGAGCAGGGGCAGGTGAACTGGGTGTTCATGCGCGGCTGACGCGCTTCCCCCTGCCGTCCCAGCGTGCTAATCGCGCCTGATCACACTTGCAGAGCTCAGCCATGTCCCGCGATCTTCGCCGCGTATCCCGCGCGCTTCTCTCCGTTTCCGACAAGACCGGCCTCATCGACTTCGCCCGCGCGCTCGCCAGCGCGGCGTGGAGCTGGTCTCCACCGGCGGCACCGCGCAAGGCGATCGCCGAGGCCGGGCTCCCGGTGCGCGACGTGTCCGACGTCACCGGCTTTCCCGAGATGATGGACGGGCGCGTGAAGACGCTGCATCCGAAGGTGCACGGCGGGCTGCTCGCCCTGCGCGACAATCCCGAGCACGAGGCCGCGATGGTCGCGCACGGCATCGGCGCCGATCGACCTGCTGGTCGTGAACCTCTACCCGTTCGAGGCGACCGTCGCCAAGGGCGCCGAGCTACGACGACTGCATCGAGAACATCGACATCGGCGGGCCGGCGATGATCCGCGCGGCGGCGAAGAACCACGACGACGTCGCCGTGGTCGTCGACGCCGTCCGACTATGCGCGCGTGCTCGACCGAGCTGGCCGCGAACGACGGCGCGCACGACGCTGGCACTGCGCCAGCGGCTCGCGCAGAAGGCCTATGCGCGCACCGCCGCCTATGACGCGGCGATCTCGAACTGGTTCGCCGGCGCAGATCGGCGAGACCGCGCCCGCCTACCGCGCGCATCGGCGGCGCGCTTGCCGAAGCCGATGCGCTACGGCGAGAACCCGCACCAGGCGGCCGCCTTCTACCGCACGCCGGAGCAGCGCCCCGGCGTCGCGACCGCGCGGCAGGTGCAGGGCAAGGCAGCTCTCCTACAACAACATCAACGACACCGACGCGGCCTTCGAATGCGTCGCCGAGTTCGATCCCGCGCGCACGGCGGCGGTCGCCATCATCAAGCACGCCAATCCCTGCGGCGTCGCGGAAGGGCGCGATCGCTGGCCGAGGCCTACGCAGCGCGCGCTGCGCTGCGATCCCGTGTCGGCCTTCGGCGGCATCGTCGCGCTGAACCGCAGGCTCGACGCCGCAGGCGGCGAGCGAGATCGTCGAGATCTTCACCGAGGTCATCATCGCGCCCGACGCCGACGAGGAGGCGATCGCCATCGTCGCGCGCGAAGAAGAACCTGCGCCTGCTGCTGACCGGCGGCCTGCCCGATCCGCGCGCGCAGGGCCTGCCGCTGCGCACGGTCGCGGGCGGGTTCCTGGTGCAGGCGCCGCGACAACGCGCGTCGTCGACGACATGGAGCTGAAGGTCGTGACGAAGCGCGCGCCGACGCGCGCGGGAGCTGGCCGACCTGCTGCTTCGCCTTCCGCGTCGCCAAGCACGTGAAGTCGAACGCCATCGTCTATGCGAAGGACGGCGCGACCGTCGGCATCGGCGCGGGCCAGATGAGCCGCGTCGATTCCTCGCGCATCGCCGCCTGGAAGGCGGCGGAGGCGGCCAAGGCCGCGGGCCTGCCCGAGAGCCTGCGCCAAGGGCTCGGTCGTCGCCTCCGACGCCTTCTTCCCCTTCGCCGACGGCCTGCTCGCCGCGGCCGAGGCGGGCGCGACGGCGGTCATCCAGCCCGGCGGCTCGATGCGCGACGACGAGGTGATCGCGGCCGCCGACGAGGCGGGCCTCGCCATGGTGTTCACCGGGCATCGCCACTTCCGGCACTGATCGGCGCGCGTTAATCCTCCGTTAGCAAATCGCCGCGATTTTGCCTTCAGCGCGGCTTCTTTCGCCGCGGGCCGACCCCGTTTGCGCCATCGGCGCACGCGAGGTTTCGACCCGCCGCAGGAGCGGCGAACGGAGAGATCAATCGTGCGCGTCACCGCCAATCGTCAGTTCGAAGAAACCCGCATCGTCCACGAGATCGGGCGCATTTCCGCCGCGTCCGAATGGCGCGGCCAGACCTCGGTCGAGGCCCAGCGCGAGGCGGCGCTTCGCAAGCTCAAGGAGCTGGCGCGCGAATTCGAAGCGGACGCGATCGTCGGGCTCGATTTCGAAGTCGACGCGGTCAGCGCAGGCGAATTGACGCCGGTGACGCTCGAGCGCGTCAGCGCATCGGGTGTCGCCGTGAAGCTGGCGCGGGGCTGATCGCGCCTCCTTCCAGCCACTCACCCAACATGCCTGGCCTGAACAACACGGCGGGCTTGAAGTGGCTGGTTGATCGCAGCCTGAGCGCGGCCCTCAACACGAGCCGCGAAACTCACCCCCCGCTCGCGGCGAGCAGATCAGCCTGATGCTGCGTGATCAGCGGCTCGATCACTTCGTCGAGCGCTTCGCCCGTGATGACTGCGATCGAGCTTGTAGAGCGTCAGGTCGATGCGATGATCGGTGACGCGCCCCTGCGGAAAATTGTAGGTGCGGATACGCTCCGACCGGTCGCCTGATCCGACCTGCGACTTGCGGTCGGCGGCGCGCTCGCTATCGAGCTTGCGCCGCTGCTCGTCGTAGAGGCGCGGCCTTCAGCAGCGACATGGCGCGCGCGCGGTTCTTGTGCTGCGAGCGCTCTTCCTGCACGAAGACGACGATGCCGCTCGGCGCATGTGGGTGATGCGGATGGCCGACTCGGTCTTGTTGACGTGCTGCCCGCCCGCGCCCTGCGCGCGCATCGTGTCGATCTTCAGGTCCGCTTCGTTGATGTCGATGTCGACGTCCTGCGCCTCGGGCAGCACCGCGACCGTCGCGGCCGACGTGTGGATGCGCCCTTGCGTTTCGGTGGCGGGCACGCGCTGCACGCGATGGACGCCCGACTCGAACTTCAGCCGCGCGAACACGCCGCGCCCGGTGATCGACGCGATGATTTCCTTGTAGCCGCCCGCCGTGCCTTCGCTCTCCGACAGGATCTCGACCTTCCAGCCCTTCTGTTCGGCGTAGCGCGCGTACATGCGGAAGAGATCGCCGGCGAACAGCGCCGCCTCGTCGCCGCCCGTGCCGGCGCGCACTTCGAGGATGGCGCCGCCTTCGTCCGCCGCGTCCTTGGGCAGCAGCGCGAGGCGGATGTCGCGCTCGAGCGCGTCGATGCGCTGCTGGGTGTCCGCGATCTCCGCCTCCGCGAGGTCCTTCATCTCCGGATCGGCGAGAAGCGCCTGCGCGCCAGCCAGATCCTGCTGCGCCTGACGCCACGCCGCAATCGCGTCGGCCACGGGTTCGATGTCGGACAGTTCGCGCGAGAGCGCGCCAAACTCCGCGCCGTTCGCGCCGGCGGCGAGTTTCGCCGAGACTTCGTCGCGGCGGCGGATGATGAGATCGAGCTTGTCTTGCGGGAGCATTGCGGGTTCCGGACAGGCTGCGGGCGAGGCGAAGGCACGCGCGCCGCGCTACAACGGAACTCCCTTTCCATCGGCGAAGGCGCGCAGCTTGTCGCGGATCGAAGGCGCGCCGTCGTGCTCGCTCAGCAGCTTGTCGAGATAATCGGTGAACGCGCCCGCGTCCGCCGCGATGATCGCCGCCTTCACGGGGCCGACGCTGGCCGCCGACATCGACAAGCCGCGATAGCCGAGCGCGATCAGCGTCAGGGCTTCGAGCGGCCGGCCGCCGATTTCTCCGCACAGCGTCACGGGCTTGCCGAACGCGCGCGCCTTGCGCGGCACCTGCGCGAGCGCGCGCAGAACGGGCGCGCGACAGCACATCGAAACGGTTCGCCACGCGACGATTGTCGCGGTCGGCGGCGGTCAGGTACTGGACGAGATCGTTCGAGCCGACGGACAGGAAGTCGACGCGCTGCAGCAGTTCGTCGAGCTGCCAGAGCAGCGCGGGCGCTTCGATCATGACGCCCAGCTTCAATTCGCGCGGCGCCTCGTGGCCATGGCGGCGCAGATGCGCGACCTCGCGCTCGACGATGGCTTTCGCGCGCGTCGAACTCGCTCACCATCGTCACCATCGGGAACATGATGCGCAATTCGCGCCCCGCGCCCGCGCGCAGCAGCGCCCGCAATTGCAGGCGCAGCAGGCCGGGACGGTCGAGGCCGATGCGGATCGCGCGCCAGCCGAGCGCGGGATTTTCCTCCTCGTACGTCTTCATGTAGGGCAGGATCTTGTCGCCGCCGATGTCGAGCGTGCGGAAGGTGACGGAGCCGGGCACGGCGTCCATCACGTCCTTGTAGAGCGTGTACTGCTTTTCGACCTTCGGAAAGCGCGAGGCGAGCATGAATTGCAGCTCGGTGCGGAACAGGCCGATGGAGCGCACGCCCGCTTCCGGCAGGTTCTGCAGGTCGACCATCAGGCCCGCGTTCATCATCAGGTTGACTTCGACGCCGTCGCGCGTGATCGCGGGCACGTGGCGCAGCCGGTGATATTGCTCCTGCCGCCGGGCGCGCAGGCGCGCCTTCTCGCGATAGGCGGCCTCGACGTTGGGCTGCGGGCGCACGTGCACCTCGCCCGTCGTGCCGTCGACGATGATGGCGTCGCCCTGCTCGACAAGATTGGTGATGTTGTCGACGTCGCCGGCGGTGGGAATGCCGAGCGCGCGCGCGACGATGGCGACGTGGCTCGTGCCGCCCGCGTCCTCCAGCACGAGCCCGCGCAGGCGCTTGCGGTCGTATTCGAGCAGCGCCGCCGGCCCCATGCTGCGGGCGACGAGAATGGCGTTGTCGGGCAGGCTCTCGGGCGCGGCGACCAGCGCCTGCCCGGTGAGCTGATGCAGCAGGCGGTTGGCGAGGTCGTCGAGATCGTGCAGACGCTCGCGCATGTAGGGATCGGTCTGGCGCTGCAGGCGCGCGCGCGCCTCGTTCTGCACGCGCTCGACGGCGGCCTCCGCCGTGATGCCGGTGGAGATCGCCTCGCGCAGGCGCCGCAGCCAGCCGCGATCGTTGGCGAACACGCGGAAGGCTTCGAGCACTTCGCGGCTTTCGCCGGCCGAGCCGTCGCGTGTCGAGCAGTTGGTCGATGTTGGCGCGCATCGCCGTGAGCGACGCGTCCAGCCGCTCGAGCTCCTGCTTGGTGTCTTCGGCGACGATCTGCGTCACGATGATGCGCGGCTCGTGCATCACGGCGTGGCCGAGGCCGACGCCGTCGGCGACCGGCGAGCCCTTCAACGCCAGATGGCGGCGCGAGGCGATCTCCGATCCCGGCCGCACGATCGCCTGCAGCTCGCCCGACGCGATCATTTCGGCGAGGAGCATGGCGATGGTCTCGAGGACCTCGATCTCCTCCTCCGAATAGGCGCGCTTCACCTTGTTCTGCACGACGAGCACGCCCAGCGTGTTGCCGCCGCGCAGAACCGGCACGCCGAGGAAGGAGTGATAGATTTCTTCGCCCGTCTCCGGCTTGTAGGAGAAGGCGGGATGGGCCTGCGCGTCCGTCAGCGCGAGCGGTTCGGCGTTCGTGGCGATCAGGCCGACGAGGCCTTCGTCCGAGCGCATCGTCGTCATGTGGACGGCTTCGCGCTTGAGGCCTTCCGTGGCGAAGAGCTCGAGACGACGGTCGGCGCGCAGCACGTAGACCGAGCAGACCTCGGCGACCATGTTGGAGGCGATGTGCACCACGATGCGATCGAGGCGCGCCTGTGCGTTCACCGGCTCCGCCATGACTTCGCGGAGCCGGCGCAGCAACAGGCGGGGTCCGCCGAGCGCGCCACGCGTGGGCATTTCAGGTCCGTGTTTTGAGCCGCGACATGGGCCCGCCCCTCAGCGGACCCTCTTCGACGCTATAGCCATCGGGCGGGGCGCGGGCAAGGCGGCATCTGGCGCAGGCGCGCCACGGTCAAGGCTGAGGCGGCCCGGCTCCGGAGAGCCGTCCCTCACGCCGCCTTGTCGAGGCCGTAGAGCGAGTGCAGCGTGCGCACCGCAAGCTCCGTGTAAGCCGTGTCGATCAGCACCGAGAACTTGATCTCGCTGACGTGGTGATGGCGCGGATGTTGATGCCCTTGTCGGCCAGCGCCCGGAAGGCGCGCGCGGCGACGCCCGCATGGCTGCGCATGCCGACGCCGATGGCGGAGACCTTGACCACGTCCGTGGCGCCCTGCAGCGCCTCGTAGCCGATCTCGTCCTTGCGCGCTGCGAGAATGGCGCAGGCGCGCTCGTAATCGGCGGTCGGCACCGTGAAGGTGATGTCCGTGGTCGTGGTCGCGATCGCCGCCTCGGACACGACCTGGATGATCATGTCGACGTTGATGTTGGCGTCGGCGAGCGGCACGAAGATGCGCCGCCGCCACGCCCGGCTTGTCGGCGACGCGCCGCAGCGTGATCTGCGCCTCGTCCTTGGAGATAGGCGATGCCGGTGACGACCTGCTGTTCCACGATCTCCTCCTCGTCGCAGATGAGCGTTCCGGGCTGCGGGTCGGCCGGATCGTCGAAGGAGGAGCGCACGATAGGTCGCGACCTTGTGCACCATGGCGAGCTCGACCGAGCGCACCTGCAGCACCTTGGCGCCGAGCGAGGCCATTTCGAGCATTTCCTCGAAGGAGACCTTGTCCAGCTGGCGGGCCTTGGGAACGATGCGCGGATCGGTCGTGTAGACGCCGTCGACGTCGGTGTAGATGTCGCAGCGCTCCGCGTCGATGGCGGCCGCGACGGCCACCGCGCTGGTGTCGGAGCCGCCGCGGCCGAGCGTCGTGATGCGGCCCGTGGCTTCGTGCACGCCCTGGAAGCCGGCGACACCGCCACCTCGCCGCGCGCGAAGCCCGCGTCGAGGCGTGCGCCGTCGATGGCTTGCGATGCGGGCCGAGCCGTGCGCGTCGCTGGTCAGGATCGGCACCTGCCAGCCCTGCCAGGAGCGGGCCGCGATGCCCATCTCCTGCAGCGCGAGGCCAGCAGACCGGACGTCACCTGCTCGCCGGACGCGACCACCGCGTCGTACTCGCGCGGGTCGTAGAGCTTCGAGGCTTCCTTGCACCCAGCCGACGAGTTCGTTGGTCTTGCCCGACATGGCGGAGACGACGACGGCGACCTGATGGCCGGCCTGCGACCTCGCGGCGCACATGGCGCGGCCACGTTGCGGATGCGCTCGATATTGGCGACGGACGTGCCGCCGAATTTCATCACCAACCGGGCCATGCCGTCTCGATCGCTGCTGGTCGTTTGAAGCCGTGGGGCCGGATTGGCCTGAAGGCTCGGGCGTGAGGCGCCGCGGCAAAGTCGCCGCTCGCCGCCCCTGCGAAGGGCGCGTATAGATACCTTGGGCGGTCGGACTGTCAACGCCGCCCGCACGCCCCTTCCGGCCAGCCTCTGGAGCAGCCACGCCGATGCAGACTTCAGGCAGCGCGTCCATCGACCCGCGCGAGCTCGACCAGTTCGAACGCCTCGGCGACCAATGGTGGAGCGAGAAGGGCCCCATGCGCCCCCTGCACCGGATGAACCCGGTGCGCGTGCGCTGGATGCGCGACGCCATGATCGACCATTTCGCCGCCCTCGACGGGAGCGAACGCGACCCCGACTCCCTGCGCTCGCTGGAAGGCCTCTCGATCCTCGACATCGGCTGCGGCGGCGGCATCCTGTCGGAGCCGCTCTCGCGCCTGGGCGCCGACGTGCTCGGCGTCGACCCGGCGGCGGGCAACATCGACATCGCCCGCGCCCATGCGGAAGAAACCGGCGCGCCCGCGCGCTATCGCGCCGTGACCGCCGAAGACCTCGCCGCGGAGGGCGCGCGCTTCGATGTGGTGTGCGCCATGGAGGTGGTGGAGCACGTGGTCGACCCGGCCGCGTTCATCGCCAACGCCTGCACGATGGTGAAGCCCGGCGGCCTGTTCTTCTGCTCGACGCTCAACCGCACCGCCAAGAGCTTCGCCCTCGCCATCGTCGGCGCGGAATTCGTGCTGCGCTGGGTCGCCCCCGGCACGCATCAATGGGAGAAATTCATCACGCCCGACGAACTGGAGGATGCCATCAAGGCCGCAGGCCTCGACCTCTACGCGCTCGCGGGCGTCAGCTACAATCCGCTGCGCGACACGTGGGACACCTCGCGCGACCTCGACGTGAACTACATGGTCGTCGCGCGCAAGCTGATGCAGATGGCGTGAGGCGCGTCACAATAGGAACAAAGATGCTTCGTTGTATCTCCGCGCACTGAAGTCACGGGGAGCCGCATGAAGCGAATTGCACTTGTTCTGGCCGTTCTCTCGCTCTCCGGCTGCATCGACGTCAAGGAACGCTCGCTCTCGGCGAACGTGGTGCGCGTCGAGACGAACGCGCAGGGCGCGTTCTTCACGGGTTCAGCCGCCGACCTCACCATGCGCCGCGCCGCGGAAGCGACATTGCGCAAGGGCTATTCGCATTTCATCCTGTCCGATGAAAGCCTGACGCGCGGCTCGGTGGCGAGTTCGTCGCGCATCACCAATCCCGATGGAACGACGCGGCCCTCGACGACGCAGGTTCCCACCGCCAATGCGAGCGCGACGGTCATCATGTTCCGCGCCAGCGACCCCGGCGCGAAGGAAGCCTACGACGCGAAGGCGGTGCTGAAGCAGCTGGATGCGAAGAGCTGAACGCCGCGGCGCCCTGTCGGGACGTCATCGTCGCGCGCTTCCTTCTCCCGCGCGCGGGAGAGGGAACGCACGCGGCAAGTGCACGCGCAAAAACTCACAGCCTGATCGAAGCGCAAACTCTCCCCATCGTCATCCTCGCGAAGGCGAGGATCCACGACAGGCCACAGGCGTTCACTTGATCAGCGCGCGCAGGGCAGTGGGCCGCGCGGCGCAACGTCCCCTAATTCCGCTCGTCCGGCAGCGGCGGGATCGGCATCACGGGAATGCCCTCTTCCCAAAGCTCCTTGGCTTCCTCGAACGAAGCCTGCCCGCGGATGGCGCGCGTCGGCGTCTCGCCCTGGTGCATGCGGCGCGCTTCCTCGGAAAACTCCGCGCCCACGTCCACGGTGCTTTCGGTGATCTTTGCGTGCAGCTCGCGGATCGCCTCGCGCAGCGCGCGCTGCTTCTCGTCGAGGATGGCGACGGGCTTGGGAGCGGCGGCCGGCGCGGGCGCGGGCGGAGCCTCCGCCGCGTCGTTGCGCGCCCGGCGCTTCGATGTGGAGACCGCCGGCGCCATCAACGCCTTCTGGACCTTGGTGGAGCCGCAATGGGGACAGTCGACGAAGCCGCGCTTCGCCTGCGTCTCGTAGCCCTCGGAGTTCGAGAACCAGCTTTCGAAGCCGTGCCCGTTCTCGCAGACGAGCGCGTACTTGATCATCCCCTGTCCTTAACCCCTCTCAGCCAGCCAGCAGCGGGTCGAGTTCCCCCGCCCGCTCCAGCGCATAGAGATCGTCGCAGCCGCCCACATGGCGATCGCCGATGAAGATCTGCGGCACGGTCCAGCGTCCACCGGACCGCTCCGACATCTGCTTCTGGCCCGCCGGATCGCCGTCCACCGAAATCTCCTCGAACGCGGCGTTCTTCTTGCGCAGCAATTCCTTGGCTGCATAGCAATAGCCGCACGTGGACTTCGTGTAGATCGTGATGGGAGCTGTCGCAGTCATTCCAAGCCTCAAACCAAGCCTCAAAGCATGTCTGAGCCCTTATATGGGCGTTCAGCCGTGCGTCACAACCCGCGCGAAAACCAGAACGTCCACCTGTTCGGCGCCCGCCCGCAGCAGCACGCGGGCGCAGGCGTTGGCGGTCGCGCCCGAGGTCATCACGTCGTCGACGAGAACGAGCCGGCGCCCGGCGATCCGGGGCCGGGCGGCCTCGCGTCACGCGGAAGGCGCCCTGCACGTTGTCCGCCCGCTGGGCGCGGCTGAGGCCGACCTGCGGAACCGTCGGCTTGACGCGCACGAGCGCCAGCGCGTCGGCGGGGACGCCGCTGGCCTTCGACACCGCATCGGCGAGCGCCGCCGCCTGGTTGAAGCGGCGGGTGAACAGGCGGCGGCGGTGCAGGGGGATGGGAACCAGAAGCTGCCCTTCCGCCAGAAGCTCGGCGCCGGCGCGCGCCATCCAGCGGCCCATATTGGCGGACAATTCCAGCCGGTCGCCGTACTTGAGCCTGTGCACGAGGCGTCGCGCCGGGCCGTCCTCGTAGCGCGCCACCGCCCGGGCCCGGGTCCAGACGGGCGGATGGGCCATGACGTCGGGCGAGAGCAGGCCGTCGCCGAGGTCGTGCTCGAACGGCACGCCCGACCGCTCGCAGAACGGGCGCTCGATAAATGGCGTTTTAATCCAGCATTCCGCGCACAGAAAACCGTTGCCCTGGACGGCGGAAAAACAATTTGGACAGGATGAAGGGTAAAGGATATCAGCGACTTGCCGTACGGAATTTCTGGAAAATTCGCCGCAGCGCAATAAATCCGGAAAATCCGGAAAAATATTTTCCGGGGGATTTTTCGGAATTTTCCTCGCGAGCCATGCCCCAGCTTAAGACGACTGCCGATTTCGCGCCAGCGTCTTTGACGGGCCTCGCCCGCTGTCGCATAACAAACCCATGCAGGCCAGCGCCCCACCACGCATTTTCGACCGCGATCTGGTGCGCTGGCGGCTCGCCCGCGCCCGCTCGAAAAATCCTGCGACTTTCCTGCTCGACCGGGCAGTCGAGGATTTGACCGAGCGCCTCGGCGCCGTGCTGCGGCCGTTTCCCCGCGTGCTCGACCTCGGCACGCCCACGCCCCAGCTCGCGGCGGCGCTGGCCCAGTCCAGCGAGCGCGTCATCACCCGCCTCGCGCCCCTGCCCGAGCCGCCATCGCCGCTCTGGCGGACCGTGACCGGGGACGAGGAGGCGCTGCCCTTCGCGCCGGAAAGTTTCGATCTCGTGGTCTCGGCGCTGGCGCTGCAATCGGTCAACGACCTGCCGGGAACGCTGATCCAGATCCGCCGGGCCCTCAGCCCGGACGGCCTGCTCATGGCCTGCCTGTTCGGCGGCCAGACGCTGAACGAATTGCGCACCGCCTTCGCGGCCGCCGAGGAGGAGCGGATGGGCGGCGTCAGCCCGCGCGTCGCCCCGTTCGCCGACGTGCGCGACCTGGGCGCCCTGATGCAGCGCGCCGGGTTCGCGCTTGCCGGTCACCGACATCGACACTGTGATGGTGCGCTATCCCAACATGTTCGCGCTCATGGCGGACCTGCGCGCCATGGGCGCCACGAACCCGCTGGCCGAGCGCCTGCGCCGCCCCGCCTCCCGCGGCCTGCTCATGCGCGCCGCGCGGATTTATGAGGAAAAATTCGGCGATAAAGACGGGCGCGTGCGGGCGACGTTCGAGATCGTCTGGCTGCTCGGGTGGGCGCCCCACGAGAGCCAGCAAAAGCCGCTCGCGCCGGGCTCGGCGAAAGCGCGGCTCGCGGACGCGCTGGGGGCGAAGGAGCACAAGCTGAAGGACGAGTGAAGGCGGGCGCGTACGACGTCCGACTGGATCGTCCGTGGAGCTCTTCTGGTTGCAACCTGTGAACAGCACGGTTGTAGGAATATTTGACAGGGCGCAGGACAGCATGCATATAGCTGTCATGTTCAAGCTGAGCCGGGCAGGCTTGGCCCCGGCCCTCCTTTTCATCTGGGCCGCAACGTCGGGCCTGCTGATCCTCGTCTTCACTTTGGCGCCCATTCGGGAGCCTGGTCCCGGCGCGCAGCCTGCGGCCGCCGGAGGCGCGCCTGCGCCGCCGCGGCGGATGGCCGGGCCCTACCGGGCCGAGGCGATCCGCGTTGTCGACGGCGACACGTTCGAGGCGCGGCTGCGCATCTGGTTCAATCAGGACGTGACGGTGTCCGTGCGCCTCGACGGTGTGGATGCGCCCGAATTGCGCGGCCGATGCGAGCGGGAAAGCAGGCTGGCGGTCGAGGCGCGCGCGGCGCTCGGCGCGATCCTCGCGTCGGGCGAGGTCTTCGTGCGCGATCTGCACACCGACAAGTACAACGGCCGCGCGGTGGCGCGCGCCATCGTGGTCGATCGCGCCGGCCTGTTCAGCGACGACGTGGGCGGGCTGCTCGAGGCGGGCGGTTACGCGCGGCCCTATGACGGGCGTGCGCGCTCGCCCTGGTGCGCGCCGCAGCCGCCGCTCCTTGCCGGTGACGCCCGGCGCCGATAGCTTCCCTTGATGGAGGCCAATTCATGACAGACAAGGCGGATCGCAAGATCGCCGCCGCGCGCCGGCTCGTCGCCCATCTCGCGCAGACTCTCGACGCCGATCTCAGCGTGCGCCTTTGGAATGGCGAGCGACTGCCGCTGGGCTCGCGCGTCTCCGACGATCTCGGATTTGCGATCAACACGCCGCAGGCGCTGACGCGGCTCGTGCGGCGGCCGCGCTTCGCCACGCTCGTCGAACTGCTCGCCGACGGCGGGATCGAGATCGAGGGCGGCACGCTGCTCGACATCGCGCACAGGCGCGGGCAGATGCGCACGAAGGGTCTCTTCCGCCGGCTCGACAAGCTGCTGCTCGCGCGCAACCTCGCGCCGTTCGCGTTCGGCTCCACCAAGGCGAACGAGAGTCAGGCGTTTGCGGGGCCCATCGAGACGTCGGTCGAGAAGGGGCGCGACGACAAGGCGCTGATCGGCTTCCACTACGATCTGTCGAACGCATTCTACGCGCTCTTTCTCGACGAGCGCATGGTCTACACCTGCGCCTATTTCGAACCGATCACGAACGACATCGACGAGGCGCAGCGCGCCAAGCTCGACATGATCTGCCGCAAGCTGCGGCTGAAGCCGGGCGACCGCTTTCTCGACATCGGCTGCGGCTGGGGCGCGCTGGTCATCCACGCCGCGCAGCATTACGGCGCGAAGTCGCACGGCGTGACGCTGTCCGAAGAACAGTTCGCGTTCGCGCAGGCGCGCATCGCGGCGCTCGGCCTGCAGGATCGCGTCACCGTCGAACTGCGAGATTATCGCTCGCTGGAGGAGCCGGAGAGTTTCGACAAGATCGCCTCCATCGGCATGTTCGAGGCGGTCGGCATCGACAACCACGACATCTATTTCAGGCAGATGCACAAGACTGCTGCGGCCGCGCGGGCTCTACCTGCATCACTCGATCGCGCGCCCGTCGAAGAAGGACATGAAGCGCTTCCGCAAGCAGCGCGCGGAGTACAAGGCGCTGACGACGTACATCTTCCCGGGCGGCGAACTCGACACGGTCGGCATGTCGATCAACGGGCCTGGAGCGCAACGGCTTCGAGGTGCACGACGTCGAGGGCTGGCGCGAGCATTACCAGCGCACGTGCAGATTGTGGACGCAGCGCCTCTACGCCCATCGCGAGGCTGCGGCGGCCGAAGTCGGCTGGCCGAAGACGCGGATGTGGCTGCTCTATCTCGCCGGTTGCTCGCTGGCGTTCGAGCGCGGCGCGGTGGGCATTTTCCAGACGCTGTCGTCGAAGCGCGACAAGGGTCCGTCAGGCCTGCCGCTGACGCGCCCCGATCTCATCCTGAGGCTCGTCTTCGCCTTCCGCTTGCGGAGGCGCCGCGTTGAGGTCCTCATAGAGATGGCGGGCGTCTTCGTAAGGTCCGCGGCGCTCCGCGATCGCGACGACGCGCAGCACGCGGACATCGCGTTGCAGGGAGATGGTGAGCACGTCGCCGGGGCCGATGGCGCGGAGGGCTGATCGACCTTGCGGCCGTTCACGCGCACATGACCGGCGCTGACGAGACCTGCCGCCAGCACGCGCGTGCGCGCCATGCGCGCGAACCAGAGATACTTGTCGAGACGCTGCTTCGCCGCGCCGCCGCTTTGGTCAGGGGCCGGCGTGCGGCTCAATCCTCGCCCTTCCCCTTTTCGGCGGGCTTGTCGGCGCTCTTGCCTTCAAGCTGCTGCTTGAGAGCCAGCAGTTTTGCGAAAGGCGAATTGGGATCGGGCTGACGATCGCGCTCGCGGCGCGGCGCCTCGCTCGACGTGAACTGGCGCGGGCTGTCCTGACGCTGGTCGCGGCGCTGGCCCGGCCGGTCGTCCCGGCGCGGCCGGTCGCCGCCCGGCTTGCCGCCGAACTTGCCGCCGAACTTGCGCTCGCCCTGAGGGCGGGCGCCCTCGGGCCTGGCGCCTTGCGGACGGTCGCCCTGGCGCCGGTCGTCGCGGCGGGGCCGCTGGTTGTCGGGCCTCTGTTCGACAGCAGCGCCGCCTTCGGCCTGAGGCGCGCCTTCCTGCGGGGCGGGCTGCTCGCCGGGCGCTCCGGGGCGCTGGCCGCCCTGGCGGCGGTCGGGCCGTCCACCACCGCCGCGCCGCTGCTCGCGGCCCTGATGGGGCCGGCGATGCTGCTGCTGGCGATGCGGGCGCCACACTTCGATGAGGACTTCGGTTTCGGCTTCGGCAGCGCGCGCCTTCGCTCGCCTCGGCGCTAGCAGCCTCGACCGGAGTTTCGGAAGACTCGCCGGAAGCCTCGCTGGCCGGCTCGTCCGCGGCCGCTGTCTCCAGCGGCTGCGTGGCGGCTTCGTCCTGCGCGACGGCCTCAGGAGCGGGGGCTTCGGGCGCAACTTGCGCGACAGGCTCGTGCGCTTCTTCCGCCGCGGTTTCCGGCGCGGTTTCGTGCGGCTGTTCGGGTTGTTCAGATGAGTCCGGCGCGTCCGCCGCCGCGGTTTCTGCGCCTTCTGCCTGCGCGTCCCCGGCGGCCGGCGTCTCCCCGCCCGCATCCAGCGCCTCGTCCGGCGCGGGGGCGGCGATGGGCGTCGTCGAAGCGGCGGGGACGAGCGGCACGGTGATGGCCGGTCCCTTGCGCTGTTCGGGCGCGTAGCCGAGCGACTTGAGAATCGAGGCGAACGCTTCGCCCGAGCAGCCCACCAGCGAGGTCATCGCGACCGTCACCACGAACCCGTCGCCGTCGGCGGCGCCTGCCGGCGGCTCGCCCGGCGTCACGCCGGGGCGATAGGCGATGGCGGGCCGGATGAGGTCCGCGAGGCGTTCGAGAATATCCACGCGCACGACGCGGTCGCCGCAGACGCGGAAACCGGCGGCCAGATAAAGCCCGCGCGGCGCTTCCTTGTCGGCGGCGAAGGACGTGCGTCCCGAGGCCGCCAGGTGGGGCACTTCATCGAAGCCCTTCACGACTTCGAGGCCGCCGTGCTTGAGCGCCCACAATTGCGCGGCGAGCGCGCGCGGCGCCGGCTTCAGCAGCGGCTGAACGTAAATGTGATGCGCGCCGAAGCGCACGCCCAGCTTGCGCAACGCGCCGCGGGCGTTCTGGTCGAGCGACTTGATGTCGTTGGCCACGCGCGAGCGCTCCAGCACGCCGAGCGCCTCGCCGATCTGGAACGCGACGCCGCGGGCGATGCCTTCGAGCCCTTCGCCGTTTTCAAGATCCAGCAGCGGCCCAAGGAGTTTCTTGATGTGCTGGTCGATCCACAGATTGAGGCGGCGCTGCACGAGTTCGAGCGAGGCTTCGGGAAGCTGGTCATCGGCGAGCACGCGCACGCGCGGCTTGAGGATGTGATCGCCCGCCGTGAGCTTTCCGACCGGCTCGCCGAGCCAGCGGATGACGCCGTCGTGTGAGAGGACGAACGCCTGGTCGACCGCGTCGCTGACGCGCTGGGCGCGGCCTTCGAGCTCGCTGGCCAGCGCCTTGAGGGCGGCCGAGTTCAGCGTGCGCTGGGCTTCTCCCTCCGCCATGGGGTCTGGGGTGAACCGGAAACCGTGCAGAAGACCGATGTGCTGTCCTTCGACGAGGACGTCTCCCGCCGCCGTGATTTCCGCTTCGAGCATTGCATTCTCTCTCAATCGACGCATGAGCACGCTGGTTCGCCTGTCCACGAACCGATGGGTCAGTCTTTCGTGCAGGGCGTCGGACAGTTTGTCCTCTACCTGACGCGTGACGCCCTGCCAATGCTCTGGATCGGCCAGCCAGTCGGGACGATTGGCTATGAAGTTGAAGGTGCGCACCTGCGCGATGCGCGCAGACAGCGCGTCGATGTCGCCGTCGGTGCGGTCGAACGCCCGTAATTGCGAGGAAAACCAGTCGTCCGGCACCCGTCCGGCCCGCACGACGAAGCCGAACAGCGTGTCCACCAGCTCTGCGTGGGCCGCAGGCGACGCCTTCCGATAATCGGGGACCTGGCAGGCTTCCCACAGGCGCTGGACGTCGGCCTTGGTCGCCGCGATCCGCCGGATGCGGGGGTCGCGGGAGAGAAGATCGAGGACGACCACGTCCTCGCCCATGGGCGCGCGGGTGAGCCCGGGGCGGTCGGGCTCGCGGTCCAGGGAGGCCTGAAGCGTGTCGATCGTCGCGAAATCGAGCTCCGCGTTGCGCCATTGCAGCATGGAGACGTTGTCGAAACGGTGGGTCTCCAGCGCCTCGACCAGCTCCTCCTCGAAGGGCGGGCAGCGGCCGGTGGTGCCGAACGTGCCGTCGTTGGCGTGGCGGCCGGCGCGGCCGGCGATCTGGGCGAACTCGGCGGGGTTGAGGCGGCGATATTGCCAGCCGTCGAACTTGCGGTCGCTGGCGAAGGCGACATGGTCGACGTCGAGGTTCAGGCCCATGCCGACCGCGTCGGTGGCGACGATGAAGTCGACCTCGCCGGCCTGGTACATTTCCACCTGCGCATTGCGGGTGCGCGGCGACAGCGCGCCCAGAACCACGGCGGCGCCGCCTCTTTGACGGCGGATCAGCTCCGCGATCGCGTAGACCTCCTCGGCCGAGAACGCCACGATGGCGCTGCGCCGGGGCAGGCGGGAGAGCTTGCGCTCGCCCACGAAGGTGAGATTGGACAGGCGCGGCCGCGAGACGAACGTCACGTTGGGCAGCAGGCGCTCGAGCGCGGGCCCCATGGTCGAGGCGCCGATCATCATCGTCTCGTCGCGCCCGCGCCGGTTCAGAAGGCGCTCGGTGAACACGTGCCCGCGATCGAGATCGGCGGCGAGCTGGATTTCGTCCACGGCGACGAAGGCGACGTCGAGATCGCGCGGCATGGCCTCGACCGTGGCGATCCAGTAGCGCGCGTTGCGGGGCTTGATCTTCTCTTCGCCGGTGACGAGGGCCACCTGGTCCGCGCCCACGCGCGCGACGACCTTGTTGTAGACCTCGCGGGCGAGCAGGCGCAGCGGCAGGCCGATGATCCCGCTGGAATGACCCAGCATGCGTTCGACGGCGAGGTGGGTCTTGCCGGTGTTGGTGGGACCGAGCACCGCCGCGACGCGCCGCGCCTTCGCCTGGCCGGAGCCCGCCGCAGGGACGGGCGAAAACTGGGTCATGTGCGCGGGCTACTCCTCGGCGCCGGGGCGTTTTGTATCACAATCGAACGCGCGGACCACAAAAAGCGAGCCGCTTCGAACAACTCGCGAACGAACCGGGGTCGAATCGATGACTCGGCCTGAGTCCTGTTTTGTTCATCGCAAGATTTAGTGCGCAAGCGCGCGAAGTTAAACCATGCGTTGTGTTCGGGCGCGATTCCGAGGTCGGGCGGAGCGCCTGGTCAAGGAGCGGCGGGAGGACTCCGATCGCCCGCTGAGTCAAGCGCGCCGTGAATGGCGTGACTCAAGCCCCGACGAATGCGGAAACTCGCCTTACGGGTAGGACGGGAGCGGTAACGACGTCGGCGGCCTGCTAGCGCGAGGCGCTGCGGGAGACGCCGTCGGAGGACGCCAGCGAGACGTTCGTCGCCTCGATCACGAGCTGGCCGACCTGCGTCGCCACCATGATCTTGAAGGGCGTCAGCACGCGCGCCGTCTCGACAGGCATCAGCCAGACTTCCATCTGGCGATTGTTTTCCATGTAGTTCGTCGATTTGCGCTGCGGCCGGTGGCCGGCAATGGCCTTGTAGCGCGCCTTGCAGACCGCGACCGGACCGGTATAGGCGGGCGAGCGCACGTTCTGCGTGCCTGCATAGGACAGCGTCACGTCGAAGCGGGCGTAGCCGTCGAAGACCGGGATCGTGCGGTCGCAAGCGGCGGGGCCGATCAGCGCCGTGCGTCCGGCGACCGGCATGACGAGGGCGCTCAGCGGGTCGATCACGCCACGCTTGTGCAATTCGGTCACGGGAATGCGATCGGGGTGGGGCTCGGGCGGCGGCGTCACCTCGACGGAGCGGACGGAGCCGCCGTTGAGGGCCATGCGGACGGTGCGCGTCTCGCGGCTGTTCGAGGAGGCGGTGGCGTAGCTGCGGGACACGACCCGGCCCTGTTCGATGGCGCCGCTTGAGCGCGCGCCGCCTTCGGCGCGGGTGACGACCGAGGCGACGCCGGCAAGCTTGGCCGAAACTTCCATTTCGTAATTGGAGGGGCTCAACTTGGCCGTCAGGCCAGCCGTGCCCAGGGAGAGGCCGAGGAGGCGTATGGAATAGCCGACCTGCAGGGATTCGGCCGCGATCGCGCCCGGCGCCGCGGCGGCGAGCAGCGCGCATGCGAGCGCCGCAGACAGGATCGATTTATTCGGCGTCGGTGTCATGGGCCTGTCCAGCGTCGGTCTTCGAGGCGGCACGTTAACATTGATCGGGCGTGATTCCGACCCTTTGATGGCCGGCCTGTCAGAAGCGGCGGGAACGGCTCCGCTGGCGCACTCGCGCGTGAGCGCGCCCTTAATGGTTTCCTAGTCTTTACCGGTCTTGATTAACGATGGGTGAAGAGACGCGCGGACAGGGCCGGCGCGGGCGGGGGAAGGATTATGTGGGAATTGCTGCTCGTGGCCGCGCTCGCGCCGCAACTGGCCTACATCGGGTGGGCCGATTTCAACGGATGGCGCATCAGCAACAAGTCCAACGCCCTGCTGGCGGCGACCTATTTTGTTTTCGCGGCGGCGATCGGCACGCCTTGGAGCGTCGGCCTTCATGTTGCCTTCGCGTTCTTTTTCTTTCTCCTGATGCTATGGCCGTTCGCGCGCGGCTGGCTAGGCGGCGGCGACGTCAAGTTTCTCACCGCCTCGTTTCTTTGGGTCGGGCCCGATTGCGCGCTGGTTTATGCGATCGCCCTGTTGCCGCCGATGCTGCTCTATCTGGCG
>CAVPAB010000001.1:0-710773 GCA_963701405.1 uncultured Alphaproteobacteria bacterium | reverse complement strand
ACGCCGGGCTTTCCGTGTCCCCGAGCGCCGGATCAGTCCCCGCCGGTGCCCAGCACCGCGGCCAGATCGAATTTGACCGGCTCCTCCAGCTGTTCGTAGGTGCACGGACGCCGGCTCCCGGTCCGGCCGCCACCGCACAAACTGCGTCGTGTGGCGGAACCGCTCGCCCTCCATGTGGTCGTACTTCACTTCCACCACCCGCTCCGGCCGGAGCGGGAGTGAAGGAGAGGTCCTTGCCCTCGCTCCACCGGCTGCCCTGGGCGTTGCGCGGGGTCCGGGCCCCTTCCTCCTGCCGGGCCCAGTCCCAGGGGTGGTCCTCGAAGCTGGTCACGAGCGGCTGAAGTTCCTCAAAGAGGTCCCCTTGCGGCGCTGCAAGCGGGAAAGGCCCCCACCACGCCCACGTTGGCGAGTTTTCCAGCGTCGTCATAGAGCCCCAGCAGCAGCGAACCGACCCGGTCCGGGCCGGACGTGTGCACGCGGTAGCCGGCGAGCATGCAGTCCGCGGTGCGATGGTGCTTGACCTTGAACTGGACCGCTTGTCCGGGACGTACGGCGCCATCGAGCGGTTTGGCGACCACCCCGTCGAGCCCCGACCCCTCGAAGCGGTGGAACCACTCCTGGGCGATCGCCGGATCCCGCGACGCGGCGGTGAGGTGGATCGGCGCCTGCACCGGCGAGCACGCGTCCACGACGCGCGTCGCTCGCCGAAGGGCGGCCGGTCGCAGGTCCACGTCGTCGAGCGCCAGCAGATCGAACGCGACAAAGCTCGCCGGTGTCTGGTCGGCCAGCAGCCGGACCCGGCTCGCGGCGGGGTGGATCCGCTGTTGCAGGGTGTCGAAGTCGAGCCGGTCGCCGGAGGCGCCGACCATGATGATCTCGCCGTCGAGCACGCAGCGCGGCGGGAGGTTTGCCTTCAGGGCCTCGACCAGTTCGGGGAAGTAGCGGGTCAGGGGCTTGCCGTTGCGGCTGCCGATCTCCACGTCCCCGCCGTCGCGGAAGATGATGGACCGGAACCCGTCCCACTTCGGCTCGAACATCAGCGCGCCGTCGGGCAGGGACGTCACAGCCTTCGCCAGCATGGGCGCGATCGGGGGCATCAGCGGCAGTTGCATAGGCCCCATTCTGGTCCCGCATTGCGCCGCCCGCCAGAGGCCGGCCGGGCAGGCTTTCCTCGACAACCGCGCCGGGGCGACGGTAGACATGAACAATGGCTACCCTCGGTTTCCACGCATCCCACGAACAGATCAGCCCCGGCCGGCTCCTCAAGGACGTCCAGCTGGCCGAGCAGGCGGGCTTCGACGCCGCCATGTGCTCGGACCACATCGAGCCCTGGTCCGCCCGGCAGGGCCATTCCGGCTTTGCCTGGTCCTGGCTCGGGGCCGCGCTGGCCACCACCAAGCTGCGCTTCGGTGTGGTCACGGCGCCCGGGCAGCGCTACCACCCGGCCATCATCGCGCACGCGTCGGCCACCCTGGCGGACATGTTCCCCGGCCGGTTCTGGCTGGCGCCGGGCAGCGGCGAGTACATGAACGAGCACGTCACCGGGGACCCCTGGCCGGACAAGGCGACCCGGCAGCAGCGCCTCGAGGAGGCCGTCCAGATCATCCGCGAACTCCACGACGGCAAGGAAGTGACCCGGGACGGCCTGGTCACCGTCCAGCAGGCCAGGATCTGGGACGTGCCGGAGATCAAGCCGCCGCTGATCGCTCCGGCCGTCAGCGTGGAAACAGCGCGCCGCGGGGCGGCCTGGGCGGACGGGCTCGTGACGGTCAACCAGCCGCACGCGAAGCTGAAGGACATGCTCTCCGCCTACCGCGACGCCGGCGGCCGGGGCAACGCCGTGCTGCAGGTGCACCTCTCCTGGGCGCCGACGGAACAGGAAGCCGTGGCGGTCGCCCTGGACCAGTGGCGCAGTAACGTGTTCGCCCCACCCATCCCCTGGGACCTCCCGACCGCGGCCCACTTCGACGGCGTCAGCGCCGACGTCGGCGAGGAACAGGTCCGGAACGTCGTGAACATCTCCGCGGACACCGGGCAGCACGCGCAGTGGCTCGCCGAGTACGTCGACCTCGGCTTCGACGAGCTGTACCTGCATTTTGTCGGGCAGGACCAGACTCCGTTCATCCACACCTTCGCGGAACACGTGCTTCCGCAGCTCCGCGGCTCCGGGAGCCCGCGTCAGGACCGGGAGGTGCTGCTGTGAGAATCGCCCAGACCTCGGACCTGTGGTGGAAGAACGCCGTCATCTACTGCCTGGATCCGGAGACGTTTTTCGACGACGACGGCGACGGTACCGGCGATTTCGGCGGCCTGATCCAGCGCGTGGACTACCTCGCGGCCCTGGGAGTGACGTGCATCTGGCTGATGCCGTTCTACCCCACCCCGGACAAGGACGACGGCTACGACGTCACGGATCTGTACGGCGTGGACCGGCGGCTGGGCACCCTGGGTGACGTCGTGGAGTTCATCCGGACCGCGAAGGACCGGGGCATGCGGGTGATCGCGGACTTCGTCCTGAACCACACCTCGGACAAGCACCCCTGGTTCGTGGAGTCCCGCAAGTCGGTGGACAACCCGTTCCGGGACTACTACGTCTGGCGCAAGGACACACCCCCGGATACCTCGGAGCAGGTGGTGTTCCCCGGCGAGGAGACCTCGATCTGGACCCAGGACAAGGCCACCGGCGAGTGGTACCTGCACATGTTCGCGAAGCACCAGCCGGACCTGAATGTGGCGAACCCCAAGGTGCGGGACGAGATCGCCAAGTCCATGGGGTTCTGGCTGCAGCTGGGACTGGACGGCTTCCGGCTGGACGCGGTCCCGTTCTTCCTCGAACTGCAGGGCACGTCCAAGGAGGACTCGGCCCAGGTCGACCCGCACGACTACCTCAGCGCGCTCCGCAGCTTCCTCAACCGCCGCAACGGCAGCGGCCTGCTGCTGGGCGAGGTCAACGTGCCCTACAAGGACCAGCTGACGTACTTCGGCGGCGCGGCAGGAAACGAGCTGAACATGCAGTTCGACTTCCTGTCCATGCAGAACCTCTACCTGTCCCTCGCCCGGGAGGACGCCCGGCCGCTGGCCAAGTCGCTCAGCTCCCGCCCGAAAATCCACCCGGACAACCAGTGGGCCATGTTTGTCCGCAACCACGATGAGCTGACCCTGGACAAACTCAGTGACGCCGAACGCGAGGAGGTCTTTGCCGCGTTCGGACCGGACGAGGACATGCAGATGTACGGCCGCGGCCTGCGCCGCCGGCTGCCCACCATGCTCAACGGCGACCCCGCCCGGATCCGCATGGTCTACTCGCTGATGTTCGCGCTGCCCGGAACCCCGGTGCTCTTCTACGGCGAGGAGATCGGCATGGGCGAGGACCTCTCGGCGAAGGGCCGCTCGGCCGTGCGGTCCCCCATGCAATGGAATGACACCGAAAACGGCGGATTCTCGACCGCCCCCGCGAAGGACCTTGTGGCGCAGGTGGTGGACGGCTACTTCGGGCCGAAGAACGTCAACGCCGCCGCGGCGAAGTGCGACAGAGAATTCCCCTTCTCCGGCGACAAATCCATCAAGTGTCTGAGAGATGAATATCCTCATATCTTATCTCTACGTTAAGAACCTGCACTTCGCATCATGTCAATCTGCGGAATTATCGTTGACTTTAAAATTTCCCTAATATACTCGCCTCCAATCGAAACTTGAGCGACTACTAATTATGTCGTTATCGAAGCGTCAGGTGAAGCAATTGGAGAAAATTGTTGCACTAGCAACTAGTCTCCTAAGCGAGGTTAGCAAGATCGACGCGGGCGTGAATAAGGCTCCGACAAAGCGTACTCGCCGCTCAGGAAAGGAACTTGTAGCGTTCCGCAAGATGCTGAAGGCCGAGCGCAAGAAGGGAACCCCGGTCGCTGAGCTGGCAAAGACGCACGGCGTATCATCCGCTTACATCTATCAGATCTGATGCACAGTCCGAAAACGGACTGCGCTGTCCAAAGCCTCGATGTTCTGGCGCCTTTGTCGGTGGTGAACCGCCTGTTGGTAATCGACGCCTAGTCCTCCACAGGAACCGGAAACTCGACACGGAACTCGGGTCCCGCGGTAGGCGCGGTGACCACGAGGGTCCACGCGCGTGCCACGGGCGGGGCATTGTGGCTTATGACGCGCCTAAAGCCCGGGATGTTCACCGAGGCGGTGAAGCTGAAATAGGCGTTCTTCCGTTGCAGCGGCGGTACCGGCTTCGGCCCAACCGAAGCCGGTAGCCGGATGCGGAAGGGTAGGCCTCGGGAGGTGTCAGTGTTAGCGGGCAGCGTGATTGTCGTAGACCACACCGGATAAGCGTCCTGCCGGTAGGGGGAGGTCGAGGTGTCTCTGGTGTCGCGCGTCTCGTGGATGTCGAGGCACGTTAGCTTCAACGTCCAGGCCTCCGTTGGGGACACGGGTCGACCGAACCGTAGCACTCCCGCAAGCTGCCCGCCGAGTGGCACAGGCGTGCGCCCGCTAATCACGAGGTCGGCGGGGCCAAAAGCCTTGGACCGCGCCCGCCAGCGCAACGCCTTGAAGACGTGCCGCGCCGCCACTGCGATCAGCAAACCCTCGAACAAGATCAACGGATTGAAGTCCGGGTCGTTGATGTTGAATATCCAAGGCCAGCCGAGCATCCAGCCGATCCATCCTCCGGCTGCCGTGGCCATACCTGCGATGATCCAGTTCATCAGAGCTTGGTCGCCTGGATCTGACCGGTCGCAATAGCCCGCCAACGGCGCCTCCTGTCATGCGCATGGAACCGCAAGGTAGTGCATGTTCGCATTTCCGAGGAAGAGCTTTTCGCAGGCCGCTTGTGTCTCCGCTGTGCAGCCCGCCTAAGTGTCACGTCATCCTCACGGGAGCTCAACGACACTGCTCAACTGTCCACTTGCAACGAGTGGACACGACTTTGGGCCGCTGTTGCGACATCTATCCCGACAAATGGACCTCAACGCTAGGTGGTCAACGCCGTGCGCTTACCAAGGCGTTTGCGCGTTCGTCCGACCTTCGGACTTCTTTGGAGCCGTGTCTTCAGGCCGGGGAGCCCAGATAGTGCACATTGGGACAAGTGCACTGACAGGAAAGTACGCTCAATTCAATGCAATAAGAACGTGCGATGAAATTGCGCTACTCAACTTCTTTTACGGTGCAGGCTGTTCTAATCGTTTGGCTATTTGAATTAGCCTCTAAGATTATCACGTGCGCGCAAGCAGTTTGTAGCTTTCCAGATTAGCCATTTCCAGGAAACACTGAGATTTGCGCCTGAGCTCCTCGCGTACTGAGAGAAATGCTGACGAGATAAGCGTCAATGGCTACTCATACAAAGACGGTGAACTGACGTTGTGGGGCATCGAGCCTTTTTCTGACGAGGTGAATGCCATGTACGAGCAGCTCCGCGAGTTGCGCGGCGACATGCGCGAGAGTCCACGGGGAAGCCTGGATGGTTTTGCGAGTGCGGCAACACCACGTCGATCTGGTTCGACCCCGAAGGCCGTACAAGATATTCGATCATTTGCGAAAGCTGCTGGACGAGCATCGGTTCAGGCAGCGAAGAGGAAATGTATGAGGAGGTCGACCGGGAGCTTGGCGAGCGATGTCACGTCGGTCGCGAACGGAACTAAGATGAGTGCCTCACCATATGTTCGAGAAAGATATCGCTGAACGTCTCGGCATCAAGATGACGGATTTACCGCCCTACATTGGCATGCGCGGTCGCACCCCGGAATATTACATCGAAAAACTAAGAGGACCTGCCGCGTCAGATCGCCGAAAGGCAGGCTGAGGACGAAGAGGACCTTCCCGAATTGGAGAAAGAGATCCGCCGTATGCAGCGTATAGCGATTGGCAAGAATTAGCAGGCTGTGAGCTTTGCTAAATTCTTTCTCGGCTAATAGCGCGGCGCTCCTCATTCGCAATCCGCGGATCCGGCTCTGTCCCGGCGGGTGCGAACAGGCTCAATGCGAACCATTCGGGAAACGCGGCGCGATCCGCCTTGTCGCCGATCAGGCGCAAGCGCTCGCTGCGAAGAGACGACGCCACGCTGAGATGACCGAGCCAGATGGAGGTGATGGTCGCCAGATCGCTCTCCACCATGATATGGGCGTCGAAGCCGGGGTTCTTGTGGCAGAGATCGACGTGGCCCGATTCTGCAACCAGCCAATAGCGGCTCCGCCGCGCGCGCGCGCCGGAGAGATGGAACTCGACGACATAGCGCGATGAGCGGGGCAGGGCCTGCGTGTTGATGCGCCGGCGTATGTCCCACATCAGCAGATCGGAATCGAGATTGTCGTCGTTGACGAGTCTGTGCCGCAGCCAGTGCTGCGCCCACACGCCCATCTGCTCGACGATCGGAAAAAGCGCGCGGCCCGCGTCGGTGAGGTGATACTCGGCGCCATCCCTTCCGGCGCGCCGCTCGATGACGCCGGCGAACTCCATGTCCTTCAATCGCTTCGAGAGCAGCGCGGAAGACATGCGCGGCACGCCGCGCTGCAGGTCGTTGAAGCGGACGCTGCCGCACAGCATCTCGCGCACGAGCAAGGGCGTCCACCTCTCCGCAAGGACTTCGGTGGCGAGCGCGACAGGACAGAACTGTCCGTATCCCCTCTTCTCAACCATGTCTCATTATATCTGCTTTCATGCTGGTTCATATTTTAAAGTTGTCCGTATCGCCGGGTGGGAGCAGCTTTTCGATGCAGGGGGGCGCTACATCCCGGAGGCGGCGACAATGACACAGCTAGACCTGAATGATGTCCTGCATCGGCTTGGCCCACGCTTCGCGGCGGGCGTCGACGAACGCGATCACGGCGATATCTTCGTTGCGGACCATGTCGAAGACCTGAAGCGCGAGAGGCTCTACTCGGCTCTTGTTCCTGTCGAGGTCGGGGGCGGCGGCGTGCGTCACAGCGACATGTGCGCATTCCTGCGTGGCCTCGCCCATCACTGTCCCTCGACAGCGCTCAGCCATGCGATGCACCAGCATCTCGTCGCGGCGGCGGTCTTCAACCATCGCAACGGCCGGCCCGGACTCAAGCTTCTGGAGAAGGTCGCCGCAAGCCAGGCCGTTCTGGTCTCCACCGGGGCGAACGACTGGATGGAGTCCAACGGCGCCGCGCAGCGCGTCGAGGGCGGCTACCGCGTGAGCGCGCGCAAGCCGTTCGCCAGCGGTTCGCCATCGGGCGACATCCTGGTCACGTCGGTGGCGTGCGAGGACGGGCCGGAGGGTCCGCAGGTCCTTCACTTTCCTGTCTCGATGAAGGCGGCCGGCGTCTCGCTGGCCGACGACTGGCGCGTCATGGGCATGCGCTCCAGCGGATCGCAGACCGTGGTTCTCAACGACGTCTTCGTGGGCGACGACGCCATCGCGCTGAAGCGTCCCCGCGGCCGCTTCCACCCGGCATGGAACATCATCCTCACGGTTGCGATGCCGCTGATCATGTCCGTTTACGTCGGCGTTGCTGAAGCTGCGGCGGGCGAGGGGCGGCGTATGGCCCTCAAGCGCCGTGCGGACGAGACCGCGCCATACCTCATCGGCGACCTCGAGACCACGCTCACGACCGGGCAACTGGCCGTCGACGACATGGTGCGGCTCGCCAACGACTTCGACTTCGAACCTGGCGTCGAACTCACGAGCCGCATGCTGGCGCGCAAGACGATCGCCGCGCGGCACGCGATCGCCGCCGCCGAGAAGGCGCTCGAGGCCGCGGGCGGCTCGGGCTTCTACCGCGCAGCCAGTCTCGAACGGTTGCTGCGCGACGTGCATGGCGCGCAATTCCATCCGCTGCCGGAGAAGCGCCAGCACCTGTTCACCGGCCGCGTCGCCATGGGGCTCGATCCCATCACCGGCGCCGCCGCCTAGAACGCAAGCCTCCCCTCCCGGCGGGCTTCCGCCGGGAGCGTTGGGCGCGCTGCAGCAGGGTGACAGCGAAGCAGGAGCGCTCAACCATCATTCTTGCAGGCCGCTCACCTCGTAAAAAAGGCGAAGCGCAGCTTCGGCGACTTCAATGTCCTGGAGCGCTGTCCCCGAACTGATCCCGACGCCACCGACGACGACCCCGCCGACCTTCACGGGCAGACCGCCGCCGATAATGCAAAAGTGTCCGCCGTTCGTCACGTGGATGCCGAACGTCGGCTGCCCTGGCTGGCAAAGCTGATTGTACACGTGGGTCGGATTGCGCGCAGCGGCTGCCGTGAAAGCCTTGTCTATGGCGATCGAGATCGAACTGATCTTGCCGCCGTTCATCCGGTCGAATGCGATCAGGTTGCCCGCCTCGTCGGCGACTGCGATGCACATGGGAATTCCCATCTCGCCCGACTTTCTGATGGCGCCCTCGATGAGGATACGCGCCTCCTCGAGCCCGAGACGATCGACTTTAAGCATTGCGGCCTCGCGCGGGTTTGAAATCGGTGCTCTTCAAGTAAGCCTCCAACTGGGCGAGTTTGTCACCGCTGATCGGGGGATAGGGCGGATAGGGATTGCCGCACGGCACGCCGAGGTAGGTCATGGCGTGCTTCATCACGGTCGCCATGCCCGCGTCCATCCAGCGCGCGGGAAACAGCGCGAACTGCAACTGCAGGCGCGCGGCTTCCTTGATGTCGCCTGCAACGTAGGCCTCGATGATCTTGTTGGCCAGGAATGAAGCGGGCGGCGGCAAGGTCACGCCCGTACCGCCGAGCACGAGCGAGGCGAGCAGCATCTGCATCGTCGTGAAATAATGCGCGTGGCCTGCGTGCTCGATTTCGACGATGAGGCGGGAGACGCGAGACAGGTCACGCGAGCTTTCTTTCACATATTTGACGCGGTCGATCTTGGCGATCTCGACCGTCGCCGCTGGACTTGGATCGGCGCCCGGTCCCTGGTTGAGATAGAACATGAGCGGCAGACTCGTCTCGCGGGCGATCGCCTCGAAATAGGCGATGATGTCAGCGGTCGGCGTCGGCCCGCCGATGGGTCGATTGGGCGCGAGGACCTGAAGAAACGCGGCGCCCTTCTTCTCCGCGAGGTGGGCGAGTTCAATCGCCTGCCTGAAGGAGGGGTGCGTGACGCCCACCGCGACGGGGCGGCGTCCGCCAACAAAATCGATGGTCTTGGTGATGAGCTCCCTGCGGCTCTCCCAGTCAAGGTACTGATATTCCTGCGCCTCGACGCCGGCCGCAACGACGATGCTGGCGTTGCAGTCGTCCACGACGTACTCGATCACGCGGGAGAGCGCGTGATAGTCTACGCGGAGATCGTTATCGAATGGCGTCAGCGGCGGAACGACGGTGAGCGGGCGCGTGATGGGAGGCAGATCAGAAGCCATTGTAACGCCGTCCTCAAACGTTCAGTGGAAAATAGCGGTCGAGCCAGTCCTTTACGACCGCACGGACACGCGGCATGGACTCGGCGAACATGAAGTGATCGGTCTCGTTGAAGAGGTGCAGGTCCTTCGGCTTGCCGGCGCGCTCGAACAATCTGATCGACTGTTCGGTCGGCGTCACGGAATCGACGGAACTGTGCAACAGCAGCAAGGGACGCGGGCTCAACTTCTCGATCACCTCTTCGGCCTTGAAGTCGAACATGCTCTGCGCCGTGTCGACGGGGAATGTCTCCACCGATTTTTCGAGGATGTGGTGGCGCATGCGATCCGGCACCGGGACAATGTCATAGCGATCCACCATCATCGACTTGCCGTTGGCCTGCTTGTATCTGCGGCCTTCCTCAAGCATTTCGGTGAACTTCTTCCACGCGGCCTCTCCGGGATGCTGTCCCCGGAACTTGCGTTCTCCGTTGCCCCACCCTCCAGAGGAGATGACGCAGCCAAAGCGTTCATCGACGCTTCCTGAATAGAGCGCCACGGCGGCGCCGAAGCTGCTGCCCATCACGCCCACTCTGTTTGGATCGACCGCGGGATGCTGTTGCAGGAAAGTCAGCGCGTTCCTTGTGTCGGCGACTTGGTCCAGACACAGGATGTGGCCGAACTCTCCCTCGCTGTCGCCGCAAGACCGCATGTCAAATCGAAGAGTGATGTAGCCCCAGTCATTCAGCATCTTGCAGGGAATTTTGACGTTGCCCGCATTCTTGTTGCTGCCAAATCCATGGAGAACGATCATGGCGGGGCGTTTTTCGCCACGAGGCAAATCATCCGGCAGGCTCACGACGCCGGATAGCTTCAGTCCATCCGAAATGATTGTGACGTTCTCTTCCATGACGGCGTGTTCCTCAAACCGACTTCCATTCATGCGATTATAGCATTATGCTTTGGTAAAGTTGCAAGTGGAGGGAGGACTAAAATGACGGCCTACCGTGTCGCGGCCTGGCGTGCGCTCCTGCTTCTGGTGCTTCCCGCCGCGGCTCACGCGCAGTCAAACGACCAATTCTATCAGGGCAAGACCATCAGCTTCGTGGTGGGCGCAGGCGCGGGAGGAAGCTACGACATCTATGCGCGCACGCTTGCAACGCACATGCCCCAATACATTCCCGGTAATCCGCAGATCATCGTCAAGATGGCTGGCGGCGTCGGCGGTGGAATAACGACTGCCATCCAGGTCGAGCAAAGCGCGCCCAAGGACGGCACCGTGATGGGCATGACGCAGCACACCAACGTGATTAGCCAGCTTACTGAAGCGTCGGTCGCGGGCAAGTACGACGTATCGAAATGGCGTTGGGTCGGCAACATGGCCAACCTGCGCAACGTCCTCGCCGTATGGCACACCGCGCCAGCCCAGACTCTCGACGAAGCAAGGACAAAGGAAGTCATAGTTGGCGCCACGGGCAGAAATTCACCGACGTTTATCGTTCCGCAGGCACTCAATATTCTCGTGGGCTCCAAGTTCAGGATGGTCCTTGGCTACAACGGCGTGGCGGATTTGAACCTCGCCATGGAGCGAGGTGAAATCCAGGCGCGCGGAGGATCATGGATCAGCGTGGTCGCCCAGACGCCAGATTACATTACGGACAAGAAGCTGAAGGCGCTTGTCGTTGACGGTTTGACGCGAGATCCGCTTCTCCCCGAAGTGCCGACCCTTCTGGAGCTTGCAGGCACGCAAGAGCAGAAGGCGGCAGTTCGAGTGATATCCGGCGCGAACGAATTCTCGCGGGCGGTTTTTCTTCCGCCCGGCGTCGCACAGGACCGCGTCGACATGCTGAGACAAGCATTCGACAGGACGATGAGAGATCCCGCGTTCCTCGCGCAGGCTGACAAGCTGAAACTGCCAATTGAACCAACTTCAGGCGCAGAGCTCGACAAAATAGCTAAGGAAGTAATTTCCTCCCCGCCCGATGCGATCGCTCTTGCAAGGAAATTGCTTGGCGAATGACGGGCTACTCAACCGGGGAAGCAGATGAAGTCAGGCCGAACAGCTGCTGCCGCCGCCGCCGCTTCGATGTGGCCGCCCCGATCGCCGCGGTGACGCGCGCAAACGCCTCGATATCCAACAGGAGCATTAGCCTCGCCCCTCTTGCTGGCCCGATGCAGGCAAGCTGAAATTGCGCTCGTTGCTACGCCCCGCTTCGTCGGGTGTTCGCAGTTGCCGGAGGTGGGCGGGCTGCAGGCGCGCAGAGGCAGGTTGACAGCAGAACGCGGAGGGAAGAGTTTACCGCGCAGGGCGCAGAGACGTCCGATCAGGAGGAAGCTGCGGCGCGCTGCTGGCGCGCCGCGCGCGCAGGTAGATGACTGTATGCAGCGGCAAATCAAACTAGGCATGTTCCTGCGTCCCGCCGGCCATCATCTGGCCGCGTGGCGTCATCCAAACGCGCAAGCCGATGCGGGCGTGTCGGTCGAGCGATTCATCGAGGTCGCGAAGATCGCCGAGCGTGGCTGCTTCGACATGCTGTTTTCAGCCGATTCCGCGACGGCCAATTCGGTGTTCGACGAGAATGGCCTTCGTCGCATGTCATATGTGGCCTGGATCGAACCGTTCACGCTGCTGGCGGCGCTCTCGATGGTGACGAAGCACATCGGCCTTGTGTGCACCGCCAGCACCACGTTCGAAGAGCCCTTCGCTCTTGCGCGCAAGTTCGCCTCGCTCGACCATGTGAGCCATGGCCGGGCCGGGTGGAACCTCGTCACCTCCGGCAATCACACGGCGGCGATGAACTTCAGCCGCGACGAACACATGCCGAAGGACCAGCGCTATCGCCGCGCGCGCGAGTTCGCCGATGTGGTCCTGGGGCTCTGGGACAGCTGGGACGACGACGCATTCCTGCGCGATCGCGACAGCGGCATTTTCTTCGATCCGAAGAAGCTGCACACGCTCAATCACGTCGGCGAGCATTTCAAGGTGCATGGGCCCGCTCAACGTCGCGCGCTCGCCGCAAGGGCGGCCCGTGCTCGTGCAGGCCGGCGCCTCCGAGGATGGCAAGCAGCTCGCGGCAGAGACCGCGGAAGTGGTCTTCACCGCGACGCCGACCATCGAGGAGGCGCGTGCGTTTTACGCTGACTTGAAGGGGCGCATGGCGGCGTGCGGGCGATCGCCCGACGATCTCAAGATCATGCCGGGCTTCTTTGTCACCGTGGGCGACACCGAAGGCGAGGCGCGCGAGAAGCGCGAGGCGCTGCAGCGCCTGATTCATCCCGAGGTCGGCCTCGCCCTGCTGTCGCAGCGCATGGGCGTCGACCTTTCGGGCCACGACGTGGACGGGCCAGTCCCCGAAGTCGCCCCGGACGCCGTCATCAGCAGCCGCGTCACGCTGCTCATGGACATGGCGCGTCGCAACAAGATGATCGATCCGCCAGCTCTACACGCAGATCGCCGGCGGTCGCGGACATTTCGACATTTGCGGCACGCCAGCTCACATCGCCGACGTCATGCAGGAATGGTTCGAGACCGGGGCCGCGGACGGCTTCAACGTCATGCCGCCGATGTTCCCCGACAGCCTCATCGACTTTGTGGACAAGGTCGTGCCCGAACTGCAGCGGCGCGGCCTGTTCCGCACCGCCTATGAAGGACGCACGCTTCGTGAGAACCTCGGGCTCGCGCGCCCTGCGAGCCGGTACGTATAAACAGTAGCGCCCAAGCCGCACGACACGGTGGGCGACGAAGGGGAGGGAACGATGCAGGCTTTCTCGAAGCGCGCGAGCCTCGCGCTCGCGCTCCTCCTGCCCGGCGGCGGCGCGCTTGCGCAGCAATCGGTGCAGGAATTCTATTCGGGTCCGGGCAAGCAGATGCGGATGATCATCCGCACCACCGCAGGCGGCGGCTACGATCTCCTGAGCCGTCTGGTCGCGCGGCACATGGGGCGGTTCATTCCGGGCGAACCACAGATCATCTCCATCAACATGCCCGGGGGCGGCGGCATCGTCGCCGCCAATTTCATGATGCAGGTGGCGCCGAAGGACGGCTCCGTGCTCTCCATCTTCAGCCAGGGTCTTGCAAGCGACCAGGCGCTCGGACTGTCTCCCCAGTTCAAGGCCGACCTGCGGCAGGTCAACTGGATTGCGAACGTCACCTATTCGAACCAGCTTCTCGTCGTCCACCACACGGCGCAGACGAAGACGCTCGAGCAGGCGAAGACGCGGGTGACGACAATCGGCACGACGGGCGCGGGCTCAGCGTCCGTGCAGTTTCCCGCCTTCTTCAACAATGTCCTGGGAACGAAGTTCAAGATGGTCTTCGGCTATCCCGGCGGCGCCGAGATCGATCTCGCCATGGAGCGCGGCGAAGTCGAGGGCCGCGGCACGAACCCGTACACCGACTACATGTCGGCCAAGCCCACATGGCTGCCGCAGAAGATCGTCATCCCGCTCATCCAGACGGGACTCGTCAAGGAGCCGGCGCTTCCCGACGTGCCGCTGCTTCTCGATCAGCCGGTGAAGCCGGAAGACAAGCCGCTGCTTGAATTCATGTCGCGCTCGTCGGCGGTGGGCCGTCCGCTCGGAACGACTCCCGGCGCGCCGGCCGATCGCGTCGCCGCGCTTCGCGCCGCGTTCACGCAGATGATCAAGGACAAGGATTTCATGGGCGACGCCAACAAGCACAACATGGATATCCGGCCCATGTCGGGCGAGGAGCTTGGCCAAGCTGATCCGCGACATCGTCGATACGCCGCCCGACATCCGCGAACGCGTCAAGCGCGCGATGGAGCCCAGCGAAGGCGACGTCGTCAAGTGATGCGCTTTTCGAATCTGCAAGACGGTGCGACGCCCCGCGTTCGGCGCCCGCGCAATGGAGGCATTCAGATGACCAGGATGGCGAAGGCGCTTGCATTGACCATCGCGATCAGCGCGTCGGCCGGCGCGCACGCGCAGAGCGTCGAAGAATTCTACAAGGGCCAGAAGCTGTCATGGATACTGAGCGCCGGCGAGGGCGGCGGCTATTCGACCTACGCGCGCTTTTTCGCGCCCGTCTTCGCGCAGAAGATTCCAGGCAACCCGACGATCGTGATCCAGAACATGCCGGGCGCCGGCGGCATTCGCGCCATGATGCATCTGGCGAACGTCGCGCCGCGCGACGGCAGCGTCATCGGGCTCGTGCATTCCAGCGTTCCGTTCGCGCCGCTCTATGGAACCAAGGGCGCGAACTTCGATCCGCGGCAGATGAGCTGGATCGGCTCCATTTCCACGGAAAGCGCGATGTGCGTCGCCTGGGCGAGCGCGGGCGTCAACACATGGTCCGACCTTTATGATCGCGAATACATCGTCGGCGGCACGGGCGCGGGATCGCAGATGGAGACGCTGCCGCACATGCTGAACCGCCTGTTCGGCACGAAGATCAAGATCGTGTCCGGCTATCGCGGCGGCAACGACGTCTACATGGCGATGGAGCGCGGCGAGGTGCATGGCCGCTGCGGCGGGCTTGTCACCTCCATCAACACGACGCGTCCCGACTGGTTTCCGCAGAAGAAGGTCACCGTGCCGGTTCTCATCGCGCTCAAGCGAAAGCCGGAGTTTCCGGACACGCCGGCGGTCATCGAATTCGCCAAGGACGAACGCACGAAGAAACTGCTCGAACTCGTTCTCGCGCCGCAAGGCATGGACCGCCCCATTCTCGCGCCGCCGAATATTCCGGCCGACCGGTTCGCCGCCCTGCGCAAGGCCTTCAGCGAGACGATGAACGATCCCGGCCTCGTCGCCGAGGCGAAGAAACAGAACATCGAGATCGACGAAGTCTCCGGCGAGGAGGTTGCCGCGATCATCGCCAACTCGTATTCCGCTCCGCGCGACATTGTCGAGGCGGCAAAAGAGATCATGAACATCGGCGCCAGCCGCGACTGACAGGTGAGAAGCATGTTTTCGAAGATCAACCACGTCGCCATCGTCAGCCAGAACTATGCGCTCCTGGCGAAGTTCTACGAGGCGGTGTTCAAGATGAAGCCGTCCTCGAAGGAGCGGGCGGAGCGCGCGCAGACCGTGGGCGACGGCTATGTCGGCCTCAACATCAATCCGCGCAAGGCGGGCCGGCCCGCCGGGCTCGACCATTTCGGCGTCGAGGTGGAAGACGTCGAACGCCGTCTTCGACCGCATGAAGAAGTACGAGGACGCAGGCTGGGTGCAGCGGCCCGGAACACGCCCGTTCGCAGGCATTACCGCAAACGATCCCGATGGCAACGTCTTCGACCTGTCACAGAAGGACATGGCGAACCGGGCCGCGATCTACACCGAGAACGAGGGCGAGCGCCGTGCGCGCTACATTTCCCATGTGGCGCTGCGCACGATGCATCCGCAGCGGATGGCCGACTTCTATCGCGACGTGCTGCAACTGGCGGACGTGAACAAGGCCGAGGGCGACGAGAACATGTACCTGACCGACGGCAAGGTGACGCTCGTCCTCATCCCCTGGCGCATCGGCAATTATCTGGGCCAGAGCATCCTGCCCACCGGCATGGATCATCTCGTGTTCACGGTGGAGGACATGGCCGCGTTCAGGGACGATCTCGACAACGTCATCGGCGTCAATCCGGTCATGAACACGGTGCCCGTGGGGCTCGGCAAGGAACAGGGCGCGCGCCTTCAATTGCTGAAGCGCCAGTGCCCGGCCGGCGAACACTTCATCGCCGACCCCGATTTCACGATGCTGGGCGTGCGCGCCGCCGCCTGAGCGCGTTTACTTGAGCAGATAGCCGAAGCGCTCGCGCGCCAGCTTCCGGATTTCCGGCGAAGGCTGGTTCACCTTGGGATACTGGTCCTTCCAGTGGAACGGCTTGCACGCGTCGATGATCGCGCGGCTGTTGGTGAAGTCGCCCTTCGCCTTGCGCTCGGGCTCGATGCGCGGATCGAGCGGCGTCGACCAGGCGTTGGTGATGATGTCGATCGAGGTCGCGGGATCGGAGCGCGTCAGCACCGCCCAGATCACCTCCTCGAGGTTCGACACGTCGATGTCCTCGTCCACGACGATGACATAGCGGCCCGCGTACGCGCCCGAATGGCACATCGCGGCGACGTGGCCCGCCTGCTTCGAGTGCCCGCCGTAACGCTGCTTGATGGCGACGGCGAGCAGCAGCCGCGAGGTGCCCACTTCGTGCGCCCAGACGGCCGTGACGTCCGGCACGCCGGCCTTGACGATATTCTCGCGCACGATGGCCGAGCGCGTCAGCGCGCGGTAGCGCGCGATCTCGTCGGGCGGGCGCTGCGGAGCGCACCCCAGCAAAATCGGATTGTCGCGATAATAGATCGCGTGAATATCCATTACGGGCTCGTCGCGAACGTCCGAACCGTAATAGCCGAACCATTCGCCGAACGGGCCTTCCGGCGCGACGTTGCCGGGCTGCACGTATCCCTCGATCACGATCTCGGCGTTCGCCGGCACGGGCAGGCCGGTGATCGGCGTCTTGACGAGCTCCACAGGCTTGCCGCGCAGGCCGCCGATCACCTCGTATTCGCAGACGCCGTAGGGGATCTCGCTCGACGACATCAGGAAGGACATCGGATCGCAGCCCACGACGATCGCCACCGGCATCGGCTCGCCGCGCTTTTCGTACTTGTCGCGCATGATGCGCCCGTGCTTGCCGGGCGAGATGTAGAAGCCAACGCGCTTGTCGTCGTGAATCATCACGCGATAGGTGCCGCAATTGATCCAGCCTTCCTCCGGATCGCGCGTCACGTTGAAGGAGCCGGTGCCGATGTACCGCCCGCCATCCTCGGGATGCCACATGGGCGTGGGGAAGACGGAGATGTCGACTTCCTCGCCCTTCATCGTGTTTTCGAAGATCGGGCCGTCGTTCACGTAAACGGGCGCGATGCGCTTGAGGTCGGTCATGTAGTTCGTGCGGAACGCTTCGCTCAGTTCCAGCTTGTTGAGATGCGTCGGAAAGCCGAGCGTCATCTTCTGCCGGTCGCCGCCGAAGAAGTTTACCAGCACGCGGCTGCCGTGCAGCGTTCCGGGCACGTCCTCGAAGACGACGCAGGGCGCGGATTCCTCGTGCAGCACGACCTCGGAGGCCATGCCGATCTCTTCCTGCCAGTTGAGGCCCTTCACGTTGCGCACTTCGCCCATCTTCTCGGCGAGCGCCAGCCATTCGCGCAGGTCGTAGTATTGCAGGTTGGCTTTGATGTCTGTTGTGTCGGCCATCGGTTGAAATCCGTGTTGGCGGAGCAGGATCAGGCAATCAGGCCGGCGTCGCGATAAGCCGCGACGGCGCCCTCGTGAAGCGGCACGCCGCCGAATTCGAACGCAGCGCGCCCCTGCGTCTTCAGCGGGGGAAAGAGATCCGGAAGCCCGGCGTAAAGCGGCTCCATCGCGACGAGTCTCTCGGCGTCGCTCACGATCGCGGCCGTCACGCTCTTGACGAGCGCGGCGTCCACGCTGGCGTGCGTCACGATCACGTTGACGACCGCGGGCTGCTGCGTGTCCTGCGTCACGCAGCGCAATTGCCCGGCGCGGATAATCGTCGGCCTGTAAAGCGGCTGGAAGGCGAGCACGCGCGCGAAGTCGGCGCCCCATTCCAGCACGCGCAGATCGGCGGCGGCGTCGAGCGCGTTCATGACCCTGTTGGGGATGGGGCATTGCAATTGCGCGTCCACTTCGCCGCGCTTGAGCGCTTCCGCGCCTTGCGCAAAGTCGAGATGGACGATCTGCACGTCGGCGCTCGTCCACCCGAGCGCGCGGAACATCGTGTCCGCATGCTGCGCCATGCCGCTCGTGGCGGGCCCGACGCACACGCGCCGCCCGCGCAGGTCGGCGACGGTGCGCAAGGGCGAGCCTGCAAGCGCGATGAAGAACAGCGGCCCTGCGTTCGCAGGCGCAACCATGCGCAGCTCGATCTTGTCCTTGAACGGAGGCTCGCCGCGCAGCGCCCGCCCGATCCAGTTGGACGCCATGAAACCGAACTGGATGTCGCCTTGCCCGAGGCCCTGCGCATTCTCGATGCTGGCCGAGAGGGCGGTGACGACCTCCACGGGCTGACCGATTCCGCGCTGATCGAGAAGCTGCTTGAGGGCGTTGCCCTGCGACAGGAATGTGCTGCCGGGTTCGGCTGTGCCGATGCGCATGTATCCTCCCATGCCGGCGCGGGCGCCGTTTGTTTTTCGGCGCCAACTATGGAGCCGCGCGGCGCCCTGTCAAGGCGGGCCGCCCCTTGACGCTGCGCGCGCGAGCGTCGAATGATGCGCCGCAGAAAAGATAAAACGTGGAGGAAACGGCATGTCCAGATCGGGACTCTTGCCCGGCCGTGTGGCAATCGTGGCGGGCGGCGGCGGCGAAATCGGCGGCGCGATCGCCAGGCGCTTTGCGGCCGAGGGCGCGGCGGTCGTCGTCTGCGACATCTCGCAGGAGAAGGCGGAAGCCGTCGCGGAGGATATCCGCGAGGCGGGCGGCAGGTCCGCCGGGATCAAAGTCGACGTTTCCAGCGAGGAGGACTGCGCCGCCGCGGCGCGCTTCGCGCTCGACGCGTTCGGCAAGATCACCACGCTCGTGAATGCGTCCGCGACCATGTCGCCCGACGGCAACGTCGAGAAGCTCTCCGTCGCCGACTGGCGCCATGCGCTCGACGTGAACTTCACCGGCGTCTTCCTCATGTGCAAGTACACGATGGGCCACATTCGCGAGGCGGGCGGCGGCGCGGTGGTCAACATCGCTTCCAGCCACGGGCATTTCGGCCTGCCCGGGCGCTCCGCCTATTGCTCGACCAAGGCGGCCCTGATGCATTTCACGCGCGTGCTGGCCATCGACTATGGGCCGCACAACATCCGCGCGAATACGATTTCGCCCGGCCCCATCGACACCGCGCGATCGCTGCGGCGCTTCGGCACGCGCGAGAACTCAAACAAGGTGCGCGGCCGCGGACAGGTGCTCGGGCGCACGGGCACGGTGGAGGAAGTGGCTGCGGCGGCGGCCTTCCTCGCATCCGACGAGGCTTCGTTCGTGACCGGCACGGATTTGCTCGTCGATGGCGGGCAGACGGCGTTCAAGGGAACGGCGCTCTCCGACATCCACCAGAGCGCGACATGAGCGGGGATCGTCACCGGGCCGGCGGCGAGACGCGAGGATGAGGTACAGACGCCTTGGCGTGACCGATCTCGACGTGTCCGAAATCTCCTTCGGCACAGGCGACAACGCGGGCCTGATGACGATCGCGCCGGAAGCCGATCGCCTGCGGACCTTCGAGCATGCGCTCTCGCTGGGCGTCAATTACTTCGACACCTCGCCCGACTACGGCAAGGGCGCGGCGGAGGAGAACCTCGGCCGCGCGCTGAAGGCGTTTGGTGAGGCAGCCAGGCGCCCGCTTCATATCTCGACGAAGGTCGAGATCATGGAGGCCGATCTCGACGACATCCCCGGCAAGATCGAAGCCTCGACCAACGCGAGCCTCAGGCGCCTCGGCGTTGACAGCATCGACGTGATGATGATCCACAACCCGCCCCGCAGCGTGCGCGATCCCGCTGCGGCGCACTGGTTGCCGCTGACGCCCGCCGACATGCTCGGGCCGGCGCTGGAGGGTCTCGAGCGGATGCGCGCGCAGGGAAAGATCCGCTGGTTCGGCTTCACCTGCGAGAGCGCGGAAGCGGCGGCGGCCAGGCAGGTGCTGTCCAGCGGGCGCTATCACGTCATCAATTGCTGGTACAACATGGTCAACCCGACCGCCGGCATGCGCCCCGCGGGCGTGCGCTTCGGCAACGGCTACGACGATTACGACGGCATCATCACCTGCGCCGGCGAGCATGGCGTCGGCGTCGCCGTCATTCGTCCGCTGTCGGGCGGCGCGCTGACCAAGCAGGTGATCGAGGCGGGCGCGTCGGGCCGCCACAGGCACGCTGGCGGCATCTACACGCGCCAGCCCGCGACGTTCACGCCCGAGATCGAGCGCGGTCGCGCCTTCGCATTCCTGCATCGCCCGCCGCGCACACTGCCGGTCGCCGCCTATCAGTTCGCGCTCGAGCATCCCGCCGTCTCCACGATTGTCGGCGGCTTTTCCGACAATGCGCAACTGGAGGAGGTGGCGATGCTTGAATCGTTCGCGCCCCTGTCCGCCGACGAATGGTCGCAGATCCGCGCCGCCTATGCGGCGAACTTTCACCTCGACGAGAGCGCCGCGTAGGCGCGTGGACGTTCGGAGAGCACGATGCTGACGCCGGAGAAAAACGAAATTCTCACCCGCACGGGCGCCGATACGCCCATGGGCAAGCTCATGCGGCGCTACTGGCTGCCCGTCTGCCTTGGTTCCGATCTCGTCGCTGGCGGCGCGCCGAAACGCGTGCGTTTGCTGGGCGAAAATCTCGTCGCCTACCGCAGCCCCGGCGGCGCCGTCGGCCTCGTGGAGGAAGCCTGTCCCCATCGCGGCGCTTCGCTTGCGCTCGCGCGCAACGAGGCGTGCGGTCTGCGCTGCCTGTATCACGGTTGGGTGATGACTGGCGAAGGCGCCGTTGCCGAGACGCCCGCGGAGCCCGAAGGCAGCCGCATGAAGGAGCGCGTCACATTCGCGGCCTATCGCGTGCGCGAGTCCGGCGGCTTCGTCTTCGCCTACATGGGGCCGGCCGATTTGCAGCCGCCGCCGCTCGACTTCAATTTCTCCGACCTGCCCGCCTCGCACATCATCGTCATGCGCTCGCGCGAGGAGTGCAACTGGGCCCAGTGCATCGAAGGCGTGCTCGACTCCGCCCATTCCAATTACCTGCATTCGGACGGCATCAAGCCGAAGGGCGGCCTCGCCATGACCGAGGACAGCGACCTGAAGCTGGCGCAGTTCGCGCGCCCGTCGAACGACGGGGCGCCGCGCCTCGAAGTCGATCCGCAGCCCTACGGCTTTCGCTACGCCGCGCTGCGCCGGCCGATGAAGGATCCAGAGCAGAACACGTATGTGCGCGTGACGCTTTATGTTGCGCCCATCTACGCGATCTTTCCAGCGCCCAAGGGCTGGGCGTCGATGCAGATGTTCATGCCCATCGATGACGAGCACACCATGTTCTACTACGTCCTGTGGAAGCGCGACGCGCCCATCGACGAGGAGACGCGCGAGCGGTATCTCGAGCAGCACGGCATGCGCGTGGGCGTCGACATGGACGAGAATTTCCGCAAGGTCGGCAACCGCGACAACAACTGGCTGCAGGATCGCGAACTCATGATGTCCGGCAGGAGCTTCTCCGGCATTTACGGCATCAACACGGAAGATTTCGCGGTGCAGGAAAGCATGGGCCCCATCGTCGACCGCTCGCGCGAGCATCTGGGCGCCAGCGACCTCGCGGTCATCCACTTCCGACGCACCATGATCGAGGCCGCCGAAAGGCTCGCGCGCGATGGAGAAACGCCCGTAGGCCTGAAGCAGCCGGTCGATCATCGCGCGCTGTCGAGCGGCGAGGGCATGGCGCCCGTCGGCTCGGATTGGCGCAGCGTGATGTCGCGCGAACCGGCTTGAGCTTTCACCGATGAATAGTGGCTCCGCATGCACGGGGCCGCACAGGAGGGGGACATGACAATGAGGAAGATCGCCGCGTTGATCGCCGCCGGACTGCTCGCTTCGGGCGCGCCGGCCCACGCGCAGACAGTCGAGCAATTCTATACGGGCAAGACGATCAACTTCATCGTGCCGTTTTCCGCGGGCGGCATCTACGACACCACGGGCCGGCTCATCTCGCGGAACATGGGACAGTTCATCCCCGGCAAGCCGACCATAGTCGTGCAGAACCAGCCGTCGGGCGGCGGCATCGGTCTCGCGAACAGGTTCGGCGCTGGCGAAAGCGATGGAACGCTGATCGGCACGTTGCAGCGCGGCCTCCCGCAACTCGCGCTCACCGGCGATCCCAACGTGCGCTTCGATCCGCTGAAGCTCACGTGGATCGGCTCGCTCTCGGCTTACGCGAACGATTCCTACATTCTCGCCGTGAACGCCAGCCATCCGATCAGGAACATCATGGAGCTGACCGGGCCCAAGCCGCTCCAGCTGCGCATAGGCTCCAACCGCGCGGGCTCCACGAACCTGACGATCGCCCTGGTCGTGCAGCACGCGCTCGGACTGAAGCACGACATCGTGCGCGGGTATCCCGGCGCAGCCGACATCAACCTTGCCCAGCAACGCAACGAGGTTGACGGCCAATACGCCGACGTGAGCTTCTTCCAGACGAACATGCGCGACATCTGGGAGAAGGGCGGGCTGCGCCCGCTGGTGCAGACCGGCCGCAGCACGCGCCTGCCCTCTCTGCCCGACGTGCCGCTCGCGCGCGAACTCACCGACCGGCCCGACATGCGCGCGCTGCTGGCGTTCGCGGAGATGCCGTTCGAGATGGCGCTCCCTGTCGCGGGCCCCGCCAGCATGCCGAAGGACCGCGCCACGGCGCTCAAGAAAGCGTTCGACGAGATGAGCAAGGACCCGGGCTTCCTGTCCGACGCGAAGAAGATGAACTTCCTCGTCGATCCGATCCCGGGAGACGAAGTGCTCGCCATCATCGAGCGCGCCGCGAAAACGCCGAAGGACGTCATCGATCTTTACAAGAAACTCATCGAGCAATAGCGGGAACACACAATGTACGAGGACCTCAAGCTACGTCTGAAGAACGCCGGCCGCGTGCTCGTGCACGAAGGACTCGGCGACTATGTCGCCGGCCACATCAGCATGCGCCTGCCCGATCGCCCCGATCTGTTTCTGATGAAGCCCGCTGGCATGGGCCTCGACGAGATGACCGAGGAGAACATCATCACCGTCAATCTCGACGGCGCGAAGACCGATGGTCCCTCGCCGCGCCACAACGAGGTCTGGATTCATTCCGAGATCCTGCGCGCGCGGCCCGATGTAAACTCGGTCCTGCACGCCCATCCCGAAGCCGCCGTTGCGTTCTCATCCCTCGACCGTCCGCTGCTCCCGGTCAGCAACGACGGCTCGATCTTCTACAACGGCGTGCCGGTGTTCGCTGAGACGACCGATCTCATCACGACGAAGGAGCGCGGCGAGGCGGTGGCGCGCACGATGGGCAAGGAGAGCCGCGCGCTCATCCTGCGCAATCACGGCATCGTCACGTGCTCGTCCAGCATCGAGGAAACCGTCTGGCTCGGCCTGAAACTGGAACGCGCCTGCCGCGTGCAGCTGATGGCCGAATCGGCGGGGGGCCCGAAGCTGCTGGTGAAGGCCGAGGAGCTTCAGGCAAAGGCCGCCAAGGCGAACAGGCCCGACCTGCATTCGAACGTGTTCGCCTATCTGGTGCGCCGCGCCAACGCCACATGCCCGTATTGCGCCCCGCAGGGCGGCATCCGCATCGAACTCGTAGCGAAACGCCAGCCGTCGCGGCGGCCTTGCTTGCGCGCGGCGGCGGCTTTTGATCTTATGCGCCCGCGCCGGCGCGATTTCATGTCCGCGGCGGCGCCAATAAGGGAGGGAATGAAAATGCGCGCACTTCTGCTCGCCGCCGCGCTCGCATCGGCGCCGATCGCCCACATGAGCACACAGGCCGTGGCGCAGACGCCCGACCCTGTCGAAGCGTTCTACAAGGGCAAGAACCTCAACATGCTCGTGGGCGTGAGCGCCGGCGGCGCCTACGATCTCACGCTGCGCCTCGTCGCGCGCCACATCGTGCGCTTCATTCCTGGCCGGCCCACGCCCGTGCCGCAGAACATGACCGGCGCCACGGGCCTCGTCATGGCCAATTATCTCTACAACGTCGCGGCCAAGGACGGCACGTACATCGGCCTCATCCAGAATGGACTGCCCACGTTCCAGGCCGTCGGCATGGAAGGCGCGCAATTCGACGCCCGCAGGCTCGAATGGATCGGCTCGCCGGCGCCGACCATCGAAACCATGATCGTGTGGAAGAAGACCACGGGCGTCTCCAACATCGAGGAGGCGCGCAAGCGCGAGATCATCATCGGCTCCATCGGCTCGTCCGGCATCACCTTCATGTATCCGCTGATGCTGAACGACATGGCGGGCACGCGTTTCCGCATGGTGCCGGGCTACACGGGCTCGGGCGCGCTGAACCTCGCCATGGAGCGCGGCGAGGTCGAGGGTCGCAACAATTCGTGGGGCAGCGTGAAGGCGAACAAGCCCGAATGGATCAAGAACGGCGACATCTCCGTGCTCACCTATTCGGGCCGCAAGCAACCCGACCTCGCGCATGTTCCCCACCTCGAGGACATCATCACCAATCCGCTCGACCGGCAGGTGTTCAAGGTCGTCACGGCGGGCAGCCAGCTCGGGCACCCCTTCGCCATGGCGCCGGGCGTTCCCGCCGACCGGCTGGCGGCGGTGCGCAAGGCGTTCGCGGAAATGCTGAAGAGCCCCGAGTTCATCAAGGAGGCGGCCGCGGCGCAGATCGACATCGATTTCGTCGATCCGGGCGAAATGCGCGACATCGTCGCGGAGATCTTCGCCGCGCCGCAGGAGGTGCGCGACCGCGCGCGAAAGTACTTCGACCGCAAGTAGCGCAACGTCTACCGGATCAGCGGCATCACCTCGCGCGCGAAACGCTCCAGTCCCTCCCGCATGGGATGGAACTGGAGCATCAGGCAGGTGACGCCCATCGCCTCGTAGAGGCGAATGCGCTCCGCGACGACCTCGGCAGGTCCCACGAGGCCTGCGCCAAGCGCCTTGGCGGCGACGTTCAACGACGGATCGGATTCGATCCGCCGCGCTTCCTGCGATGCTTCCGCGATGGTCGTCCCGAACGCCACGTGCGTGCTCAGGCCGATGCCGATCGTGCGCCCGTGACGGGCCGCAAGCGCGCGCATGGTCGCGATGTCGTCCTTCATGCGCGCGAGGTTCTTCTCGTAGTTGAGATGGCCGGGCTCGTAGGACGCGAACCACAGGTCGCACTCGCGCGCGATGATCTCCTGGCCCGCCGGCGCGCCGCTGGCGGCGTAGATCGGGATGTTTGGGCGCAAGGGCTTCGTCGCGACGCTCCCCTCGTGCACGTTGAAGAAGCGGCCTTCGTGGGTGAACGGCTCGCCGCCCCAAAGCCCTTTCACGACGCGGATGAATTCGTCGACGCGCTGGTAGCGCAAGGCCGTATCGTCGAGCCAGCCGTTGTTGCCGTAGAGCTCGAACTCGTGCGAGCGCCGGCCGGGCACCACGTTGAGAAGCGCGCGCCCGCCCGACAGCCTGTCGAGCGAGGCGCCCATCTTGGCGACGAGCTGCGGCGGGAAGATGCCCGGATGCACGGCGGTCATGATCTCGATGCGGCTCGTCTCCACCGCGAGCGCGGAGGCGACCACCCAGGCCTCCAGATCGCGCGCCACCAGACGTTCGGCGACGAGCGTGATGTCGAAGCCGAGGACTTCCGCGCGCTTCACGATGTCGCGCACGAAGGCGTAGGAGCGATCCACCGGAAGGCCGCGGCCCGGCGCGCCGAGCTCTTCGAGCGCGAGCTCGACTTCATCCTCCCGGCAGATGGTGTGGGGCAGCGGCGCCCAGACGCCGAGTTTCATGGCTGAAGCTTTCTTGCTGTTCTTGCCGCCAGATGTTCCATCCTTCATCCGCCCGTGGCAAGCGTCGCTGCGAACCGCGGGCCGCGTCACGCGTGTTGAGACTGAATGGCGACAGAAAGCACAACGGCCGCAGGCGGGCTCAACGAGGAGCTGCTGCGCCGCGTCATCGACGCGTTCTATGCGCGCGTGCGGCGCGATGAAGAACTCGGCCCGGTGTTCGAGTCCATCGTCGGCGACAGATGGGGGCCGCACATCGAGAAGATCATGTCGTTCTGGATGACGGCGACGCGCGTAGGCGCGGGCTACAAGGGCCGCGACTTTACGCCCGCTCACCTCAAGCACGCCACGATCCGCGCCGCGCAGCTTCCGCGCTGGCTGGAGCTGTTTCGCGCCACGTGCCGGGACCTGTGCGAGCCGGAGGCGGCCGAAAGGCTCATCCTCATTGCCGAACAGATGGCCGACAATCTCGCGATCAGCCTGACGCGCCGCGACGCGGACGCCTGAGCGTCAAGGCCAGCGCACGCGCGGCGGCATGGAGGAGAGGATCGATTCCACGTTGCCGCCGGTCTTGAGGCCGAAGATCGTGCCGCGGTCGTAGAGCAGGTTGAACTCCACGTAGCGCCCGCGCCGCACGAGCTGCTCCTCGCGATCTGCCGGCGTCCACGAATGCGCGAAGTTGCGCTTCACCAGCGCCGGATAGCTCGCGAGGAACGCTTCCCCCACGTCGCGCGTGAAGGCGAAATCGGCGTCCCAGTTCGAGTTCTCCTTGTCGCCCGCGCTGTTCAGCCAGTCGTAGAAGATGCCGCCGATGCCGCGCGGCTCGTTGCGGTGCTTGAGGTGAAAGTACTCGTCGCACCAGGCCTTGAGCTTGTCGTAGTCGGCGACCGCGCTGTGGCGCTCGCACGCGCCGCGCATGGCGGCGTGGAAGTCGATGCTGTCGGGATGGTCCTGCACGCGCCGCCGGTCGAGGACCGGCGTCAGGTCGGCGCCGCCGCCGAACCACACTTTGGACGTGACGACGAATCGCGTGTTCATGTGCACGGCCGGCACGTTCGGATTCCACGGGTGGATGATGAGCGAGATGCCCGAGGCCCAGAAACGCGGGTCCTCCTCGGCGCCGGGGATCTGCTTGGCGAATTCGGGCGCGAAGGTCCCGTGGACGGTGGACGTGTGCACGCCGGCCTTCTCGAACACCCGGCCGGTGAGCATGCCCATCGTGCCGCCGCCGCCCGGCTCGCCCGTGTGGTCGGTGCGGGTCCACGGCTTGCGGGTGAACCGGCCCGGCGCCTGCGGGGCTTCGGGATCGAACGGTCCCGGGCAGACGTCCTCGATGGATTCGAGCGCGGCGATGATTCGCCCCTGCAGGGCCTCGAACCAGGCGCGCGCGGCGGCCTTGCGCTCGTCCAGCGTTTTCAGGGCGTTCATTTCGTGGCGGTCACGCGTCTGGCTCCCCGGGCATTCCAGGTCATGTTCGGAAGGCGATCTGGTTCGCCGCCATGCTAGCCGGGTCGGCGCGCCCGGGCCAGCGGGGCGATTCTGTCCATCGCGAAATTGCCGCCGGCAAGGTATGAGTCTGCCTCAAGCCGCTCGAAGGACCCGCCTTGACCACGCCCGACGCCCTCGCCATCGCCCGCGACCTCATCCGCTGCCCCTCGGTCACGCCGGAAGACGGCGGCGCCCTCGGCTATATCCAGAAGCTGCTGGAGGAGGCGGGTTTCGAGACGCATCGGGTGCGCTTCTCGCAGGAGGGCTATCCCGACATCGACAACCTCTATGCCCGCATCGGCGGCGTTCAGGCGGGCAATCCCGGGCCGAGCCTCATGTTCGCCGGCCACACGGACGTCGTGCCGCCGGGCGAGGCCGCCAGCTGGCGCTTCGATCCGTTCTCGGCGCAGATCGCCGACGACATGCTCTGGGGCCGCGGCGCCGTCGACATGAAGGGCGGGCTCGCCGCCGCCATCGCCGCCACGCTCGCCTATCTGGAGAGGAACGGCCCGCCACGAGGCGCTGATCTCCTTCCTCATCACCGGCGACGAGGAAGGCCCGGCCGTCAACGGCACGGTCAAGCTGCTGGAATGGGCGCACGCGCGCGGCGAGCGCTTCGACCATTGCATCCTGCCCGAGCCGACGAACCCGGAAGCCCTTGGCGACATGATCAAGATCGGCCGGCGCGGCTCGCTGTCCGGGGTCATTCGACGTCGCGGGCAAGCAGGGCCACGTGGGCTATCCGCATCTCGCCGACAACCCGGTCCATCATATCGTCCGCCTGGTCTCGGCCCTGCTGGCGACCCCGCTCGACGCGGGAACCGCCCATTTCGACGCCTCGAACCTCGAGGTCACCTCCATCGACGTGGGGAACACGGCGGTCAACGTGATCCCCGCCGCCGCAAGGGCCCAGTTCAACATCCGCTTCAACGACCTGTGGACGCCGGATACGCTGGCGGACGAGATCCGCGCGCGGCTGGCGAAGGCGGCCGGCGCCGCCCGCTACGAGGTGACGTTCCGGCCCACCAACGCACTGGCTTTCCTCACGAAGCCCGGCGCGTTCGTGGAAACGCTGTCCAGCGCCATCGAGGCCGAGACGGGCCGCCGCCCCACGCTGTCGACCACGGGCGGAACGTCCGACGCGCGCTTCATCTGCCATTACGCGCAGGTGCTGGAGTTCGGCCTCGTCGGCCAGACCATGCACGCCGTGGACGAGCGCACGAGCGTTTCAGATTTGCACAAACTTTCAGCGATTTTCGAGCGAGCGCTGGAATCGTACTTCTCGAAGTAACGATTGCTGCGCCGCAACGGCGGCTGCGCTATATACGCAACCACTTTTGCAGGACAGGTTCATGGGCCGACTTTCAACGCACGTTCTCGACACACATTCCGGCCGCCCCGCCGCGGGCGTGAAGATCGAGCTTTACGCTCTCGAGGCGGGCGCCGAGCGGCTCGTGAAATCCGCCGTGACCAATGGCGACGGCCGCACCGACGCGCCGCTGCTGACCGGCGACGAATACAAGCCGGGCGTCTACGAACTGCGCTTCCATGTGGGCGCGTACTTCCGCGCGCGCGGCATAGACCTGCCGGAGCCCGCCTTCATCGACGTGGCGCCGATCAGGTTCGGCATGGCCGACGCGGACGGGCACTACCATGTGCCGCTGCTCGTCTCGCCCTGGTCGTATTCGACGTACAGAGGCTCGTGATGAGCGAATATCCGCGCGATCTCGTCGGCTATGGCCGCAACCCGCCGCACCCGCGCTGGCCGGGCGATGCGCGCGTCGCGGTCCAGTTCGTGGTCAACTACGAGGAGGGCGGCGAGAACAACATCCTCCACGGCGACGCGGCGTCCGAGGCGTTCCTGTCCGAGATCGTCGGCGCGGCGGCCTGGCCGGGCCAGCGCCACATGAACATGGAGTTGATCTACGAGTTCGGCTCGCGCGCCGGCTTCTGGCGGCTGTGGCGCCTGTTCGCCGAGCGCGGCATGCCGGTGACGGTCTTCGGCGTCGCGACGGCGCTGGCGCGCAATCCCGAGGCCGTCGCCGCCATGAAGGAGGCGGGCTGGGAGATCGCCACCCACGGGCTCAAGTGGATCGAGTACAAGGATTTCAGCCGCCGCCGACGAGCGCCGCCACATCGAGGAGGCCGATCCGCATCCACACCGAGGTGACCGGCGCGCGCCCGCTCGGCTGTATCAGGGCCGCACGTCGGAGAACACGCTGACGCTCGCCATGGAGGAGGGCGGCTTTCTCTACTCCGCCGATTCCTATGCCGACGAGCTGCCCTATTGGGTGGACGGGCCGCGCGGTCCGCAGCTGATCGTGCCCTACACGCTCGACGCCAACGACATGCGTTTCGCCACGCCGCAGGGCTTCAACAGCGGCGACCAGTTCTTCGCCTACCTGAAGGACACCTTCGACGTGCTCTACGCCGAAGGCGAGCGCGCGCCGAAGATGATGTCGGTCGGCCTGCACTGCCGCCTGGTCGGCCGTCCGGGCCGCGCCGCGGCGCTGGCGCGCTTTCTCGACTACGTGCGCTCGCACGAGCAGGTCTGGGTCGCCACGCGCCTCGACATCGCCCGCCACTGGGTCAAGCATCATCCGCCCAAGGGCGGCTACAGGCCGAGCCGCATGTCGCCCGCCGCTGTTCGTCGAAGTCTTCGGCGACATCTTCGAGCACTCGCCCCGGATCGCCGACGCGCCCACGCGCTGGGCTTCACGGGCGCGCAGGACACGGCGTCCGGACTGCACGCGGCGCTCGTGGCGCAGATGCGCGCCATGAGCGCCGAGGAAAAGCGCGCCCTGATCCTCGCCCATCCCGATCTCGCCGGCCGCCTGGCGCTCGCCAGGCAGCTCACCGAGGATTCGGCGAAGGAGCAGGGCTCGGCCGGTCTCGACCAGCTGACGCCGCCGAACTGAAGCGCTTCACCGAACTCAACGACGCCTACAAGGCCCGCTTCGGCTTTCCCTTCATCATGGCCGTCAAGGGCGCGTCGAAAGAGGCCGATCATGGCGGCCTTCGAGAAGCGCATCGGCAACGATGCCGACGCGGAATTCGACGAAGCCATGACGCAGATCGAGAAGATCGCGGCCCTGCGCCTCGCCGACAGGCTGCCGCCATGAAGCAGGACGCTTCCACAGGCGCGGCGCGCATCGTCGCGCGCCTCGACGAACTCAACGGCGCGAGCGACGACGAAGGCGCGCTGACGCGCCTCACGCTCTCGCCCGCGCACGCGCGCGCCGCAGCCATGGTGCGCGCGTGGATGGAGGAGGCGGGCCTTTCCGTGCGGCTCGATTCTGTCGGCAACGTCGTGGGCCGCCGCGAAGGCGCGAGCCCCGGCGCGAAGACGCTCATCATCGGCTCGCACATCGACAGCGTGCGCAACGCTGGCCGGTTCGACGGCCCGCTCGGCGTGATCCTCGGCGTCGAGGCCTGCGCGCGGCTCGCCGCACGCGCCAAGGCGCCGCCGTTCGCCATCGAGGTGGTCGCGTTCGGCGACGAGGAAGGCGTGCGCTTTCCAACCTCGCTCACCGGCTCGCGCGCGCTGGCGGGAACCTTCGATCCCGCCTCGCTCGAAAGCCTCGACGCGCGCGGCGTTTCGCGCCGCGACGCGCTGCTCGCCTTCGGCTGCGATCCCTCCCGCGCCGCGCAGGAGGCGCGCGATCCCGCCAGCGTGCTCGGCTATGTCGAACTGCACATCGAGCAGGGGCCGGTGCTGGAGTCCAAGGGCCTGGCGCTGGGCCTCGTCACCGCCATCAACGGCGGCAGCCGCGGCGAAATCAGCATCGAAGGCTCCGCCGGCCACGCCGGCACGCTGCCCATGACGATGCGGCATGACGCGCTTGCGGCGGCCGCCGAAATTGTGCTGGCCATCGAGGCCGTCGGCAAGACGCGCCCCGATCTCGTCGCCACCGTCGGGCGCCTCGAAGTGCCCAACGGCGCCGTCAACGTCGTGCCCGGCCGGGCGCGGTTGTCCATCGACGTGCGCTCGCCGCGCGACGAAGACCGCCTGCAGGCGGTCGAGGATATTCGCGCGCGAAGTCGCGCGCATCGCGACGGACCGCGGCGTGAAGGCCGATCTCGCGATCTCCTACGACATGCCCGCCGCACCCTGCGACAGGACGCTCTCGACCGCCTTCGCGCGCGCGTTCGAGCGGTGCGATCATCCCGTGTTCCGCCTTCCCAGCGGGGCTGGGCACGACGCCATGGCGTTCCGCGGGCGCATTCCGCAGGCCATGGTCTTCGTGCGTTGCCGCGGCGGCGTCAGCCACCGGCCCGAAGAGTTCGCATCGCAGGCCGATATCGCGGCGGCGTTGGCCGTGCTGGAAGATTTTCTCGATACCGTTGGAGCAGAGTCATGACTGTCATCATCGACGGCGCGAGCCTCACGGGCGCCGATGTGGCCCGCGTCTGCCGCCGCGACGCCTCCGGCGCCTTCGCGAAGGTCGCGCTCGACAAGGGCGCGCGCGAACGCGTGATGGCGACCCGCGCCTGGCTCGACGCCAATTTCATGAACGACGACGCGCCGCTGATGTATTCGTTCAACACCGGCGTCGGCCTGTTCAAGGACCAGCGCGTCCTGATGAAGGACATGATCGAGTACCAGACGAAATCGGTGTACGCGCACGCCACCGGCGTCGGCGAGCCTTTCGCCGAGGACGTCGCGCGCGCCACGATGCTGCTGCGCGCCAACGCCTTCGCGTCCAATTATTCCGGCCCGCGCGTGGAAGTGCTCGACCGGCTGATCGACTGCCTCAACGCCGGCGTCACGCCGGTCATTCCGCAGAAGGGATCGGTCGGCGCATCGGGCGACCTCGCGCCGCTGGCGCACATGTCGGGCGCCATCTGCGGCTTCGAGGAGGCCGAGATGTTCTGGCAGGGCCGGCGCATGCCCGCCCGCGAGGCGCTCGCGGCGGCCGGGCTTCTCGCCGACCTTCGATCTCTCCGCCAAGGACGCGTCCTGCCTCATCAACGGCTCGACCGTTTCGCTGGCGCTGGCCGTGCTCGCCATCGAGGATTCGCGCCGCATCCTGAAGGCGTGCGACGTGGCGCTCGCCATGTCGCTGGAATGCCTGCGCGGCGAGCGCGCCGCGTTCGAGGCGCGCATTCACGCCGCCCGTCCGCATCCGGGTCAGGCGGCGAGCGCGCGCAACGTGCTGCGCATGATCGATGGATCGAAGCGCTGCTCGGAGCCCGCGCGCCACGTCGTGTTTCCCGACGAGAACCGCGACCCCTCCAGGCCGCCCGCGCCGCGCGTGCAGGACGTCTATTCGCTGCGCTGCGGCCCGCAGGTGCACGGGCCCGTGCGCGAGGCGATCCGATACGTGGACGGCATCATCGGCGTCGAGATCGAATTCGGCGACCGACAACCCGCTCATGCTTCGACGACGGGCAGGGCGGCTACGAGATCATCTCCGGCGGCCATTTCCACGGCCAGTACGTGGCGCAGGCGATGGACGTGCTCGCCATCGCCATGGCGGACCTCGGCTCCATCAGCGAGCGGCGCCTCGCGCGCCTCGTCGATCCGACGATGAGCTACGGCCTGCCGCGCAACCTGCTGGCCGGCAAGCGCGGTCTCAACACCGGCTTTGCCACCGTGCAGTGCTCGATGTCGGCGCTGGTGATGGAGAACCGCACGCTGTCGATGCCCGGCTCGGTCGATTCGCATCCCCGGCAAGTCGAACGCCGAGGACCACGTCTCGAACTCCACCTGGTGCGGACGCAAGACGCGCACGATCGTCGAGAACGTCGAGCAGATCGTCGCCGGCGAAATCCTGATGGCGGCGCAGGCGCTGACCCTCGTCGAGGACGTGGCGAAGGATCATCCCGTCGGCGCGGGCACGAGCGCTGCGCTCGCGGCGGTGCGCAAGGTCATTGCCCCTGCGCTGTCGGGCGATAGATGGTACGCGACCGAAATGGGACAGGCGCTCGATCTCGTGCGTTCGGGCGCGGTCGTCGCCGCCGTTGAAAGCGCCGTCGGCGCGCTGGACTGATTCCGAGGGGCTGGGGAGAGCATCATGGCGAGAGTGAACATCGAGGGCCTGCAGGTCGACAGCGAGCTGCACGCCTTCATCGAGAACGAGGCGCTGCCCGGCTCCGGCGTGACGTCGCAGGCCTTCTGGTCCGGCTACGCCGCGATGGTGCGCGACCTCTCGCCGCGCAACAAGGCGCTGCTGGACGAGCGCGACCGCCTGCAGGCGCAGATCGACCAATGGCATCGCGACCGCGCCGGCCGCGCCGCATGACGCCGCCGAATACGAATCGCTTCCTGCGCGAGATCGGCTACCTGCGCCCCGCGCCCGGCGCCTCGACCATCTCCACGGGCAATGTCGACGACGAGATCGCGCGCATCGCGGGGGCGCAGCTTGTCGTGCCGTCCTCCAACGCCCGCTACGCGCTCAACGCGGCCAATGCGCGCTGGGGCTCGCTTTATGACGCGCTCTACGGCACGGACGCGATCCCGGAAGCCGACGGCGCGGAACGCGCGGGCGAAGTACAATCCCGTGCGCGGCGCGAAGGTGATCGCGCGCGCGCGCCAGGCGCTCGACGCCGCCGCGCCGCTGGCGCAAGGCTCGCACGCGGACTCCGCCGGCTATGCGATCGAAGGCGGCAAGCTGGCCGTGACGCTGAAGGACGGCGTGAAGACGGGCCTGAAGGACGCGGCCAAGTTCGCGGGCTATACCGGCGATGCGAACGCGCCGAAGACGATCCTGCTGGTCAACAACGGCCTGCACGTCGAGATCGTCATCGACCGCGCCCATCCCATCGGCAAGACCGATCCCGCCGGCGTGGCCGACGTGGTGATGGAGGCCGCGGTCTCCACCATCATCGACATGGAGGATTCCGTCGCGGCGGTGGACGCGCAGGACAAGACGCTCGTGTATCGCAACTGGCTCGGCCTGATGAAGGGCGACCTCAGCGCCGATCTCGAGAAGGGCGGCAAGGTCATCGAGCGCCGCCTCAATCCCGACCGCCTCTACACGGCGCCGGACGGCGGCGAACTGCGCCTGCACGGCCGCAGCCTCATGCTCATCCGCAACGTCGGCCTGCACATGTACACCGACGCGGCGCTCGACGACGCGGGAGCCGAAACGCCCGAAGGTCTGCTCGACGCGGCGGTGAGCGTGCTGATCGCCAAGCACGACATCGACGGCAAGGGCGCCCTGCGCAACTCGCGCGCGGGCTCGGTCTACATCGTGAAGCCGAAGATGCACGGGCCCGAAGAAGTGGCGTTCGCCGGGGAGACGTTCGCCCGCGTCGAGGATTTCCTCGGCCTGCCGCGCAACACGATCAAGATGGGCATCATGGACGAGGAGCGCCGCACGACGGTCAACCTCGCCGCCTGCATCCGCGCCGCCAGCGAGCGGGTCGTCTTCATCAACACCGGCTTCCTCGACCGCACGGGCGACGAGATCCACACGTCCATGGAAGCGGGCCCCATGGTGCGCAAGAACGACATGCGCGCGTGCCCGTGGATCAAGGCGTACGAGGACAACAACGTCGACGCGGGCCTTGCGCTGGGCCTGCCCGGCCGCGCGCAGATCGGCAAGGGCATGTGGGCGGCGCCCGACCGCATGGCCGACATGCTGGAGCAGAAGATCGGCCATCCCCGCTCCGGCGCGACGACCGCCTGGGTGCCTTCGCCCACCGCCGCCACGCTGCATGCGCTGCATTATCATCAGGTCGACGTGTTCGCCCTGCAGAAGGAACTCGCCGGCCGCACGCCCGCGAAGCTCTCCGACATCCTGACCCTGCCCGTGTCGCAGTCGAACTTCGCGCCCGAAGCGGTGCAGCAGGAGCTGGACAACAACGCGCAGGGGATTCTGGGCTACGTCGTGCGCTGGATCGACCAGGGCGTCGGCTGCTCCAAGGTGCCCGACATCCACGACGTCGGCCTGATGGAGGATCGCGCCACGCTGCGCATCTCCAGCCAGCACATCGCCAACTGGCTGCGTCATGGCGTTTGCACGCAAGAGCAGGTGATGGAGACCATGAAGCGCATGGCCGCCGTGGTCGACCGCCAGAACGCCGGCGATCCGCTCTACAGGCCGATGGCCCCCGCCTTCGACGGCGTGGCCTTCAAGGCGGCGTGCGACCTCGTGTTCAAGGGCTGCGAGCAGCCCAACGGCTACACCGAGTTCGTGCTCCACGCCCGCCGCCGCGAGGCCAAGGCGGCAAGCTGAGCAGAGGGCGCCAGTTTCGCGGGCGCCCGGGCGGGAGTCAGTCCCCACCGGGCGCTCGGCCCTTTATTGCCGAAAAATGATGCAGTCTTCGTGCATGGTCAGGTCCGGCAGCGAGTTGCATAATATTCAGGCAACGCATCACCCAAAGTGGCGCCTATTCAGTAGGCGTCATAGGCTTGAGGCTGTGCTTGCGGGGCGCGCAGGGCCAAACGACCGCCATCGCTGCGCCGGAACCGGCGGATTCCCATCTGCGGCAGGATGGCACAACGCTTGCTCATCTCCGTTCGGCAATGTTGCCGACAGGGATGGGTCCGATGAGCATCAAGTTCGGTAGGCGAGGATTGCTCGCCGGTATGGCGGGCGCGGCGATGATGATGTCCGCCGCTGCGCCGTCGTTCGCGCAGGAAACGATCAAGGTAGGCATTCTTCATTCGCTCTCCGGCACGATGGCGATCAGCGAGACGACGCTGAAGGACGTCATGCTGATGCTCATCGAGGAGCAGAACAAGAAGGGCGGCATCCTCGGCAGGAAGCTCGAGGCGGTCGTGGTCGACCCCGCCTCCAACTGGCCGCTGTTCGCCGAAAAGGCCCGCGAACTCATCACGCAGCACAAGGTCGCCGCCGTGTTCGGCTGCTGGACCTCGGTGTCGCGCAAGTCCGTGCTCCCTGTCTTCAAGGAGCTCAACAACATCCTCTTCTACCCCGTCCAGTACGAGGGCGAGGAGAGCGAGCGCAACGTGTTCTACACCGGCGCCGCCCCGAACCAGCAGGCCATCCCCGCCGTCGATTACCTGATGAGCAAGGACGGCGGCGACGTGAAGCGCTGGGTTCTCGCGGGCACCGACTACGTCTATCCGCGCACGACCAACCGCATTCTGGAAGCGTACCTCAAGGCCAAGGGCGTTCCCGAGGCCGACATCATGATCAACTACACGCCGTTCGGACATTCCGACTGGCAGACGATCGTGTCGGACATCAAGAAGTTCGGCTCGGCCGGCAAGAAGACGGCGGTGGTCTCCACCATCAACGGCGACGCCAACGTGCCGTTCTACAAGGAACTCTCCAACCAGGGCATCAAGGCGACCGACATCCCGGTCGTGGCGTTCTCGGTGGGTGAGGAAGAGCTCGCCGGCGTCGACACGTCGAACCTCGTCGGCCACCTTGCCGCGTGGAACTACTTCCAGTCGGTGAAGGCGCCGATCAACGCCGAGTTCATCAAGCAGTGGCAGGCGTTCACGAAGAACCCGAAGCGCGTCACCAACGATCCGATGGAAGCGCACTTCATCGGCTTCAACATGTGGGTGAAGGCGGTCGAGAAGGCCGGCACGATCGACACCGACAAGGTGATCGCCGCGCTGCCGGGCACCGAGGCTCCGAACCTCTCGGGCGGCGTCTCCAAGATGCTCCCCAACCACCACATCACCAAGCCCGTGATGATCGGCGAAATCCGCGCGGACGGCCAGTTCGACGTGGTGTGGCGCACGAAGGATCTCGTCCCCGGCGACGCATGGTCCGATTTCCTCGACGGCTCGAAGGATCTCGAGGCCGACTGGGTCGGCAAGAAGTGCGGAAACTTCAACGTCAAGACCAACAAGTGCGGCAGCTGACGCACTGAAACGACGGGCCGCCGCTCACATGGCGGCGGCCCTCTCGGCCAGAGACCTTGTTTGAAGAAGTAATCGACCATGCGCCCGCGCGGAGGAATGATGTCGCTCGCCCGCCTTTGCTGCGCGCTCCTGCTGGCCCTCATCGTCACCGCGCATGTTTCTTCCGGCGCCCGCGCCGCGGACCTCCAGAGCGCTCTGACGCGCATGGCCGCAGACGATTTCACCGAGACCGCCACGGCCATCGAGGAGATCGCCGACACCGGCGCCCCGCAGGCCGAGACCATTCTGTCCGCCCTGAGCGCGGCGCGTCTTTTCTTCGATCCCGCGACGAAGAAGGTTTACTGGCGCACCCAGGCCGGCGTGGTGCACGATGCTCTCACAGGCGAACCCGTGGCCAACCCGCCCGCGCCGCTGGAAACCGTGCGCATCAACAATCGCCTGCGCCGCGTGCTCGCCAACGCCATCGGCGGACTCACGCTCATGGCGCCCGAGCCGCAGCGCCGCCGCGCCGCCGCGGACGCCATCTTCCGCTCGCGCGATGAAGCCGCGCTGCCATTGCTCGAAGAGGCGCTCAAGGCCGAGAAGCTTCCCGCCGTCACCCGCGCCTTCCAGCAGGCGCGCGCCGCGATCCTCGTCACCTCGCCGGAGACGACGAAGGAGCAGCGCGTCGAATCCATCGGCGTCCTGCGCGATCGCGCCGACATGGGCGCCATCGCGGCGCTGCGCTCGATCAACCCGAAGGCGGACGCCGAGACGAAGGAGCTCGCCGCCGCCGCGGTGGTCGCCATCGAGGACCGCCTGCGCCTCGTCGGCTATGTCCAGAACGTCTGGTACGGGCTGTCGCTCGGCTCGGTGCTGCTGCTGGCGGCCATCGGCCTCGCCATCACCTTCGGCGTCATGGGCGTCATCAACATGGCCCACGGCGAGATGGTGATGCTGGGCGCCTACACGACCTTCATGGTGCAGGAATTCCTGCGCGCCAACGCGCCGCATCTCCTGGAGATGTCGCTGCACGATCGCCCTGCCGCTCGCGTTCCTGTTCACCGGCCTGATCGGCGTGTGCATCGAGCGCGGCGTCATCCGCTTTCTCTACGGCCGGCCGCTGGAAACCCTGCTCGCGACCTGGGGCATCAGCCTCATCCTGCAGCAGGCCGTGCGCACGATCTTCGGCCCCACGAACCGGGAGGTCGGGTCGCCGTCCTACATGTCCGGCGCCTTCGATTTCATGGGCATGTCGATCACCTGGGGACGGCTGTGGATCATCGTCTTCACGATGATCGTGTTCTTCATGCTGCTGCTGGCGCTCAAATACACGTCCATGGGCCTGCACATGCGCGCGGTGACGCAGAACCGCCGCATGGCGTCGGCCATGGGCATCCGCACGCCATGGGTGGACGCGATGACCTTCGGCCTCGGCTCGGGGCTTGCCGGCATCGCGGGCGTGGCGCTGTCGCAGATCGACAACGTCTCGCCCAACCTCGGGCAGACCTACATCATCGATTCCTTCATGGTGGTCGTGTTCGGCGGCGTGGGCAACCTCTGGGGCACGCTGGTGTCGGCCTTTGCGCTGGGCATCGCCAACAAGTTCCTCGAGCCGCTCGCGGGCGCGGTGCTGGCGAAAATCCTCATCCTCGTCCTGCTCATCCTGTTCATCCAGAAGCGTCCGCGCGGGCTGTTCGCCCTCAAGGGCCGGGCGGTGGAAGCATGATCATCCAGTATCTGCTCTCCCGCTTCGAAAAGACCGGCATAGCCTTCATCCTCATCGTCGCGGCGATGGCGATCTTCGTGCCGCTGTCGAACCTGCTTCTGCCGCCCTCGTCGGCGTTCCATGTGCCGACCTACGTCATGTCGCTCATGGGCAAGTACCTGTGCTACGCCATCCTCGCCATCTCGCTCGATCTCGTCTGGGGCTATTGCGGCATCCTCTCGCTGGGTCATGGCGCCTTCTTCGCGCTGGGCGGCTACGCCATGGGCATGTACCTCATGCGCCAGATCGGCACGCGCGGCGTCTACGGCCACCCGGTCCTGCCGGACTTCATGGTGTTCCTGAACTGGAAGGAGCTGCCCTGGTTCTGGTACGGGTTCGACATGTTCCCGTTCGCGATCGTCATGGCGCTGTTCGTGCCCGGCCTGCTCGCGTTTATCTTCGGCTGGCTGGCGTTCCGCTCGCGCGTGACCGGCGTGTACCTGTCGATCATCACGCAGGCGCTGACCTATGCGCTCATGCTCGCCTTCTTCCGCAACGACATGGGCTTTGGCGGCAACAACGGGCTCACCGATTTCAAGGATATCCTGGGCTATTCCGTGCAGGCGCAGGGCACGCGCGCCACGCTGTTCTTCCTCACCGCGCTGACGCTGATCGCCACCTACATGATCTGCCGGTGGATGACGATCACCTCGTTCGGCAAGGTGCTCGTCGCCGTGCGCGACGCCGAGAGCCGCACGCGCTTCCTCGGCTACCGCGTCGAGCACTACAAGCTGGTCGCGTTCACGATCTCCGCGGCGCTCGCGGGCCTCGCCGGCGCGCTCTACGTGCCGCAGGTCGGCATCATCAACCCGGGCGAATTCGCCCCCGCCAATTCCATCGAGGCGGTGGTCTGGGTGGCGGTGGGCGGACGCGGCACGCTGGTGGGCGCGGCGGTGGGCGCGGTGGTCGTCAACTTCGCCAAGACGTGGTTCACCACCGGCGCGCTCGCGCCCTACTGGCTCTTCGTGCTCGGCGCGATCTTCATCTTCGTGACGCTGGCCCTGCCCAAGGGCATCGTCGGCACGGCGCAGGACTGGGCCGGCCGCTGGCGGACCCGGCCCGAAGAGAAGAAGGCGCCCGCGCCCCAGGCTGCGGAGTAGGATGATGAGCGACCAGTTCACCTCCGCGGTTCTCTATCTCGACGGCGTCAGCGTCAGCTTCGACGGCTACCGCGCCATCCGCAACCTCTCCCTGCTCATCGAGCCCGGCGAGATGCGCGCCATCATCGGCCCCAACGGCGCCGGCAAGACGACGATGATGGACATCGTCACCGGCAAGACGAAGCCCGACGAAGGCGACGTGCTGTTCGACGGCGGCAAGCACGATCTCACCAAGCTCGACGAGACCGCCATCGCGGAGCTGGGCATCGGCCGCAAGTTCCAGAAGCCGACCGTGTTCGAGATGCACACGCTCGCCGACAACATCCTGCTGGCGCTTAAGGGCCCCCGCGGCCCCTTCGCCTCGCTGTTTGGCTGGCGCAACAAGGTGGCGGCGGAGAAGATCGACGAGATCCTGCGCATCACCGGCCTCAGCGACCATCGCAACCGCCTCGCGGGCGAGATTTCCCACGGCCAGAAGCAATGGCTGGAAATCGGCATGCTGCTGGCGCAGGATCCGGCGATCCTGCTGGTCGACGAGCCCGTGGCCGGCATGACGGACGCCGAGACGGAGCAGACGGCGGCCCTGCTGCGCGACATCAACAAGTCGCACACGGTCATCGTCGTCGAGCACGACATGAGCTTCGTGCGCGCGCTCGACTGCAAGGTGACCTGCCTGCATGAAGGCTCGGTGCTCGCGGAGGGCACGATCGACAAGGTCGCCTCCGACGAGCGCGTCATCGAAGTGTATCTGGGACGATAGGCGGGACACATGCTCAAGGTCGACAACATCGATCTCGCCTACGGCGCCGCGAAGGTGCTCCGCTCCGTCAGCGTCGAGGCGCAGATCGGCCAGGTCTCCTGCGTGCTCGGCCGCAATGGCGTCGGCAAGACGTCGCTGCTGCGCGCCATCGTCGGCCACCAGCCGATCAGCGCCGGGCGCATCACCGTCGCCGAGCAGGACATTTCCCGGCTGCCGGCCTATGAGCGCGCGCGGCGCGGCGTCGGATACGTGCCGCAGGGCCGCGAAATCTTCCCGCTTCTCACGGTGCGCGAAAATCTCGAGACGGGCTTCGCCCCGCTCGCCCGCCGCGATCGCTATGTTCCGGATGAGATCTTCGAACTCTTTCCCGTGCTCGGCGAAATGATGCACCGGCGCGGCGGCGACCTCTCTGGCGGTCAGCAGCAGCAACTCGCCATCGGCCGCGCGCTGGTCACCCGGCCAAAGCTCCTCGTCCTCGACGAGCCGACCGAGGGTATCCAGCCGTCCGTCATCAAGGACATCGGCCGGGCGATAGACTACTTGCGCGGCAAGGGAGAGATGGCCATCCTGCTCGTCGAGCAATATTTCGACTTCGCGCGCGAACTGGCCGACCGGTTCATCGTCATGGAGCGCGGCGAGGTCGTGATGGCCGGCACGAAGGATGACCTGAAGGGCGATGATGTACGCAGCCGCATTGCGATCTGACGCGCGCGAACCGGATTTCGATCCGCTCGCGTCCGTTCGCTCGCGCGGCGTGCTGGCGCTCTCCACCCATCTCGAAGACGGCGTGACCCGCCGCGTACGCGTGCGCGAGGAGGGAGCGCTGCGCATGCGCTTTCCGCCCGAGGCGCCCGGACGGCTCGACGCGGTCATCGTCAACGTCGCCGGCGGCATGGCGGGCGGCGATGTCTACGACTGTGCGTTTGAAGCGGGCGCAGGCGCGCACCTCGTCGTCGCTTCCGCCGCGGCCGAAAAAATATATCGCGCGCTGGGCGCGCCCACCACATGCGACGTGCGCCTGCGCGCGGAGGCCGGCTCCACGCTCGCCTACGTGCCGCAGGAAACCATCCTGTTCAACGGCGCCCGCGTGGCGCGGCGCTACGAGATCGACGTCGCATCCGACGCGCGGCTCCTTCTGGCCGACATTGTGATTCTGGGCCGCGCCGCCATGGGCGAGCGCGTGACCTCGCTCGTGTGGCGCGATTTATGGCGCCTGCGGCGCGACGGCGCGCTCGCATGGGCCGACGCATCGCGCGTCGAGGGCGACGCGACCGCGCTGCTCGAAGGCGCCGCCTCTGGCGGCGGCGCGCACGCCTTCGGCACGCTTCTCTACGCAGCGCCGGACGCGGGCGCACAGCTTGAAAACCTGCGCGATGCCTTGCGCGACGCGCCCGCGTGCGAGGCTGCCGCCACCATGTTCGACGGCCTGATCGTCGCGCGCTTCGTCTCGCATGAAGGTCACACGCTGCGCGCGGCCATGGTCGCCGCGCTTTCGCGCCTTCCCCGCGGCGCCCTGCCGCGATCCTGGTCCACCTGATTTCGTGGAGTTCGAACCAACATGAATCTGACGCCCCGAGAGAAGGACAAGCTTCTCGTCTCCCTCGCCGCGATGGTCGCCCGCGCCCGCCTTGCGCGCGGCGTGAAGCTCAATCATCCCGAAACGATCGCGCTCATCACCGACTTCGTTGTCGAGGGCGCCCGCGACGGGCGCTCCGTCGCCGACCTGATGGAAGTCGGCCGCCCATGTCGTCACGCGCGCGCAGGTGATGGACGGCATTTCCGAAATGATCCACGACGTGCAGGTGGAGGCGACGTTCCCCGACGGAACGAAGCTTGTCACCGTCCACAATCCCGTCGCGTTGAGGAGGGCGCTCATGATACCCGGCGAGATCATCACGAAGGACGGCGACATCGTCCTCAACGAGGGCCGCGAGACCGTGACGCTCGACCGTCTCCAACACCGGCAACCGGCCAATCCAGGTCGGCTCGCACTATCATTTCTTCGAGACCAACGGCGCGCTGTCCTTCGAGCGCGACAAGGCGCGGGGCTTTCGCCTCGACATCGCGGCTGGAACCGCCGTGCGCTTCGAGCCCGGCCAGACGCGCGAGGTGCGCCTCGTCGCCCTGTCGGGCGCGCGCATCGTCTACGGGTTCCAGCAAAAGGTGATGGGCAAGCTTTGACCGCGCTCGCGCACACACACTTCCGGAGGCAATGATGCCCGCAAAGATTTCCCGCTCCGCCTACGCGGCGATGTTCGGCCCCACGACCGGGGACCGCATCCGCCTTGCCGACACCGAACTCTTCATCGAGGTGGAGAAGGATTTCACCACCTACGGCGAGGAGGTGAAGTTCGGCGGCGGCAAGGTCATCCGCGACGGCATGGGCCAGTCGCAGGTCTCCAACGCCGACGGCGCCATGGACACGGTCATCACCAACGCCGTGATCCTCGATCACTGGGGCATCGTGAAGGCCGACGTGGGCCTGCGCGACGGGCGCATCGCGAAGATCGGCAAGGCCGGCAATCCCGATATCCAGCCGGGCGTCGACATCATCATCGGGCCGGGCACCGAGATCATCGCGGGCGAGGGCAAGATCCTCACCGCCGGCGGCATCGACTCGCACATCCATTTCATCTGCCCGCAGCAGATCGAGGAGGCGCTGATGTCCGGCGTCACCACGATGCTGGGCGGCGGCACCGGCCCCGCGCACGGCACGCTGGCGACGACCTGCACGCCCGGCCCCTGGCATCTGGCGCGCATGATCGAGGCGGCGGACGCCTTTCCGATGAATCTGGGCTTTGCCGGCAAGGGCAACGCCGCGCTGCCGAAGGCGCTGGAGGAAATGGTGATCGCCGGCGCCTGCGCCCTGAAGCTGCACGAGGACTGGGGCACGACGCCCGCGGCCATCGACAATTGCCTCTCGGTCGCCGACGAGATGGACGTGCAGGTGATGATCCACACCGACACGCTCAACGAATCCGGCTTCGTGGAGAACACGGTCGCCGCCTTCAAGGGCCGCACCATCCACGCCTTCCACACCGAGGGCGCCGGCGGCGGCCATGCGCCCGACATCATCAAGGTCTGCGGCCTGCCGAACGTCCTGCCCTCGTCGACCAATCCGACGCGCCCGTTCACCGTCAACACCATCGACGAGCATCTCGACATGCTGATGGTGTGCCACCATCTCGATCCTTCGCATCACCGAAGACCTCGCCTTCGCCGAGAGCCGCATCCGCAAGGAAACCATTGCGGCGGAGGACATTCTCCACGACATCGGCGCGCTGTCGATGATGTCGTCCGACAGCCAGGCCATGGGCCGCGTCGGCGAGGTCATCATCCGCACGTGGCAGACCGCGCGACAAGATGAAGCGCCAGCGCGGCGCCATGAAGGAGGAGAGCGGCGACAACGACAATTTCCGCGCCCGCCGCTACATTGCGAAATACACGATCAACCCCGCCATCGCTCACGGCGTCTCGCGCCACATCGGCTCCATCGAAGCCGGCAAGCTCGCCGACCTCGTGCTGTGGTCGCCGGCCTTCTTCGGCGTCAAGCCGGACATGGTCGTCAAGGGCGGCATGATCGCGGCCGCGCCCATGGGCGACCCCAACGCTTCGATCCCCACGCCCCAGCCGGTGCATTACAGGCCGATGTTCGGCGCCTATGGCCGGGCGGTGCAGAGCACCTCGCTCACCTTCGTCTCGAAGGCCGCGATCGAGACCGGCCTGCGCGGCAAGCTGGGCGTGTCGAAGGAGTTCGTCGCCGTCGAGAACACGCGCGGCGGCATCACCAAGGCGTCCATGGTGCTGAACGGCGCCACGCCCAAGGTCGAGGTGGACCCGGAGACCTACATGGTGAAGGCCGACGGCGAGATTCTCGTCTGCGAGCCGGCGAAGGAGCTTCCCATGGCGCAGCGCTACTTCATGTATTGAGCCGAGCCGGAAAAGCCTCGCCTTTGGCGCCGGGGCGACCTATTGAGGCGGTCCGGTCCAAACTTCTGTGCAGGAAAAGACAGATGATCCGCGCGAACTTCATCAGCCAAAAAGGCGCCTGGCAGGCCACGCCCGCCGACACGATCGTCCTCGATTACGAAGGCCGCCATCGCCGCCGCGTGACGATGACCGGCACGCGCGGCGTGGAATTCCTGCTCGACCTGCCCGAGGCCGTCGCGCTGCGCGGCGGCGACGCGCTCATCCTGGAAGACGGGCGGCTGGTGGAAATCATCGCCGCGCCGGAACACCTCGCCGAAGTGCGCTGCGCCGATCCGCGCCAGCTCGCGCGCGTCGCCTATCACATCGGCAATCGCCACGTGCAGGCGGAAATCCTCGCCAACCGCATCCGCATCCGCCGCGACCACGTTCTCGAAGACATGGTGCGCGGGCTCGGCGCGAAGGTCGCGCACATCGAAGCGCCGTTCGAGCCCGACACGGGCGCCTACGAGCCGCAGGAAGAGAACGCGCACAGCCATTCCTCGCACGCGCACAAGGGTCCCGCCCACAAGCATCACGACCACGATCATGGGCATGATCACAAGCACGCGCCCGCCCACGGTGAGGAAGGGCACGTGCACGACGAACATTGCGGCCACGACCACGCGCACGACCACAAGGCCCATGATCACAAGCACGATCATGCGCACGATCACGCGCACAAGGACGCGCACGCGCACTCCCATGGCCCCCATGCCCACAAGCACGACTGAGCCCGCGCTCGCGCTCTTCGCCTGGTTGTCGCCGTCCTATCCGGTCGGCGCGTTCGCCTATTCTCACGGCGTGGAATGGGCGGTGGAATGCGGCGACGTGCGCGACGCGGCCTCGTTGGCGCAGTGGATTGAAACCATTCTCGCGCACGGCTCGGGCCGCAACGACGCGGTTCTCTTCACGGCGGCGTTCAACGCCGTGAAGGCCGCCGGCGATCTTGCGGACATCGCCGAACTCGCCTGCGCGCTCGCAGCCTCGAGCGAGCGGCGTCTCGAATCCGTGCAGCAGGGCGCGGCCTTCCTCGCCGCCACGCGCGCGGCATGGCCGTGCGATGCGCTCGACGCGGCGAGCGCCGCCATTGGCGCGAACACGGCGTATCCCGTTTGCTTTGCTGCCGCCGCCGCCGCGCACGGCATGGCGCTTCGCCCAGCGCTTGACGGATATCTCGCCGCCTTCGCGTCCAATCTCGTCTCCGCCGCCGTGCGCCTCAGCGTCATTGGCCAGACGGCGGGGCAGGGCGTCGTCGCGGGCCTTGCGCCCGTCGCCGCGCGCGTGGCGGACTTCGCGCAGGGCTCGACCCTCGACGATCTCGGCGGCTTCGCATTTCGCGCCGATCTCGCTTCGCTTCATCACGAAACCCAATATTCGAGGTTGTTTCGCTCATGAGCATCAATGGACCCTTGCGCGTTGGCATTGGCGGCCCAGTCGGCGCCGGGCAAGACCGCGCTCATGGAGGCGTTGTGCAAGCGCTTCCGTGACGTCTACGACCTCTGCGCCATCACCAACGACATCTACACCAAGGAAGACGCGCGCATCCTCACCGCCGCCGGCGCGCTGCCGGAAGAGCGCATCATGGGCGTGGAGACGGGCGGTTGCCCGCACACCGCGATCCGCGAGGATTGCTCCATCAACCTGCACGCGGTCGCCCAGATGCGCGCGCGCTTTCCCGCCCTCGATCTCATCCTCATCGAATCCGGCGGCGACAATCTCGCCGCCACGTTCAGCCCTGAACTCGCCGACATCACGATTTATGTGATCGACGTCGCGCAGGGCGAAAAGATTCCGCGCAAGGGCGGGCCGGGCATCACGCGCTCGGACCTGCTCGTCATCAACAAGATCGATCTCGCGCCGATGGTCGGCGCCGATCTCTCCGTCATGGAATCCGACACGAAGCGCATGCGCGCCAGCCGACCTTTTGTATTTTCAAACATGCGCACGGGCGTTGGGCTCGATGTGATCGCCGCCTTCATCCAGAAGAGCGGCGGCCTGAATTAGGGCAAGCGTCGCCGTCGCCGTCGAACGAAGGCGGGGCGCAGGCGTTTGCTACCGGCGGTCTCCTGCGGGGCTGCGACAAAACGTTTTGGAGTATGCATTTGCCGCGTCTTGTCACATGGAACGTGCATCGTTGCGTCGGTCGCGACGGCGTCTGTTCGCCCAAGCGCATCGCGCGAATTCTCGCCTCCCTTCAGCCCGACATCGTGGCCCTGCAGGAGGTGGACGTGCGCCGCGCCCGCACCGGCGGCGCCGACCAGGCGGAGGTGATCGCGCGTGAACTTGGCATGGCGCATCATTTCCATCCCGCCTATCGCGTGATGGAGGAGGAATACGGCGACGCCATTCTCACGGCGCGGCCGGCGCGCTTCGTGCGCGGCGCGGCGTTGCCCGGCATCGGGCCCCTGCAGAGGCTGGAGCCGCGCGGCGCCCTGTGGGTGTGCGTCAACATCGGCGGCGTCGAGGTTCAGGTCTTCAACACGCACCTGGGGCTGCGCGGCCACGAGCGCCTCGCGCAGGTGGAAGCCCTGTTCGGCCGCGAATGGATCGGCGCGCCCAATTGCCGCGAGCCCATCATCCTCACGGGCGATTTCAACGCCGTGCCGCGCTCGCGCGTCTACGGGCGCATCGCCGCGCGCTTGCGCGACGCGCAGAAGCTCGGCCCGGCGCGCAAGCCGAAGGCGACGTTCCCCTCGCGCCTGCCGCTGCTGCGGCTCGATCACGTCTTCCTCAGCCGATCCTTCGAAGTGACCCGCGCGGAAACGCTGCGCACGCAGGAGGCGCGCATCGCGTCCGATCACCTGCCGCTGTTCGTGGATTTCGTCGTCAAGCCCGCGAGCATTCGCCCGGCGCCGCCCGCAGAGATCCGCGCGGAAGCCTGAAGCGAAACAACTTGTCGCCCCGCCGCGTTGTGGCGCCATGAATGAGAGGCGCAAATCGTGAGCGCGGCCGCCGACGCGCGACCCCGCGACAAATCCCATCCCGGCAAACAGCAGGCGAGGCGAAGGCCCGGCTGGCGCCGCGCCATCGGCATCGCCGTCGCCGTCGGCGGCATCGCGCTCGCGGCGTACCTGCTGCACCGCATCTTCCGCGAATATTCCTGGGACGATCTCACAAGCGCGCTCGCCGCCGCGCCGCGGGGCAGATTGATCGCAGCCCTTGGCTTCGCCGCGGGCAGCTACGCCTGCCTCACGCTCTTTGACTGGATGGCCACGCGCTACGCGGGCTTTCCCATGCCGTGGCGGCGCGCCGCGCACGCGTCGTTCACGGCGCTGTCACTGGGTCATAACATCGGCTTCGCGGCGCTCAGCAGCGGCGCGGTGCGCTATCGCTTCTACACCCGCTGGGGCATGAGCCGCGAAGGCGTGGCGAAGGTCATACTCTTCTGCGGATCCACCGTCGGACTCGGCCTGCTCGCGCTGATCGGCCTCGCCTCACTGCTGCGGCCGGCTGACGCCGCGCAGGTCACCGGCCTGAGCGAAGCGGCGGCCATCGCGTCAGGCGTCGGCGCTCTGGCGATCTGCGGTTTGTGGCTCGTCTGCGCCGCGTTCGTGCGACGGCCCCTGCATATCCGCCACTGGTCGTTCGCCTTCCCGCCGTTGCGCCTCGCCATCGGTCAGTTGCTGGTGGGGCCGTTGAACTTCGCGCTCGTCGCCGCGTGCCTGCATCAGGCGATCCGCACTGTCGCGGAGGTCGATTATCCGGCGGTCGCCACCGCCTACGTGCTCGCAAACGCCGCCTCGCTCGTCTCCCATGTGCCCGGTGGGCTCGGGATCATCGAGAGCGTCATCGTCTATCTTGTTCCGGGCGCGAACCTGATCGCGGCGCTGATCATCTTCCGCGCCGCCTATTTCATCATCCCGTTCTTCTTCGGGCTCGTGACGTTTGCAGTGACTGAGCTCTACTGGCGACGAAAGTAGGGCGACGCCTTTCTCGTCCTGCTCGGCAAGGGCCGACGCCGGGATTGCTGCCCCCGCGTTTTTGCCTCTCGTGGATGGTCTGCCTTCGCAGACCATGACGGTTTCAAGAATGCGTTCTCGCTTCTAGTGACGCTTCCTGCGGCGCAGGAACCACAGCGGCTCGAAGGGCCGGGCGGGATCGAGGATGCGCGTTCCCAGCACGGGCCTGATGGGCCCGGGCTGCGTGAGGGCCTCGAAGCAATTGAAGCCGCGCCCGTTGGTGTTGAAGCGATCGACGGCGGCGATCATCGAGCCTGCGCGGCCCATCTCGGCCTCGAGTTCGTCGGGGCAGGCGTCGAGGTGTTCAGCGACCAGCCGCCAGCGCAGGCGTTCGATCGCCCGCCGCGAATGCGCGTCGGTTCCCTCGATGGCGAGGTCGCATTCCGAATCAACGCCCATGGACCTGTTGTTCATGTTCGCCGACCCAACCCGCAGGAACCAGTCGTCGATGATCATGAGCTTCGAATGCACCATGATCTGCGACGCGTCCTCGCCATGCCGAATGACCGGGTAGCACACGCGCAGCCTGTCATGATGATCGTGCCGCTTCAGGCGGCGGATGAGCCGGTCACGATTGGTCCCCATCACGAGCCGCTCGGCGAGACCTCGCGAACTCGCGCGTCATCAGGACCATGACTTCCGGCCCCTCGGGGTTGCGCAGATGATCGCGCAGGATGTCGCCGATGAACGGCGCCGTCATGTATTGCTGCTCGATGTAGATGATGCGCCGCGCGGCCGCCAGGCTCGCGCGGGTCAGGCGCTCGACCTCCCTCACCGGCTCGCATTGTCCGCATTGCGGGTAGGTTCGCGCTACGCCGACAAGCTTCCCGAAGAAATCGGGCTCCAGTGAGCGCGGCCAGATATCGTGCTGCTCGAAGCGGCCCTGCAGCGTCTGCCCGGTCGCTCTCAGCCAGCGATCGCGCGCGAGATCGCCCATGTCGGCGGCCGCCTGCCCGTCGACCACCATCTGCACGTCGTGAATGGGCGCATAGGGCTTGCCTTCGGGGCTCACCCGCCCGGGATTGTCGAGCACGTGCGGCTGGCAATCCCAACGGCGCACCGTGAGGTCCATGCCGCCGGAGAAGGCGATGGAATCGTCGATGACGACGACCTTCTGGTGATGCGCGCCATAGATGGGATGGAACGTGTCGAGCTTCAGGGTGATGCGCTCGTGCTTGTCCCATTCCCCGCCGATCAGCAACTGGGCCGGCTCGCTCGGCGCGTGAACGACCGCCGCGCTCCACACCAGGATGCGGATTTCCAGCTCCGGCCGCTCTTCGACGAGCTGGCGCAGGAACTCGCCGAGAAGCGGCGAATTCGGGTCCTGGGGCCGCAGCCGGATGCGGCTGTCGAAATCCCATCCGAGGATGAAAATCGAACGTCGCGCGCGCCGCAGCGCCTCGTCTAGGTTCCTGAAATAATCTTCACCGTCGATGAGCACGGCCGCGCGCTTGGCTGGCGAAAGCCGCCAGCACGTGTCGCCGGGCCGCAGAACCTGCGGTGTTTCGATGGCGCGCGCGGGGTCGCGGCGGTGCTGGGCGAGAGATGCCTTCATGCGACCACAAACGGTTCGCGCCGCCATGCGGTTCCGCTCGCGTCAGGAAGAAACCCCGCGGGGTCAGCCTTGCCATTCGAACATGATCGTCGCGAGCGGCGGCACGGTAAGGCAGAGCGAATGGCTCTGCCCGTGGCCAGGCTCGTCGCGTGCTTCAACGCCGCCGGCGTTGCCCACGTTGCCGCCGCCATACAGGCCGGCGTCGGTGTTCACGATTTCGCGCCAGCAGCCGCCGCGCGGCGCTCCCACACGGTAATCATAGCGAACGAGCGGGGTGAAATTGCACACCACGATGACGATGCTGTTCCGCTCCTTGTTGAAACGCGCAAACGCCAGCACGCTGTTGTCGCGGTCGTCCGCCACGAGCCAGCAGAAGCCGTCGCTTTCGCAGTCGCGCTCGTGCAGCGCGGGAACGCCGGCGATAGACGCCGTTGAGGTCGCGCACGAGATCCTGGACGCCCCTGTGCAGCGGGTCGTCGAGCAGATGCCAGTCGAGGCTCGTGTCGTGGTTCCACTCGCGCTCCTGCGCGAACTCGCCGCCCATGAACAGGAGCTTCTTGCCGGGATGGCCCCACATGAAGCCGAAATAGGCGCGCAGGTTGGCGAACCGCTGCCAGCGGTCGCCGGGCATCTTGCCGAGCAGCGATGCCTTTGCCGTGCACGACCTCGTCGTGCGACGAGCGGCAGGATGAAATTCTCGGTGAAGGCGTAGAGCAGGCCGAAGGTCAGGTCGTCATGGTGATGCCGGCGGTGGATGGGATCGCGGCTCATGTAGCGCAGCGTGTCGTGCATCCAGCCCATGTTCCACTTGAAGCCGAAGCCGAGGCCGCCCGCCTATGTCGGTCGCGAGACGCCGGGCCAGGCGGTCGATTCCTCGGCGATCGGTGATCGCGTCCGGCGCGGCGCCGTAGGCCAGCTTCGTTCATGCGGCGCAGGAAGTCGATGGCCTCGAGGTTCTCGTTGCCGCCGTAGCCGGTTCGGCACCCATTCGCCCGGGCTGGCGCGAATAATCGAGGTAGAGCATCGAGGCGACGGCATCGACGCGCAGCCCGTCGAGGTGATAGTGCTCGAGCCAGAAGCGCGCATTGGAGACGAGGAACGCCTCCACTTCCTGGCGGCCGTAATTGTAGATGTAGGTGCCCCAGTCCTGGTGGAAGCCCTGGCGCGGATCGGCGTGCTCGTAGAGATGCGTGCCGTCGAAGTAGGCGAGCCCGTGCGCGTCGTTGGGAAAATGCGCCGGCACCCAGTCGAGCATGACGCCGCAGCCCGCGCCTGTGCGCTGCGTCGACGAAGACAGCGAAATCCTCCGGCGTGCCGAACCGGCTCGTGGGCGCGAACATCGAGATCGGCTGGTAGCCCCACGACCCGTCGAACGGATACTCGGTGATGGGCAGCAGCTCGATGTGCGTGAAGCCCATGCTCTCGACATAGGGCATCAGGCGCTCGGCCATCTCGCGATAGGTGAGATAGCGGTTGCCCTCCTCCGGCACGCGCGCCCATGAGCCGAGATGGCATTCGTAGATGGAGATCGGCCGCTCCCGCGCGGGCCTGTCGTCGCCTTCCTGCGGGCGGCGCGGACGGTCGCTGCGGCGTCGGCGCGATGAGCGACGCGGTCGCCGGCGGAGGCTCGGCCGCGAAGGCGAACGGATCGGCCTTCAGCGGCATGAGCCGCCCGTCGGGGCCCGCGATCTCGTACTTGTAGAGCGCCCCTGCGGAGAGGCCCGGGATGAACAATTCCCACACGCCGCCCTCGTGGCGCAGGCGCATCGCGTGGCGGCGGCCGTCCCATCCGTTGAACGGCGCCGACGACGCTCACGCGGCGCGCGTTGGGCGCCCACACGGCGAATCGCACGCCCGCGATCGAGCCATACTCCATGGGGTGCGCGCCGAGCACATCATAGACCTCGCGCGCGCTCTCGCCGCGGGTTGCGCGCAGCGCGTCGTCGTCGAGCAGGACGCCGAACGAATAGGGATCGTGCGTCACCTCGACGCCCGCCTCGCTCTCGATCCGCAGCCTGTAGCCGGGGCGTTCGGCGCTCTCGACCCTCGCCGCGAACAACCCGATGTCGTGGATGCGGCGCATCGACGCCAGTTCTTCGTCCGAACCGCCGGCGAGCGCGCTGACGGCGTGCGCATGCGGCGCCATGACGCGAATTTCCCAAGCGCCGGGCGCGATCTCATGGGCGCCGAGCGCGGAAAACGGATCGGCCCGCCATCGCTCGACGAGAGCGTGGGGGTCGCCGCCATGTGCGCTCGTGTCGCGCGCGCGGGCTGAAGCGGTCATTGCGCCATTTCCATTTCGTTCAGCAAGGACAGAACGCCCTTGATCGGCACGTTCACCCAGGTCGGCCGGAACTCGGCCTCGTAATTGATCTCGTATAACGCCTTCGACAGCAATTTCATGCGCAGCAAGTGTTGAAACGTGTGCTCGTCCTGCACTTCCGCGGGCGAGCCCGCCACCTCGCCCGCATAGGCCTCCAGGAAGACGCGGCTCACCAGATTGACGCCCTCCGACGCGATGCGCTCGGCGCGCGCCGCGTCCATCGACAGCCGCTGCTCGATGGCCAGTATAGCTGACTCTCCGGCATAGGAAATGGACCGCAGCATGCCCGCGACATCCCGCAGCGGCGTGTCCTTGGCGCGACGCTCGTCCACCGAACGAGAGGGCTCGCCCTCGAAATCGACGATCATCACCTCGTTCTGGACGACCAGAACCTGCCCGAGGTGATAATCCCCGTGCACGCGCATCTTCATCGCGCGGACCGGCTCGCGCGTCAGCCACGCAATCGCGTGCTCGATGAGATCGGCCTTTTCGGCGAGTTCGCGCATCAGCGCAGCGCGCGCCTCGTTGGTCTCGCCCGGCAGGCGCCGCAGCGCCTCGAGGGCCCTCGCGGCCAGCGCCCGCATGTCGGCCCCGGCGGCGGCCAGATCGGCGCCGGTCATCGGCTCTGGCGCGAAGGCGGGATCATCCGTCGGCCGCGCCAGCGCCTTGTGCATTTCGCCCGTGCGCCGGCCGAGCGCGCGCGCCCTCAGCAGGAAGGAAGCGAACGCATCGGCAACGCCGGGCTCCTGCCCGGGCGGCGGCGTGAGCAATTCTTCGAGCGCAAGCGTGAAGGCGTCGAGCGTGCGCGTCCACCCGTCGCCCTGGTTGCGCACATACCGCTGCAGGATGGCGAGCGGCGTCACCGCGCCTTCGGGGCTCACATGCGTCACGGAGCCGAGATACGCCGGCGTGCCGTCGAAATGGGCCTGTCTCGGTCAGATAGCGGCACATCTCGATCTCCGGATTGCGCGCCGCTCTGGACGCGCCGGTAGATCTTGAGCACCGCTTCTTCGCCGAGCGTAAGGGTCGAATTGCTCTGGTCGCCGCCAAGCCGCGCGCTTTCGATGTCTTCGATGGCGGCGCCCGCGAGTTCGCCGGACCCATGGAAGCGCAGCACGCCGCCGTCACCGGCGGGCAGTTCCGCCTGCCGCTTCATGTGAGAGGCCATCGCCGCGCCAAAATGCGGATCTGCGTCCGCATCGTAGAGCAGGCCGACGCGCGCGCCGCGCCGCACCCGCGCCACCGCGTAGGGAAGCACGCTCTCCTCTTCCTCCATCTCGTTGAGCGCGAGCGGGGTAAAATAGCTCTGCGGTCCGCCGAACCGCGGAATAACGTCGAGCCGCGTCATGAGATAGGCGCGCCCGCCCGCTGCGAGTTTGCCGAGCGTGATCGCGTTCACCTGCCGCACGCCATCGTTGCGGCCGGGAAACCAGCGCCGTGACGCCAGAAAGCGCGGCGCGATCGTGCGCTCGAAGGCGACCGCCTCGCGGCCGCGCAGCAGGTCGCCCGAATCCCCGGTCAGCACGAGGGTGAACAATTCCGGCGCCGGCGCCGGGCCGAAGCGGTCTTCCTGCGCCGCGCTCGTGTCCAGCGCGAACCAGTAGAAGCCGTAGCCGGGCAGCGTCAGCAGATAGGGCAGCTCGCCGATCGGCGGAAACGGCGAGCCGCCGGTCAGCTCGACGAGCGTCGCGCCGCGAAATTCCGCCAGATCGAGCTCGACCGCCTGCGGCGAGCGCGAGACGTTGCACACGCAAAGGATCTGCTCGCCGTCGATCTCGCGCAGATAGGCGAGCACCTTCCGGTTCGAGGGATAGAGGAAGCGCAGCGTGCCGCGGCCGAGCGCGCGATGATTGCGCCGGATGGCGAGCATGCGCCGCGTCCAGTTGAGCAGGCTCGCCGGGCTCGCGAGCTGCGCCTCCACGTTGACGCTGTCGAAGCCGTAGATCGCGTCCTGGATCGCGGGCAGGAAGAGACGCGCCGGGTCGGCGCGGCTGAAGCCGCCGTTGCGATCCGGCGACCATTGCATCGGCGTGCGCACGCCGTCGCGGTCGCCCAGATAGATGTTGTCGCCCATGCCGATCTCGTCGCCGTAGTAGAGAACCGGCGTGCCCGGCATGGAGAAGAGCAGCGAGGCCAGCAGTTCGACCTTGCGACGATCGTTCTCGAGCAGCGGCGCGAGCCGGCGGCGGATGCCGAGATTGATGCGCGCGCGCCGGTCGGTGGCGTAGAACGACCACAGATAATCGCGCTCGCGATCGGTCACCATCTCGAGCGTCAGCTCGTCGTGATTGCGCAGGAAGATCGCCCATTGGCAGCTGTCGGGAATCTCCGGCGTCTGGCGCATGATGTCGGTGATCGGGTGCCGGTCCTCCTGCGCGAGCGCCATGTACATGCGCGGCATCAGCGGGAAGTGGAACGCCATGTGGCATTCGTCGCCCTCGCCGAAATAGGGCGCGGTTTCCTCGGGCCACTGGTTGGCCTCGGCCAGAAGCATGCGGTCGGGATAGGTCTCCGTCGAGCGCGGCGCGGATGCGCTTGATGACCTCGTGGGTCTCCGGCAGGTTCTCGCAGTTGGTGCCGTCGCGCTCGATCAGGTAGGGGATGGCGTCGAGCCGCAGCCCGTCGACGCCGATGTCGAGCCAGAAGCGCATCGTGTCGAGCACGGCTTCGAGCACGCGCGGATTGTCGAAGTTGAGATCGGGCTGGTGCGCGTAGAAGCGGTGCCAGTAATAGGCCTTCGCGACCGGATCCCAGGTCCAGTTCGACGCTTCGGTGTCGAGGAAGATGATGCGCGTGTCCTGTGTATTTCTGGTCGGTGTCGGACCAGACGTAGAAGTCGCGCGCCGTCGAGCCTGGCCGCGCTCGCCGGGCGCGCTGGAACCAGGGATGCTGGTCGGAGGTGTGGTTGATCACCAGCTCGGTGATGATGCGGAGGCCGCGCTCGTGCGCCTCTCGCACGAAGCCGCCGGAAATCGCGCATCGATGCCGTAGGCCGGATTGACGCCGCGATAATCGGCGATGTCGTAGCCGTCGTCGCGCAGCGGCGAGGGGTAGAACGGCATCAGCCAGATCGCGGTGACGCCGAGGTCGCGAACGTAGTCGAGCTTGGCGGTCAGGCCTTCGAAATCGCCGATGCCGTCGTTGTTGGCGTCGAAGAACGACTTGACGTGCAGCTGGTAGATGATCGCGTCCTTGTACCAGTGCGGATCGTTGCGGTCGATCATGGCGCGCGACCTTGCGCCGGAGTGATGAGCCGCCAGATGATCGCCGGGTTGTGCCGGGATCGAGCGCGATCTGGTGGGTCTTGCCGTAGCAGCGTGAAGCGCCCTCCACAGAGCAGGTCCTCGACCTCGATCGAGGCGTTGTCGGGCAGGCCGAACTCCCACAGCGGCACCTCGTAGGTGCATTCCTGCCGGTGATGCGGGATCGAGGTTGACGAGCACGAGGATGATCTCCTCGCGCGAGGGGCGACATGCGTGCGTAGACGATGATGTGGTCGTTCCATGCGTTGAGGAAGGTGATGTTGCGGGGCGTCTGCAGCGCCGGATGGCTGCTGCGGATGCGGTTGAGGCGGCGGATGTGATCCTTGATGTTGCCGGGCTGGTCGAAATCCCGCGCTCGAATCTCGTACTTCTCGGAATCGAGATATTCCTCGCGGCCCGGCAGCGGCGCCGCCTCGCAAATCTCGAAGCCGGTGTACATGCCCCAGATGCCCGACAGCGTCGCCGCGAGCGTCGCGCGCACGATGAAGCCCGGCTCGCCCGCTCGTCTGCAGGTAGTACGGATTGATGTCGGGCGTGTTGACGAAGAAATTCGGGCGGTAATAGTCCGCCATCTCGCCCGTCGAGCTCGGTCACGTAGTCGATGAGCTCCTGCTTCGTGTTGCGCCAGGTGAAGTAGGTGTAGGACTGCGGGAAGCCGACCTTGGCGAGCCGCTTCATCATCTTCGGCCGCGTGAAGGCCTCCGACAGGAAGATGCACGTCGGGATGCGCGTCCATCACCTCGCCGATCATCCACTCCCAGAACGGCAGCGGCTTGGTGTGCGGATTGTCGACGCGGAAGATGCGCACGCCATGCGAGCCCAGAACAGGACGACGTCGCGCAGCGCGAGCCAGACATCGGGGTATGCATCGCCGTAGAACTTGACGTTGACGATGTCCTCGTACTTCTTCGGCGGATTCTCGGCGTACTTGATCGAGCCGTCGGGCCGGTGCTCGAACCATTCCGGATGTTGCCTGAGCCAGGGATGATCGGGCGAGCATTGGATGGCGAAGTCGAGCGCGATCTCGAGGCCGTGCTCGCAGCGTCGCGAACCAGCCGGTCGAAGTCGTCCATCGTGCCGAGCTGCGGGTGAATCGCGTCGTGCCCGCCCTCGCGTGCGCCGATGGCGTAGACGCTGCCGAGATCGTCGGCCGTGGCGACGAGCGCATTGTTGCGCCCCTTGCGGTTGGTGCGGCCGATCGGATGGATCGGCGTGAAATAGAGAACGTCGAAGCCGAGGTCCTTGACGTAGGGGAGTCGCGCGATCACGTCGTCGAACGTTCCATGCCGTTCGGGATCGTTCGACGCGGAGCGCGGAAAGAGCTCGTACCACGCCGAGAAGGCGGCGCGTTTGCGGTCCACCACAAGGGGAACGGGCTCGCAGCGGCTCACGCCCGCGCGGGGTCCGTGCTCGCGCATCAGTTCGATGAGGTCCGCGGACAGCAGGATCGCCAGGCGCTCCTGCTCGTCGTTCTCGGGATCGTTCAAAGCGCGCCAATGCGCGTGGAGCGCGGGCGCCCGTTCCTGCGCGTGCGCAACCAGCGCCATGCCCTCGATGATCTCGACGTCCACGTTCTGGCCTGCGCCGAGCTTCTTCGTCACGTCGCTGGTCCAGCTCGCGAACGGATCGCGCCAGGCTTCGATCGCGAACTGGTGACGTCCGGTCTCCTGCGGCGTGAAGGTCCCGCGCCAGCGATCGTTCTCGCGCATGCGCATGATCGTGCGCCGCCACGCAGGCGATCCCGGCCCTCGCCAGACGAGATCGCAATCGAGGATGTCATGGCCGTCGCTGAAAATGTCGGCCTCGACGATGACGGCTTCGCCGACGAGTTCGCTTGGCGGGCCAGCGGCCGCCGTCAACTGCAGGGCTTACGTTCTCGATGGCCACGCGCCCCGGCCATGTTGGCGCAGGTTGGCTGGCCGGCGCACTCCTTGCGTGGGCGCTGACGCTCGTGCTGACCATTCAGCGGGACTTCCTCAGGACCATGGCGGGGAGCGCGGCCCCCCCGTGCTTACGCTGGTCCAACGCATGTCCACGGAGAAGGTTGCTCCAGCCCGACTCCTGCGGTGAAGTTCGAGAGAACGATTGCAAAACCTCGTCCATGTCGGAGGTGTCGAAGGGTCTGACGAGCGCAGCCACGATCAGTTCCTCGCCTTCGTGCCGGCGCGAGAACGTGATCCATGCGGGATGCGGTGAAGGTCTCGCCTGGTAGTCGCCGCTTGCGTAAAGCCGCGGCGCCCGTGCTCGATCGCGGAGAAGGATCGCGGTGACCGCCTGCTTGAGCGGCCCGAAGCCTTGCGGCGCAGCGCCAAGCGAGGCTGCGCGAGCTTCAAAATCCACCGGCCGGCGGTTGTCGGGGTCCACGAGCGAAAAGTCGTCGTACTCGCAACCGCGATAGGTGTCGGGGACGCCGGGCATCGTGAGCTTCAGGACAAGCCGCGAAAGCGAGACGCGTTCTCCCGCGCACACGACAGGGGGAAGCGCCTGCGCAAGCGTTGCATGCAGACCGCCCGGCGCCAGCAAGGCCTGCGTCCACCGGCGCGCGGCGTCTTCATACGCCTCGTCCGGCGATGTCCACGAAGAGCGACGCTTGGATTCGCGAAGCGCCTTTACCGCGTAGGAGGCGATGCGCTCCCGGAATTCATCGTCCGTCGCCTTCGGCGAGCCATCGGGCCATGCCGGCCACGCGCCGATCATCGGTCTGCAGCAGCATGTAACGGTCATTGGCGTCCGGCGCTTCGCCCGATGATCGTTCCGCCGCTTCGACGATCTGCGCCCACACGTGCGGCGCATGTGAAAGCGCCGCAAGCCGCGCGCGCACGTCCTCGCCGCGCTTCATGTCGTGGGTGGCCGTTGCGACGAGGGAGAATGGCCATGCGCGCGCGCGCTCGGCGTTCATCTCGTGGAACGCCTCTGTGCTCAGGCCGAAGCGCGCCGGATCTCCGCCGACTTCGTTGAGGGCCACGAAGCGCGCGAAGCGATAGAAGAGCGTGTCCTCGAGGCTCTTCGCCATCACAGGACCTGTGATCTGCTGGAAGCGTCGGATGATGCGATTCAACAGGATCTGCCGTGAGGGAGAGCGTTGAGGATCGCGCGCACGGAGCAGGAACGACTCGAGCAGGTCGTGCGCCGCGCCGGTGTCGAGCAGGGTGGTTGCCTTCGCGCCCGCGACGGCCTGCGCGATGAGCGCGCGGTCCTCGGGGCGGGGTTCGCCCTCGTCCAGATATGTCCGGTAGACGGGCAGCGCCGCGATCACTTCGCGCAGCGCCCTCCGCAATGCGTCCGCCGTGAAATCGCTGGTGACGAGGTCGGCGTCCGCCGCTCGCTTGAGGTCGGACACGAGGCTTTCGAGTTCGCTGCCGAAGCTGCCCCGCAGCAGCTCCAGCTTCGCGCCGCGCAACTGCGTCGCAAAATCGGCCTGCGCGCCTGCGCGCTCCTCATAAAGGGCTGTGAACGGATCCTCGTGTTCGCGCGCCACGAAGAGACCGTCGAGCTGCGCCATCGCCTCGTAGCCCGTCGTCCCGGCTATCGGCCACTCGGGCAATTTCTCGCCGGGCTCCAGTATTTTCTCGACGACGATGTAGAAGTTTTGACCGAGCCGCGTGCGCAGGCGTTGCAGATAAGCCTTGGGATCGGCAAGTCCGTCCACGTGATCGATGCGCAAGCCGTGGACGTGGCCCTGATCGATCAGCCTGAAGATCAGCGCGTGCGTGGCCTCGAACACGCTCTCGTCCTCGACGCGAACGCCCGCCAGGGAATTGATGTCGAAGAAACGCCGGTAATTCGTTTCCGACGACGCCACCCGCCAGTACGCCAGCCGGTAGGATTGCTGATCGAGGATGCGATGCAGCGGTCCGAAGCTTTCGGGTGTTCGCGGATCCCCGCAGGCGAACGCCACGGCCTTGTCGATCGCCTCGCGAACGCGCTGCGAAGATTGTGCATGGGCCGCGATGTCCCGCTTGATCCGTTCACATCGCTCGACACGGCCTTCGCGCGTGACCGGGCGGGGCGCCTCGGCGAGTTCGCGCAATTCCTCCGCGATCGAATAGAGCGGACGCATGTCGAGGCCGCCGCCGCCCGCAACCTGCGCCCACTCGAGAATCCAGCGATAGTCGAGGGGATTGACCGGGAACCGGTGCTCCCAGTGCCAGACGCTGAACGAGCCTTCGTCCCCATCGAAGCGCAATTGCAGTTCGCCGGTGCGCAGCGCCTCGCCGTATGGCTTGCCGAGAAACGGGACGACGAGTTTTTGATTGGCGCCCGGGCGATCCCAGTCGATGTCGAACATCTTTGCAAACGGCGAGGTCTCGCCCCATTCCAGCGTGGAAAGCCACCAGGTATTGTCCGCGCCGCCAACGCCCATGTGGTTTGGAACGATGTCGAGCAGCAGCTTGAGGCCCTGCGCCGCAAGCGCCGACGAGAACAGCCTGAAGCCGTCTTCTCCGCCCAGTTCAGGATTGATCTGCCCGTGATCGACGATGTCGTAGCCGTGCGTCGAGCCGGGACGCGCCTTCTGGATGGGGGATGCGTACACGTGGCTCACGCCCAGCGAGGCGAGATAGGGAGCGATCCGCGCAGCGTCTTCGAAGGTGAAGCCCGCGTTGAGCTGCAGTCGATATGTTGCGCGCGGCGCCATGTCATCAGCCACGGGAAACGATCCTCGACGCGATCAGCGACCATGATGGAAGGCGCGCACTTTTCGCCTTTACGCTCGCGCCGCCGCTCGCATGAATCAGCTCGCCCTCCGGCGCATCGATTTCGAGACTCCGCGGTCCGACATTGAGAATGAGTCGAAGAGAGCCCGCCTCGAAGCGCCATTGCACATCGATGGTCGCCGCCTTCAGGTCGCAGGCGCACTGCGCGCCGAGGAAGCGCGAGGCGATGAGCGGGACGATGTGCCTGCGCCGCAACTGCAGCAGACGGCGCGTGCGCGAAAGGTTTTCAGCATGTTCATTCTGCATCGCCTGCGATGGATCGAGACGGGACCGGGTGAATGTGGCGAGCGCGTTGGGATCGGGGATGTCATCGACGCCGCCCTCCGCGAACTGTCGGAAGCCCTCGAACTCGCGCCGCCGTCCGTCACGCACCGCTCTTGCGAGCTCCGGCTCGTCGGCGAAATCGACGAAGTAGAGGAAGGGTGTCAGCGCGCCCCATTCCTCGCCCATGAAAAGCAGGGGGATGTGCGGCGACAGAAGAAGCGCAGCGCGCGCGACCGCGATCCGCTGCGGGTCTGCAATCGCATCGAGGCGCTCGCCAAAGGCGCGGTTGCCGATCTGGTCGTGGTTCTGCAGGAAGTCGATGAACGCGGCGGGATGAAGATGAGCCGAGCGCTCGCCGCGTTTCTCGCCATGACGGAATGGCGAAGGATCGCCCTGGTAGACATAACCTTCCGCCAGCGAGCGCCCCAGTTTCGCCGGCGTCCCTTCGGCAAAGTCGGCGTAATAGCCGTCGCGCTCGCCGCTCAGCATCGTGTGCCAGCAATGATGGGAGTCATCGTTCCATTGCGCCGTATAAAGCGTTGGCGTGATCCCATCCTCCGCGCGTTCGAGCCAGCGGGCCTCGTTGAGATCGTTCTCGAGGATCAGATGAACGTGGCGCGCCCACGCACGTGCGGCGAACCTCTTCTGCGATCTCGCGCAGGATGTGACGTTCGCTGTCGTCGCAGATGGCGTGCACCGCATCCAGCCGCAGGCCGTCGGCATGGTACTCCTCGATCCAGTACAGCGCGTTGTGCAGGAAGAATTCACGCACGGCCTGCCTGCCATCGTCGTCGAAATTGATGGCCGCGCCCCAGGGCGTGTGGTGACGTTCGGTGAAGAACGAGCGGGCGTAGTTATGAAGATAGTTCCCCGACGGGCCGAAATGATTGTAGACGACGTCGATGATCACCATCAGGCCCAGCGCATGCGCGCGATCGACCAGCGCCTTCAGGTCATCTGGCGCGCCGTAGGCGTTCGAGGGCGCGAACGGCAGCACGCCATCGTAGCCCCAGTTGCGCGCGCCGCGCCATTGCGCCAGCGGCATCAGTTCGATCGCCGTGATTCCAAGATCAGCCAGATCATCGAGGCGCTGCGCGAGCGCGGAATATGTGCCGTCCCTGGTTGCGGCGCCCACATGCGCCTCGTAGATGACCGCCTCGCTCCAGTCGCGGCCGCGCCACTGGCCGTCGCGCCAGTCATAAGCGCGCGGATCGATGACGCGCGATCGCCCGGTCATCCCCTGGGGCTGGAATCGGGACGCGGGGTCGGGGATCACGAGCCCATCTGGCAGCCTGAAAGCGTAATCGTCGCCGGCGCGCGCGTCGCCGACGCGCAGGCTCTTCCAGCCGCCGCCGCCGTCCTGCATCTCCAGCGCCGCGCGCGCGCCAAGCAGAAGCTGCACGCGCGCCGCGTCAGGCGCGTACAGCCTGAAGTTGACTCCGTCCTCGTCCGGCTCGGCGCCGAACGGCGAGCGATGGAAGCGCTGCGTCATGCGTCACTCTCCGGCGTGTGCTGGAACAGGACGAGGCTGCGCGCCTTGAGCGGAAAGGCGGCGCCCGGCTTCAGCACGAAGGGCTGTTCGCGCACGAGCCCGTCGCCGAGCCGTGTGTCGAACACCTGAACGAACGCATTGGCGGGAAAGTTCTCCGGCAGCGTGAAATCGATGTCTTCCGGCGCGCTGTTGAGAAGCACGAGAAACCGGCGCTCGCCGTGCCCCTCGTTGCCGATCTGCATGCCGAGCGCCCGGCGCAGGTCTTCCGCCCAGTCCTCCTCGCTCATCTCGCGGCCTTCCGGCGCGAGCCAGTAGACATCCTTCAGTCCGGTTTCGGGGATCGTTCGGCCGCTGAGGAAGGAGCTGCGCCGGAAGCTCCCGTAGTCGCGGCGCATGCGCACGAGCGTGCGCGCAAAGTCGAACAGCTCGGGGTCGCGCTCGCGCCCGCCTTCCCAGTCGAGCCAGCTCGTCTCGTTGTCCTGGGCGTAGGCGTTGTTGTTGCCGCCCTGCGTGCGCGAAAGCTCGTCGCCCATCAGCAGCATGGGCGTGCCCACGGACAGCAGCAGCGTGGCGAGAAGGTTGCGCTTCTGCAGCGCGCGCGTCGCCGTTCACGTCCTCGTCGTCGGTTGGCCCTTCGACGCCGCAATTCCAGGAGAGATTGTGGGTGTGGCCGTCGCGGTTGTCTTCGCCGTTCGCCTCGTTGTGGCGATCGTTGTAGCTGACGAGATCATGCAGAGTGAACCCGTCGTGCGAGGCGACGAATTGCACCGAGGCCCACGGGTGCCGGCGGCTGATCTCGTAGATTTCGCGCGAGCCCGTCGAGAGCGCGCGCAAGGTCGGGCAATTGCTTGGGATCGCCGCGCCAGAAGCCGCGCACGGTGTCGCGCCACCTGTCGTTCCACTCCGCCCAGCCCCTTGGAAATCCGCCGACGCGATAACCCCCGTCACCCACGTCCCAGGGCTCGGCGATGAGCTTGACGCGGCGAGAGCACGGGGTCCTGCGCGATCGCCTGCAGGAAGCCGCTGCGCTGGTTGAACTCGAACGGATCGCGCGCCAGCGACGACGCAAGGTCGAAGCGGAATCCGTCGACGTGATAGGCCTCCACCCAATGGCGCAGGCTGTCGGTCACCATCTGCAGCACGCGCGGATGCGAGAGGTCGAGCGTGTTGCCCGTGCCCGTCGAATCCCAGGTCATGCGCGGCGCTTCGGAGGGCGTCTTGTAATAAACGGCGTTGTCGAGCCCGCGCCACGACAGCGTCGGCCCGAGGTGATTGCCTTCCGCCGTATGGTTGTAGACGACGTCGAGAATGACCTCGATGCCCGCCGAATGCAGCGTTCGGATCGCGCTTTTCAGTCCGTTGGCGCCGCCGGGGCCCATGTATCGCTGGTCGGGCGCGAAGAAAGCTCAGGGTCGAATAGCCCCAGTAGTTTCTCAATCCCCGCTCGAGCAGGAAGCGGTCGTCGGCGAACGCGTGGATCGGCAGAAGCTCCACCGCCGTCACTCCGAGCTTCACGAGATGATCGACGATGGCGGGGTGGCCGAGCGCGGTGTACGTGCCGCGCACCGCATGCGGAACGTCCTGGTGCAGGTGCGTCAGCCCCTTGACGTGCGCTTCGTAGATGATCGTGTCGCTCCATGGCCGCAGGGGCGGGCGGTCGTCTCCCCATGTGGCGGCGGGATCTTCGACGACGCTCTTGGGCGCCATGTGCGCGCTGTCGCGCCGGTCCGGCGTCAGGTCGCCGCGATGCGCGCCGATGCGATAGCCGAAGACGCGCATCGTGCCAGCGCACCCAGCCGAACAATTGGCGCGCGTAAGGGTCGATGAGGAGCTTGTTGGGATTGAACCTGTGGCCGTGATCGGGCTCGTAGGGACCGTGCGCCCGCAAGCCGTAGAGCTGGCCCGGATAGACGCCGCGCACGTAGCAGTGGAACACGTCTTCCGTGCGGCCCGGCATGCGAATGCGCCGCGTTTGCTTGCGGCCCGTCGGGTCGAAGAGGCACAGGTCGATCGCCGTTTGCATGAGCGGAGAACACCGCGAAATTGACGCCGCAGCCGTCCCAGGTCGCGCCGAGCGGCGCGGGGCGGCCATCGTCGATGCGCAGCATTCAAGGCTCCGGCAGGCAGGTGACTGGGACAGGACCGCTGGCGCCATCCCGCGCCGCCTCAACGCTGCCGTGGCCTTTTCGTTTCCAGCCCTGCGCGAATTAACCAGGCCGGGAGCGCAGCAAATGCGTCCTGTTCAGGCCTGCGTCGGCCCGCTAAGCTCTGCGCGCAACCCGAAGCAGGCAGGCCGCGGAATGTCCGAACCGACAAAAAGACCGAAACGCCAGACGATCACCGACCAGGAAGCGCTGCAGTTCCACACGCGCGGCCGGCCGGGCAAGATCGAGATCATCTCCAGCAAGCCCATGGCGACGCAGCGCGATCTGTCGCTGGCGTATTCGCCGGGCGTCGCCGTGCCGGTCAAGGCCATTGCCGCCGATCCCTCGAAGGCGTTCGACTACACCTCGCGCGGCAATCTCGTCGCCGTGATCAGCAACGGCACCGCGATCCTGGGCCTCGGCAATCTGGGCGCGCTCGCCTCCAAGCCCGTGATGGAAGGCAAGGCGGTCCTCTTCAAGCGCTTCGCCGACATCGATTCCATCGACCTCGAGGTCGACACCGAAGACCCGGACGAGTTCATCAACGCGGTGCGCTACCTCGGCCCCTCGTTCGGCGGCATCAACCTTGAGGACATCCGCGCGCCCGAATGTTTCATCATCGAGCAGCGCCTGCGCGAGCTGATGGACATTCCCGTCTTCCATGACGACCAGCACGGCACCGCCATCATCGCGGCGGCCGGCATTCTCAACGCGCTGAAGCTCACCGGCCGCGACATTTCGAAGACGAAGCTGGTGTGCAATGGCGCGGGCGCCGCCGGCATCGCCTGTCTCGATCTCATCAAGGGCCTCGGCTTCGCGCCCGAGAACGTGCTGCTGTGCGACACCAAGGGCGTGGTCTATCAGGGCCGCACCGAGGGCATGAACCAGTGGAAGTCGGCCCACGCCGCTGTCACGGACAGGCGCACGCTCGCGCAGGCGCTGGTGGACGCGGACATCTTCTTCGGCCTGTCCGTCAAGGGCGCGCTCACGCCCGAAATGGTCGCCTCGATGGCGAAGGATCCGATCATCTTCGCCATGGCGAACCCCGATCCGGAGATCACGCCGGAGGAAGCCTACGCCGTGCGCAGCGACGTCATCATGGCGACGGGCCGCTCGGATTATCCCAACCAGGTGAACAACGTTCTCGGCTTTCCCTACATCTTCCGCGGCGCGCTCGACGTGCGCGCGACGACGATCAACATGGAGATGAAGCTGGCGGCGGTGAAGGCGCTGGCCGAACTCGCGCAGGAGGACGTGCCCGACGAAGTCGCCGCGGCCTATGAGGGCGCGCGGCCGCGCTTCGGGCGCGAGTACATCATCCCCGCGCCCTTCGACCCGCGCCTCATCAGCGTCGTGCCGTCCGCAGTGGCGGCGGCCGCGATGGACTCGGGCGTGGCGCGCAAGCCCATCGTCGACATGAAGGCCTACGGGGAGAGCTGTCGGCGCGGCGCGATCCCGTCGCGGGCGCGCTGCAGATGATCTTCCAGCGCGTGCGCCGCTATCCCAAGCGCGTCGTCTTCGCCGAGGGCGAAGAGGAGCAGGTGATCCGCGCCGCCGTGTCGTTCGTCAACCAGGGGCTCGGGCTCCGCCATCCTCGTGGGCTACGAGGATCGCATCAACCAGACGGCGGAAGCGGCCGGCATCGACATATCGGGCATCACGATCGCCAACGCGCGCCTGTCGACGCGCAACGCCGCCTACACGGAATACCTCTACGAAAAGCTGCAGCGGCAGGGCTATCTGCTGGCGCGATTGCGTGCGTCTCATCAACACCGACCGCAACAATTTCGCCGCCGCCATGGTGGCGCTCGGCGACGCCGACGCGCTGGTCACGGGCGTCACGCGCAACTTCTCCATCGCGCTCTCGGACGTTCGACGCGTCATCGATCCCAAGCCCGGCCATCGCCTCATCGGCGCCTCGCTCGTCATCGCGCGCGGCCGCACGGTGCTCGTCGCCGACACGGCGATCACGGAAATGCCGACCGCCGAGGAGATCGCGCAGATCGCCGATCGAGGCCGCCGGCGTGTCGCGGCGCCTCGGCTATGAGCCGCGCGTGGCGCTGCTCGCCTTCGCCACCTTCGGCCAGCCGCGCGGCGAACGCTCCGCGCGCGTGCAGGAGGCGGTGCGCATCCTCGACCAGATGCGCGTCGACTTCGAGTACGACGGCGAGATGGCCGCCGACGTCGCGCTCAACAAGGAGGTGATGGCGGCCTATCCGTTCTGCCGCCTGAAGGACACGGCGAACGTGCTCGTCATGCCGGCGTTCCACTCCGCCTCGATCTCGACGAAGATGCTGCAGGAGCTGGGCGGCGCGACGGTGCTCGGGCCCCTCATCGTCGGCCTCGACAAGCCGGTGCAGATCGTGCCGCTGGGCTCGCGCGACACGGACATCGTCAACATGGCGGCGCTGGCCGCCTTCAACGTCGGCGGATGATCGCCATGGCGGCGGCGCCCAGATCGAGCGCCGCCACCAGAAGGACGGACCCGGCGACGAGCAGCCCGACCGCGCGGTCTGTGGGAACGCTCAGCGCGGCCCAGCCAATCGCGCCGCCAAGACCAAGACACAAGAGTCCGGCGCTCAGCGGGAACAGGATCAGGGCGAGCGGGAGCGTGCGGAACAGCGACACGATCGCAACCGCGCTCGAAGCCAGGACGAGAAGCAGGAGATAACCGCGGATCATCCCAGCCCTCGTGACCTGCTGCTGCGTCAGATCGTGACCTGCGCGCCCAGTTCGACCACGCGGTCCGAGGGGATGGCGAAGAAGTCCGTCGCGTTCGTCGCCTGCCGCGACAGCGCGATGAAGAGCCTGTCCTGCCAGTTCGGCATGCCGGATGTCGGCGACATCTTCAGCGTTCGCCGGCCGAGGAAGAACGACGTCGTCATGATGTCGAACTTCAGCCCCTCTTGCGCAGCGAGACCAGCGCCGCCGGCACGTGCGGGCTCTCCATGAAGCCGAAGTGCAGCGTGATGCGCGTGAAATCCTCGGACAGCTTCTCGATCTCGCATCGCGCTCGCTCGGCGCCACGCGCGGCACTTCCTCCGTGCGCACGGAGACGAGGATGATGCGCTCGTGCAGCACCTTGTTGTGCTTGAGATTGTGCATCAGCGCGGCGGGCGCGACGTCGGGGTCGCTGGTCAGGAAGATCGCCGTGCCGGGCACGCGCGTCGGCTTGGATTTCTCCAGCATGCGGATCAGGTTGCGCGTCGGGATCGAATCCTTGTGCGTCTTCGTCTCGAGCAGGCGCGTGCCGCGTGTTCCAGGTCCACATGATCGCGATCATCGCCGCGCCGATGCAGCAGCGGCACGTAGCCGCCGTCGAACAGCTTCAGCAGGTTGGACGGCGAAGAACGCGATCTCGATCGACGAGGAACAGCCGACACGAAGAGCGCCGCGCCCCAGACCGGCCAGCGCCACAGCTTCCACACGACGAAGAACAGCAGCAGCGTGTCGACCACCATCGAGCCGGTCACGGCGATGCCGTAGGCGGAGGCCAGGTTCGATCGAGCGTGCGGAACGTCAGCACCAGCAGGAGCACGCCGATCAGCAGGATGCGGTTGACGCGCGGGCATGAAGATCTGCCCGTCCTGCGTGTCGGAGGTGTGCTGGATCGTCGATGCGCGGCAGCAGGCCGAGCTGGATCGCCTGCTGGGTCAGCGAGAAGGCGCCGGTGATCACCGCCTGGCTGGCGATGACGGTGGCGATGGTCGCCAGCAGGACGAGCGGCAGCAGCGCCCAGTCCGGCGCCAGCAGGAAGAACGGGTTGTCGAGCGCCTCGCGGTCGGACAGGACCAGCGCGCCCTGGCCGAGATAGTTCAGCACCAGCGACGGGAAACACGAGCGCGATCCAGGCCAGCTGGATCGGCTTGCGGCCGAAATGGCCCATGTCGGCGTAGAGCGCCTCGGCGCCGGTGACGGCGAGGAAGACCGCGCCCAGCACGACGAAGCCGATCACGCCGTGCGTAGAACAGGAAGCTGCAGCGCGTACATGCGGATTGAACGCGTGCAGAATGCGCAGGTCGTCGCCGATGTGGAACAGGCCCAGCGCCGCCCAGCACGAGGAACCAGACCACCGTGATCGGGCCGAACCAGCGCGCGACGCCCGCGGTGCCGCGGCGCTGCACCACGAACAGCGATACGAGGATCGCCGAGCGTGATCGGCGATGACGTAGGGCTCGAACAGCGGCGTGACGAGTTTCAGGCCCTCGACCGCCGACAGCACCGAGATGGCGGGCGTGATCATGGCGTCGCCGTAGAACAGCGCCGCGCCGATGATGCCCAGCACGAAGATGAAGCGTGCTGCGCCGCCCGAGCGCTTTCTGCGCCAGCGCCATCAGCGACAGCGTGCCGCCCTCGCCGCGATTGTCGGCGCGCAGCAGGAAGAAGACGTATTTGACGGTGACGATGACGAAGAGCGCCCAGATCAGCAGCGAGACGATGCCGATCACCTCGCCGTCGCTCACGGTTCCGTCGACGGCCGCGTGCGTCAGCGCTTCGCGCAAGGCGTAGAGCGGGCTGGTGCCGATGTCGCCGTAGACGACGCCGACCGACGCGAACGCCAGCGCAACCGTGCCGGCGCGGCCGTGACCCTCGCCGTTCTGGTGGGCGCCGTGTGCGTCCTGACCGGCCGGGGAAGCTTGTTCCGAGAGCATGCGAGAGCCTGGTTAGCCCCCAGCGGTCTTCGGCGCCATGGCGCAGGCCGCGGGGCGCGGGCGTCTGAACGGACCGCGCGGCGCAGGGCTATACTCCCTTTGCGTGCGCCGCACAACGCGACCTTGGGCAGCCCTGCTTCTGGCGCGGGGCTGCATCGATAAGCCTTGCGGCGGACGCGGGCCTTTGCCAATCAGCACCATGGTCTTCGACGAACCCCTGCCCATCGACGAGGCGGTCCCCGCCCTCCTGAGCGCGCTTTCCGCGGGAAGCCGGGCGGTTCTGGTCGCCCCGCCGGGGGCGGGCAAGACCACCCGCGTGCCGCTTGTCCTTCTGGATCAGCCGTTTATCGCCGGGGGGCGGATCATCGTGCTGGAGCCGCGGCGGCTCGCCGCCAGAGCCGCGGCCCAGCGCATGGCGGACACGCTCAAGGACAAGGTTGGCGGGATTGTCGGCCTGCGCGTGCGTCTCGAGTCCCGCGTCTCCGCCCGCACCCGGATCGAGGTCGTCACGGAAGGCGTCTTCGCCCGCATGATCCTCGACGATCCGTCGCTGGAGGGCGTCTCCGCGGTGCTGTTCGACGAATTTCACGAACGCTCGCTCGACGCCGACATGGGGCTGGCGCTGGCGCTGGACGCGCAGGGCGCGCTTCGGGAAGACCTGCGCATTTTGGTGATGTCGGCCACGCTCGACGGCGCCCGCGTGCGCGCGCTGCTGGGCGATGCGCCGCTGATCGAGAGCGAGGGCCGGGCGTTCCCGGTGGAGACGCGCTATCTGGGCCGCACGACCGGCGAGGACCCCGCCGAGGCGGTGACGCGCGCCGTCCTGCGCGCGCTGGACGAGGAGACCGGCTCGGTCCTCGCGTTCCTGCCCGGGCAGGGCGAAATCCTGCGATGCGCCGAGCGCTTGCGCGAGCGGGTGCGCGATTCATCTGTGGATATCGCGCCCCTGTTCGGCGCCATGGACCGCGCCGATCAGGACCGGGCCGTGCAGCCCTCTCCCAAAGGGCCGGCGCAAGGTGGTGCTCGCGACCTCGATCGCGGAAACCTCGCTCACCATCGAGGGCGTGCGCGTGGTCGTGGACAGCGGCCTGTCGCGCGAGCCGCGCTACGAGCCCGATATCGGCCTCACGCGGCTCGAGACCGTGCGCGCCTCGCGCGCCGCCGCCGACCAGCGCCGCGGCCGCGCCGGGCGCACCGAGCCGGGCGTCTGCTACCGCCTGTGGGACGAGGCGGCGACAGGCTCGCTGCCGGCCTATTCCGCGCCCGAAATTCTCTCCGCCGATCTCTCGACGCTCCTGCTCGATCTCGCCGCGTGGGGCGCGCGCGATCCCGCATCCCTGCAATGGCTCGATCCGCCGCCCGCGCCCGCCGTCGCCGAAGCGCGCGCGCTGCTGCGGCGCCTGCGCGCGCTCGATGAGGACGGCGCGATCACCGACGAAGGCCGCGCCATTCGCGCGCTGGCCCTGCCGCCGCGCCTTGCCCGCATGGTCGTGGACGCCGCGCGCCTCGGTCAGGCGCAACTCGCCGCCGAACTCGCCGCCGTCATCGTCGAACGCGGGCTCGGCGGAAACGAAGTCGATCTGGGCGAGCGCGTGCGCCGCTTTCGCCGCGAGCGCACGCAGCGCGCCGACGGCGCCCGCAGGATGGCCCGCAACTGGGCGCAGCAGGCGGCTGCCGCTGCGGACGCGCCGCAATCGGACGCCGATGCCGCCGACGCCGGCGCTCTCGTCGCGCTTGCATGGCCGGACCGCATCGCGAAGGCGCGCGGCGCGCCCGGCGAGTTTCTCATGGCGAACGGCCGCGCGGCCTCGATCGAAGCGCACCATGCGCTGGCGCGCGAGCCTTATCTCGCGGTCGCCGAAATCGTCGGGCGCGCCGCCTCCGCGCGCATCCTCGCCGCCGCTCCGATGAGCCTTGCGGACGTGGAAGCGGCGGCGGGCGCCGACATCGTCGCGGAAGATGAAATGGTTTTCGATCGCGCGAGCGCGTCGGTGAAGGCGAGCAAGGTGCGCCGCCTCGGCGCGATCGTGCTTGCGCGCCAGCCCTTGCCTGCGCGCGGACCCGACGCCGCCCGCACGCTCGCGCAGGGCGTTGCGGCTCTGGGCGTGGAGCGTCTGCCGTGGAGCAAGGCGCAGAAGCAATGGCGCGACCGCGTCATGTTCCTGCGCAACGCGCACGCGGGGGAGGGCGACGATAATCCGTGGCCTGACGTGTCGAACGAGGCGCTCGCGGCCAACGCAGCAAACTGGCTGGCGCCGTTCATCGAGGATCGCGCCTCGCTCGCGCAGATCGGCGCCGACGATCTCGATCGCGCGCTGTCCGCGCTCCTGCCGTGGGACCTGCAACGCAAGCTCGAGTCCGAAGCGCCGACGCATTTCGAGGCGCCCACCGGCTCCAACGTCGCCATCGATTACGAATCCGACGGCGCGCCCGTGGTCGCCATTCGCGTGCAGGAATTGTTCGGCCTTGCGAAACATCCCGCGCTTGCGGGCGGGCGCGCGCCGCTCACCCTGCATCTGCTTTCGCCTGCCCATCGTCCCATCCAGATCACGAAGGATCTTCCCGGCTTCTGGCGCGGATCGTGGGCGGCGGTGAAATCGGAGATGAAGGGACGCTATCCGCGCCACGTCTGGCCGGACGATCCCGCCGCGGCTGCGCCGACGACGCGCGCCAAGCCGCGAGGCACATGAGGAACACGAGAGGAGGAAACATGCTGGTTCGCGACGCGACGCTCGATGACGTGCAAGCCATCGCCGACATCTACGCCCATCATGTTCTGCACGGCGCGGGCTCCTTCGAGGAAGAGCCGCCCTCGCTCGAAACCATGATCGCGCGCTATCGCGCCGTGGTCGATCGCGGCCTGCCGTGGCTCGTCGCGGACATCGACGGCGCGGTCGCCGGCTATTCCTACGCGCGGCCCTATCACGAGCGCAGCGCCTATCGCTTCACGCTGGAGGACGCGGTCTACATCGCGCCCGGGCGCGTTCGCGGCGGCGTGGGCCGCGCGCTTCTGGCCGAAGTGCTCGCGCGCTGCGCGGCCGGCGGCTACCGGCAGATGATCGCGATCATCGGCGACACGCAGAACCACGGCTCCATCGGCCTGCACCGCTCCATGGGCTTCCGCCACGTGGGCACGCTGGACCGCGTCGGCCTCAAGTTCGGGACGCTGGCTGGATTCGGTGATCATGCAGAAGGACTTGGGCGGGTAGCGCGGGGCGGCGCCTTCTTGTTCCCCTAATGTTCTTGCGTGACGCTGCGGCATGAGCTAGGCTTCAGTCTCTTCCAGGGGGCTGGCTGATGGTGGTGCGCGTCGCGACGGTGGCGTTCGAGGGGATCGAGGCAAAACCCGTCGACGTCCAGGTGCAGATTTCGGGCGGCAATGTCGGGTTCGCCATCGTCGGCCTCGCCGACAAGGCGGTCGGCGAATCGCGCGAGCGGGTGCGCGCCGCGCTCAACGCCTCGGGCCTGGCGCTGCCGGCCAAGAAAATCACCGTCAACCTCGCTCCCGCCGACGTGCCCAAGGAGGGCAGCCATTACGACCTGCCCATCGCGCTCGCCGTGATGGCGGCCATCGGCGCGATCCCGTCCGACGCGCTGGCCAATTTCACGGTGCTCGGCGAACTCGCGCTCGATGGCGCGATCACGCCTGTCGCGGGCGCGTTGCCCGCCGCCGTCGCCGCCAATGCGCGCGGCCACGGGCTCATCTGCCCGTTCGCCTGCGGGCCCGGAGGCGGCGTGGGCGTCCTCCGACATCGAGATTCTCGCGCCGCGTTCGCTGATCCAGCTCGCCAATCATGTGCGCGGGACGCAGGTGATGGCGCGGCCCAAACCCGCCATGCGCGCCAAAGGCCCGGCGATGCCGGACCTGCGCGACATCAAGGGGCAGGAGAGCGCCAAGCGCGCGCTCGAGATCGCCGCCGCGGGCGGCCACAATCTGCTGATGAGCGGGCCGCCGGGATCGGGCAAGTCGATGCTGGCCGCGCGCCTGCCCTCGATCCTGCCGCCGCTCTCGCCGCGCGAATTGCTCGAAGTGTCGATGATCCATTCGGTCGCGGGCGCGCTCGCCGATGGGGAGCTGACGGATCGCAGACCGTTTCGCGCGCCCCATCATTCGGCCTCGATGCCCGCGCTCGTGGGCGGGGGAACGAATGCGCGCCCCGGCGAGGTTTCTCTCGCCCATCATGGCGTGCTGTTCCTCGACGAACTGCCCGAGTTCACAGCGCCCGCGCTCGATTCGCTGCGTCAGCCGCTGGAGACGGGCGAGGTCGCCATCGCGCGCGTGCATCATCGCGTCGTCTATCCGGCGCGCTTCCAGCTGGTCGCGGCGATGAATCCGTGCCGATGCGGCCATGCCACCGATCCGGGCTACGCCTGCCGGCGCATGCCCAACGAGCGTTGCATGGCGACCTATCAGGCGCGCATTTCCGGCCCGCTTCTCGACCGCTTCGATCTCGCCATCGAAGTGCCGGCGGTGAGCGCCGCCGATCTCATCCTGCCGCCGCCGCGCGAAGGCTCGGCCGAAGTCGCCGCGCGCGTGCTTGCGGCGCGCGAGATCCAGGCGCGCAGATATGCCGAGATCGGCCTGCCGCATGTGCTGTCCAACTCGGCAGCCCCGCCCAACGTCATCGAAACCGTCGCGGCGCTCGACGCGTCGGGCTCGGCGTTGCTGCGCGATGCGGCCGACAAGATGCGCCTCACCGCGCGCGGATTTCATCGCGTGCTGAAACTGGCGCGCACGCTCGCCGATCTCGATGGATCGCCCAGCGTGTCCCGCGCGCATCTGGCGGAGGCTCTGTCCTATCGCGCGCGTGGGCCGATGCAATCGCAGGCGGCGTGAAGTATCGGCCGGGTTAGCGGGGAAGCGGCGGCGCGCGCAGCGCCACGATGACCGCGACGATGATCAGCCCGCACGCGGCCATCACGCCGATCTGGAGCGCTCCGTAGCGCTGTCGCGGCGGCGGCTCGCGTTCGGGCGCCTCGTGCGTGCGCCATGCCGGCGCGCCGGTCCCGCTTTCCCGCCTGCGCTGCCGGCGCGGGTAGGACGCCGCGAAAACGCCTGCGGCCACCGCCGCCACGGGCGCGATGATGAACAGGACGACCAGCAAGGGCGTATAGTCGGGTCCGGAAACGCCGATCCAGCTCCAGAACGCGAAGGCGGCCGCCACCGTCGCGACATATCCGGCGGCCGCGCCGATCACGAACAGCAGGAGCCTGACGACGAACATGCGATCTCCGGGAGCTTCCCCAACGTGAGCCGTCCGGTTGGGCCAGCCTGCACGAAGCATGGCTATACTGGCGCAGTTGTGCGCCGCCATCAACGCCGCGATAAAGCCGCCCGCTCAAGCCGCCTGTTCGATCAGCCCGCCGCTGAAGTGCTCGACGTACCGCGCGTTGATGTCGGCGACCGGCAGCGTGACGAACACGTCGGTCGTGCCGAAGGCGCGGTCGATGAAGACGCCGTCGCTGAACTGCGCTCCGAGCCGCAGATAGCCCTTGATGAGGGGCGGCAGGCTGGAAAGGACCAGGCGCGCAGATTGCCGCGCAGACTGCGCGCCGGCGATGCGCGATGACGAGCGTGCGCCAGCGTGCGGATGCAGCGCGCGCACGCGCCAGTCTTCCCCCGCGCACGCATGTTCGCGCAGGAAGGCGAGGGCGGGCTCATGCCGGGCGAGGTCGACGCCCGGCAGCGACGCGCAGCCGAACAGGACGTCGATGCGATGATGGCGCACATACGCCCACACTCCGCGCCACAGCATTTCGAGCACGCGCCGCGAGCGATACTCCGCCAGCACGCACGAGCGTCCCAGTTCCAGAAACCGCCTGCCCGGATGGCGCGCCACCATCTGCGCGACATCGAACTCGTTCGCCGCATAGAAAAGATCCGGCCGGGCAAGCGCATCCTGGCGCAGCAGGCGATAGGCCCCGACGACGCGCGGCTTCCGCCGTCCGAGCCCGGAGGCGTGATCATGATCGACGACGATGACGTGGTCGCAGATGCGATCGTAAGGGCAATTGTCGCGCCGCTGCGCGCGCGTGAAGGGGTCCGCGACGGCGCCGCCCTCCTCGAAGAACACGCGATAGCGCATTTTCTGCACCGCGCGGATTTCGCGCTTCGTGACGGCGAACTTCAATTCGAGGCCGCCGGCCCGCGCCAGCGTTTCGGGCAGGCCGAGAAGATCGCGCACGATCCGCCCCCGGAGGGGAAAGATCGCCGCGCCCTGCGCCGCCGAATTCGCCGAACACGTTGCGCAGCATGGTTTCACGCTCCCCGTCGCCCTGTGACCCGAGTGTAGCTGAGTTGGGGCGCCGATCGTGTGACAGTCGATGGTCAGCGGACCTTGTGCGGGCGTTCCTTGCAAGTCGATTGTCGGCGCGGCCCTGCGTCAGGCCCCCTCTGCGCCCCGCGGCATGAGGGCGGCGGCCAGCGCGCCGCTTTGCAGCGGCTTGGTGAGGACGCCGTCGACGCCCGCAGCGCGGCAGGCCTGCCGGTCCTCCTCGAAGGCGTTGGCTGTGAGCGCCAGAATGCGGACGGGGGGCAGCTCCTGCTGCGTCTCGAACGCCCGGATGCGACGGGTGGCTTCGACGCCGTCGAGGCGCGGCATGCGCACGTCCATCAGGATGAGGGCAAAGGCCGGGCGCCGCCCGAGGCCCGCCTCCATCGCCAGCTCCAGCGCCTGCGCGCCGTCGTGCGCCCGGGTGACGCGGGCGCCCATGCGCTCGAGCTGCTTGCGCGCGGCGAGCGCATTGATTTCGTTGTCTTCCGCCAGCAGCACGTCAAACGTTGCGGGCGGCGGCGGCGCACGGTCGCCACGATCCTTGCGCGTGCCGGGCGCGGGATCGGCGAGGCGCGCAAACAGGCTCGAAGACCTGACGGGCTTGACCAGCCACCCGTCGAAATGTCCCAGCGTCGAGGCGGCCATGACGCGCCGCTCGAACGGCGAAAAAAGCACCAGGCTGCGCGCGACGCCCGCCTTGCGGGCGGCGTCGGCGACCTGTTCGGCCTCCTCCCGGCCGAGCGCGCAATCGACGATGACGATGTCGGGCGCAGGACCGCCCGAGAGAATGTCCAGGGCGCGCGCCGCTCCCTCGACCCGGTCCGCGTGGGCGCCGAATGCGCTCAGCCGCTCGCCCAGGAACGGCGCCTCGAACGGGGAACGACCGACCACGAGCGCACGCCGCCCGGCCAGCGCCCGCGACCCCACGGGCTCCGCGACCGCCGTCGAGGCGGCGCGCAGCGGAAGTTCGAACGCGAACGTCGTGCCCGATGCGTCCGAGCGGGCGATCTCGCAGCATCCCGCCCATGCGCTCAGCGAGGCGGCGCGAAATGGAAAGGCCGAGGCCCGTGCCGCCATGCGCGCGGGTCGATGTCTGGTCGCCCTGCCGGAAATCCTCGAAAATGGTCTCGTGCTGGTCCGGCGGCACGCCGGCGCCGGTGTCGATCACCTCGATCCGCACGTGATCGCCCGCGCGGCGTGCGCGCACGCCGACGCCACCGCGCTCGGTGAACTTGATCGCGTTTCCGGCAAGGTTCAGCACAACCTGCCGCACGCGCGCCGCGTCGCCGATCAATTCACGCGGCAGGTCCGGCGCTATGCTCGTGGCGATCTCGAGCCCCTTGTCCTGCGCGCGCGGGGCGAGCAGTTCGGCCGCGCCCTCGATCAGCGCGACGAGGTCGAACGGCGCCTCGACGAGGTCTAGCCGGCCCGATTCGACGCGCGACAGGTCGAGGATTTCGTCGATGAGCGAGGCGAGCGCCCGGCCCGACGTGCGGATCGCCTCGACGTACGTGCGCTGCTCGGGTTCGAGCGGGGAGTCCGCGAGAAGGTCGGCCATGCCGAGCACGCCATTGAGCGGCGTGCGGATTTCGTGGCTCATGGTGGCGAGAAAGCGGCTCTTGGCCTGGCTGGCCGCTTCCGCCTTCGCCACCGCGCCGGCCGCGCTTTCGAGTTCGGCGATCCTCGCCTGAAGCGCTGCGATGTCGGCGTCCCGGGCCGCCACGGCGCGAGCGGACCGGCGACCCGCGGCGGGCTGTTGCTCGACCCATGTCGACGAACGCCACAGCCAGCCCACCGCGAGCGCGGGCAGGGCGATGGCGAGAAGAATTGCGCCAAGCGCGACGACTTGCACTGGCGCGATCCCCGCCGTTGAACACCGCCATGACCTTGACGCAAGCGGGTTGAGGAAACCTTGCCAGCTTGACGCCAGCGCGCCCGCAGCCCAAAGGTTCGCCCGATTTCGCTCAACGCAGCGATCAGGAAAGCGCCTCCACAAGAGAGCCTCCGGGGAGAAGATCATGAGCATGCATCGCGACAAGCCGCCCTTTCGCGCCGATCACGTCGGCAGCCTGCTGCGTCCCCCCTCGCTGCTCGCCGCGCGCGAAAAAGCGCGCAAGGGCGAGATGAGCGCACAGGACCTGCGCGCCCTCGAAGACGAGGCCATTGTCGAAGTCGTGAAGCTGCAGGAGGACATCGGCCTCAGGTCCGTCACCGACGGCGAATTCCGCCGCACCCTCTGGCACGCCGACTTCCTGCTCTCGTTCGAGAACGTCGTGTCGGTGAAGACGGGCGCCAGCGCAACGTTCCGCACGGCGGAAGGCGACATCGAGCGGCCGCTGTCGGCGTTTCACATCAAGGGCAAGGTGTCGCGCCCGCGGCCGATCTTCGTCGATCACTTCAAGTTCGTGAAATCCGTCGCGAAACAGACGCCCAAGCAGACGATCCCCTCGCCCTCGATCCTGCATTTCCGCGCCGGGCGCGGCGGCGTCGACGCGAACGCCTATCCCGACATGCAGGAGTTCTACGCCGACCTGTCGCGCGTCTACGCCGAGGAGATCGCCGATCTGGCGAAGGCCGGCTGCCGCTACCTCCAGATCGACGAGACGAACTTCGCCTATCTGTGCGACCCCGCCATGCGCAAGGAAGCGCAGAACATTGGCGAGGACCCCGACGCCTTGCCGAAAACCTACGCGAAGATCATCAACGACGCGGTCGCCGTCGCGCCGCCCGACATGGTGAAGGCGATCCATCTGTGCCGCGGTAATTTCGAAGGCGCGTGGGTGGCGGAAGGCGGCTACGAGCCTGTTGCGCACGTGCTGTTCAACGACATCAACGTCGACGCGTATTTCCTCGAATACGACAGCGAGCGCGCCGGCGATTTCCGCCCCCTGCGCCATGTGCCCAAGGGCAAGACCGTGGTGCTCGGCCTCGTCACCACGAAGTCGGGCCGCCTCGAGTCGAAGGACGATCTCAAGCGTCGCATCGAAGAGGCCTCGAAGCACTGCCCGATCGAGCAGCTCGCGCTGTCGCCGCAATGCGGCTTCGCCAGCGGTGAGCGCGGCAACAAGCTCACCGTCGAGGACGAAGTGAAGAAGCTCCAGCTCGTCGTCGACGTGGCGCGCGAGGTGTGGGGCTGATGTGGGGCTGAGCGCGCCGCTCCGCGTTCTCGGCGCCGGATCGACGATCCGCGCGCTGCGGATGCTGGCGCCAGCGTGCGAAACGGCGATCGGCGGCGCGCTCGAGATCGCGACCGATCACGGCCACAACATCCTCGCGCGCATGAGCGCGGGCGAGGACATCGCCGATGTCGTGCTGTTGCCGATCGCGATGATCGACGAACTGACTGCGCTGGGCGCGCTCGCGGCGCCGCGCCTCGCGCTTGGCGATGTGGCGACCAGCGCCGTAATCTGCGAGGGCGCGCCGGCGCCGGGGGTCGAAACCATCGATGGGCTGCGCGCCGCGCTCGCGCGCGCCAGCGTCATTCTCCTCACCACCGCGCCGTCCGGCGAGCACATGCTGCGCGTGATCGACAGGCTCGGGCTGACGCACGAGGCTCTGGGCAGGACCATGCGCTTCGACAAGTCCGTGCAGATCAACGACTGGCTCGCAAACACGCGCGATCCACGTGCGCTGGGCTTTGGCCCGACGACCGAGATCGTCGGAGCGCCCGGCGTCATTCATGGCGGGCTCATCGCGGACGAAGCCCAGATGGTCCTGCCCTATGGGGCGGCGCTGACGCAGGGCGCCAAAGAAAGGCCTACGGCAAAGGCCTTTTTTGCGTTTCTCGCCGGGGATCGGGCGCGCGCCGCCTTCATCGCGACCGGCATGAGCTTTCAGCGCCCCTCGCCCGCCGCGTAGAGCTGGCTCATGCCTTCGCGATAGGTCGGGCAGGCGAGCTTCACGCGCAGCTCCTCGCGCATGGCGCGGTTCGAGCACCGCTTGCATTCCGAATAGAAGCTGCGCGCCATGGGCGAAATATCCGCCGTTTCGAAATCGATCTCCGGCGGCGCCTCGACGCCCATGAGTTTCGCGGCGTAGGCGACGACATCCTGGGGCGGCGCGGGTTCGTCGTCGCACACGTTCCACACGCGATCCGCGCCCGCCTGAGGAAACGCGAACGCGCTGTCGATCGCGCGGGCGATGTCCTCGACGTGAATCCGGTTGAACACCTGGCCCTTCTTGACGATGCGACGCGCCGTCCCCGCGCGCAGGTTCACGAGCGCGTTCTGTCCCGGCCCGTAGATGCCCGCGAGCCTGAGCACGTGAACGCTCGCGCCCTTGCGCCGTGCGAGCGCGCGCCATGCGTTCTCCGCCGAGAGGCGCCACACACTCCTGTCGTTTGAAGGAACAGGCGGCGTCGTTTCGTCGATCCATGCGCCCTCATGGTCGCCGTACACGCCGATGGTGGAGAGATACACGATCGAACGCAGCGCGGGCGCCGCGTCCAGCGCAGCGGTGAAGCGCTCGACAGCCGGATCGCCCGCCGCGCCCGGAGGGATGGACACGAGCACCCGGTCGGCGCGGGCAAGTTGCGCAGTCAGGCCGTCCTCGACGTCATTGCCGGAAAATACGTACGCGCGAATGCGCTGCTGCATGAGGGCGTCGCGCTTGTCCGCGCTGCGAACGGTCGCGCAGATGGAAGCATATTTGTTGCGCCGCGTAAGCGCGTAGTGAGATGCTGAATAGCCGAGTCCGAAGACGAACAGGTTCAAGCGTCCTCTCCCGCATGGAGTTCGCGCGCCCATTCCGCGAGCGCTTGTGTATCCTTTTCTACAATCAATCGCATCTGCGCAAGTTCTACAAAAGCGTCGCGGTTCATCAGGCGCGCGCACGCCCACACCGCCATGCCGCGCACCAGCGGCGAGTCGTGATCGAGCAGCCTCGTGGCGTGCGGCAGAAGCGCCGGGTCCGCGCTGTTGCCGATGGCGACGAGCACGTTGCGCAGGAAGCGCGCGTGTCCGATGCGCTTGACGGGAGATGCGGAGAAGAAGCTGCGAAACGCAGCCTCGTCGAGTGCGGCAAGCATCGCGAGATCCGGCGCGATGAGATCGTCCCGCGCCGCGAGCTTCATCTCGCGCGCGGCGCTCGCGAACTTGTTCCACGGACAGGCGGCGAGGCAATCGTCGCATCCATAGATGCGATTGCCCATCGGGGCGCGGAATTCACGCGCGATCTGTCCCTTGTGCTCGATGGTGAGATAGGAGATGCACCGCCGCGCATCGAGCTGGTAGGGCGCGGGAAACGCGTTCGTCGGGCAGGCGTCGAGACACGCGCGGCACGAGCCGCAATGATCTGTCTCTGCTTCATCGGGCTCGATGTCGAGCGATGTGAAGATGGACGCCAGGAAGAACCACGATCCGTGGTCGCGCGAGACGAGGTTCGTGTGCTTGCCCTGCCAGCCAAGGCCTGCCGCCTGCGCCAGCGGCTTCTCCATGACAGGCGCGGTGTCGACGAATACTTTGACCTGCGCGGGCTCGCTTGCCGGCTCGTGTGATTTTGCCTCGACGCCCGCTTCCTTCACGATCCACTGCGCCAGCGTCTTCAGCTTTCCCTTGATGACGTCGTGGTAATCGCGATGGCGCGCGTACACGGAGATTTCCGCTGTGCCTGCGGGCGCGTTCCCCCGCGCCTCGGAGGGCTGTTGCTCAGGGCCGTAATTCATCGCCAGCATGATGACCGAGCGCACGTCCGGCCACAGCACAGCGGGATCGGCGCGCCGGTCGGCGGTCTCCGCCATCCACGCCATGTCGCCGTGGGCGCCGGAGGCGAGCCATTGCGCCAGGCGTTCGCGCGCCTGCGGAATGGAATCGGGCGCGGCGACCGCGCAGGCGTCGAAGCCCAGTTCGCGCGCCTTCGCCTCGAGCCGCGCCTTGAAGCGCGCTCCTAGAAATCGAGGTCCGCGTACACCCGGTCCGGCGTCATGCCCGGCAACCGGTCGCTGAGCAGGCCGCGGAACGAGGGACGCGACTTCATTCGCGTGTACCATTCCTTGGCCTCTGCGTTCTCGCTCCATGGCACGTCGCCCAAGAAATCCGCGCACGAGATGTGCGCGGCGGCGGCCAGGTCCGCATGGCTCATGTTGTCGCCAGCAAGCCATCTGCGCGTCGCCGTCAGGTGCCCGATATAGCGCAAATGGTAGCGAATGTTATTGCGCGCCGCCCGGACCACGGCCGTGTCGGGGGCGCCGCCCCCGTGCTCGGAGCGCATGAAACGCTTGTAGATCTTCTCGTTGACCAGGGGTTCGCTGACCTCCTGGTAGAACTTGGCGTTGAACCACTCGGTGAGCCGGCGCGCCTCCACCCGCTCGCCGGGCCGCTCCGGCAGCAGCCGCCGGTCGAGCCCAAGGCCCCGGGTCTCGTCCAGATATTCGGCGATCGTGGTCGCGCCGGGCACGACGAAATCGTTGGAATCGATGAGCACCGGCAGGTCGCCGGCCGGATTGGCGATGAGGAAGTCCTGTCGCCGCTCGTAGGGCCGCTCCTCGATCAGTTCCGGTTCCATGCCGTATTCGGCAAGCAGGAGGCGAATGAAGCGGGATCGTGGACAGAGCGGATGGTGGAAAAGAATCGCCATCGGAAATCTGAAGCCTGTGACTTTGGAAAACGCCAGCGCGGCCGAGCCATGCTGCCCGGCCCAACAACACCGGCCGGGATTAACGATTGGTTTACGCAGGCGACATCGAGAAAGCCACGCTCGCTCCCGTGACGAAAGATCGCCTTCGACCCGCTTGGTTACCTTCCCGAAAGCGCCTATGGGGTAGGATTGCAGAATCGCATTTTTCGTCATCTGAACTCAGGTCGCCATTATGGACATTCTCAAGGCGCTCGTTCTTGGCGCCGTCGAAGGGCTCACCGAGTTCCTGCCGGTCTCCTCCACGGGTCATCTGCTTCTTGTCGGTCATTTCCTGGGGTTCGAATCCACAGGCAAGACGTTCGAGGTTCTCGTCCAGCTCGGCGCGATCCTTGCGATCCTCCTCGTCTACTTCCACAAGCTGCTGGCGATCGCGAAAGGATTGACGAGCGATCCCAAGGCGCGGCGCTTCGTGCTGTGCGTGCTCGTCGCCTTCCTGCCGGCCGCGATCATCGGCGCCTTCGCGCATTCCTTCATCAAGAGCGTGCTGTTCAACCCGTGGATCGTCTGCACCATGCTGGTGTCGGGCGGGCTGGTGCTGCTCGCCGTCGACGAGATGAAGTTCAAGAACACGCACAAGGACGTGATGGATTTTTCGCTGCCCATGTGCGCGAAGATCGGCCTTTGGCAGTGCCTGGCGATGATCCCCGGCGTGTCGCGCTCGGGCGCCACGATCGTCGGCGCGATGCTGTCCGGCGCCGACAAGCGCACGGCGGCGGAATTCTCTTTCTGGCTCGCCATGCCGACGATGGCCGGCGCCTTCACCTATGATCTTCTGAAGAACTACAAGATCCTCACAGTGGACGACGTGGTGTCGATCGGCGTCGGCTTCGTGGCCGCGTTCTTCGCCGCGCTGTTCGTGGTGCGCGGCTTCCTCGCCTTCGTCTCGGTGCGCGGCTTCGCGCCGTTCGCCTGGTGGCGCATCATCGTGGGCACGGTCGGCTTCGTGGGCCTCTGGTTCACCCGCTAGGGCTCAGGCCGTCAGGTCCAGCGCCGCGGCGAGCGATTCCAGATCTTCCATGGGAAGGAACGCCTGGCGGGCGAAGCTGACCGCAACGTCCTGAAGCGCTTGCGGAACGCCGGCGGCGGCTTGCGCCCTGCCGCTGGCGAGCCCGTGGATGGCCGAATGACCGCGCAGCAGCATCGACAGAAGGTCGCGGCGGTCGAATTCCCAGTCCTCGATGTCATTGGGTCCGAGCACGACTCGATCCTCCATGCTGCACCGCAGCAATCTACTCCGACATCGGCGTCAAGCCAAGCTGAAGTCCGTGGCTTCAGATTCGCTTGTCGGGCGACGTGCACAGGTCGCAGACGATGCAGCGTTCGCATTCGGGGCGCAGCGCCTTGCAGGTGTAGCGGCCGTGCAGGATGAGCCAGTGGTGCGCGTGCAGCCGGTAAGTCTTGGGGACGCGTTTCTCCAGCCCGGCCTCGACCTGCTCGGGCGTCTTGCCGGGCGCGATCTTCAGCCTGTTCGACACGCGGAAGATGTGGGTGTCGACCGCCATCGTCTCCTGCCCGAAGGCCATGTTGAGCACGACGTTGGCGGTCTTGCGGCCGACGCCCGGCAAGGTCTCGAGCGCGTCGCGATCCTGCGGCACCTTCCGCCGAACCGCTCGATCAGCTGGCGCGAGAGTGCGACCACGTTCTTCGCCTTGGTGCGGAAGAGGCCGATGGTCTTGACCATGTCGCGCACCTTTTCCTCGCCCAGAGCCAGCATCTTCTGCGGCGTGTCGGCGATGGCGAACAGGGGGCGCGTCGCCTTGTTGACGCCGGCGTCGGTGGCCTGCGCGGACAGCACGACGGCGACCAGCAGCGTGAACGGATTGACGTATTCCAGCTCGCCCTTGGGCTCCGGGTTCGCCGTGTGAAAGCGGGCGAAGATCTCCTCGATGACGGCGGGGCTCGCCGCCCGCGCGATCGTCTTGCGGGCCCGGACCGCCTGCACGGCCTTCGGCAGCGGGCGCTTGGCCGCTGGCGCAGGTCGCACGGGCCCCGATGCAACCTTCTTCGACAAAGACGCTTTTGCAGCGGAAGCGCGACGAGAGGGCGCGGGGGCCGCGGGCTTTTTCGTGGGCATGGGGCTGATATAATACGATTGAGGTCCGGAGCGTCATGGCTTGAGCGACAACGATCCCTGGAACGCACAGATTTTCGCGGCGCGCATTTCGCCGCACCGCTCGCTGAGCCAGCAGAACTTCCGCCTGCTGCTGATGATCTTCTGCGGCGCGTGCTTTTTCACCAGCCTGCCGTTCGTGCTCCTGGGCGCCTGGCCTATCGCCGGGTTCATGGGGCTGGACGTGCTGATCTTCTGGCTGGCGTTCCGGGCGAACTTCCGCTCCGCCCGCGCCTATGAGGACGTGTCCGTGACCCCATTGGAGCTGAAGCTGGCCAAGGTGTCGCCGCGGGGCGAGCGGGCGGAATGGATCTGGAACCCGCTCTGGGTGCGACTCGTGCGGCAGGAGGACGAGGATTACGGCCTGCAGCGCGTGACGCTCGTCTCCCGCGGACAGGGAGGTGGAGGTCGCCGGATTTCTGGGGCCGGACGCGCGGGCGGAGTTCGCCGGGCGCCTGTCGAGCGCGCTGGCCGAGGCGAAGCGCGGCCCGCGCTTTTCCTGAACGCGTTTTCGGGTGGCGCAGGCGGTTCGCCGGGCGCATGTTTCGCCCATGATGTTCGCACCCTTCAACCGCAGGTCTCCCTCATGACGCTCGCGCAGGCGTCCAGCTCCCGCGAGGCGCCCGCAGGCGCGCCGCCCGACGATTACGCCCGCGTCCGCGCGGCCATCGAGTTCGTCTCCGGCAAATGGAAGACGCAGCCCTCGATCGAGGAGATCGCCGAGCACGTCGGCCTCTCGACGCAGCATCTCACGGCCCTGTTCCGCCGCTGGGCGGGGCTGACGCCCAAGGATTTCCTGCAGGCGGTGACGCTCGACCGCGCCCGTGCGCTCCTGCGCGACGCCGCCTCCGTGCTCGACGCCTCTTATGAGCTGGGCCTGTCCGGTCCCGGCCGCCTGCACGACCTTTTCGTCGTCCACGAGGCGATGAGCCCGGGCGAATTCAAGCGCGGCGGCGAGGGCATCGAGCTGCGCTACGGCTTCCACCCGTCGCCCTTCGGGGAGGCTCTGGCGGTGATCGCGCCCCGCGGCCTCGCCGGCATGGGCTTCGTCGATGAGGCGGGCCGGGCGGCTGCGCTCGAGGACATGCGCCGCCGCTGGCCCCGCGCGCGCTTCGTCGAGGACGCGGCGGCCACGGCGCCTTACGTGTCGCGCGCCTTCGACCCCGCGCAATGGCGGGCGGAAAGGCCGCTGCGGGTCGTGCTCATCGGCTCGGACTTCGAGGTGCGCGTATGGGAAACGCTGCTGCGCATCCCGCTGGGGGCCGCCGCGACCTATTCGGCGGTCGCCCGCTCCATCGGCGCGCCCAAGGCTGCGCGGGCGGTCGGCGCGGCGGTCGGGCGCAACCCGGTGTCATTCGTCGTGCCGTGCCACCGCGTGATCGGCTCCAGCGGCGCGCTTACGGGCTATCACTGGGGGCTCACCCGCAAGCGGGCGCTCATCGGCTGGGAAGCCGGGAAGCTGGCGCGGCCGGAATAGACGCCTCTCAGCGTGCCTGTCCGCCGATGGAGATCGGCGCGCCCGCGGCGGGGCCGGGAGCGGCCGCCTGCGGCGCGCCGGGCTGCGGCTGGGGCCTGGGGCGGGGCGGAGCCGGCTTGCGCTCGGGGGCGTTGTTCTCGGCCTCGAACGCGGTCGGGTTGAGCTGGGCGCGCAGCGCCACCGCCCGCGCCTCGGTCAGCCGGGCCGAGCAGAAGCCGTGCACGTCCTCGCGGTCGTAATCGTAGCAAAGCTCGCTGCGCTTCGATGAAAAGCTCGCCTGTTCGGCGGCGATGGCGCGCACCTTCTGCCGGTCCTTGCCGGCCTGCGCGATGAGGGCGCGGTAATTGGCGAGCGCGTTCTTCTCGGCGCTGGTGCGGGCCTTGAGGATGTTCTGCGTCTCCGCGGCGTTGATGGCGCCGCCGCCCGGTCCCCAGACGCCGCCGATGTGCACCACGCAATCGGCGTTCGTGAAGGCGCACATGCCCGCCGTATTGCCGGCGCGGTTGTCGGGACGGCTGGCCTGCGCCGGCTGAACCGGAGTGGCGCCCTCGGCCACGGTCGCCAGAATGGCCGAGTCGAGCACCACGAAGGTGAACGGGCAGGCCGGGATCGAGACGGAATAGCGCTTCAGCCCTTCGGAGCGGCCCTGGGGCGTCGCGGCGAACGGCCCGCCCTCCACCTCCACCCGGCATGCCTCGCGCCGGTTCGACAGGCGCTCCCCGGACAGGACCAGGCGGTTGATGGTCAGGTCCGCGCCGGTTTTCTGGAAGGCGATGAGGCCTTCCGCGCCGTTATGCCGGAGATCGCGGCCGACGAGGCTGGTCTCGGCGGGCGCGCGCACGGCCACGCCCGTCGCGCTGGCGGGGCCCCGCTCGCCATGGGTGATCGGCGCATGCCCCTGAACCGCGCCCGGAAGCTGAAGCTGGGCGAGCGCGGGCGATGCGCCGCAGGCTGCGGCGAGGAGGGCGAGGGTGATGGCGGTCAGGTTCTGCATTCAGGCGGGGAATTCCTCTCATTCCTGCAGCGAAATGTAAACGTCTCCCCCAAGGCGGCGGCTCGTGTTGAAGCTCGCGTTTGGCTGGCGCGCGGGCGCCCAGACCATTGGCCGCGGAAGCCCTTGGGCGCTTGCGGCGTAAAAAAGCGGCTCCTATATCTCCGCCAGCCTTGCGGTTCGCCGCGGCGATCACAATCTCGGGAACATCGGGGACCGGCGGGTCGCGCTCTCGCGAGCACCAGCGCCCGCCCTCAGCCGGACCGCTTCGGGGTCCGGGAGTCTCTGCGTCGAAAGGAAACTGAATATGGCTAAAGTCATCGGCATCGATCTGGGCACGACCAACAGCTGCGTCGCAGTGATGGAAGGCTCCACTCCCAAGGTTATCGAGAATTCGGAAGGCGCGCGCACCACGCCTTCGATCGTCGCGTTCACGGACGACGGCGAGCGCCTCGTCGGCCAGCCTGCCAAGCGCCAGGCCGTGACGAACCCCGAGCGCACGTTCTTCGCCATCAAGCGCCTCATCGGCCGCACGTTCGACGACCCGATGACGCAGAAGGACATGAACCTCGTCCCCTACAAGATCATCAAGGGCGGCAACGGCGACGCCTGGGTCACGGCGGACGGCAAGCAATATTCGCCCTCGCAGATTTCCGCCTTCACGCTGCAGAAGATGAAGGAAACCGCCGAGGCCTATCTGGGCCAGACCGTCACGCAGGCCGTCATCACGGTTCCCGCCTACTTCAACGACGCCCAGCGCCAGGCCACCAAGGACGCCGGCAAGATCGCCGGCCTCGAAGTGCTGCGCATCATCAACGAGCCGACGGCGGCCGCGCTCGCCTACGGCCTCGACAAGAAGGGCTCCGGCACGATCGCCGTCTATGACCTTGGCGGCGGCACGTTCGACGTGTCGATCCTCGAGATCGGCGACGGCGTGTTCGAGGTGAAGTCCACCAACGGCGACACGTTCCTGGGCGGTGAAGACTTCGACATGCGCCTCGTCGAGTATCTCGCGGCCGAATTCAAGAAGGAGCAGGGCATCGACCTGACGAAGGACAAGCTCGCCCTGCAGCGCCTCAAGGAGGCCGCCGAAAAGGCGAAGATCGAACTCTCGTCCGCGGCCCAGACCGAAATCAACCTGCCCTACATCACGGCCGACGCGTCCGGCCCGAAGCATCTGGCGCTGAAGCTGACGCGCGCGAAGTTCGAGGCGCTGGTCGACGATCTCATCCAGCGCACGATCGAGCCCTGCCGCAAGGCGCTCAAGGACGCCGGCCTCACCGCTGGCGAGATCGACGAAGTGGTGCTGGTCGGCGGCATGACCCGCATGCCGAAGGTGCAGGAAGTCGTGAAGTCCGTTCTTCGGCAAGGAGCCGCACAAGGGCGTCAATCCGGACGAAGTGGTCGCCATCGGCGCCGCCGTTCAGGCCGGCGTGCTGCAGGGCGACGTGAAGGACGTGCTGCTGCTCGACGTGACCCCGCTGTCGCTGGGCATCGAGACGCTGGGCGGCGTGTTCACGCGCCTCATCGACCGCAACACGACGATCCCGACCAAGAAGAGCCAGGTCTTCTCGACGGCCGAGGACAACCAGACCGCCGTGACGATCCGCGTGTTCCAGGGCGAACGCGAGATGGCGGCCGACAACAAGATGCTCGGCCAGTTCGATCTCGTCGGCATTCCGCCGGCGCCGCGCGGCGTGCCGCAGGTCGAGGTGACCTTCGACATCGACGCCAACGGCATCGTCTCGGTGACGGCGAAGGACAAGGCCACGGGCAAGGAGCAGCAGATCCGCATCCAGGCCTCCGGCGGTCTCAGCGACGCCGACATCGACAAGATGGTCAAGGACGCGGAGGCTCACGCCGCCGAGGACAAGCAGCGTCGCGAACTGGTCGACACGAAGAACCAGGGCGAAGCGCTGGTGCATTCGGCGGAGAAGTCGCTGAAGGAATTCGGCGACAAGGTCTCCGAAGCCGACAAGGGCGCGATCGAGGCCGCGATCACCGGCCTCAAGACGGCCCTCGAAGGCGAGGACGTCGAAGCCATCAAGGCGCGCTCGAACGAACTCGCGCAGGCGTCGATGAAGCTCGGCGAGGCGATGTACAAGGCCCAGCAGGCCGGCGCGGAGGCGCCCGCGGGCGAGGCCGGCGAGCAGGCCAAGCAGGACGACGTCATCGACGCCGACTTCAAGGAAGTCGACGGCGACAAGAAGAAGAACGCGTAAAGTCGATTGCATGAAAATGGCCCTCTCCTCGCGGAGGGGGCCTCTTGCTTAATGGGTGGGGCGGGGCATAGGTGAGCGGCGGGCGCCGCTTGCCGGTTCGATGCGACCGGGTCGGTTGAACGGCGCCTGCCTCCGCAAATTCGAAAGCTGGCCGGGCCGCGCATGTCCAAACGCGATTACTATGAAGTTCTGGGCGTTTCCCGCACCTGCACGGAGGCCGATCTCAAGGTCGCCTTCCGCAAGGCGGCGATGCAGCATCACCCCGACCGCAATCCGGGCGACTCCGCCGCCGAACTGAAGTTCAAGGAACTCAACGAAGCCTACCAGTGCCTCTCCGACGGCCAGAAGCGCGCTGCCTACGACCGCTTCGGCCATGCCGCCTTCGAGAACGGCGGCGGCGGGCAGGGCGGCTTCGGCGCCGACGGGTTCGCCTCCTCCATGGCCGACATTTTCGACGACCTGTTCGGCGGCATGAGGGGCGGGCGCGCGCGGAGCAATGGCGGGCGCGAGCGCGGCGCGGACCTGCGCTACAACATGGAAATCACGCTCGAGGACGCGTTCACCGGCAAGCAGGCCGAAATCAGGGTGCCCACGTCGGTCGACCTGCGACACCTGCGAGGGCTCGGGCGCGAAGCCGGGCTCCAAGCCGCGCCAGTGCGCGACGTGCGGCGGCCACGGGCGCGTGCGCGCGCAACAGGGCTTCTTCGCCATCGAGCGCACCTGTCCGATCCTGCGAGGGCCGGGGCGAGGTCATCGAAAACCCCTGCGCGTCCTGCTCGGGCGCCGGGCGCGTCATGCGCGAGAAGAACCTTTCGGTGAACATCCCCGCCGGCGTCGAGGACGGCACGCGCATCCGCCTGACGGGCGAGGGCGAAGCCGGCGCGCGGGGCGGGCCTCCGGGCGATCTCTACATCTTCCTGTCGCTCAAGCCGCACCCCTTCTTCCAGCGCGACGGCGCGGACCTTTACTGCCGCGTGCCGATCTCGATGGTGCAGGCCGCGCTGGGCGGCGAGTTCAGCGTCCACACGCTGGGCGGCGGCGAGAGCCGCATCAAGGTGCCCGAAGGCACCCAGATCGGGCCGCCAGTTCAAGGTGCGCGGCAAGGGAATGCCGGTGCTGCGCTCGCGCGACGTCGGCGACCTGTACATCCAGGCCGTGGTGGAGACGCCCCAGAAGCCTCACCAAGCGCCAGCGCGAACTGCTGGCCGAATTCGAGGCTGAATCGTCCAGCAAGACGCATCCCGAGTCCGCCGGCTTCTTCGGCCGGATGAAGGAGTTCTTCGGCAACCTCAGCGGCGCGTGAACCCGAGCTCCCCGCCGCCTCTTGGCCGCGGGCGCCCGTTCGGGTTAAAGCGGGGCCCATGATCATCGCCATCGACGGGCCGGCCGCCTCCGGCAAGGGAACGATCGCGCGCCGCCTGGCGCAGCACTTCGCCCTGCCGCATCTCGACACCGGCCTGCTCTATCGCGCGACGGCCCGCGTGCTCATGGATCACGGCGATCGCCTCGATGATCCAGAGCGCGCCGTCGCCGCCGCCCGCGGGCTCGCGCTCACCGAATTCGAGGAGGAGCGCCTGCGCGGCGCCGAAATGGGCGAGGCCGCCTCCATCGTCGCCGCGATTCCGGCGGTGCGCGCCGCGCTTCTCGACGTGCAGCGCGCATTCGCTGGCCAGCCCGGCGGCGCCGTGCTCGACGGGCGCGACATCGGCACGATCATCTGCCCCGACGCGCACGTGAAGCTCTTCGTCACCGCCAGTCCCGAGACCCGCGCCCAGCGCCGCGCGCTCGAACTGCGCGCGCGCGGCGAGCGCGCCGACTTCGCCGACGTGCTGGCCGACATCCGCCGCCGCGACGAACGCGATTCCGTGCGCTCCGCCGCCCCTCTGGTCGCGGCGCAGGACGCCGTCCGCCTCGACACCAGCGACCTCGACATCGAGTCCGCAGTGGCCGCCGCCCGCGCCATCGTTCAGGCGCGGGCACGCGCTTAAGCGGAACTTTACGCCCTGAGCTATAGGCTTGCCGCATCCGCGGAGGCCCCGATGCAGTCGACGAACGTGCAGACCTTGCCCGAAACGCGCAGCCGCAGCCTGTCGCTGGCCTTGCCGGCTTTCGCCGCCGCGCTCTTCCTGTCGGCGCTGCTGCTGTTTTCCGTGCAGCCGATGTTCACGAAGATGGCCCTGCCGCAACTGGGCGGATCGCCGGGCGTCTGGTCCGTGGCGATGGTGTTCTTCCAGGGCCTGCTGCTGCTCGGCTACCTGTGGGCGCATTTTCTGGCCCGCAGGCTGCCGCTGTGGCTCGCCGCCGCGCTCCATCTGTCGATTTGCGCCCTCGTGTTCGTCGCGCTGCCCATCGCCGCCGCCAGCATGCCGCCGCCGCCGGCCGAAGGACAGGCGCTCTGGCTGATCGGTCTGTTCGCGCTGAGCGTCGGCCTGCCGTTCTTCGCGCTGTCGGTGAACGGTCCGCTCCTGCAGGCCTGGTTCGCGCGCACCGGCCACGCGCAGGCGGGCGATCCCTACTTTCTGTACGGCGCCTCCAACCTCGGCTCCTTCGCCGCGCTGCTCGCCTATCCCTTCCTCATCGAGCCGCTGTTCGGCCTCTCCGCCCAGAGCCGCATCTGGACCGCCGGCTTCGCGGCGCTGGTCATCGCGCTCTGCGCGTGCGCGGCGATCGCGCTTGCCGCGCGTCCGCGCTTCGAGTCCGTGAAAGACGCCCCTGCGAGCACGAAGCCGCGGTTGCAGGCCGCGCCCACACGCGCCGACTACGCGACGTGGATCGCGCTGGCCTTCGTGCCCTCCGGGCTCCTGGTCGCCGTAACCGCGCATATCTCCACGGACGTCGGCGCGGCGCCGCTGCTGTGGGTCGCGCCGCTGGCGCTGTATCTGCTGACCTTCGTCGTCACCTTCCGCGACAAGCCGATGAGGCTCGACGCGCCTGCCTCGCGCACGCACGTCTGGCTCGTGGGAATAGCTCTCATGGGCATCGGGACAGGCTCGCGCTGGATATTCCTGGGTCTTCTGGTGAGCCTTGCCGTCTTCTTCATCTGCGCGCTGGCCAACCATCGCGCGCTCTTCCTGCGGCGCCCGTCGGCGGGCTATCTGACCGCATTTTATGTCTGCATGTCGTTCGGCGGCGTGCTGGGCGGCCTGTTCGCGGCGCTGCTTGCGCCCCTGCTGTTTCCCAGCCTCTACGAATATCCCGCGCTCCTCGTCGTCTCGCTGCTCTGCCGTCCCGGCGCATGGGAGGCGCTTCGGGCCGCGCCGCGCGCCGAGACCCTGCGCATTGCGGGCATCTGCGCGCTGGCGCTCGTCGCGGCGTTTCTCCTGGGCGCGCTGGCGCCCACGCCCAAGGGCATAGCGACCGGCCTCGCCATCGCCTTCGCCGCGGGCGCGATGCTGTTGTGGCGCGATCTGCCGAAGGCCGCGACGCTGGCGGCTTTCGCCGCGCTCTCGGGCACTTTCCTGCACGCGGCGCTGGCGCAGCAGGACGTGCGGCGCTCGTTCTTCGGCGTGCACAAGATTTTCGAAACGCCCGACAACGAATTCCGCCTGCTCGTTCACGGCACGACGATCCACGGCGCCATGCGCGTGCGCGACCCGCAGGGCAATCCCGTCGCGGGCCGACCGGCGCCGACCACGTATTACGCGTTCGACGGCCCGCTCGGCCAGGCGATCTCCTCCGTGCGCGCCGCACGCGGGGGACAGCTCTCGCACATCGCCGCCATCGGGCTGGGCGTGGGCTCGCTCGCCTGCCATGCAAAGCCCCGCGAGGCGATCACGTTCTACGAGATCGATCCGGTCGTCATCGACATCGCGCGCGATGCTTCCCTGTTCCGCTATCTGTCCGATTGCGCTCCGGGCGCTGCGACCGTGCTCGGCGACGCGCGGCTCACCATCGCCGGGCAGAAAGAGGCGAGCGACGTGGTCGTGGTCGACGCGTTCACCTCCGACGCCATCCCCGCGCACCTGATGACGCGCGAGGCCGTGGCGCTGTTTCGCGCCAGGGCGAAGGAAGACGGAGTGGTGCTGTTCCACGTCTCCAACAACGTGATGGACTTCTCGGGCGTCCTCGCCCGCATCGCCGCCGATCTCGGCCTCGTCGCACTGCGCAATTCCGACCGCGTGTCCCGGCCGGACCATCCCGACATGCGCACCCCCAGCGATGTCGTGGCGCTGGTGCGCGACCCGGCCCACATGGGCGCGGCGGCGCTGGCGTCCGGCGAGTGGCTGCCGTTGCAGGCGGACGCGCGCCAGCGGGTCTGGACCGATGACTACTCGACCATCCTCACGCCCATGTTCGCAAAGCTGAGGCTGCGCTGGTGAATTTGGACGGCGCGGCCTGTTGACTGGACAGGCCGCCTCGTGCGTTTTGCCGGCAGGGGCCAGGCACGGGCGTCCGCCTCTGCAGGGAGCTTTCCATGGCGCCGCAGCGCATGTCGTTAAACGTCGCCGTCCAGATGGATCCGATCGAGCGGATCAACATCGCGGGCGACTCGACGTTCGCCCTTCTCCTGGAGGCGCAGGCGCGCGGGCACGCACTTTTCTACTACACGCCCGACAGGCTCTCCCTCGCCGGCACGAGCGTCGTGGCGCAGGTCCAGCCGCTCGAGGTGCGCGACGAAGCCGGGAATCATTTCACGCTGGGCGAGCCGCGCCGCGTCGATCTTGGCGAGCAGATGGACGTGGTGCTGCTGCGGCAGGACCCGCCCTTCGACCTCGCCTACGTGACGACGACGCATCTTCTCGAGCGCATCCACCCGCGCACGCTCGTGGTGAATGATCCGCGCAGCGTCCGCGACGCGCCCGAGAAGCTGTTCGTCATGCAGTTTCCCGCAGCTGATGCCGCCCACCCTCATCACTCGCTCGCGAGACGAGATCGAGGCGTTCCGGGCCGAGCATGGCGATGTCGTCATGAAGCCGCTCTACGGCAACGGCGGCGCGGCGGTCTTCAAGGTGGCGACGAAGGACCCCAATTTCGGCTCGCTGTTCGACCTGTTCTCGACGACGTTCCGCGAGCCATGGGTGGTGCAGCGGTTCCTGCCGCGCGTCAGCGAAGGCGACAAGCGCATCATCCTCGTCGACGGCGCGGCGCTGGGCGCGGTCAATCGCGTGCCGGCGGAGAACGACATCCGCTCCAACATGGTGCGCGGCGGCGCGGCGCGGGAGACGGACCTGACGCCCCGCGAACGCGAAATCTGCGCGACCATCGGGCCCGAGCTCAAGGCGCGCGGCCTCATCTTCGTGGGCATCGACGTGATCGACGGCAATCTCACCGAGATCAACGTCACCTCGCCCACCGGCGTGCGCGCCATCAAGCGCCTCGGCGGGCCCGATCTGGCCGCCGCCATCTGGGACGCAATCGAAGCCCGCCGAGAGGCCCCCGGCCTTGCGGGTCAGGACGGCTGACGCGCCGGATCTGTGCTAGGATAACGCATGACACTTGCTGCAGAAGCCGCCGCCTCTCCCGCACCGCGCCGCCGCCCCCAGCGCGCCCGCTCGCTGGTGATCGACCGTCCCGCCCTGAACGCGCGCCTCGACGCCATCGCCTCCACGCTGGGCCCTGACAAGACCGCCATGCGCGCCGCCGCCGTGACCGAGTTCCGCACCGCGCTGGAGAGCGGCCGGCAGGTGCTTCGCGAATGGCTGGAGGAGGACGGCAAGGGCTACGAATGCGTCGTCCACATGAGCTGGCTCGAGGACGAACTCATTCGCGCCATCCACCGCTTCGTCACGCACCACATGTACCAGGCCGACAATCCGTCCTCGGGCGAGCGCATCGCGATCGCGGCGACGGGCGGCTATGGCCGCGGCACGCTGGCGCCGGGCTCCGACATCGATCTCCTGTTCCTGCTGCCCTACAAGAAGACCGCGTGGAGCGAGAGCGTCATCGAGGCGATCCTCTACTTCCTGTGGGACCTGCGCCAGAAGGTCGGCCACGCCACGCGCTCGGTCGATGAATGCCTGCGCCAGGCGCGCGACGACATGACGATCCGCACCTCGCTTCTGGAGGCGCGCTTCATCCTGGGCGACGAGACGCTGTTCGAAGACATGCGCGCGCGCTTCGACGACGAAGTCGTGCGCAAGACCGCGGCCGAATTCGTGTCCGCCAAGCTCGCCGAACGCGACGCGCGCGTGGCGCGCGCCGGCGCCTCGCGCTATCTCGTCGAGCCCAACATCAAGGAAGGCAAGGGCGGCCTGCGCGATCTCAACACGCTGTTCTGGATTTCCAAGTACGTGTACCGCGTGCGCGACGCCGAAGAGCTGGTGAAGGCCGGCCTGTTCACCCAGCGTGAGTACCGCACGTTCCACAAGTGCGAGGAATTCCTCTGGACGGTGCGCTCGCACCTGCACTTCATCACCGGCCGCGCCGAAGAGCGCCTCACCTTCGATTACCAGCGCCAGATCGCGCAGCTTCTGGGCTATGTCACGCACGGCGGCCTGTCCGACGTCGAGCGCTTCATGAAGCATTATTTTCTCGTCGCCAAGGATGTGGGCGACCTGACCGCCATCGTCTGCGCGGCGCTCGAAGAAAAGCAGGCCAAGCCGCGCGCGATGCTCGACCGCTTCATGGGCGCGCTGAAGCGGCCGGCGCAGAAGAAGCTCGGCGCCGACGGCTTCGCCGTCGAGGTCGATCGCATCACCGTCGCGGGCCCAGACGTGTTCGAGCGCGATCCGGTCAACCTCATGCGCCTCTACTGGCTGGCCGAGCGCCACGCCATGCCGATCCATCCCGATGCGACGCGGCTCGTCACGCTGTCGCTGAAGAAGATCGACGACAGGCTGCGCAGGAACGAGACGGCGAACAAACTCTTCATCGAAATCCTCACCTCGAAGAATTCGCCCGAGCCCGTGCTGCGCGCGATGAACGAGGCCGGCGTGCTCGGCCGCTTCATTCCCGATTTCGGCCGCATCGTCGCGATGATGCAGTTCAACATGTATCACCACTACACGGTGGACGAGCATCTGCTGCGCGCCATCGGCATCCTGTCGTCCATCGAATCGGGCCGCCTGCGCGAGGAGCATCCGGTGGCGAGCGAGATCATCGCCTCGATCGCCAACCGCACCGTGCTCTACGTCGCGCTGCTGCTGCACGACATCGCCAAGGGCCGGCCCGAAGACCATTCCATCGCCGGCGCCGCGCGTCGCGCGTCAAGCTCGTGCCCGCGGCTCGGGCTGTCGAGCGCCGAGACCGAAAACGTCGCCTGGCTGGTCGAGAACCATCTCGTCATGTCGAACACGGCCCAGAGCCGCGACCTCTCCGATCCGCGGCACGATCGCCGACCTTCGCTCAGACGGTGCAGACGATCGAGCGGCTGCGACTGCTGCTGGTCCTCACCGTGTGCGACATCCGCGCGGTGGGTCCGGGCGTGTGGAACGGCTGGAAGGGCCAGCTCCTGCGCACGCTCTACTGGGAGACGGAACTGGTTCTCACCGGCGGGCATTCCGCCATCGACCGCAAGCAGCGCGTCGAGCGCGCGCAGGAGGAATTGCGCCGCGCCCTGCCGCTCTGGTCCGATCCAGATTTCGACGCCTACGCGGCGCGCCATTATCAGGCCTACTGGCTGAAGGTCGATCTCGCCCACAAGGTGAAGCACGCGCAATTGCTGCGCTTGTGCGAGGTCGAGATGAAATCGCTCGCCACCGAAGTTGCGACCGACGAGTTTCATGGCGTCACCGAACTCACCGTCGTCGCGCCGGACCATCCGCGGCTGCTGTCGATCATCGCCGGCGCGTGCGCCACGGCGGGCGCCAACATCGTCGACGCGCAGATCTTCACGACGACGGACGGGCTGGCGCTCGACACGATCTCCATCAGCCGCGCGTTCGATCGCGACGAGGACGAATTGCGCCGCGGCGAGCGCGTCGCCAAGGTCATCGAGAAGGCGCTGCGCGGCGAGATCCGCCTCACCGACGCGATGGCCGAGAAGACCAAGGCGCCATCGGGCCGCGAGCAGACGTTCCCGCTCGCCCCGGACGTGACGATCGACAACAATCTGTCGAACCAGTACACGGTGATCGAGGTCTCCGGCCTCGACAGGCCCGGCCTGCTCTACGATCTCACCTCCGCCATGTCGCGGCTCAACCTCAACATCGGCTCGGCGCACATCGCCACCTTCGGCGAAAAGGCGGTCGACGCCTTCTACGTCACCGACATCACGGGGCTGAAGATCGTCAACCAGACCCGGCAGGCCGCCATACGCAAGGCGCTCACGGACGTCTTCGGCGCGCCGGCCCCGGCAGCGCCCAAGGGGCCCGGCCGGAAACGGCAGCCCAGCGCTCAAGCCAGCGCCTGAGCCGCTTCTCAAGCTTGATTTTTGCAGCCGTCGACCTGATATCCGGGCCGACGCACCTTCTCCTCACGGATGGATGATGACCGACAAGGACCAGACCCCCGAGCCGGCGAACGACGCCGCCCCCCAGGCCGAGGCGGGCGCCGAGAGCGAGCCGCATCCCGCCGTCGTGATCGAAAAGCTCAACGCCGAGAACGTCGAGATGAAGGACCGCGTGCTGCGCACGCTGGCCGAGATGGAGAACCTGCGCCGCCGCACGGAGAAGGAAGTCTCCGACGCCAAGACATACGGCGTCGCCAATATCGCCCGCGACATGGTGGCGTTCGCCGACAACCTGCGCCGCGCCATCGAGAGCGTGCCCGCGGACGCGCGCGAGCCCGACGGTCCGCTGCGCACCCTCGTCGAAGGGCTCGAACTCACCGAGCGTGACTTCCTTTCCCGCCTCGCGCGCCACGGCGTGAAGAAGCTGGAGCCGCAGGGTCAGAAGTTCGACCCCAACATGCATGAGGCGCTGTTCGAAGTGCCCGATCCCAGCGTTCCGGCGGGAACGGTCATGCAGGTCGTCGAGGACGGCTATTCCATCGGCGAGCGCTGCCTGCGCCCGGCGAAAGTCGGCGTGGCGCGCGGCGGACCCAAGGCGGCCAACGGCGAAGAGTCCGGCGCGCCGGACGCGTGAGCTCGCACTTCCCGATCTGGCTGGAAGCGCTCGGCGTCGCCGTGTTCGCGCTGTCGGGCGCGCTGACGGCGGCGCGCAAGCGCATGGACCCGTTCGGCTTTGCGTTTCTGGCGGCGGTGACGGGCATCGGCGGCGGCACGCTGCGCGACGTTCTGCTCGCACGTCCCGTGTCGTGGATCGCCGATCCGACCAACCCGCTCATCTGCATCTGCGTCGGCCTTGCCGCCTTCGTGCTCGGCGCGCGGTACGCGCCGACGAATGCGAATTTCACGCGCGCGCTGTTGTGGGCGGATGCGCTCGGCCTCGCGATTTTCGCCGTCAGCGGCGCGCAGACCGCGCTCGTCGCGGGGGCGCATCCGGTCACCGCCGTCGTGCTCGGCACGTTGAGCGCCACGTTCGGCGGCATCGCGCGCGACGTGCTCGCCCGCGAGGTGCCGTTGGTGCTCAGGCGCGAAATCTACGTCACCGCCGCCGCGCTGGGCGCGACGGTCTACGTGGCGGCGTTTCACATCGGCTATCCTGCGAGCCTTGGCGCGCTCGCGGGCCTGTCGGCCGGTTTCGTCCTGCGCGCGCTCGCCATCACCCGTGACTGGTCGCTGCCGGCCTTCCCCGGCGGCAAACGTCACGGCTGAGTGACGCGCCGCAACGTCAGATTGATGCGCCCGCCATTGGGCAGCAGCGTCGACGAACCGCCCATGATGCGATCGACGCCGTGGAAGCACAGGCGCGACGCCCCGCCGATCAGCACGACGTCGCCCGAATGCAGCCGCACGGATTTCGTCGGTCCGCCGCGTTCGGGCCCGCCGAAGCGGAAGAGGCAGGAATCGCCCAGCGAGATCGACACGACCGGCGCATCGAGCGCGGCTTCGTCGCGATCCTGATGCAGGCCCATGCGCGCGCCCGCATCGTAGAAGTTCACGAGGCACGCCTCCGGCGGCTGTGGATAACCGCCCGTCCGCCATGCTTTCAGCGCCAGCGCTGGAATGGAGGGCCAGTGCGCGCCGGTTTCGGGATGGGTCGGCTGATAGCGGTATCCTCCCGCCGCGTCCGACACCCAGCCCAGCGGCCCGCAATTGGTCATCCGGACGGAGAACGCCTTGCCGGTGCGCGGCATGCGCGGGGTGAACAGCGGCGCGGCCGCGACGGCGGCGCGCAAATCCGCGACCAGGGTTACCTGTTCGGCGCGGTCGAGGAATCCGGGCAGATGGCGCAGGCCGGGGGCGAGTTCGATCATCGCCGTCAATATGATGGAGCGCGAGCGCGGCGCCAGCGGGGGCGCGCGCAAAATCGAGCCCGGAGGGCCTCACCGCACTTCTCCCGGCGCCGGGCCCCGGGTTTCCCGTGACGCTTTCTTGACGAAGAACCGATTGTAGGCGACTAGTGTGCCTCCGCGGGGAAGCGTGATCTGAGGCCAAACGTCCAGTGCGTACCCAGAACAAACAAACAGGCGCAGGCAACAAGTCACGGATTGCCCTCGCATTCCAGGAACGGTTCGCCGACGAGGCCCGCTTCATCAAGGCGTGGTTCGAGAACCCCGTGGCCACGGGGGCGGTCTCGCCGTCCGGCCGTTTCCTCTCCCGCGCCATGGCCCGCTACGTCAACGTCGCCTCCGACGGCCCTGTCATCGAGCTTGGACCCGGCACCGGCCCGGTCACGCAGGCCCTTCTCCAGCGCGGGCTCGATCCCTCCCGCCTGATCCTCGTTGAATACGACCCCGCCTTCTGCCGTCTGCTGGAGCGCCGTTTCCCGGGCGTTCGCGTCGTGCAGGGCGACGCCTACAACCTGCGCGACACGCTGGCAGGCGTCCTCGACGCCCCGGCCGCCGCCGTCGTTTCGAGCCTGCCGCTGCTCAACCGCCCCGATCCCGACCGCGTCGCGCTGCTTGCCGACGCCTTCGACCTGCTGTCGCCGACGGGCGTCTTCGTGCAATTCACCTACGGCATGCTGTCGCCCATCCCGCGCCGCGCCGCCGGCGGCGTGTCGTACACCGCCGAGGCGTCGCAGCCCGTGTGGCTGAACCTGCCGCCCGCGCGCGTGTGGTGCTACCGCCCCGCCTCCGCGCCGGTGCCGCGTCGCGCCAATGTCGCCCAGCGCCTCGTCCGCAACATCAAGAAGCACACGAACCGCGTGCGCGACGAAATCCTCGAAACCCGCGACCGGCTGGAGACGGAAATCCGCCTCGCCAAGGATCGCGTGCGCATCGACATCGCCGGCCGCGGAACGCGCGTGCGCGACGAGGTTCGCGACAACCCGGCGCTGGAAATGATCCGCAAGCTCGGCGAGCGCCGCGACCGCTGAGGCGGCGCCTGCGCGCGGCGCTTGACCCCGTCCGCCAATCGCGTGAAACAGGCGCGCTTTCTCCCGAACATTCGCCGGGATCATCCTCATGTCCGCCATTCCGAACGCCGTCCGCGACAAGCTGATCGTCGCCCTCGACCTGCCGTCCGTCGGCGCCGCCTCGGCCATGGTCGAGCGCCTCGGCGACGCGGTCACCTTCTACAAGGTCGGCCTCGAACTGACCTACGCAGGCGGCCTGCCGCTCGTCAGCGAGCTCGCCCGCGCCGGCAAGAAGGTCTTCCTCGACCTCAAGCTGCACGACATCCCCAACACGGTCGCCCGCGCGACCGAGCAGGTCGCCGAGCTTGGCGCGACGTTTCTCACCGTCCACGCCTACCCGCAGACCATGAAGGCGGCGGCCGGCGCGGCCAAGGGCTCGCCGCTCAGGCTGCTCGCGGTCACGGTGATGACGAGCTACGACGATTCCGACCTGAAGGAGGCCGGCTTCGCCTTCGGCGTGAAGGACCTCGTCGCCCGCCGCGCCGCGCAGGCCCGCGAATGCGGCATCGACGGTCTTGTCATGTCCCCGGAAGAGGCCGCCGCCATGCGCGCCCTCCTGGGCCCCGGCATGCTGTTCGTGACGCCGGGCGTGCGCCCGGCCGGCGCGGACCTTGCCGACCAGAAGCGCGTCATGACGCCCGCCCGGGCCATTTCCGCGGGCGCCGATTACCTCGTGGTGGGCCGCCCGGTCACCCAGGCGCCGGACCCGAAGGCGGCGGCGCAGGCGATCGTCACGGAAATCGCCGCCGCCTGCGCCGGTCCGCAGCTTTAAAAAAAAGACGCCGGGCGTACATCCGGCCCGGCGTCAAGCGCCGCTGGGGGGCGCGCGGAATGTCTTGGGGGACCCGCGGATCAGCGACTAGGCATCTCCCTACACCCGGATTATCACAGCGGTGTGACGGGGGCCGCGACCGGCCCCGATTTGGAGGAAAACCCATGCCGAAGGGCTATTGGATCGCGCACAACGATGTCAGCGATCCCGAGACCTACGAGAAGTACAAGGCCGCCACCGGCGAGGTCTTCAAGAGGTTCGGCGCGAACTTCATCGTGCGCGGCGGCCGCTACAAGGGCCTGCAGGGCGCGATCCGCAGCCGCCACGTGGTGATCGAGTTCGAAAGCTACGACAAGGCGCTCGAATGCTACAACTCGCCCGAGTACCAGGAGGCCGCCAAGTACCGCAAGGGCGCTTCCGAGGGCGAGATCGTCATCTGCGAAGGGCCGTGATCCTTCCCAACCCGGCGTCGGGCGGCTATAGACCGCCCGATCCTTTTTTCACCATCGGGAGTCAGCCATGAGCGATATGCGGCTCGTCGTCGCCGGCGCCGCCGGACGCATGGGGCGCATGCTCGTGCAGGCGATCCATGCTGCGGATGGCGCGAAGCTCTCCGGCGCGCTGGAGCGGCCGGGCTCGTCATCGCTGGGCTATGACGCGGGCATTCTCGCGGGCGTCGGCGCGCTGGGCGTGCCTGTCACCACCGATCCGCTGGCCGCGCTCGATGAACGCCGACGGCGTGATCGACTTCACCGCGCCCGACTCCACCGTCGAACTCGCGGGGCTCGCCGCGCAGGCGCGCATCGTGCACGTCATCGGCACGACCGGATTGGGCGAGACGCATCTGGCCGCCATCGCCGCCGCCGCGCGTCACGCCATCGTCGTGCGCTCCGGCAACATGTCACTGGGCGTCAACCTGCTCGCGGGTCTCGTGCGCAAGACTGCGGCGACGCTGGGGCTCGATTACGACATCGAGATCGTCGAGATGCACCACCGCATGAAGGTGGACGCGCCCTCGGGCACCGCGCTGATGCTGGGCGAGGCGGCGGCGCAGGGCAGGGGCGTGAAGCTCTCCGAAAAGTCCGTGCGCTCGCGCGACGGGCACACGGGCGCGCGCCGCGACGGCGACATCGGCTTTGCGGCGCTGCGCGGCGGCACGGTCGTGGGCGACCACGACGCGATCTTCGCAGGCCCCGGCGAGCGGCTGGTCCTCAGCCACCGCGCCGAGGACCGCAGCATCTTCGCGCACGGCGCCGTGCGCGCCGCCCTGTGGGCGCGCGGCGCCAAGCCCGGCGAATACACCATGGCCGACGTGCTCGGCCTCTCCGACGCCTGAACGGGATCACTCAAGCGGCCGCGAGGCGGCCCTTCCTATGGAGCGAACATGGACCGCACACTCGTCCTCATCCGCCACGGCCAGAGCGACTGGAACCTGAAGAACCTCTTCACCGGCTGGAAGGACCCCGGCCTCACGGAAGTGGGAATCACCGAGGCCCGCGAGGCCGGCAAGCGCCTCAAGAAGATCGGCGTCGGCTTCGACAAGGCCTTCACGTCGGCGCTCTCGCGCGCCCAGCACACCACGCAGCTCGTGATGGAGGAACTCGGCCAGTCGTCGCTTCCGGTGGTGAAGGACCTGCGCCTCAACGAGCGCGACTACGGCGACCTGTCGGGCCTCAACAAGGCCGAGGCCGCTCTCAAGTGGGGTGAAGAGCAGGTGATGATCTGGCGCCGCTCCTACGACACGCCCCCGCCCGGCGGCGAAAGCCTGCGCGACACGCTGGCGCGCGTGCTGCCGTACTACTGCCAGGACATCCTGCCCTGCGTGCTGCGCGGCGAGCGCACCGCTGTCGTGGCGCACGGCAATTCGCTGCGCGCGCTGCTGATGGTGCTCGAGCGCGCGACGCCCGAGACGATCCCCGGCATCGAACTGGCCACCGGCATCCCGGTGGTCTACCGCCTGCGCGCCGATTCGACGGTGGAGTCGAAGCAGGTGCTGGAGGCGTAAGGCGCCCTCATCCGACCCTTGCTGCGCAAGGGCCACCTTCTCCCGCAAGCGGGAGAAGGGAAGAGCGGCCTTTTCTATCGAAGCACAATCGTCACGCGCGACTTCCTTCTCCCGCTTGCGGGAGAAGGTGGCCCTGCGAAGCAGGGTCGGATGAGGGCCTTGTCACGAGCGCTCGTTCATTCGGCATTGCATACGCGGCGCCGCCCTCACCCGAGCGCCTCCGGCGCCCACCCTCTCCCGCGCGCGGGAGAGGGAAGCGGACCCTTACCCGAACTTCGCCCCCAGCCTTTCCATGTCCGGCTGGAAGCTGGGGAAGCTCGTGGCGATCATCGAGGAATCGTCGATGCTCATCGGCTTGTCGGACGCCAGGCCCATGACGAGGAAGCTCATGGCGATTCGATGATCGAGGTGCGTGGCCACCATGCCGCCGCCCGCGACCTTGCCCGCGCCGCCCGTGACGATGAGATCGTCGCCCTCGATGCGGTTCTTCACGCCGGCCGCGTCCAGCCCCGCGGCCACCGCCGCCAGGCGATCGGATTCCTTCACGCGCAATTCCGACAGGCCGCGCATGCGCGTCTCGCCGCTCGCGAAGGACGCCGCGACCGCGAGCACCGGATATTCGTCGATCATCGAAGGCGCGCGCTCGGCGGGAACGTCGACGCCCTTGAGCGCGCTGTGGCGCACGCGCAGGTCCGCGACGTCCTCGCCGCCCTCGATGCGCGAATTGAGCGTTTCGATCTGCCCGCCCATCTCCACGCAGCGTCGTGATGAGGCCGATGCGCAGCGGGTTCATCATCATGCCCTCGATGACGACGTCAGAGCCCGGCACGATCAGCGCGCCCACGAGCGCGAAGGCGCCGGACGAGGGATCGGCCGGCACGACGACATCGCGCGCGTTCAGGTCAGGCCGGCCCTCGAGCGTGATTCGCCGGCCGTGCGGCCCGTCCGGCGTGCTGGTGACGCTGGCGCCGAAATAGGCGAGCATCTTTTCCGTGTGGTCGCGCGAGGCCTCGGTCTCGATGACGGTGGTGCGGCCGGGCGAGTTGAGCCCGGCGAGCAGGATGGCGGATTTGAGCTGCGCCGAGGGCACGGGCGTGCGGTATTCGATGGGCGCGGGCTCGCTCGTGCCGCGCAGGGTGATGGGGCAGCGGCCGCCCTCGGCCTCCGACAGCACCCGCACGCCCATGAGCGTCAGCGGATCGAGGATGCGACGCATGGGCCGCTTGCGCAGGGAGGCGTCGCCGTCGAACGTCGCCTCGATGGAATGGCCGCCGACAACGCCCATCATCAGCCGCGTGCCCGTGCCGGCGTTGCCGAAGTCGAGGACGCCCTCCGGCTGGAGGAGGGAGCCGACGCCGCACCCGTCCACCTGCCAGCGGCCCGGCGCGAGCCGCTCCACCTCCGCGCCCAGGGCGGCGCAGGCGGCGGCGGTGCGCAGCACGTCCTCGCCCTCCAGCAGGCCCTCCACGGTCGTGCGACCCTTCGCCAGCAGCCCCAGGATGAGCGCGCGGTGGGAGATGGACTTGTCCCCCGGCGGGCGCAGGCGGCCCTTCAGGGGCGCGCCGGCGGCGGCCGAAAGGGGGTGGGCGGGTCCGTGGCCCGAGGGCGCGGAAGCGCGGGAACTGTCGGCCTGCATGTGTCCTCGCTCGATCAGGGTTCGGGGCGCTCGTAACACGCTGCGGCGGCGCCTGTCATTACGGCTGGGCAATCGCGATTTTCCCATTTGACACGGGGACGGGGCGCGACTAACCGGACAACCGGATTTCGTCCGGGCGCGAGCGTCGCGGGCGTCTGAAATGGATTTTGCAGTCTTCGCCTCAGGGAAGTTGTCACGTGGCCAAACCCGAACTCGGCAACAAGCGCCAATGCCAGAGCTGCAGCGCTAAATTCTTCGACCTCAATCGCGATCCCATCATCTGCCCCAAGTGCGGCGCGACCTTCCAGGTGGCGGCGGCCACGCGCGCCGCGGCCCGCCCCGCAGCCGCTGTCGCCGACGACGAGGCGGAGGTCGATCCCGTGGGTCCCGAGATCGTCTCGCTGGACGATGCCGCGGCCGAGGAGGAGAAGGACGCCGCTGTCGTCACCGACGACATCGAGATCGAGGACGACGGCGCCGCCGACGAAACCTTCCTCGAGGAAGAGGAAGAGGACAGCGACGACGTGTCCGACCTGATCGATTCCGACATCGAGGACGACGAGGAAACGTGAGCGGGCGGCCCTGAACGGGTTTTTCCCCCGTCAGGGCCATCGGCGGGCTTGTGGAGCGTCCGCGTTCCGTCTATATCGAGCGCCGTCGCGGAGATCACCGCGCCGCAGCGGTCCGCCCCGAAGGACCGCTTTTCTTTCCGGAATTCTCTCACGAGATTTGCGGAAAGCTCCACCGGAAGCTTCCGGCGCCGGTCATGCCGGAAAAGTGGGGCCATAGCTCAGTTGGGAGAGCGCTTCAATGGCATTGAAGAGGTCGTCGGTTCGATTCCGTCTGGCTCCACCAATTAAACCAAGCACACGGGCGAACGGATGAGGCCCTTCTCAGCGATCCCGAAAGCCTCGTGAAGATTCGCAATTTCGAGGGTTACGAGCCTTCGGAAAGTGCTTCGCCGAGTCTCAGCTCCAACTCGTCACAGGCATACGGCGCGACGGCCATAAGCGCCTCTCTCAATATATGCCGAGCAAGTCCGGACTGGCGCTTGTACAGCCCGCATTCGATACTCTCCCTGGTTTATCGAGCTTTTCTTGTCGGTGCGAAACCGCCGGCAGGATTTACGGGGATAGGCTCCCTCGGATTTGGTCTCATAGGAATTTTATTACCTGCAAATGCTCCGGCAAGCGCCAAAGGACGAACGTCAAGATTCTGTAATCGGGCCCCACGCGCGGTGGCGACGCAAAGAATTCCGTTAGCTAATCGGGGCAAAGACACCGGCGACAAATCGCCTTCCGGCGCCACCTTTCGCCTCTGCTGCAATCCCGAGGCTGCCTCCACAAGGCGCCAAAAGGGCCTGTTCCCGTGGACGTCAAAAGCGGGGCAGCGTTCCCGGATTGGGCTCTAAAGGAAAATGTATGCTGACCTTCGTCCCAACTCCTGACGTCGCCGACGTGACAAGGGCGCCTCGAAGCTGACGCACGAAGATCGCCACATAATCGGAACCATGCTTACCAGGCGTGCGTCCTTGCCCTTGCGCAGCCATGCCAATCCCATCGTCAGTGACCCGCAGCTCGATCTCGTTCCCGCTTCTTCGGACGGCAAGCGTGACGAGCCCGACGCCATCAGGAAACGCGTGTTTGACCGCATTGGTGATCAGCTCATTGACCAGCAGGCCGAATGGCACGCCGCGCTCGGCATCAATCTCAAGTGCTTCTACGTCGACCGCTATTTGAATGCCGGATGTGCCTCCCAGTAAGCTCGCCGATAAGGTCATGGCAATTTTCGTGAGATATCCCTTCAGGTCGACGGTGCGCTCGCGGCTGGATTGCGACATCAGGTCATAGAGTTCGGCGATGGCCATGATGCGGTCCTGCGTAGCGCGATAGCCTTGCACCCAAGGCTCTGGCGTCCGTCTGATCTCGTTGCCGATCAGGGAGGCGACAACCTGCAGGTTGTTCTTGACCCGATGTGCAAGCTCGTTCGTCAGCATCTTGGCGTCGCCTTCGCGCTCCATGCGCTCGCTGATCTCGGTCCGCAGCTGGACATTTGCCAAATCGGCGGCCCTGATCAGTTCATCCTGGCGGAGGGCTCCAAGGAGCAAGGCCTGACTGATAGCCTGCCTCGTCTCGTGAAGCGGCCCTGTTTCGTTCACCTGGATCATGACGCCCGCCGTCCGTCCGTCGGCCATGACGGGCCACAAATTGTAGGAAAATAGGAGAGGGAGAGGCGCCTCCTGCTCTTCCGCTATGTAGCTTGCCGCTGCGCCGGTGCGGAAGACGCGATCCAGTAGCGACGGGCACTTGTCGGCTGGCGGCAACAAGCTTTCGAACGGTCTCCCAATGACCTCGTCCCGCGATCTTGTCCGATCAGTCGGCAAAAGGCGGAGTTGGCGTAGCGGACGATATGCGCCTCTCCGGAAAGCTCGGTCACCGCCCAGGGCGCATGGTCGAAGGAGCTCGGAAGATCGGCGAGCAACGAAGCCGAATGTTGGGTCCGCGACCTTCGATGTCGACATTACTCGCGAGCCTTCGGCTCTGGTGGGCTTTCGTCTTCTTGCGCTCTGCGCGGGCCGGTCCGAACCGGAATCCCGGTGCTCAACTGGCTGTAGTCCGTATTCCGCGGATCGATGACGACCACCCCCTCGTCGTTGATGATATATTCGCGGATGTCCTTGCTGTGGTTGCCGCCGCGCATCTTGATGACGACCATCGTCTTCCGGAGCTGGCCGTCGATCTCCACATAGCGCAGCCGGATGATGTCGTCGGTGAGGAACGACATCGCGTAGTGGCTGAACTGGAGGGAGGTGAAGTTGTCCTCCACCTCGACCGTGCTGAGGATCGTGATCCCCGCGCCGGTCAGCGCCCCGATCATGCGGTAGAGCGACTCGCGGAAGTCGGCGCGGAAGCCGGGCGCCAGCGCCATCTCGAAGCCGACCAGGGAATCGATGACCACGCGCTTTGCGCCGACCCTTTTGATGGCGTCGAGGATCGCCTGCATGGTCTCGTCGACCGACAGGTCGAGGGGACGAAGGTAAAGGATCTCGAGGGTTCCGGCTTCCTGCGCGGCCTTCAGATTGAGGCCGAACGCGTCCGCCCGATGGATGTAGCCATCGGGACGCTCCTCGAAGATCGCCATGATGCCCGGCTCCCCGCGGCGCAGTCCTTCGCCGATGAACTGGGTCGCCAGCGCCGACTTGCCCGTGCCCGAAGGTCCCGCCACCAGGACGCTGTCCCCTTCGAGAACGCCGCCGCCGAGCATCTTGTCCAGCTCGGGAATGCCCATGGAAAGCCGACTGCGCCGCTTGGGTCTCGCCTTGGCGGTTTCCAGTCCGAGCGTGCGCGAGAAGGCCTGCAGCCCTTCGTCGGTGATGCGGATGGTGTGCAATCCCGGCACCGAGGCCTGCCCGCGCAGCTTCAGGACCTGCAGCTTGCGCACGACGGAATTCCGCTCCGTCACCTGCGAAAGCCAGAGGATGCCGTCGACCATGGTGAACAGCGGATTGTCGCGGATCTCGTCCTGGACGTATTCGCCGACCAGGAACGTCGTGACCTCCGAGTTCACCAGAAACTGGGAGAGGTGCTGGACGAACGCCTGCACCTCCATCTCGCCCGCCTCGCCGGTCGCCCTTCGCGCGAGGCTGCGGAATGAATCGATCACCACGACGCGCGGGTTGGCCGCGGTGACCTGGCCATGATCTCCTCCAACACCACGTTCAGATCGTTCTCCAGGGCAGCTTCGGACAGGTTGATGAAGCGGATGGCCTCGCCCACCTTGGATTCGTCGAAGAAGGAGAACTGCTGCTGGTAGCGCAACATCTTGATGCTCGGCTCGCCGAGCACCGTGAAATAGAGCGCCGGCCTGTCCGCGGTTCCGTTGGCGAACACGATCTGGTGGGCCAGCGTGGTCTTGCCGCAACCCGGCGAGCCGCCGATCAGGTTGAACGAAAACTCCGGGATGCCGCCGCCCAGGATGTCGTCGAGCCCGCGCACCCCAGTTGAAAGCTTGTTGATCGTGACCTTGGGTGGCCTGCTCAGGCGCGCCTTCGGTTGGGCTGATTTGGCCATCTTACTTGGCTTCCTCATTATTTGCCGTATTGCTGAAATCCGCATCGTCGAACGAAAGCTGCGGCCATAGCTGGTTGATCAGGCGTAAGGTCAGAGCCGGGCCGATGAAGGCCACGAGCAGTCCGAGCAGTTGAGCCAGCAGGACGACCTCGCCTTCGGAGAAGTCGGCGGCGTCGAACGAGGTCTGGGCGACCGCCAGCCCTTCCAGCTCTCCATCCGTGACCACCCGCACCGCAGTCAGCCAAGGAACCTCGGCGGTGGCCAGCACCAACGCGCGCGCAAGCAGCGCCCGAAAGCCGCCCCGTCCCATCAGCATCGACAAATGCGGACGCAGCTTGTCGATGGCCGAAACACGCGGGATTGTCCGCCTCTCCAGACGTATTTCCCGGCGTCTCAAAGCCTTCAATTGCTTGGCAAGCCCTCGCATTTCGGGAGAAACTCTACTCAACCTAACCTCTAAAAAAGGGTATTCCAGTCTCAGAACTTGCAAAGGCCCACGGTGTTTCGCCTACTTATATCTATCAATTGTGATGTATCGTTGAGATCGCCAGAGGCGTGGGCGTCGCTCATTGCAATATGAGAGCGACTTCCACGCCCAGGATGCGCCGGATCTGTGAAGGCGTAGTGCGGCCGCGCTGCTAACGCGACTTGTTGAACACCAGCTGGTTGTTTAGTCGGTATTGCAGTTTCAGTTCACATTGAGACAAGTGCACTGATAGGAAAGAATACTGAAAGGCAAAACACAAACGGATGTTCAGGCGGCAGGAAGTCGATAACGGACGCTTAAATGACAGCCTAAGTACGGCTCAGCCTAGGGGACATTGGGCTGGGCAGCAGCGGCGCGGGTACTCCAGAGAGCACCGCAAAATACATTGCTGATGACGAGTAGAGCTGGCGGGAGTTGGCGAAGGAATTGAAGATCGAACCGCAGTGATCGCCGGCCTGCGCTCGATCGGCCCTCTCTGTGGCCATTCGCGGAAACATTAGCGCCGGATTGAAAGCGAGACAGTGTCGAAGAGCCCGGTAGATCTGCGCGCGCGCGAGGTGATGGCGCATGAAAGCAGATGCCGGGAAAGGCGGGGAGCAGAGCTCATGACCTTGATTTCATCGATCGAAGATGCGGCAAAAGTGTTGAACATGCGCAGGGTCATCGGAAGGCTCGAATCGCTCTACAATGATCTGGTCGTGGGAAGCGCCGTCTAGCAGGCGCACCGATCTGTTCGCCCCGACGATCGCCGACATAGGCGGCGAACACCCTGCGGCGCAACAGTTCAAGACGCTCGACGGAGCGATACCCAGGCGCGGGGTCGCCTCGGTCTTGTCACGTCCGGCATCGTCTCGTTTCCGCTCGTGAACGGCAAGCGCAGGTCGCCGTCGACTTCGCGCCGTCCGGTCATTTGACACAAAGAAGCGGCGGAAAACTCCGCCGCTCCTAGTTTTAACTAAAACCAATTCTTCAACGGACCAGCTTCACGCCCGAATCGCTCAGGATGCTGCGCATCTGCTTTTCCGTGCCGGCGAGGAACTCCGCTGTTTCCTTCGGCCCCAGCAGCTTTTCTTCGAGGATTCCATCTCTGAGGAATTTCTGCCAGCCGGGCGACTTGTTGGCGCGGGCTATCAGATCGACGTAATAGGCGAGGACTTCCGGCGCCATGCCGGGGGGACCGACGACGCCGCGCGGTTGCGGCGGGCTTGGCACATCGAAGCCTGCTTCCTTCAGGGTGGGGACGTCCTTGAATTCAGGCAAGCCGGCTGTCGGTGACCTGCGCGAGCGCGCGGATCTTGCCGGAGCGGATCAGTTCGCCAGCTTCCTGCGGTTCGATGACCATCATGTCGACATGTCCGCCGAGCAGCGCGGAAATGCGCTCGCCGCCGGAGGGAAACGAGATGAAGGCCCAGCGTCCGCCCGTGTTCGCCTGCAGGACCGTGCGAACGAGCGCGTCGCGCGCCAGCGGCGAGCCGCCGGACTGCTTCATCTTGCCGGGGTTGGCCTTGATGGCGCCGATCAGTTCCGCCATCGACTTGTAGGGCGAGTCCGCCCGGACGACGATCAGCGCGGGTTCGAGCACCATGAGGCTGATCGGCGTCAGATCGCGCATGGTGACATTGGCTTCCTGCTGGACCAGCGGGTTGGCGATCCAGACGCTGGTGAAAATGCCGATGACGTGGGGATCGCCCTTTTTCTCGTTGAGATAGGAAGCCGCCGTCGCGCCGCCGCCGCCAACCTTGTTCGACACCTGGATACGCACGGGCGAGAGTTTCGCCTCGTCGATGGCTGCCGCGAGCGCGCGTCCCATCACGTCGTTGCCGCCGCCGGGGCCCGAATGGACCACGAGTTCGATCGGGCGCGTCGGCTTCCATTGCGCCAGCGCAGCGGAGGGCCCGCCGAGCGCGGCGCCGGTTGCAAGAAGCGCGGCCATTAATCTGCGTCTGTTCATCGGCATCTCTCCCTCATGTTGAGTCACTTTGATTTCTGATTAGCCCGCCGCTTCCTTCAGGCGGCGGAAGCGCGGCAGCAGCGGCAGGAAAAGGACCGCCACGGCGAAAGCCAGCATAGCGGCAGATATGGGCCGGGACACGAGGATCATCAGGTCGCCCTGCGACATCATCAGCGATTGGCGCAAGGCGCGCTCCATTGCGTCGCCCAGAACGAATCCGAGCACCAGTGGGGCGACGGGGAATTTCAGCCGCGACATTGCAAAACCCAGGGCTCCGAAGCCTGCGAGCAGCAACACGTCGAAGATGCGGCCCGACACCGAATAGGCGCCAATGATGGATACTCCGAAGATAATCGGATGCAGAACGTAAACGGGAATGCGCAGGATCTGCGCGAAGAGCGGCACCATCGGCAGATTGAGGATGAGCAGCATCACGTTGCCGATGTAGAGACTTGCAACGAGACCCCAGAACACATCGGGTGATTCCGTCATCATCAGCGGCCCGGGCTTCACGCCCCACAGCACCAGGGCCGACAGCAGGATCGCCGTCGTCCCGCCGCCGGGAATGCCAAGCGTCAGCAGCGGAATGAGTGCGCCGCCTGTATCGGCGTTGTTTGCGCCTTCTGGCGCAGCCACTCCCTCGGGCACGCCAGTGCCGAACTTTTCCGGATGGCGCGAGAATGTGCGTTCGATGCCGTAGGAGATGAACGAGGCGATGCTGGAGCCCGCGCCCGGCAGCACGCCGATGATGAAGCCGACGATCGAACCGTTCGCGAAGGCAAATCTGCACGCCTTCAATTCTTCCCGGCTCGGCAGCAGGTTGCGCAAGCCCTTCGGCACCGGCAGAACCTGCGTTTCCTCCCGGTCATGAATGCTCGCCAGCACCTCGGTGATGGCGAACACGCCGATGGCGACGATCATGAAGTCGAGCCCCGAGAGAAGCGACGTCTGTCCGAATGTGAACCGCGATTGGGATGTGAACAGATCCGTGCCGATGCTGGTCAGCCACAGTCCGACAAGCAGCGCGATCAACCCTTTCACGAGTGAATCGCCGGCCAGCAACACGACGAGCGCCAGCCCGAGCGCCATCAGGGCGAAGTATTCGGGCGAGGAGAACGAAAGCGCGAAGGCGGCGATGGGCGGTGCCAGCAGGCTGAGCGCGACGATGCCGAACGAGCCCGCGATGAAGGAGGCGATGGCGGCAATGCCGAGCGCGGCTCCGGCGCGACCCTTGCGGGCCATCTGATAGCCGTCGATACAGGTGACGACGGATGATGATTCGCCCGGCATGTTGAGCAGGATCGACGTGGTCGATCCGCCGTATTTTGCGCCGTAGTAAATGCCCGTGAGCATGATGATGCCGCTCGCAGGCGACATGTTGTATGTCATCGGCAGCAGCATGGCGATGGTGGCCGCCGGCCCGAGCCCCGGCAGAATGCCGACGATGGTGCCAAGAAAGCAACCGATCAGGCACCAGAGCAGATTGCTCGGCATGAGCGCGACGGAAAATCCATGGGCGAGGCCGGACAGGATATCCATCGTTCAGAAACCCAGCCGTCCGGTCGGCAGCGAAAGATCGAGCGCCAGACCAAAGACGATGTAGAATCCCAACGCCATGAGGGCGCCGTTCAAGAGAGCGGTTTTCAGTGATTTCTGGAAAACCGTCAGGCTCAGGACGAGCGCCAGGAGGCCAAGCGAAACATAGAAGCCGATCATCGGCATCAGGGCGGCGGCGCCTGCGAAGGCGAACCAGGCCGTCGCCGCGCGACGCAGTCCCTCCCAGTTGAATGAAGTTTCATCTTGTGTGCGCTGCGCCAAGACGCGCTGAAAAATGAGAACGAGTGAGAGCGCCACGAGCGCGACGCCATAGCCCACCGGGAAGAATCCCGGCCCAGGGCCGTCAGGACCCATGATCTCCCATTTCATCGCCGTCATGGTGATGTAGACGCCCAGGGCGCCCGTCAGCCCGCCCGCAATCACATCGCCGTCCCGCAAGATGTTCCTGTTCATTTTTGTTCTTCTTTCGCTCAGGCCAGCGCGTCGGCGAGGATGGTCGCATCGTCCAGCGTCTCGAGCTTCCAGCAGAGGTCAGCGAAGCGCATTGCGTTGTCCACGCCTATAACGGGCGTGGCATTGGCAATGAACTTCGCAACGATGGCCGCGTCCGACATCGGATTGTCGACCGTGCCCGAGGCATGCGCCACATGGGTCTCGAATGAGCGTCCGTCTTGCAGAGTCAGATACGCGCGCGCCTCGTCGTTACGCAAACTCTCGTCAGCAACGACTTCCACCTTGCGCCGCAGGGCTGTTATCGCAGGGTCGAGCGCTTTTTCGGTTGTGTACTGGGGAATGCCGGCATTGCCGTCCACAAAAGCGACTGCGGCTGAATGATAGATCGAGAACTTCGATTGAAGTCCGGTCGTTGGTTCCAAGACGCCGGTAATGCGCACGGCGACGGGATGGACGGCCACGCGCAGACTCGCGACGGAGCCGGGATCGATCGTGACGAGATCGCGCAACTTGATGACCGCGTCAATCGCCGGATGCAGAACGACGCCGCACGCATAGGGCTTGTGCCCGTTGCGCGCGATCTCAAAGCGCTCGCCGAGCGCTTCCGTCACTTTCTCCGGGGCGGCCACGTTTGAATAGATGCGGCAGAAGCCGCGTTTTCCCTCGATGATCTCGTCGGAGGACTCAAAGCCCTGCTCGGCCAGCAACGCGGCGATGACGCCATTGGCCGCGGCCTTCCCGGCATGGAAGCTCTTGCACATCGTGCCGCGATTCTGCTGCATGCCGGCCGCCTGCGTCGCGGCGATGCCGAGCGCATGAACCATCTGCTTTTCATCAAGCCGCAACAAGCGCGCGCAGGCGGCGCCCGCTGCGATGGAGCCCAGCGTTCCGGTGAGATGCCAGCCGCCGTCATGATGCCCCGGCGCGGCCTGGCCCGTGCGCACACCGGCTTCGAACCCGGCCGCGTAGGCCACCGCAAGGTCGCGGCCCGAGAAGCCGCCGCGGGTCTGCGCCAGCGCGAACAGCGCCGAGAGAATCGGCGAGCTCGCATGCAGGACGACGCCGCCCATGTGGGTGTCGTCATAGTCGAGCAGATGGCCCATTTGTCCGTTGACCGTCGCCGCTTCCACGGCGCCTATCTTCATCTTGTGCGCGATCACATTCGCGCGGGGCGCATCGTTCAGGCTTCGCATGACTTCGAGTATCTTTGCGATTGTCGGGTGACCTGCGCCCGCGAGCGCGCAGCCCGCCCAGTCGATGACTCCGCGCCGCGCCTGATGGCGCGCCTCTTCGCTCAACTGGTCGAATTCGAGACGCGCAAGGAAGGCGGCGAGCGCCTTCGTGATCCCCAGATCGAGCGGCGCCGCGCCGTAGTCCGATTTCGTTGCGAGTTTCGACATGCGCGCCTCAGGGCATGAACAGGCCGCCGGAGACATGAATTGTCTGCCCGGTGATGTAGCTCGAGCCCGGCAGGCAGATAGTGTGCACCATGCCTGATACGTCCTCCGGAACGCCCTCGCGGCCGACAGGCGGCGCGCCCTCGATACCCTTGCCGGACGTCGCCGAGCGATGGCCTCCGATCTTGCCGGGAACGATGCAATTGACCGTGACGCCGTGCGGCGCGAATTCGCTGGCGAGCGCGCGCGTGAGGCCAACGAGCCCGGTCTTTGCGGTCACCACATGGGCGCGTCCGGCAGCGCCCAGGTGAGCGCTGACTCCGCCGATGTTGACGATGCGGCCGTACTTGCGGGTCACCATGCCGGGCAATACCGCGCGCGCACACAGAAAGGCGCCTTCGAGAATAGGGCTCGTGACGCTGCGCCATTGCGCCAGCGACATGTCGAGGAACGGCGCTTCGCCACGGATCGCGGCATTGTTCACCAGAATGTCGATGCGACCCGTTTCCGCGATAACGCGCTCGGCCATCGCATTGACCTGCGCCTCGTCGGCAATGTCGGCCAGGTGAACGAGCGCCTTGCCTCCGGCCGCGCGAATTTCATTGGCCGTGGACTCGGCCTCTGCTGCAGAACGCAACGCGTTGATGACGACTGTTGCGCCGTCGGCCGCAAGGGCCATGGCGATGGCCTTTCCGATGCGGCGCACGCCGCCGGTTACGATGGCGACCTGCCCGTCGAGGGCTCCCTTCACGCTCATTCTTCCTCCACTCCGGAAACTGGATCCGCGGGTTGACCCCGCTGGCTCATACCATCAGTCAGGCTTTAGTCTATACGGCGAGAACGAAACTTGCTAGACGCGACAATGGCGTCTTTGCGGGCTGCATGATCTATATTTTGCGAGGTCTTCGCCTCGGGTGCGAGCCGATTGCGCAAAGCGCAGCGTAATTGAAACTAACGGAGGGCGTTCATGGCTGGCGGAGGCAAGAGCGAGATTTCTCCGCTCACCGAAAAGCTTTCGGTCTACATTTCCGATGCTGCGAAAGAGCCGTTGCCAGCCGAGGTGGCTGAAAAAACCGGGTTTCATATCCTCGATACACTGGCCGCCATTCTTTCCGGTTCCCGGCTGCGCGCGGGACAGCTTGCATCGAAATACGTGGCGGAACTCGATGGGGCCGGCCCTGCGACCGTGATCGGCACGCGGCTCAGCGTGCCGGCCGATCAGGCGGCGCTCGCCAACGGCATGGCGGGGCATGGCGACGAGACGGACGATTCCCATCTGGAGGGACGGTTCCATCCCGGATGCGCCATCGTGCCCGCGGCTCTGGCTGTGGCCGAGCGCGTTGACGCCAGCGGGACAGAATTCATGCAGGCCGTCGCGCTCGGCTATGACATTGGCGCGCGCGTGACGCTCTCGCTCGGATTTGCGCGTCCCGATACTTCGCGCCATTCAACCCACTCGCTTGCGCCCGCAATCGGCGCCGCGGCGGCCTGCGCCGCGCTGTACAAATTCACGCCCGGGCAGGTGCGCCACACATTGTCCTACGCGGCGCAGCAGGCGTCGGGCATTCCCTTCTGGCAACGCGACATGCACCACGTGGAAAAGGCTTTCGACTTCGGCGGCATGGCCGCGCGCAACGCCGTCGCTGGCTCGTCGATGGTGGCGGCCGGCTTCACCGCAGTCGAAGATCCCTTTGCCGGACAGCATAACTTCTTCACCGCCTTCGGCGAAAATCCGCGTCCCGAGGCGCTCATCGAAGAGCTTGGCGTGCGCTACGAGATCATGCGCGCTTCGATCAAGAAATGGTGCGTCGGATCGCCGATCCAGTCCATTCTCGACGCCACGACCGAGTTGGTCGCCCGTCATGGAATCGTCGCCAGCGATGTCCAGAAGGTGACGATCACCATGCCCGACGATCGCATTCATATCGTCGACAATCGCTCAATGCCCGACGTCTGCGCGCAACATCTGTGCGCGCTTGCGCTGGTGGATGGCACGGTGACTTTCGATAGCACGCATGACGAGGCGCGCATGCACGATCACCCCGTGCTGGCGGTGCGCGAGAAGATCGATCTCGTTGCGAGCGCCGAATTGACCGCGGCGCGGCCGGCCCGTCAGGCAATCGTCGAAATCGTGACGAGCCACGGCGCGTTTCGCCATCATGCGCGCGCCGTGCGAGGCACGCCGGACAATCCGATGGCGGCAGCGGAGATCGAAGCCAAGGCGCTCGACCTGGTGACGCCGATCATCGGCCAAGGGCGCGGCGCGGAATTGATCAGCGTCTGTCGCAATCTCAATTCGCTGGGTTCGATGCGTGACTTGAAGCCGCTTCTCGTCGCATGAGCATCGAAGAACTCGTTCTCGTCGCGCTTGCGGCGCTTGTCACTTCGATTGTGGGCGGCGTGGCCGGCTATGGAACCGGGCTCTTGATGCCGCTCGTTCTGGTCCCGCTCATTGGCGCCCAAGCGGTTGTGCCAGTGCTTGGCGTCTCGGCTATCTTCAATAACCTTTCGCGCATCGTCGCCTTCCGCAAGGAGATCGCCTGGGCGCATGTCTGGCGCATCGCGCTTGTCGCCGCGCCCTTCTCCTATTTTGGCGCAGCCTTCTATTCGGAGTTGAGCGGACCCGGCGCCGCCATCCTCATCGGCAGCGCGCTGATCCTGCTCGTTCCTGCGCGGCGCATTCTCAACCGCTTCAAGCGCTCCTTGTCCACCTCGGCCGTTTATGGTTCGGGTGCGCTGTTCGGCCTCGTGACAGGCGGTGTGCCTGGCGCCGGCGTCATCCTCATTTCGCTTCTGTTGTCCCTCGGCGTCACGGGCGCGGCGACGATTGCAACCGACGCGGTGATTTCCCTGATCGTCGGCCTGGTGAAGATCGCCACGTTCCAGAGCTACGGCCAATTGCCCTTCTCATCATGGGCTCTGGCCACGCTCATCGGCGTGTCCGGCATTCCGGGTGCCTTCATGGCCAAATGGATTTCCGAACGATTGAGCATCAAGGTCCACACCGGGCTCATGGACGCCATGGTTGTCATCGGCGGCGCTTTCCTCATCGTGCGTGGAATGAGGTCTTTCTAGAAAGTGCGCAGCCATGCGCGCGCCGGACGCGGTTCGCCAAATCGAAAACGCGGGCCTCTCTGCGATTTCAGGCCTACCCTCGTAGTCCTTGCGGGGAAGGCGACTCTGTCGTAACTTTGAACAAAACATGGAGGAAACGCGTGCTGTCCGCAGGGGCAGCGTCAACGCTTATGCGGCGCCAGCGGCGGTCGATCGGACAAGCCATTCACAGCGCACATCAAGCGCATTGCGTGTGCGCACGCTCGCGCTCCTACTATGAAATGATCTGATCTGTTTGGGAGTGATGCCATGCGGTCCAGACTGTTGCAGGCCTTTTCGCTGGCGCATCCATTGCGTGCAAGAGCAGTCATGCTGCGTTTTGCTTCGATCTGCATCCTCGCCGCTGCCGCGACGACCGGCTCGGCCCACGCGCAGGAGAGCGACTTCTATCGAGGCAAGACAGTCACGATCTTCGTCGGGTCGGATGCGGGCTCTGGATATGACGCCTATGCGCGACTCGTCGGCCGCCACATAGGGAAACACATTCCCGGCAACCCCGTCGTCGTCGTCCAGAACCAGCCGGGCGCAGGAAGCATCACGATGGCGAACGCGCTGGCCAACATGGGCGCGAAGGACGGAACCGCGATCGGCGCGCCGCAATCGAGCGTCGCCTTCGAACGCCTGCTTTATCTCCTCTCGCCCGAAGGCAAGGCCGCGAACTTCGACGCGACCAGGCTCAACTGGCTTGGAACCGCGGCGCAGGATACGTTCGTCGTGCTTGGCTGGCACAAGAGCAAGATCCGCACAGCCGACGACATGTTGACCAAGGAGTTTGTAGTCGGCACGTCAGGTCCGAACACGGACGGCTCGCTCATCGTCGCCATCATGAACAAGTTGCTTGGCACAAAGATCAAACTGATCACCGGATACAAGGGCACCGCGGCGCAATTGCTTGCCCTTGAAGGCGGCGAGATCGACGCCTCCTCCATGGCCTATGCGACTGTCGCGACGCTGCGGCCGAACCTCCACAGGGACAAGGAAATCTCGGTGCTCCTGCAGATCGGCCGGCAAAGGCATCCCGATCTTGCCGACGCGCCGCTTCTCTCGGATATCCTGAAGGATGAGAACGACCGCGCGGCTGTCTCCATCATCTTTGATAAATACCAGATGGGCCGGCCTTTCTTTGCCCCGGTCGGCGTCCCGTCCGATCGTGTGGCGCTGCTGCGCGCGGCTTTTGACGCGTCAATGAAAGACCCCGCGCTCATAGCGGAAGCTGAAAAGCAGAAGCTCGAATTGAATCCGCTCAACGGGGCGCAGGTGGAAGCATTGATCACGCGCCTGTACGCCAGTCCTCAGGCGCAGGTGCGCCGGGCCCGTCTTTTGCTCGGCACCGAAAAGTGACCACAGGCGACCCACGATGAAAATAACGAATCTGGAATCGTACTTGATCGCCATTCCTTTCGAGCATGGCGCTCCCAAGCCATCCCAGGGTTCTGGAGGCGTGCGTACGACGCTGGATGCGGTCTACGTGCGGATCGACACGAACGAAGGCGTCAGCGGGTGGGGTGAATGTTTCGGCTTCGCTTGCTGCCCGGTCACTCATTTCGCGCTTCAGAAAGTTATCCGGCCCATGCTGCTGGGGCGCGAGTGCGACGACATCTCCTCGCTGATGTTCGAACTACACCGGCGCGTCCAGAGCAGCGGCAGGAACGGCCCTCTGATCTTCGGTCTTTCGGGAGTTGACATCGCCCTGTGGGATATAGCGGGCAAAGCGCGAAACCTCCCCATTCATCGCATGCTTGGCTCATCGGGCGCGCGCACGCGCATTCCAGCCTACGCCAGCCTGATGCGCCTCGACACAGCGGACAATGTTCGAAAGGTCTGCAATGACGCGATTGCGCGTGGCTACAGCCAGATCAAGCTGCACGAGCGCACGATCGAGACCGTTGCGGCTGCGCGCGAGGTCGCAGGTCGTGGATTTCCCATCATGCTTGATACGAATTGCACGTGGGATCTGCCCACCGCTATTGAAATGGCGCGCCTCCTCGAGCCATACGACCTCACGTGGCTTGAGGAGCCGGTGTTTCCTCCCGACGATTACAAGGCGCTCGCAAGATTGCGCGCGACGACGAGAATCCCCGTCGCAGCAGGCGAGAACCTCGGCAACCTGCTCGACGTGGAGCGCATTCTTGACGCTGGCGCAGTGGATGTGATCCAACCCGATCCGATCAAGATGGGCGGCATAACGGAATGCTGGAAGGCGCTGCAGATGGCGCAAGAGCGCGGCGTGCAGGCCGAACCTCATTCGCCATGGCACGGGCCCGGGCTCGCGGCGGCGCTTCAACTCATTGCGGCGATGGACTCCGAGTGCCTCGCCGAGTTCTACTATGCTGATCTCGCGAAATCGCCTATCGGAGCGGCAGGCGTTCCAAAAGACGGCTTTCTCGCCGTTCCCGATGGGCCGGGCCTTGGCATCGTGGTGGACGAGGGCGTCCTCGCCGAGTTTCGCGTAGCATGATAGACGAGGCGAGGTCGCGATGAAGGTTTGCATGTTCGGCGCAGGCGCGATCGGCGGGCATGCCGCCGCGCGGATGATTGCCAGCGGCGCCGCAGAAGTTTCCGTTGTGGCGCGCGGGCCGCAACTGGAGGCGATCCGCGCGCGCGGCCTCACCCTGCGCACGGAAGGGGGCGAGATCACGGGACGGCCGGTTGCTGCGGTGGACAATCCAGACAGCTTGCCCCCGCAGGATCTCGTCATCGTCACTCTCAAGGCGCATGCGCAGTCCGTCGCCGCCGAACAGATCGCGCGTCTGATGGCGCCCGGTGGCGCAGCGCTTTTCGCGATGAACGGAATACCTTGGTGGTGGCGCAAGGGGCGCGCCGACGAAGGTCATCTCGAACGAGTCGATCCCGCAGGGGCCCTGTGGCGCAGCATCGGTCCCGGGCGGGCGCTCGGCGCCGTGATCAATTCCTCGAACCATGTCGTCGAACCCGGCGTGATCGTTCATTCAGGCGCCAAGCGCTGGACGATCGGCGATCCTGGCGACCCATCGTCCGAGCGTGCGAGCAAAGTGGTTGCGCTCATCAACGCGGCCGGAATGGAGGGCGTGCTCGCCGCCGACATCAGGCAGGAAGTCTGGCGCAAGCTGATGACCAACATCAGCGGCAATCCCGTTGCAGCGTTGACCCGCCTTGCCGGCAAGGACATTGCCGACGTGGCCGGCCTCGACACCCTTGCCATGAAGCTCATCGAGGAGGCGCTGGCCGTCGCCGCCGCGGACGGATGCGATCTGCGTGGCGAGATCACGCCCGCGTCGATCGTCAGTCCGGCGCGCGGACGCTTTGGAGGCAAGCCATCCATGCTGCAGGACGTGGAGGCTGGGCGCGCACTGGAAGTCGACGCGCTGATGGGGCAGGTGCAGGATTTCGCCCGCCAGTACGGCATCCCGACTCCGACGATCGATGCAGTGTGCGCCCTGCTGTCCGGGCTCGATCGTTCGCTGCGGAACGCCGCGCGCGATTCATCCGCGCAACGGATTACTTGATCATCGCTTTCGCTTTCTCCACCGCGGCTGGCGGCGTGCGATACATGTCGAGGACAAGCTCGTGCACCTGTGCGCCCGCCATAGGCTGCAGGTCGAGCCCGGCCCTGCGTGTGAACTCGACGAAGTCGCGATCAACCATGGTCTTGTCGAAACCCTCGCGCAGCGCGGAGACGATATCTGCGGGCACATTGGGCGGCGCGGCATAGGGCCGCCCGGATGATTGCGCGCCGAGCAGAATTCTCAGCGCCGCCTTGTCCTCCTCCGTCTTCGCCATGTCGAGCACCAGCGGCACATCGCCCAGTTCGGGATGCTTCTTGACGGCAAACTGCACGGGAATGAAAATCTTCCGGGCTTGCAACAGATCGGCGGCGGTGCTCTTCAGGCTCGCCCAATTGTCTCCGCAATTGCCCGTGACTTCGCCGCGCTCCATCGCGAGCCGGACTTCGGCCGTCCCTTTGTAGCCCGAGACGATGCGCACTTTCGATCCGAACATGTTCCGCAGGATGGCCGTGTGCTGGTAGAGAGCAGCGGCGGGCGCAGTGGCGCCGAAGCTGATCGGCTTGTCGGACATGAGATCGTCCCACGTCGCAATGCCTGATTCAGCCCAGGTGATGCAGACGTTGGTGGCGTCGACAATGCTGCCGATCCACGTCATCTTGGTGACGTCGAACCGCGCATTGCTCGTGCCCAGAAGCGGCGCCACGAGCAATTGCGGATCGAACGTTCCAAGCGTGAGCCCGTCATTACGCGCGATCGTGGCGATGTGGTTCAAGACAGTGAGACTGCCCGCGCCGGGCATGTTGCGCGCGACGATGTTCGGCACGCCGGGGAGATTCTTGCCGTAAAACTGCGCAAGCGCCCGGCCGTACGCGTCGTGCCCCCCGCCTGGACCAAAACCGATCAGGATATCGATGGTCTTTCCCGTGAAGTCAGCCGCGCGGCTGGACGATGTGACGCATGCGAGGGCAAGGGCGAACAGGATTGAGGCCAAACGACCCGCAATTCGATTGAACGTTCGAATGACAGCATGGAAGGCATAGAATTTATAAGTAGCGCCCCCGATGGCGCCGCCTGGCGGACCTGACTTGATCATGTTGCCTCCCGCTAATGCGGAGCCGCAGGCTCCTCGATCTCTACGTTGCATCGCTCAGCGCTTCTGATCTACCGATTCCGGTCCTCGCAGGATACGCGCCGCGCGCTGGACGGCTGAAGGCGACGCCTTGTAGGCCCGATTGAGAAGCGCCTCGATCTGCGCGCCGCTGAGCGGATCGAGCGACTGCTTCGCCCTCTGGGAATCGTCGAGAAAAGCGGGGTCCTTGAGGGTCGCATCGAACGCCGCGCGAAGAGCGTCCCGCCGATCAGCCGGAATGCGCGGCGGAGCGACGAACGGCCTGCCGAATTCATGGGGGATCAGGATAAGCTCCAGCACCTCGAGATCCTCGCCTTTCAACAGGTCGACCGCGAGGGGTACGTCCGGGAGATCCTTGTGCTTCTCGAGGCCGAATTGAAGCAGGACATTCACAAGCTTCCGGTCGAACCATTGCGGGCTGACCGCCATGTGCGTCTGGATCGCCATTCCGCAGATGCTGTCGACCTCGCCTTGCTCGAGCGCAAGCCGAACGCCGCCCGTCGAATACCCGCCGACGATCTTGAACCTGGTTCCCAGAACAGTGTTCAAGAGAAACGGATATGTGGCGGGCGTTGCATTGGGCGCCGTCGTGCCGGCGACGACTTCGCGGTTCTTGAGATCGTCGAATGTCTTGAACGCAGTTGTATGCCAGGTGAGGCAGATGCCCTGTTGCTTGTCCGTGCTGCCGATCCACGTGAACTCCCTCGGATCGAACTTGGCTGCCGGATCACCCAGCAGTGGCAACAGGAAAACAGTGTTGAAAGGAGCAGCAAGCGCTGTGCCGTCGCGTGGCGCGGTATTGTAAAGGTAATTGGCGTTCACGAGGCCGCCGGCGCCAGGCATGTTCCGAACGATGATCGCAGGCTTGCCTGGTATGTGCTGGCCCAGATGACGCGCAACGACGCGCGCAACGAGATCGAAGCCTCCACCAGCATCGGAGCCGACGTTGATCGAGACGGTCGCTCCCTTGTAGAAGCTCTCGACGGCGCCTGCGCCGCTTGGGGTTCCGAAGCACCCGGCGCACAATAGGCCGGACAAAACCAGGTGTGCCGCTCGCATGGCCATCCTCCCCATGTTTCCTGAAGCAACCACCGGGCGTCGCGTTCTGTCGACTAAACGCCTGAGCCCCATGTAGCTTCAGTTTGCAAAACCGCTTTCTCTGATCACCGGCTCCCAGCGCTTGTTTTCAGACTTGATGAGCGCAGCGAATTCGGCAGGGCTGCTATTCGTCACGGTAATTCCGAGCGGAGCCATCTTGCGTCGGATGTCTGCGTTGTTGGTCGCTTCCACCACGGCCTCGCGCACCCTGTCGATCACATGCTGAGGTGCGCCGGCGGGCGCGACGACCCCGACCCACGTCGCGATGTCCGCGAGTTCGGGCATTTTCGCGATCTGATCGAGCGGCCTGACATCAGGCAGCGATTCGATGGGCTTGGAATCGAGCTTGGCGAGCACGCGGAGTTTCCCGTCACGGATATGGGGCAGGTGCGGCGCGATTCCGTCGACTGCGTAATCGATGCTGCCGTCGAGGAGCGCGCGGACCACGTCCGCGCTGCCGTTGTAGGGAACAGAAACGGCCTGAAGTCCCGCGAGCCTGGAAAAGAGAAACGCCGCAAGGCGGGTGGTGATGATGCCGGCGCCATAGTTCAGCGTTCCTGGATTGGCGCGGCCCTTCGCGATCAACTCTTCGACTGTTTTTGGCCCGTTGGCTGGAACCACGAGGATGGACGTATTCGATGCGGCGAGTGAAATGGGCGCGAAGTCATCGACCTTGTAGTTGATCGATTTCATGGCGATCGGGTTCATCACGAGGGTCGTGTCCATCGCCATGAGCAAGGTGTATCCGTCGGGCTCGCTCCGCGCGACGGCTGCTGCTGCGACGGCGGAACCTGCGCCCGGCCGATTTTCAATCACCACGCTCTGTCCCCATTTATCGCCCATGTGCTGGCCAAGCACGCGGGCCAGAACATCTGTCGGGCCGCCTGCGGGGAACGGAACAACGAGCCGCACGGCGCGGGTCGGATAGGCTTCCAACTGACCTGCGGTCTGGCCCATCGCGCCCTGCCATGTAAAAGCGGAGCAAAGCGCCAGGGCGCTCAACACAAGACGCATCAAATCCTCCCGTTTCTGGCGGCGCGTACACCCTTCCTTTGCAGGCGCGGGAGAACCTCGTCTGCAAAGAACGGCAGTTCACGACCATAATTGACAAAGGATATCCCGATGCCGCTCAGCCCTGCGGCGGTGAGCCCCGCAAGCACGTCGGCGACATGATCCGGGTCACCGACGATCGGCAGGCCGCCCATCCCGTTCGCATAGGCGCGGCGCTGCGCCTCATAGGTTTCCTGACCGACGGTCTCGGGAGAGATATTCTTGAGCGCCAGGATGTCTCGCACGGCGTTCCAGTCGGCGCGCTCCACCGTGGCGTAGTGATGATACTCCTCCGCTTCCTTCTGAGTCGGCCGGCAGGTGACGACGCCCACCGTGTAGACGCCGATTTCACGACCGTAGCCTTTCGCTTCGCTCTTGATGTCCCGCACCCGTTCAGCCGTCTTCTCCGGATCCGTTCTCGTGGCGGATGTGAAGAACGCGTCGCAATTCTTGAGCGCGAACGCGCGTCCGTTCGCCGAAGCGCCGGCGTTCATGATGATCGGATGCGATCCGCCGAAGGGCTTGGGATTCATCCGCACCCCCTTGAGGGTGAAGAATTCGCCCTTGTAGTCCCAGTTTCCCTCGATGCTCCAGGCCCGCTTCACGACGTCGATCCACTCGTGAGCATAGTCGTAGCGGCGGTCGTGATCGCGCTGCGCGACGCCGAACATGTCGAACTCGCCTTCGTTCCAGCCGCAAACGATATTGAGCCCGAAGCGTCCTTCGCCGATTTGATCGGCCGTCACGAACTCCTTTGCGGCGATCAGCGGATTGAACAAAGGCGCGTGAACTGTGCCGAACACGGTGATCCGCTTGGTGGACGCGAGCAGGCCGCTCGCCCATGTGACTGTTTCAAGCGTTGCCCCTTGATAGTCGGTGTCGCCGCCGTAGCCCTTCCACCTGCCAATCGGCAGCATGAAATCGATGCCCGCTTCATCGGCGGTCCGGGCGAGGGCGAGACAGTCTTTCCATTCACCCGACCATCTCTCCTCGAGCAGGGTGACCGCACGTCCGGACGAGCAGTTCGCGCCGAAGAGTCCGATCTTCAGGGCGTTGTCGTTGTGCATCGAAACGCGGGCGGCCCGTGTAACTCCAGTCATGATCTTCCCCACGTCATGATCTTCTCCAAGACATGATCTTCGCCACGACGCCAACGGCGTCACCCGTTTCGGTAAACGCCGGGTCGGAACAGAATCATTACGGAACCGCGGCGGCGCAGGCGCGGCGCGGGCGGGCTGAATGGGCGTTTGCCATGGCGCTTCTCTCCATTCGAAAGGCCGCTCTTGGAAGGCGGCTCAATCACGATGGCGATAGCCTACAACAGAGCGCACGGGAAGGCGAGACGCGGAAAGCGCCTGCGGTGTGTGTCGCGACGTGGCCGGAGAGCCGGTCCACGATATCTTCGGACAGTCCGCGCCCGCCACTCCGGGCTTTGGTTAGCTGGCCAATCCCGCCGTCTGAACCGCGCGATGCGTTTCGATGGCGAGGCGTACGAGCGCGAGATCGCTGCCGGCCGGGCCCAGCAACGAGATGCCGATGGGTGTTCCGTCCGGCGTTGCGAAGGGCATGCTCACCTGTGGCAGGCCCGATATGCCGCCAATGCAGGTGATCGCCATTGTGCGCAGGCGGATTGCGTCGACGGTCGCCGGATCGGCGTCACGCAACGGCGCGAGGCTTGCCGCGGAGGGCAGGACCGCGACGCCGTCGCCGCCGACAATGGCGCGCACGCGCTCAAGAATGCGTTGCGTCTCAGCGCGCGCTGCAGCGGCCGCTTCCGCCGTGACTTCGCTGGCGGCGCGCCATCGCGCGGCGATTGCCGGCGCAAACTGCGGCTTGCACCGCGTGATCCATTCGCCGTGGATAGACCAGCCTTCGAACGCGCCCGAGGTTCCATAGGCCATGCGCCATGCGTGGAGCCCGTCTCCATCGCCCATGGTCACCGGTTGCGGCTCGCTCCCAATCGTCAGGGCGAGCGCATCGAGCACGCGCTGAAGCGGCGCCTCGAACTCCTCGTCTGCGAGCGCGCGCGCGTCGTCAATGCGCAGGAGCTTGCGCGGCTTGAAGTCGGACCGCGGCAGAAGGACTTCCGCAACGCGCAGGAAAGTGTCCGGCGAATAGGCAAGCCACGTCGGCGTGTCATAACGTGGATGCAGCGGCACAAGCCCTTCCTGCGGCAGCAGGCCGTGCGTGGGTCGCAGGCCCCACACGCCGCAATAACTCGCCGGCACGCGCGTGGAGCCGCCGGTATCCGTCCCGAGCGTGAAATCGACAAGGCGCGCGGCGGCGGCTGCGACCGAGCCACTGGACGAACCGCCCGTAACGCGGTCGGGCGCGGCGGCGTTGATGGGCGCGCCGTAATGCATGTTGTCGCCGTGCAGGCTGAAGGCCAGTTCGTCGGTGATGACCTTTCCCACGAGCGTCGCGCCTGCGGCAAGCAGCGCATCGACGATCGGGCTCGAGCGCGTCGGCGCCTGGTGGGTTTCGAGCCAGGTGGGATTGCCTGCGCCGGTGCGCTTTCCAGCAATGTCGAAAAGATCCTTGGCCGCGAACGTGAGGCCGTGCAGCGGACCACCCGGCTTGCCCTCGATGGTGAATTGCCCGTCTGGCAGGAAGGCGCCCACCGTGTCATCGATCCTGCGTTGCGATTGGCTGCTCATGGGTCGGTCCGGGATGTGTGATGTTGAAGCGCCGCGTGCGCGCAAATCGCGCCGGGCGTGGTCATCCATATCTGATTCGCGTCGCGCGCAGCCGCTATTCGCTCGAGCGCCTTGCGCAGGTGCAGCAAACGATATGGCTGGCCAACGATATAGGGATGCAGCGCGAGTCCCATGACGAGATGCTGGCGTCTTGCCTGGCGCATCATCTCGTCCAGGTTGTCGATGATCATCTGCGCGAAATCCTTGCCGTCCATCTGGCGCGCCACGATCATGGGAACGTCGTTCAACTCCTGCGGATAGGGCACGGACCAGAAGTCTGCGCCGCTGCGCGTGCGCATGGGCATGGGCTGGTCATCATGGCACCAGTTCAGCGTATAGCGATAGCCAGCCTCCGCGAGAAGGTCGCTCGTCACAGGGCTTTCCGAGATCCACGGCGAAAGCCAGCCCGATGGCGCCACGCCGCTTTCGTGCAGGATGCGTTCGCGGCATGACGCGATCAGGTCCTGCTCGCCGGCCTCGGGCAGAACGCCCTGCCGCTCAGAATTGGTGTGGCCATGGCCCACGAGTTCGTCGCCACGCGCGACGCAGGCGGCGACGAGTTCCGGGCAGTGGTCATAGAGCGAAGTGTTGATCAGCGCCGCTGCGGGAAGGGAGAGGTCGTCGAAGAGTTCGAGGCAGCGCCATGCGCCGACCCTGTTGCCATATTCGCGCCAAGCGTAATTGAGCACGTCGGGCTGGGAAGAGGCGGGGCCGATATTCGCGCCCATGCCCTCGCCGAAGGCAAAATGCTCGATGTTGAAGCCGATGTAGACCGCAAGGCCCGCGCCGTTGGGCCAGCGATAATCGGCGCGCCGCGTGATCGGGCGATAGTCGAACCGCCCGTGTGTGGGAAGCGGCCCGGCGTACGCGGCGCACATCAGGCCGCTCCCGTGCGCGCTGCATCGGCGCAGGCGCGGCGCAGGCCCGTGAGCAGACCGCCATTGCCCTGTAACGGGGCGCCGCTCGGCCATGCGCCGTACAATGTGCCCAGACTGTTCACATTCGTACCCTCCGGACTATCGACACCTGCGCTCAACGCGCGATTGCTTCCGCAAGCAGCGTGCCAGATTGTCCTGCAAACTGTGGAAAGCAAACTTGCGGCTTGGTTGGCGCCCGCCGAATATGTTGAGCATCGCGCCGCGCTATTGCAGGTTGATCGCGCTCTTCACGCGCTCGACGAGGTCGGGAGGCAGCTTGTAGGCGGACGCGACCATGGCGGCGATGTCCTCGCCCCTGACGAGTTCGATGTCGAGCTTCTGGGTTGCGGCGTCCTTCAACAGGGCGGGATCGGCAATCGCCGCTTCAAACGCGGAGCGCAATGCCGCGACGCGCTCGGCCGGAACCTCGGGCGCAGCGAATACGGGTCTCGCCATCTCGTACCGTGCGATGATGGCGCGCAGCACCTCCTTGTCCTGGGCGCTCGGCGCCAGGTCGATGACCAGGGGAACATCCGGCAGATCGGGATGCTTCGTCATGCCGAATTGCGCCAGGAACTGGATTCGATTGGCCGCAAGCAGGTGCGAGGCGTTGACCCGAAGGCTGGCCAGGGGCATCCCCGCGAGGCCGTCGATCTCCTTCTGTTCCAGCGCGACGATGAGCGAGGCAGTGCTGCCGGGATAGCCGTGAATGACCTCGATGCGCGTGTGGAACACGCGATTGAGGACGAGCGCGAGAATGCCATTGTCGGTGCTCGGCGCGCTGGCGCCGAAGCGCACGGGCCGCGTGCGCAATTCGTCAAGCGTCTTTATTCCCGTTTCGCTCATCACGAATGGAATGAAATTCTCCTTCGCGGCGCTGCCGATCCAGTTGATCTTCAGCGGATCGAAGCGCGCCGTCTTGCCGCCGGGCGAAAGCGTATGAAACAGCGGCTCGAAGGGCACGTTGTTCTGGCATGCGCCCAGCACCGAGCCATCCTTCGGCGCGACGTTGTACACGAAATTGGTCATGTTGAGGCTGCCCGCTCCGGGCATGTTCTGGACGATGACGGCGGGCGATCCCGGAATGTGACGACCGATATGGCGCGCCACAAGACGCGCGTAGCTGTCGTAGCCTCCGCCCGTGCCCGAGCCGACGATCAGGCTGACCTGCCGTCCCTTGTAGAACTCTTCAACGCTCTCCGCAGATGCGGGCAGGGTTGCACAGAGCGCGAACGCAGTGACTGCAAGGCGCACGTGTTTCATGTGCTTCTCCGGATGCGCAATGTTGCGCGCTCTCATTTCAACAGCGGGAGAACCTGTGAGCCAAATCGCTCCAGCCCTTCCCCCATCGGCGTGAACCGCAGCATGAGCCGGTCTATGCCGACCGCCTCGAGTTTACGAATTCGCTCCGCGATCACCTCCGGCGTGCCCACAAGGCCAGCGCCGAGCGAGTTGGCGATGCGATCTGCATTCTCTGGGTCCTCAATGAAATCGGCAACCTCCATGGCCTTCTCCATCGTCGGCTCGCAGACGACCAGCGGGTTGAGACCGAAGCCGATACGCCGGCCGGCGCGCTCGCAGATGCCGGCCATGTCGGAAACATCATCGCGGATCTTTTGCAGGTTCTGCTCGAAATTCCTGTAGCCCGGCTTGTACTCGGCGAACCACGCATCGCATTGTTCAGCGATGATGCGCTTTCCTGTGGCCGCGCGACTGGCGGCATAGATCGGCGGCAGGTGATCGCGAAACGGCTTTACCTGAATGCGCCCCTCGTCCGGAACTGTGACTTTTTGTTTCTTGTTCTGGAGAGAGGCGGGCACATCGGCCTGGTAGAATTCGCCCGTGAACCGGAAGTCGGGATCTGTCCACAGACCCTTCATGACGAGCACGTATTCTTCCATGCGCCGGTAGCGGGTCTCCGGGTCGGCTATCCACGAGCCGTTGCTGAACAGCTGGAATTCCTCCACCCAATGCCCGTTGACGATGTTGATGGCGCAGCGCCCGCCACTGATCCGGTCGAGACTCGCGCCCATCTTGGCGGCCACCTGCGGCGTGACCATGCCCGGGTGGACCGCCACCATCACCTCGATCGTGCTGGTCTTCATTGCGAGCGCAGTCGCCAGCGTCCACGCTTCGAGGTCGGGGCCGAGGAAGCGTTGCGCAATGAGCGTATTGTGGAACCCAAACCGTTCCGCGCTGCGAATGACGTCGACGGCGAAATCGAACGCGAGATCACTAGCCTCCGGGCTGTTCGCTTCGTGGCTTGCGAGCGCGCGCGTCATCCGCGGCTCGTTGCGGATGACGTGAGGAACCGGTGTCCAAAGTCCGAACTTCACTTTTCGTCCTCGCTGATGCGTCCTGCGCCGAACTGGCTTGCAACAATCATGCCCCATGCAAGCTTGCGGGCCGCGCGGTTTCCAATGCCTAGTTTTCAGCCGGTGTCAGCGCGCGAACCTTCTCGACAACAGTCTTCGGCGTGTTTTCGATATTCCGCACACGACGGGCGATCTCATCGGGCGGCATGTAGTCCACCTCGAGACCGACCTTGCTCGCCTCGGTGAGAAATGTCGCGTCCTCCAGCGTTGATTTAAGCGCCCTGCGTAACGCGTCGAGGCGGTCTGCGGGGATTTGCGCGGGCGCGGCGAACGGGCGGCCATAGGCCCAATACCCGTAGAGGAACTCGAGCGCCTGCCGCTGCTCGTCGTTTGCGGCGAAATCGATCGTGTTCGCGACGCCGGGCAGGTCGCGATGATTGCCCGGCGGCATCTGGAGAATGATGCGGAATTCACCGCGCTGAAACGCGCTCCAGTATTGCGCCTTCAGCGCCGATGTCAGGAGGATGCACGTGCCGTCGATCTCGCCGCGTGCTCCCGCCAGCATGATATCGGCGGATCCCTGATACCCCGACACAAGCTTGAACTTGAACCCGAACATGGTCTTCAGCACGTGCGAACCCGCCCCCGAACTGCCGGCGGCGCCCGAGCCGCCGAACACGAGCTCACGCGTGCGAAGCTCCTCCGCACTGTTGACCTTCGCGTGCGGCCAGACGTGACAGGTGCTCACCTCGGAATTGGCGCTGCCGATCCATGCTATTTTGTCCGATGTGTGCTTGGCGACATCGGGCGTCATCAGCGGCGCAATGGTGACAGATGGATTGAGCAGGCCGATGACCGAGCCGTCCTTCGGAGCGACCGTGACAAGGTGGTCGAGATGCCTCAGGCCGCTCGCGCCCGGCAGGTTCTCGATGATGATCGTCGGCCCGCCCGGAATGAACGGGCCCATGTGCCGGCTGAGCACGCGCGCGTACAGCGTGAAGCCGCTCGCGGCTGCGGAGCCGACGGTGATCTTGAGCGGCTTGCCGCGATAGAAATCTTCAACCGGGTTCGCTACCGCGCCCGTGGCGCAAAACGGCGCCGCCACGAGTGTCGAGCGGAGGAGGGCGATCAGGCGCGTCCTCATGTCGGATCTCCCCGATGTCGTCGTCTTCCAAATGATCTTGCCTCAGCCCGTGGCGAGCTGCGGCTGGTATTTCTCACAGAGCGTTTTCCAATAGGCGACACGCACACGCTGCTTCTCGATCACGTCGTCGGGAACCACGACGAACGGCGGCCTCAGCGGGCCGGGATCGACATATCCGGCCATGCGGACGGCAATCTTCGAAGCCGTTTCGCGCCAGCCGAGGTCCGGCGCGCCGCCGTCGCGTTGCGCGCGGATGTCGGCAGTGATCGCGTTCGCCCGCGCCAGATCACCCGCGCGGACCGCATCGCGAAGCGCAAACTGCGGCCAGGGTCCCATCCACGCGTCGATCGACCAGAAGCCGGGCGCGCCGTACCCTGAGTATTCAGCGAACTGGTTTTGGTTCACCATGATGCTCATCTTGCCACGCACGATGTTCATGAGCGCCTTGAATTCGTCCGGCGAGCGATGGCTGTCCTTCATCGCCACCACCGCTGGATTCTTCGTGATCTGCGTGAACGCATCGACCGGTATCTTCACGTTGTGTAGCGCCGGATTGTGATAGATCATGATATTGAGCTTCGGAAAGGCTTCGCCGACGTCCTTGAAGAAACGGACCGCGTTGGCGATGCTGGAGGGAAAGTAGAACGGCACGCCAACGAGTATCCCGTCGGCGCCGGTCTGGCTCACGATCCTGCATTTTTCGACGACTTCGCGCGTATGGATCGACGTGACGCCAATGAAGAGCGGCGCGCGCTTGTCCACGACGTGCGCCGCCTCGTTGGCCAGCGTCCTGAATTCATCCATCAGCAGGGTATGAAACTCGCCGAAGCTGCCCGTCGTCGCGATGACATTGGCGCCGTCGCGGATCATGCGGTCGAGACCGGTCCGCATCCGTTCGACAGATATCGTTGCGGTCTGGCGATAGTCGCCGGCATCGTCCGTCGCGAATGCAGGCATCATCGCCATCAGGCCCGAAATATCGGCTGATGATAGCATGGACGTCTCCTCCGGTTATTTGCTTTATCTCACTCTCCGGCCGACCTCATGTCAACCGGTGGGGCTGGCCGATGCAGCCGTCAGTCTGCGCCTCACCGATCGACTTCGAACAACGCCCGCCTGTAGCGATCGATGACCTCGGCGGCGACCTCGCTGCCCAAGGCGACGCGCCCCAGGCTTGGCGCGATGCCGGTCGGCTTGATGCGGGTAAACAGCTCGTTCCACTGGGCCTCGAGCGCGTCGGTGTGCGCGCGCTCCAGCCAATCGAAACGCGCGAGGATCGAGCGGCGCAAGGCCACAGCGTCTGGCAGGCCCGCGGTTTCCCGGCGGATGGTCGGGGTGGCCTCGTCTTCCAGCAGGTCATTTGAAAAGAAATCTGATGTGAAGAGGACGCCTGATGCGTGATCGTAGATCCAGATCGTGTTGAGGATGCGAATGACCGGCGTAATCGTGTCGAGCGTGGGAAAGCCCACGCCGCCGAGCGTTTCACCGCGCACGATCCGCCGCGCCTTGACCTCCTGGCGGCGCTCGGGACGCATGTGCGCCAAGCCCAGCGGCGGCAGCGCGCGTGTCGTGGTGAGCAATTCCACTCGCGGAAAATTGTCGATGATGGATCCAAGGTTGCCGATCGATTCGAGTTCGCTGCGCGTCGGCAGGATGACCAGCGTTCGCTTGCCGACGATCTTGCGCAGGCTCTCCTGCACAGATTCGCAATGGGCAGCGGCGCCTGTCTCGAGCAGCAGCGCGAAGTCGCCCTGCAGCAGAACGAATTTGTTGAACGGCTCGAAACCGCTTGCGTCGTCCGGCAACCAGCTGCGCGCGCCATCCGCCGGTTCCAGATCCGAGAGGACGTAAATAGCCTCGGTAATGCGTTCGACGCGGCTCATGTAGCCCGCACTCCGCTGACGCGCCGAAGGCCGCCCTTGAAGACCTCCGTGAGTTCGGCCGGGTTCGTCACCACGCCGCCGTGCGCAGGCGCGACGATTGTGGGCGGATAACGCTCGAGAACGTCGAGGATGTCCTTGATGACCAGTTCGGCGTCGACGTGCCGGGTCCACCCAAGCGCGCCCTCAATGACCGGTCCTGTATCTTCGGGCGCCGGCGTGTGCGGCAATTCTTCCGACGTGAGGGCGCATTGCCCCGCTTCATGCTCGTGCGTGTAGGGATAACCGTCGCTGACGAACAAAATCTTGTGCAGGGTGTCATACCCCCACAACGTGTTCTTCAGGTCATGCACAACAGCGGGAACCATGATAAGACGGCGACCGCCAAGGTCGATCTCGTCGCCTTCGTTCTTGTGCGCGAAGCGATGCGTCATCTGCGGATAGTAGAGATGATAGTTCCGCAGGTCGCCGATCAGTTGCGCGTTGGGAAAGAGATCGAGCAGAGGTCCCGTATTGCCCATGTGAGGGGATTCGGGATGTGTCGCGAAAATGTAGTCGAGCGGCCGTCCGTCGAGCACGGACAGGATCTCACCCTTCAGCGCATCCCATGAAAATGGGAGGCCCGTGTCGACGAGAACGCTCGCGGAGTCGCCCATCACGAGAAAGCAGGAATTGTGGTTGTGAACCTCCCGGCCGTTGACGGAGAACGGCAGGCAGGTGCTGAACCAATAGGTGTTCGGCGCAATCTCGCGAGGAAACGCTGGAACGGCTTCGCCGTCTCTCGCCATGCCGGGGCCTCCCTGAGCGACTGTCACTTCTGGCTATTGTTGCGATGCTATCATCTCGTGCTTGCCGGTCAATGGCCCGCATTTTGCTTTGCCCTTCCGCTGCGAATGAATACAATTAACGGCGCATGTAAAGCGCGCATCGTCTCGGGCGACATGCGCGGACAGGGACGGGAGCGCGCCATGTTGGGCATGACAAAACCTCGCTTGATCGTTGCGTTGTTGCTGAGTGCATCTCCAGCCGCGCTTGCCCAGGATTTCTATGCCGACAAGCAGATCACGATCATCGTCGGCTCCGGCGTCGGCGGCGGATACGATCTCTATGCCCGCTTGGTCGCCCGGCATTGGCCAAGGCACATCCCCGGTTCGCCGACGATTGTCGTGCAGAACCTGCCGGCCGCAGGCAGTCTCGTCGCTATGAACACGATCGCCAATTCGTCGCCGCGCGACGGCACGCATGTGGGCGCGGTCCAGAACCATATCGGCATCGAGCCTATCATGGGCATCACGGGCGCAGCCGAAAACGCCAAGTACGATTCACGAAAGATGAACTGGATCGGCAGCGCGGCGAAGGAAGTGGCGGTGGTCGCCGCATGGCATACGAGCGGCTTCAACAATTTCGCCGATCTTCAGCAGCGCTCGATGCTGGTGGGCTCGCCGGGCGTCGCGACATCGAGTTCCGTCTACGCGAATTTGCTCAACGAACTCGCGGGCACGAAGTTCAAGGTGATCACTGGATACAATACACCGGCAGCCATCGACCTGGCGCTCGAACGCAACGAGGTGCAGGGGCGCACCGGCTGGTATGTGTCGAGCATGATGTCGGCGAAGAAGCACTGGGTCGACGAAGGCAAGATCCGCGTGCTTCTGCAACTCGCCGTGGAGAAGCACCCCGCGCTTCCCAACGTTCCCCTCGTGACCGAATACGTGAGCGATCCGCAAAAGCGAGCGCAACTCGAGTTTGCGTTCAGCTGGCAGTTGATGGGCCGGCCCTTCGTGCTCCCGCCCGACGTGCCGCAGGAGCGCGTCAGGCTGCTGCGGACCTCCTTCATGAAGACCATGATGGACGCGGACGCGAGGGCAGAGGGCGAAAAGATGGGGCTGGAGATCAGCCCGATGTCGGGCGAGGAGGTGCAGGAACTGATCGCGAAGCTCTATGAGACGCCGAAGGCGACAGTCCAGACGATCCGCTCGATCATGGTTCCAAAGTGAGCCCACGCAGGCGATGAGATCTCTGGGCGGCACAGAGACAGTCCATATCTGCCGCCCATTTTCGCGATGCGGGAGGCCGCCTAGTCGCGCACGGCCTTGGCTGCGAGGTCCAAAATCCGCTGCGGCGTCGCATACATCTTCTCGACCACTTCCTGGACGCGCTCGCCTGTGGCGGGCGTGATGTCGACGCCCATCTTTTCGGCCTCCGCGAGGAGTTTCGGATCCTTCATCACGGAATCGAAAGCGGCGCGCATGATCTTGACCGCCGCGGGCGGATTTCCCGGGCCCATCACGAATGGTCGGCCGAAGAACTGCTGCGCGACGATGAGTTCGACGACGGCGCGATTGTCCTCGCCTTCCGTGAAATCCATGATGTTGGGAACGCCGAGCGCATCGAGCTCCTCGTTCTTTTCGACGCTCGCCTGCACAAGCACGTTGATCTTGCGTTCGCGTACGAGTTGCGGGCGCTGCGCCTTGACGCTCGACCAGTCGAACCCGCACACGGTGTCGACCTCGCCGCGCTCCATGGCGAGCAGGATGTCGGCCATGCCCTTGTAGCCGGGAACGACCGCGAACTTCGCGCCGGATGTGTTCTTGTGGAGGTTTGCATAGTCGAGCGAAGACGCGCCCCTGCCGGCGGCTCCGGCGATCACCTTTTCGCTCTGCGCCTGCTTGAATGTCTTGATGCGCGAGTCGGGAAGCGTGACGCAGACGCGCGTTCCCGAATCGGCGCTTGCGAGATAGACGAGCTTGTTGGCGTCGTATGTGGGTTTCACGTCTTTGTCGAACAGCGGTCCGACGACCGCGCCCGGCTGCACGAGTGCGATCGTCAGGCCATCCTTCGGGGCGGACGCGTACACATGCCCTGCGGCGCGCGCGCTGCCGGCGCCCGGCATGTTCTGCACGACCACGTTGGGCTTGCCCGGGATATGCTCGCCCAGATGCCTTGCGAACAGCCGCGCATAGGTGTCGTAGCCGCCGCCGGGCGCGCTGCCGACGACAAGGTTGACGGTCTTCCCCGCATACATGTCCTGCGCGCTTGCGCCGGAGAACGTGGAGGTTGCGGCCAATCCCATGCATGCCAGTGTGATCGCAAACCCTGTTTTCATCTTCTTCAATGACATTCTGCTGTCTCCGGTGACCTGATCATGTAGCCGCAGCGCGAGCGAAGGCGCGAGTGCACATGCTGTCTTTCGAGGCGTCTTCACTCGCCCATCGCCTTGCGAGCTTCCTCGGAAATGTCTCGTGGGATCGAGACCGTCCGCTTGATCGCGCTCATGACCTCTTCGGCGGTTGCTGGCATGATGTCGTGATTTCGCTGCTTCGCCGTGGCGAGGAAGGCCGGATCCTTGATCATCGCCTCGAAAGCCGCGCGCAGGGCGGCCAGCCGCTCCGGAGGCGTTCCTGGCGGCGCGAAGATCGACCGTCCCACAAGCGAAGAGGAGGAGATGAACTCGAAGATCATGCGCTCCCTGTCAGTGCGGGCAAGATCGATCAGTAGCGGTACGTCTGGCAGCGTTGGATCTTTCTTCAGGCCCACTTGTATGACGTGAACGAATTTTCCATCAGCGACGTCCTTCGGACGCGTCTGCGTCCATCCGACGAGGGACCCCGCGCGACCGTGGACTTCGCCCCTGTCCATCGCCAGGGTCATTTCGCCCATCGCCTGGTAGCCACCCACGATCTTGAACTTCGTACCCATGAGATTGTTGAGGAGGCTGGGCAATTGATGAGTGATCGAGCCCGCGCCCGTCGAGGCGACGATGACCTCCTTCGATTTGGCGCCATCGAGCGTCGTGGCCGGGGCATTGCCTGTAACGGTCAACGTGCTGGTGATTGTGCTCATGACGCCGATGTATTCAAACTTCGACATGTCGAAGCGAACCTGATCTGCTTTCAGCACCTGTTCGATCGGCAGGGTTTCGTGGACCGTTGCAAGCACGGTTCCGTCTTTGGCAGCCGTGTTCGCCATGTGGTTGGCGGCGCGAATTCCCCCGGCGCCGGGCATTGTCTGAACAATGATCTTTGGCTTGCCGGGAATAAACCCGCCCAGATAATCGGCGACCAGTTGCGCATATGTCGTGTAGGTGCTCGCAGGCCCGGTGCTTGTAATGATGGTGATCGTCTTGCCCGCATAGAAATCCGCGACCGGATCCGCTCGCAACTGCCCAATTGCGGTGGAGCCAAGCAGGATCGCTGCAGACAGATGAACGGCAAGGCTTCCGGGAATACGCATGCTCATCCCTCCCTAGTTGACGTCGGCGTCGCGGACTGATCAGACGCTCTTGTTTGGAAGTCAGACTGAGACGCTGGCGCGTGGCCGTCAAGTCTGCTCCGCAAAGCCGGCAGGGCAAGCTCCGGCAACGCTCTTGTTGACGCGGTTTTGCGCATCGGGTTCAATTGCCAACAGGCCCCGAGGAACTGGGGGCGCGGCGTGTGGCTGCAGGCGGCACGAAGCAAGATCCGGAGGAACCCATGCGTCGCGCTTTTCTGGTGTATGCGGGCGTTGCTCTGGCTGCCGGCGCAGGCAGCGCCCGGGCCGACGATTTCTTCAAGGGCAGGACGATCTCCATCGTCATCGGCTTCTCGGCGGGCGGCGACTATGACCTGCGCGCGCGCCTTCTCGCGCGTCACATGGACAGGCATATCGCCGGCAATCCTCTCATCGTGGCGCGCAACATGCCCGGCGCGGGGGGCGTGGCCGCGACGAACTGGCTCGCCAGGCTCGCGCCGCGCGACGGCACTGCGATGCTCATGGCGTCGCAGAACACGCCGCTCATCCAGGCGATCGGTACGACCGGCGTCGAGTTCGACGCGCGGCAGTTCAACTGGATCGGCAACACGACGAACTCGCCCAATCTCATCAGCGTGTGGGCGGGGCGCGGGGTCGCCAGCGTCGAGGATGCGCGCAAGCGCGAAGTGACGGTGGGCGCATCGGGCGTCGGTTCCGGCAGCTATTATTATCCCGCCGCCGCCAACATCGTCGGCGGCACGAAATTCAAGATCGTCACCGGCTACCCCGGCGGAACCGATATCAACATCGCCATGGAGCGCGGCGAGGTCGACGGGCGCGGTTCGAACTCGTGGGCCGCGTGGAAGTCGACCCGGCCGCACTGGATTTCGGAAGGCAAGCTGATTCACATCGTGCAGATCGCGCTGACGCGGCATCCCGAGCTCAAGGATGTGCCACTCCTGAGCGAACTCGCGAGCAACGATCTCGACCGCCGCGCCATGGACCTCATAGCGGCCGAAACCGCGATGGCGCGCGCCGTAACGACGACGCAGGACGTGCCGAAGGACCGCGTCACGCTGCTGCGCCGCGCGTTCGATGCGACAATGACGGACAAGGAATTCGTCGGCGAGGCCGATCGCCTCGGCTTCGACATCAGCCCCGCGACAGGGGAAGAGGTGCAGAAGATCGTCGAGGATATCGTCGGCGCGCCGCCGGCAGTCGTGCAGCGCGTCAACGCCATTCTCAATCCGCCGAAGCCCGCAAAGCCGTAAGGCGCATCAAGCGCCGGCGCGAAGCGAGCCCATTCGGTTCTCGATCCAGCGCATCAGGCTGACGACGAATACCAGCGGTATGATCTGGATGACGCCAAGGGCGCAGACGGCGCCGAAGCTGCCGCCTTCTTCCCACATGGTCAGGCTGATCGTCCCGAGCACATGGGTGCCGGGCCCCGAAAGAAAGATCGAGGCCGACAATTCGCGCACGGCAAGCACGAAGACATAAAGCCACGCAGCAAGCAGAACCGGGGTGAGCAGCGGCAGCAGCACGCGGCGGAAAGTCTGAACAAGGCCTGCGCCGCTTGTGGAAGCCGCTTCCTCGAGTTCGCGATGAATCTGGATGATCCCGCTCGAGGCGAAGCGCATGCCGTAGGGCAGGTTCATGGTCACATACGCGATGAGCAGGATCCAGATCGTGTTGTAGACGCCGATGGGGATCATCAGATAGGCGAAGAGGATGCTGGCGCCCACGATCACGCTCGGGATCGCGATCGGCACGAACGCCAGCACGTCGAGAAGCCAGCCATATCGCGTTGCCGCGCGGTGCGATATCCACGCCATGAGGAACGTGAAGATGACCACGAGGGTCGCCGCGGTTGCGCCGAGAAACAGGCTGTTCTTCACCGCGCCGAGGAAGATGGGGTAATGCAGGATCACGTCATAGTTCTGCAGCGTCATCTGCCAGACGGAGGCGAGCCGCGGCGCCGTGACGTTGGCGAAAAGCGATTGCCACACCAGCGTGAACAGCGGCAGGCCGAGCGAGACAAGAAACACCAGCGACACCGCGATCACCACCGGCCAACGCCAGCCTGCGAGTTCAACCTGCGTCGGCTTGTAGCCCTTGCCGGTGATCGTCGCGAACGCGTCGGTGTTGCGCGTCGCGCGCCGGTACAAATAGACGCCCATGACGCAGAGCGACAGCAGGATGACGCCGTGGGCGCCGGCGAGGCCGAATTGCGGGGGCACGTTGCTCGTCGCCGTCTGGATCTCGGTCGTGAACACGAAGATGCGGGCCGGCATTCCAAGCAGGCGCGGCACTTCGAAGGATTCGATGCCGCGGATGAACAGCAGCAGAAACGTCGAGAGAATGGCGGGGCGCAGCAGCGGCAGCGTCACCCTGCGCGCAACCTGCATTTTTCCGGCGCCCGACATGACCGCCGCTTCCTCCATGCGCGTGTCCAGAACGCGGAACGCGGGGCCCATGAGGAGATAGGCGAGGGGAAAATAATGGCTCGAAAGAGCCCAGATCATCCCGCCCATCGTGTAGATGTTGAACGGCGCGGATGACAGGCCGAACACGTCCTGCAGAATCCTGTTCAGCCAGCCGATATTGGGGCTGGCGATCAAAATCCACGACATGGTCGTGAGAAGGCCCGGGATTGCGAAGGTCAGCAGCGCCATGCGGTGAAACCACTCGCGACCGGGCGCATCCGTGCGCTCCACGACCCACGCGATGAAGCCGCCCATGAGGAAAGTGAGCGCCGCCGTCCCGCCGGCGAAGATCATCGTCGTAGAAAACAATTCGCCAAGGTGCGGCGACGTGAAGACGTCCGTGAAATTCTGCAGCGTGAAATCGCCGGGACCGAGCGGCGTGTCCTCGGCGAACGCAGTGTAGAACAGCGCCGCCACTGGCACGATCACAAGCCACCCGGCCACAAGCGCACAGAGGCCGAGAAGAATGTTCGCCGGCGTCAGCACATTGCCGAAGGATTGCGAAAGGCCGCGAAGCGCCGGCCTGTCGGGCACGGACGGCTGAACACTGTTGTTGACGCTCATCTGGCCTGTCTGGACGGAAATGGGAGCGCGCATCCATGGATGCGCGCCGCCCCGATGAAGGAATGCTGGTCGTGACGCGGCTCAGCGCACATTGAAGAGCGCCTTGAACTCCCTCTGCCACTTCGCCTCGTCAGCGGGAGACAGCGTCGCAGCCACGACCTTGTGGTTGGCAAGTTCCTTCAGGATGCCTGGCGGGTTGGTTTCGATCCCCGGGCGCGTAGGGAACCGGCCCCTCATGGTCAGGGCCGTCTGACCCTCGACGCTCATGAAGAAATTGGCGAGGAGGCGCGCGGCGTTGGGGCTCGGCGCCTTCGCGTTCACGCCAACCTGGCCGTAGAACACCGCTACGGGATCGACCAGCCAATAGTTCGTCGGCCCCTTCGTCATCATCACGTTGATCGTGAGATTGAGGTAATTGTTGAGCGCGATGTCGTATTCGCCCGCACCCACCGAGCGCGCCAGCGCGAGATGGCCCTTCACCACGACAGGCTTGAGATTCGTGACGATGTCCTGGACGATCTTCTTGCCCTTGGCCTCGCCGTAATGCTGGTACACGGCGGCAAGCCATTCATTGTCGCTGTAATCGATGGCGACGCGTCCCGCCCATTCCTTCTTCTGGGCGAATTCTTCCAGCGTCTTCGGCAAGTCTTCGGGCTTTATCTTGTTCGTGTTGTAGGCGGGCGCATTGTAATTGGCGTAGATGCCGTACCACTTGCCGCCCGGATCCTTTGCGTCGGCGGGCAGAGCCTTGGCCTCGGGAACGTCGAACTTCGCCAGGAGATCTTGCGACATCTTGTTGACGGCTGTTGTCTGGATCACGTCCCAGCTTTGGCGGCCGGCCCGCGCTTCCACCAGAATGCGCGACAGGAGGCCGGCGTCGGAGTTGCGCACGTATTCGACCTGGATGCCGGTGGCTTCCTCGAATATCTTCAGAAGCGGCAGTCCTTCCTGCTCATTGATGGACGAGTAGAAGACAACCTTGCCTTCCTTCTTGGCCGCCGCCAGAAGGCTCGGGTCCAGCCATGACGCCTGCTGCGCGAGGGCGCCCGAACCGGACAGGGCGAGGAGGCCCATGCCGCCGCAGAGCGCCGCGCGCCCGAATTGTCTCCGTGACAGAGTGATGCCGTTTGCGATTGTCATGGCCTTCTCCCTCCCGGCGCCCGCGATGTCCCGGCTGCAAGACCGCTGGCGCGATATGATTTGAGACGAGCCTAGCAAAAAGAGCCTCCCGCGCAAAGCGCGCCGGCGGCCGGCCTCCTCAGGCGCCCAGAGACGGCCAGCCGTAGAGCCGCGCCGGGTTGGCCGACAGAACGGCGTCGCGCAGGTTCTGCTCCGGGAGCGCGTCGAACAAAAAGTCGACGAGATCGACATTGTCGGGCGAAGCGACCTCGATCACCACATGCGGCCAGTTGGTGCCCCACACGACGCGGTCGGGCGCGGCCTCCACGAGCGCGCGCACGATTGCGATCATGTCCCCATAGGTTGGCGCGCCTCCTTTCGAGCGTTGATAGAAACTGTACAGGTTCACCCAGCAGCGCTCGTCGTCGCGCAGCGCGCTTAAAATGCGCTGCGCCGCAGGATCGCCGAGCGGCCGCTCCGGGCCCAGATGCGCGACGTGATCGAGAACATAAGGCAAGCCCATGCGCTGCAGATGCGGCAGGGCCTCCACCGCGTCCTCGGTCGAATGAACATGAAACTCCACGTGCCAGCCCATGTCGCGCACGCGCGGCGCGATGAGAGCGGCTTCGCTGAGCCCCGGCGCGCCCTTGCCGCTCGTGCGCGTGCGAAAGCCCGTCATGCCGCCTTCATGCAACGTGCGAAGGTCTGCGTCGGAAATATCCGGGCGCACAAGCGCCAGACCCTTCAGGCGCCCGCCCATGCGCGCAATGGCGTCGAGCGTCACCGCGTTGTTGTAGCCGTTGCCGCCGCCGTTCACGACCACGGCGCGTTCGAGGCCGAGCTGGTCCATCACTGCGCGATAGTCTTCCAGCGTCGCGCTGCTCTTGATATTGTAGACCTTTTCGCTCGACAGCGGGAAGCGATCGAACGGCCCGTAGATGTGGAGATGCGTGTCGCACGCGCCGCGCGGCAACGCGAACTTGGGCCTGCGGTGCGGCTCTTTGCCGTGGGTCACGCTCATCACGCGAACCCCGCCGGGAACATTTCATCGACGCTCACCACGCGCGGCGCCAGTCCCTGCTCGAAAACGTACTGTCCGATGGCTTCCCATGTCGGGCGGTTCGCCTCGACGCCATAGGGCCAGTAGTCGCGGCCGAACACGCGCCAGGCCTCCTCGACATGATCGAGCAGCCATGGAAGCGTCAGCTTCAGCGCGTCCGTATCGTAGAGGCCTTCCATCGCTTCCGCGCGCGCCGCGCAGAACGCGTCGTAAATGGCGCGCGCCGCCCAGGGATGTTCGCGATGGACATCCTCCCGCAGCACCACCGTGTGCATGATGGGATGGATATGCGTGCGCTTGTAATAGTCCTGCTCGACGCTCTTGAAGTCCGGGAACAGCCGCGCGATGCGCGGATCGCCGTTCAGAAACATCTCCGGAATGTAGAGGGAGAGCAGCGCGTCGAGTTCTCCGCGCGCGAACTTTGCTTCCAGCGTGTCGCCTTCGGGCAGGAATTCGAGCTGGATTTCCTTCGGCAGGTCGAGCGCGATCAGCGGCTTCTCGCGAAACGTGTTCATGCCGCCCATGTACCAGCGCATGTCCTGCGAGCGCACGCCGTAATCGTGCTCAAGCATGCCGCGCAGGAAGGTTAGTCCCGTCGATGAATATTGCGACGTTCCGATGCGCCGGCCTGCCAGGTCCTGCGGCCGCTCGATGCCCGCGCCCGTGCGGATGTAGATGCAGGAATGCCGGAAAATTTTCGACAGCGGCACGGGAATGGCGACGAACGGACACTCCCCGCGCGCCTTCAGCGCCGTATAGGAGGCGAGCGAAAGCTCGGACACCTGAAACTCCCGGTCGTCGAGCATGCGCTGGAACGTCTCGCGCGGGCGCAGGATCTTGACGTCGAACTCGATGCCATCCGGCTTGATGCGCCCGTCGATGATCGCCCTGTTCCGGTCGTACTCCCAGCACGCGAGCGTCAGCTTCAGTCTCGACATGGGCGGGCGTCCTCAAAGTATGATGCTGGGATTGCGGATGCACTGGTCGCAATTGATCAGGTTGATCTGCTTGGCCTGGATGAGCCACGCGTCGCCTGTGCGCTCCATGTTGTAGCCGCACCAGCCCGACAGCAGCCGCACTTCGTCGTCCCAGAATTCGCTGATGAGGAAGTTGGCGCGGACCATGCGCCTGTCGGCGCTTTCGGTCGCGAAGGCTTCGACATTGGTGACGAGGCGCACGGTGCGGGACCTTGGCGCCTGCGACCAGGCGTAACCCGTGCGCAGCCTGTAAACGCGGTCCTCGAGCCTTCGCCTGTCATCGAAGATCACCGCGATCTCCGTGCGCGGATCGCCGCCTTCGGGTCGCCCGGGCGCCCAGTAGACGCACTCGGGCGTGAACATCTTCAGCCAGTCTTCATAGCGGTGCTGGTCGAGGAGGCGCGCTTCCTTCTCGATGAGCGCGCGAAACTGGTCGCGCTCGCCGGCGTCGCTGATGATCCGCGCATCGTCCTGCCAGCCGCTGAAATCGGCGATCAGCTTGCGATAGAAATCGCCGCCGACGTAATACGACGAGCGCGATGGATCCCTTGCGGTGTCGGTGTCCATGATCATGGCTCCCGCTGGATCGAGAGGTTCGCCGGCCCTTTCATGAGCCGCTTCCACTCCTTGATGTACTCGCGCATGAACACCTCGTCCGTCGCAGGTCCCGTGATCGTGCCGTCGGGGTTGTGCCGGATGCGATCGGGCAGGCCGTAGCCGCGGTTCATGTAGATCCATTCGTCCTCGAGGCAGTCGAGGCCGCGCTGGATCTGTTCGAAATTGGCGAGGTCGTCCACTTCGCCGAAGTTGGGAAAGCCCTCCTGCGTGCGCATGCGCAGCGCGTTGACGCCTTCGAGCGCCTCGCCGATGTCGCCGTTCACGTCCTCGATGCGCGTGCCGTACCACACCGCGTTCGTCTCGTTCACGCTGACGGGCTCGAACACCTGGATATGGTTGCCGAGCAGCGAGAGGTTGGGAAAGATATTGATGTTGACCGGCTCGGAGCCGGCGAGGTCGAGCAGGCGAATCGGCGCGTTCGCCGTAGCGGGCGCGGAACTCGCGCTCATAATGCTCCATGCCCGGATGCAGCGATTCCAGCGCCCACAGCCCGCCCGGCCGCGCGTTCAGGTTCGGCCGCTTGTCCTTGAAGTGGTGCCCGTTGCCCATGTACTGCACATACATCGGCAGCGAGTCCGGCGAGTTCTTGTAATAGGCCATGCCCTTGTTGGGCTCGGCGGTCATCCGGTTCTCGGTCTCGATGAGCGAGCGGTGCGAATAGATGACGTGATAGCCGTCGGCGGAATTGTCGTAGGCGAGCTTCCAGTTGCCCTTGTACTTGAACCGGTTCGCCTCGCACACGACGATCTTGCCGCCGGGGTTGCGATCGAGCCATTCGTCGATCGGTCGCGTGATCGGCCCGAGCCAGTGCAGCAGGTCGGGCGCTTCGAGGTTCAGCGTCGCGAAGATGAAGCCGCGATAGGATTGCACGCGCGGAACCTGCGCGAGATTGAATTTCGGATCGCGGATCTCCGCGGAATATCCGTCGGGCCAGGGCACGCCGCGCAACTTGCCGTTGTTGGCGAAATTCCAGCCGTGATAGGGGCACTGGAAATTGCGCGCCGATCCGCGCTCCTGCCGGCACAGCGTCGTGCCGCGATGGGTGCAGCGATTGTAGAGAACGCGCAGCACGCCCTCGCCGTCGCGCACGACGATGACGGGGCGCAGGCCGAGCTTGCGGGTGACGAAATCGTTGGGGTTCGCCACCTCGCTTTCGTGGGCCACGTAAACCCATGTGGCGCCGAAGATGTGCGTCATCTCGGCGGCGAAGATTTCTGGATCGGAATAGATCGATCGGTGGACGCGATCTTCCTGCACCAGCGCGTCCCAGTCGTATGCGCTTGTGGTGCGCACGGGTTGCGGCGCCTGACGGGTTTCCATTTGTGACATACGCAAACGCTCCATGCGGCCGGCGGCGCTAGAAGAAATCGAAATACTCGTTCTGCTCCCATTCGGAAACTTCGTCGGGATCGCTCCCGGCGGTCTCCATGTAACGCTGGAAGCGCCCCGCCTCGTTTCGTTTCAGCTTGAGATAATAGTCGACGAAGACGTCGCCGAGCGCGTTGCGGTACAGCGCGGATTTTTCCAGCGCGTCGAGCGCATCCATGAGGCTCGTCGGCAGCGGCGTGCGCTTTGCCGCATAGGGCTCGTCATCCTGCGCGCCGGGATCGCTCTTCGCGTCCATGCCCGCAAGGCCGCAGACGATCTGCGACAGGATGAAGAGATAGGGATTGGCGGCGGGCTCGCCGATGCGGTTTTCCATCCGCGTCGCGGGATCGCCCGGTCCGCCCAGCACGCGCACCATCGCGCCGCGATGATCGTAGCCCCACGACGCGCGGTCGGGCGCCAGCGAGTTCGGCTTGAAGCGGCGATACCCGTTGACGGTGGGCGTGGCGAACACGGTCGAGGGCACGGCGTGGTCGAGAAGCCCGCCGAGATAGTTGAGCCCCGCCGGCGACAGGCATGCGCCGGCGGCTTCGGGCATGAAGATGTTGCGGCCCGTGCGCGCATCCACAAGCGATTGATGCAGATGCCAGCCGCTGGAATAGAGTCCCTTCACGCCGGGCCGCGTCATGAAGGTCGCGAAATGGCCCATCCGCCGGCAGATCTGCCGCGTGGCCGTGCGGAAGATGAGCACGTTGTCGGCGGCGGTCAGCGCGTCGCGCGGCGCGAACGTGCATTCGACCTGCCCGGGGCCCCATTCGTTCTCGATGGAGCGCAGCGGCAGTCCGAGCGCCTCGTAATTGTCCGCCAGCGCGCTGAGCACCGGGTGCATCAGGTCCATGTTGGTTTCGGAATGATAGTGATAGCCTGGCTCCACGGGCGCGGTCGCGATGGGCTTTCCGCGCACGCCTGGAACGCCGATGTTTTCAGGCCCCAGTTCACCCGCCACGCGCAGCAGGTACCATTCGATCTCGAGCCCGACGATGTGCTTCAGGCCGCGCTCCGCCAGCGGCTTGAGCGCCTTGCGCAGCAATTGCCGCGGCGAGAAATGAAACGGGCGCCCGTCGTTGAAGTATTCATCGCACAATATCCATCCCGTGCGCGGCGCCCATGGCAGCACGCGAAACGTCGTGGGGTCGGGCACGATGGTGAGGTTTGGCGAGCCTGTCATCTCGTCGAGGCCCATGCCGCCGCCGCGCACGAACGACGAGAACGTGCGCGCGCCGGCTGAATCGAGCGTCGTCGTCGCCACGTTGATGTTGTAGCCGCCCTCCAGTGCGCTCACGAGGCCGGGCAGGGTGAGCGCCTTGGCGCGCGAATATCCGTGCGGATCGGCCCATACGAGTCGGATGAGATTGCAGGTTCTCCGCTTCCGCCCGCCGCACGATGTCGCCGGCGAGCCTGCACGTCGTCGTCGGTCCACAGGCCGTGCCGCGCAATGAATCCCGATCCAAATGTCATCGATGCCCCTGCGGCTTTCAAAGATCGAAGCGAGCGTCGTTCAGCGCGCGATGCGGATACGGCCTTCGGCCGCCGCGAGGTAGTAATCCCACGCGCGCACGGGCTCGTGTTCGCGGTCGTCCCCATGGCGCCGCGCGGCGCCCTCCGCCGTGTAGAACTTCGGCTTCAGGCCGGCCGCGTGCGCCATGAGCTGCAATTGCGCGGCTTCTTCCATGAAGATCGCCAGCACGCTCGCATGCGGGACGGAATGGCCCACCGCGAGCATGCCGTTCGACTGAAGGATGACGCCCACCGCATCGCCGATGGCCTTCGCGACGGCTGCGCCCATCTCGGCGTTGGCGACAAGGAAGGGCTGGTCGAACACGGGCACGACGGGGCCTAGGTTGGCGCCGAAGCCGTGCGCGATCTTCAGCGGTTCGCCCGCGCAGGCGTAGGCCGCCACGTTGCGCGGATGGCCGCGGACGATGGATTTGGCGTCGGGGCGCGCCTTGTAGACGCCCAGATGCATCGCCGTTTCCAGCGGAGGCCGCGCCTGCCCGGCGACCTGCTTGCCGTCCGGCCCGAACTCGACAAGGTCGGACTCCCCGACGAGTCCCGAGCGCGATGCGCGGCGTGATGATGATGCGATCGCTTCCCGGAACGCGCGCGCTTACATGGCCGAAGCCCTCGACGATGCCGAAATAGCTCAGCACGCGGCACGCCTGGACGATCTCGCGACGGAGCTCCGGGGTCGAAGCGAACGTCATTTAACGCCTCCCTATGAACATGTTCGAACGCCGGGCGCAGCGCCCGGGATTTGCGCGCCATATTGGCCCCCGGCGCTGGCTCTTGCAAGAACAAGCGCGAGCGCCGCCATGGGGTGCGGCTTTGGCGCCGCTTCTCAGTGCGCGTGCGCCTTGAGCGGTTCGCGCAGTCCCAGCCGCTCCAGCCGCGGCAACACGTTCCTGCGCGATCAGCGGCAGTTCCGTGACATAGTTCACGAGCGAAAACGCGATGCCGGAAATGCCTGCGCCGTGGATGCGCGCCAGCTTGTCGGCCACGTCGTCGGGCGAGCCGATGATGGGATAGCCGATGTTCATGCGCGGGATCGCCTTGCGGCGCTCCTCGTAGTCCGGCGTGTTCTCGCGCGTGACGCCCTTGAGGCCGAGGATATTGTCGATGGCGTCGAAATCCGCGCCTTCGGTCGTGAAGTACTGGAAGTACTCCTCCGCCTCCTTGCGCGTCGGGCGGCAGACGACGTGGCCTTGCGTGTACACGTCCATCTCGCGGCCGATGCTTCGCGCCTCTTCCTTGATGCTCTTCACGATAGCCGTCGACTTGCCCACGTCGAATTCGCGGAAGCTGGTGAAGAAGCCGTGGCAATGGCGCAGGGCGAACGCGCGGCCGACATCGGATGCGGCGGCGTTCATGATGAAGGGCGCGGTCCTGCCGAATGGCTTTGGCTCGGAGACGACGTTGTGCATGTGCAGGAACTTGCGGTCGAAGTCGAACGCGTCTTCCTTGCGCCACATCTCCTTGATGGCGGTGATCCATTCTTCCGCATAGGCGTAGCGATCCGCGTGCTCGCGCTGTGTCTCGCCGAACATGTCGAACTCGGGCTCGTTCCAGCCCACCACCACGTTGAGCGCGAAGCGGCCCTCGCCGATATGATCGGCCGTCACCATCTGCTTGGCGGCGACGAGCGGATTGAACATCGGCGCATGTACCGTGCCGAACACGGTGACCCGCTTGGTCTGCGCGAGCAGGCCGCTCGCCCACGTCACGGTTTCGAAGGTCGTGCCCTGGAAGTTCGTCGGGCCGCCGTAGCCTTTCCAGCGTCCGATCGGCAGGATGAAGTCGATGCCCGCGTCGTCGGCGAGCCGCGCCATTTGCGAACAGCTCGCCCAGTCCGCCTGCCAGCGCTCGGGCAGCTTGTTGATGGCGCGTCCGGAGGAGCAATTGGCGCCAAAGAGCCCGAGCTTGAAACTGTTGTTGTTGTACATCTGGTAGCGGCCGGGCGTCATTTCAGTCTCCAGTTGCTTCGTCGTCGTGGCGGCGCGGGGCCGTCGTCATTCCTTCGGCTTGACGCCGAGTATGTCGGCGAGGCGGGCTGTGGCCGCGCGTTGCTGCTTGACGATCGCGGCGAGCTCGTCCGGCCCCTGCGGGTTCACCGCCATCCCCGCGTTGAAGAGCCGCTTGGCGACGGTGGGATCGTTCAGGGCTTCGATCACGTCCGCGGCGATGCGCCGGCGCAGTTCGAGCCCCATGCCTTCGGGGCCGTAGAACCCTATTGTCGATTCGTAACCGAGTGTAGGAAATCCTGCCTCGGGCGCGCTCGGCACGTCCGGCGCCAGCGGTGTTCGCCTCGGCGCGGCGATGGCCGCGATTTTCGCCTTCCCCGCCTGTACGTGCGGCATCGGCATGCTGAGCGAAGCGGAAACGAGCTGGATGCGATTTTCGGCGAGGTCCTGCCCCGCCTGGATAATGTCCCGGTAGGGAACGATGGAAACGTCGAGGTTCTGCTCCTTCACGAACGCGCGCACCGTGAGTTCGGCGAGGCCCGCGCCGCCCGCCACGTTCAGCTTGCCGGGGTTCTTGCGCGCGAGGGCGACGAATTCGGCCAGCGAGTTCGCCCCGGAGCCGGCCGAAATGGCGACCGCCAGCCCGGAATCGACCGCCCGGACGATCGGCACGAGATCGCGTTCGGCGTCATAGGGCGGCTTGGCCTGCAACGTGTAGGGATGCACGATGAAGGACGCCGTGGACGCAAAGAGCAGCGTGTGATCGTCTTTCGCGGATATGAACGCGTTGATAGCGATCAGTCCGTCTCCGCCCGGGCGCGGTTCGACGACGACGGGCTTTCCCCATTTGGCCTGCAGCTTTTCGGCGATCAGGCGCGCGGCGATGTCGGACCCCGATCCGGCCGAACGGGCAGGATCAGCTTGACGCCCCGCTGGGGGTATTGATCGGGCGGCGTCTGCGCGACGCGGCGCCGAGCCCGAAGCTCATCAGAATGGCGGACGCCATAATCCGCGCGAAGGGGCGCTGTCTTCCTCCGTATGATTTTGCGACAGGCTAGGCGATGGCGGCGCGCATGTGAAGGGCTTGGGTGAAGGGCAGCCCTCGCCGCTTCTCGTGCAGGCTTGCCAACGCCCCCGCCTTCCGGCCAAATCAATCCATGAACGCTGCTGTCCTGATCAGCGCGGCTCCAACGGAGGAAACGGGAACATGATCGATCTGTATGCATGGGGCACCACCAACGGCCGCCGGGCGCTTGTCATGGCCGAGGAATCGGGCCTGCCGTTCACTCTGCACCAGATCAACATCCAGAAGGGCGACCAGAAGACGCCCGAGTACGGCAGGATCAATCCCTTCCGGAAAATCCCGGCGATGGTCGACGGCGAGGGCCCCGGCGGCAAGCCCGCGACCCTGTTCGAATCCGTGGCGATCTGCTTCTACCTCGCCGAAAAGACCGGGCGCTTCCTCGGCTCGGCGGCGGACCATCCGAATGTCCTCAAATGGTCGATGTTCCACGCCACGAACGTGCTCGCGACCTTCGGCAACCTCGGGCGCATCGACCATCCGTCCTTCGAGCAGAACGCGCTGAACCAGCTCGACACGATGAACCGGCATCTGGAAGGCCGCGACTGGTTCGCGGACGAGTTCTCGATCGCCGACATCATCCCGTTCACGCGCCTCGCCGGCGTCAATCACGAACGTGTGAAAGTGGCTGACTTCCCCAACGTCGCCGCATGGCTCGGGCGGATCGCCGCGCGTCCCGCGGTCGCCCGGGCGATGGAGCAGAAATTCGGCTGAAAACACTGCTCCGCAGGCGCAAAGCTGCGCCTGTCGGCGGGCTGGAGCTTGCGGGCGCGCGCGCAGCCGGCGCGCCGGATGCGCTGTCTCGCGCCCGGCCTGCGCGCCTTCGGCTTCATTTACTTTTCACCCATCGCGCGCAGACTTGTCCCGGTGCGGCGCCCACGCCGCCTTTGTCATGCGCGCAGTCAGGGGCTGCGAATTCCGGGGCGTTAATGATGGTCGTCCGTCGCATTCTCATCGCCGCCGCCGCGGGCCTTTCGGCTACGGTGTCTCCGCTCGCCGCCGCCCCGGCGGGCGAGGGGCCGATGAAGCTCATCGTCTCTCTCGCGGACCAGACGATGGACGTGTATGTCGGCGAGCGGTTCGTGGAGCGCGTTCCGGTGTCCACGGGCATGTCGGGGCACAGCACGCCGACCGGCGTTTTCAGCATACTCGAGAAGCGGCGCTTTCATAACTCGAACATCTACAGCGGCGCGCCGATGCCCTTCATGCAGCGCCTCACATGGTCGGGGATCGCGCTGCACGCCGGCCGTCTCCCCGGCTATCCCGCCTCGCATGGCTGCATTCGCGTCTCCGAACGTGACGCCGCCTCGCTGTTCCAGCGCACGAGGGCCGGCGCGCACGTCATCGTCGCGCCCTACCGGCTGACGCCCAGCCGCATCACCCACGAGGCGCTGCCAAGCCCCGCCGCGCGATCCGCCGCCGCGCCCGTGGACTCGCGCCCCGATCTGCGCCTCGCATCCCTCACGCCCGATCAGGCGCAGACCGCCTCCGACGCGCCTGCGCCTGAAACGGCCGCGCCGAAGCCCCGCCTGCCCCTGTCGCCTCCGCTCCGGTCGAAGAGGTCTTTTCCGACGCCCCCGTCCGCGTCCTGCTGACGCGCAGGTCGGGCCGCGAGCGCCTCAGGGACGTGCAGGCCATCCTGCGCGAGCTCGGCCATTACGAGGGCGAGCCCGACGGCTACATGGGCCCGCTCACGGGCGCCGCCATCGGCGCCTTCCAGGCCTCGCAGGGATTGCCGCAGACGCGCGCGATGTCAGAGGATCTCGTCGTCCGGCTGTACGCGGTGGCGGGCAAGGGACCCGTCCCCGCGGGACATCTTTACGTACGGCAGGACTTCAAGCCGGTCTTCGACCTTCCCGTGGTGATCGCCGACGCGCAGACGCCCACTGGGCACCCACGTGTTCACCGCCATCGAGGTCGACCGCGCGAAGCAATCGGCGCGCTGGACCGCCGTGGAGCTCGAACGGACGTCGGGACGCGCGCCCGCTGACGCGCTCGCCAGGTTCGCGATACCGCCGGACGTGAAGGAGCGCCTCGCGCGTATGCTGACGCAGGGCTCCTCCATCGTCGTCACCGACAGGGGACTGGGTCAGGACACGACGCCCAAGGGCACGGACTTCATCGTTGTCACCGACGCTGGACGTTGAGCCGCCCGGGATGCGTGGACGTCAGAGGTCGAGCTGGTCGAGCTTGTCGGATTCGCGCTCGCGGCGAATGACGGCTGCGATCTCCGCCGCAGTCACATGCGCGGGATGGCCCGCATCGCAGGCCGCGTCGATGCGGCGGGCGATTTCCTTGTCCTTGAGATAGAACTTCGAGTAATCGCCGAGCAGCGTCAGAACCTCTTTGTCGACCTGTGCGTGGTAGAGCTGCTTGTCGGCCATTGTTTCGTCCCGCGATTCCTGCGTTCGCAATCTCAATAGCGCATCGCGTTTCAACTTTCTAACACCAATCGTGGTGCGTCATATTGCAAAAAGCCCCGCTCAAGCGGGGCTTTCTTGAGCATGACATTGGCCTCGCCGCACGGGTGGCGAGGTCTCAGTCGCCGATCGCAGCGCGCACTTCGGCCTTCAGGTCGTCGGGAAGGTTCGCCATGTCGGCGACGATCTTCGAAACCTCTTCCCAGTCCATCGGATCGAGGTCGATCCGCAGCTTTTTGGCCTCTTCGACGAGGCCCGGGTCCTTCAACGCGTTCATGAAGCCCTCACGCAGGATCTTCATGCGGTCCGCCGGCGTCTTCGGCGGCGCCGCGAAGATGCGCGCGATGTCCATCTGGCTGAAGATGGCGACGAGGATCTTCTTCTCGCGCTCGGTCTTCGCGAAGGATTGCGTCAGCGGCACGTTCGGGAAGGCCGAGTAGGGCCGCAGGCCCGATTGCATGATCGGCACGATCTTGCCCTCGGCGATCAATTGCGGGTGCAGCGCCATCATGCTCGACGAGTTGATGCCGCAATTGCCCTGCAGCTCGCCGCGTTCCAGCGCGAGAATGCGGTCGCCCATTCCCTTGTAGCCGAGGATGATCTTCATCTTCGTGCCGAGAACGCTGTTGATGGCGTTCGGGAACGAATAGTTCTGCGCGCCCTTGCCCGATCCGCCGACGAGGATTTCCTTCGTCTTCAGATCCTCGAACGTCTTCACGCCCGCGGTGTGCCAGTAGCTGCACAGGTCCGTGTCGCTCGCCATGTTCCCGATCCACTCGTAGGCGGTCGGGTTGATCTCCGGTCCGCGAATGCCGAGGATCGAGTCGAGCAGATTGCTCGCGCGCAGGTTGCCGATGCGCAGACCGTCGGGCTGCGCCGTGTAGATCTGCTGCGCGGCGCGCAATCCGCCGCCGCCGGGCTGGTTCTGCACCACGATCGTGGGCGCGCCGGGAATGTACTTGGGATAATGACGCGCCAGCAGGCGGCCATAGGTGTCGTACCCGCCGCCCGGATCGCTGCTCACGAGCATCGAGATCGTCTTGCCGGCGTAGAAATCCTGCGCGTGCGCGCCGCCGAACGGCGCGAGCCCCGCCACAGCGCCCGCAACCACGATTCCCGCCGTCTTCAACATGCGCCTGTCCGTCATCTGATATTCCCTCCGCGTCCGGGATGCTCTTGGAGGGCGTCACCGGGCGGGCGATCTAATCGCTTTGCCCCAAGGCGGTCAAATGCCTCCTGCGACAGCGCGCGTCAGGTCCAGCGGGCTTGCTGCTGCGTAGAAGCCGGGCAGGAGAAGTGAAAATGGTCCAGCATGTGGCGATCGTCGGCGCCGGAATGGCCGGTCTCGCGGCTGCGCGCGTCCTGCGGGGCGCAAACGTTCGATGCACGCTGTTCGACAAGAGCCGTGGCCTTGGCGGGAGAATGGCGACGCGCCGCGTCGGGGACCTGCAATTCGATCATGGCGCGCAATATTTCACGGCGAAGGGAGAACGCTTTTGCGCCCTCGTCGAGGACTGGCGCGCGAGCGGGTCCGCGGCGGAATGGTTCGACGGCGCCTACGTAGGCGCGCCGACTATGACAGCGCCCGCGCGTGCGCTTGCGCAGGGCTGCGACATCGTCGCGGGATGCGAAGTGAAGGCGCTGCGCCGCACGGACGCCGGGTGGACAATTGTTGCGGCCGACGGCGCGCCGGACGCGCCCGGCAATGGCGGCTTCGACGCCGTGCTGCTGGCGCTGCCAGCGCCGCAGATCGCGCCAATTCTCGCTGCGGCGGGCCTGTCGTTCCGCGAACTCGACAACGTCGTCTATGCGCCATGCTGGGCCTTGATGCTCGCGTTCGATGGCCGCATCGACCTCGCCTGGCCCTGGCTGCGCGAGGACGACGCGGATATCGCGTGGATCGCCCGCAACGCCGCCAAGCCGGCGCGCGGCGGCGCCATGGAGACGTTCGTCGCGCACGCCGAGCGCGGCAATGGTCGCGCCGCAATCTCGAACACACGCCCGAACGGGCGATCGCGGAATTGCTGCCCCTGTTCGCCACGGCGACCGGCGTGACGCGCGAACCGGCGTACGCAGCGGCCCATCGCTGGCGCTTTGCGCTGGTCGAGACCCCTGCGGGAGCGCCGTGCCTGTGGAACGAGTCCGCTGGCGTCGGCGCCTGTGGCGACTGGTGCATCGGCCCGCGCGTCGAGGCGGCGTTCGAAAGCGGCGAAGCCATGGCGCAGGCTTTTCTGGCCTCGTCGGGAGGCGCGCATGGGCGGCTGAAAAAAACGAACTCACCGTCTATTACGACGGCTCCTGTCCGCTGTGCCGGGCGGAGATTTCCCACTACGCCGGCCAGAAGGGCGCCGATGCCCTTTGCTTTGTCGACGTCTCGCGGGCGGACGCGCCGCTGCCGGAGGGCCTGCAACGCGAGCAGGCGATGGCGCGCTTTCATGTGCGCGACGGCGAAGGCCGGCTGGTGTCCGGCGCGCAGGCCTTCGTCAGCATATGGCGCGCGCTGCCGCGCTGGGGCTGGGCTGCGCGCATCGCATCCGTGCCGGGCGTCACGCCCGTGCTGGAGCTCGGCTACCGCCTGTTCCTGCCGGTGCGCCCGTTCATCTCCCGCGCGCTCGCGCGCCTCGCCCGTGGGGACAAGGGCGCGCGGTGACGCGGACTATTGCGCGTTCTGCAGTTCGAGGCCCGCTTCCTTGATGACGCGCGTCCACAACTCGGCTTCGCCCTGGAAGAACTTGCGCGTTTCCTCCGGCGACAGCGCGCCGGGCGAAAGCGACACGCGCGCCAGGAACGTCTGCATTTCCTTCGTCTTCATGATTTCGAGCGTGTCGCGGTTGATGCGCTCGGCCAGCGCAACCGGCGTGCCGGGAGGCGCAACCATGCCGAACCACGTGATCGAGCGATAGCCGGGAAGCCCGGATTCGGCGATCGTCGGCACCTCGGGAATCGTGCTGGAGCGCTGCAGGTCGGCGACGCCGATGAGCTTCACCTGCTTGTCGCGATAGAGCGGCACCGAAGTCGTCAGCGTGTCGAAGAAGATGTCGACGTGGCCGTTGAGAACGTCGGTCAGCGCGGGCTGCGAGCCGCGATAGGGAACATGCACCATCTTGATTCCGGCGCGCGTGGAAAGCTGCTCGGCGGACAGGTGCGCCGTCGTGCCGACGCCGCCCGAGGCGTACGTCACCTTGCCGGGATTGGCTTTCGCAAAGGCGATGAGATCGGCCATCGTCTCGACCGGCAGGCCTTTCCTGACGACCAGAACGTTGGGGATGGTTGCGAGCATCGTGATCGGCACGAACGCCGCCGGGTCGTATCCTGGCTCCTTGTAGAGAACATGGCTGAACGAGAGCGGCGAGGGCGGCGCGATAAGCAGCGTATGGCCGTCGGGCGCGGCGCGTGCGACGGCCCTGGCGCCGATGTTCATGGCGCCGCCGCCGATATTCTCGATCACGACGCCGCGATTCCACTTCTTGGACAATTGCTCGGCAAGCGTGCGCGCAAGGAGGTCGGTCGTCGAGCCTGCGGGCGAGGGCACGACCAGTTTCACGGTCTGCGTGGGATAGGAGTCCTGCGCGCGCGCCGCGCCCGTCTGAACCGAAATGAGCGCCGCGACCGCGCACGCCGCAATGCCTGCGAAACGAAACATGCCCTTCTCCTCCAATAATGATTATTGTTTTTCCGCGCCCTGCCGCCGCCTCACGGCACGGGTGTCGGGCCTCCGCCCTTGTACTTGCCGAGCCCCGGCCCGCAGCCCGCCGCAAGCAGGCGCCTGCGCGCTTCCTCCGCCACGCTCTGCGGCAACGCGCCCTTCGAGGCGTAGGCGATGTCGGCAAGTAGATGCTCGTGATTGGTCGTCGCCACGAGGGCGACGTCGACATTGTCGTTGGCCAGCACGAAGCGGATCATGAACTCGATGCGCGACATGCCGTCGAGAAGGTCATCGAGCCCGGCGCGCTCCCACACGTCGCGCACCTCGCCGTCGGCCGTGCCGATGGGCCGCGTGGCCCAGCCCTTTGCGGGCGCGCCGCGCCCGGTCACGCCGCGCGCCACGACCGCCTTGCCCGACGCGCGCAACGCCGCGATGGCGTCCTCGTTGGTCCGCTGGAGCGCCGAGTAGGGAACCTGCACGATCGTGAAATAGTCGACGTCCACGAATTCGGCGAGCAGCGGCAGGCGTGATGAAATGCCGATGTGGCGCACCGCGCCTTTCTGCTTCAGCTTCAGGAGAGCGTCGACCACGCCGCCATCCTCGAGCTCCTTGCGCGTCGGATTTCCGTGCACCTGCACCACGTCGAGATGATCCGTGCGCAGGCGCTTCAGGCTCTGCTCCACGCCCGCAATGACGTTCTCGCCGCTGTAGACGTGCTTCTCGTGCTTGTGGCCCGCATGCGGCGCGTAGGGATCGACGCCCACTTCGCAGGCGCATTTCGACGCAAGCAGAAAATCCCCGCGCCGGTGCGAGAGCGCCTTGCCGATGAGGACCTCGCTCAGCCCGTAGTCGATCGACGTGTCGATGTAGGTGATCCCCGCGTCGACGATCTGGTTGAGAAACCGGATTGCATCGGCCTCGGGAATGTCGCGCGCCTTCGGCGGCCCGGAGAGCTCCATCGCGCCGTAGCCAAGCCGGCTCGCCACAAGATCCGTGCGCCCCATGGCGCGCGCGCCGCCAGCCTTGTCCACTTTCGCCTTCTGATCCATTCCCGCCCCCTTGCCGGCCAAGCGCCGGCTCTTTCTTAGCCGCCGCGCGCCTGTCTGGCGAGTTGCACCACGGCGGGGCTCACCGCAAGCGTGCCCTCGACGAGTTTCTCCAGCTCCTCGCCGGTGAGCGGCGGGCCGAAGTCGATCTTGCGCTCGCGTGTGAAGGCGATCAGATCGGCATCGTTCATCGTCTCGTTGAACGCCTTGCGCAGCGCTGCGACGCGATCGGCCGGGATGCCCGGCGTCGCCATGATCGAGCGCCCCATCGCGTTGCCCAGTGCGAACAGCCGCAGCGCGCTGCGCTCGTCGTCGTTGCGCCCCAGCTCCATCATCAACGGAACATCCGGCAGGTCGGCGGCGCGCGCGTCCGCATATTGCACGAGGATGTTGACCTTCTTCTCGCGCAGCCAGTCCGCGTTGTCGACCTTCATCGACGCCCACGCCTTGCTGCCGCCCTCGACCTCGCCGCGCTGCATGGCGAGGTTGGTGTCGTTGTTGCTCGGGTAGGACGGGATGACGTTGAACTTCGTGCCGGCGAGCTGGTTCAGCGCCTTGAGGTAAAAGACGGTGGGCGAACTCGGCCCCGAGCCGCCCATGATCGTCTCGCGCCTGCGCGCGTCCTCGAGCGTCTTCGTGGGCGAGGTGTGCCACGTGTAGGTGACCTCCACCACCGGCGCGACCCGGCCGATCCACGTGAACTTGCGCGCGTCGTACTGGATTCCCTCGCTGCCGAGCGCCTGCTCGATGGCCACCGCCTGCGGCGCGGTCGCCATCACCGTGCCGTCGCGCGGCGCGGCGTTGTAGAGCCAGTTGGTCATCTTGAGATGGCCCGCGCCGGGCATGTTCTTGACGATGACCACCGGCGCGCCGGGAATGTGCTTGCCGATCGCGCGCCCGATGAGGCGGCCGTAGAGATCGTAGCCGCCGCCGGGCGCCGTGCCGACGACGAGCTCCACCGTGCGGCCCTTGTAGAAGTCCTCGGGCGACTGGGCGAGCGCAGGCGCCAGTGAGCTTGCGAGCGCCGCGAGCGTGATGAAAGCCTTCATCCTCTCCTCCTTGAGCCTTGCGGAAAGTTCAATCCGGTCCGCGGAATTCGAGCACGCGGTCCTGCGGGAAGTCGTACACCTTGCCGCTCTGCGTCCACGTGGGCAGGCACAATTGGGCCACCTTGGGCGCGAAGTCGGCGGGCGTGCGAAGGCTCATCGGGTCCTCGCCGGGCGCGATCGAGGCGCGCAGCTCCGTGCGCAGCGGACCTGGATTGCACAGCATCACGCGCACGCGAGAATCCTCAGTCTCCGTGGCGTAGGTCCGCGCGAGCGCGTCGAGCGCCGCCTTCGATATTGCATACGCGCCGCGGCCCGCGGCCATCTTGCCGCGACTTCCGGCGCCCGATGTGACGAACACGGCGCGGCCGGCGTCCGAGGCCCGAAGCAGCGTGTCGAAATGGCGGATGAGCCGCCAGTTCGCCGTCACGTTCGTATCGATGACCTCACGCCAGTCTGCGTCCTCCAGCCTGCCAAGAGTTGTGCGCGGACCCATGATCGCGGCGTTGGCCACGAGCACGTCAAGGCGCTTCCATTTTGTTCGCACGAACTGCGCCAGCTTCTCCAGCTCTTCAGGGTTGCCAAGGTCGCACGGCGCGGGCGAGCAGGCCGGGCCGATGTCCTCGATCACGCCCGAGAGCGCGCGAGCCGTCCGCGCCACCGCGATCACCTGCGCGCCCTGGCGTGCGAGTTCGATCGCCACGGCTCGTCCAATCCCGCGCGACGCGCCCGTGACGAGCGCGACCTTGCCCTGCAGAGGCAGCGCGCTCATGCCGATCTTTCCCTGATGTTCACGTCTGGGTTCCTTGTCTTGAGCGTTAGTTGGGAGACTTCATCGTTTCCTTGAGGAGCGCGATCGTTTCCGGCGATTGCGCCAGCGCGCCCTTGATCTGCGCGAGGACGTCATCGCCATAGGCCGGTTCGAGCGGCCGGCCGAGTTTTTCGGCCTTCTGCTGCGCTTCCTTGTCCTCCATCGAACTCTTGTAGGCCGCGCGCAGCGCCGCGAGCCGGTCAGGCGGGATGTCCGGCGGGCCCGCCGTAAGCCGCGAGATGTCGCCCTGCGATTGCACCAGCGCGATCAGCCTGCGCGCGCCCGGATCGCTGACGAGAGTCATCACCTGGGGCAGGTCCGTGTCCTTGCCGCCAATCTGCGCGATGAACCGTCCAAAGCCGTTTGCGACGAAGCTTTCATAGGAGGAGCGCGAGGCGATGGCGCCGAAGATCTCGCCGCGCCGCATGGCCTGCATGTCCTCGGTGCCATTGTAGCCGGTCTGCACGCGCACGGGCAGTTTCAGCGCTCGCGTCAGCATGACGGTTTCCACGTAGGCGGCCGCGCCGACTCCCGCGGTCGCGAAATTCACCGGTTCGGTGGCGCTGACGAGATCCTTCCAGCTCGTGATCTTCGACTGTGGCGTCACGATGAACACGCGCGGGTCCGAGGCCGCCTTGCCGATCCACGACATTTTCGTGAGATCGAATTTCGCCCCGCTGTAATCCATGAGCTGGTTGTAGAGGAGACCTGTGTTGAACGTGCCGATGGTGAGGCCGTCGTTGCGCGACGCATAGATTGCGTTCGTGCCCACCAGATGCCCCGCGCCCGGCATGTTGCGCACGATGAACGTGGAGCCGGGCAGGTATTTCTGCATGTACTCGGAAACGAGCCGGCCATACGTGTCGTATCCGCCGCCCGGCGCGGTGGCGACGATGTAGGTCACGGTCTTGCCGGAGTAGAAAGCCGCGCCCGATTGCGCGCTGGCCGTTCCGCAGAACGCAGCCGCCGCCACCACCGCCAGCGCGACGCCAAGGACGCTGTCCCGCATGACTTTCCTCCCGTCACGCCGGCCTGTGCGCAATCGTGTGCGCCGGCCCGCTTTGAGCGCAAAGGATAGCGGAAGACGGGCGGCGAGGCCAGTGCGCCGCTGTGGGCGCCGGTTGACCGCCCGGTCGCGCAGCCGGATAATGAGCGCTCACGGCGCGCCCGCGCCTGTTTTTCCCCGCAACGCCGCAAGAACGACAGGCCGCCAGACATTGCCGCTCGTCCAGAACATCCGCAACCTCCTCCCGCAAACGCCATCAAGACCTTTCGCCATTCTCCTGCTGCTGGTCTTCCTCAAGCAGGCGGGCAACGGCATGGTCTGGTCGATCCTGGCGATCTACGGGCAGAGCCTGGGGGCGAGCGCGGCGGTCGTCGGCCTGATGATCTCGGCTTACGGCGGCGCTCGGCTGCTCGTGAACATCCCATCGGGCTATGTCTCCGAGAAGGTCGGGCGCCGCGCGATGATGAGCGCCGGATGCGCGTTCATCGCAGCCTCGTCGTTCGCGGCGATGGCGCTCGTGCGCATCGACGCTTTCTTCATCTGCCTGCTGATCATGGGCGGCGCATCGGCTGTGTTCATGACGTCGGCGCTTGCGGCTGTCGCCGATCTTGGCGAACCCGGCAAGCGCCTGCGCGACATGTCCCTGTACCAGGCGGCGAACATGGTGGGCGCCAGCATGGGGCCCGCCATCGGCGGCATCGTCGCGGGCCTGTGGGGCTATGGCGCGCCGTTTCTTATCAATGGAATTGTGGCGCTTGCCGGCGTGTTCGCGTTCGCGATGATGCCGTGGTCGGCCAAGTCGGCCGAGAAGCGGGCGGAGCCGCCGAGAAGCGGCGGTCTGGGCCGCCTCGCGCGTCAGGGCATGGGCGTCGGGCTCATGTATTTCGCCATCTTCTACGTGCGCGTGGCCTCCAACTGGGTGCTCCTGCCGCTCATCGCGCAGACCAAGTTCGGCCTGCCGCTCACGACGATCGGGCTTATCCTCACCTGCGGCGCCATCGCCAACCTCGCGGTGCTCGCAACGGTCGGCTCGCTCGTGCGCATCTTCGGTCGCATTCAGGTGATCACGCTGTCGAGCCTGCTGACGCTCAGCGCCTGCGCCATGCTGGCGTTCGGCCAGCACCAAGGATTTCTGTGGCTCACCTCGATCCTCTTCGGCGCCGCGGCGGGCGTCGCCTCGCCGACGCTCAACGCCTACGTGGCGGAGGTCGCGCCCGAAGGATTGCGCGGGCCCGCAATGGGACTGCTGCGCACGATGCAGGATCTCTCGCTCATTCTCGGTCCGCTCGTCACCGGGCTGCTGAGCGATCATTCGGGCATGGGCTACCAGGGCGGCCTGCTCGGCTGCCTCGTGCTGCTCTCCATTGCCACCGTGATCTTCCGCTGGGGCGCAAGAGGAACGCGGTAGCCGAGCGCGATGACGCGCACGCCTACAACTGGTCTTCGCCGCGCCCCTTGCCCGCGGCCTTCGCCTGCGGCGTCTGCATGTAGAAGTTGAGGAACTCGTAGCCGAGGGAAGCGTCGTGCACGAGGTTGAAGTTCGCCAGCATCTGCTTGTTGAGGACGCGCTTGGTGAGCGCCAGCGCATAGGCGTTGCGCTTCAGCAACCGCTGGGCGATCTCGTTCGTCTTGGCGTCGAGCTGGTCGGCCGGAACCGCGTAATTGACGACCCCCATGCCGGCGAGCTCCTTCGCCGTGAAGGGCCGCGCCAGCATCAGGTATTCCTTCGCCATGTTCATCGGCATCTTCAGCGGCGCGAACACGGACCCTCCGTCGCCCGTGACCATGCAATGGTCGGCTGACCCGCGCTGCTCGCCGTCGATCACCAGGTCGCCCGCGCTCATGTGATGATCGGCGATGACCGCGTCCTCGCGCGCGATGATGAAATCGCACGCCAGCACGAGGTTCGCGCCAAAGCCCACCGCATGGCCGTTCACCTTCGCGATGACGGGTTTCTCGATCGTGCACATGGCTTCGACCGCCCGCGTGACGCCGCTCATGATGTCCCAGTCGCCGCCCGGATTGCCATGGTGGCCGTAGGATGTCGGCGGCATGGTGAACACGTCTTCCTTGCCGGTGATGACGATCACGCGCACGGAATTGTCGTCGCGCAATTCGTTCAGGGCGCGGCCGACTTCCGACGCGCGCTGCGCGCCGCCGCCCTGGCCGCCGGCGAGCTTTTCGCGCAGGTGCTTTTCGATGCGCTTGAGTTGAATCGTCGCGATCTGGCCCTCGCGCAGGATGTCGAGGAGATAGTATTCGGCCATGTCGGCTCCTGTTGCTGGCGTGCGCCTTGTCAGTTGGCGAGAATCTTTGCGAAACGCGCGCGGATCGGCTCGGGCGTTTTTGCCGCCCGCTCCACCAGCGCGCGCACGGCGGGCCCGTCGATCGGGCTCGTGAGGATGCCGACTTTCAGCATCTCGTCACGAAACTCCTTGTCCCAAGCCATCTTCATGAAACCCTCGCTGAGCGTCTTCTCCCGTTCGGGCGGCAATTGCGGCGGCGCTGCGAAGGGCAGGGCCATGAAGAAGGGCAGTTCGGCGAATTCGAGCAGCGCCAGATCGTCGGCGTCCTTCACGAACTCGCGCGCGATCGGCACTTCGGGGCGGGAGGCCAGCCGCTTCGTGCGTCCGAACGCGACCAGCGGATGCAGCTTGCCCTCGTTCCACAATTGCGGACGGCCGACCAGAATGGCGCTGACGTCTACGAACTGTCCGTCGAGTTCCCCGCGCTCCATCGCCAGCCAGATTTCGGCGGCGCCTGGATAGCCGCGCACCAGTTCGACATTGAGCTTGAGGAGATCGCGCGCCATCAGCGCGAAGACGATATTCGTTGCGCCCGATCGCGTGCCGCCGAGCTGGATCGGCTTGGCCTGCCTGTTGATGTCGTCCATCCTGCGCGCGGGATGACGGTCCGCGACAACCATGAGGTACGCGTCTTCCTCGTAGGAAGAAAGGCTGCCGAGCCATGTCAGCGCCAGCGGGTCGAACTGCGCATTGGGATCGCCCGCCAGCGCAAGCTGCGGAAGCGCGCGGTTCATGGCGACGATGGTGAGCCCGTCGCGCGCGACGGTGTTCGCCAGCCTGTTGCCGAGCGCAAGGCCGCCGGCGCCGGGCACATTCTGCACCACCGCTTGCGGGTTGCCCGCCACGAAGCGGCCGAGATGGCGCGCCACCGTGCGCCCCGCGATGTCGTAATATCCGCCCGGGCTCGAGCCCACCTGGATGGCGATCGACCTGCCGGCGTAGAAGGGCGCGTCCTGCGCGCTTGCCGTCAGGCTGGCTGCGGCAAGGGCGAAGGCGGCGCCGGCGAGCATGCGTGCGGACTTCATGCGCATAGTCCTTCAATACGTGTCGAAGACAGTCTGGATGGCCGCATTGTCCTTGCCGCGCGCCATGGCGAACGCGAGGAGTATCGCGGCCTTCTGCGGATTGAGATTGTCCGCGGCTATCGTGCCCTCCTCGTGGGTGTTGCCGGTCGCAATGACGCGTCCTTCGCCCACGCGCGCGCTGCGCACGACCCTCACGCCTTCGCGCGCCAGCGCCACCAGCGTGTCGAGGTAGAGGCCCATCGCGCCCGCGCCGATGCCGGCGATCACGAGGCCCTTCGCGCCAAGGTCGACCGCGGCGCGCGCGAGCCGGGGATCGGCGCCCGTGTGACCATAGAGAATTTCCACCTTGGGAAGATTGTCCGCGTCCGACAGCGTGAACTCGGATCCTTCCGTGTGTATGCGGGTCGGCGTGCGGTAGAAGACGATGCGGTCGGCGTCAGCGTAGCCGAGCACGCCGAGGTCGCGGCTGCGGAACGTCTGCACCTGAAACGTGAAGGTCTTCGTCACGTCGCGGCCGGCGTTGATTTCGCTGTTCGTCACCACCACCACGCCCTTGCCGCGCGCCTCCGGGCAGGACGCCACGCGGATTGCGTTCGCAAGGTTGAGGTGCGCGTCGGTGCTGACGGCGGTGAACGGGCGCTGCGCCCCCACCACGACGACGGGCTTGGCGGTCTTCAGCACGAGGTTGAGAAAAAAGGCGGTCTCCTCGAGCGTGTTCGTGCCCTGCACGACAACGGCCCCGTCGATGTCGGCCCGATCCACGACACCCTGCAGGTGGCGCGCGAACCGCGCCAGGTTGGCGTGGGTGGCGACCGGGAACGGTTCGTTCTCGTCGGGCTCAACATCGGCGAAGCCGAAGATTTCGGGGAGCTGGTCGAGCATCTGCCGCGCGGTCAGCCGCTCCTTGCCGCTGTAGCGCACGTTGTAATGGGTGATGTCGAAACGGTGCATGCCTTGACTCGGCAGCGTGCCGGGGCAGACCACCAGGCAGACCCGCGCGCTCATCGCCATCCTCCGGCGGCGGCGCAGGGCCTGCAGCGCGCAAACAAGTAACGCCTCATGACGTCGCCTCCCATGTCGTGTTCACGCCAGTCTCCTGCAGCGCGCCGATGGCGTCAACCGCATGGGCGATTGCCTGACGACCACGAGGGCATTAGCGTTGCTGATGAGAATATGAGGCGCCGTGGCGCAGACAGGCATGCTGTTTCAGGACTTGATCGCCCCGCTCGGCCTCGCCATGCTTTTCTCGGCGCTGATCTCGCTCGCCTACATGTATTTCCACAGTCACGAACCCGACGTGCAGAAGAATTCGCTGATCCTCTTCGCGGTGCTGTTCCTGTTCACCGGGATTCGCCTTCTTCTCCCGCGTTGACGTTGGTTTTGGGCGGAGGCTGGCCTGAACATTGCTTCGCCTCGTCGCCAGAGCAGGAGGCGATCATGGCGTCCAAGGAACAGTTTCAGGACCATTGCTGGAAAGACGTGGTGCCCGAATCCGACATGCGGATCTACGAGCCCTATACGCGCGCGACGAAGATCGGCCCCGCGCCCGCGCTGATCCTGATCGACCTTTACAACCTCGTCTATCGGGGCGGACCCGAAGCGCCCGCCGACCTCGTCGACCGCTACCCGAGTTCGTGCGGAATCTACGCGCACAGGGCCATCGAGCCGACGCAGCGCGTGCTCGCGCTGGCGCGCCGCGCCGGCCTGCCCGTCTTCTACTGCACGCAGGATGTGCGGCCCCATTCGCGCCCGCTCGGCGCGGTCTCGACCAAGCGCCGGTCGCCGCCGCCGCAGCCCGACGACTACGACATCCATCCCGCGTTCTCTGTCGAACCGTCCGACATCGTCATTCGCAAGCAGCGCGCCAGCATCTTTCAGGGCACGGCGCTCGTCTCGCACCTCAAGCTGCTTGGGGTCGAGACCCTCATCGTCTGCGGCGAGGCGACCTCGGGCTGTGTGCGCGCAAGCGTCGTCGACGGTTTCTCATCGGGTTTCAGCGTCAACGTGGTCGAGGAATGCACGTTCGACCAGACCGAACTCACCCACAAGGTGAACCTGTTCGACATGCACCACAAGTATGCGGATGTAATGGCCGTGGGCGAGGTCGAGGAGCACCTGCGTGGGCTCGCGTGAGCCTCACGCCTCGTAGTCCGGCGGCAGCTTGCGCGGCGGCGGGCCGCCATAGGCGGGGATGAGGTCGCGCGGAATCGGGCCCTTGTTGCGCGCGCCCGACAGGCTCTCTTCCCACGCGTGCGCGAGCGCGCCCACCGAACGCGAGAGAATGAAGAGGCCGCGGCACAGCGTCGGCGCAAATCCGAGCTCGGCGAAGATCACAGCCGTCGCGCCGTCGATGTTCATCGGCACGCGGCGCCCGCCGCGCCGCGCCGCGATGGCCTCTTCCAGCGCGCGCGCGATCGCGCAATAGCGCCCGCTGACGACGCCCTGCGCCTGCGCCGCGTCGACGAGCGCCAGCAGCCGCGGCGCGCGCGGATCGACCGGATGGAAGCGATGGCCGAACCCGGGCAGATGCGTCACGCCGGCGGCGCGCTGTGTGTCGATTTCCTCCGCCACGGCGATTTCGAGCTCGGCCGGCTCGTTGCTTGCGCCAACGCGCGCCGCGATCGCCTCGAACAGCGCCATGCATTGCTCGCCCGCGCCGCCGTGCACATCGCCGAGCACGTTCGTGGCCGAGGCCATGGCGTTGTTGATTCCGACGCCGCACGTCATGGCCATGCGCGCGATGGCGATGGAAGGCGCCTGCGGCCCGTGATCGACGGCGGCCACCAGCGCGGCCTCGAGCAGTTTGGCGGCGCGGGGATCGGGAAGTTCGCCGCGCGTCATGAGCCATATCATCTGCGCGAATGTGACCGAGCCGATGAGGTCCTCCACGGCATAGCCGCGAAAGCGGATGACGCCTGGGGACATGTCGATGATGTCCGTCGACCACCATTGCTCGGGCGTTTGTCTCGGCCGCTCTGTCATGGCGTCCTGTCTCCTGAAATCACGGCGAAGATTGCGCGGGAACGCCGATGGCGCCCGCGTCAGCGAGCCGGCCGATCTCGTCGTCCGAATATCCGAGCGAGGCGAGGATCTCCGCCGAATGCTGCCCGAGCGCCGGCGGCGGCAGCGCGGGCTCCGGATCGCCGCTCGCCAGCTTGAACCCGGCGCGCACGACCTGCACCGGCTTGGCGACGCCGGCAACATCCACGAACTGTCGCACGAGCGCGCGTTCGCGCACGTGCGGATGCTCGAGCGCAGCGGGAATCGAGAGGACCGGGCCCGCCGGCACGCCGGCCGCATTCATCTTCGCGGACCAGGCCTGCGCGCTGTCGGCCGCCAGCGCGGTTTCGATTTCCGCCTTCAGCGCGGTGCGATTGCGCTTGCGATCTTCGCGATCGGCGAAGCGTTCGTCGCTTGCGAGTTCCGGCCGGCCGATCAGTTTCGTCAGGGCGACGAATTGCTGCTGCTTGTTGGCGGCGATGTTGAGCAGACCGTCGCCGGTTTCGAACGTGCCCGATGGCGCGGCCGTCATGTTCTCGTTGCCGAGCGCCTGCGGCTCCACCCCGGCGATCAGCCAGTTCGAGACCTGCCAGCCCATGGTGACGAGCGAGGATTCCAGCATCGAGACGTCGATGAACTCCCCCGCGCCGCTCCGCTCGCGGCGAAACAGCGCCGCGGCGATGGCGAACGCGGCTGTGAGGCCGCCGATCGTGTCGGCGACAGGATAGCCCACGCGCAGCGGCGCTGACGCCGCGTCCCCCGTGACGCTCATCACGCCGCTGTAGCCCTGGACGATCTGGTCGTAGGCGGGATTGTCCCGCAGCGGACCGGTCGCGCCAAAGCCGGAGATGGCGCAATAGACGATGTCGGCCTTCACCTGCTTCAGCGCCTCGTACCCGAACCCGAGCCGGTCCATCACGCCGGGACGGAAGTTTTCGAGCACGACGTCCGCCGTGGCGACGAGCTTGAGAAACGCCTCGCGCCCGCCAGCCTTCTTGAGGTCCAGCGCGATGGAGCGCTTGCCCGCATTCTGCGCGAGGAACGACGCGCCCATGAAGGCGCGGTTGAGGGCAGGGGATGCGCCAAGCTGGCGTGCGAGATCGCCGCCCGCGGGCGTCTCCACCTTGATGACGTCGGCGCCGAGCTGGGCAAGCTGATAGCCGCAGAACGGCCCCGCCAGCACATTTGTGAGGTCCAGTATGCGAACCCCTTCGAGAAGTCCCTGCATGATGAGCCCTGACGCGCCTCCACCCTGACCGCGTCCAGTAGATCACATTTCTCGCTGAAGCCGAACAGAGGCCCGCAGAGATCAGAGCGTCGTCACGCCCCGCTCGTCGGGCGAGGCGCCGAGCTGGTAGAAATTCAGCAGTTCGTAGCTCCACGCGAGGTCGTAGACCCTGTTGAACTGGTCCACGTAGGGCTTGTTGGCGGCGCGTTTGGCCAGCGCCAGCGAGTGCGGCGTGCGTTGCAGGAGACGCGCGGCGTAATCATCGACGACCGCGTCGAGTTCGGCGACGGGAACGGCCGCATTGATGATGCCCTGGCGCGCGAGGTCGGCCCCGGTCAGCTCCTTCGAGAGCCAGAGATATTCCTTTGCCTTGCAGGGCGGCATGTGCAGCGGCACGAACACGGTGCCTCCGTCGCCGGGCACCGACCCGAAATCGCCGCGCCCGCCCTGGATGGTCTTGCCCATGCCGAGATGGTGATCGCAGAACACGGCAGTCTCGCACGCGATGATGAGGTCGCAGGCGAACACGATGCTCGACCCGAAGCCGATGGCGTTGCCGTTCACCTTGGCGATGATCGGCTTCTCGATTTCGAGGATCGACTGATAGGTGCGCTGCATGCCCTGGGTGAGGTCCCAGTCGAGGCCGGGCGTGTGGCCGGAGGCTTTCGGCGAATCCTTGGGCGGCAGGAAGAAACCGTTCTCATCCCCGGTGATGACGATCACGCGCACTGAATTGTCGAAGCGCAATGCGCCGATCGCGGCGCCGATCTCGACATGCGGGCCGGTCCGGGCCGTGCGGTTGGCCGCCTGCAGCGTGATCGTGGCGACCTGGTTGTTCTTCGTGACCTGAAGCGTGTTGTAGGCGCTCATGGCCGCCTCCCCGTTGACCGTTGTTTCCAATCGCGGTACCCCGGATGAACAAACGCTGTCAACAAGGTGGCGAATGGGAGGAGCCATGCGCACGATCGTCTCGGTTTCGGGTTTTGCGCTGATCGCAGCAGCTTTCGCCGCCTCTTCCACCGCGCATGCCGATGACAAGGCCCTCGCCGATTTCTATTCGCGCAACAAGATAGCGATCGCCGTCGGCTTCAGCCCCGGTGGGAACTACGATCTTTATGCGCGCGCCGTCGCCCGTCACATGGGGCGTCATATTCCCGGCGCTCCCGACATCATCGTGCAGAACATGCCGGGGGCCGGCAGCCGTGTGCTGGCCAACGCGCTTTACGTCCGCGGCCCCCACGACGGCACGATGATAGGCGTTCCCAACCAGGGCATCCCGATGGATCAGGCGCTGGGCCTGCCCGGCATTCAGTACGACGCGCGCCGGTTTCACTGGATCGGCAGCCCCAACCAGGAAGTCAACGTGGCGTGGACGTGGCACACGAGCAAGGTGAAGACGCTCGACGACGCCCGCCGCATCGAAAGCGTCATGGGCACCACCGGGCCCGGTTCGCCGACACATTATTATCCCGGCGTGATGAACGCGCTGCTCGGCACGAAGTTCAAGGTTGTGAGCGGCTATCCGGGCTCCAACGAACTCGACGGCGCGATCGAGAAGGGCGAGGTCGACGGGCGCGGCGCCGTCTCGTGGGCGGCGCTGAAGATCACCAGCGATTGGGTGCAGGCCGGCAAGGTGAACGTTCTCGTCCAGATCGGCGCGAAGAAGGCGCCCGACCTGCCGAACACGCCTCTGCTGCACGAACTCGCGTCGAACGAGAAAGACCGCGCCGTGCTGGAGTTTCTCTCGCTCGCACCGGCGCTGGGGCGGCCGTTCTTCATGCCGCCGAACACGCCCGCCGACAAGGTCGAGGCCATTCGCGCCGCCTTCGCCAGGACGATGAAGGATCCCCAATTCGTCGAGGAGACCACGCGCAGCAGGCTGGAGCTCAATCCAATTACGGGCGAGGACCTGCGGCAATTGACCGAGCGCACGCTGAGCATGCCCGCCGCCGTGATCGAGGAAGCGCGCAAGGCGCTCCAGTAGGAGCGCCCGCAAGTCTCGACACGCGGCGCTAGTACGAGATCATGTCGACGCGTGTGAGGGTCGTTGCGTTCATGATGCGCGCCGCATTCGCAAGGTGCCAGGCCGTATAGGCCTCGCTGAACTGGTCGTTCGAGGACATCGCATCGACGGGCGCGATCACCGAGAAGCCGCGCAGCGCCGCTTCGCCGCCGGTGTGCAGCACGGTTGTGTGCGCCGCGGTCCCGGTGATGATCACCGTCTTGATCCCCTTGTCCCGCAGCATCTGCTCGAAATCGCTCTTGATGAACTTGTCGGGGCCCAGCGAGGGAAGGACGGGTTCGCCGGCGCGAGGCGCAATGTCCGGCAGGATGTCGGACGGTTTCGAGTCGGCTGTCGCGACCGACCAGACGACGAACATGTTGCGGGCGCGCGCGTCGTCGAGCAGCTTCTTCAGCTTTGGCACGGAGGCCGCGCAGCGTGGACGCCGCTCCTGCGAGCAGGTCTGGTGGGTGAAGTCGAAAAGTAGCAGCGCCGTTGTCGGCGCATCCACCTTGGCAGCCTTCAACGCGGGAGCCGGCGGCAGCTTCACGCTCGCCCATTCGTCGACGATGGTCTGGGCGCCCGCCGGCGAAAGGGCCGCGACGAGCGCGAACGCCGCGCCGGCAAACATGCTGTGCTTCATCATGAGACGTCTCCCTTGCCGCGCGGCGTACGCCCCGCGATCCGTTCAGGCGAGCGCGCGCTCGCGGCAGGTGGTGCGGCGCATGTCCCGCTTGTACTTGCGATCGTCGAAGGCTGTTGCGCGATGCATCGTCGCGAGGTTGTCCCAGATGAGAACGTCGCCCAGACGCCACTCGTGCGCGTAGACGAAATTGCGCCTGCGTGGCGAACGCCATCAGTTCGCTGATCAGCGCCCGCGCTTTCTCTTGCGGCCAGCCGACGATCCCGCACGCGTGCGAGGCCAGGTAGAGCGCCTTGCGGCCGGATGGTTGATGTACATGGACCATGGGGTGGCGGGCCGGCGGGCGCGTGACGCGTTCTTCTTCCGTCGGCTCGGGTCCGCCGCCGAGCACGCGGCTGTGCCAGTAGGAATGCTCGACGATGAGGCCGTCGATAGCGTCCTTCCGGTCCTGCGGCAGCGCGTCGTAGGCGGCGCGCATGTCGACGAACTCGGTTTCCGCGCCCTTCGGCGGGATCGCGTGCGCGGCGAGCAGCGAGTATGTCGCGCGCACGTCATAGAAGCTCATGTCCGTGTGCCACAGCCGGTTGGCGCGCTTGTAGGCGAGGCGCCGGTCGTCGTCGGCGTAGATTTCGCCGACCTCGTCGAGGTTGCTCTGGTCGACGATCTCCGGATAGGGCACGCGCGCGTCCGTTCCCGCGATCTTCTTCGTGCCGCGCTCCATGGGCCCCAGCAGGCGGCTGAACGCGATGTGCTCCTCGTTCGAGGGCGGGCTGTCATGCCCGATCACGCAGACGGCGTATTTCGCCATTGCGTCCACGACCTCGCGCAGCGTGGCGTCATCGATCGGCCTGCGGATGTCGACGCCGTGAAGGCGCGCGGCGTAGAGCGGGTGCAGCTTTTCGATTTCGATGGCCACGCCGGGCTCCTGCGATTCAGTGACGGCTTGAAATGGCGATCATCGTGTAGTCGGGATCGGAGATGAAGCATTCCGCATAGGGCGCCTGCCGCATCAGGAGTTCGAGGCGTTGCACGCCCTCCTTGCCGATCCCGACGGCCGGCGAGGTCATCACCGGATTGCCGCCCACGAGATTGTCGAGGTCGGCGCGGAACGCGTCCATGTCCTCGACCGTGAAGCCGACATGATCCATGCCGGTCGGCAGAATGCTCTGGCCGACGAAATTGCGGATGTCGTAGGGGATGATGCTGAGCGTTATGCGCCCGTCCGTCAGGTAATGGTTCGGATCGCCCGCCGCCGCGTTCTGCTCGGCGAGGCCGAAACACGTCGACATAGAAGCGCGCCATCTCGTCGGGCCGCATCGTGCGCAGGGCGACATGGCTGATGAAGCGCGCATTCTGTTCGCCCGTGATTTCTTCATAGACGTGGCGGCGGTTCTCCATCTTCTTCTGCGACAGGTCGAACACGTTTCCGTCCGGATCGTTGGCGGTGATGCCGGCGAAGGGCCGGTTGCTGGGCCGCTGGATGGAATGGGCCGCCGGATATTTGGTCTTCATCTTGTCGAGCACGGCCTCGGCGTCGTCCACCTCGATGCCGAAGTGATCGAGCCCCGCGGGACGACCGGGCTTGCGCGGATTGATGTTGAGGCCGACGTAACCGTCGCCCACCGTCTGCGCCGAATGGGGCGTCACGCGCGGCGAGCCCTTCATGCCGAACAGCGGCTTCGTAGAACTTGGTGATCAGCGCATATTTCTCGCTGACGATGGCCACGTGATTGAGCTTGCTCGGCATGGATTTCAAACTCCAATAAACGTCTATTCGATGCGCATGGCGGTGGCGGCCGCCTTCACGACATCGGGGGAAAGCTGGAAGGCGTTGGTGAGCATGCGCTCGACGTCCTCGCCCGTGACGGGCTCGATTTCGAGCCGTTGCTGCGCCGCTACCGCGAGAAACGCCGGGTCTTTCGCCGCGGCGGCGAACGCATCGCGCAGCGCCTTGACCCGATCGGACGGCACGCCCGCCGGTGCGAGAAATGGCCTGTCCATGGCCTGCGGCATCAGTGCGAGCTGGAGTATCTGCTTCGTTCGCTCGTCCTTCGCGCGCTCGATCACCGGCACTTCGCCAGGCCGGTCGGCGCTGCGCTCGAGGGCGAAGAGCACCGGGACCTTGATGAGGTTTTGCTTCAGCCATTGCGGACGGGTGGATTCGAGCGAGGCGAACCCGCCCCCGCAACGGCCCTGCACTTCGCCGCGCTCCATGGCCATGTAGACGTCGTTGCCGGCCTTGTAACCGGAGATGATCTTGATCTTCGTTCCAAACAGCGCGTTGAGCAGGGCCGGGTAGGTCTCCATCTGCGAGCCCGCGCCCGTGCCGCCGACGATGAACTCCTTGCTGAACAGATCTTCCCACGTCTCGATCTTCGACGTGTGCCAGGCGACGCAGATGGCGTCGGCGCGGGTGAGGGCGCCGAGCCAGTTCATCTTGAGCGAGTCGAAATTGGCGCCGTTCAGCTTGAACAGGGGCGCAAGCGGAACGCCCGAATGCACGAGGCCGATGGCGCTTCCGTCCCTTGGCGCGCCGGAGTGGAAGTACATCATCGCGCGGATGCCGCCGGCCCCTGGCATGCTCTGCACGACGATGTTCGGCTTGCCCGGAATATGGTTGGACAGGAACGGCGCGAAGGCGCGCGCGTAGGTCGAGTAGCCGCCGCCCTCGCCCGCGCTCAGGATGAGGGAGACCTGCCGGTCCTTGTAGAAATCGGCTACAGGGTCGGCGCTTGCGGCGCCGGAGCCCATAACGCCGAAGCCCATGACGCCGAAGCCCATGACGAGGCCGAGCGCGGCCCCGATTGCAGCGCGAAGGCGCATGCTGTCCTCCCGTTCGCCCGTCCTCGAAGACAGGCGTCTGTTTTGCGGGCGATGATAGACCCGGCCACAGGCCAGTCAACCGCGCGTCAAGCCCGGGGCTGGTCGGCTGTCCGTCTTGCCAAGGGCGCCGTGGCGTCGCATAGTTTCGTCAAATCAATGTCGCGCCCGCAAAGGGCCGCGGCGCACGGGAGGAAAATCGTGGCTTTCTCGAAGATCAACCACGTCGCCATCGTCAGCGAAAACTACGCCCAGCTTTCCAAGTTCTACGAGGCTGTGTTCGGCATGCGCACGTCGGCGCGCACGCGCCCGGCGCGCGCCGTGACGGTGGGCGACGGATACGTCGGCCTGAACATCAACCCGCGCCGCGCGGGCCGCTCTGCGGGCCTCGATCATTTCGGCATCCAGGTGGAGGACACCGAGGCCGTCTACGACCGGATGCGCAAGCGCTACCCGCAGGTGAAATGGCTGAAGCGCCCCTCGACGCGTCCCTTCGCCGGCGTCTCGACGCACGATCCCGACGGCAACATGTTCGACATCTCGCAGAAGGACATGGCGAACCGCACGTCGGTCTACGTCGAGAACGACGGCAACGCCAATCCGCGCCATATTCATCACGTCGCGTTCCGCACGATGAACCCCGCGGCCATGGCCGAGTTCTACAGCTACGTGTTCGAGCTGGCGCCGACCAACCAGGGCGCAGGCGACCAGAATCATTATCTGACCGACGGCCACATCACGCTGGTGATCATGCCGTGGGACATCACCGATTACGACGGCACGGGCATCATCACCCAGGGCATGGATCACATCGGCTTCAAGGTGGAGAGCATCGCCGCCCTGCAGGAAGACATCCAGCGCATCGGCGACGACAATCCGCGCATCGCGCCCGAGCCGCTCGCCACGGGCGCGGAAGGCAAGGCGCTCGAGCAATTGTTCAAGCGCTCCTGTCCGTTCGGCCAGATGCACTTCGCCGATTGCGACGGCAACCTCATCGATGCGCACGAGGGCTGACGCGCCCGCCCGAACAGGGAGAAACAACATGCTCCGATTTGCGAGCCTGCTGGCCGGCGCAATCGCAATCCTTGCCTCGCCCGTCTCCGCGCAGGACTTCTACAAGGGCAAGCAGATCTTCTGGATTCTCAGCGCCGGCGAGGGCGGCGGCTATTCGAGCTATGCGCGCGCCTTCGCGCCGTTCTTCGAAAAGCACATTCCGGGCTCGCCCAACATCGTCATCCAGAACATGCCCGGCGCCGGCGGCATTCGCGCCATGATGCATCTGGCCAATGTCGCGCCCAAGGACGGGACCGTCATAGGCATGGTGCATTCGAGCGTGCCGTTCGCGCCCATCTACGGCGTGAAGGGCGCGAACTTCGACCCGCGGCAGATGAACTGGATCGGCAGCATCAGCCAGGCCACCGCCATCTGCGTCGCTTGGCACACGTCCGGCGTGCGCGAGTGGAAGGATCTCTTCGAGAAGGAATACATCGTCGGCGGCACGGGCGCCGGTTCGCAGATGGAGACGCTGCCGGCGCTGCTCAACAAGATGTATCGGCACGAAGATCAAGATCATCTCCGGCTACAAGGGCGGCAACGACGTCTACATGGCGATGGAGCGCGGCGAGGTGAGCGGGCGCTGCGGCGGCCTCGTCTCCTCCATCCGCTCCACGCGCCCCGACTGGTTCCCGCAGAAGAAGATTTCCGTGCCCGTGGCGATCGCGCTCGAGCGCTCGCCCCACCTGCCGGACGTGCCCGCGGTCGTGGAGCTCGTCCCGGACGAGCGCAAGAAGAAGATCCTGCAGCTTGTGCTTGCGCCGCAGGAGATGGATCGCCCGCTCCTGGCGCCGCCGGGCACGCCCGCGGACCGCGTCGCGATCCTGCGCAAGGCCTTCCACGAGACGATGAACGATCCAGAATTCATCGCCGAGGCGAAGCGCCAGAGCATCGAGATCGAGGAAGTGTCCGGCGAGAAGGTCGCGGAAGTCGTGCGCGACGCGTATGCTCTTCCGCCCGATATCGTCGCCGCCGCGAAAGAGGCGATGGGCGGCGCGCCCAACAATTGAACCAGACGGGAAGAACAGGGCAAATGGCTGCTGTGGAAGATCGCTTCGTCACCGTCGACGGCCTGAAGCTGCGCTACATCGAGCAGGGCGAAGGACCTCCGGTCGTCTTCCTGCACGGCGCCTCGCTCGGCTCGTCGGCGGACGTGTTCCTTCGCAACCTGCCTGCGTTCGCGCAGGCCGGCTTCCGCGCCATCGCCTACGATCAGCCCGGCTTCGGTCTTTCCGATACGCCGCAGGATCATTCGGTGGCGTTTCGCCGCAAGAACCTTCCCGCGTTCTGCAAGGCGCTCGGTTTGAAGCGTCCCGCGCTCGTGGCCCATTCGCAGGCCGGCACGATGGCCGCGCAGCTTGCGCTCGAAGCGCCCGATGACTTTTCGCATCTCGTCGTGCTGGGCACGGGCAGTCTTCTGCCGGCGCTGGAGGAAAGCGGCGAGGGGCGGGAGGCGGCGGTGCAGGCGCGGCTCGAACGCCGCATGGCGAACGAGGAGCCGTCCATCGACGATACGCGCAAGCTTCTCGAAGCCAATCTCTTTCATCACGAACTGATCACGCCCGAAGAGCTTGCGTTGCGACACAGCCGCAGCGTCGGGAAGGCGTTCACCGCCTTCGTCGCGCGCAGCGAGCAGGAATCGAACAAGGCGAAAGGGCAGGGGCAGGCCGTGCCCATGTGGAAGCGCCTGCTCGAACTGCGCACGCCGCTGCTGATGATCTATGGCCGCAACGACCGCGCCAACGCCTATGAGCGCGCAACGGGTCTCAAGACCATGCACCCTGAACTCAACCTGCACATCGTGCCGGACTGCAAGCACCTCGTGCCGTGGGACGCGGAGAAGGACGTCGCGCGGCTGGCGATACCGTTCCTCAAGTCGTGAGCGTCAGGCCTTCGCCGCAATGGTTTCTTCAAGCAGGCGAAGGCATGCGTAGACGGCGCTGATCGCGGGCGTGGGCGCATCGACGATGCGGCCCAGCTCGATGATCGAGCCCACGAGCGCGGCCGCCTCGGTGGGGCGCCTGGCCTCTATGTCCTGCAGCATCGAGGTCTTGTGCTCGCCGACGGCCTCCGCGCCGGCGAGACGCTTCTCCAGCGGAATGCGGAAGCGCACGCCCAGCCGTTCGCCAACGTTCTGCGCTTCGCGCATCATGTCGGCGGCCAGCGCGCGCGTCAGCGGATTGCGGCAGATGCCGGCGAGCGTCGCGCCCGTGAGCGCGCTGATGGGATTGAAGCTCAGGTTACCCCACAGCTTCGTCCAGATTTCGGCGCGAATGTCCGTCACCACCGGCGCCTTGAAGCCGGCGGCGGTGAACGACGCCGAGATCGCCTGGATGCGGTCGCTCTTCGTGTTGTCGATCTCGGCCAGCGAAAACCGGTTGCCTTCGATCAGGCGGATCACGCCGGGCTCGACGATTTCCGCCGCGGGATAGACGACCGATCCGATCACGCGCTCGACCGGAAGATGGCGCGCGATCTCTCCGCCCGGATCGACGCTTTCGAGCGTGCGGCCTTCGTGTTCGCCGCCGTGCCTGAAGAAGTACCACCACGGAATGCCGTTCTGCGCCGTCAGCACGAGGCCGTGCTGCGACAGCATGCCAGCAACGCCCGGCGCGACGGCGCAAACCTGGTGCGCCTTCATGCCGAGTACGACGAGATCCTGATCTCTCGACCTCGCTCAGCCGCTCCACCGCGCGCGGCTGCACCGTGAACGTCTCGCCGCTCTCATCGATCAGGCTGAGGCCCCGCGCGCGGATGGCCGCGAGCTGCGCGCCTCTTGCAACGATCGTGACGTCCTCGCCGTTTCGTGCGAGCCGCGCCGCGAGCAGGCCGCCGATCGCGCCCGCGCCGATGATGCAAATCTTCATGCGTGCAACGCTTCCCGGCTGTCGTTCAGCCTATTTGCCGCGCACCTGAGCCGCACGCTCGACGAGCGCTTTGGGCGTGGAGGCGATTTCGTTCGCGATTTTGGTGAGCGCGTCCGCGCGCAGCGGGCGCACGTCCATGCCCGAGGTCTTCGCCTCGGCCAGGAACGCCTCGTCCTTCATCGTCGCGTCGAACGCCTTGCGCAACGCGTCGAGCCGCTCGGCGGGAACGTCCGGCGTGGTGAGGAAGGCGCGCCCCATGGCGATTTCGGCCGAGAACAGGCGGAAGATCTGCTTCGCCTCAGCGTCGGTCGTCAGCTCCTGCAGCAGGGGCACGTCGGCGAAATCGGGATCGCGCTCCTCGCCGATCTGCGCCAGCAGCGTGATCTTCTTGTCGCGCAACCAGTCCGCGTTGCCCGATTTCAGGCTCGAGAAGAAATTGCCCGCGCGCCCCTGCACTTCGCCGCGCTCCATGGCGAGGTGGATTTCGTTGGTGCTCTTGTAGCCGGCGACGATCTTGAACTTCGTCCCGAGCAGCGCGTTCATCAGCGTTGGAAACAATATCGTGTAGGAGCCCGCGCCCGTGGCGCCCATCAGCACTTCGGTCTTCTTGACGTCGTCGACGGTGCGGACCGGCGTCGTATGCCAGACGTAGACGTTCATGTTGTCGACGTCGCTGGATCCCAGCCAGTTGAAGTTCTTCGAATCATATTGCGCGCCGCGTCCGTCGATCATCTGGTAGAGGATGAACGAGGGCAGGATGGCGGCGATGTGCGAGCCGTCCTTCGGCGCCTGCGCGTACATGAAATTGGTCGCCTGGAGATGACCCGCGCCCGGCATGTTGCGCGCGACGATCGAAGGCTTGCCGGGAATATGCTTGCCCATGTGGCGTGCCGACGAGCCGCGCGTTGGCGTCGAGCCCGCCGCCCGCGCCCGTGCTGATGATCAGGTTGAGAGGCTTGCCGGCATAGAAATCGGCGACGGGATCGGCCGCGGCGCCCGCGCCGGCAAGGCTCGCCGCGACAAGGCGCCGGCGGCGCAGTCCCGACTTTGTCCTGCGCATCGCGCTCAATGTTCTGTCACGTCGATGTAGACGCCCTCGAGGTCGGTGAGATGAAATTCACCGATGGGGCATTGCTTGAACAGGTTCAGACGCGCCTCTCCCTCCTCGCCGATGCCCAGCGGCTTGGTCACCATCTGCGGATTGACGCCGATGAGGTCGATCATCTCCTTCTTGATCGCCTCGACGCTCTCGACCTTGAAGCCGAAGTGATCGAGCGCCGGCGGCTGGGGATCGTGTCCGATGAAATTGTCCATGCGCCACGGCATCAGCACCATCCGCACGCGACCGTCCGACAGGTGGTAGCTGTCGCCGCTGCGGTCGTTCAGGAGATCGAGCTCGAACACCTGCGAGTAGAATTCGGCGCTGCGTTCAGGGTTACGCACGCGCAGCACGATGTGATTGATGTAGCGATTCGGCAGGTCGCCCCTGTTCTCGGCGAACACATCCTGCGCCTTGCCCGAGTTCCGCTCGGCGAGATCGAAGATGATCATGTCGGGATCGTGCGCGCTGTAGGCCGCGTTCGGGCGAACAGAGGGCCGCTTCACCCAGGTGAGCGAGGGATCGAAAGCGCGCATGCGCTCGAGCGCCTTGTCGATGCTTTCCACTTCGAGGCCGAAGTGGTCGAGCCCGCTGCGCCGCCCGTCACGGCGCGGAATGTTGTTGAGGCCGATCTGGCCGTCGCCCACCGGCACCGCGCGCGCGGGGCGCGGCGAGTTCGACGTGTTCATGCCGAACAGCGCCTGATAGAACTTCGCGTTGACGGCGTAGTAATCGGTCGAGATCGCAAGATGGTTGATCTTGGCGAACATGTTTCCTCCTGAATAGCTGTGTTGCGCTGTCGCGCTCATTCGTCCGTGATGTCGATCCATACGGCGCCGGGGTCGGCGATCTGCATCTTGCCCCCGCATGTGCGCTTGAGGAACGCCAGCCGCGCGTCCGATTCCTTGCTGCCGCCCAGCGGCATCGGCGCAAGGTACGGGTTCGAGCCCGCCACCGCGCGCATGTGCTCGGTGAACGCTTCGATGCTCTCGACCTTCACGCCGATGTGGTCGGGCCCGGGGCGCTTGATCGCCATGCCCTCGAAGATCGGAATCGACCACGGCAGCAGCGCCAGCGTCACGCGTCCGTCGGACAGGTAGAAGCCTTCCCCGTCCTTCCGGTTGACGAGCTGAAGGCCGAAGACGTCATGATAGAATTCGGCGCATTGCTCGGGGTTCAGAGTGCGGATCGCGAACTTGTTGAGGTAGCGGTCCTGCGTCCAGCCGCCCTTCTCCTGCTGCTCGGCGTAGACCTCGCTGAGCTTGCTCTTCGGCTCGGCGAGATCGAACACGTTGCCGTCGGGGTCATGGGCGGAATACTGCGCGAAGGGCCGCGTCGACGGGCGCTTGACGATGTTGGCCTTGGGAAACTTGCTCTGCATGCGCACGCGCGCCGCCTCGATGTCCTCGACCACCATGCCGAAATGATCGAGCCCGCCGACATAGCCGTCGCGCAGCGGATTGATGTTGAGGCCGACGTAGCCGTCCCCCACGGAGATGCCGTTGGCGGGCCGGCTTGTCTTGCTGGAGGGCTTCAGGCCGAACATCGCCTCGTAGAACCGCCCCATCATCGGCCAGTTGGGATTGTTCATCGCCATGTGGTTGATCTGCGCGCGCACGCCGGCATTCCTCCTGATCTTGTTTGGGCGCAGTTTATCGGCTTTTCCCACATGCGATCAAGGGCAGTTGCGAACGCCCCGGGGGTCTGCCAGACTTTCCGCAAAACAGGATGCGGGAGGATGAGAATGGCTAAGCGCGCTGCATTGGCGTACGTCCTTTGTGCTGCGCTGGGCGTGGGCGGCGCCGCTTGCGCGCAGGAAGCCGGGCAGGATTTCTTCAAGGGCAAGACGATCGACATGATCGTGTCGACGGGCGTGGGCGGCGGTCAGGACGCCAACGCGCGCCTGGTGGCCCGCCACTGGTCGAGGCACATTCCCGGCGCGCCCGGAATCGTGGTGAAGAACATGCCCGGCGCCGGGCATCTGCGGGCGGCGAATTTCCTCGCCAAGCAGGCGCCGCGCGACGGGACGGTCGTTGGCAGCATCGTTCCCGCCTTCCTGCTGGCGCAGGTGCTGGAAGCGAGCAAGGGCATCCAGTTCGACGCGGCGCAGTTCAACTGGATCGGCGCCTCCGCCTCCAACAATTCGACGTTCTACGTCTGGCACACCTCGCCGGTGAAGAGCATGGAGGACGCGACGCGCACCGAAGTGCTGATGGGCGCGACGGGCGCGGGCTCCTACACGATGATCTATCCGATGATCATGAACGCCGTGGTGGGCACGAAATTCAAGGTGGTCGCCGGCTATCACAGCACCGCCGAGGTCAATCTCGCGCTGGAGCGCGGCGAGGTGCAGGGCCGCGCCGGAAACAACTTCAACAGCCTGAAAATGGAAAACGCCGACTGGCTGCGCGACGGCAAGGTGCGGCTCATTGCGCAGGTGGGGCTGGAGCGCGATCCCGAATTTCCGGACGTGCCGCTGATGATGGAGATGGGCCGGACGCCGGAAGACCGGGCGCTGCTAAGGCTCTTTTCCGCCGACATCGCCGTCGGCCGTCCGTTCCTCACGGCGCCTGGCGTGCCGCGCGAACGAGTGGAGCTTCTGCGCCAGTCGTTCATGGCGACCATGCGCGACGCGGCTTTCCTGAAGGAGGCCGCCGATGCGGGCGTCGACGTGGCGCCGGTCCCCGGCGCTCGTCTGCAAGAGATCGTCGCCGAGATCGTCAACACGCCGCCCGAGATTGCGCGCCGGGCCCGGGAGGCGCTGGCGACCGGGGGCGGCGGCTCCGCCGCGCGCTGAACGGGTTGCGAGACGAGATGATGCGACAGGAAAGGGCTTTCCCGTGACGAAACCCATCGCCATTCCCGCCGCCGACGCGCCGCCGCGCACGCGTCCGCTTGCCTATCCGAAGGTGTTTCACCCGCAGGTCGGCGTGCGCATCAAGCGTCCGCTCGGCGACATGTTCGGCCTCATGAATTTCGGCGTCAACCTGACGACGCTCGAGCCCGGCGGCCGATCCGCCCTTCAGCATCGCCACAGCAGGCAGGACGAGTTCATCTACATTCTTGGCGGCGAGGCGGTGCTCGTCACCGGCGACGTGGAGACGATCGTGCGGGCCGGCATGTGCGCGGGCTTCCCGGCGGGCGGCGAGAGCCATCATCTCGAGAACCGCACGAACGAGCCGGTGCATTATCTGGAAGTCGGCGACCGCACCGAAGGCGATCAGGTCGACTACCCCCACGACGATCTCGTCGCCACGATGAAGGATGGCGAGCGCGTCTTCCACACAAGGTCCGGCGAGCCGTACTGAGCCTCAGGCGCGCTTGGCCTGGGTGAAAAGCTGGAACGCGCGCAGCGTTTCCTCGCTGACGCGATGCTCGATGCCTTCCGCGTCGAGCCGCGCCGCGTCGGGGCTGACGCCCAGCGCGCGCAGGAACTCCTCGACGATCTGGTGGCGCTCGCGGCTTTGTTCGGCGAGTTGCCGGCCCGTGTCGGTGAGGAACACGCCGCGATAGGGCTTCTGCACGATGAGCCCGGAGTTGGCGAGGCGCTTGAGCGTCTTGGCGACCGTGGGCTGGGCCACGCCGAGCCGCGCCGCGATGTCGACCTGCCGCGCCTCGCCCGCATCGTCCAGCAGGTCGGCGATCAGTTCGACGTAATCCTCGGTCAGTTCGGTGCGGCGGGCCTCGCGCGCCTGGCGGAAGCTCTCGACGTGGTCCTCCGGCGCGATCAGGGCGGGCAGGGGCTCCACTTCAGTCTGCGCTTTCGCCTTCTTGGCCATGGCCTCTCTCGCCGCCGCCATCGCCACGCTCAAACCAGCGACCGTATGGCTTTATAGACGCGTCTATAACACTTGCACCGACATAGCAATTTGGGCGTCCGCGCCGATGCGGAGGTATCCACACCCCGCACTTGCGCCCCGATATTACCCTGGGCTTGCCGTGTGAGCCCCTTGATACTAATATAGCCTAAGCTATCTAAAAGAGCGGGAGCTTTTCAGCGGCTCCGAAGTTCATTTCGTGAGGAAGGAACCGATGCACACGCGACGCGCCGTCTTTGGATTGGCTTCAGGCTTGGCTTCGGCGGTGTTCGCCGTCGCGTTGAGCTTCCAGGCCGCCGCCCAGGCGCCGGCCCCGCTCAATGTCGTCACCACCACGGGAATGATCGCCGATCTCGTGCGCACCGTGGGCGGCGATCGCGTCAAGGTCACCCAGCTCATGGGCGAGGGCGTCGATCCGCACCTCTACAAGGCGACGCGCTCCGACATGGGCGCCATGCTCGGCGCGGATGTGGTTTTCTACAACGGGCTCCTGCTCGAGGGAAAACTCAGCGACGCGCTCGTTCGCATCGCCACCTCCGGCAAGCCGGTGTTTGCGGTCACCGAACTCATCGACGAAGGCGCGCTGCTTGCAGCCCGACGGCAACGAGGGCCATTTCGACCCGCATGTCTGGATGGACCCGCGAGTGTGGACGAAGACGGTCGACGTCGTTCGCGACAAGCTCGCGCAGCGCGCTCCCGATGGCGCCGCGATGTTCCAGGCCAATGCCGCCAATCTCCAGCGTGACATCGAGGCGCTCGACGCCTACGCCGAGCGTGTGCTCCAGAGCGTTCCCGCCGAGCGGCGCGTTCTCGTCACCGCGCATGACGCGTTCAATTACTTTGGCCGCCGCTACGGCTTCGAAGTGCTCGGCATCCAGGGCGTTTCCACCGAGTCCGAAGCGGGCCTGAAGCAGATCGAGAACCTCGTCAATCTTCTCGTGACGCGGAAGATACCGGCGGTGTTCGTCGAGTCCACGATCCCTGAACGCTCGGTGCGCGCGCTGATCGCCGGCGCGAAGGCGAAGGGCCACGTCGTGACCATCGGCGGCGAATTGTTTTCCGACGCCATGGGCAAGCCGGGAACATACGAGGGCACATACGTAGGCATGATCGACCATAACGTGACGACCATCGCCCGGGCGCTCGGCGCCGACGCGCCGCCCAAGGGATTCCGCGGGCTGCTCGCCAGGAAAGAGTGAGGGTGAACGCGATGCTCTGGCGCGTACAGCAGCAAGACAACGCCACCGGCGCGCAGGCGCTTCCCGCGCCGTTCACTGCGCGCGGCCTCAGCGTGGACTATGGCAATGGCCCTGTGCTGCGGGATGTCGATTTCGAAGCGCCGTCCGCATCGCTCGTTGCGATCGTCGGCCCCAACGGCGCCGGCAAGTCGACGCTGATCAAGGCGGCGCTCGGGCTGCAGCCGACCATCTGCCGGCGAAACGCGCTTCTGGAACCGTCCGCTGCGCGAAGCGCGCCGGCGCGTTGGCTATGTGCCGCAGCGCGGCAGCGTCGACTGGGATTTCCCCGTTTCGGTGACGGACGTCGTCACCATGGGGCGCTACGGCATGCTCGGCTGGCTTCGGCCCGTGACGTCCGCGCACCGGCGCGCCGCGCTCGATTATCTCGATCAGGTCGGCATGGCCGATTTCGCCGACCGCCAGATCAGCCGGCTCTCGGGCGGCCAGCAGCAGCGCGTGTTCGTCGCCCGCGCCCTGGCCCAGGAGGCCGATCTCTACTTCATGGACGAGCCCTTCGCGGGCGTCGACGCCGCAACCGAGACGACGCTCGTCAATGTGCTTCGCCAGTTGCGGGATGCGGGCAAGACGGCGATCGTGGTCCATCACGACCTCGCCACCGTCGCCGACTACTTCGATCATCTGCTGTTGCTGAACGGCGAGGTGATCGCCGACGGTCCCGTCGCCGAGGCGATGACGGTCGACAATCTCCAGCGCGCCTACGGCGGACGTCTCGCCTTCCTCGAGGGCGCGGCGGGAACCGCTTTGCGCCGATGACACACAGGACGAGGGTTTCATGAACGGGGCCGCGCAAGCCGCTCCATGGTGGGAAACCTTCCTGCAGATCCTGCTGCTGCAGGGCGGCTACAACACCGCGATCGTGATGATCGGCGTCTCGCTTCTTGGCGTCGCCGCGGGCGCTGTCGGCGCGTTCGCGCTGCTGCGCAAGCGTTCGATGATGAGCGACGTGCTGAGCCACGCGACCTTGCCGGGCATCGGCGTCGCCTTCCTCGTCGCCGTCGCGCTGGGCGCCAACGGGCGTTCGCTCCCCGTGCTTCTGACGGGCGCGACGATCGCCGCAATCGTCGCCGCGCTGACGGTCCACTGGCTCTCGCGCGCCGCCCGCTTGCCTGAAGACGCCGCGATGGGCGCGGTTCTGAGCGTCTTCTTCGGTCTCGGCGCGGTGCTCCTCAGCTACATCCAGACGCTGCGGACCGGCGCCGAAGGCGGCCTCTCCCATTTCATCCTCGGACAGACCGCCGCCATGAGCGCGCAGGACGCGATGATGATCGGCGCCGTCGCGGTCGGCGTCGTCGTCGCGATCGTGCTCCTCGGCAAGGAGTTCCGCCTCGTCTGCTTCGATCCCGAGTTCGGCGCCGTCCAGGGCTGGCCCATCGGCTTCATCGACCTGCTGCTCATGAGCCTCGTCGTCATCGTCGCCGTCATCGGCCTGCAGGCGGTCGGCATGATCCTCATCATCGCGCTGATGATCATTCCGGCGGCCGCCGCGCGCTTGTGGAGCGAGCGGCTCTGGGTGATGGTCGCGGCCTCGGCGGTGTTCGGCGGCGTCAGCGCGTGGATCGGCGCGGCGCTGTCGGCGATCATCCCGCGCGCGCCGACCGGCGGCCTCATCGTTCTGGTGGCGGGCGCGGTGTTCGTCGCAAGCCTCTTCCTCTCGGCCTGGCGCGCGCGCGTTCGCGCGCCTGCGCAAGCGGCGGCGGGCGCGGCATGACGGCTATCCAGTTCGTGCAGGTCGATCTGCCCGCGATGCTCGCGGCGCTGTTCGCCTCGTGCGCCTGCGCGCTTCTGGGAAACTTTCTCGTCCTGCGGCGCCAGAGCCTGATGAGCGATGCGATCTCTCACGCGGTGCTTCCGGGCATCGTGCTGGCCTTCATCCTGGCGGGCTCGCGCGCGAGCGCGCCGATGTTCGCGGGCGCGGCGATCGCGGCGTTCATCACCGTCGCGCTCATCGGCATGGTCCAGCGCTATGCGCGCCTCGAATCGGGCGCCGCGATGGGCGTGGTGTTCTCGATCATGTTCGCCGCCGGCGTCGTGCTGATCGAGCAGAGCGCCGCCCGCAATGTCGATCTCGACGCCGATTGCGTGCTCTACGGCCAGCTCGAGCACATACTCTGGCTCGCGCCCCGCAGCTTCGCCTCGCTCGGCGATCCCGCCGTGTGGATGGAAATGCCCCGTCAGGTCACGACGCTGGGGCTTGCCCTCGCGCTCAGCGCGGTGGCGGTGGGCCTGTTCTGGAAGGAGCTGAAGATCGCATCCTTCGATCCGCAACTGGCGACGGCGCTGGGCTTCCATGCGGGCCGCATCGACATGGGGCTGATGTTCTTCGTCGGCATCGTCGCCGTCGCCGCCTTCGAGGCGGTGGGTTCGATCCTCGTGGTCGCGATGTTCATCTGTCCGGCCGCCGCGGCCCGCGCGCTCACGGAGCGGCTGGCCAAACAAGTGTGGCTCAGTCAGCTTTTTGCGGCTGTCGCCGCCATAGGCGGCTACGTGCTCGCCGCCTTCGGGCCGGGCTGGCTCGGATCCGGCGGCTCGCTGGTCGCCAGCGGCATGATCGCCGTGGTGAGCGGCCTGATCCTCGGACTGGCGGCGCTGGCCCGCTCGCGCCGGTTCCGGCCGGCCCGTGTGGCGGCGGCCGAGAAGGCAGCATTTGCAGCGCCTTAACGCGGGCTGGGCTTGACGGGAGCCGGCCCGCTTCAATACTGTTGCTGCTGTGCAACAGAGCGCGGCGGACTGGCCTTGGGCGCGAAACTGGACTCGCCTCCGCCGCATTTGATCGGCTTCTTGCGGACAGATGTCAGGAGCACCCAAAAGGGCCATGAGCAGCATTTCCAGCCACAAAATTTCCCGCCGCGCCTTTCTCGTCGCCGCGTCCGCAACCGCGCTCGCCGGATGCGCGCCGCAGCGTGCGCCTCTCGTTGTGCGCGGCCCCAACATCCATCCCGAATATTTCGCCGTTTACGGGGCGCGCCCGGACGAGGATTTCCCGCTGCCGCCGGTCGACCTGACGGACGTCGATCCCCGCTATCTGCGGCAGGAGGTCGATTTCACCGCGACGCAGCCCGCGGGCACGATCGTGGTCGATCCGGGCGAGCGCTTTCTCTACTACGTGCACGAGCGTGGCCGCGCGATCCGCTACGGCGTCGGCGTCGGCCGGGCGGGTTACCAGTTCCGCGGCAACGCCTATGTCGGCCGGAAGGCGCCCTGGCCGCGCTGGACCCCGACCGCCAGCATGATCGCGGACAATCCGGAAAAGAACGGCCCGTGGGCGCGCGGCATGGAGCCCGGCCTCGAGAACCCGCTCGGCGCGCGCGCGCTCTATCTCTACAACGAGGGACGCGACACGATGTATCGCATCCACGGCACCAACGAGCCGACATCGATCGGCGAGAACGTGTCGAGCGGCTGCATCCGCATGTTCAACCAGGACGTGATCGATCTCTACGATCGCGCGCCCGTGGGCACGCGCGTGCTCGTGCGCGGAACGACGATGGCCTCGCGCGCGCTTGCGTGAGGCCTTCCTTCAGTTTCCCGGACGGCTGGCGGACTCCTGCGGCGGCGGCGGATAGAGGCCGCTGATCACCGCGTCGAAGTGGTTGCGCACGGCGTCGTAGCAATTGCACGTGAAGGTCTCGACCGCAGGCCGATCCTGGATTTCGATCGCGCCCCGGCGCAGGCGGATGAGGCCCTTCGTTTCGAGCGCCTTGAGCTGCCGGCTGGCGTAAGGCCGTCCGACGCCCAGGGCCGCCGCGAGCGTTTCCTGCGTCACGTGAATGTGGCCGCCGCCCAGGCGATCGTCGAAGGCAAGCAGCCAGCGCGCGATCCGCTGCTCGACGCCATGCAGCGCGTTGCACGCGGACGCCTGCATGATCTGCGCCAGCAGGCAATCCGCATAGCGTGAGAAAAGCCGCTCGATCGTTGGGCTTTCGCGCTTCACCTTGTCGAGCTTCGAGATGGCGACGCACAGCGCCGAGCCGGCTGCCGCGACGATTGCGGAGGTGAACGCGGGCGTATGTCCGTGGCTGATCATGCCGCCGGCCGCGCCTTCGCAGCCGATCGTGCAGACTTCGCACACCGCGCCCTCGGAATCGGCGATCCGCAGCGAAACGATCAGCCCTTCGCACGGAAAGCAGCACTGCACGACGTTTTCTCCCTGCGGGAAAAACGTGTCGCCGCGGATGAATTCGCAATATTCGAGGTGCGGCGCGAGCAGTCGCCAGTCATCGTCCCTCAGAATCGCCAGAAGCCTGTTGCAGTGGCGGCGAGCCTCGACGCTGTTTGCAATGCCTGAATTCATAGCATGGTCCCGTTTTGTCAGGCGAAACGTTCACTACTGGACAGACGTTCCCTCACGCCTCAGTCAAAACCTGATGGCAGACGCCGTGAGGGCTCTTCGTGTTCCGCCAGCATTTGGCGCGCCAATCCTGAGGGCTCATGCACGAGGTCAAGTCTGACAGCCGCCATTCTCACCTGCACGTCCTCGTCGCCGAGGACGACGCGCTGATCGCGTTTGACGTCGAGCAGACGCTCATCGCCCAGTTCGGCTTCAAGGTGAGCGTCGTTCACAGATTGTCCGACGGCCTCAGGGTGCTCGCGGACGATCCGCCTCACCTGGCCGTCCTCGATGTGAACCTTGATGGCGAGGACATTGCGCCGCTGGCCTCCAGGCTGGCTCAATCCGGCGCGCCGATCGTGTTCATCAGCGGCTACCGGTCTCATCCCATGGAACTGCTCGCGGGCGGTCTGACGATCGAAAAACCCCATTCCACGGAAGATCTCGTCAGGATGATCCACGACGCGCTGGGCCGGCTCGCGGCCTGACCGCTTTGCGGCTGCGTTGTCACGTCAGCGCCGCTGATGTAATGACGGGCCATGACTGCATCGAACTTGAAGCAGGATCTGGCGCAGGATCTGCCCGTCTCGCCGCCGCGCGCGTCGGCCCTGCGCACACTGAGGCTTGAGCGTGCGGGCATAGCCGCACTCGAAGACGCGCTGCGGGCCGGCGCGGCCGAGGGCCTTGGCGATGCGTTCGACGCGGCCGTGGCCCGGATCGTGGCCGCCTCCGGCCGCACCATCGTCACGGGCATGGGCAAGTCCGGTCATGTCGCGCGCAAGATCGCCGCGACAATGGCCTCCACGGGCACGCCCGCCTATTTCGTCCATCCGGGCGAAGCCAGCCATGGCGATCTGGGCATGGTGCGGCAGGAGGACGTGATCCTCGCGCTGTCGTGGTCGGGCGAGACCGCCGAACTTGCCGACGTCATCACCTACGCCAAGCGCTTCGCCATTCCGCTCATCGCGATCACTTCGTCCGCCGACAGCGCGCTGGGGCGGCAGGCGGACATCTGTCTTCGACTGCCCAAGTCCGAGGAAGCCTGTCCCAACGGCCTCGCGCCGACCACGTCCACGACGATGCAACTCGCCATGGGCGACGCCCTGTCCGTCGCGCTGCTCGAGGCGCGCGGCTTCACGGCGAGCGACTTCCGCCTGTTCCATCCCGGCGGCAAGCTTGGCGCAAGCCTCAGCTTCGTGCGCGACGTGATGCATGCCGGCGAACGGCTGCCGCTCATCGAACCGCACGCGGCGATGGGCGAGGCGATTCTCGAAATATCCGCCAAGGGCTTCGGCTGCGTCGGCGTGATCGACGGCGACGGCAGGCTGATCGGCATCGTCACCGACGGCGATCTGCGCCGCCACATGCGGCCCGATCTCGTCACCGCCAGCGTGCGCGACGTGATGACAGCCGAATCCGCGCACCATAGCGAGCGACCTTCTGGCGGCGAAGGCGCTGGAGATTCTCAACACGCGCAAGATCACCGCGCTCTTCGTGCTCGATGGCGAAGGCCGGCCCGAAGGCATCGTGCATCTGCACGATCTCCTGCGCGTCGGCGTCGCCTGAGCGGCGATCCCCGGACGAGAGGCAAGCAAAAAGGCCGGGGTGAACCCGGCCTTTTGCAGTCTTGAGGCAAGCGTGCGTTTACGCCGCCTTCGCGCCGTGGATGGCGCGCCACACGCGCTCGGGCGTCAGCGGCATGTCGATGTGGCGAATTCCATATTCCTTCAGCGCGTCGACGACCGCAGACATCACCGCCGGCGGCGCGCCTGTCGCGCCCGCTTCGCCCGCGCCCTTGACGCCCAGCTCGTTCGTCTTGGCGGGGACGACGTTGAACAGCGCCTCGATGCTCGGCAGGTGCGCCGCGCGCGGCATTCCGTAATCCATGTACGAGGCGGTGATGCAGCTGCCCCTCGTCGTCGTAGACGATGTTTTCGGTCAGCGCCTGGCCGACGCCCTGCGCCACGCCGCCGTAGACCTGCCCGTGCACGATGAACGGATTGAGCACGACGCCGCAATCGTCCACCGCGACATAGTTCACGATCTCGATCACGCCCGTGTCCGGGTCGATCTCGCATTCGCAGACATGCGCGCCGTTGGGGAAGTTCTCGGCCTTGCCGTTGAAGGTCACTTCCTCGTCGAGGCCAGCTTCAAGGCCGTCCGGCAGTTTCGAGGGATCGTGCGCGGCCTTGGCGACTTCCTGCAGCGTGACGCTCGACGTCTTCGTGCTGAACACGCCGTCCTTGAAGCCAACCGCTTCGGGCTGCGACTGCAGCAGGTGCGCCGCGATCTTCGTGCCCTTCTCGACGATCTTCGCGCTGGCCATCTTGATGCTCATGCCGCCGACCATCGACGAACGCGAGCCGAACGTGCCGATCGACGTCTTCGGCGCAAGGCGCGTGTCGCCCTGCACGAGTTTCACGTTCTCGAACGGCACGCCGAGGAATTCGTTCACGAGCTGCGAATAGACGGTCTCGTGCCCCTGGCCGTGGGAATAGGTGCCGGTGAACAGCGTGACATCGCCGTTCTCCTCGAACTTCATCCGCATGCCTTCGGTCGGGCGCGAGCCCGCGCCCTCGATGAAGACGGCGACGCCGATCCCGCGCTTGCGGCCACGGGCGGCGGCCTCCTTGCGGCGCGCCTCGAAGCCCTTCCAGTCGGCCGCGTCCAGCGCCATGTCCATCGTGCCGGCGAAATCGCCTGAATCGATGGTGAAGCCCAGGTGCGTCTTGTAGGGCATCTGGTCCTGCCGGATGAAATTGCGCCGGCGCACCTCTTCGCGCGGCAGGCCCATCTTCTCCGCCGCGGCGTCCATCAGGCGCTCCATGATGAAGTTCGCCTCGGGCCGCCCGGCGCCGCGATAGGTGTCGGTGGAGATCGTGTTGGTGAAGACCGGCTTCACCGAGAAGTAGAAGTCCGGCACGTGGTAGCCGCAGGGGATGATGCGGCCGCCGCCTTCCATGGGCAGGCGCACGCCGTTCTCCGACAGGTACGCGCCGACGTTGACGAGCGTCGCGACCTTGAGGGCGATGATCTTGCCGTCCTTGTCGAGGCCCATTTCCGCGTGGTTGACCTGGTCGCGGCCGTGATAGTCGGAGACGAACGTCTCCGAGCGGTCGCCGCGCCATTTCACCGGCCGGTTCAGCTTCATCGCCGCGTGGGCGACCATCGCGGTCTCGGGATACATCTTCGAGCGGATGCCGAAGCCGCCGCCCGTGTCCTTGGAGATGACGCGCACCTTGTCGCCGGGCAGCTTCAGCAGGTTCTCCGCCAGCGCGACCTGCAGGCGCCGCCCGCCCTGGCTCGGCGTGTAGACGGTGAGGGATTCCTCGGCGGCGTCCCACACGGCGGCGGCGACGCGCGGCTCCATCGGGCTGACCGCGAGCCGGTTGTTGACGAGATCGACGCTCACCCGGTGGGCGGCGGAGGCGAGCTTGCCTTCGACGTCGGCCTTGTCGCCGTATTCCCAGTGGACGACGACATTGCTGCCGAACTCGGGCCACACGACCGGCGCCTTGGGATCGGCGGCCTTCGCCGTGCCGACGACGGCGGTCAGCGGCTCGAAGTCGAAGATCACCGCCTCGGCGGCTTCACGCGCGGCGTGATGGCTTTCAGCCACGACCATGGCGAGAACCTCGCCCACGAAGCGCGTGTGCTTCGCCGGCATGATCTCGCGCTGGGTCTTGTGCATCGGGTTGCCGGCGCGGTCCTTGTAGGCCGCGTCGTTGACGAGCTTGCCGAGCCCCGCCTTGGCGACGTCCTCGCCCGTGAACACGGCGATCACGCCGGGCAGTTCGAGGGCGGCGGAGACGTCCACGCCCAGGATCCTGGCGTTGGCGTGGGGCGAGCGGACGAAGGCGGCCCAGGCCTGGCCCTCGAAGTTCAGGTCGTCGGTGAACTGGCCGCGTCCCGTAAGGAGGCGCGTGTCTTCCTTGCGCCTGACCGGTTGACCGATGCCGAACTGGCCCATGCCTTCTCCTCCTCGCGGGTAATGGCGCACGCGCGCCTGTTCTGGATGTGTGGACGCTATAAAGCGCGTCCCGCCCCCGCCGGCAAGCGGTCCCCCTGCCGTTGCGCCCTGGCTCGTTTCGCCGCGCCCGCCAACGCGCCGCCGGTCGGCAGCCTTGATCCGGCGCAATGCGGCGGGGCTCCAACTGCAATTAGGTTGCAACGAACGCGGGAAAGCCTGTCCCGCCGCCTGACCAGGGGAAAAGCGATGCGACTGGCCGCCATGGCTCTCGTTTTGCTCGCCGGCGCGAGCGCGCCCGCCTGGGCCGTCGAACAGGCCGGACTCGTCGAGGAGGGCCGCCGCATCGCCCGCAACTCATGCGCGCAATGCCACCTCGTCGAGGGCGCCGGCAAGCCGACGTCCGAGGCGCCAGCCTTCGAAGCCGTGGCCCGCATGCCTTCCACGACCTCGGTCGCCCTCAAGGTCTTCCTCAAGACCCCGCACGCGACCATGCCCAACATCATCCTGAGCGAAGCCGAGATCGACGCCCTCGCCGCCTACATTCTGAGTCTGCGCTGAGGGCGCGAAACGAAAAAGGAGGGGACCATGCACAAGCACATACTGATTGCGACGGACGGCTCCGAACTCGCCACCAAGGCCGTGACCCATGGCCTCGGGCTCGCCGCCCAGCTCGGCGCGAAGGTCACCATCGTGACCGGCACGGAATTGTGGTCCGTCATCGAGATGACGCGCCACGCCGACGACCGCCGCAATCCGATCGAGGCCTACGAGCAGATGGCCACCGAACACGCCACCAAGGTGCTGTCGGCCGCGGCCGCCATGGCGGCCGCGCAGGGCGTGCCCTGCGAGACCGTGCACATGAAGGATCTCAAGCCGTCGGAAGCCATCGTCGAGGCCGCCGAAAAGCGCGGCTGCGACCTGATCGTGATGGCCTCTCACAGCAGGACCGGCGTCAACAAGCTTCTGCTTGGCAGCGAGACGGCGCGCGTGCTGGCGCTCACGACGATTCCCGTACTAGTCTATCGCTGACAATTGCGACTAACGGCTGCGTCGCGGGACAAACTGGAGGAAGTAATGTCAATCAAGGATCTGCTCGTCGTGCTCGACGCCGATGGCAAGCAAGGGCCGGCCCATGCGTTCGCGCAGTCGCTGGCCGCGAAGACGGGCGCGCATCTGACCGCCGTGGGCGTCGCGCTGCAGTTCATCGCGCCTGTCTCGTTCGCCGGCGACTATCCCTACGACCTGCTGGAAGAGGCGACCGAACAATCGCGCAAGACGCTGGAAGCCGCCTACGACAAGCTGCGGTCGAGCACGCCGGCCGGCGTCGAGACGGAAATGGTGATGATCGAGGCGCTGTCGGGCGTCGCGAGCGCGAAGCTCGGCGAACTCGCGCGTCACTTCGATCTCACGATCGTGGGCCAGGACGAACTGGGCGGTATCGGCGACGAGGCGGGCCTCATCTCGGCGGTCCTGTTCGGGTCGGGGCGGCCGGTTTTCATCGTGCCCTTCATTCACAAGGGCGCGGTGAAGATCGACCATGCCGTCGTCGCGTGGGACGGCGGCCTCGCAGCATCGCGCGCCCTCGCCGCCGCGATGCCGCTGCTGCAGAAGTGCAAGCGCGTCGAGGTCGTGACGATCGCGCCCAAGGACGAACCGGTCGAGGAATTGCCGGGCTTCAACATCACGCGCCACCTGTCGCGCCACGGCGTGAAGGCGGAACTGCGCCAGCTCGCGCCCGCCGACGATGTCGGCTCGGCGATCCTGTCGCACGCGGGCGACACGGGCGCGGACTTCCTGGTCATGGGCGGTTATGGCCACTCGCGCGTGCGTGAATTCATCTTCGGCGGCACGACACGGCAGATTCTCTCGTCCATGACGCTGCCGGTCCTCATGGTCCACTGACGGGACGGGCGCATTGCGCCCGCGCCGGCTTCCGTCCTAGATTGCGCGCGCGAAAAAGCCGCGCATGAGGGGGAACGCCGTCGATGACGGGCGAAGCAGCCTATGATTACGTCATCGTCGGCGCGGGCTCCGCCGGCTGCGTGCTGGCCAGCAGGCTTACCGAGGATGAGGGCGCGCGCGTCCTGATCCTCGAGGCGGGCCCGCAGGATTCGAGCCCCCTCATCCAGATTCCGCTGGGCCTCGGCAAGCTGCATCAGCACCGCCTGTTCGACTGGGGCTACGACGCCGAGCCGGACGCGAACATGCACGGTCGCGAGATCGAGGCGATGCGCGGCAAGGTGCTCGGCGGCTCGCATTCCATCAACGTCATGGCCTACACGCGCGGCGCGCGCGGCGATTACGACCGCTGGGCGCGCAACGGCGCGCAGGGCTGGTCCTATGCGGACGTGCTGCCCTACTTCAAGCGCGGCGAAACCTGGGAAGGCGGCGAGAACACGTGGCGCGGCGGCTCGGGCCCCATCCATGTGCAGCGCGCGCGCTCGCCCGATCCGATCTTCGACGCGTGGGTCGAGGCGGGCAAGCTCTCAGGCTACGCGGCGAACCCCGATTTCAACGCCGCGAGCAGCGAAGGCTTCGGCCGCGTGCAGTTCACGATCCGCAACGGGCGCAGGCATTCCGCCGCCAGCGCCTACCTGCGGCCCGCGCTCAGGCGTCCGAACCTGACGCTGGAGACGGGCGCGCAGGCGACCCGCATCATCATGAAGGGAACGCGCGCGCAGGGCCTCGAATACGTGCGCGGCGGACAGACTCATCGCGTCACCGCAAGCCGCGAGGTGATCCTGTCGTCGGGCGTCTTCAACAGCGCGCAATTGCTGATGCTCTCGGGCATCGGCCCGGCGGCGCATCTGGCGCAGATCGGCGCGCCCACGCTCATCGATCTTCCCGTCGGCGAGAACCTGCAGGACCATCTGGCCGCGTGGTTCTCCTGGACGCGCAAGGGCGCCGGGCTATTTCACGCAGCTGATGCGCGCCGATCGCATCGCGCATGGCGATGGCGCAGGCGTACATGTTCGGCAACCGGGCCTGCGACCACGGTGCCTACCGCGCTCTTCGCCTTCGTGCGCACAGGCCTTGCGAGCGATGTTCCCGACATCGAGTTCATGTTCCGCGCCAACAATCCCGCGCCGGGCGTCTGGTTTCCCGGCGTCCGTCCGATGGCGCAGGACACCTATGCGATCCGCCCGACGCTGCTTCATCCAAGGAGCCGCGGGCGCATTCTCCTGCGCTCGACGGACCCGCTGGCGAAGCCGCGGATCAATTACAACTTCCTCACCGATCCCGCCGACATGGCGACGATCGTCGAGGGAACGCGCCGCGCGCTCGACGTGGCGGCGAAGAAACCGCTCGACGCCTATCGCGGAGAGGCCGCCGCGCCCAAGCGGATCGATTCCGACAGGGACATCGAGGACTGGTTCCGCCGCACGGCGATCACCGCGCATCATCCCTGCGGCACGTGCGCGATCGGCTCCGTCGTCGATCCGCAATTGCGCGTTCTGGGCGCGGAAGGATTGCGCGTCGTGGACGCCTCTGTCATGCCCGACATCGTCTCGGCGCACATCAACGCCTGCGTCCTCATGATCGCCGAAAAAGCCTCGGACATGATCGCCGGCCGGCCCGCCCTTCCGCCCCTTCACGACGCCTGATCGAGTTTCAACAACCAAGGAGGAAAGCAATGTCAGTTTCCATGTACACGGTGTCTGCTCCGATCTTCATCCAGTTCCTGACCGCGCTCTCGGGCGTGCTCGACAAGGCGCAGGCGCACATCGACGCGAAGAAGCTCGATGAATCCTTCTTCATGGGCATGCGGATCTATCCCGACATGCACAATTTCACGCGCCAGGTTCGCGCCTCGTGCGATCACGCGGTGAACGCCTGCGCCCGCATCGCCGGCGTCGAACTGCCTGCCTTCGAGAACAACGAGACGACCATCGCCCAGCTCAAGGCGCGCATCGAGAAGGCGATCGCCTTTGTGCGCACGATCAAGCCCGAGCAGATCGACGGCATGGAGGAGAAGGAAATCGTCGTGAAGTTCGCCAGCGGCGAGCGCCGCTTCACGGGCCAGAGCATGCTGATCAACTTCAGCCTGCCCAACTTCTATTTCCACACCACGACGGCCTACGACATCCTGCGCCATTGCGGCGTGGAAATCGGCAAGCGCGACTTCATGGGCACGCCCGTTCAGGGCTGATCTGCAAGCTCTGCGCACAGGGGCGGCGGCTTGCGCGCGCCGCCCCGCTCGTTTAGCCACATGGTGGAGCCGCGCCTGCGGCGTGAAGACGGAACACGACGATGAAGATCTGCCGCTTTGACGATGAACGCGTGGGCGTGGTCGAGAACGATGTTGTTCGCGACGTGACGCAAGCTGTCGCCGACGCGCTTCCCCCGCTGCGCTGGCCGTTGCCGCTCGGCGACGTCTTCATCGCCAATCTTGATAATCTGCTGCCAAAAATACGCGCCGCCCTGCCATCGGCTCCGGCCATTCCGCTCTCGGGCGTGCGACTCAATTCGCCCGTCGCCAATCCGCCCCACATCATCGCCGCGCCGCTGAATTATCCGCTGCACGTGCAGGAATCCGCCGACCCCGCCATCAACCACGGCGTTCACATGCCCACGCACGAGGGCTTCGCCACGCCCATCGACAAGTACGGCCTCTTCCTGAAGTCGCACACGGGCGTCATCGGGGCGGGCGAGAAAGTCGTGCTTCACTGGCCCGGGCGGCGCAACGATCACGAGGTCGAGCTCGCCGTCGTCATCGGGCGCGGCGGCAAGGACATTGCGCGCGCCGACGCGCTCGCTCACGTCGCCGGCTATTGCATCGGCCTCGACATCACGGTGCGCGGCACCGAGGACCGCAGCTTCCGCAAGGCGGCCGACACGTATTCCGTGCTGGGGCCGTGGCTCGTCACCGCCGACGAGATCGCCGATCCCGGCCAATCTGGAGTTCGGCATCGAGGTGGACGGCCAGAAGCGCCAGCGCTCCAACACGAAACACCTCATCTGCGATATTCCCGACCTGATCGAGCGCGCCTCGCGCGTCTATGCGCTCAACCCCGGCGACGTGATCATGACGGGCACGCCCGATGGCGTGGGCGAGATCACGTCCGGCTGCGTCATGCACGCATGGATCGAGAAGATCGGCGAGATGAACGTGCGCGTCGCGTGATCGCGCGCGCGATCAGAGCCGCCTGACCATCGTCACTTCGCCGAAGCTGTTGCGCGCGATGCGCTCGCGGGCGGCGGCGAAAGGCTCGCGCGCGACCTGCATGTGATGGCCGTTGGCGTGCAGCAGCGTGTGGCCGTCGCACATGATCCCGACGTGGCCCTTCCAGAACACGAGATCGCCGCGGCGCAGGTTCTCGTAGTCCGCGCCGGGGTCGATGGGCGCGCCGAGCGAGCCGGCCTGCATGTCGGTGTCGCGCAGCGCCTCGACGCCGGCGGCGTGCAGCGCGATCTGCACGAGGCCCGAGCAATCGACCCCGTCCCACGTCTTGCCGCCCCAAAGATACGGCGCGTGCTCGAAGCGCTCCGCCACCGCGACGAAATCGGGCTCATGCGCGCCGATGGCGGCGAGGTGATGCAGCCACACAAATCCGCCGCCCTCGATCCGCGCGAAGCTGCCGTCGGTGTCGCGCACGGTCACTTCGCCGAGCATCGGCAGCGCCATGATCGGCGGCGTCTTGATGGATTTCGCCGGATAGACCGGCGTGCGCGGCGCGCAGACCCAGTGCGTCGCGGCCGCGCTCGCGGGCGCCAGCGCGTTCGCCGACACATAGCCCACGTAACCGTCGCGCGCGATCTGCGCGAACGCCCAGCCCTCGTCGTCCACGTCGTACACGATCAGCGTCTGACCGAAGAGCGCCTGCGTATCGTAGCCGCTCTCGGGGTTGGGTTCGCCGCGAAGGGCCGCGGTCTCGGCGATCACGCGCATCGCCTGTCCCTCGACGTAGCGCGCCGCGTTCACCTTGCCCCGAAGGTGCGCGGCCGCAAGGTCGGGCCGGGCGGGGGTGAGGCGCCGGTCGTATCCGCCTTCGATCTGTCCGCGATCGGTCGTCATGGCAGCCCGCGTCCCTTCTCGACCACGAGGTCGGCGAGGCGTTCCACATAGAGGGCGCCTTTCACCGTGCGCTGCACGATGACGTTGCGCCGGTCCGCGTCGTCGCGCCGGCGGCTGATGATGTCGAGCTTGCCCATCGAGTCGAGCGCGCGGGTGATGACGGGCTTCGTCACGCCCAGCTTTCCAGCGAGCCCGCGCACCGTGTGAGGTGGCGGCTCCAGATACACGGTCAGCAGGATCGTCAACTGCCGCAGCGTGAAATCGGGCGCGTCATCGAGCTTCGCCTCGCGCACGAGCCCGAGCGAGACGTCGTGGATCAACCGCAGGGCCTGGGACGCTTTCAACTCGATGGGCATGGCCTGCCGGAAATCCGTTTCTCGCGCCGCGACGATCGCAGCGCGCTCTCAGGAGCGCGCCCGAAGGCGGCTCTCTATGAGATCATAGAGCAGGCGCGCGGTTTGCGCCTCCCCCCCTTCGGGGCGCCCGGGTTTGCGTCGAGGGATTCCAGCCGTAGATGTCGAAATGCGCCCAGGCCGATTTGCCCTCCGCCGCCTTGTCCACGAAGCGGCGCAGGAACAGGGCGGCCGTGATGGAGCCCGCGAACGGCCCGCTCGAAACATTGTTGATGTCGGAAATCTTGCCGTCCAGCAGCTTGTCGTAGGGGTCCCACAGGGGCAGGCGCCAGACCGGATCGTTCGCGGCGAAGCCCGCCTTCGAGATCTCGTCGGCTACCTCGTCGCTCGTGCAATAGAAGGGCGGCAGGTCCGGCCCCAGCGCCACCCGCGCGGCGCCGGTCAGCGTCGCGAAATTGAACATCAGCTCAGGCTGCTCCTCGTCGGCGAGCGCGAGCGCGTCCGCAAGGATGAGGCGGCCCTCCGCGTCGGTGTTGCCGATCTCCACACTGAGGCCCTTGCGCGAGGGATAGATGTCGCCGGGCCGGAAGGATGGCGCGGACACGGCGTTCTCGACGATGGGCAGGAGGATGCGCAGGCGCACCTTCAGCCCCGCATCCATGATCATGGAGCCGAGCGCCAGCGCCACGGCCGCGCCCGCCATGTCCTTTTTCATCAGCAGCATCGCCGACGAGGGCTTGATGTCGAGCCCGCCGGTGTCGAAGCACACGCCCTTGCCGATGAGCGTGATCTTGCGGCCCTTCTCGGGTCCCCACGTGATGTCGACGAGGCGCGGCTTCTGCTCCGCGGCGCGCCCCACCGCGTGAATGAGCGGAAAGTTCTTCTTCAGGAGATCGTCGCCGCGGATCACTTTCGCGCGCGCCTTGTATTTCTTCGCCATGGCGAGAGCCGCCTCTTCGAGCGCGTCCGGCCCCATGTCGTTGGCGGGCGTGTTGATGAGATCGCGCGCGAACGTGATGGCCTCGACGATGCGCGACAGCCGCTTGCCGTCGACGCCCTCGGGCATCGCGAGTTTCGTCTTCACGGGCGCCGGCTTGCGATAGCGGCGGAACGAATAGGAGGCGAGTCCGAAGGCCAGCGCGGCATGCTCGCTCGCGCGCGGATCGGCGCCCGGCGCGTTGGCGAATCTCCAGACGCCTTCGGGCAGGGCGGATGCGAGCTTGCCGGGCAGGAAGGGGTCCCGGCCGCGCGCCCCGTCCTCGTCGATGCCCATCAGCGCCAATGCGGGGGCGCCATCCTCGTCCGGGCACACCTGCACCTGGCCCGGTTGCGCCTTGAAGCCGGAGGCCTCAGCAAAAGCGCGTGCGCGCTGGGGAATCGCCTCTGCGTCCTTTGGCCATGACGCCCTGGTCATGAACCACACGGGCCGCGCGCCGCGCCCGCTGCGCGCAAAGGCTTCGCTCATTCTCGTCTCCTGGCGTTCGCAAGTTAACCGCTCGTTAGGGTTAACACTTTATTCCTGAATCGTTCATATCTGCACAAGTTTTACAGGCGATTGCCCGATGATCAATTTTCCTGTGAGCGGCCTCGCCCGCATGGCCGGACGTTCGTGGCCGCGACGCCTGTCGGTCGGCGTCGGCGCGCTCGTGCTGGCGACGGCTCTCGCCTCGTGCCGCTCGTCCAACGACGTGACGGGCTCGATCGGCGGCGCGGTCAACACGACGCCAGCGCGCATCGCGGCCCTCGCCGCGCAATACGATCGCGCTCCCGAGAACAAGGCTGCCGCCATGAACTACGCGCGCGCGCTGCGGGCCGCCGGCCGCAATAACGAGGTCGTCGCCGTGCTGCAGCGGCTCGGCGCGCGTTATCCCAACGATCGCGAGATTCTTTCGGCCTATGGCAAGTCGCTCGCCGAGGCTGGCCGGCTGAAGGAGGCCGCCAGCGTGCTCCAGGGCGCGCACACGCCCGAGCGGCCCGACTGGTCGGTGCTGTCGGCGCAGGGCTCCGTCGCCGACCAGATGGGCGATCACAAGAACGCGCAGGCCTTCTATGCGTCCGCCCTGCAGATCGCGCCGGGCGAACCGACGATCCTGTCCAACATGGGCTTGTCGTATGCGCTGTCGCGCAATCTTCCGGAGGCGGAAAAGACGCTGCGGCAGGCCTACGCGCATCCGCGCGCCGACGCCCGCGTTCGCCACAACCTCGCGCTGGTTCTTGCGCTGCAGGGCAAGTTTCCTGAAGCCGAAGCCATCCAGAAGAAGGACATGACGCCGGAACAGGCGGCGGAGAACGTTGCTGCCATCCGCCAGATGATCTCCCAGTCGAACACCTGGCGCACTGTCGAGCGCCAGGGGCCTGGCAAACCCGCAAATCCCGCTCGCTGAGCGCGCGGCTTTCGCGTCACAGGTTGCTGCGGCCGATCTGGATGAACGCCGGCGTGAGGATCACCGCAAAGAGCACCGGCAGGAAGAACAGGATCATCGGCACGGTGAGCTTCGGCGGCAGGGCGGCGGCCTTCTTTTCGGCCGCCATCATGCGCGTGTCGCGGCTTTCCTGCGAGACGACGCGCAGCGCGGTCCCCAGCGGCGTGCCATAGCTCTCCGCCTGGATCAGCACTGTCGTGATGTTGCGCACCTCGTCGAGGCCTGTGCGTTGAGCCAGGTTCTCGTACGGCATGCGGCGATTGGGCAGGTACGAGAGTTCGGCCGTCGTGACGGCGAGTTCCTCGGCCAGCGGGACGGACTGGATGCCGATCTCCTCGCTGACGCGCTTGAACGCCTGCTCGATGGGCATGCCCAATTCGACGCAGATGAGCAGCAGGTCCAGCGCATCGGGAAACGCGACGCGGATCGAGGTCTGGCGCTTCTGCACCTCGTTCTTCAGCCAGATGTCGGGAAGCTTGAAGCCGAAATACCCGGCCGAGAGCACGCCGCCGAGCCGCGTCGTGATCGCGTAATCCCCTTGCAGGACGACGAACATGTAGAGCGCGCCCAGCAGCAGCATGGCGAAGGGGCAGATCACGCGCGCCACGAGGAACGCATATTGCGTCCCGGCACGGCGATAGCCGGCCTGCGCCAAGCGCATCTTGTCCTCGTCGGCGCCGACCCATTTGGCGAGGCTTAAACGCGCCACGATGTTCTTGAGCGAGGTGTTGGACGTGTCGCGCAGTTTGCCGGCGCGCTCGATGTTGAGCCGCTCGCGCTCGCGCTTTCTCAGTCTTGTACGTTCATCCGCGACAGCCTTCATGCGCTGCGAGAGCGGATCGGTGTCGAACAGCGGCGCCGCGACCGTGAAGACCGCGGCGGCGGCGGCGACGCCGACGATCACCTTGATCATGAATTGCGGGTCGGTGATGAAGGTTGCGATTGAGCCCATCATGGAAGGTCAGACCTCGAAACTGATCATCTTCCGCATCACGAGGACGCCGAAGAGCATCCACGTGCCGGATATGAGGAGCGTCACCTGCCCGGTCGTGGTGGTCCACAGGAGCGAGATGTAGTCGGGGTTGGAAAGATACACCATCAGCCCCACGCCCGGCGGCATGCACGCGATGATGGCTGCGGATGCGATCGCCTCGGTGGACATGGCGGCGATCTTCATTCTCATCTTCTTGCGCTCTCGCAGCACTCGCGCGAGGTTGGCGAGCGTCTCCGAAATGTTGCCGCCAGACTTCTGCTGAATACCGAGGGCGATCGCGAAGAAGTTCGATTCAGCGCATGGAGTCCGGTCGGCAAGGCGCTGCACCGCTTCCGAGAGCGTGAGGCCCATCTGTTGCGCCTCGATGATGTATCTGAATTCCGACCCGAGGGGTTCGGGCGATTTGTTGGCGATGATCTTGAGGCACTCGCTGAGCGGAAGACCCGCCTTGACGCCGCGGATGATGATGTCGAGAGCGCCGGGAAAGGCCTCGATGAAATTGGCCAGACGCTTCTTCTTGCGGAACGCAAGGTACCAGTTCGGAAGGCCCAGCCCGCCGATCAGGAGACCGAGCAGCGACACGGGCAGGCTCATGCTGAAGAGCAGGATGATGAACCACGCGCCTATGGCGAGAGCGCCGGAGAAGAGGAAGAACCGGTTCTTGCTCCAGTCGAGCCCGGCCTGCGAGAGCTTGCCCTCGATCGTCAGCGTCTTCTTGGCCTGCCGCTGGTCGAGCAGCTTCAGGCTGTCGGCGACATTCTTGCGGCGCTGCGAATCCTGCTCGATCCGGCCGACCCGGTTCGACGCGATCGCGTTCTTGCGCTTTTCCGCGCCCGGGTCGCCGGCAAGATAGGGATAGGCGATCACGATCACGACTGCCGCGACCGACGCCGCAATAACTATCACCGACAGATTCAACCCTTCGAACATGGATGGCCTTCCTGTGAGGGGTCTCAGGTCTTCTCGAGTTCGGCGGCGTCGAGCGCTGCGGCCAGCCGCTGTTCCTCGCCGTAATATCGCGCGCGCTCCCAGAACCGCGGCCGCCCGACGCCAGTCGAACGATGCTTGCCGATGAGCTTGCCGTTCGCGTCCTCGCCGACGACGTCGTAGAGAAACAGGTCCTGGATGGTGACGACGTCGCCTTCCATGCCCATCACCTCTGACACGTGGGTGATGCGGCGAGATCCGTCGCGCATGCGCATCGCCTGGATGATCACGTCGACCGACGAGCAGATCATCTCTCGAATGGTCCTGGCTGGCAGCGTGAAACCGCCCATCGTGATCATGGATTCAAGGCGGCTGAGCGCCTCGCGCGGGGAGTTCGCATGCAGCGTGCCCATCGAGCCGTCGTGGCCCGTGTTCATGGCCTGCAGGAGATCGAAGGCTTCCGGTCCGCGAACTTCGCCGACGATGATGCGTTCAGGCCGCATGCGCAGGCAGTTCTTCACGAGATCGCGCATTTGCACCGCGCCGGTGCCTTCAAGGCTCGGCGGGCGCGTTTCGAGCCGGACGACATGGGCCTGTTGCAGTTGCAGTTCGGCGGCATCCTCGCAGGTGATGATGCGCTCGTCGTCATCGATGAAATTGGTGAGGCAGTTGAGCAGTGTCGTCTTGCCCGAACCGGTGCCCCCTGAAATGAGGACGTTGCAGCGCACCCGGCCGATGATCTTCAGGATCTCGGCGCCTTCCGGCGAAATTGCGCCGAAGCGCACCAGCTGGTCGAGTGTGAGCTTGTCACGCTTGAACTTGCGGATCGTGAGCGCGGGGCCGTCGATGGCCAGCGGCGGCGCGATGACGTTGACGCGCGAGCCATCCAGAAGGCGCGCGTCGCAGATGGGCGAGGCTTCGTCGACGCGGCGGCCGACCTGGTTCACGATGCGCTGGCAGATGTTCATCAACTGGGCGTTGTCGCGGAATCGCACATTGGTGAGCTGGATCTTGCCGCCCACTTCGATGAACGTCCGCGAGGCGCCGTTGACCATGATGTCGGCGATGTCGTCGCGTGCGAGCAGCGGCTCGAGCGGTCCGTAACCGAGCACGTCGTTGCAGATGTCGTCGAGGATGTCCTCCTGCTCGCCCATCGACATTGCGATGTTCTTGAGCCCGATGATCTCGGAGACGACGTCGCGAATTTCGTCGCGCGCCGTCTCGGGGTCCATCTTCGAGAGCATCGACACGTCGATGACTTCGATCATCGCGTTGAAGATGAGCGTCTTGGTCGAATAATATTCCTTCGGCCGGATCGAGACCTCCGTATCGAGCAGGGCGGCGCGCGGCTGCGCCGGCGAACTCTGGATCGACAGGGCGGCGGCGGGCGCAGATGGGGTCGATGCGACCTTCAAGGCTGGAGGGCCCCTGTCTGCGACGTTCGATCTCTTGCCAAACATTGTCGTACCGATCTCTTCGCGTGGTCTAGGAGGCTTTCTTGGGGCGGCTCAAAAACGATGTCAGCGGACTCAGAAGGGATGGCTTCTTCGCCGACTTCGGCTCCATGCGGCCTGTCAGCGCGCGCGCTATGTCGAACAGCATTTCGTTGATCTTCCCCGCGTCGGAAACCTCGGCGAGCATCTGGCCGTTGTTTGCGGCAGTTCCGAACACCTTCGCGTCGAAGGGAATCGAACAGAGCGGCTGGGTTTCGATGGCGCGGGTGAAATCCGTCATGCTGATTTCCGTGCGCTTGGGAACGCCGACCATGTTGAGGACGACGCGCGGCGGCGCATCGTTGGGCCGCGCGCTGCGCAGGGCGTCGTACATGTTCTTGGTGTTGCGAAGGCACGCGAGATCGGGCGTGGCGACGAGGAGGATTTCATCGGCCGCCACCAGCATGCGGCGCGACCATGCGGTCCAGCCTGCGGGAACGTCGAGCACGATCATCGGAGTCGTGGCGCGAAGAATGTCCATGAGCCCGTCCAAGGATTCTTCGCCCGTGTCATAGATGCGGTCGAGCGAGGCGGGGGCGGCGAGCAGGTTGAGCTTTTCCGTGCATCGCGACAGCAGCCTGTCGACGAGCGCCGCGTCGAGGCCATTGGAGGCAAGGGCGTCGGCGACCCCGTTCGAAGGGTCCTGATTGAAGTTCAGCGCCGCCGTTCCGAAGGCGAGATCGAGGTCGACGAGAACGGTGGGCGTGTCGTAATCGCGCGAGATCAGGAATGACAGATTGTGCGCGATGGTCGAGGCGCCCACGCCGCCCTTGACGCCCGTGACCGCTATGGCGCGGCCAAGCGACTTTCCGGCGCCGTTCGAATAGAGCGAGGAAATGGATTGCACGAACATCAGCGGCGTCACGGGCGCGACGATGTAATCGCTCACGCCGCGCGCGATCAGTTCGCGGTACAGCAGGATGTCGTTGTGCTTGCCGATGACGGCCACCTTGGTGCCCGCGTCGCAGAATTCGGCAAGCGCCTCGAGCTGCTCGAGCAGTTCGGCTCGCCCCGAGCTTGCTTCGATGAAGATGACATTGGGAGTAGGCGCGTCGCGAAACGCTTCCACGGCGGCAAGCGCGCCGCCCATGTGCAATTTGACATGCGCCTTCAGCATGCGCCGGTCCGATGCCGCGGCGGCGATCGCGGAAGCCGTGTCCTGGCGCTCGCAGAACGCCTGTATCGTCACGCGCGGAACGGGGGCGATATGTCCGTCGGTGTTTCGCGAGCCGCTGTCGTGGTCGGTCATCAGTTGGCTCCAGCTGTCCCGATTGACGTGTTTTCGATCGTCCATTGCGTTCCCGGATCGGCGCCCTCGCGAACCTTGCTGATGGCGCGCGTGCGCATCGTCACGTCGCTCGGCGTTTCCGCACGCGGGCCGGCAAGATCGCGCGGATCGGCGACCTGGCTGGCGATCGCCTGCTGGTAAGCGCATCCGTGATTCCAGTAGGACTGGTTCTGCCAGCCATCGACCGTCGACCCGGAGGCCAGATCGCGCGGCCACTCGCCGCATCGCGAACGCACGACGGCCTTCGTGCCGGCGAATGAAAGCCGGATTGGCGAAACAAGCGTTTGATCGGCAGGCTGATAGGTCGACACCGACACGTGCCCCTTCACGCCGGCTGCGGCGAACTCCTGCCGGATGCCGTCGAGCATGGCGCGCGCGTGCGCCGCAGAGCCGCCCGTCGCAGGAATCTGGATCGAGATCGGCCCGTCGCCGGACATGCGATATTCTCCGGCGAAGGCGCGGGCGCGTTCGCGCGCAGCGGCGTCGAGCCTTGGTCCCGCGGGCAGAATGTCGACGCTCCTTTGCGCCTGCGTCAGCGCAATGGGATGACGCGCGCGATAATCGGACGGTATCGACCCTGTCGTGATGATGCGATCGGGCGCGCAGGCGCCGAGCGCTGGCGCTACGAGCGCGGTGACGAGAAGAGCGTTGCGCCAGTTCGTCCGCGCGCTTCCGGGAGTGTTGAATGAGAACATGTTTGTTCGCCCATGAAGAAAGGAGGCACGGTCAGTCGATGATGAATCCGAAGCGGCCCTTGAGGCCTTGCGCCGCCTGGGGATTGCTTTTGGTTGAGTAGAGGCGGTTCACGCGACCTAGAAACCAGGTCTGCGGATCCGTCGCCTCCGCGAACCCGTCGTCGGGGCGCGCGAGTTCTGCCGGATTCACCGCCTTGGCGATGTAGGGCGTCACGATGATGAGCAGTTCGGATTCCTCGCGCTGGAAATCACGAGACCTGAAGGCGGCGCCGAGAATGGGCAGGTTCATGAGGCCAGGCAGGCCGTTGATGACCTGGCGCGACTTCATCTGGATCAAACCCGCGGACACGATGGAGCCGCCCGACGGCAGCTCGACGCTCGTCTCGTTCTTGCGCGTGCGGAACGCGGGGACATTGACCGAGGAGAACGTGAACGATTGCGTCTGGTCGACTTCCGTCACCTCGGTTGCGATGCGCATCAGGATGCGGCCTTCCGAAAGGACAACCGGCGTGAAGTTGAGGCTGATGCCGTACGGCTTGAAGGTGACGCTCGTCGTGCAGACGACGCGGCCCGTCTGGTCTGGCGCGCAGCTTTGTCCCTGCGGGATGGGCAGTTCTCCGCCCGCCATGAACTTTGCGCTTTCGCCCGAGATCGCGGTGACCGAGGGTTCGGCGAGGACGCGCGCCACGCCATAGCGCTCGAAGGCGCGCAGGGTCGTCTGCAGGTCGCCCGCTCCGTTCATCGTCAGCGCCGAGTTCGACGTGTTCTGCAGATTGAGAGAGAACGGATTGTCCATCACCAGGCGGCCCCAGCCGCCGGTTGCGGAGGCTGCGTTCACGCCGAGCTGCTTCAGCACCTGGCGCTGCACTTCCGAGATCGTGACCTTCAGCATCACCTGATCGCGGCCGCGAATGACCAGCGAGTTGACGACGCGCGATGACGGCGCGGCCGGGGCTGCGGCGCCGGGCTGTCCGGCGTCGCTGCGCACGAAGCCGTTGGCGATGTCGACGGCCTTCTGCGCATCGCCGGCCGTCGCCACGTTGCCGGTGAGAATGATCGAATCCTCGACAGTGCGAGCCGAAATGTCGCTCGTCGGCAGGGCGGCGCGAAGGATGCGCTGCAGTTCGCCGACATCGCGGCCGATGTTGATTTCGATCTTTGCGATCTGTCCGCCGTTCGCGTCGAGCGCGAAGATCGTGGTCTGGCCGTTGGCCATTCCGATCACGTAGAGCTTTCTGGGCGAACGCACCACGGCGTTTGCGACGGCCGGGTTGCCGACGAAGATCTCAGATGCGTCGCGGGGAAGGTCGATGATGATCGACTTGCCGATGCCCATGCTCAGCCGCTGGCCGGGACGAGACTCGCTCGACGCCGCAGCGGGTTCGCGCTGGGTCTGCGCCATGGCCGGCGCTGTGTTGATCGCAGCGAGCGAGAGCGCGCCGAGCGAGCAGGCGGCGAGGGCGTTTAACCTTGAGGGCTTGAACATGTTGGGCTCCACTGAGGCTCTCGCCATCATCTCCTGCCGGCGCTCGCGGCATTGCCGAAGCGCACGATCGTGATTGCGGTATCCGACGAACTCGTCGCGCCCTCATCGCTGATCTCGGGCTTCCCCTGATCCATGATGCTGCGCAGCGAGAGCGAGAGCTGCCCCAGGCGTTGCGCGAGCACGAGCGATTCAGCCTGCCCGGGATCGACCTCGAGAGTGGCGTTTCCGCCTGTGACCGTACGCTCGCCGTTGCGCTCCTGGATGCTCTGACCGATCGCGAGCACGCGCACGTTGGATAGAATCGTCCGGCTCTCGAAACTGTCGGCGCCCGCCGTTGCATCGCGGATCGTGCTGATCACGTCGACGCGATCGTTGGGAAGGATGAAGCCGCCCGCAGACGACGCGCCGCTCTGATCGATGGTGATCGCGACCGCCCTGAAGCCGGGCGGCAGGGAGGCGGCGAGAAAACCCGAGCGCTGGCCGAGCACGAGGCGTTCACGGCGGATCGGTTCACCGGCGAAGAACTGGCTGCGCGCCACCGCCTCGGTGAGTTCCTCGAGCGCCTTCGGCGCGCTGGAACGGCGAATGAGTTCGCCTGCGATCGACTCCCTCGGCCATTCCGTCCAGCGCAGATCGCCTGCCTGGATGCGCGTGCCGACATCGATGTTGCGCGAGGCGACGAGGACCCCGTCCATCGGCGTCTGCTGCACGATGACCTTCGTCTCCGGCGTCGGCGGCGGGGGCGAACCGCCGACCATCATCGAGGCGGCGCCGCCCGCAACGATTGCGACTCCCAGTATCGCGAGACGTACCTTGTTCATTGAACGAACCCTTGAAAAGCAACTGACGCGAAGGTCTCAACGCGCAGCCTGAGCTGGAAACTTCAAAGTTTGGTTAAGCAAAGCTCAAGTTACAGAAAACATTTCAGCCGAAGGCGGCGCGCCATATCTGCGTGTGCGGGTAGATGACGAGTCCCGCGCATGCGAGGGCGATGCCGTAGGGAATTCCCGTTCGCGCGTCGTGCAGGCGCTCGATCCACGGATGACGCATCAGCGACGAGGGCAGGGGCCATTGGCGCGCGCAAATGATCCCGAGAGTCAGCACGCCGCCCAGAAGAGACGCCACGAGGCTGTACTCGAGAACGAGCGACCACCCGAGCCACACGGAGGTCGCGGCCGCGAGCTTCGCGTCGCCCCCGCCCATCCATCCGAAGCAGAACATCGCGAACGTGATGGCGAGCACGAGGCCGCCGCACGCCAGATGAAGCGCGATGGTCGCGGGAGGCACGCTCACCAGGAGCGCGAAGCCGATGTATCCGCCCAGCAGCGCGAGAGCGACCCTGTTGGGGATCGTCATCGTGAACAGATCGGAGGAGGCGGCGTACGCCATGAGTGCTGGAAACAACAGCAGCGCAACAAATTCGATCATCTCGAAAAACTCGAACCAATATGGATCGAATGTCGCCGCTTGGTGTTGAGATATGGTTAAGACAAAGCTTAGAAGGCTTCGGCCATCCGCTGAAAAGCGAAACCGGGCGTCCGCATGTGCGAGCGCCCGGCTCCGTGACGGTCCATGCGCCACGAAAGCGCCCTTCATTACTTCAGGCTTGCGCTCACCGAGCCGAACGTCTCGGTGAGCTTGGTGCCGAGCGTCGTCACGGCGCCGATGATGGCGACGGCGATCAGCGACGCAATGAGCCCGTATTCGATCGCGGTGGCGCCGCTCTCATCCTGGGCAAAACGACTCAGATGCTTCGTCATGTTGTTTTCTCCTCGGCGCCGTCGTTGAACGGGCCGCGTCTCCAGCGCAGGTGTTGAGAGGTCAAATGATTATTCGACCGGCTGAAGAAAGGGCGCGCGTCCAGGGCGGCTGAACGCGCGCCACTGTATTACTTCAGGCTGGCGCTGACGGAACCGAAGGTGGCCGTGAGCTTCGTGCCGAGCGTCGTCACGGCGCCGATGATGGCGACGGCGATCAGCGAGGCGATCAGGCCGTATTCGATGGCGGTGGCGCCGGACTCGTCCGAAGCGAAACGATTCAGGTAGGTCTTAAGCATGGTGCGACTCCTTCTCTACTCGATAGCGACCGGACCCACGCTGTCAGCGTCTCCGGTCCGCCTGAGGCTTTGACGTCGATATGCCGCCGTCCGCCCTACGTGAGCGAAACTATGGCCACCAACTTTCTTATTGGTTAAGTCAAAGCCGGATCGGCGCGCAGGGTCAGGTCGCATGCTTGGAATTCACCCCTTGGGCAGCTCGAAGGTCCAAGGGCCGCGCATGCAAGTGCATGCTGCAACACAAGAATCTTGAGCTTCACTATTCCTTCACCACTCTCGCGCAATCTCGCCGCAGCGTGCAGGAAGGATTGTGACGATGCGTAATTTTCATCTCCGGCTCCCAGTCAGATGTTGGCCCTGGCGCTCGGCGTTGCGCTGCTTGGCGCCGTCGGCCCCGCCAAGGCGCAGGAGCCGGCCGCTTCGGACTCCATTGTCCTTCTGCTGAACAAGGCGAAGATTCTTCAGCTCCCCTCCAGCGCCGTCACGATTGTCGTCGGCAACCCCGCGGTTGCGGACGTGACGATGCTGCGGCGTTCGAAGCAGATGATCCTCACGGGCAAGGGTTTCGGCGAGACCAATCTGATCGCGCTGGACGCGCAGGGGCGTTCCGTCGGCGAATCCATCATCCGCGTGACGGCATCGTCCCAGGGGCTCGTCGTGCAGCGCGGGATGGAGCGCGAAACGTGGGATTGTTCCCCGCGCTGCCAGCCGACGTTCAGCCTCGGCGACGCCAGCAAGTTCGCTTCGGAGAACGCGGCGCAGATCCAGGCGCGCAACGCCTCTGTGGGCAGCGGCGCGCGTCCCGCCGGCGGCGCGGGTTACTGAAACCAAGCGGCCTCGCGTCACCCTTTCGCGCCGGGCGCTCGCTTGCCCGGCCCGGCGCAAAGCCGCTTGAGTTCATAGAGCGCGTCGAGTGCGGCGCGCGGGCTCATCTCGTCCACATTCATCGCATCCAGCGCGTCCCGCAGGGCGTCCCGTTCAGGCGCCGGAGCAGGCGCCGCCGCCGCAAACAGCGGCAGGTCGTCGATGAGCGCTACGGGCCGCTTGCGCTCGCCCGCCTCGAGTTCGGCGAGGATCGTCTGCGCCCGCAGAACGACTGTTTCAGGCAGCCCCGCAAGACGCGCGACCTGGATGCCGTAGGAGCGGTCGGCCGCTCCGCGCGTGATCTCGTGGAGAAAGACGAGTTCGCCGTTCCAGTCCGCCACGCGCATGGTGAGGTTCACCAGCCGCGGCAGCTTCTTCGTCAGCTGCGTCAGTTCATGGAAGTGCGTGGCGAACAGCGCCCGCGAGCAGTTTGTCTCGTGCAGGTGCTCGATCGCGGCCCACGCGATCGACAGGCCGTCGAACGTGGCGGTGCCGCGCCCGATCTCGTCGAGGATGACCAGCGAGCGCCGCGTCGCCTGATTGAGGATCGCGGCGGTCTCCACCATCTCCACCATGAACGTCGAGCGGCCGCGCGCGAGATCGTCCGCCGCGCCCACGCGCGAGAACAGCCTGTCCACCACGCCGATGTGCGCGTTCGCCGCAGGCGTGAAGCTGCCCATCTGCGCGAGGATGGCGATCAGCGCGTTCTGCCGAAGATAGGTCGATTTGCCGGCCATGTTCGGGCCCGTGACGACGCCGATGCAGCCGGCCTTCGCGCCCGACAGGTCGCACTCGTTGGCGACGAACCCGTCGCCGCTCTTGCGCAGGGCGGCTTCCACAACCGGGTGCCGTCCGCCTTCGATGACGAACGCCAGTGAATCGTCGATGCGCGGGCGCGTCCAGTCGCGCTGGCTCGCAAGCTCGGCGAGCGCGGCCGACACGTCGAGCGCGCCAAGCGCGTCGGCCGCGCATTTGATGGCGTGCGCCTGCGCCTGCACGCGGGCGGACAGATCGTCGAAGACCTCGCTTTCGATGGCGAGCGCGCGGTCCGCCGCCGAGGCGATGCGCGCTTCCAGCTCCGCCAGTTCGGTGGTGGAAAAGCGCATCGCGTCGGCCATCGTCTGCCGGTGAATGAAATGCGCGTTGAAGGGCGGCTGCAGCAGCTTCTCGCCCTGCGCCTGCGGCGTTTCGATGAACCAGCCCAGAAAATTGTTGTGCTTGATCTTCAGCTGCTTCGTTTCGGCAAGTTCGCTGTAGCGCGCCTGGAGCGAGGCGACGACGCGGCGCGTCTCGTCGCGCAGGGCGCGCGTTTCGTCGAGCGTGGCGTCGAAGCCCGCGCGCACGAAGCCGCCGTCGCGCCGCTGCAGCGGCAGCTCGTCGGCGAGCGCGCGCGCAAGGGCGTCCTCGAGGCTTGCGTCGATGGAGGCGATGTCGCTCGCGCATGCGGCGATTTCGCCCGGCAGGTCGCCCGCTGCGCCAAGTTCGGCGCAGATCGCGGCGCAGGCTGAATACCCGTCGCGAATGGCGGCGAGATCGCGCGGTCCTCCGCGTCCCAGCGCAATGCGCGCCAGCGCGCGCGCCATGTCCGGCGCCGCCTTCATCCGCGTGCGAAGCCGCTCGCGCAATTGCGGCGCGTCGATGAAATACTGAACAGCGTCGAGGCGCCTGGCGATGCGCTCGACGTCCGTCAGCGGCGCCGCCAGCCGCTCGGCGAGCGTCCGCCCGCCAGCCGACGTCACCGTGAGATCGATGCAGGCGAGCAGCGAGCCCTCGCGCGCCCCGCTCAGCGTGCGCGTCAGTTCGAGATTGGCGCGCGTGGCCGCGTCGATCTCCATCGTCGCGCCGCGCGCCAGGCGCACGGGCTGGCGCAGGGGCGGGCGCGCGCCGATCTGCGTGCGCTCGATATAGCCGACAGCCAGCGACGCCGCCGCGATCTCGGCGCGCGTGAGCGCGCCAAATCCATCGAGCGTGCGCACGCCGAAGAAATCCGTGAGGCGCCGTTCGGCGCTGACCTCCGAAGGCGCCGCGCCCGCCGGCGCGATGGGCACGCGGGATTCGTCCAGCACGCGCCGCGCCTGCCTGTCGTCGAGGATCGCGTCCGGCGCCACGATCTCGGACGGCTCGATGCGCGCGATCTCGCCGGCTATTCCCTCGGCGCTCGGTTTCCGTGAGCGTGAACGCGCCCGTGGAAATGTCCGCGGCGGCGAGGCCGTAGGTCCAGGCCTCGTCCGACGAGCGCACGCGGGCGAGGGCAAGAAGGATGTTGGCGCGGCCGGGCTCCAGCAGCCGTTCCTCGGTGATCGTGCCGGGGGTGACGAGCCGCACGACGTCGCGCCTGACCACCGACTTCGGGCCCTCGCTTGCGCGCTTCCGCGGGGTCCTCGATCTGCTCGCACACGGCCACGCGATGACCCAGCCCGATGAGCCGCTGCAGGTAATCGTCGGCGCGCTCGATCGGCACGCCGCACATGGGGATGTCGGCTCCCTGGTGCTTGCCGCGCTTGGTCAGCACGATGCCGAGCGCCCGGCTGGCGATCTCGGCGTCCTCGAAGAAGAGCTCGTAGAAATCGCCCATTCGGTAGAACAGGAGGCAGTCCGGGTTGGCCGCCTTGATCTCCACATACTGCGCCATCATGGGCGTGACGCGGCCGGGGTCCGTCGCCGCCTGGGCAGGCGGAGTGGAGGGCGGTTGCGGACGCGCGTCGAGGATGGACATGGCGCCAGCCTACCAGAGCGGCCCCGGTGGAGTCAGAGGCGCGCCGGCGCAATCCCCAGAAGGCGCTGCCGGCGCGGGGGAGGCGATCAAGCGTGCAGTGTCCGTGCGTGGACACATTTAGCGAATTTTTGTGCGCGTCGTTCCCATCGTCCGCCAATTCAGGCTTTCGGCCAAGCTTTTATGTGTTACAAAAATAGGACAATTTTCGGTTTTCGAACTATCGGTCAAAAAAATTAGAAAGAACTAATGACTAGGACTGTCAATTCTGGCGATGCACAGATCTGGCGGCTTGCAGGCGCCCTGCCGTGCGCCTTTCATCAACTTCAATACGAAGCCGACATCGAGGTTTACCGCGACAGTCTCGTGCGCGAACACTTTCCGCTCGCCGATCTCGAGAAGCCGAAGCAATCGCCCTTCGAAAAGATCGGGGCGAACGCGAAGCTGGGCGAGGTCCGGATCGGCGTTCAGGCCCGGTCGGCGATGCGGGTCAGCTTCAACGAGAAGCCCTGCCGTACCCTCATCCTGTGCCTGGCGGGATCATCCCACATCGAGTCGAATGGCGTGCGCTACGATCTGCGCGCCGGCTCGGAGGCGCTGCTTGGCGTCGGCGGCGGCGGATCGGCCGAAATGGGGTCGGGCGCAAGCGCGCTTGTCACGTTCGAGGCGTCGGCGGTGAACGAGGCGATCGGCAGCATCAACGCCTCGCAGGATCAGAGCCTGCCCGATCACGAGACGCTCATGGATTCGAGCATCATGGTGCGGCGCGGCCACGAAAAGTCGATCACGGGCGCCCTTCGCCTTGCGATGCTTGCAAGCGAGCGCGAAGGCTTCATGAGCGAGGCGATGGCCGCCGATCTCGTGCTGCGCGCGATCGCCCTGATGATCATCGACGCGCTCAACCTGCGCGAATCGGGCGCCAGCGAGCGGGACGGATCGCGCGCCGCCTCGAAGGCGCGCGGCTACATGCTGGATCGGCTTGGCGAGGATGTCACGCTCACCCAGCTCGAGCGCATCGCGGGCGTGTCACGCCGTACGCTGCAGATGCACTTTCGGCGCATCTACGGCATGAGCCCGTTGCAATACCTGCGCGAACAAAGGCTCTTTGCGGCGCGCGACATGCTCCTGGGCGCGCCCGGCAAGCGCATCACCGATATCGCGCTCGCGTGCGGCTTCACGCACCTGTCCAATTTCAATGCGCTGTTCCGCGAGCGTTTCGGCGCCACCCCCGGCGAACTTCGCGGCAGCTAGGCGCTCGCCCGCGCGCCGATCCGCAGCCGGTAGCCTTCCCCGCGCAACGTTTCCAGCGCCGCATCCTCGCCCAGGGACCGCAGCTTGCCCCGCAGTTTGCTCGCCAGCATGTCGGGCGCGCGGCTGGTCTCGTGGAACACGCCCCGCAGGCATCGCCGCGTGATCTCGCGGCGTGAGGTGGGGTGATCGGGCCTGGCGAGCAGCAGCTCCAGCAGGTTGCGCTCCGAGGACGAGAGCGCGACCTCGCCGCGGCCTTCACGGCGCAGGATGCGCGCGCCGGGATCGAGCGCAAAATCGGAGAACCGGATCAGATTGTCCTGCGCTCGGCGCCGCTCCCAGCGGCCGAGCGCCTTCTCCATGCGCAACGCCAACTCGCGATCGGCGACGGGCATTGCGACGAAATCATCGGCCCCGAGCTCGAAGGCCCTGACACGCTCGCTGAGCGAGGCGCGTTCCGCGACCACGATGACCGGACTTGCCGCGGTCCAGTCCCGCAGCACGTCGAGGCACTTTCCGTCGGGCAGGTCGAGGGCGGTCACAATGAGATCCGGCGCCTGGTGGGCGATCATGCCGGCCCCGGTCGCAAGGTCGGGCGCGAGCTGCACGCCAACCAGGCTGCCGTTCAGGGAGGGCATGACGCCCGTGGACACGTCGGGGCAGCCAACAGCAAGTAAAATCAATGGCTTCATGGGAAATCGACCTTTTGATTCACAACCGCGTCAATGGCAATGCTCGTAAGCTTGGCCACTGAAGTTACTTGTAACCGTGGCGAGCGCAAGGGATAGCGCGCGAGCGAAATGTCGCTCTCAGATAGACCTCCGAAATTTATGAGCCGGCTCGCGCCCGCTTGTCCGGCCCCGGCCTTGCATTCAGTCCGGGCGGCGGCGAAAAGAGGCGCTGAAGGCCAAGGCCGGCGAGGTGCGGGCGCGCGGCGGAGAGGCTCAGATGGACGTTATCATCACGGAATGGGGCAGCCTGCTCCTGCGCTGGCTGCACATCATCGCATCCATCGCCTGGATCGGCTCGTCCTTCTACTTCATGCATATCGATGCGGCCTTGAAGAACACGCCGGAATTCCCCGCCGGCAAGGGCGGCGAATTGTGGGAGGTCCACGGCGGCGGCTTCTACCATGTGCAGAAGTATCTCGTTGCGCCCGAGCGCCTTCCAGACGAGCTGATCTGGCACAAGTGGGAAGCCTACACGACGTGGATCTCCGGCTTCTTCCTGCTGGTCTGGATCTATTATCTCTCCGCCGACGTGTACCTGATCGATCCGGCCGTGCGCGTTATCTCGGCGCCGGTCGCCGCCGCCATCGGCATCGGCGGGCTCGTGGTGGGCTGGCTCGTCTACAATTTCATGTGCCGCTCGCCCCTGGGCGACAGGCCGGTGGCGCTGACCGCGGTCGGCTTCGCCTTCATCATCCTGATGGCGTTCCTGTTCCAGCAGGTGTTCTCGGCCCGCGGCGCGTTCATCCACACGGGCGCGCTGATGGCGACGATCATGGCCGGCAACGTGCTGATGGTCATCATCCCCAACCAGCGCAAGGTCATCGCTGCCCTGATCGCTGGCGAGGCGCCCGACCCCAAGTACGGCAAGATCGGAAAGGTCCGCTCGACGCACAACAACTACCTGACGCTTCCGGTCATCTTCCTGATGATGTCCAGCCATTATCCGCTCACCTATTCGAGCGACTGGGCGTTCGTCCTCGTCGGCCTGATCCTGGTGTGCGGCGCGCTGGTGCGTCACTTCTACAATCTCCGGCACAGCGGGCAGGGCAGCCTGTGGTGGCTGTGGATTCTCGCGGCCCTCGCGTTCCTCGCCGCCGTGGCCGTCAGCGTCCCGGCCAGCCCCGTGATGCGCGATCGCCTCGGCATGGCCGAGCGGACCGCGCCGGCGGCGAAGATCGCCCTGCCTCAGGCGCCGCAGGATGTCGTGGAGATCGTCACGTCCCGCTGCAGCATGTGCCACGCGGCGCTGCCGGTATGGCCCGGCTTCGCCATCGCGCCCAAGGGCGTGCTGCTCGACACGCCCGAGCACATCGAGCGCTGGAAGCACGACGTGCGGGTGCAGGCGGCCCTGACGCGCGCCATGCCGCCCAACAATCTCACCGAGATCACCGACGAGGAGCGCGCCGTGCTGCGCGCGTGGGGCGCGCAGAACAAGTCCGCCGCCGCAAGGTAGGCCTCGGCGCGAGGGCGCCATTGAGGCTTTCGCACGTTCGGTTCATTGTGCGCGCACTGTGAACGGGAGAGGCGGCGGAATGGGCAGGTTGACGGGACGCGTTGGCGTCGTGACGGGGGCAAGCTCGGGCATCGGCGCCGCCATCGGCGAGGCGCTCGCCGCCGAGGGCATGGCCGTCTTTCTCGCCGCCCGCCGCAAGGACCGGCTCGAGGAGCAGGTCGCCAGGATCGAGGCCGCGGGCGGACGCGCGCGCGCATGCCGCGTCGACGTCACCAGCGAGGACGACGTCGTCTGCCTCTTCCATGCCGTCAACAACGAATTCGCGCGCCTCGACCTCGTGGTCAATTGCGCCGGCATCGCCGACGCGACGCCGACCGAAGACCTGTCGCTGGCGCGCTGGCGCGAGATGGTCGACACCAATCTCACCTCCGCCTTCCTGTGCGCGCGCGAAGCGCTGCGGGTCATGAAGCTGCAGAAGCGCGGGCGCATCATCAACGTGGGCAGCATCAGCGCGAAAATGCCGCGCGAGAATTCCATCGCCTACACCTCGACCAAGTTCGCGCTCGACGGCATGACGCGCTCGCTCGCCCTCGACGGGCGGCCGTACGGCGTCACCGCCTCGGTCGTCCATCCTGGCGCGACGATCACCGAACTTGTGCCGAACATGGCGGGACGCCCCGCCGCGCAATCCATGCAGGCGAGCGAAGTGGCGTCCATCGTCGCGCTGATGGCCGCACTGCCCGACGAGACCAATCTGCTGGAGGCGACCATCCTGCCAATCGACCAGCCGTTCCTGGGCCGGGGCTGACGCGCCCCATGGCCGCGGATAGACCTGTGACCGATGACGAGAAGCGCAGCCTGGCTGCGTTCGCGCAGGCGATGCCCGGCCCCGTTCTTGTCGTCGACGTGTCGATGCGCATGCTTGCGGCCAACGCGGCCGCGCGCGCGCTCTTGCCGGCGTTGCAGCCGGGCGATCCCCTGCCGAGGGGGCTGCGCGCGCCGCAGGTGCTCGATGCGGTGCGCAGCGTGTGCGCGGGCGGCGAGCCCGAAACCGTGCGCTGGCGCGAACGCGTGCCGGTCGAGCAGGTCTTCGACGTGAGCGTCGCGCGCGTCGCTCTCGATGGCGCGTTCGCCGTCGCGATCGCGATGAGCGACCTGAGCGAGGCGATGCGCGCCGAACGCATGCGCACCGATTTCGTCGCCAACGCCAGTCACGAATTGCGCACGCCGCTCGCCTCGCTCATGGGGTTCATCGAGACCCTGCAGGGCCCGGCGCGCGAGGATGCTGCTGCGCGCGTGCAGTTTCTCGCCATCATGCGCGAGCAGGCGCTCCGCATGTCGCGCCTCATCGATGATCTGCTGTCGCTGTCGCGCATCGAGCAGACGGTGCACCTGCGCCCGCAGGACAGCGTCGACATCGTCGCCATCGTCCGGCACGTGGCCGAGACGCTTGCGCCGCTCGCCGCCGAAAGCGGCGCGCAGGTTCGTCTGGACGCGCCCGAGGCCGCCATCGCTCCGGGCGATCGCGACGAACTCATCCGGCTCGCCGAGAACCTGATCGAGAACGCCATCAAGTACGGCGGGCGCGATGGCGAGCGCCCGCGGGTCGACGTGGCGATTTCACGCGAGGGCGCTCAATGGGTTTTGTCGGTGCGCGACAACGGCCCGGGCATCGCGCCCGAGCATATTCCCCGGCTCACCGAGCGCTTCTTCCGCACGGACGCAGGGCGCGAGCCGCGCCAAGGGCGGCACGGGGCTGGGACTTGCGATCGTGAAGCATATTCTCGTCCGCCACAGGGGGCGGCTCGTCGTCGACAGCAGGCTCGGCGAAGGCGCGCGGTTCCGCGCCTTCCTGCCCGCCGCCTGAGCGGATCAGCCGATCCGCTGCGCCTGGCGGCGTTCGCGCTCGCGCTCGCGGCGGCGATCCTGCGCCGGTTGGTAGGCCATGCGCGCGTGATGCATGCAGTAAGGGGCGCCAATGTCGGAACGTCCGCCGCAATAGCGGAAGTCGGGCGTCGCGGGATCGCCCAGCGGCCAGCGGCACATGCCTTCGCGCAGCTCCATGATGGTCACGCGCTCCGACATCGGGATGACGATGTCTTCGACCGGACGCGGCGCGGGCGCAGCGAAGGCCTCGGGCTGCAGCGCAAGGGCGGCGCCGCCGCGGGACATGGTCGCCGCGGGACGTGGCGCGGGCGGCCGCTGCGGTCGCGGCGCGGCGGGGCGTGGACGCGGCGCGCTCGAGGGCGTCGCGCACTTGACGCGGCCGGAGAGGCCGAGCCGATGCACCTTGCCGATGACGGCGTTGCGGGTGATGCCGTTCGCGAGCTCCGCCGCGATCTGGCTGGCGCTCAGGCCATCCATCCACAATTTGCGAAGGAGTTCGACTCGTTCATCGGTCCAGGACATGAGTCCTCCTCTGGGTCCGTGCCGAGAATCCGATTGCGCCGCAGCGCCGGGGCTACCGGCGACGTTGAACGCATGGGGCACTCGTATTGATGGTCCGCCGCACGAAATGTCGTAGTCGACGAGGGGGAAACTACACTAGCTGTTGAATTGCACGCAAGAGTTAGCGCACGCCATCGGGTGTTTTCCCCAGCGATCATTTGCGGCCGCGCGGCTGCGGTCGTGGACCATGCGACCAAACGACTCCGCCGGCGCCTGCAAAGCTTCCCGCCCAGCGCCCTCCCGCGGGCGCCAAAGGGAGATTATTTGACCGCGCCTACGGAAATCACTAAATTATGTGCTCTTCGCTGCCGCCCTTTGGGGGCGGCAGTTTGATTTTCCGGCCCCTGTATTCTCCGGTCCCTGTATTCCTTGCAGAACGCCGGATCTTGCAGAACGCCGAACTTCGAACGCCGAGACATGAGCCATGCCTGACATGCAGGACGCAGCCGCATCGCCTCTTCTTCCCACCTATGCGCGGGCGGACGTGGCTTTCGTGCGAGGCGAGGGCGCGTGGCTCGAGGCCAGCGACGGCTCCAGATACCTCGACTTCGGCGCCGGCATCGCCGTCTGTGCGCTGGGCCATGTCGCATCCCCACCTCGTGGAGGCGCTGAACGCAGCAGGCGGAGAAGCTCTGGCACGTCTCGAACCTGTTCCGCATCCCCGAGGCCGAGCGCGCTGGCGCCGCCGGCTCGTGCGACGCGACGTTCGCCGATTACGTGTTCTTCACCAATTCCGGCGCGGAAGCGGTCGAGGGCGCGATCAAGACGGCGCGCAAGTATCATGCGGCCAGCGGCCATCCCGAGCGCTTCCGTCTCATCACGTTCGAGGGCGCGTTCCACGGCCGCACGCTGGCGACGATCGCCGCCGGCGGCAATCCGAAATACCTCGAAGGCTTCGGCCCGCAAGGTCGAAGGCTTCGACCAGGTGCCGTTCGGCGATCATCGAGGCTGTGAAGGCGGCCATCGGCCCGCGAGACGGCGGGCGTGCTCATCGAGCCGATCCAGGGCGAGGGCGGCGTGCGCGTGCCCCCGCCCGGCTTCCTGCGCGCGCTGCGCGAGCTGTGCGACGAGCGCGGCCTGCTGCTTGTGCTCGACGAGGTGCAGAGCGGCATGGGCCGCACCGGCAAGCTGTTCGCGCACGAACTGCTACGGCGTCGACGCCCGACATCATGGCGGTCGCCAAGGGCATCGGCGGCGGCTTCCCGCTCGGCGCGTGCCTGGCGACGAAGGAGGCGGCCAAGGGCATGATCGTCGGCACGCATGGCACGACCTATGGCGGCAATCCGCTGGCGATGAGCGTCGGCGGCGCGGTGCTCGACGTCATCCTGGAGCCCGGCTTCCTCGACGCGGTCGCGCGCAAGGGCCTGCGCTGCAAGCAGAAGCTGGCGGACCTGAAGGACCAGTCATCCAGGCGTCATCGCCGAAGTGCGCGGCGAGGGCCTGATGCTCGGATTGAAGCGCAATGTTCCCAACACGGATTTCACCGCCGCCGCGCGCGCCGAGCAGCATGCTCGTCATTCCGGCCGGCGACAATGTCGTGCGTCTTCTGCCGCCGCTCATCATCGGCGACGAGCGAGATCGACGAGGCGATCGCGCGGCTCGAACGCGCCTGCGCGCCGCGTGTCGAGGCAGCGGCGCGCAGTGAGCGGCGATGACGCTTCATCCGAGATCGTCGCGCCGCGGCACTTCCTCGACCTGCCCGACATTCGCGCCGGACGAGCTGCGCCGCATTCTCGAAATCGCGGCGAACGTGAAGAGCAAGCGCGCGCAAGGGCGTGCCGCTCGCGGACCGCCCGCTCGACGGCAAGGTGCTCGGCATGATCTTCGACAAGCCCTCGACGCGCACGCGCGTCTCCTTCGACGTCGGCATGCGCGAGCTCGGCGGCGAGACGATCATGCTCACCGGCGACGAGATGCAGCTCGGCCGCGGCGAGACGATCGCCGACACCGCGCGCGTGCTGTCGCGCTACGTCGACGCGATCATGATCCGCATCCTCGACCATGAGGATCTGCGCGAGCTTGCGCGCCTACGCCACCGTGCCGGTCATCAACGGCCTGACCAAGCGCTCGCATCCCTGCCAGATCATGGCCGACGTGCTGACCTTCGAGGAGCATCGCGGCCCGATCAAGGGCGCGCACCGTCGCCTGGACGCGGCGACGCGCAACAACGTGCTGGCGAGCTGGGTTCATGCCGCCGCGCGCTTCGATTTCTCGCTGCGACGTCGCGACGCCGGCGGAACTCGCGCCCGCCGCAAGTCGCTCGTCGACTGGGCGAAGACCAAGGGCGCGCGGCTCACGCTCACCAGCGATCCCTTCGAGGCGGTCGCAGGGCGCCGATTGCGTCGTCACCGACTGCTGGGTGTCGATGGGCGACGAGGAAGAAGCGCGCCGCCGGCACAACCTGCTCGCGCCCTATCAGGTGAACGCGCGACTGATGGCGCGTCGCCGCAAAGGACGCCATCTTCATGCATTGCCTGCCGGCCCATCGCGGCGAGGAAGTCACCGACGAGGTGATGGACGGCCCGCAATCGGTCGTGTTCGACGAGGCGGAAAACCGCCTGCACGCGCAGAAGGGCGTGCTCGCTCTGGTGCGCTGGGCGCGCAGGGAGCCTGAGGCTGATGAGCGCAGACGCGCCCGAGTCCGGCCCCGTCTCCGACACGGGCGCGGACGACGTGTCATGCCCTTCGCCGTGACGCCGCTCGATGTGCGCGGCCGTCTCGTGCGGCTCGGGCCGTCGCTCGACGTGCATCCTCGCCCATCACGATTATCCGCGCGCAAGTCGCGCGCGCTGCTCGGCGAGGCCGCCGCGCTCACCGCGCTGCTCGGCACGGCGCTGAAGTTCGACGGCCGCTTCCAGTTGCAGACGCGCAGCGACGGCGTCATCGACATGCTGGTCGTCGACTTCGACGCGCCCGACCGGCTGCGCGCCTTCGCCCGCTTCGATGCGGAAAAGCTGGACGCCGCGCGCGCGCAGGGCGCCGCAAGCCCCGCCGCACTGCTCGGCAGGGCCATCTCGCCTTCACCATCGACCAGGGCTCCGACATGAGCCGCTACCAGGGCGTCGTGGCGCTGGAGGGCGCAGGGCCTCGAGGAGGCCGCGCATGAATATTTCCGCCATCGGAGCAGATCCCGACGCTCGTGCGCCTCGCCGTCGGCGAGATGATGGGCGCGGAAGCGCTCGGGACGCTGGCGCGCCGGCGGACTGATCGTGCAATTCCTGCCCGACTCGCCCGAGCGCCGCCGCATGGGCGACCTGCCGCCGGGCGACGCGCCCGCCGAGACGCAGGCCGACGACGGCTTCCGCGAGGACGACGCCTGGGCGGAAGCGCGCGCGCTGGCCGGGACGGTCGAGGATCACGAACTCGTCGATCCCAACCTGTCGAGCGAGCGCCTGCTCTATCGGCTGTTCCACGAGCGCGGCGTCACCGTGTTCGAGACGGCGGCCGCTGCGCGCACGCCTGCCGCTGCTCGCGCGAGCGCATCGAGACGATGCTGCGCCGGTTCACCGCCGCAGGAGCGCCGCGACATGGTGGGCGACGACGGCCGCATCGGCGTCACCTGCGAATTCTGCGGCGTGAAGCGGGAGTTCGATCCCGCTGACGTCGAGGGCGAATAGCGCCCGCCTGCCGGCGCCGCGCCAACGCCACGCCGCCTCAGCTTGATTTCCGCCCCGGTCCGGGCGATTGAATCAGAACAACAAGCGGCCGGTCCACGGCCGCGCCAGAGGAACGCGGAGGAAGGCCAAGATGAGTCTCACGTCCCATGCGTCCGGCGCACCCGGCCAATCGGCGGCAAGTTCGCCGCCAGCCGGGCCTGCCGCGCTGGCCCCGGACGTGAAGATCCGCCTCAGGGGCCTGACCAAGGTCTTCGAAACCAGGAAGGGCCCGTTTCTCGCGCTCAACTCCCTCAGCCTCGACATACCCACCGGCTGCTTCTTCATGATCGTCGGTCCCTCGGGCTGCGGGAAGACGACGCTGCTGCGCATCCTCGCCGGGCTCGAGACGCACACGAGCGGCTCGATCGAGATCACGCCCCCGCTCGGCGGGCGACCGTCCAATTCCATGATCTTCCAGGGCGATTCCCTGTTTCCATGGATGACGGTCTGGGACAATGCCGCCTACGGCCTCGCCATGCGACGCCTGCCCAAAAGCGAGATCAAGGACCGTGTCGGCCACTACCTCAATCGCACGGGGCTTACGCGTTTCAGCGATCTCTACCCGCATCAATTGTCGGGCGGCATGCGCCAGCGCGTGTCCATCGCCCGCGCCTTCGCCAACGATCCCGACATTCTGCTGATGGACGAGCCCTTCTCCGCGCTCGATGAGCAGAACAAGCTTCTCCTGCAGGAAGAATTGCTGAAGATCTGGGAGGAGACGCGCAAGACCGTGCTCTTCATCACGCACAGCGTCGACGAGGCGGTGACGCTGGGCGACCGCATCATGGTGATGACGGCGCACCCGGGCCGCGCCAAGGCCGACCTGATTGTGCCCTTCGAGCGTCCGCGCCAGGTGCTCGAACTGCGCGCGCGCCCCGCTTACGGCGAATTCGTCTTCAACATCTGGAGCTATCTGCGCGAGGAAGTGCATCGCGCCCGCGCCCAGGACGAGGGAAGCGCCCAATGACCGATTCCATCGAAAAGGCCTCCACCCGCGCGTTTGCCGCCCGATCGTTCGGGCTGAAGTCGCTTGCGATCAGCCGCGGCAACGTCGACCGCATCATGAACGTCGCCTCGCCGCTGGCGCTGCTGCTCCTGTGGGAGGCGGCGGCGCGCTTCGGCTGGATCGACGTGCGCTTTTTCCCCGCGCCCTCGAAGATTTTCGTCACCATGATGCAGCTCATCGAGAGCGGCGAATTGTGGAAGCACCTCATGGCCAGCATGTACCGGCTGTTCTGGGGCTTCATCTTCGGCGGCGCGCCCGCGCTGGTTCTGGGCATTTCCATGGGGCTGAGCCGCACGCTGCGCTCCATCATGGAGCCCATCGTCGCCGCCACCTATCCGATCCCCAAGAGCGCGATCCTGCCGCTGATCCTGCTGATCTTCGGGCTGGGCGAAGCCTCCAAGATCGTCATGGTCGCCATCGGTCTGTTCTTCCCCATCCTCATCAACACGATGGCGGGCGTGCTGGAGATCCCGAAAATCCATTTCGACGTGGCGCGGAATTTCGGGTCCAGCCGGCTGCAGACCTTCATGAAGGTCGCCTTGCCCGGCGCCATGCCGCTCATCATGACGGGTGTGAAGCTGGGCGTCGGCATGGGCCTCATCCTGATCGCGCTGGCCGAGATGATCGGCGCCAAGTCGGGGCTCGGCTACATGATGTGGAACGCGTGGGAGATCCTCTCGGTCGAGACCATGTACGTGGGCCTCATCGTGATCGCCGCGCTGGGCGTCATTTTCTCGCTCATTCTCAACGAGGTCGAGCGTCTGCTTGTGCCGTGGAAGCCGGCGCGGTAAGCCGGAGCGGCGCAGCAAGAACCATGGGGGCTGATCACAGGCGATGACGGTTGAGGAAAAGACCGGCGCGAGCGGCGCCTATTCCGCCTTCGCCTTCCGGGATTTTCGCTACTGGATCGCCTACCGCTACCTGTCGGGAATCGCCCTCCAGATGCGGGCCGTCGCGATCGGCTGGTATCTGTACGAACTGACCGGCAGCGCCGTCGCGCTGGGCGTCGCGGGCCTCGCGTCCTTCGCCCCCTCGCTCGTCTTCGCGCTCGTCACCGGCCATGTCGCCGACACTTACAATCGCCGCTGGGTCGTCGTCATTTCCTTCAGCGTCTGCGCGGCTGCGATGCTGGCGCTGACCCTCGCCATCGTCGCCGGCTCGCCGCCGCTCTGGCTCATCTATCTGGGCGTGGCGGTGATCGGCGCCGGCCGGGCGTTCGGCAATCCCGCCTCGCAGGCCATCACGCCCAACCTTGTGCCCAAGGAAAACTTCGCCAACGCGGTGACCTGGTATTCGTCGACCTGGCAACTCGCGGTCGTCACCGGCCCGGCCATCGGCGGCCTGTTCTATTTCTTCGGGCCCTACGTCATCTTCTACGCAGCGACCATCGCGTTCGTCCTGTGCGCCTGGTGCGCGCACATGCTGCGCACGCCGCTCGATCCCTCGACCGCCGGTCGCGGCCCCATCACATGGGCGACGCTGAGCGCCGGGCTGACGTTCATGTGGTCGCGGCAGGTGATCTTCGGCGCCATCGCGCTCGATCTCGTCGCCGTCATGTTCGGCGGCGTGACGGCGCTGCTGCCCATCGTTGCGAAGGATATTCTGGAGGTCGGGCCGACGGGGCTCGGCATCCTGCGCTCCAGCCCGGCCATCGGCGCCGTGCTCATGGGCTTCCTCGTCGCCAGGCTTCCCGTGGAGAGCAAGGCCGGCAGCAAGATGCTGATCGCCGTCGGCATCTACGGGCTTGCCGCGATACTTTTCGGCCTCTCGCCTTTCTTCCTTGTCTCGATGGCCTGCCTCTTCGTCATGGGCGCAGCCGATCAGGTGAGCGTCGTCATCCGTCACACGATGGTGCAGAGCGAGACGCCCGATGAAATGCGCGGCCGCGTTGCGGCGGTGAATTCGATCTTCGTGTCCGGCTCCGCCGACCTCGGCGAGTTCCGCGCGGGCATGAGCGCCGCGCTGTTCGGCGTCGGCAACGCCATCGTCATCGGCGGATTGTGCACGATCTTCTTCGCCGCCGCATGGGCGAAGCTCTTCCCCGAACTCGCCGCCCGCGACAAGCTCGTTCAGTGAGGGCCTAGAGCCGCCGCATCTCGTCGGTGGCCGCGACGAGCGCCGCCAGAATGCCCGGCTCGCTGGTGGCGTGGCCGGCGTCCGGCACGATGCGCAGGTCGGCGCCCGGCCATGCCTTCGCCAGGTCCCATGCGTTGCGCACCGGCGTCACCATGTCGTAGCGCCCCTGCACGATCACGCCCGGCACGCCGGCCAGGGCCGGCGCCCTGTCGATGAGCTGGCCTTCCTCGAAGAACGAGTTGTTGACGAAGTAATGCGCCTCGATGCGCGCCAGCGCGATCTCGCTTTGCGTGGCCGAGCCGATGGCGCGCGCGCGCGGGCGCAGCGTCAGGAGTTCGGCCTCCCATGCGCACCATGCGCGCGCCGCCTCCATGCGCAGCGCGATGTCCGCGCCCGTGAGCCTGCGGTGATAGGCGGCCACGAGATCGCCGCGCTCGTCTTCCGGAATGAGGTTCACGAAGTGCGCCCATGCGTCCGGATAAACGAGCGAGGCGCCGTGCTTGTAAAGCCAGTCGACTTCGCACCTGCGGCCCGTGAAGACGCCGCGCAGGATGAGCCCGCTCACCCGGTCCATATGCGCCTGCGCATAGGCGAGCGCGAGCGCCGCGCCCCATGAGCCGCCGAGCACGAGCCACTTGCTCGACGCCCAGGCTCTCGCGCAGCAGTTCGATGTCGTTCACAAGGTGCTGTGTCGTGTTCGCCTGCAGTTCTGCGTGGGGAAACGAGCGCCCGCAGCCGCGCTGGTCGAACAGGACGATCATGTAATGGTCGGGATCGAACAGGCGCCGGTGATCGGGATGGTAGCCGCCGCCCGGCCCGCCGTGCAGGAACAGGGCGGGCTTGCCCTCCGGGTTGCCCGCCGCTTCCCACCAGACGCGGTGGTTGTCGCCGACTTCCAGATGGCCTGACGCGAACGGCTGGAGATGCGGATACAGAACCGTGGTTCGACCCGAGATGCGTTCGTCCAGTCCCATTCCGTGCTCCGTCAGAGCCTGTTCCATGCTCCGGTAGATAGAAGCCACGCGGCGGTCTGTCGACCGCACGCGACCGCCCGGTCGGCAGACAGGCTACACGGCCACCGCCTCGACCCGTCCAAGCGCCGCGCTCGTGGGGAACACGAGCGACTTGATGACGACCGGAACGGCGCCCGACGTCTCCAATAGCGCGCCGATGTCGATGAAGTCGAATTCCTTGAGTTCGATGCCGTCGATGGAAACGACCGCGTTGGGGAGCTTCGCTTCCTCGCGCACGTGGATGCCGATGAGGCCGCCGATATCGCCGTCGCCGACGAGGACGAGCGGGTGGCCCTTCTCCATCTGCTTGGAAAGGCCGGCATAAACGCCTTTGCAGAAGTCATCGAGCCGGCGGAACATCGCCGAGCCTTCCCAGCGATAGCACAGCGCGACCGCCTGCTCGCCTTCGTGCAGGTCGAGCCGGCGCAGCGCCTGGCGCACCGCGTCGGCGATGGCCTTCTGGTCGAGGTCTTCCGCGGACAGCGGCAGGTCCGGCACGACCACGGGGAGATTGCGCAGCGGCAGCGTCTCCATCGGCGCGACGAAGATCGTCGAGCCGCTGACCTGCACGGTGTATTGCGAGGCGCCGACGACCGTGGCGCGGATGCTCTGGTCGGGCTTTTCGAGCCCGACGCCCCAGTCCTGCACGCGCTTCAGCATCGCCTTCGCCAGCCGCGGGCCGAGGTCGCCGAAGCCCTTCGATTGCAGGCCGTAGACGTATTCCGAAACGCCGCCCGAGAATTGCACGACGTCGGGCTTGCGGTCGTTCTTGAGAGCGTCGAGGCGCAGGAGTCCCGCCGTCTCCGGGCGCAGCGTCTGCTGCGTCATGGCCTCGAACAGGCGATCGGCCATGCGCTCGACCATGGCGCCGCGCTGCTCTTCGGTGATGTATCCGCCGAGCACGAGGTCGAAGCCCGCTTCCCTGGCGAAGCGCCGCCCGGCCTCCTCGACGCGCACGACTTTGCCGTCAGCGTCGAAGGACACGATGCGCGCGCCAACGTCCACCGCGGTCATGTCGACCACTTCGCCGCCCTCGCACACCGCGATCTTCGAGGTGCCGCCGCCGATATCGATGTTCATGACGCGCTTTCGGTCGCGGATCGAGCGCGCCGCCGCGCCCGAGCCGAAGGCGGCCAGCGTCGTCTCGAGGCCGTCGCCGGCCGATACGGACACGAACTTGCCGGCCTGCGCCGCGAAGAGATCGCCGATGGCGCGCGAATTGGCGCGGCGCACCGCGACGCCGGTGAGGATCAGCGCGCCCGTGTCGATGGCCGAGGGATCGACGCCGGCCGCTTCGTACTGCAGGTCGATGAATGCGCCGAGCTTCGTCGCGTCGATCGTCATGTCGTCCGCGTACGGCGTCAGCAGCACGTCGGATTCATGGAAGACCTCGCGTTCGGTGACGATGTAGCGATTGTCGAGCCGCTCGAGCAGCAGGCGGGAGAAAACGAGATGGGAGGTGGATGAGCCGATGTCGACGCCGACGCTGACAAGACGGATTTCGTCTTCTTCCTCGAGGCTGCGACGCACGTTGGAAAAGAAGACGCGCCCGCCCTGAAACTCTTCGTCGCTCATCTCGGCTCCATCCCTGAGTGTTTTTGTAAAGCCCTCCCCTTTGCGCGGGGGAGGGCGTTGTTGTCCGTCTTCAGACCACCGTGTCGCGCTTCTCGCCGTCTTCGTTCGGCGGCACGTACCATGCGGGGTCCATGCGGCAGGCGACGCCGTTGCGCTTCAGCGTCTCCTCGTACTCCTTGCGCAGGTACGGGTCTTCCATCCAGTAGGGGATGGCGGTGCCGCCCTTGTCGAGGTCGATCGCCGTGTAGTCGGTGTGCTTCTCGCCCGGCGCGCCCGGATCGCGGCCCGGATTGTGCGGGCCGAACCACGCGGTGAGGCGGAAGTCGTCCTTGGACACCGAGAAGTGCTGGTGGAACCAGCGCGCGCCGCCCGGCGCCGCCGTCACCATGCCGAACTGGCCGTAGTCGAGACGGCGCACCTCGTGGCCGAAGCCGTCCTTCCACGGCGTCGGGCCGCAGCGCTCGGGCCACGAATAGGTGTAGCCCTTGCCCTTCAGGCAGATCAGCACGGCGGCGGACGTGTGCGCGTGCGCCTTGGAATAGCGGCCGTTCTCGTGCTGCGCCGATCCAGTAGTAGAACTGGTTGTTGGTCATGAACGGCTCGACGCGGCGATAGCCGACCGAACGGCGGTTATCGAGCGGCAGTTCGCAATTGATCGACGTCCGGGATGAAGTTCGTCTTGCGCATGGCGAGGCCGCGCACCGGATCGGGCTCGATGTCGTCCTTGGGCTTGAAGAAGTCGTCGGCGCCCGAGAAGCGGTCGCGGAACACGAACGGGTTGTTGAACACCGCGTCGACGCTGTTGATCATGTTCATGACGTTCGGCGCCGTGTTGCCGGCGAGCAGCAGCGCGCCGCCCGACGTCGCGTTGACGATGCGGAACCATGCGTTCATCGGGATCGAGAACATCGAGCCCTTCTGCCATTCGAAGACGTGCTTCTTGCTGTCGCCTTCCTGCCAGACCTCGGTGGTGCCGCGGCCTTCCACGACGAGGTAGATTTCCTCGAACATGTGCTTTTCGGGGTTGAGCGCGCCGCCCGGCGGCACCTCGACGACGTAGCAGCCCCACTTGGTCTCGGTCCCGTAGAGCTGGATGTAATGGCCCTTGCCGCCCTTGCGCTTCCAGTTGTGCATGCGGCAGGTTCGCGACGCTCGAAATGCCGATGTCGCGGAAGACCGGCACGCCCTCGGATTCCATGAAGGCGTCGTAGGGGGTCGGCTGCTTCTTGAACTCGCCGAAACCAGCCTTCTTCGTCCCGGCCGGCTCGTGCCAGTGGACGCCGTCCTTTGCATCATGGGGCATTGCAATCCTCCGTGTTGGATGGCGCGGCGTTGACGCCGGCTTCTTGCGCCGCAACGCGGCGCCCTCGCAGGGGTAAATCAGGCAAACGCCCCAGCCTGTCAACTTGGGCGCCCTAATTGTTTGTGTTCGCCAACATGACGCCTTTTTCGCCCATCAAGAGCTTCAAGGCATGCTTGCGCCCGTGCTTGCGCGAATGGATATGTAGGCGCGTGTCGGCCGCAGCGGTGCGGCGGGAGGCCTGTTGATGGGATGGAGATCGGTCGCGGGCGCCTTCTGCGTCATCCCCATGATGGCGCCGGGAGCAGCGCAGGCGCAGGCGCGGCCCCCGACCGTTCCGCCCGAGATTGCGCAGCCCCAGACGATGTCGCTGCAGCCGGCCATGACGACGTTCGTCCCGCTCGGCCGCCACGGACAGGGCCTGCTCTGGGCGCCGCAGACGCGCGGCGAGGCCGCACGCACGGGAATCGTTCTCGTTCACCCCTTCGCCACCTCGCTGGGGAACATCGTGTGCAGCGGGCTCGCCGAGCGCGGCTATCTGGCGCTGTGCGCCGACCCGCCCACCACGAACCGCCCGTTTCGCTTCGCCGGCTATGAAGTCCAGGCGCAGACCATCAGCGCGGCGATTGGCCGCCTGCGCCAGGAAGCGGGCGTCAGGAGCATCGTTCTGGCCGGCTACGGGGAGGGCGGGGGGCTTGCCGCCTTCTACCAGAACGTGGCGCAGAACGGCGCCGCCGCCTGCCAGGGGCCGGAAAAGATCACCCCCTGCGACGGCGCGCGGCTGGCCGGGCTCCTGCCGGCGGCGGGGCTCGTTCTCGTCGATCCCGACCTCGGGCAGGCGTTCACCACGCTCTCCAGCCTCGATCCGGCGATTTCGCTCGAAACCGCGCCGCTGCAGCGCTACCCCGACCTCGACATGTACGATCCGCGCAACGGCTTCGATCCGGGCCGCAACGCGGGCGAGTATCCCCCCGCCTTCCGCAAGGCCTTCCACGCAGCGCAGGCTGAGCGCAGCGCCCGGCTGGTCGCACAGGCGCGCAAGCTCGTGCTCGCGCGTGGTCGCCCGCGAGCGCGACGCCTTCTCCGACGACATGCCCATGTTCGTCGCCGGCGCGCTGACGACGCCGCTCTGGCAGGTGGATTCGGGGCTCCTGGCGCGCACCAGGCGGCCCCACAAGCTCCTGTCCGCCGACGGCTCCAACCCCTCGCGTATCCTCGAGTCGATCGCGCTGCCCTCGGGCAATCCCCGGGAGGCGACGAGCTTCCGGACGGCGGTCGCCTTCTCGGCCCGCCAGTTCCTCGCCGGCCACGCCATCGAGACCACGGCCGACTACGACGTCACCGCCGACGACGTCACCGGCGTCGTCTGGGCCTCGTCGACGACGAGCGCGGTGTCCAACCTTGCGGGCGTCCGCGATCCGCTGCTGGTCGTGGCTGCGACGGCCCATTCCGCGGTGCGTCCCGCCGAGATGATCCTCGACGCCGCCGCCTCCCTCGACAAGGAACTCGTGGGCGTCGAGGGCGCGACGCACGCGCTGACGCCCTGCCAGTCCTGCGCGGGGGCGCAAGGGCGCCGCTTCGGAGACACCGCGGCCCGCGCCCTCGATTACGTCGCCGACTGGCTGGCGCGGCGGTTCTGAGCCGCGCTTGCGCAAGCCTTGTCGCAAGCCCTGCCGCGCCCCCGCCGCGGGGTTGACAGCAGGGCCCGTTCGCGCGACGGAACGCCCATAAGCGACAAGACTGCGGGACGCGCCTCAAGCGTTGGAGGAGCGGGAGACCCTTGCGCGCAGGGAGATCGATGGCGAACGAGAACCAGAAATCGGGCCGCAAGGTCGAGGACGCGATCAAGGCCGTCGGCGCCCATACCCTCGGCGAGCACGTCCCCGGCCAGACCTTCTACCATCAGCATGACGCCGATGCGGACCACGAGCACGACGAGTTCCAGTACGACGGGCCGATCGAGGAAAACCCGCTCTGGATCCAGGACAACGTCCACCTGACGAGCGTGGGCATCGACATCGGCTCCTCCGGCACGCAGGTCATCTTCTCGCGCATCCACCTGCGCCGCCTCTCCGAAGACCTCACCAGCCGCTATTACGTCGTCTCCCGCGACCAGCTCTACCTCTCCCCCGTCTCGCTGACGCCCTATTCGAGCCTCACCCGCATCGACGAGGACAAGCTGCGCGACATCGTGGTCGAGGCCTACAAGGGCGCGGGTCTCGCCAAGGAGGACATCGACACCGGCGCCGTGATCCTCACCGGCGAGGCGCTGCGCCGCGAGAACGCGCAGGCGATTTCCGCCATGCTGTCGGAAGCGGGCGGCGAATTCGTCTGCGCCACCGCCGGCCACCACATGGAATCCATGCTCGCCGCCTATGGCTCGGGCGCGGCGCAGGCCTCCATCGATCTCGGCAAGCGCGTGCTCAACGTCGACATCGGCGGCGGCACCACCAAGCTCGGCCTGCTGGAGGGCGGCAAGGTGCTCGTCACCGCCGCCGTCCATATCGGCGGACGCCTGCAGGTCACCGAGGACGGCAAGATCGTGCGCCTAGACCCTGCTGGCCGCACCCACGCGCGCCGCGCCGGTTTTGACTGGAACCTGGGCGACACGATCAACCCGACCGATCTCGACAAGGTCGCCGACGTGATGGCCGAAACGCTCGTCTCGGCGCTGACCGTGCGGCCGATCCCGCACGATGTCGAACATCTCTACCTCACCGACCCGATCCTCGATTTCGGCGATGTAGGCGGCGTGATGTTCTCCGGCGGCGTCGCCGAATACGTCTACGACCGCGAGCCGCGCGACTTCGGCGACATGGGCAAGCGCCTCGGCGCCGCCATCGCCCGCAAGGTGGCCGAAGGCCGCTTCCCCTGGCCGCTGCTGCCGGCCCGCGAGTGCATCCGCGCCACCGCGCTGGGCGCCTCGGAATATTCCGTGCAGCTCTCCGGCAACACGAGCTACATCTCGAACCCCGGCGTTCTTCTGCCCCGCCGCAACCTCCAGGTGCTCTCGCCCCCGTTCGAAGCGGGCGAGGACGTCGACCCCGCCGCGCTGGCGAAGGCGATCACCAACCACCGCAAGGCGTTCGAACTCGAAGGCGTCGACACCGACATCGCGCTGGCGCTGCGCTGGACCGGCGCCCCGGCCTACGAGCGCATCCATGCCTTCGCAAAAGGCATCGCCGAGGGCCTCGCCGACAAGATCGCGGCGGGCCACCCCATCTACGTGATGCTCGACGGCGACGTCGCCCAGACTCTGGGCGCCGTCATGCGCGAGGATTGCGGCGTGGAGAGCGAAATCCTCGTCATCGACGGCGTCATGCTGATGGATTTCGACTACATCGACCTCGGCAAGGTGCGCGTTCCCTCATATACCGTGCCGGTGACCATCAAGTCGCTGGTGTTCAGCGAGGACCCGCGCGGCCCGCGCGCGAAGGAAATCATTCACCATCGCGAGCAGGAAGGCGACCACGCCCACTGGCATCACCACCATCACCATGGCCACGACGAACACCACAGCCATGGGCATGACCATGCTCACGACCACGGCCACAGCCACAGCGCGAGCCCTGCGGGGACCAAGCCCGGCTGAGAACGGCGTGCGGCCCGGCCGCATTGATCAGCGCCCTGCAATCTGATCTATAGGGCTCAAACCAACCAAGCGGCGCCGGACTTGCGTGCGCCGCCTTCGAAATCAACGGAGGAAAAAATGGCGAAGGACGCAATTGTTTCGGACGATCTTGCCAAGAAGTTCGCGACCGAGAAGGACACGCCGTATCTGCGCTGGGTGCGCAACGAAGGCCTCGACATCATCTCGGCCCATTACGTGCAGAACCTGCGCACGGTAGAGCTGAAGGACTGGCCGCGCCGCGACGGCAAGGGCATCTACATCAACCACGAAGCCTCGCGCACGTCGAACGATTGCTACGTCTGCGAGATCGCGCCGGGCAAGAAGCTCGCGCCCCAGCGTCAGCTCTTCGAGGAAATGATCCTCGTTCTCGAAGGCCGCGGCTCCACCTCCGTGTGGAACGACGCGGGCCAGAAGATCACCTTCGAATGGAAGGCCGGCGCGCTGTTCGCGATTCCGCTGAACGCCTGGCATCAGCACTTCAACGGTTCGGGCTCCGAGCCCGCGCGCTTCGTCTCCGTGACGAACGCCCCCCCGGTGATCAACCTCTACGAAGACATCGACTTCATCTTCAACACGCCGCACGACTTCAAGTCGCGCTTCGCCGGCGAGCCCGACTACTTCTCCAACAAGGGCGAGCAGAAGGGCCTGCTGCTGGAGACCAATTTCGTGCCGGACGCGGTGAACCTGCCGCTCATCTCCGCCAAGGAGCGCGGCGCGGGCGGCGGACACATCCGCTTCAACATGGCCAAGGGCTCGATGAACTCGCACATCTCGCAGTTCCCGATCGGCACCTACAAGAAGGGCCATTGCCACGGCCCCGGGCGCGCACGTGATCATCCTGTCGGGCGAAGGCTATTCGCTGATGTGGCCGGAAGGCGACGAGCCCAAGCGCTACGACTGGGAGGTCGGCACCATGATCGTGCCGCCGAACATGTGGTTCCACCAGCACTTCAACACCGGCACCACGCCGGCCCGCTATCTCGCGTTCAAGCACGAGGTGGTTTCGATCCGCAACGCGCAGGGCGTGCCGAAGGCCTGGATCAGCCGCCGCATCGGCGGCGACCAGATCGACTACGCCGACGAGCAGCCGCTGGTGCGCGACATCTTCGCCAGCGAACTCGCCAAGAACGGCGTCGAGCCGAAGATGGACGAGGCCTACAAGCAGGAACTCGAGACGCTGCCGCCGAAGGTCGCGTAATTTTCAGCGGCGCGCTGCATTGGCGGCGCGCCGCGCTCTCATCCGCATCGGGAGATCAGAATGGGCATTGTCGACCCCCGCGAGCGCGAACGCGCAGAGGGCCACGCGCCGGAAGTGAATTTCTACCAGGAGGCGCTCAAGGCCTCCGAGAAGTTCCGCAAGGACTACGACCGCAAGATCGGCGTGGTGAAGTGGAACGAGATGCCGCTGGAGCGCTCGCCCCACGGCCTCATCAAGCACATCATCCATGAGCAGATGGACACGAAGGAATACTGCCTCGACATCTACATGCAGTTCCTTCCGCCGGGCAAAGCGTCGGGCAAGCACCGTCACCTCTCGGAAGAAGTGATCTACGTCGTCGAGGGCTCGGGCTACGACCTGCACTGGGACGTGAAGTTCGACTGCAAGGACGTGATGGAGTTCGAGTGGGAGAGCGAGCCCAAGAAGTTCGAGTGGAGCGCGGGCGACTTCATCTACATTCCGCCCTATTGCGCCCACAAGCACTTCAACTCGGACCCGAACAACCAGGCCCGCATCATCTCGGTGACGAGCCGGATCGTGAAGGCCATGGGCTTCGACTGGTTCGAGCAGCTGGAAAACGCCGAAGGCTATTGATCGCCTTCATGCGTGCGATACCTGATATGGCGCGTCGGCTCACCCCGGCGCGCTGATTTGTTTGAGAGCGGCGCCTCGGGCTTTGCCTGCGCCGCCCCCCGGCGGGAGTTGGCAAGATGTGCGGCGAACTGGACGACGAAGGCCCCACGAGCCTGCAGGAAGCCCATTACAACCGGTTCATGCTTCACGCCCGCGCGATCATCGAGCGGCGCGAAAAGGCCCGCGCATCCTCCGACGACGCTGTGGTCAACACCATCGACCAATTGTTCGCCGACGCGCTCTCGCGCGCCATGCGCGATTGCGAAGGCGCCGATCCCTCGCGCCGCTACGACATTCTGTCCATGCAGCCGCTCGTCTTCGCGCGGCTCGCGGGGCTGATGGCGGGGCATCTTTCGCTGGGCGACGATCCGCTGCGCCGCGTCATGGAAGCGATGATGCACGGCTACGCGGAGGCTGACTCGATGGAGCCCGATCACGGGCACGACCATGACGAGTCCACCGGGCACTTCGGGCATTCGCATTAGGAGCCGCCCGTCAGGCGCAGGCCGACCATCCACGCCGTTGCGGCGCTGCGCTTTAGCTGAGCGATCCCGTCCACCGCATGCGGGCGAGACTATCGTGATGGTCGCCTTCGCGCGCCGTTCAGATCTTGAACGCTTCAAGCGTCTCCGGCGCGAACAGCTCTTCGGGCTTCAGCAGCCGCTTCGACAGCCCGCATTCGTAATGGTAGCGCAGGAAGACCTTGAAGGTCTCCATGTTCTGCTCGTAGCCATACGCCCAGTAATCGTCGCCCATCTCGGCCTGCGCTTCCTCGATGTCGTGCATCAGCCACGGCACCATGGCCTTCAGGGCGGCGGTTTCCTTGAGGTCTTCGTACGTCTTGTGCTGGGCCTGCTGGAACGCCTTGAACAGCGCCATCGCGATCCAGCGGTTTGCTTCGTACACGTCGCGGCGGATCGCGACCGTGTGCATGATCGGGAAGATCTTCGTCTTGCGGTAGTAATCGAGCTCCACTTCGCGGTAGTTCGGAAACAGCCGCTTCACGTTCACGCCGTCATAGGTGGACGGCTTGCGCGCGGTGTGGAAGGCGTCGATCTCGCCCGAGCCGAGCATCTGCGCCAGCGTGCGGTCTTCGGGGATCGCCTTGATCTTGATGTTGGGCGGCAGGTCGAGCTTCATCTTCTCGGGCCGGCCGGGCTCTTCCTCGCCGCCGGTGAGATATTCGACGCTGTCCACGGGCACGCCGTAGAAGTCCGAGAGGATGCCGCGGATCCAGACCGGCGACGTCATCTGGTATTCGGGCACGCCGATCTTCTTGCCGATGAGGTCCTTGGGCTCTTTGATCCCCGATTTCGCGTTGATGTAGATGCACGAGTGCCGGAAGAACTTCGAGGGAAACACCGGGATCGCGATGAAGGGCCTGGGGTCGCGGTGCAGCGACACGCAATAGGACGAGAACGACATCTCGGAGACGTCGAACTCGCGGTGCCGCGCCATGCGGAAGAACGTCTCCTCGACCGGCATGTCGAGATAGTTGATGTCGATGCCGTCGGGCTGCACGGAGCCGTCCTGGATCGCGCGGGTGCGATCGTAGTTCCAGCAGCCGAACGTCAGTTTCAGTTTGGACATGGGCATTTCCTGTCTTTTATTGATTGAAGGGCGAGGGCGCTCCCGTGGAGCGCGCTCTCAATAGAACTGGTCGAAGTGCATCTGCGAGGCGGGCACCTTCGACTTGATCAGCGTCTTCATCACGGCCTGCGACATCAGCGGCGGCCCGGCGAAATAAACCTCGAACTCGCTCAGCTTCTCGCCGAACATCTGCTCGGCGATGTCGTGGACGAAGCCGACGTGGCCCTTCCAGTTCGCCGACGAGGGATCGTCGGGCATGGAGATCGCGCCGTGATAATGGATGCGCTCGCCAAAGCCCTCCAGCTCCTTCAGCATCGCCTCGCCGCACACGTCGCGCGGCGTGCGTCCGCCGTAGATGAAGTGGATGTTGCGGCCCTTCAGCGCCGGGCTCTTCGCCGCCGCGCGCGAGATCGACACCATGGGCGACAGGCCGGAACCGCCTGCGAGACAGAGGATATCGCGCGGCGCGTCCTCGCGCAGGTAGGCCATGCCGAACGCGCCGTCGAGGCCGACCTTGTCGCCAACCTTGAGATGATCGAACAGCGAGGTTGTCGCGGCGCCGTTGGGCACGCGGCGAATCTGGAAGTGCCACTCGGCGCCGTCCTCGCCCGTGTTGCACATCGAGTAGGCGCGCGCGCCCTCGACGCCCGGCGCGGTGATGAGCCCGTACTGGCCGGCGAGGAACTTCACCGGCTCGGACAGCCTGAAGCGGAATTCGCGGATATCGTGGGTGACGTCGAAGGCCTCGAACAATTCGCCTGTCGTCTTCTTCGGCAGGTGCTTGCTCTTGTAATGGTCGCGCAGCGGCACCTTGATCTTGCAATCGCCCTTCGGCAGCGCCTGGCAACCAAGGTAGCGGTTGCGCTGCGCGTCGCGCTCGGTCACGCCGGGCGGGTTGGGACGCAGGTACGAGACCTCGCCTTCGAGCAGTTCGAAGCGGCAATTGCCGCATTCCCCGACGTTGCATTCGTAGGGAAAGCCGAGGCCGATGCGCGTCGCCGCGCGCATGATCGTGTCGTTCGTGCAATCGTATTCGATGTTCGCCGCGGGAATGGTGATCTTCGCCATGGGTCCAGCCGTTGTTGGTTGAGTCAGAAGCCCGCGACCGAGCGATAGCCCAGCCGAGCGGAAATGAGATGCGCCGTGTTCACGACGAGGGGCGCGAAGCGCGCAAGGACGTCCTCCGAAAGCCGCTGGGTCGGTCCTGCGATGCCCACCGCCGCCACCACGCGCCCTTCGGCGTCGCGAATGGGCGCGGCGAGCGAGCGCATGCCGATTTCGCATTGCTCATCCTCGCGTGCATAGCCTTTTCTGCGCACGTCCTCCAGCGCCGCTTTCAGGCGCGCCGGGTCGACGTCGGTGTAGGGCGTGCGCGGCGCAAGGCCCGCGGCGATGATGGCGTCGACGGCGGACGGGTCCGCGAAGGCCAGCATGGCGCGGCCTTCCGCCGAGCAGAACGTGGGCTTGCGCTCGCCAAGGTTGGCGCGCTGGCGGATCGCCTGCGTGCTTTCGAGATCGTACACGTAGATGATCTGGCCGCCGTCCGGGACGGCGAGATGCACGGTCTCGTTGGTGGCGTCGCGCAGCGCGAAGATGTGCGGGCGCGCTTCGGTCGACACGTTCATGCGCTGGCGCACCAGCGCGCCGAGGCCGAACAGGGCGAGGCCGAGCCGGTATTTGTCGTTCTCGCGGTTCTGTTCGAGCATGCCTTCGGAGACGAGCGTGGACGCGAGCCGATACACCGTGCTCTTGGCCACGCCGAGGCGCTTGGAAAGCGTCGTCACGCCGATTTCGGCCTCTCCCTCGCTGAATGTCTTCAGCAGGCGCGCGGCGGTGGCGACGGATGACAGCCGCTGCGCTTTGGCCCCTGCGGCGCGTGGACTTTTTGTCGCGGGCGCGGGCGCGGCGGCGCGCGGGCGTCCGCCGCGCAAGGGCTTTGCCGATTTCATCTCGCGTCTCATGCGTGCGCCCCTGTGGAATGCGTCGCGGACCCCGTGGCTGCAATCGCCACCCGCGCCCCGATGAAACTGGCTATGTCCCCGGCCGGCGCGCCGCGCGCGATGGTCGTGGGATCAGACCTCGATGAAGACGGTGTCGTTGTCGACCGTCACCTTGTAGGTCTTCTGCGGGATCATGCACGGCGGCTCGGCGACTTCGCCGGTCTTGATGTTGAAGGCGCCGTTGTGGAAATCGCATTCCACGATGTCGCCGCAGATCGGGCCTTCCGACAGCGAGCCGGGGCCGTGGCTGCAGGTGTCGTCGAGGACGTAGAAGGCGCCGTTGAGGTTGAAGACGGCAAGGATCAGGTCTCCGGTTTCGACCTTGATCGCAGCTCCTTCCTCCACGTCAGAGGTCTTGCACAACTCGATCTTCTGCGCGGACACCGCCATTCTCCCTTTTCGTTGACGCCCTTTGCGGACCGGTGATAAACGCTAGTCGTGATCTATATGCGGAACAACGTTCCGCATACAGGAACCGGGCGGTGGATAGCAAGCTGCGGCCCTTCGGTCAACGATCAAGACGAACTGCCCGGGACTGGCCCGACAGGGCCCCGGAATTGACGCGCCCGACCCGGGCGCGTGGAATCACAACGCCCCCCACCCGGCGCAAGAGAGCCGGGGGGCGGCGCAAGGGGAGAAGATCAGATGCTGAGGAAGGAACAGAACGATTACCTGACGCAGACGGACCCTGGCACGCCCATGGGCGACCTGTTCCGCTGCTACTGGATGCCCGCGCTCCTCAGCGAGGAGCTGCCGGAGCCCGATTGCGCGCCCGTGCGCGTCAAGCTGCTCGGCGAACGCCTCGTGGCGTTCCGCGATTCGGAGGGCAAGCTCGGCCTCATCGACGAGTTCTGCGCCCACCGCGGCGTATCGCTGTGGTTCGGCCGCAACGAGGAATGCGGCCTGCGCTGCCCCTATCACGGCTGGAAGTTCGACACGACCGGCCAGTGCGTGGAAGTGCCCTCGGAGCCCAAGGAATCGGGCTACGCCCAGAAGATCAAGCTGAAGTCCTATCCGCTGATCGAGAAGGGCGGCGTGCTGTGGACCTACATGGGTCCCGCCGGAAAAGCAGCCCCCGGAGCCCGAGTACGAGTTCTGCACGGTGCCGCTGAACCAGACGTTCATGACCAAGCGCATCCAGGAATCCAACTGGCTGCAGGCGATGGAAGGCGGCATCGACTCGAGCCACGTGTCCTTCCTGCATCGCGGCGACCTCTCCAGCGATCCGCTGTTCAAGGGCGCCGCCGGCAACAAGTACAACATGCAGGATCTCGCGCCCGTGTTCGAAGTCGTCGAGCATGAGGGCGGCCTTCTGATCGGCGCGCGCCGCAACGCCGAGGACGACCAGTATTACTGGCGCATCACCCCCTGGGTCATGCCCTGCTACACGGGCGTTCCCCCGCGCGGCGACCACCCGATGCACGGCCACTTCTGGGTGCCGATCGACGACCACTCCTGCTGGGCGTGGAGCTATGACTACCACCCGACCCGTCCGCTCACCGACCACGAAGTCGAGTCGATGAAGGCCGGCAAGGGCATTCATGTCCGTTACGTGCCGGGCACCTATCGCCCGCTCGCCAACAAGGACAACGACTACCTGATGAACCGCGAGGCGCAGAAGGCCGGCAGGACCTTCTCCGGAATCGAGGGCATCGGCATGCAGGACGCCTCGCTCCAGGAGAGCATGGGCCCGATCTGCGACCGCACGAAGGAAAACCTCGTCAGCACCGACAACGGCATCATCATGGCGCGTCATCGCCTGATGCGCGCCGCCAAGGCGCTCGCCGACAAGGGCGTCACCCCGCCCGGCGTCGATCCGGAGCACCACAAGGTGCGCCAGGCCGCGCTGCTTCTGCCGCGTGACGTCCAGTACAAGGACGGCGCGAAGGAAGCCCTCAAGGCGAAGAAGGGCGTCCGCCAGACCTCGGTCTGACGCAGTGTTTCCGGCGGACCGGGGCGAGATCGCGCTCCGGCCCGCCGGCTTCTTGTAATGTGCGGCCGCGTTTCTTCGCGCGCCCCGGCGAGCTTCTGGAGACATATCGATGCAAAGCGAATCCGCCCGCGTCACCACCGCCCACGAAGCGAAGTACCGGATCCAGTACCCCAATTCGAAGACCCGCGCCGTCAAGGTGATCGCGCTCGATTCCGCCAGCGCGCAGGTCATCGATGAACTCGCCAAGAAGCCGTGGAACGGCGCGGCCTTCTTCCGCGCCCTGTCGTTTTCCACCGACAGCGAGCCGGGCAAGACCAACGCCGGCCTGAACGCCTGGCTCGACGATCTCGCCGGCCGCACGCTCGATCTTGTGGGCGAGGTCGCCTCCGCCGATTTCGTCGTGGTCGTCTCCGCCGCCGGCGAAGACGCTCGAGCCGTATCGGTGATCGCCGACGCCTGCACCGCCCACCACAAGACGATGGTGGCGCTCGTCGTGCCGCGCGAAGGCGCCACCGACGAAGACGTTTCCGCCTCGATGGCGCACCTGCGGCCCTACGCGCGCATGCTCGTCATCGCCCACGACGCCGATTACATCACCGCGATGCTCACCGCCCTTCGGGCCTGAACCACGGACGGGAGGACGCATGCCCGTCGAGACGAAGACCTTCCGTCGCGATCACTTCGACTTCAAGGCGGCCTTCTTCGACAAGTCGGTGCTCGTGCTCGCCGGCATGGCCCTGGTTTCCGGCATCGTCTGCTGGTGGCTGAAGGGGCTCGACGTGGTGCTTGAGAGCTTCCACACCGACGCGCGAACGTTCCTCGATCTCGCGCCGAAGATGGCGTTGGCCTTTCTTCTGGCCGCGCTCGTCACGGCGCTCGTGTCCCGCGCCACCGTCGCCAAATGGCTGGGCGAGCAATCGGGCGTGAAGGGAATTGCCCTCGCGACCGCGGTCGGCGCGGTCACGCCGGGCGGGCCGATGATGTCCTTTCCGCTCGTCGCCTCGCTCGCCAAGGCGGGGGCGGGCCGCGCCACGCTCATCGCCTATCTCACCTCGTGGGAGACGCTCGGCTTCCAGCGCATTCTCGTCTGGGAAATCCCGCTCCTTGGGTTCGAGTACACGGCGATGCGCTTTGTCGCCTCGCTGCCGCTGCCCTTCATCGCCGCGCTCCTGTCCGAACGCCTGCCGAAATCGCCTGAAGAGAAAAAAGCCGGCTGATGGGCTCGATCATTCTGTTCGGAACGGCCGCGTTCATCCTGGGAATCATCGCCTGGCGCCGCTCGCCGACCCTTGTGCGCGGCGCCTTCCGCAACGCCTCGCTCCGGTTCCTGGAAATCCTGCCGCGCATCGCCTTTGCGCTGCTGACGGCGGGCTTCATCTCGCAGATCGTGCCCGCCGAAGTGATCGGCCACCTGATCGGCTATGAGAGCGGACTGACCGGCATCCTTCTGGGCGCGCTTGTCGGAGGCATCACGCCGGCCGGGCCCATCGTCTCGTTCCCCATTGTGCTGGTGCTGCTGGCCTCCGGCGGCGGCTTCCCGCAGGTGATGGCCTACCTCACCGCATGGTCCGTCTTCGCCTTTCACCGGGTCATCATCTACGAGGTGCCGCTCATGGGCATGCGCTTCGTGATGATCCGGCTCGCGGCCTCGGCGATTCTCCCCATCCTGTGCGGCTTGCTCATCTGGGGCATGATGGAAGCTCTGCCCCTCGGCCTCGGGCGCTGATTGCCGGCTTGCCCTGGCCGCGCCAAAGGTATAAATACCCATCTACAGGAAATTGATCTTCCACGCCTGAGCCGGAGGCCAGCCATGCTCACGCACGCCCAGGTCTGGGACGCGATCGACACGCTTGCGACGCGGCACGGCATGTCGGCCTCGGGCCTGGCCCGCAAGGCCGGGCTGGACCCGACGACCTTCAACCGCTCCAAGCGCCAGGGACATGACGGCCGCCTGCGCTGGCCCTCCACGGAATCGCTGGCGAAAATCCTGCAGGCGACCGGCGCGAGCCTCGATGAATTCATGGGCCTGCTGTCGACGCGCGGCGAGGGCGCCCGCCGCGTGCCGCTCATCGGCCTGGCGCAGGCGGGTGACGGCGGCTTCTTCGACGACGCGGGCTTTCCCGCCGGCGCGGGCTGGGACGAGATCGTGTTCCCCAACATCGCCGACGAGAACGCCTACGCGCTGGAGATTTCCGGCGATTCCATGCTGCCCGCCTATCGCGACGGCGACGTGGTGATCGTCTCGCCAAACTCGCCCGTGCGGCGCGGCGACCGCGTCGTGGTGAAGACGCGCGAGGGCGAGGTGCTCGCCAAGGAGCTCAAGCGCCGCACCGCCAAGACCATCGAGCTGCGCTCGATCAATCCCGAACATCCCGACAGGTCATTCGACGCCAGCGACGTGCAATGGATCGCGCGGATTTTGTGGGCGGCGCAGTAAGCGTTTCGCCAAGAGCCGCTGGCGATCAATACTCGCCGGTCCACAGCAGCCACAGCCCGCGCGCGACGTAGATGATGCTCATGCCGTAAATGAGCGTCTTGGTCCATTTGCGGAAGCTGTCGTCGGTGAGACGGTTGAGCAGACCCACCGCCGCCGATCCGCCGGCGAACGTCAGCAGCACGCAGATGAGGAAGAGCTCCACCGGCAGGTTCTCGCCGCCCTCGAGCGCCGCGACGCCGAAGTAGAGAAACCGCATCAGCTGCGAGAACAGCAGGGTGAACGCCTTCGTCGCGACGATGGCGTGCCGGCTCATGGGGCTGTTCACGAAGAACATGTCGAGCACGTTGCCCGCGCCGCCCACCGCGATCTGCAGGATCATCGCGATGAAGCCGCACAGCAGCGCCATGCCGCGCTTGGTGACGTCGGGCCGCCATTTCTTCGGCAGCATGTCGCCCAGGAACGGCGTCAGTCCGAGCCCCAGATAGACCACGGGCTTGGAGGGCACGAACATGATCATCAGCATCACGGCCATGCCCGCCATCGAGCCCGCGATGTAGCGGAACGCGATCGGCCAGTCGATGTGCTTGCGCCACAGGCCCGCGCGCCACGCGCCCGACGAGAACATCAGCGCCGAGAACATCGTCATCGCCGCGCTGACGGGCATGAAATACAGCAGCACCGCAAGAACGATCTGCCCGCCCGCCATGCCGAAAATGCCCGACAGGAACGCGCCCGAGAAGGACGCCGCCGCGATGCAAAGGCCGGCGAACAGGGAAATCATTGCGTGTGTGCTTCCAGTCAGTCGCGATTGGCGCGTGAGCGCCTGCGCTTATTTCATCGAGGCGCTACTTCGCCCGCGCGTCCAGAAACGCCTTGTGCTCCGACACAAGTTCGCCCGCCAGCGCCTTGGCGATGAGCGCGCGCGTCTCGTCGACGCCATAGAGCGCGACGAACGAGCCGAAGCGCGGCCCGCGATTCTCGCCGAGCAGCACCTGGTAGAGCATGTTGAACCAGTCGTTCGAGACGCCCGGCCGCTCCGGCGTCGCGCCCTTGGCCTTCAAATCCTGATAGCGCGGCATGGCGCGCGCGACATCGTAGAGCGCGGTCTGAATCTCCTCGGCGCTGGCGCCCTCCGGCAGTGCCGCGAGCGTCGCCGTCGAGCTTGCCGAGCGCCTCGCGCTCGACATCGTCGGCAGCGCGATAGGTCTTCGCCGGCCGCACGAAGTCGCGGAAATAGGCGACCGCATAGCCGACGAGCTTGTCGAGGCGCGGATGGCTTTGCGGCGACGCCGTCGGCGCGTAGCGGCGCAGGAAGCCCCACAGCACCGACGGGTCCTCGGCGTTGGCGACGGCGGCGAGATTGAGCAGCATGCGAGAAGGAGACGGTCGTGCCCGTCGCCATCGCCGTCGGGCTGCAGCGTCTCCGGCGCCGGGCGGATCGCCCGAATGGATGTGCCAGACCGGATTGCCGAGCCGCTCCTTCCAGTCCTGCCGCTGATAGGCGTCGAGGAAGTTCAGATAATCGTCGACCGCGCGCGGGATCACGTCGAAATACAGCCGCTTGGCCTCGCGCGGCTTCTGGAACATGAACAGCGACAGGCTCTCCGGGCTGGCGTAGGTCAGCCATTCCTCGATCGTCAGGCCGTTGCCCTTCGACTTGGAAATCTTCTGGCCCTTCTCGTCGAGGAACAGCTCGTAGTTGAAGCCTTCCGGCGGCCGCGCCGCCGAGCGCGCGCACGATGCCCGCCGACAGCTTCACCGAGTCGATGAGGTCCTTGCCGGCCATCTCGTAATCGACGTCGAGCGCATACCAGCGCATCGCCCAGTCGGGCTTCCATTGCAGCTTGCAATGGCCGCCGGTGACCGGCGTCTCGAAGCGCTCGCCCGTGCTCGGGATCGCGCCAGGCGATCGTGCCCGCCGCGACGTCCATCTCGTCGAGCGGGACCTGCATGACGATGCCGGTGCGCGGATGAATCGGCAGGAACGGCGAATAGGTCGCGGCGCGCTCCTCGCGCAGCGACGGCAGCATGATCTTCATGCACCGCGTCGTAGCGCGCGAGCATGTGCAGCAGCGCCGCGTCGAAGCGGCCGGACGTGTAATAGTCGGTCGAGGAGGCGAACTCGTAGTCGAAGCCGAAGCGGTCGAGAAAGTCGCGCAGCAGCGCGTTGTTGTGGTGCGCGAAGCTCTCGAACCGTGCCGAACGGATCGGGGATCTGCGTCAGCGGCTTGCCGAGATGCTGCGTCAGCAGCTCCTTGTTGGGCACGTTGTCGGGCACCTTGCGCAGCCCGTCCATGTCGTCGGAGAAGGCGAGCAGCCGCGTCTTGATCTTGCCGCCGGTCAGCGTCTCGAAGGCGTGGCGCACCATGGTGGTGCGCGCGACCTCGCCGAACGTGCCGATATGCGGCAGGCCCGAGGGGCCGTAGCCGGTCTCGAACAGCACTTCCTTCTGCCCCGTGCGCTCGATGCGCGCGACGAGCTTGCGGGCCTCCTCGAACGGCCAGGCGGCCGATGCGGCGGCGGCCTCTTCGAGCGAAAGCGGGGCGGTGGGCGGCGACGCGGCCGGCCCTGCGGGAGAGGACATTGGCGAACCCTGAATGAGCCCCGGCCCTTGGCGCGGGAAGTCCGCGGCACACTAGGTAGGCGGGAAACCTGCGTCAATCATCGGCCCGGACGAGCGATTTCGCTTCGTCCCTGCGCCGCGACGTGCGCGCAAGGCCGTGATCGGTCTTGGCCCAGTGGAACGGATTGCGGATGAGATCGGCGAGCGCCCACCAGACGGCGACCGACAGCAGCGTCCAGTATACGGGCAGCAACGGCGTCCAGAGCGCCAGGCGCAAGAGGCCTTGCCGCCTGAGGCCGACGAGGGCGGGCCAGAGCGCCGCGGCGAGGCCGCCCACGCCCACCACGCACCACAACGTCGCGGCGACCAGACTGGCGGCGTCCTGCCGGGCGAACAATTCGCCGGATGCGGCGGACGCGAAGAAGGCCAGCGCGAAGGCCGGGCCGAACATCGGCCCCACGAGCGCCCCCGCCACCAGAAGCATCGCCGCCGCCGCGCGCGCGGGGCCGGCTTCGGCCACGAGGCGCGAGGGCGCGCGCGTGTGCGTGATGAGCGTCTGCATCCAGCCCTTGAACCAGCGCCGGCGCTGGTTGAACCAGGCGCGAAGCCGGGCGGGCGCTTCCTCGTGGGTCGATGAATTGAGCGAGCCCACGCCATAGCCGTGCCGCGCGAGCCGAAAGCCGAGGTCGATGTCCTCGGTGACGTTCCACGCGTCCCATCCGCCGCAATCGCGCAGCGCCTCGATGCGGAAATGGTTCGACGTGCCTCCCAGCGCGACGGGCCCGTCGAGGTGCGAGAGGCCCGGGTTCACCGCCTCGAACAGCGCCGCGTACTCGATCGCGAACATGCGCGCGAGCCAGCCGTCGCGATAATTGTCGATGGCGAGGCGCGCCTGCAGGCACCCGATGCGCGCGGGCAGGGCGGCGAACGCCGCGGCCGCCTTGCGCAACTGGTCGGGCTCGGGTTCGTCCTCGGCGTCGTACACCGTGACGAGCCGCCCGCGGGCCTGCGCCAGCGCGATGTTGAGCGCGCGCGGCTTCGTGCGCGGCTGCCCGTGCGGGGCGATGACGATCTGGTATCGCAGCGGCAGGTCGAGCCGTTCGAGCGCCGCGCGCGTCTCCTGGTCGCCCTCTTCGATCACGAACTTGATGTCGAGCTTCGCGCGCGGATAGTCGAGCGCGTCGAGCGCCGCGACGAGCTTGCCGGCGACGGCGGCTTCACGATGCAGCGCGACGATCACGGTGTAGTCCGGCAGCAAATCGTCCGGCGCCTCGGGCCAATGCTCGCGCGCGCGGGAGGAACTCTCGAATGTCGCCAGCAGCCGCAGCGCGATGGAGGCGGCGATCAGCGTTCCGGTCAGCGCCGACGCCGCGAGGTTGACCCCGCCAGATCCCGCGAGGGCGGCGAGGATGATCGCGAACAGTATTGTCGCGCAGATGAACTGCGGTCCGCTGATGCGGCTTCGCGCGCAGGCTTGCCTGTCGCGGCGATGGAGGTCGCCGCTCGCCACGTCCGCTGCCTGCGGCGCGCTGGCGCGCTCGATCGATTGCCGCAGGTTCGATGGCGTCGTGAGGTGAACGCGAATGGGGCTCGGCCGGCGGCGAAAGAAAGCCAGCGTTTCGATGCGGCGCCCCTCCGGCGCGCAGATCCACGCGCCGTCGTTGCGCGGTGCGATCCCGGCGACGATGCCTTGCGGATAATGCGCGCCCGCGCCGGGCGTGAACGGCTCGTCGACGAACGTCAGGCCGAGCCATCGCGCCAGCGCGCGATAATAGGCGCGCTCGCTGATCCAGCCCTCGCGCAGCATCACCTGTTCGGGCGCAACCCCAAGCGCCGCGCCGATTTGCGCCGCCGCCAGCAGGCGGTCGGGCGGAAGCCCCATCTGATGCAGGCAGGCGAGCGAAACGGGAAGCGGCGCCGCGCCCCTGCGCTGACGCGTGTCGCCATGCGCGCGCTCGCTTGCGTCGAGGGCGCCGCCGTGCATCCTGCGCGGAGACGGCTGATCGACTGGAAACGCGGGAATGACGCCCATGCACGGGTGCTCACGACACGATACGCAACACTCATGGGATACTTGAGCTTGAGCTTTCGCAATTCAAGCAAAATCGTCGGCGCCGTTGACCGCGCCATGCGTATTGCCGCGGCTATTGTCCTGTGCGCCTTGAGCGTTTCACTCCCCGCGAGCGCGCAAAAAGCGTCCGACGGCGTGGTCGCGCCGAACTTCTGGGACCCGCAGCGCCGCCTGGAGCGGCCCGATCTCACCGGGCTGCGCGCCATCCGCTTCATCACCGACGATGAATATCCGCCCTTCGCCTTCCCCGGGCCCGATGGCGCGCTGGCCGGCTTCAACGTCGATCTCGCACGCGCCGTCTGCGAGGAGTTGAAGGTCGCCTGCACGATCCAGGCGCGCCGGTTCGACACGATTCTCGGCGCGATCGAATCCGGCGCCGCGGACGCCGCGATTGCGTCCATCGCGCCGACGCCAGCCGCCAGAGCGCAAGTCGATTTCACCGCGCCCTATTACCGGACGCCCGGCCGCTTCGTCGCGGCGAAGGATTTCGCGCTCGCCGACATTCGTCCCGAGACCTTGGGCGGCCAGCGCGCGGGCGTCATTGCAGGCACCGCGCACGCGGCGTTCCTGCAGGCCTATTTCCCCGGCCTCGAACGGCGCGAGTACGCCGATCTGCCGGCGCTTCTGGCGGCCCTGCGCGGCGGCGAAGTTCCGCTCGCCTTCGCCGACGGCGTGACGCTCGCGATCTGGCTCAATGGCGCGGAGGGCAATGCGTGCTGCGCGTTCCGCGGCGGGCCTTATCTCGATCCCGCCTATTTCGGCGTCGGGGTGGGAGTGGCGGTGCGCAAGGACAACGCGCTGCTGCGCCGCGCGCTCGACTTCGCGTTCGCCCGCGTGGCGCAACAGGGGGCGTACGCCGAACTCTATCTGAAATATTTCCCCGTCAGCTTCTTCTAGCGGGCGTCGCGGCGGCGATTTCGCTCCTGGCGATCGAGCCTGCGTTCGCGGTCGCGCTGGTTGCGCTCCATCTGCCGCAGCGTGTCGGCCTGCCTTTCCTGCGCGCGCGCGGCGTCGCGCGCCGCGTTGTCACGGGCGACGTCGCGGAAATAGTCGGAATTCATGTTGATGGTCTGCCCCGTCGCGGGCGCGGCGGCCAGAATGATGATCGACGCGATTTTCCACATGACCGCCTCCCCGGGGAGCAATCACAGATAGCGGCGCAGGTCGCGCGCGGCGTCCTGCGGCGCGCGCTTGAGATTGAAGCCGGTCACGAACCGCCCCTGCTTGTCCATGAGATAGACGAGCGCGGTGTGGTCCATCGAGTAGCTGTCGGGACTGTCGCCCGGAACCTTGCGGGCGTAGACGCGAAACCCCTTGATGGCCGCGTCGATGTTTTCACGCGGACCCGTCACGCCGATGATGCGCTCGTCGAAACTCGACAGGTAATCCTTGAGCACCGGCGCCGTGTCGCGCTCGGGATCGACGGTGATGAACAGCGCGTTGACCTTCGCGTCCTTGCCGAGCGCTTCGAAGACCTGCGAGATTTCCATCGCCGTCGTCGGGCAGATGTCGGGGCAATGGGTGAAGCCGAAGAACACGAGATAGGGCTTGCCCGCCATGTCGCGGTGGGTGATCGCCTTGCCGTCCTCGTCGATCAGCGCGAACGATCCGCCGACGGCCGATGCTGGCGGGGCGCCGGGCGCAGGCTGGCGCAGCGTCACGTAGGCCGTCGTCGCGAGCATCGTCATGCCGAGCACGAGGCAGACGAGCGGAACGATCATGCGGCGGTTCAAGGATTCGTCTCCACGATGACGCGCGTCAGAGGCAATTGACCACGGCTGTCGCCAGATCGACGAAGATCGTCGGCCCGAACTTGACCCACATGAAGGCGCCCGCGACGAACATCAGCGCGAAGCCGCCCAGCGCCATGCGCACGGCGAGCCGCGTCGCGGCCGCATCGTCCACGGACGCGTTCTCGACAGGCTGGGTTTGCTGCGCGACGTCGGTCATGAACCTTATATAGACCCTCCGGGCCCGCCGCGCATCCCGTCCCGCTGCGACCGCTGGGCGCGCCGGCGTCAGCCAAGTTCGGCGGCGAGCGACCGCAGGAAGCCGACGCAGCGGGAAAGCTCCGCAATTTCAATGAACTCGTCCGGCTGGTGCGCCTGGTCGATCGAGCCGGGGCCGCACACGATCGTGGGCACGCCCGCGGTCTGGAACCGGCCGGCCTCGGTGGCGTAGGGCACGGCGATGGTGCGGTTCGAGCGGGTGAGCTTGAGGGCGAGCGTTTCGGCGGCCGATCCGTTCTGCGCGCAAAGGCCCGGCACTTCCACTTCGACGATGGTCTCCACGCACGCCTCGGGCGCGAAGCGCCGCATGCGCGGCAGGACGACCTCGCGCGCGTGCTGTTCGAGACGGCGCAGGGCGAGGTCCTGCGGCACGCCGGGCAGGCCGCGAAACTCCCAGTGGAAGGAGCATTCGCGCGCCAAGATGTTGCGCGCCGTCCCGCCGTTGATCGTGCCCACGCTCAGCGTCGACGTCGGCGGATCGAAGCGGGCGTCCACCGGCCCCGCGAGCCCCGCCGCCATCTCGTCGGCGAAGCGGTAGAGATCGGCGACGAGCGCCGCCGCGCCCTCGATGGCGTTGGCGCCGAGCTGCGGTTTGGATGAATGCGCCTCGAGCCCGCGCACGGTCGTGTAGAAGGTCGCGATGCTCTTGTGCGCGTCGGCGACGTCCATCAGCGTCGGCTCGCCGACGATGACCGCGCCCGGTCGCGGCAGGTCGAGGCCGAAGCGCGCGATCGTGTCGAGCGGACCCGCGCAGGTCGTCTCCTCGTCGTAGCTGAGCAGAATGTGGATCGGCTTCTTCAGGTCCGCGCGCTTGAACTCCTCGATCATCGCGAGGCACACGGCGTCGAAGCCCTTCATGTCGGTCGTGCCGCGTCCGTAGAGACGCGAGCCCTCGCGCCGCAGCGTGAAGGGATCGCCCGTCCACGCCTGGCCTGTCACCGGCACCACGTCGGTGTGGCCGGAGAGGACGATTCCGCCGTCGATCATCGGGCCGATGGTGGCGAAGATCGCGGCCTTGTCGCCCGCCGCGTTCGGCACAACGACGAACGGAACATCGTGCGCGCGCAGCAGCGTCTCGACGAATGCGACGAGATCGAGATTGCTCTTCGTGCTTTCCGTGTCGAACGCGACCAGACGTTCGAGAACGTCGATGGCGGCGAGAAGGCGTGGGTCGGCGTCCTGCGTCACGGCGCGCGCCTTCTTCAGTTGATGACCCGGCGGGCCTGCGGCGAGTCGAGCGAGAAGGCGGGGATGGCCACGTCGAACGCCTCGCCCTTGTCGTCCACGAAGCGGTACGACCCGACCATGATGCCCGAGGCGGTCGGCAGCGGACACCCCGACGTGTAGGAGAAGCTCTCGCCCGGCGCCAGGATCGGCTGTTCGCCCACGACGCCCGGTCCCTTCACCTCCTCCAGCCGGCCATTGGCGTCGGTGATGCGCCAGTGGCGATGCATGAGTTGCACGGTCCGCGCTCCATGGTTCTGGATGCGGATCGTATAGGCCCAGAACCAGCGGCCGGACTCGGGTTCCGAGCGGTCCGCCATGAATTCGGGTTCGACGGCGATCTCGATTTCGTCTGTGGTTTGGGAGTACATGGGCGCCAGAATGCCCAAAGGCCGCCCGCGCGTCGAGCCCGAAGACGCGTCATAAGGGCGCAACAGGCGGCAGCTGGGCGGAGACGCGCGCCCCGGGGCGCGATTCGAAGCGCGATTTGGAGGTTGCATGAACGATGCTGCAGTGACCATTCGCCAGGCGAAGGTGGAGGACGCGGAGGCGGCGCTGGACCTGGTGCGCCGCTCCATCGTCGAATTGTGTCGCGAAGATCATCAGGGCGACAGGCTCACGCTGGAAGGCTGGCTCGCCAACAAGTCCCTCAAGAACATGCAGGCGTGGATCACCATGATCGGCTCGGTCATGGTGCTGGCCGAGCGCGAGGGCCGGCTGGCGGGCGTCGCCGCCTTCACCGGCGCGGGCGACCTGATCCTGCTCTACGTGGCGCCGGAGGACCGATTCCACGGGGTCAGCAAGGCCCTGCTCGCCGAGTGCGAGCGGCGGGCGAAGGAGATGCGCCTGCCCATGCTGCGGCTGACCACCAGCGTCACGGCGCGGCGGTTCTTTCTCGATCGCGGCTACGAGGTCGAGGAAGAGGCGACCGACATCTTCGAATTCGGGCGAAGGGTGCGAGATGCGCAAGCGGCTGGACGCCTGACCTATTGGTCGATGTCGAGCGGGCCGGTTCCCTTCGGGGCGCCGTCCGCCGACAGGTTGATCTTCTCGATCCGCATTTCCGCGTTCTTCAGCAGCGCCTCGCAGCGGCCCTTCAGCTTCTCGCCGCGCTCGTAGAGCGAGATCGATTCCTCCAGCGACGTCTGGCCGCTTTCGAGGCGGGTGACGATGTCCTCGAGCTCCTTCAGGGCGTCCTCGAAATTGAGGGCGGCGGTGTCGGTCTTCGCGTCGGCCAAGGTCGTCGTCTCCGATTCTGCGCCCGTTTATAGCACGTCACGCCGGATTGGGCGCCTCGCCCGGACCCTCGGACTGGGGGCGGGGACGCGGATGGGCGAACACCAGCTTCTGGTAGACGAGGCCGATGGCGATCAGCGCCACGCCGAGGCCGATGAACGAGAGCGCCCGCAGGGCGCCTTCCAGCCCCGCGAGATCGAACAGGAAGACCTTGAGCACGCTGGCGCTGACGAAGATCGCCGAGCCGATGCGCGCCTCCTTCGATCCGCGCACGAGGCCCCACGCCAGCAGCACGGCGCCCAGCCCGAGCCACACGGCGGAATAGGCGTACCATTCGCCCTGGCTGGTGCGCAGGAGAATGCCGATCTGCGCGTCGTGGAAGAGGCGGCGCGTCTGCAGCGTCACGTAGCCGAACGCGAGCGCGATCGCCGCGACCTTCGCCGCGAGCGTGTACCAGTAGGGCCGCACGTTCTCGCTGACGCGCGCGAGGACGAGCGCGAGGATCGCTGGCAGCGCATAGGCGATGAGCAGGGCGTTGACGAAGCGCCCGCCCTCGACGCCGGTGCGCGAGAACAGCGGATTGCTGGCGAAGCCGAGGCCCGCGCCGATGACGGCCAGCGCCAGCGCGCCCGCAATCAGCGAGGCCCACCGGAACACGATTGACGCGCGGCCTGCATCAAGGCGCGTCAGCACGATGGCGAAGGTGAGCGCCGACACGGCGAACAGGCCCTGCTCGACGAGATTCGTGCGGCGCGCGAAGGCGTCGCCCGCGTTGATGAAATGCCGGATCTCGAAGAACACCAGAAAGGCGCCGAACAAAATTGCGAGCGCCTGCGCCACGCGCACCGGCGTGTCTTCGTGCGCCGCGCGGCGCATGATCCACGCCGCCGCGCCGAACGCGAGCGCGGGAATTCCATAGGCGTAGAGCAGCCAGTTGAGGATGGGCAACGGGCCTGCGTTGGTCAGCAGGCGCGGCTCCAGCGCGAGGCGCGCGGCGACTGCGACGCCCAGGCCCGCAACGCACCAGCGCAGCGCCGTGATGCGCAATTGCGCGCTGACGTAGGCGGCGCCCAGTCCCGCGAGCGCGAGAGCCACGGTCAGCGTCGCGCCCTCGAGCGCGAACACGAAGGCGAGCGACAGCGCGCCGATGGCGGCGGACGCGAACGCGCCCGCGCCGAAGCGTGCGGCGGGCGTATCCTCCCGCGCTTCCATGTTGCGGAACATCGCCGCGGCGAGCGCGAAGGCGAGCGCCAGCGCGGCGGCGACAGTCGCGAAAACGATGCTGGCCGAGCGGTCCGTCAGCCGCACGAACGACATGGACAACAGCGCGAGCGGGGTCAGGGTCGCCGCGCCCGCATAGATCGAGAGCGTGGTGAAGGGCAGGGCGCGCGCGAGCGATAGGCGCCAGCCGCCAGCGACGCCAACGACAGCCGCCGCGAACAGGCCGAACATCGCAAAGAAATGCTCGTCGATGGCGCGCGGCCAGTGATCGTAGGCGAACGAGGGCGACCAGTGCTGGCTCGCCGTCACGTAGGTTGGATCGGGCCAGATGCGCAGCACCGCGAGGGCGAGGACGCCCGCGATCGCCAGCGCGCTCGCCGCCGGGGCGACAGCGAAGCCGGTGGCCGCCGGAATGAGGAATGCGACCGCCGCCCCGATGAGCCACAGCGTCCCGTAACTCGCGCCGTCGAGCGCGGCGAGGAGCGTCGCGGCTGCAAGGGCCGCAAAGCCCGCGGCCGCATAGCTCGCGTGGGCTTCGGGCAGCGCGTGCTCTTCGCTCGTCCCGCGCAGCGACCAGGCGAACACGCCCGCGGCGAGCGCAGTCTGCACGATGAGATGCGCCAGCGATCCGGCGAAGAATGTTTCAGGCTTTTCGGCGATTCCTTCGAGGAACGCGATGCTCCAAAGGCCCGCGCCGAACGCGGCGGACGCGGCGAGCCACAGCCAGCCGCGCATCAGCGCGAGCCAGTAGGCGCACGCGACGACCACCGCAGCGAGCGCCGCGACGGGCCATGGCGTCGGATCGTCGGACGCCACGAGCAAGGGCGAACCGAGCGCGCCGACAAGGCCGAGCGCGGCGAGCGCGGGACCATGCAGCGCGGACGCGAACATGCACGCAATTCCCGCAAGCGCCAGCGCGATGAAGGCGGTCGCGGGGCCGATGAATCCGTAGAGCGCGTGCGCCGCGTAGATCGACCCGAACGCCGCCACCGTGCCGGCGGCCGTCAGGATTGCGGGAATGTCCGGCCGCGTGTCGCCGGGCGCGGGCGCCTCGCCCGCCGCCCGGTCGCGCCGGCGCATGAACTCGCCCGTTCCGATGAGCGCGATCGCCAGCGCGACGCCGAGCGCCACGCGCATGGCGGGGCCGAAGAAACCCTGTTCGATGGAATAACGCACGAGCAGCAGCGCGCCCAGCGCCAGGGCAATGCCGCCCACGATGACCGACCAGCGCGCGCCGATCGCCTCCTCGAGGCTGCGGCGCGGGGGCGCGGGCTCGGGCGGCGCCGCCCGGGCGGCTGCGAGAATGGGTTCGGCAGGCTCCTGCGGCGCCGCCTCCTCCTCGCGCGCTGCCTCTTCCTCGCGCGCGGCCTCCGCGACTGGCTCGGCTTCCGGTTGCGGGGCAGGCTCGGCGGGGGCCGACTGCGCCTCCGGAGGCGCGCGGAATGTCCGGGCGCCGGATTCGAGCGCGGCGATGCGCGCTTCCGCGCGGGCGAGCCTGTCCTCGGCGGCGGCGGCCTTCTCGCGGGCCCGCAGCGCGATGAAGAATCCCACGGGCCCCAGCACGAAGGCGCTCAGGGCGGCCAGAACCAGAAGAACGAACAAGGAGTTCCATCGCGACCTCGAAGCGCCGATCTGGAGGGGACCCGAATCCCGGTCGCCGGCAAGTGCGCGGGCGCACGAGCCGCTCACACGTTTGTTTGGCGCGTTTGCGTTCGCCCGGTTCGTCCCTTGGCGGCCCTCTCCGGCAGGCCCACATTAACAGGGAAACCGGAGAGAGAGCCATGCGCATCGGCGTGCCGAGGGAAATCAAGGAAAACGAATTCCGCGTCGGCCTGATGCCCTCGTCAGTCGTCGAACTGGTCGCATCACGGCCACGAGGTGATCGTCGAGGCCGGCGCGGGCCTGGGCAGCGGCCTGTCCGACGAGCGAATACGAGGCGGCCGGCGCGCGTCTGGTCGCATCCGCGCGCGAGGTGTTCGACGCGGCGGAGATGATCGTGAAGGTGAAGGAGCCGCTGCGCCGTCGAGCGCAAGCGATGCTGCGCCGGGGCCAGGTGCTGTTCACCTATCTGCATCTCGCGCCCGATCCCGAGCAGACGCGCGACCTGCTGGCGAGCGGCGTCGACCTGCATCGCCTACGAGACGGTGACCTCGCCCGCCGGCGGCCTGCCGCTGCTCACGCCGATGTCGGAAGTCGCCGGCCGCCTCGCGCCGCAGGTCGGCGCGCACTACCTGCAGAAGCGCACGCAGGGCGGCCGCGGCGTGCTGCTCGGCGGCGTGCCGGGCGTGCCGCCGGCCGAGGTCGTGGTGCTGGGCGGCGGCGTCGTCGGGCACGCATGCCGCCACCATCGCGCTCGGCATGGGCGCCACGGTGCTCGTGGTCGATCGCTCGGCCGAGGCGCTGCGCCGGCTCGAGTCGCGCTCGGCCCGGCGTGCGCACCATCTTCTCCACCCGCGCTGCGCATCGAGCGCCATCCTGCGCCGCGCCGACCTGCTGATCGGCGCCGTGCTGGTGCCCGGCGCCGCCGCGCCCAAGCTCGTCACCCGCGACATGGTGCGCGCCGATGAAGCCCGGCAGCGTCATCGTCGACATCGCCATCGACCAGGGCGGCTGCTGCGAGACGTCGCGGCCGACCATCGCATTCGCGATCCGACCTATGTCGAGGAAGGCGTGGTGCATTACTGCGTCACCAACATGCCGGGCGCGGTGGCGCGCACCTCGACCTTCGCGCTCAACAACGCCACCCTGCCGTTCGTGCTGGCGCTGGCCGACAAGGGCTGGCGCACGGCCATGAAGGCGGACCCGCACCTGCGCGGCGGGGCTCAACGTGCACGAGGGGCGCATCGTCTGCCGGCCGGTCGCCGAGGCGCTGGGCCTGGAGCTTCTGCCGCCGGAAATCGTCCTCGGACTTTGACCTGCTTCAATCGACACGTGGGCAGGTTGTGTCTAGATGGGCCATCAGATTGTGGGCCTGAAGCACATGAGCGACGTCAAGCAATTCACTCTCGAGGACAAGCTCGCCCGCACCGGGGCGCGCATGACCGCCCCCCGCCGCGTGCTCGCCCGCGTCCTGGGCGCCGCCAGCGACCATCCCGACGTGGAGGAGCTTCACCGCCGCGCGCAGGAGATCGATCCGGGCATCTCGCTCGCAACGGTGTACCGAACCGTGCGCCTGTTCGAGCAACTCGGCATCGTGGAGCGCCACGCCTTCAGCGCCGGCAGAGCCCGCTACGAGCAGCCGGGCGATGAGCACCACGATCATTTCGTCAACGTGCGCACGGGCGAGGTGATCGAGTTCCACGCGCCGGAAATCGAGGCGCTGCAGGCGGAGATCGCCGCAAGGCATGGCTACAAGATCCACGACCATCGGCTGGTGATCTATGTGGAGCCGTTGGACGGGGACGGCGAGGCCTGAATGCAAGCCGGAGGACTACGCACTGGATGATCTGACGTTCGCGCGCGCCCTGCATGTGTTGGCCGTGCTGATGTGGATCGGCGGCGTTGCGTTCGTCACGACCGTTCTGGTTCCCTCCATCCGGGCCGTCCATCCGCCGGGTGAGCGGCTCGCCGCCTTTCATCGCTTCGAAGGCAAGTTCGCGCCGCAGGCGCGCGCATGGGTACTGCTCGCAGGCGCAAGCGGCCTGTGGATGATCTGGCGTGCGGACATGTGGGGGCGTTTCGCCGATCCGCGCTTCTGGTGGATGCACGCGATGGTCGCCGTGTGGAGCATCTTCGCGCTGATGCTGTTCGTGCTGGAGCCGTTCTTCCTGCACGCGCGCATGGCGAATTCACGCAATCCGGAGGCTGATTTCGCGCGCGTCGAGCGCATGCATCGCGTGTTGCTGCTCGCATCGCTGGTCGACGGTCCTCGGCGCCGTGGCGGGCGCCCACGGGCTGATGTTCTAACCCCTCACCCCAACCCTCAATCCCGCCGCAGGCCTCTCCTGCAGCACTTCCCTGCGGAAGCGGAAGAGCGCGGCGGGGCGACCGCCCGTGCGGTGGGTGAATTCGCCCGTCGGCTCCACGACCGCCGCCGTCTCCACGAACCTGCGGAAGTTCTGCTTGTGCAGCCTGCGTCCGCTGATCGCCTCGGCCGCGCGTTGCAGGGCCGTGAGCGTGAAGCTCGGCGCCATCAGTTCGAAGATCACCGGCCGGTATTTCATCTTCGCGCGCAGGCGGCCCATGGCGGTCGCCAGAATCCGGCGATGATCGTGCTGCATCGCCTGGCCCAGCGGCCCCGCCTCGCCGATGAGCGGGCTGGCGCGTCCGTCGCGGCGCGCCTCTTCCACCAGGCCCGCCTCGTAGAGAAGCTGATAGCGGTCGAGCGCGTTCTCGTCGTTGAAACTGTCGTCGGCGAACAGCATCCGCACGCGCTCGGGCCGCGTCAGGCCGTAGGCGTTGGGCCGGCCGGGATCGCGCGCCGCCCATTTGGTGAGCGCGGGCACGATCTTCTCCTCGATGATGGGCGGCTTGCGCTCGCGCCAGTCCTCCCACGGAAAGAACGCGTACCATTGCCGGTAGCGCGCGCGGTCGGCCTCGTCCGCGCCGCCCGCCATGCGCGTCAGCGCGAGATAGCCCACGGAGACAACGTGCGGATCGCGATCGCCCGCCTGGGCGCTGCGGCCGCGATCGCCGAACGTGTAGAGCTGTTCGACATAACCAAGGTGCGCGCCGGCCTGCGCCTGCACCCATTCGCGCAGGCCGATCTCGAACGTGCGGTGCGCGAGCGGATCGAACGGGCCGGACGGCAGCGCCGTCTCCTGCGCGCCGCGCGGCTGCGCCACGAGGATGAGCGGTTCGTCATCCGCGAGAGCGACGATGGCGGCGGTGAGATTGACCTCGACCGGCGGGGCCGCGTGGGCGCCCGCGCGCGGCGGTTGTTTCGGCGCGGGCTCGCTCATGATGGCCCGATGTCCAGCGCGAACGGCACGCCCTCGTAGCAATCCTGCCCGCGTCCGATGGCGCCGATGGCGCTGACCATGCGCCCGCCGCGGCCCAGCAGGTCGTCCGCGATGGCGACGATGCGCGCGTTGGGCGTCGCGGTTGGCGAAAGCGCCCGCAGCTTCTGCGCGGTTTCGACTTCGCAGAAGTCCGGCCGCAGCGCGCACGCGCTCACATAGGCCGCCGCCGTGGAGCGGCTGACGCCCGCGTAGCAATGGATGAGCAGCGGATGCGCGCGGTCCCACGCGCGCACGAAACGCAGCAGGCTCTCCACGTGCGCGACATCCGGCGCAACGTGGCCATCGAGAGGATCGACGATGTCGGAGACGGAGATATGCAGATGGCTGTGCGCCTCGATCGCCGCGGGCCGCTGGACCGGGTAGAGCGGATTGATCAGCGTCACCATGCTGCGCGCGCTGGTCTGCCGCACGGTTTCCTCGATCTTCGTCAGCGAGCAGACATGGATGCGCGGCATTGCGGGCCTCAGGACCTGTCGGCGTTCATTTCGTCTTCCAGTTCGCGGAAGCGCGCAAGAAACAGCGTTTCCGCATGGGCCGAATCCATCGGCGCCATCAAGGGATCGATGTTGCGCATGGCGACTTTCGGGCGGCCGAAGAATTGCTCCGCCTCCGCCACGGTGAACCCCGCGATGCGCGTCGCCTCGATGAAGGCGGCGACGCTGTCCGCCTGCTTGATGATGCGCAGCAGCGCCGCCGGCTGCTGGGCGGGCAGGGCGAAGCGCATGTGGATGGCCGCGAGAATGCGCGCCTCCACGCTCTTGTAGCTTTCGCCGATGACGGCCTTGAACGGCGAGATCATGTCGCCGATCACGTATTCGGGCGCGTCGTGCAGAAGTCCCGCAAGACGCCAGCGCGCCGGCAGGCCGGGATCGAGCGAGCCGACGATGCGCTCCACCAGAACGGAATGCTGCGCGACGGAGAAGATGTGCGGGCCGCTCGTCTGCCCGTTCCAGCGCGCCACGCGCGCCAGCCCGTGGGCGATGTCCTCGATCTCGACGTCGAGCGGGGAAGGGTCGAGCAGGTCGAGCCTGCGGCCCGACAGCATGCGCTGGAACGCGCGCGGGGGCTTGGCTGCGCGGGCCATCAGGCGGGGCCTTTCGTTGCCAGCGCCGCGCATTCGCCATGGCGATGGCAACCGACCAGATGGTCGTTGACCATGCCGACCGCCTGCGCGAACGCGTAGACGATGGTGGGGCCGCAGAAGTTGAAGCCGCGCTTCTTGAGGTCCTTGGACAGCTTGCGCGACATGTCGTTTTCAGTGGGCATCTGGCCCATGTGTTTCAGCTTGTTCTGCACCGGCCGCCCGTCGACGAAATCCCAGATGTAGTTTGAGAAACCCTGCGCCGCCTCGATCTCCAGATAGACCTGCGCCGAGCGCACGGCGCTCTCGATCTTGGAGCGGTTGCGCACGATGCCGGCGTCGCCCATCAGCCGCTCGACCTTCTTCGGCGTGTAGCGGGCTATTTTCACCGGATCGAAACCATCGAACGCTGTGCGGAAGGCCTCGCGCTTGCGCAGGATCGTGATCCACGACAGCCCGGCCTGGAAGCCGTCCAGCAGCAGCTTTTCGAACAGCGCGCGCGAATCCCATTCGGGCGCGCCCCATTCCTCGTCGTGATAGGCGACGTAGAGCGGGTCCGCGCCCGGCCACGGGCAGCGGGCGAGGCCGTCGTCATGGAGAATCGCGGCGCGGAGCGGAGCGTCGTTCATGGGGCAAGGTGTAGCCCCTTGTCCGCCGCCCGCAAAGCGCCCGCTCACACGGCGGCGCAGGCGCTCTTGAGGTCGTCGATCAGGTCCTCGATGTCCTCGAGCCCCACCGACAGGCGCAGCATGCCCTCGCCGATGCCCATGGCCTCGCGCGCCGCCTGCGGAATGCGCTGGTGCGTGGTCGTCGCGGGATGGGTGAGGATGCTCTTGGAATCGCCCAGGTTGTTGGAGAGCTTGACGACCTCGAGCGCGTTGCCGAAGCGGAACGCGCCGGCCTTGCCCCCGTTCACGTCCAGCACGACGACCGTGCCGCCGCCGCTCATCTGGCGCTTGGCCAGCTCATGCTGCGGATGGTCCTTGCGCCAGGGGTAGAGCACGCGCGCCACCGCGCCCTGTTCGGCGAGGAAATCGGCGACAGCTTCCGCGTTGCGCACCTGCTGGGCGACGCGCAGCGGCAGCGTTTCCAGCGATTTCAGCATGACCCAGGCGTTGAAGGGCGACATCGCCGGCCCGGTCTGGCGCAGGAAATTGTGGATGTTCTTCTGGATGAAGTCTTCCGAGCCCAGAATGCAGCCGCCCAGCACGCGACCCTGTCCGTCCACGTGCTTGGTGGCGGAGTAGACCACGCAATCGGCGCCCAGCTTCAGCGGGCTCTGCAGCATGGGCGTGGCGAACACGTTGTCGACCACGAGCGTCGCGCCGCAGCCGTGGGCGATGTCGGCCACCGCGCGGATGTCGATGATTTCGAGCTGCGGATTCGTCGGGCTCTCGAGGAAGAAGGTCTTCGTGTTGGGCCGCACCGCGTCCTTCCACTGGGCGAGGTCCGAGCCGTCCACCAGCGTCGAAGTAATGCCGTACACCGGCAGCAGGTCTTCCACGATGAACCGGCACGACCCGAACAGCGCCTTGGCCGCGACCACGTGGTCGCCTGCCCTGAGCTGGCCCAGCATCGAGGCGGTGACGGCGGCCATGCCCGTGGCGGTCGCCCGCGCGGCCTCGGCGCCCTCCAGCAGCGCCATGCGCTGCTCGAACATGGCGACCGTCGGGTTGCCGAAGCGCGAATACTGGAAGCCGGGCGAGGCGCCGGTGAAGCGGGCCTCGGCCTGCTCCATGCTCTCGTAGGCGAAGCCCTGGGTGAGGAAGAGCGCTTCCGACATTTCGCCGAACTGGGAGCGCATCGTGCCCCCGTGCACCAGCCGCGTGGCGGGGCGCAGATCCTTCATGGATTTTCTCGGCGTCTTCTCGGTCATCATGTCCTCTGGGCGGGCGGGCCGGCGTCGTGCGTGAGGGGCCATTTAGTCCGGGCGGTCCACGGCGGGCAAGCTTCGGCGCGCTATTCACCGAAAAGGCGGCCCCGGGGCGCGGATTCGCCGCGCCCGGCCTTGGCCCCCGCGCCCCGATTGGGCTAGTCCTGTCCCATGACCATGGCCCTCGAAGATCTTCGCGGCATCCTGCCCGCCCACCGCATCTCGGCGCTGGCCGACAGCGGGGCCCTGAAGATCGCCGCCCCGTTCGCGGAAGGGCAGGTGCAGCCCGCCAGCCTCGACCTGCGGCTGGGCGTGCGCGCCTGGCGGATGCGGGCGAGCTTCCTCCCCGGCCCGGGCCGGCCGGTGTCGGCCTGCATCGAGAACCTCGCCCTGCACGAGATCGACCTCGAGCGCGGCGCCGTGCTGGAGACGGGCTGCGTCTATGTCGCCGAGCTGCAGGAAAGCCTCGCGCTTCCCGCCGCAGATCGCCGCCGCCGCGAACCCGAAAAGCTCGACGGGGCGCATCGACGTCTTCACGCGCGTCATCGCCGACCGCGCCCGCGAGTTCGACATGATCGAGGCGGGCTACACCGGCCCGCTGTATGCCGAGATTTCGCCGCGCACCTTCCCGGTGCTGGTGCGCGCGGGCTCGCGCCTGTCGCAGGTGCGCTTCCGCTGCGGCCATGCGCGGCTCGACAACGAGGGGCATCTCGCCCTCCACGCGCGCGAAAAGCTGGTGACGTCCGCCGAGCCCAACATCGCGGGCGGCGTCGCGGTCTCCATCGACCTCGCCGGGTTCGACGCCTCGGGCCTCGTCGGCTACCGCGCCAAGCGGCACACGGGCCTCATCGACGTCGACCGCGTCGGCGCCCATTCCGTTCTCGATTTCTGGGAGCCGATCCACGATCGCGGCCGCCGCGACCTCGTGCTCGATCCAGGCGAGTTCTACATCCTCGCCTCCAAGGAGGCGGTGCGCGTGCCGCCCGACCACGCGGCGGAGATGACGCCGTTCGATCCGCTGGTGGGCGAGTTCCGCGTGCACTATGCGGGTTTCTTCGATCCCGGCTTCGGCGCGGCGGAGGCGGGCGGGGCAGGCTCGCGCGCGGTGCTGGAAGTGCGCTCCCACGACGTGCCGTTCATCCTCGAGGACGGCCAGATCGTCGGCCGCCTCGTCTACGAGCGCATGGCCGAGCCGCCGCGCTCGCTCTACGGCGCGGGCATCGCCTCGAACTACCAGGCGCAGGGCCTGAAGCTGTCGAAGCATTTCAAGTAGGCGTCATGATCGGCGCACGTGGACGCGCCGCCCTCGTCACGGCGTCATGCCGGCGAAGGCCGGCATCCACGACGGGCGACAGGCGCTCCCGCTCGCTGGGCAGAAAACGCGCTTCCCTCAGTTCAGCAAGCGCCGCATGCCGTGGATGCCGGCCTTCGCCGGCATGACGGCGGAGAGTGTGCATGAGGGCTTGCGCAGACGACCCGCCCCGCTTGCCCGCGACCCCCCTTTGCCATTATGGTCCGGCGCATCGCGGGCGTAGTTCAATGGTAGAACGGCAGCTTCCCAAGCTGCATACGAGGGTTCGATTCCCTTCGCCCGCTCCAATTCAATTTCCTGATTTCGTTGAATGATTCGCGTGCCGCGCTTCTGCGTGACGGCTGGCGGGCAAAATCGTCGCCACCACGTCTCCACGAAGCATCCATGCCTCCCTCGCTCAACCTTGCAGGCGCTTGTCGAATCCTGACCCGGCCCTGATGAAGCGATCGCGAAGCTGAAGCGTTCGCGCGTTTTCCGCTCCGCGCAGCGATGGGCGGCAGACCTTATCCAGCCGACCTGATCGTGATATAAATAAACTAGTTTTTGGCCAAACTTGATAATGCGATCCAAGTGCAGATGGCTCGCATCTGGCGCCTGCCAGTCGTCGCAGTACGCTGCCAGGAGACGCAGGCGATGTTCGTTCACTCACAGCCAGCGGAGGTCTGCGATGCAATCACGGCGCAAATTCCTGGGGCTTGCGGCGGGCGCCGGAGCGATGACGCTGAGCGGGCGCTCGCCGGCTTTTGCGCAGGGCGCCTCAACTCCCAAACGGCTCATCGTTGATTCGCAGGTTCACATCTGGCGGCCCAACTCTCCGGACCGGCCATGGGTCCCGGGACTTCCGCCTCAATTGCCCGAGCCGTTCACGATCGAAAAGCTCGTGTCGGCGATGGATGATGTCGGCGTCGACAGGGCGATCATCGTGCCGCCGAGCTGGGAAGGCGACCGGGTCGATTATGCGCTCGAAGCAGCGGCGCGCTATCCGGCGCGCTTGGCTGTCATGGGCCGAATTCCCCTCAATGATCCACAATCGCGCGAACGCATCGCGACGTGGAAGCAACAAAAGGGAATGCTTGGTATTCGGCTGACGTTTCTCGGCCCCGCAGCGGCGGTTCTCACGAACGGCACAGCAGACTGGCTCTGGCCGGCGGCAGAGAAAGCCGGCGTTCCGATCATGTTTCTGACAGGCGGTTCGCTTCCCTTGTTCGCCTCCATCGCGGAGCGGCACCCCCAGTTGCAATTGATCGTCGACCATATGGGCATCTCGTCGCAGGTCGTGGCCGAGAAGAAAGTGCCTGAAACGGTCGCGGCGGCCGTCGCTCTGGCGAAGTACCCGAACGTGTCTGTCAAACTAGCGGCCGCGCCAGCCTATTCGACGCAGTCCTATCCGTTCTCGGACATGACTGACTACATCAAGCGCCTGTTCGACGTTTACGGCCCGAGGCGCTCCTATTGGGGCTCGGATCTGACGAATGGCTATGCCAAGGCGACCTATCGCGAACGGATAACGCAATTCACGCAAGAGCTGCCCTTCATGTCCGAGGAGGACAAGGACTGGGTGATGGGCCGCGCGATTCTGGCCCGGCTCAACTGGGCGTGACGTTCGACGCTGCCGTCAGGGGACGGGGCGTTACGTCCTCGTTCCTGTTTTGGCTTGTTCCCCCATGTGCGCTGGCGCACATCGCGCCGCGCCCCGCCATGCGACAAGGGAAACAAGACGCGACGCCCCATCGCGTTTCATCTGGCCGGCGCAGGAACCCTCCACCTGCGCCGGCCTCATTCTTTTCAAAAGCCCTCCAGATGCTCCCCGGCCCGTTCGCCGGGATCCGACGCCCCCTGAGGCGCAGCCGCAGGCTGGGCAGGAGCAGGAACCTTAGACGCGCCCCCATCGTTTCGGGCTCAGGAACGTCGGAGGAAATCGATCATGAACAGGCGTGGTTTCCTTCTCGCACTTGCCGGAGCCGCCGCGGGCGGAGCGGTTTTCACGGCGCAGGCGCAGGCCGCGCCCGCAGCCTCGCTCTGGGACGAACTTCAGGACCTCGAAGGCGGCGGCGATGATCTCGCCGGCGACATGCCCGCCGAGGGCGCCGCCGAGGCGCAGGGCAGGCGCGGCGGCAATTATCGCGGAGGCCGCGCCGTTGCCGGTCGCCATTACGGGCGGCCGCGCGGGCGCGCCTATTATCGGCGCGGCTATTATCCGCGCGGACGGGCCTACGGATATTATTATGGCCCGCGCTACCGCCGTTACCGCAGGCGCGTCTGCCGCCGGGTCGTCAACAGGTATGGCTATGTGGCCCGCCGTTGCTGGTGGGTCCGGTGATCTGACGCGGCGGGGCCTTCGGGCCCCGCTTTTCTTTTGCCCCGCCCCCGATGCTAGGATGCCGTTCGCGCGCGCCGCAGGGCGGCGCGCCAGGAACAATCAGCATGGGGGAAACCGCCTTGGCCAGCACGCTCGACATCACCATCGCGCTCGATCGCTACGATCGCCACTTTCCATTCTTCGACGGCACGGTGAAGGCGCCCGATGGCGTTCGCTACAAGGCGCTTCAGGTCGGCCAGTCGGACCAATTGCGCGACGGCACCGACCGGCACGGCCAGATGATCCACGACAGGGCCTTCGACGTGGCGGAATTCTCCATGTCGACGTTCCTCATGGCCATCGACCGCGGCCTGCCGCTCATCGGCATTCCCGTGTTTCCGCGCCGCCTGTTCTCGCAGAGCTGCATGTTCGTGCACGCCGACAGCGACATCGGGCATCCGCGCGATCTCATCGGACGCCGCGTCGGTCTTTCTTCGTTCCAGACGACTCTATCGCTTCTCGCCAAGGGCGATCTCAAGTTCGAGTACGGCGTCGAGTGGGAGCAGATCAAGTGGCTGCTCACGACCGACGAGAAGGTGCGCTTCGAGCCCAAGCCCGGCGTCGTCATAGATCGCGCGCCGAAGGGAACCGACCTCGGCGAGCTTCTGGGCCGCGGCGAGATCGACGCGATCTTCATGCCTCATCCGCCGCACTCGGTGATGAAGGGACACGTGCCGACGCGCCGCCTGTTCAAGGATCCGAACGCGGAGGAAGAGCGCTATTTCAACAAATACGGATGGTGGCCGATCATGCACATCGTCGCCATGCATCCAGACCTCGTCGCGCGCGAACCGCGCCTGCCGCAGGCGCTGATGGACATGTTCGCGCAGGCCCACGAGATCTGCGACGATTACTACACCGATCCGAACTGGTCGCGGCTGCCGTGGATCCGCTACGCCTACGAGCGTTCGCAGAAGGTGTTCGGCAATCCGTGGGTGAACGGCTTCACCAGGAACAAGGCCAACCTCGAGCAATTCATCATGTACTCGCACGACCAGGGCCTCATCAGGGAGCGGTACGCCGCCGAGCGCCTGTTCGTCGCCTCGACGCTGAACACCTGAAACGTCCTGCGACGCGGCTGCGAAAGGCGCCGCGCTCTTGACGCGAGCGCGGCGAATTGCGAAGGCTCGACCAGCGCCGGACGCGGGAAAAGAGGCCAAACGCCTCGGCCGCGCTTGCGCCGGGCGCGGCCGGCCAGCCGCGTGGATCGGGAGGGACGACATGACGATCAAGCCAATTGCAACGGGTCTCCTGCTGGCGTGCGCCGGCGTGAGCGGCGCCGTCGCTGAAACGCCTGCCGAGTTCTACAAGGGCAAGACCATCTCGATGGTCGTGCAAACCACGACCGGCAACGATTACGACAATCGCGGTCGTCTGTTCGCGCGCTGGATGGGCGAGACGCTGCCGGGCAAGCCCACCATCATCGCGCGCAACATGCCTGGCGGCGGCGGCGTCGTCGCATCGAACTGGCTGGCGAAGGTCGCTCCGCGCGACGGCACCGTGATCTCGATGATCATGCAGACGTCGAGCGTCAATCAGGCGCTGGGCATGGGGCAGATCCAGTACGACGTGCGCGAGCTTGGTTGGATCGGCAACACGTCGGACACGCCGAGCGTCATCACGGTCTGGCACACCGCCGGCGCGAAGACGATCGCCGACGCGCAGCAGAAGGAGATCGTGCTCGGCGGAACCGTCGGCACGGCGTCCGTCATCTATCCCAACGTGCTCAACGAACTCGTCGGCACCAAATTCAAGGTTGTGACGGGCTATCCCGGCGGCAACCAGATCAACCTCGCGATGGAGAGCGGCGAAGTGCAGGGCCGCGGCTCGAACTCGTGGTCCTCGTGGAAGTCGACGCGGCCGGAATGGGTGTCCGACAAGAAGATTTTCAATCTCGTGCAGATTTCACTCAAGCGCGCGCCCGACCTGCAGGACGTGCCGCTGATGGTCGAACTCGCCAGGAACGACTTCGACCGCGCGGTGCTGCGCTTCCTGTCGGCCGACACGGAGATCGCGCGCGCGATGGTGACGACGCCGGGCGTTCCCGCTGATCGGCTCGCCGCCCTGCGCAAGGCTTTCGATGAAGCCATCAAGCTTCCCGCGCTCGTCGAGGAAGCGGGCAAGCTCCAGATGGATCTCTCCTGGCTCAGCGGCGAGGACAGCCACAAGATCGCGACCTCGATCATCGAGGCCGATCCGAAGGTCATCGCGCGCGCCAAGGAGATCATCGGCTCGCACGCCAAGTGAGACGATGACGTGAGATGACGACTTGAGATGACGAGGGGCGGCGCGCCAGCCGCCCCGCTCACTTCCGGTGCAGCTCCCAGAACCGCTCCATCTGGAGATAGGTGAAGGACGCCGACCACGAGATCATCACCAGTCCCGTCAGCGATTCGATTCCCGAGACGATCCGCATGTGCCCCTGCGCGTAGACGTCGCCGATGCCCAGCGTCGTGTACGTCGTCGCGGAATAGTAGAAATAATCCAGCGCATCGCCCTGGAACTCGCCGTGCATCGAGCCGATGCCGATCGCGCTCATCACGTAATAGCTGATCGCGAAAAGTCCGATGACGCAGACATGCACAAGCATGATGGCGCCGAGCACAACGAGGATGCGTTGCTGCGGACGGATCAGAAGTCGCGGGATCAGGTCGGAGGTCATGCGCAGCGCTTCGTAGTGAATGAGCACGCTGGTGACGACGAGGCCAATGGCGAAGATTGTGGCGAGGAGCATGGGGCAGCTTTCGGGCGGGTTCCAGATGATTCGTTTCAATCTAGGCGTTGGCGCGCGGCGCGGAAACCGCCATTGCCCGCGCACGATCGCGCCTGTACTTTCGCGCAGCTCTGGAGATTTCCGCCTTGACCCTGATCTACAAGATCGCCACGGGCGATGAATGGCGCGCCGCGCAGGCCAGTGGCCGCTACGAGGGCGCGCCCATCGATATCGCCGACGGCTTCATCCATTTCTCCACCGCCGAGCAGGCGCGCGAGACCGCCGCAAAGCACTTCGCCGGCCGCAGCGGGCTCGTGCTCGTGGCGCTCGACCCCGCCGTCCTCGGCGACAAGCTCAAGTGGGAGCCCTCCCGGGGCGGCCAGTTGTTTCCACACCTCTACCGGCCGTTTCTGCTCACCGAGGCCCTCTGGGCGCGGCAATTGCCGCTGCTGCCGGACGGAACGCACGACTTCGGCGGACTGCTGCCATGATTCGCCTGCTCGGCGCGCTGTCGCGTCCCCTGCTTTTCGCCCTCGATCCCGAGACGGCGCACAACGCCACCATCGCAGCGCTTCGCCTTGCGCCGATGCCGCAGGCCGCCCCCGCGGACGCTCGCCTCAGAACCCGGGCCTTCGGCCTCGACTTCCCAAATCCGCTCGGCATGGCGGCGGGTTTCGACAAGGGCGCGCAGGCGCCCGACGCGCTGCTGCGCGCCGGGTTCGGCTTCGTCGAGATCGGCACTGTCACGCCGCGGCCCCAGCCGGGCAATCCCAAGCCCCGCCTGTTTCGGCTCGTGGAGGACGAAGGCGTCATCAACCGCTTCGGCTTCAACAGCGAGGGCCACGACGTCGTCCACGCACGGCTGAAGGCGCGCGCGGGACGTGCGGGGATCATCGGCGTCAACGTCGGCGCCAACAAGGAATCGACCGACCGCGCCGCAGATTACGTCGCTGGTATTCGCGCCTTCGCGGACGTGGCCGCGTATTTCACCATCAACATTTCATCGCCAAACACGCCGGGCCTGCGCGACCTGCAGCAGGCGGGCGTTCTCGACGATCTGCTCGCGCGCGTGCTCGGCGCGCGCGACGAGGCGATCGCCTCTCATGGCCGCAAGCCCGTGCTCCTGAAGATCGCGCCGGACCTGTCGCTCGAGGATCTCGACGACATCGTGCGCGTATGCGCCGCGCGCGGCGTCGACGGCATGATCCTGGGCAACACGACGATCGACCGCCCCGCGTCGCTGCGCTCGAAGGACGCGCCGGAGGCGGGCGGGCTCTCGGGCAAGCCGCTGTTCGAGAAATCGACGCGCATGCTCGCGCACTGTTACCTGCGCGCCGACGGCCGCTTTCCCATCGTCGGGGCGGGCGGCGTGCATGACGTGGCGAGCGCGTTCGCCAAGTTCGAAGCCGGCGCCAGCCTCGTGCAGGTCTATTCGGCGCTGGTGTTCGCGGGCCCCGCGCTCGTCGGCGACATCCTCAAGGGACTGGCCGACCGGCTGTCGGCCGAGCGGCTTCCCTCGCTGGCGAGCGTGGTAGGGCGCGGCGCGCGCGACTGGGCGAAGGCGTGACGCTCAGCGCTTCATGTTGAAGAGCCGCAGCACGAACCAAACCGGCACGACGATGAGCGCGCCCACGATCACGTAGTCGATGATCTCGCGGATCGCCGCAAAGCCCATGCGCCAGACGCGGTAGAAGAAACGCTCGATGGCGTTGAAGATCTCGTAGGGGCGGATGTCGAGCCACATCAGCAGCGCGCCGACGACGAGCGAGACGACCAGAAGGCGCATCGCCACCATGGCCGGACTGCCGCCGATGAAGCGCTCGAAGCCCGAGACGGGACGGGCGTCGGGCGCCGCCATCGGGCGCTTGCCGCTCCATTCGGTGTTTTCCCAGCCCGCGGGGCGATGCGGCTCGGTGCGCGGCGGCTCGGTGCGGTCGGTCATGGCTCGCAAGTCTCCTGTCGCGCGCGCCTTCAGATGCGGTCCTGAGTCGGGTCGTCGCGAAGCACGCGCATGATACGCCGCATGAGCTGCTCCATCCAGCTCAGCGCCTTGTTGACCTCTTCGTCGCTCGGCAGGGCGTTGCGCAGCCGGTCGCCGGGGCCGGTCTGGGCGAATTTGCGGCGCAGGTCCTCGTTCTCCTTCGCCAGCCGGTCGATCTCCGCCTGCAGCGCAGCCCGCTCGTCGGCGCCCGCGCGGCATTGCACGCCGTTCTCGCCGGTACGGCAATGGGAGACCGCGCCCGTGCGGGTGTCGAGCCGCAGGAAGCCGCCGTCCGGCGCGGGCGTCATCGAATAGCGCCCGTCGCGCTCGGCTGGCGGAGCCGCGGGGCCCTGCGCCATCGCGGCGGTCGCCGTCGATGCGAGGATCGCCGCGATCAGTGTCGAATGCATGCGCGTCATGACTCAGCCTCCTCGCTCACCGCCCTTATATAGGGAGGCGGCGGCGAAAAAGCGGCGTCAGATGGCGACGCCCGCCTGCCACTGGCCGGCCTCGATCTTCGAGGCGACGATGACGGCCTGGGTGCGGCTGTCGACGCCCAGCTTCTGCAGGATGGCCGAGACGTGGGCCTTGACGGTCGCTTCGGACACCGTCAGCTCGTAGGCGATCTGCTTGTTGAGCAGACCCTCCGACAGCATCATCAGCACGCGCACCTGCTGCGGGGTGAGGGATGCGAGCCGCCGCACGAGGTCGGCCGTCTCCTTGTCCGCGGGGGTGGCGAGGTCGACGTCCGGCGGCGTCCAGGTCTTGCCCTCGAGGATGGCGCGGATGGCCTCGCGCATGACCTCGATGTCGGTTGTCTTGGGGATGTAGCCCGAGGCGCCGAAGTCGATGCAGCGGCGCATGACGGAGCGATCCTCGTTGCCCGACACGACGACCACCGGCGTGTCGGGGTGCTGCGCCCGCAGGTACATCAGCCCCGAGAATCCCCTCACGCCCGGCATGGACAGGTCCAGCAGCACGAGGTCGGCCCCGCCGCTCTTGCCGAGCGCCGCGCCCAATTGTTCGAGATCGCCGCACTCGGCGATCTCGGCGCCCGTCACGGCGCCCGCGACGGCTTCGCGCAACGCCCCGCGCACCAGCGGATGGTCGTCGGCGATTACGATCTTCGTCGTGGCCTGGCTCAAAAGCATCCCCCTCGGGTCCGTAAGACGAGGCCCCTGCGGGCGTACGCCTTTCGATTTTCTGATCGCTTCTCTATTGTCCTCCGTCCCAACCGGCTGCGCAAGCGCGCATGCCGCCTCAATGAGCCCGGATGGACGAGACGTGAGAGACCCGCTCACCGACGACGAACGCCATGCCCGCGCAAGCGTAGAGGGGCGAGTCGCCTTCGCCGCGGCGGCGCTCTTCCTCGCGGGCGCCCTCGTGGCCGTCATCGACCGGGTGGGCGCCCCGGCGCGGCTCGTCACCATGCTGGGGCCCGCCATCGCCCTCGGCGGCCTCGTCGTGCTGGGCTTCCTCGTCCAGGCGGCGCGGGTCTCCAACTTCTACGCCGCCGGCAGGGTCATGCCGCCCAAATACGTCGGCCTCGCCATGGCCGGGCTCGCGCTGGCGCTCATCCCGCCCATGCTTCCGCCGGGGCCGCCGGGCGGCGTCCACGCCGCGCTTCTTCTAGGGTTGATCGCCGGGTTCGCGCTGGCGGCCTTCGGGTCGGGGCCGATGCTGCGCAAGTCCGGCGCGTTCTCGGTCGCGGACCTGTTCGGCGCCCGGTTCGAAAGTCCGTCGATCCGGTCGGCCTGCGCCGTGGTGGTCGCCTTCATGTGTGCGCTCGTCGCCCTTGCGGGCTTCGAGGGCGCTGTGCGCGGGCTGGAGCAGACGCTGGGCCTCGCGCGCTTCCCCGCGGCGATCCTCGCCGGGTTTCTCGTCCTCACGATCGTCGCGCCGGGCGGCCTGGCGGGCAGCGCGTGGGCGGCGGTCGGATCCGCTTTCGTCATGTCGCTGGCGTTGCTGCTGCCGCTCGCGATCCTGCATTTGTCGGGCTCGCCTTTGCCTGCGCCCCTCGTCGGGCGCGCGGACCTGTGGACCGAGGCGCTGGCGCGCATGGCGCTGTGGAATGCGCCGGCGCCGGCCTCGCCGTTCGGCTTCTTCGTCATGGCGGCGGGCGTCGCGGTTGGCGTCGCCGCCCTCGCGCCCCTGCTGTCGCCGATGATCGCGGCCCGCAGCGCGCGTTTCACCAGCCGCGCCGGCACGATCGGTTTTATCGCCTTCCTCGTCCTCGTCGCCGCGCTGATGGTCGCGATGGCCGTTTCGGCGCTGGCGCTCGATGCGCTGGTCATCGGCAAGCGGCCCGAGGCGCTGCCGGCGTTCATCTATGTCGCCAGCGACAAGGGCCTGCTCTCGATCTGCGGCCAGCATGTCGCCTCGCCGCGCGCCGCCGCGTTGCTGTGCGCAGGCGTGGAAGGGTTCTCCGGCCGGATCGGCTCCGAGCATTTGTGGACAACGGGCCGGTATCTGGCCCTCGCGGCGCCGGAACTTGGCGGATTGAGTCTCGCGGTCGCAGGCCTTGTGGCGGCGGGCTTCCTCGCCATCGCGCTGGCGCTCGCGGCGGGCGCCGTGCAGGCGTGCGCGACCGCGCTCGGGCAGGATCTCCTGTTCGCCGGACGCGAGCGCGTCGCCCTCACCAGCCGACGCCTCGCCGCCGCGCGCCTGGTGATGATCGCGCTGGCGCTGGGCATGACGTTCATGACGTCGGCGGCGCCGGCGGGCGAGCAGAACGCGCTCGCGCTCGCAGTGCTCGTCGGCGCGACGACGATCGCGCCGCTGCTGCTCCTGTCGGCATGGTCGCGCGCCACGGCGGCCGACGCGGCGCTGGCGCTGGCGATCGGCGCGGCGATCGCGATCGTCTGCATCCCGCTGGGCTGGCGCGACGGCGCCTTCCAGATTCCCGTGATGACCGCCGGGGCGCTCGGCGGCTTCCTCGCCGCCAGCATCGCGGGACTCGCGACGAGCCTGCGGCGCAAGGAATCCGAAACCCGCCCCGGCCGGATTTTCGTCGAGGGATTGCTCTATGGCGACGGCGACGTGATGGGCGTCGACCGCGGCGCGTAGGCTACGCGCCCGCCAGCTTGCGTTCGCCCACCAGCGCCTCGAGCGCCTCCAGCCGGTCGGCCTCGCGCGCGGGCTTGTCCCACCTGATGCGCGCCACGCGCGGAAACCGCATCGCCACGCCCGACTTGTGCCGCGTGGAGCGCTGCACGCCCTCGAACGCGATTTCCAGCACGAGGCCGGTCTTGCGATTGGCCTCGACTTCGCGCACGGGGCCGAAGCGGTTGGTCGTGTGCTCGCGCACCCATTTGTCGAGCTGCTTGAGTTCGGCGTCGGTGAATCCGAAATAGGCCTTTCCCACAGGCACGAGTTCGTCGCCGCTCGCGCCCTCGCGCCAGCAGCCGAACGTGTAGTCGGAATAGAACGAGGAGCGCTTGCCGTGGCCGCGCTGCGCGTACATCAGCACCGCATCCACCGTGAAGGGATCGCGCTTCCACTTCCACCACGGGCCTTTCGGACGTCCGGGCGTGTAGATGGAATCCACGCGCTTCAGCATCAGGCCTTCGATCGCGGGCGCCTCGTCCGCCGCTCCCGCGCTCGCGGGATCGCGGCGATAGGCCGCGATGTCGTCCCATGTGGAGAACGGCACTTGCGGCGACAGGTCGAAGCGCGCCGGCTGGCGCGCCGCGATGAAGGCCTCCAGCCGCGCGCGCCGCTCGCCGAAGGTCAGCGTGCGCAAGTCCTCGCCCGCCTCGCTCAACAGATCGTAGGCGCGAACGTGCGCGGGATATTCCGCCACGAGTTTCGCATCCACCTTCTTGCGATTGAGCCTCTGCTGCAGAGTGCCGAACGACTCGACCTTGCCCTCGCGCACGACGAGCAGTTCGCCGTCGATCGCCGCCTCGCCGAACGCGTCCGCGCAGATCGCCTCCATCAGATCGGGAAAGGCGCCCGATATGTCCTCGCCGGTGCGCGAATAAAGCCGGCCGACGCGGCGCCCGTCCGCGTCGAGCCCGACCACTGCCTGCACGCGAATGCCGTCCCATTTCCATTCGGCGACGAAGTCGGCCGGATCGAGGGCGGCGAGATCGGCCTCCTCGATGGCGTGCGCGAGCATCGGCGCATGGAACGGCGCGGGATCGCTGGTGACGGGGCGCTCCGCGCGTCCTTCCGCCCACGCGAAGAGATCGAGATAGGGCGGCGCGAGGCCCGGCCAGACCTCCTCGATGGCGTTCGGTTCGAGATCGCCCAGCGAGGCCAGCGCCGTCTTGGCGAGCCGCGCCGATGCGCCGACGCGCAGACTGCCCGTGATGAGCTTGAGCAGCGCCCAGCGGCCGGTTTCGTCCAACTGGTCGAGCATGCGCGCGATGGCGCCGGGCAGTGCGGCCTTGCTCGTTTCGTGCAGGATTTCGACGACCTCCGACAGCGTCGGCGGCGGCGGTCGATTGTGCCCCGGCCCGGCGTCGGGCGCGGGCCACAGCAACGCGACGGTCTCGGAAAGATCGCCCACGTAATCGTAGCTCATCTCGAACAGCACGGGATCGGTGCGCTCGGCGATCAGCTGCGCGGATGATCGCCGGCTTGGCGTGGCGGAACGTCAGCGCGCCGGTGATGGCGGCCAGCGCCCAGCCGCGGTCTGGATCGGGCGTGTGGCGGAAGAAATCCGCCATCAGCCGCAGCTTGCCGTTGCGCGAATGTTCGAACGCGACGCGGTCGAGAAGCTCGGCGAAACTGTTCACGCGGCGCCCTCGACGGGCGCGCCTTGCAGCGCCTCTTGCTGCGCGCCTTCCTCCTCGTCGCCGTAGCCCACCAGATGCAGCGGGCGCGCCTTGAGGCCGATGGTGGACGCCCAGTGCGCCAGCGCGTCGGCCTCGCCGTGCGTCACCCACAATTCGCTGCATTGCGTCTCGCGGATCGTGGCGCACAGGTCGTCCCAGTCCGCATGGTCGGACACGATGAGCGGCAGCTCGACGCCGCGCTGGCGCGCGCGGGCGCGCACGCGCATCCAGCCGGATGCGAACGCGGCGACGGGATCGGGAAACTTGCGCGACCACACGTCCTGTATGCAGCTCGGCGGACACAGCACGATCTCGCCCGAAAGCTTCGGGCGATCGGCCGCCGTCACCTTGCGCACCTCGCCGAGGTCGACGCCCTCGCGCGTGTAGTACTCGGTGATCTTTTCCAGCGCGCCGTGAATCCAGATGGGCCTGTCCCATCCCGCTTCGCGCGCCAGCGCCATCATGCGCTGCGCCTTGCCCAGCGAATACGCGCCCACCAGATGCGCGCGCTCGGGGAACAGCGTCAGCGAGGACATGAGCTTGCCGACCTCGCGCGTCGCGTCCGCGTGCCGGAACACCGGCAGGCCGAACGTCGCCTCGCTGATGAACACGTCGCAGCGATCGGCTCGAACGGCGCGCAGGTGGGATCGCGCGCGCGCTTGTAATCGCCCGACACGACGATGCGCTTCTTGCCGTCGCACACGCAGATCTGCGCCGAACCCAGAACGTGGCCGGCTGGATGGAACGTCACCTCGACGCCGTTGAACGTGACGGTCTCGCCATAGCTCGCGCTCTGGCGCGTCTCGCAGAACGCCTCGCCGTAGCGCAGCGCCATGATGTCGAGCGTCTGGCGGGTGGCGAGAACCGCGCCATGGCCGGCGCGCGCGTGGTCGGAATGGCCATGCGTGATGACCGCGCGCGGCACGGCGCGCACGGGGTCGATATGGAAATCGCCCGCCTGGCAATAGAGCCCGGCGGGCGTGGGCGTGAGAAGAAGCGGCTGCGCCATCAGCGCAAGATAGGGGAGCGCCGTGGCGGCGGTAAGGCCTCAGTGCTTGCAGAACATCTCGTTGACGGTGCGCACGCGGCCAGTGTCGTCGATCACGGCGCGGCTCATGAACGCGCAGCCGTCGGCGTCGAAGCTGGAAAAGCGCAGGCCGGGCGCCGCGCTCATGCCGTCGGCGGGGCGCGAGGTGATCGTCAGCGGCGGCGCCTTGTCGAAATTGGGCTCCGAGCTGCGCGCAGCCTGCGAAACCGCGAGAGCGACCATGGGCCCAGCGACAAGGGCGAGGATCAGAACTTCCAGAAACCTGCGTTCCATGGCGATGCTCCTGCACACTCTGGTCCGGCGGCAAACTTGCGCCGATCCACGTTCCCTTTGTAATGGGGTCTCGTCCCGGCCGATGTGCGCGCGCGCACATGCCCGAAGCTCCAACGCCCGAGGTCCGCCAATGGTTGCGTCTGTCGTGCCGGTCGTGTCGTGAGCGCCTCGTCCGGCGATCTCCTCGCCGACCGCCGCTACCAATGGGGCGCGGGCGCGCTGAAGGAGAAGGATTTCGCCGCCGCCGCCGACCTCTTCCGGCAGGCGATTGAAATCGCGCCTCTTTGGGCTCCCGCGCATCTGGCGCTGGGCGATTCTCTCGCAGGCCTCGGAGACCCGGCCGGCGCCCGCGCCGCGTGGGCGGAGGCGGGCCGGCTCGACCCGTCCGGCGTGCTGGGCGCGGACCTCCGGATCGCGGCGCTGGGGGCAGGCGCCGCGCCGCCGGCGCCGCCGCGCGACTACGTGCGGGCGCTGTTCGACGAATACGCGCCGCGGTTCGACGCGCATCTGCGCGGCGCGCTCGCCTATCGCGGACCCGAGCTGCTGATGGACGCCATCGAGCGCGCCTGCGGAAAAACCGGCCGCGAATTCCATTTCGACCGCGCGCTCGATCTGGGCTGCGGCACGGGCCTCATGGCCGCCGAACTATGGACGCGCGTCGACTCCATGAACGGCTGCGACCTGTCGCCGAAGATGATCGAGGCCGCGCGGCTGACGGGCAGATATTCTCACCTGCACGTCGCGGACGTGGTCGATTATCTCGCCTCGCAAGGGAAGGGCAGCGCCGATCTCGTCGTCGCCGCCGACGTGTTCGTCTACATCGGCGATCTCGAACCCGTGTTTGCACAAAGCGCGCGCGTCGTGGAGGCGGGCGGGCTTCTCGCCTTCACGGTGCAGCGCGGCGAGGGCGCGGACTGGGCCTTGGGCGCGGACCTGCGCTACGCGCATTCGCGCGCGTATGTGGACCGGCTCGCCGGCGCCCACGGCTTCAATGTCGCCGTTCTCGATGACGCCTCGACGCGCAAGGACGCCGGGCCGGGATGTGCCCGGGTCTGGTCTGCGCTCTCGCGCGCGCCTAGATTTCGCCGGTGACCCGCCGCCCGCGCCAGCCGCCATTGCCGGAAGCTTTCGCAAGCTGGTTCGCCGCGCGCGGCTGGAGCCCGCGCGGTCATCAGCTCGACCTGCTGGCGCTGGCCCGCCACGGGGAGAGCGCGCTGCTCGTCGCGCCCACCGGCGCGGGCAAGACGCTGGCGGGCTTCCTGCCCAGCCTCGTCGATCTGGCCGGCACGCGCCGGCGCGATCGCGCGCCCGGCGTGCACACGCTCTACATCTCGCCGCTGAAGGCGCTCGCGGTCGACGTCGCGCGCAATCTCGAAGCGCCCGTCATCGACATGAACCTGCCGGTGCGCATCGAAACGCGCACCGGCGACACGCCCGCCTCGCGCCGCCAGCGCCAGCGCCGCGATCCGCCCGACATTTTGATGACGACGCCCGAACAGCTCGCGCTGCTGCTGGGCGGCGCCGACGCGCCGCATCTGTTCGGCTCGCTGAAGCGCGTCGTGCTCGACGAATTGCACGCGCTCGTCACCTCCAAGCGCGGCGACCTGCTCGCGCTCGATCTTGCGCGCCTGCGCACGATCGCGCCCGGGCTCGCGGCCACAGGGCTTTCCGCCACCGTGCGCGATCCCGATGAATTGCGCCGCTATCTCGTCGCGCAGAACGCAGGCGAGTCCGGCGCGCGGGCGATGTCCGCGCTTGTCGTCGCGCCGCCCGGCGCCGCGCCGGACCTCTCCATGCTCGACACGCGCGAGCGCCTGCCCTGGTCGGGCCACGGCGCGTGGCATGCGATCCACGAAATCTACGCCGCCATCAAGGGCGCGAAGACGGCGCTCGTCTTCGTCAACACGCGCGCGCAGGCCGAGGCGATCTTCCAGCAGCTCTGGTCCATCAACGAGGACTCGCTGCCCATCGCGCTGCATCACGGCTCGCTCGACGCGGGCCAGCGCCGCGCGCGTGGAAGCGGCGATGGCGGAGGGCAAGCTCAAGGGCGTGGTCTGCACGTCGACGCTCGATCTCGGCATCGACTGGGGCGACGTCGATCTCGTCATCAACGTCGGCGCGCCAAAGGGCGCCAGCCGCCTCATGCAGCGCATCGGCCGCGCCAATCACAGGCTCGACGAGCCCTCGCGCGCGATCCTCATTCCCGCCAACCGCTTCGAGGCGCTGGAATGCCGCGCCGCCATCGACGCCGCCCGCGAGGGCGCGCAGGATTCGCCGCCGCTGCGCACCGGCGCGCTCGACGTGCTCTGCCAGCACATCCTCGGCATGGCGTGCGCGGCGCCGTTCAGCGCCGACGCGCTCTACGACGAGGTGCGCAGCGCCGAGCCCTATGCGCGCCTGTCGCGCGAGGACTTCGACGCCGCGCTCGATTTCGTCGCGACGGGCGGCTACGCGCTCAAGACCTACGACCGCTTCGCGAAAATTCGCATCAACAAGGACGGCCTGTGGCGCGTCGCCAATCCGCGCATCGCGCAAAGCTGGCGCATGAACGTCGGCACCATCGTCGAGTCCGACATGCTGAAAGTGCGCCTCGTGCGCGGCCGCGCGAAGAAGGTCAAGCGCGCGCGCGTCCGGCGGCGGCAGCATGCTGTTCTATCCCGCAAAGCTGCCCGGCGACGCGGCCTCGCGGCCCTCGTACACGGGGCCGTTGGCGCGCGGCGGGCGCGTGCTGGGCGAGATCGAGGAATACTTTCTCGAAACGCTGAGCCCCGGCGACACGTTCGTGTTCGGCGGCGAAATCCTCGCGCTCGAAGGCATCGTCGAGAACGAGGCGCTGGTCTCGCGCGCCAGTTCGGACGCGCCGAAAGTGCCGTCCTATGCGGGCGGCAAGTTTCCGCTCTCCACCTACCTCGCCGAGCGCGTGCGCAAGCTCGTGTCCAATCCGCGCAACTGGCGCGCGCTGCCCGAGCAGGTGCGCGAATGGCTGGCGATCCAGAAGCGCGTGTCGCGCCTGCCCGCGCGCGGGCGATCTTCTGGTCGAGACGTTTCCGCGCGGCGGGCGCTTCTATCTCGTCGCCTACGCGTTCGAGGGGCGCCTCGCGCACCAGACGCTCGGCATGCTGCTGACGCGGCGCATGGAGCGCATGGGCCTGCGCCCGCAGGGCTTCGTCGCCAACGAATACGCGCTCGCGGTCTGGTCGCTGGGCGATGTCGCGGGCGCGCTGGCGGCGGGCCGCGCCTCGCTGGCCGAACTGTTCAGCCAGGACATGCTGGGCGACGACCTCGAGGAATGGCTGCAGGAATCGGCGCTGATGAAGCGCACGTTCCGCGCCTGCGCCGTCATCTCCGGCCTCATCGAGCGGCGCTTCCCCGGCAAGGAGAAGAGCGGCCGGCAGGTGACGATCTCGACCGACCTCATCTACGACGTGCTGCGCCGCCACCAGCCCGACCACGTGCTGCTGCGCGCCGCCCGCGACGACGCCTCCACCGGCCTGCTCGATCTCGCCCGCCTCGCCGATCTCCTCTCGCGCATCCAGGGGCGAATCGTGCATCAATCGCTGGAGCGCGTTTCTCCGCTCGCGGTTCCGGTCATGCTGGAAATCGGCCGTGAACCCGTTTACGGCGAAGCGCAGGATCAGGTTCTGGCCGAGGCCGCGCAGGCGCTCGCGCAGGAAGCGATGGGGCAATGAGTCTGGCGGCTGCGAGGGATGAGGGGATCGGGCGGCTGACGCTGGCCGGCGTCGAGTTCGTCGCCGACCTCTCCGGCGTTCTCTTCCACGAGGCCGAGCGCCTGCTGGTGGTCGCGGACCTGCATCTGGAGAAGGGGTCCGCCTATGCCGCGCGCCGCGTGCTGCTGCCGCCCTACGACACCGCCGCCACCCTGGCGCGGCTGGCGGCCGTCGTGATGCGCCTTGCCCCGCGCGCCATCGTGGCGCTGGGCGATTCCTTCCACGACGTGCGCGCCGGCGAGCGCATGGCGGACGAGGATCGCCGCGCCCTCGCCGATCTCCAGCGCGGACGCGATTTTCTCTGGATCGCGGGCAACCACGATCCGCAGGTTCCAGATTTCGCCGGCGGCGAGCGGCGTGAGTTCCTTGGCCTTCCACGGTCTCACGCTGCGTCACGAGCCCGTGGCGGGCGGCCGGGCGGAGATCGCCGGCCATCTGCATCCCGTCGCGCGCGTCGTCTCGCGCAGCGGCGGCATTCGGCGGCGCTGCTTCGTCAGCGATGGAGAGCGTTGCGTCATGCCAGCGTTTGGCGCCTATGCGGGCGGGCTCAACATTCGCGATCCGGCGTTCGCGCCGCTGTTTCCCGCCGGCCTCATGCGCGCCCACGTGCTCGGCCGCAACGGCGTCTATGGCGTGGGGCAGGCGAGCTGCTGGCCGGACTAGTCCCGCCGGAAGATGACGCTCGCCAGCCAGCCGAACAGCAAAGCGATGAGAGACGTCGCCGCGCCGTAGAAGATCGGCGTCCTGTGTGCGGCTTCCGCCACCCATTGCTCGACGGCGTATTTTGAAACGGTGAACTTGAGGCTCGTGCGCGCCGCCAGCGCCCCGTCCGAGAACAGCGCCACTTCCACGTCGTATGCGCCGAGCGGCACGGCGCCGGGCAGTTCGATCTGCGCCTGGAACACGGTCGGCGTGATGAAGCGCACGCTCTCGTCGTCTTCCAGGAACAGGCCCTGATCGCGCCGGATTCTCTGCAGCGCATCGCGAAACACGGGATCGTTCGCCCCGCGCACAGCGGTCTGCGGCGGGATCAGCGCGTCGACGCCGATGCGCAGGTCGTCGCGCACCTCGGCCTGCGCGATGAGATCGAGCGGCCGGTTGGAGACGATGGAGATGAAGGAGGGAATCGCGATGTAGCGCCGCGCGTCGAGGTTGAGCCACATGAAGGCCCATCTTTCCTTGCGGCGAACGGTGACGGCGCCGCGCGGGCCACGCACGCTCACCACGACGTCGTACCCGTCCTTCGGGCGCACGGAATTGCCGGGGTCGATCACGCCGAACACGGCGATGCGTTCGCCGGTGAAGTTCGACAGGATGGGAACGTTCTCGGTCGAGAGGGCCGCGACGAGGCTCTGCGCGCGCGCCTGCGCGCCTGTGCCCGCAAGGGCCAGAACGGCCAGAAGCGCGATCGCGAGGCGCCTCATCGCACCGTCTCCGTCTGGGTCACGGAGAAGGGCTCGCGCGGCGGCGAGAACACTTCGGTGGCGAAGCGCGCCGCCACGATGAGGATGAGCATGCCCAGCAGCAGGCGGAAGTATTCGCCCCGCAGGTTCGCCCCCGCGCGCGCGCCGAACTGCGCGCCGAACACGCCGCCCGTCATCAGCAGCAGCGCCAGGAACAGGTCCACCGACTGGTTGGTGGCGGCGTGGAACATCGTCGCCGCGATCATCGTGAACAGGATCTGGAACAGGCTCGTGCCGACGACCACGTTGGCCGGCACGCGGAAAATGTAGATGAGCGCAGGCACGAGGATGAATCCGCCGCCGATGCCCAGCACCGCGCCGGCGAAGCCGATCATCAGCGCGACGCCCATCAGCGGAATGGCGCTCACGTAGATGCCGGCGCGATGGAAGCGCATCTTCAGCGGCAGGCCTTCGAACCAGCGATGCCGGCCGGCGATCTTCTTGCGCTGGTCCTTGCCGCGCCCGAACGTCGCCTTGGCGCTCTCCAGCGTCACCAGCACGCCGACCGTGCCCATCAGCACCACGTAGGAGAGGGTGATGACCGTGTCGAGCTGGCCGACGCGGCGCATCTGGTTGAAGAACAGCGACGCCGAGCGCCGTTCCCACGAGACCGCCGGCCAGCAGCACATAGGCGAGCTTGAAGTCGATCGCCTTGCGCCGCCAGTAGGCGAGCGAGCCGGTCATGGAGGACGCGGCGATCTGCGGGCCCTGCGTGGCGACTGCGACCGCGGCGGGAATGCCGACGAAGATGAGGAGGGGCGTGAGCAGAAATCCGCCGCCGATGCCGAACATGCCGGAAATGAACCCGACCGCAACGCCCATCCCCAGGATGAGGAACATGTTGACGGGCATTTCAGCGATGGGCAGGTAAATTTCCACGCGCGAATCCATGCCCCTTGCTGCGGCGCTCCAACGCGCGCCGGCCCGGCTGCGAGGCCGGGCTCGAAGGCGCTAGAAGCAACCCCGACGCTTGCGCGTCAATGCGTCAACATACTCAGAGAGATGAAATTTTTGGTGACCGGCTGGCGCTCGGCTTGGGCGCTGCGGGCTCGGGAGCGATGGCCCAGCCGCCTTCCGGCTCGGCCGGATCGTTCACCGACATGTCGCCCTGCCTTGGCCGATGGGCGTCGGCCATCGCCCGGGCCTTGGCCATCTGGGCGGCGTCGAGGCGGGAGGCGACTTCCTTGAGCTTGACGCCCGCGTCCGTGTCGCCCTGCGCCGCGGCGGCGGCAAACCACGCGTAGCTCTGCAGAAGATCCTGCGCGGCGCCGAGGCCGCGGGCGCTGAGGACGGCGAGGTTGTACTGGCTGTCGCGCACGCCGTGTTCGGCGGCCTGGCGGAACCAGCGCGCGGCGGCCGCATAATCGGGCTTGCCGCCGACGCTGCCGTCGGCGAGGAGCGCGCCGAGATTGTGCATCGCCTTGATGTTGCCGCGCTCGGCCGCCGCGAGATAGAGCGTGCGGGCGCGCTCGCCGTCGCGCGGAACGCCGAGACCCTTTTCGTAGATCACGCCGAGCCGGTACTGGGCCGGCGCGAAGTTCTGCGCCGCAGACTTCGAGAGCCAGTCGATCGCCTTGGCGGCGTCGCGCTGCGCATGGCGTCCGTCGGCGAAGCGCACGCCGAGTTCGTATTGCGCGTGGGCGTCGCCCGCCGCAGCGAGCGCGAACGGATCGCGCGGCGCAGGCGCGCTGGGCCGGGAAGCAATGGAGGCGTTCGCCGGCACGCTCGCCACCGGCGTCATGTCCGCGACCTGGGGTGTCGCGTTCGGAGCGGCGCGCGAGGCCTGCGCGAACCGCTCCGACAGCGGCGAGGGCGCGGGCGCGGGCGAAGGCGAGGGAGCCTCCGCGCGCGCGGTGGATTTCTCGGGCAGCGGCGGCTGCGGCTTGGGCGCCGTGCGGTTTTCCGCCGACTTCATCGGCTTGGCGCCCTCGTACTGGTAATACATGCTCGCCGCCTGCACGGCGCCGAGCGCCATCACGAGCGCCGAGAGCCCCGCGATCGACTTGCGCCTGCGGCCGCTGAAGAGCGACTTCGCAAGACCGATGGGGCCTCCGGACGGCTTGCTCTCACTGGCTTCGGCCTGCGCCGCCGCTGCGCGCGCGCGGGCGCGGGCTTCGTCGAGGATCTGGTTGCCGGTCGAGCCGGTTTCGCGGGGCGCCGCGGCCGCGCTCGCCGCCTGCTGCGCGCGGCGCACGGCGGCGATGAAATTGGCCTGCGCGCCGGCGGCGTCCGGTTCCACCGCGGCGGGTTCGCCTACCGCTTGCGCGCGCGCGTCGGCGTCGCTCTCGCGGCGCGAGGGCGGCTTGCGGTTGCTGCTCGGCGCGTGCGGGCGCTGCGGCTGGCGCCGGCGCGTTCTGCTGAGACTGCAGCGCGGCTGCGACGACGCGCGCCGATGGCTTGCCCGAGCCCGGCTCGAGCAGAAAATCATCGGTCGCGCTGTTGATGCGCGGCGCCGCCGATCCCGACGTCTCGCTTCGCACGCCCGACGCGCGCAGCGCCGGTTGCTCGGCAACCATTGGAGCCGGTTCATAAGCGCGCCCAGGCGCGGCTGGCGATGGCGCGTGCGAGGCTGCAAGAGGCGGCCTTGCCACGGGCGCTTCCGGCTCGGCGACGGCGGGTCCGAAATTCAGTTCGATCGACGGCTTGTAATCGTCGACCGGATCGATGCCGGCGGCGCGCGGAAGAAGCGGCGTCTGCGCCTGCGCAACCTGGCTTGCAGGCGGAATGGTCGCCTTTGGCGCGGCCTCGATCTCGTCTTCGAGCATCGCGAGGCGGTCGACGACCTTTTCGAGCGTCTCGTGGACGGCGTTCAGCGTCGCGTGCGTGCGCCGGTCGGAGGCGCTGTGCATTGTGCGCAGGTCCGCGATCTCGCGCTCGATGACCTCGCGGGCGGGGCCGTCGAGTTCTGTGCGCAGGCGCTCCATCTGGTCATGGATCTGCGCAAGCGAACGCTCGAGGCTCGCCAGTCCCGCCCCGCTCGCCGCATCGGTGCGCGCCGCCAGCGCGGCGATCTGGTCTTCGAGCGCGCGAATGGCCGACGTGTCGGCCTCGCCGCGCAGGGCTGTCTCCATGCGGTCCGCCAGGCGCGCCAGCGTCTCCTTGATTTCCGCGATGTCGTGCGGCGCCATGCCCGGCTCTTGCATCCGCGCGGCCAGATCCTGCACCATCAACTCGAGACGCGCGGTGTCGAGTTCCGCCGTCACGGGCGCGTCGAGCCGCGTCGCGACGTCCGCGAGGCGCCGTTCTATGGCCGCCAGCGTCTCGCCGGTCACGCCGGTGCGAAGCGTCGCTTCGAAACGCTCGATGAGAAGGCGCACTGTTTCCTGCACTTGCGCGGCGGCGGCCAGCGGAAGCGGGTTCTCCAGCCGGCGCACGATGACGTCGAGCGTGGATTCGATGCGCGTGAGATCGGCGGCCTGCGCTCCAGGCGCGGCCTCGCGGGTCTGGGAGTCGAGCCGCGCGGCCACGCGCGCGATCTGGTCTTCGAGCGCGGCGATGGTCGCCGGGTTGGCGCCCGCGCCGATCGCCTGGTCGAGCCGGCCCATCAACTGGGTGACGAGATCGCGCATCTCGGCCGGACCGGCCACGCCGCGCGCCTCCTCGATGCGCGCCTGAAGCGCGCTCATCATCGCTTCGAGCTTGCGGCTCTCGGGAGCGCGCTCGGCGAGGTCGCGGTGCATCGCGTCGAGGCGCTTGCCGAGCTGTGCGAAGTGCGCGTCCACGTCCGAGCGCGAGGCCGCCTCGCCGATCTTGCGCGCGAGCGCGTCGATGCGCCCGTCGAGCGCCTTGACGGCCTTGATGGGGTTTTGAAGTTCGAGTTCGGCGCGGATCTGCGCGACCGATTGCACGACGGCGTCGAGGCCCGCGTGGGTCTGCCCGCGCTCCGCGATCCTGTCGATGCGCGCGCCAAGGTCGATGATGCGCTTTTCCAGAGCCTCCACGTTCGGCCGGCTCGCGGCCGCCGCCGCGAGCATCTCGCGAATGTCCTGGCTGTGTTCGAGCAGGTTCGAGATCGAATCGGGATCGACGCGCGTCTGCGCGAGCGCCTCGACGTTGCGGGCCAGTGCGCCCAGGCGCCGTTCGACCGCTTCGAGCGCCGCGGTGGGCGCGGCGCCGACGACCGCGCGCTTGAGGTCGCCCACCAGCGCCTCGACGGGCGCGATGAAATCCTGCACGAGCCCGCCATCGCGCGCGTCCGCGATACGGCGTGCGAGATCGTTCACGGCCGCCTCGATGTGCTCGACCGACTGGCGCGGGGCGAGCGCCGACAATCCGCGCGCGATGTGCGCGACGTCGGCGCGCAGCGCCTCGAAATCCTTCGCGCTCGCCGCGTCAGCCGATCCGCGCTGCAGGTCGGCGAGCGAATCGGCGAGCTTCGACAACTCGCGTCTGAGAACCGGCTGGCGCGCGTCTTCCGCCGTGGCGCGATGGGTGCGCGCGCGCCCGAATTCGAGTTCGCTCTGGCGCTCGGCGATGTCGTCGACAGCCTCGTCGACGCTGAGGCGGCGCGCGGGTCGTGTCCTGTTTTCCTCGCGCCATGCGCGCTCTTCGCGCGCCGCTTCGTAACGCTCGCGCGCGCTCTGTTCGCGAGGACGGTCCGTCGTCATCTCGTCGAGGGCGCGGTCGGCGCGGGACCAGATCATCTCGTCGGGATCGCGCGCGGCGCGGCGGCCCCCGGACGCCTCGGCGGCATGGCGGTCGGACCGGCGCGAACCCTCGCCTGGCGAGCGGCGGTGCGCCAGGCGCCGCGCGACCGCATAGGCGCGCTCGTCATCGTCGAGGTCGTCCACGTGCGCGCGGATGTCGGCGGCGTGGAGACGCCATGTCTCGTCGAGCCATTCGGTGAGCGACAGCCCCGCGCGGCGCGCCGCATCCAGCGCGGCCTCGCGCGTCTGTGCGTCGTGCTTTTTGCCACTCAACGAAGCCGCTCTGCTCATCTTGCGCTCGCCGGGGTCAGGCCCCGCTCTCGATCTTGCGCCGGCGCCGGACGCGTCGCGCCCAGTGCCGAACCGGTGAAGGCAGTCTTTCGGAACGTGGTAAACGTCAGGTTAACTATGGGAGCGAGTTGGCGAGGCGGCCCGCCGTGGCGCTCGGGTCTTACAACCTTGGGTTGCATCTTGAGCTAGACTTATGTAACCTCCTTACTTACCGAAACGGCGCGTACGAGGCTCCGAGGGAGCCCGCGAACGGATCGGCCCAGGTGTTTTTCAGATGAATTACCGCATTGATTTCAAAGAAGTCCCGGACGCCCCGGCGGCGTCGGAGGATGGCGGCTTCCCGAAGGACTATTGGACGATCGGCGAGGTCTCCCGCCGTTACGACGTGACGTTGCGGACCCTCAGGTTCTATGAGGATCGCGGCCTGATCGCGCCGCTGCGCCATGGCGCGACGCGCTTTTACGACGAACGCTCCCGCCAGCGGCTGGAGCGCATCATCAAGGTCAAGAAGCTCGGGTTCACGCTATCGCGCATCTACCGGATGCTGCAGACCGACGGCGAACTCGAGATCGCCGATACGCTCGCGCCCGCCGAGATTGCCGCGCAGATCATCGTGCTCGAGCGCCAGAAGGCCGATCTCGACAAGGCGATCACGGACCTGCGCGCAGCCCACGCGCGCTTTGCAGGCGGCGCCCAGCCGCTTGCCCGCACGGGTTGATCGCCGTTCCACGCTCCTGAAACGCCGCGCTTGTGCGCGGCGCTTGCGTCTTGACCAGCGTCCGGCGGGGTTTATCTCATCCTTGATGAACCCGCCGGGCCCGCGCTCTTGCGAGGGCGGCGCTGGGGAGGAGACGCCATGCCTGCCTACAAGGCCCCCGTTTCCGACGCGATGTTCCTGCTGGCGGACGTGTTCGCCTGGGAGAGCCATCGCGATCTCCCGGGGTTTGCGGACGCCGATCTCGACACCGTCGCAGCGATCCTGAGTGAGGGCGCGCGCTTCTGCGAGACCATGCTGGCGCCGTTGAACGCCAGCGGCGACCGCGAAGGCTGCCGCCGCGAGGCAGACGGATCGGTGCGCACGCCGCAGGGCTTTCCGCAGGCGCTGGCCGCTTACGCTTCGGGCGGCTGGATGGGATTGTCCGCGTCCACCGGGTACGGCGGCCAGGGCCTTCCCTACACGCTCGCGGCGATCGTCAACGAGTTCACGGCCTCCGCCAATCTCGGCTTCGCCAATTATCCCGGCCTGACGCAATCGGCGATCACCGCCATCGAGGCGCACGCGCCGCCGGCGCTGAAGAAGCTCTATCTGCCGCCGCTCGTCGCGGGCCGCTGGACGGGCGCGATGTGCCTCACCGAGCCCCAGTGCGGAACCGACCTCGGCCTGATCCGGACGCGCGCGCGCGCGCTCGGCGAGGGCAGGTATTCCATCACGGGCCAGAAGATTTTCATCACGGCGGGCGAGCACGATCTGGCCGCCAACATCATCCACATGGTCCTCGCCCGCATCGACGGCGCGCCCGCGGGCTCGCGCGGGCTGTCGCTGTTCATCGTGCCGAAGTTCATCCCGGACGCGAACGGGGAGCCTGGCGAACGCAACGCGTTTTCGTGCGGCTCCATCGAGCACAAGATGGGCATTCACGCGAGCGCCACCTGCACCATCAACTACGAGGGCGCCATCGGCTGGCTCGTGGGCGAAGAGCATCGCGGCCTGGCGGCGATGTTCGTGATGATGAACGAGGCGCGGCTGGGCGTCGCCGCGCAGGGCCTCGCCATTGGCGAACTCGCTTGCCAGAACGCGGCGAATTATGCGCGCGAGCGCCTGCAGGGCAGGGCCATCTCGGGCGCGCGGGAGCCGGGAAAGCCGGCCGATCCGATCATCGTGCACGCCGACGTGCGCCGGATGCTGCTCGACATGCGTTCGTTCAACGAGGCGGCGCGCGCGCTCATGATCTACGTGTCGCTGCAGGTGGACATCGCCAACCGCTCGCCCGACGCCGCCGCGCGTCGCAAGGCCGACGACATCGTCGGCCTCCTCACGCCCGTGCTGAAGGGCGTCTTCACCGACAAGGGTTTCGAAAATGCCGTTGTGGCGCAGCAGGTTTTCGGCGGCCACGGCTACATCGTCGAGACCGGCGTGGAGCAGTTCGTGCGCGATGGCCGCATTCCCATGCTCTACGAAGGCGCCAACGGCGTGCAGGCGATGGATCTGGTCGGCCGCAAGCTGCCGCGCGAGGGCGGCCGCGCCATGGCGGCGTTTCTCGAGGAGATCGGCGCGTTCGTGCGGCAGCGCGAGGAAGACGCGTCCCTGCGCGCGTGGATTGCGCCGCTCAAGAACGGCCTTGGCGACCTGCGCAAGGCGACGCTCTGGTTCATGGACAACGCGATCGCCCGGCCGGAAAACGCGGCGGCGGGCGCCTACGACTACATGCACCTGTTCGGGACCGTTGCGCTCGGCTGGATGCACGCCCGCATCGCCGAGGCGGCGCTTGGGCGCGGCAGCGCCGATTCGCTCGGCGCCGAGCGCATGCAGGCCATGCTCGTGTCCGGCCGCTGGTTCATGGAGCGCACGATGCCGGAAACCGCCTTGCGGCTTGCGCGGATCACCTCGGGAGCGTGTACGATGAGCGACATGCCGGACGGAGCCTTCTGAACCGGACCTCGCGGGAGTGGCCGCATGGCTGACGCATTCATCTACGACGCCGTGCGCACGCCCCGCGGGCGCGGCAAGCCGGACGGCGCGCTGCACGAGGTGTCCACTCTTTCGCTTGCGACGACCGCGCTCGCCGCGCTTCGCGAGCGGAGCGCGCTCGATCCCGCCCTCGTCGACGACGTGGTGCTCGGCTGCGTCGATCCCGTGGGCGAGGCGGGCGGCGACATCGCGCGCGCGGCGGCGCTGGCGTCGGGCTATGGCGCGCGCGTTCCGGGCGTGCAGATCAACCGCTTCTGCGCCTCCGGCCTCGACGCGGTGAACTTCGCCGCCGCGCAGGTCATGAGCGGCCAGCACGACATGGCGATCGGCGGCGGCGTCGAGAGCATGAGCCGCATCGGCATCGGCGCATCGGGCGGCGCGTGGCCGATGGATCCCGCCATCGCGATCCCCTCCTATTTCATGCCGCAGGGCGTCTCGGCCGATCTCATCGCCACCAAGTACGGCTTTACCCGCGCCCAGTGCGACGCCTACGCGGTCGAGAGCCAGAAGCGCGCCGCGCGCGCATGGGAGGAAGGCCGCTTCGCGCGCTCCATTACGCCGGTGACGGACGTGAATGGTCTGACGATCCTCGATCGCGACGAACACATGCGCCCCGACACCAACATGCAGGCGCTCGCGGCGTTGAAGCCCTCGTTCCAGATGATGGCGGACCAGGCCGGTTTTGCCGCCGTCGCCATCCAGGCCCATCCCGAAATCGAGGCGCTGGAGCACGTGCATCATGCCGGCAATTCGTCGGGCGTCGTCGACGGCGCCGCCGCCGTGCTGGTCGGCAACGCGCAGGCTGGTCAGGCCGCGGGCGTCAAGCCACGCGCGCGCATTCGCGCCTTCGCCAACATCGGCTCCGATCCAGCGCTGATGCTGACCGGCCCCATCGACGTCACGCGCAAGGTTCTCGCGCGCGCCGGCATGACCATCGCGGACATCGACCTGTTCGAGGTGAACGAAGCCTTTGCGGCCGTGGCGCTGCGCTTCATCCAGGCGTTCGGCGTGCGCGAGGACATCGTCAATCCGTGCGGCGGCGCCATCGCCATGGGCCATCCGCTCGGCGCCACCGGCGCCATGCTCGTCGGCGTTGCGCTCGATGAACTGGAGCGCACCGGCAAGGGCGTCGCGCTCGTGACGCTGTGCATCGGCGCGGGCATGGGCACGGCCACAATCATCGAGAGGGTCTGACATGAAGATGGAGCTGGCGAGCTTCCGCTTCGAGACCGGCGACGATGGAATCGCCCTGCTGACATGGGACATGGCGGACCGCTCCATGAACATCATCACGGCCGACGTGATGCGGGAGCTGGGCGAGGTGATCGACACGGTCGCAGGCGATCCCGCGATCAAGGGCTGCGTCATCGCCTCCGGCAAGGACAGCTTCTCCGGCGGCGCCGACCTTGCGATGCTCCAGGCCATGAGCGCGCGCTTTTCGCAGAGCGTCGCGCGCGATGGAAAGGAACAGGCGCTGGCCGCCTTTCTCGAAGAGTCTGCCTCGTTGTCGGCGCTGTACCGCCGACTTGAAACGTGCGGAAAGCCCTTCGCCATCGCCATTCACGGCGTGTGCCTTGGCGGCGCGTTCGAACTCGCGCTGGCGTGCCATTACCGCGTCGTCTCAGATCATCCGTCCACGCGCGTCGGTCTTCCGGAGGTGAAGGTCGGTCTCTTCCCCGGCGCGGGCGGCACGCAGCGCGTGGCGCGCCTGATGAACACGGGCGACGCCTTGCAGATGCTGTTCAAGGGCGACCAGATCCGCCCGCAGCAGGCCAAGACGATGAACCTCGTTCACGAGATCGCGCCGCGCACGGAGATCGTCGAGCGCGCGCGCGCCTGGATCAGGAACGGCGGAAAGCCGCTGGCTCCGTGGGACCAGAAGGATTTCCGCTTGCCCTCGGGGCGCGTCTATTCGCCTGCCGGCATGATGGTGTGGCCCGCGGCGAACGCGATCTATCGCCGCGAGACGCAGGACAATTATCCCGCGGTCAAGGCGATCCTTCAATCGGTGTTCGACGGCCTGCAATTGCCGTTCGATCTCGCGCTGCGCGTCGAGTCCCGGCGCTTTGCGAAAATCCTGCGCTCGGCGCAGGCGCGCGCGATGATCCGCACGCTGTTCGTCTCCACGGGCGAACTCAACAAGGGCGCGCGGCGCCCGGCCGCGCCGCCGTCCGCGCCGCGCCGCGTCGGCGTGATCGGCGCGGGCTTCATGGGCGCGTCGATCGCCTACGTGTCGGCGCTCGCCGGCATGGAGGTGGTCCTGCTCGACCGCACGCTCGAATTGGCGGAGCAGGGCCGGCAGGTCTGCCACAAGCTCATGAGCCAGATGGTGATGCGCGCTCGCGCCACGACGGCCGATCGCGATGCGCTCCTGTCGCGCATCGAGGCGGCGGACGATTACGCGCGCCTGTCCGATTGCGACCTCGTCATCGAGGCCGTCTTCGAGGATCGCCGCGTCAAGGCCGACGTCATCGCGAAGGCGTCCGCCGCCATGAAGCCGGGCGCGATCCTGGCGTCCAACACCTCGACCTTGCCGATCACCTCTCTGGCGCAAAGCGCGCGCACGCCGGAGGACTTCGTCGGCGTGCATTTCTTCTCGCCCGTCGAGCGCATGACGCTGGTCGAGGTCATCCGGGGCAAGGCGACGGGCTCGCGCGCGCTGGCGGTCGCGTTCGATTTCGTGCGCGCGCTGAAGAAGACGCCCATCCTCGTCAACGATTCACGCGGCTTCTTCGCCAACCGCTGCGTTCTCGCCTACATTCGCGAAGGCCATCTCATGCTGCGCGAGGGCGTGCCGCCGGCGATGATCGAAAATCTCGCGCGGCAGGCGGGCATGCCCGTTGGGCCGCTCGCGCTCAACGACGAGGTGGCGCTCGATCTCGCCTGGCGCATCCTGGAGGCGACGAAGGCGGACCTTGGCGAGGCCGCGGTCGATCCCGCGCAGGAGACGATCCTGAACGCGCTCGTCAACGAGCACGGGCGCCTCGGACGCAAGAACGGCAAGGGTTTCTACGAATATCCCGAGAAGGGCGACAAGCGCCTGTGGGCCGGGATCTCCTCGCTGCCAGGCGCGCCGCATCGACGCCGGCGACGTCGATCAGGCCGAGATCAAGCGACGCTTCCTCATCGCGCAGGCGCTGGAGGCCGCGCGCACCATGGAGGAGGGCGTCCTCGAAGACCCGCGCGAGGCGGACGTCGGCTCGATCCTGGGGTTCGGCTTCGCGCCCTTCACCGGCGGCGTCCTGAGCTACATCGACCTCATGGGCGCGGGCGCGTTCGTCGCCCATTGCGACGAGCTGGCGCGCAAGTTCGGCGACCGTTTCGCGCCCGGCGCCCAATTGCGCGACATGAGCGAGAAGGGCGAAACGTTCTACGAACGCTTCCACGCCCGCGACGCCCCCGCCTGACCTCTCTTGACTCTTGGCGTCAACCCGCGCCAATCGGCGTCCGGGAGGCCCCATGGCGCGCAATCTTTCCTATTATTTCTCGTTGATGAGCCCCTGGGCCTATCTGGGCCACGCAGAGCTCGGGCGCATCGCAAAGGCTCGCGATCTCGTCATCGACTATCGCCCCGTGAACCTGATGGAGCTTTTCCCCGACACGGGCGGCCTGCCGCTGTCCAAGCGCCATCCCTTCCGGCAGGCTTATCGCCTTGTCGAGATGCAGCGCTGGCGCGAGGCGCGCGATGTGCCGCTCGTGCTGCGGCCCAGGTACTGGCCCTTCGACTTCAAGCTCGCCGATCGCGCGATGATGAGCGCGGCGCAGCAGGGCGACCAGGAGGCCGTTCATCAGCTCGTCGCCTTCGCCTTCCGCGCCATCTGGGTGGAGGAGCGCAACCTCGCCGACGAGGACGTGCTGGCGGAAGTCGCGCAGGCCGCGGGTTTCGACGCGCGCAGGCTGCTCGCCGCCGCGCGCACGGACGACGCCATCGCCGCCTATGACGCGAATTTCGAACGCGCCCGGCAGGACCGCGTGTTCGGGTCGCCCTCCTATGTGCTCGACGGCGAGGTCTTCTGGGGGCAGGATCGCCTCGACCTGCTCGACGCGGCGCTCGCCAGCGGGCGCGCGCCGTTCACCGCCGAACCCTGACGACAAACAAACCAGTCCAATAAAACACATGGAGGAAGACGAATGCAGCCGGCCCTCTTCACGCCCATCAAGATCGGACCGATAGAGGCGTCGAACCGCATCGTGATTTCGCCCATGTGCATGTATGCGGCCGAAGACGGGACGGCGAGCGACTTCCATATCCAGCATGTCATGCGCTTCGCGATGTCGGGCGCGGGGCTTGTCGGTCCTCGAGGCGACGGGGGTGACGCCCGAAGGGCGCATCTCCCCCGCGTGCCTCGGCCTGTGGTCGGACGAGAACGAACGCGCGCTTGCGCACGTCATCGCCTCGGCGCGCCGCTTCGGCCTGCCGGACGCGAAGATCGGCATCCAGTTGTCGCACGCCGGCCGCAAGGGCTCGACGCCGCTGCCGTGGGAGCGCGGCGGCATGCTCACGCCCGAGAAGGGCGCGTGGCAGACGCTGGCGCCCTCCGCCATTCCCTCGGGCGAAGGCCAGCCCATGCCGCGCGAGATGAGCCAGCAGGACATCCGCGACGTCATCCGCGCCTTCGCGGACTCCTGCCGCCGCGCCGCCCGCATCGGCTTCGACGTGATCGAGATGCACGCGGCCCACGGCTACCTGCTGCATCAGTTCCATTCGCCGCTCTCCAACAAGCGCACGGACGAATGGGGCGGCGACGAAGAACGCCGCCTGCGCTTCCCGCTCGCGGTCGCGCAGGCCATGCGCGAGGCGACGCCGAAGAACGTGGCGCTGGGCGCGCGCATCACCAGCACCGATTTCGTCGAGGGCGGCCTGACGGTGGACGATGCGGTCCGCTTCGCGCGCGAGCTCAAGGCGTGCGGTTTCGACTATGTGTGCGTGAGCTCGGGCAACATCGTGCAGGGCGGGCGCCCCGCGTCCGGCCCCGGCTTCAACATCGAGCGCGCCGCGAAGGTGAAGCGCGAGTCGGGCATCCTCACGCGCACGGTCGGCTACATCGCCGGCCCGCAGATGGCGGAGGAGGCGGTCGCTTCCGGGGCCGTCGACCAGGTGGCCCTCGCCCGGGCCTTCCTCGACGATCCGAACTGGGCGCTGCACGCCGCGGAGCGACTCGGCGTGCCCCTGCAGCCCTCCCGGCACTACGCCCGGGTCGCCCCCGGAGCTTGGCCGGCGGCCCCGGAGAGCCGCGCGATCTGACATTTTAGCGGGGCAGTTAATCGCCTGTCCCGGCGCCCCACTGAAAAGTCTTGGCTTTTGGCTCTCGTGGTCAAGGCCAAGCCCATATCGCCGCGAGTCCGCCCGTTTTTCCGCGTGCGTCCAGCCCGGGGGAGGGGGTATGAAGAGGGTGGTTACGAGGTCCCCTCTAAGACAGCGTAGCCGGGCGGGGGCGGGACCCAGGCAAAACCCGTCCCCGCCGTCAGGGGACCCGCGCCGATGGCGCCAATGCAGCCGCGCCGATGGCGCCGAACCCGATGGGGCGCCAATCGATGACCGGCCGGCTTTGGGCTCTGATAGCCCTGCTGTCCTTTCTCTGGGGCTCCTCCTTCTTTTTCAACGGCGTCGCGCTTGCGGACATCACGCCGCTCACCCTCGTGTTCGCGCGCGTATTCCTGGGCGCCCTGGCGCTTCTCGCGGTCGCGATGGCGAACGGCGCGAGCCTGCGCATCGACAGGCGCACGTTCTTCGCCTTCTGCGTCATGGCCGCGTTCAATCTGGTCATTCCCTTCCTGCTCATCGTGTGGGGGCAGACGCAGATCCCGAGCGGCCTCGCCTCGATCCTCAACGCCACGACGCCGGTGTTCGGCGTTCTCTTCGCCCATGTGATGACGAGCGACGAGAAGATGACGCCGGCCCGCGTGGTCGGCGTGCTGGCGGGATTCGCCGGCGTCGTCGTTCTCATCGGCCCGGCGGCGCTCGGCTTCGAGAAGGCCGGCGTCCTTGCGCATCTGGCGGGGGTTGCGGCTGCCGCGTCCTACGCCCTCTCCAGCGTCTACGGCCGGCGCTTTGCGAAAGCGGGCGTCACGCCTCTGGCCTCGGCGGCGCTGACCACCGCGATCGCGGCGGCGATGCTCGCCCCTTTCGCATTCGTGCTGGAGCGCCCGCTCGACATCGCAGGCGCCTCTCCTGCGGCGCTGGGCGCGGTGCTGGCGCTCGGCCTTTTGTGCACGGCGGGCGGCTACCTTCTCTATTTCCGGGTGCTGGCGGCCACCGTCGCCACCAACCTGATGCTCGTCACCTTCCTCATGCCGGTGACGGCGATCCTGCTCGGCTGGCTCGTGCTGGCCGAGCGCCTGCGCCCCTCGCATTTCGCGGGCATGGCGCTCATCGCCTGCGGCCTCGCGGCCATCGACGGCCGCGCCCTCGCCTTCGTGCGCGCGCGCATGTCCCGGCAGGCTTGACACGCCCCCCGCGCCGCATCCCTATGCCTCGACGCATACAAACCAAGGGGAAACGAAGGGAATGGCGCACAAGGTGCAACTCACGCTCTGCTGTGGCGACTACGAGATCGTTCGCGCGCTGAAGGAAGGCGCCGTGGAGCCCGACGGCATCGAGCTGACGATGGTCACCTCGCCCGATTCCACCACGCGGCACTGGCGCTTTCTGCGCAACCGCGAATTCGACGTGGCCGAGGTGTCGAGCTCGTCCTACATCGTCGCCCGCGACCAGGGCATGCCGTTCGACGCGATCCCCGTCTTCCTGCACCGCCGCTTCCGCCACGGCTTCGCCTTCGTCAACACGTCGAAGGGCATCAACAGCCCGAAGGATCTCATCGGCAAGCGCGTCGCCGTGAAGTCCTACCAGGTCACCGCGATCCTGTGGCTGCGCGGCATCCTGGAGGAAGAATACGGCGTGCCGCACAAGTCCATCGAATGGATCACCGAACTCGACGAGGACGTCGATTTCGAGCCGCCCGCGGGCCTCAAGCTGACGCGCATGCGCGACGACCAGAATTGCGAGGACATGCTCGTGTCGGGCGAGGTGGACGCGGTGCTGCATCCCGACCTCATCTGGCCGGTCACGGAAAAGCATCCCGCCGTCGGGCGCCTGTGGCCCGACTACAAGAGCGAGGAGCGCCGCTACTGGGACAAGACCGGCATCTTCCCGATCATGCACGTGATGGGCATCAAGCGCGAGATCGTCGAGAAGCATCCGTGGGTCCCGATCGAACTCTACAAGGCGTTCGAGAAGGCCAAGGCCATCGGCATGCAGCGGGTCGAGAACCCGCGCATCGTGCCCCTCGTCTGGTATCGCGAGGCGTGGGAGGAGCAGGAGGAAATCTTCGGCCCCGACCCGTGGGAATACGGCCTCACCGAACGCAACCGGCATAACCTCGAGACGCTGGTGCGCTATTCGCACGCGCACGGCCTCATCAAGCGCCCGATCCCGCTCGAAGAGCTGTTCCTGGACATCAGCCAGGGGCGAAAGCGCGGCCACGACCGCATCTGACGGTTTGACAAATCCGCAGCCCGGGCGATCATCGGGAGCATAAAAACGAGGAGGGGACCCATGAAGCACGTCTGCGCAAAGGTCGTCTGCGCGGCCATGGCCGCATTCGCAGCAGCGCCCGCAACGGCTCAGGACAGCCCCTTTTCCGGCGGCAGGCCGCTGACGATGATCATCGGCTTTGGCCCCGGCGGCGGCTACGACACATGGGGCCGCACGGTGTCGCGCCACATGGGCCGCTTCCTGCCCGGCCAGCCCAACGTCGTGCCGCAGAACATGCCGGGCGGCGGCAGTTTCGTGGCGCTCAACCACATCTACGCAGTGGCGCCCAAGGACGGAACCACGATCGGCATCGTGGCGCGCGACGCGCCGACGGGCCCGCTCACCGGCGCCACGGGCGCACGCTTCAACGCGCTCGAGATGACGTGGATCGGCACGCCGACCACCGAGACGAACGTGTGCATCGCCAGCGGCAAGGCGAAGGTGCGCAACGTCCAGGACATGCTGACCAACGAACTCATCGTCGGCGACACCGGCGTCGGCACGGGCACCTACACGTATCCGAAGGCGCTGTCGCAAATCCTCGGCCTGAAGTTCCGCCTCGTGTCGGGCTTCCGCTCGTCGGTCGACGTCATGCTCGCCATGGAGCGCGGCGAGGTCGACGGCATCTGCCAGAGCTACGACAGCATCCTCAACGACCGGCCGGACTGGATCGAGAAGGGCGTCGCGCGCGTCCTCTTCAAGGCCGGCGCCGCGAACCCCGCGCTCAAGGACGTGCCCGCGATCATCGACCTTGCGAAAACCGATGAACAGCGCGCCCTGATCCGCTTCCTGTACGCGGGGCAGGCGATCGGGCGCCCGTTCGTCGCGCCGCCGAACCTGCCGCCCGAGCGCGTGAAGATGCTGCGCGGCGCCTTCGACGCCGCGATGGCCGACCCGCAGTTCCGCGAAGAGGCGAAGAAGCTGCGCCTCGACGTCGATCCTGTGAGCGGCGCCGATCTCGAAAAGACGATCCGCGACATCTACGCGACGCCGCCCGAGGTGGTGAAGAAGGTCGGCGAACTCATCAAGTAGGCTGCGCAGCAGTCGCTGACGCAAAGGGAGGGCTCGCGCCCTCCCTTTTTGCGTGGGCCGCGCCCCTTCGTGTACGAAAGGAGCCCGCCCTCGAATCGGCGCGGACGAGGACGTTTCATTGGCCCACGACTGGTCTCCCGAACAGGCGCGCGCGCTCGACGAGGTCGGCCGTTGGCTGAAGACGCGCGGGCGCGAGCGGCAGGTGTTCCGTCTCTTCGGCTACGCCGGCACGGGCAAGACGACGCTGGCGCGCCATCTGGCGGAAGGCGTCGAGGGCAACGTCGTCTTCGCCGCCTACACCGGCAAGGCGGCGCTGGTCATGCAGTCGCGCGGCTGTCCCAACGCGCGCACGATCCATTCGCTGATCTACCGGCCCAAGGAGATCGACAGCGAGGAGCCGTCCTTCGTGCTCAACGGCGACAGCGACGCGGCGGACGCGAAGCTCATCGTCATCGACGAATGCTCGATGGTGGACGAGGAGCTGGGCCGCGATCTTCTCTCGTTCGGCCGGCCGGTTCTCGTGCTCGGCGATCCGGCGCAATTGCCGCCCGTGAAGGGCGGCGGCTATTTCACCGAGGCCGAGCCCGACGTGATGCTCTCGGAAGTCCACCGGCAGGCGGCGGGCGATCCCATCGTTCGCCTGTCGATGATCGTGCGCGAGGGCGGGCGCCCGCAGGTCGGCGATTACGGCGACGACGCGCGTCATCCGCCGCGACGACATCGATTCTGCCGCCGTGCTGTCGCGCCGACCAGGTGCTCGTCGGGCTCAACCGCACGCGCCGCCTCTACAACAAGCGCATCCGGCAATTGCTCAATCGCACGTCCACCACGCCCGAGCCCGGCGACAAGCTCGTGTGCCTGCGCAACGACCGCGCCAAGGGCCTGCTCAACGGCGGCGTGTGGCGCGTGCAGACCGCGACCGGCGTGCGCAACGGCAAGCTCCGCATGAGCGTCACGCCCGACGAAGACCCCGGCCGAAAGCCGCAGCGCATCGGCGTCGTGCCCATATTCTTCGAGAGCGAGGACGAGATTCCGTTCTCCCTGCGCAAGAATTCCGACGAGTTCGACTACGGCTACGCCCTCACCGTGCACAAGGCGCAGGGCTCGCAATGGGACGAGGTGGTGCTGTTCGACGAATCCTACGCCTTCCGCGAGCACCGCAGCCGCTGGCTCTACACGGGGGTCACGCGGGCCGCCAAACGGCTCACCCTTGTGATATAGAGGCCGCCGCGCGTCCCCGGGCGCCCGCAGGAGCCGTTCGTCCCCATGCCCGAGTTCGCGCAGGTCTTGCTTGATTTCATGAAAGTCCATCAGGCCTGGGCGGCGCCCATCGTCTTCGCGCTCGCCTTCGCCGAATCCCTCGCGTTCGTGGCCCTGCTCGTTCCCGCGACGGTCATCCTGTGGGGCGTGGGCGCGCTGATCGGGGCCGCCAGCCTCGATTTCTGGCCCATCTGGCTCGCGGCGGCGCTGGGCGCGGCGCTGGGCGACTGGGTGTCCTACTGGCTGGGCTATCATTTCCACGACCGGATCGCGCGCATGTGGCCGATCCGGAACTACCCGACGCTGCTGCCGCGCGGGCACGCCTTCTTCGAGAAATGGGGCGCGCTCGGCGTCTTCGGCGGCCGCTTCATCGGGCCGCTGCGCGCGGCGGTGCCGCTGGCCGCCGGCGCCTGCGAAATGCCGCGCGTGCCGTTCCACATCGCCAACTGGTCGTCGGCCTTCGTGTGGGCGACGACGACGCTCGGCCCGGGCGCCATCGGCGCTGAATGGCTGACGCAGAAACTGGGCTGGAGCTTGAACTAGCGCAGGAAGAAGCCGCGCAGCAGCCAGCCCCACGCGACGATGCACGCCAGCGGAACGGCCCACCCTAGCCACAGCGGCAACGCGCGCGTCCTGGTGAAGGGCAGCGCCGCCGAGGCTCGCAAGGCTTGCGACGACGAAGCCCGTCGCAATGGCGCCGTACCAGTGCATGACCGGGCCTCCTCGCGCGGCCTGCTGGCCCCAGCCGAATTCGCCGGTGCGCGGATGGTAGCTGAAAAGCTCCCAGTGCCATTCGAAGGCGATCGTGTAGGCGATGGCGAAGACCGCCGCGAAAAGACCGAAGACTCTCGTGACGCTCATTGGCCGAACAACCCCCGCACGTTGTTGACGATGTGCCCGGCGATGAACGAGTACCAGACGATGACGCACAGGATCGCCGTGGTCCACTTGCGCGCGCCCGACGTCGCCTCGTCCTTGGGATCGCGCCACACGAGCCAGAAGAACGGCAGCATGGCGAGGCCGATGGCCAGCGCCTGCTCCTTGTATTCGAACAGTCCGCTGATGTGCCACAGCCGCGCGCGCTCGATCCACGTGCGCACCGCGATCCGGTAGGGCGGATAGATGAGCGCGCCCAGCGCGAAGGTGGCCACGTAGAACGCGATGTTGGCGTTTGTGAAGCGCGCCGCCGACACCGCCCGGTAGGCGCTGGTGAACCCTCCCGCGGCGCGCGCCGGCCAGAGCACGGCGATGGCCTGATGGGTCAGCCCGCCGAGAAGGGCGACGGCGCACAGTCCATGCAGGATCAGAAGAAAGGTCGTCACTGGTTCCTCCCTGAGGCCTCGCCGGCTTGTGCGCCGGTCTGGACCATTGGCCCGGATCGCCGGGCCGGCAATTGTCGCCCGTCCTGCAAAGCTGCGCAAGACGACGGCTGTTCCCCTGCGCGGGTTTGACTTATGATCGCCCGGCAGGAAGGGAGAGCCGCATGATCCGCATCCATGCGTTTGCGCTTGCAGCGTGCATCGCGCTGGCGCTGTCGTGCGCGCCGGCCCGCGCGGGCGGCGCCGATCTTGAAGCCATCATGGGCGACACGGAGCACGGCGCGCCGTTCTTCGGCGAGGCGACCGACGTGAAGGGCATGAAGCCCATCGAAGGGGTTCGCATCCGCGCGCAATTGAAGGGAACTCCACTGCCGGTGTTCGCCAACACCAACGAGGACGGCCGCTTCAGCCTGCGTGGCTTCGGCAAGGGCGTCGATCCGGCCAACGTCGACGTCGCCTGCGAATTGTCGGGTTACAAACTGATCGACCTCTCCCGCCGCCGCGTCTCGAAGGATGCCGAGGCCGCTACGGAGATCGAGTGCCTTTTCGAAAAGCTCTAGCGCGTCCCGGCGCTCGCCCTCGCGGCGTTGTTGGCGCGCGAGCCGGCTGCCGCGCAGACCGCCGATCTGCTGATCGTCAACGCAAACATCGTCACACTCGACCGTGCAATGCCGCTGGCGCGCTCCATCGCCATCGCGGGCGATCGCATTGCCGGGGTCTTCGCGGGCGACCCGCCCGCCGCGCTCATGGGCCAGCAAACGCGCCGCATCGACGCGGGCGGCCGCACGATGGTTCCGGGCCTCATCGACTCGCACATCCACGCGATCCGCGCCGGCCTCACGTTCGACAACGAGGTCAGCTTCGAAGGCGCGCGCACGATCGCAGACGCGATGAGCCGCATCGCGCGCGCCGCGGAGCGCGCTGGCCCCGCCGACTGGATCGTGGTGGCGGGCGGCTGGACGCCGCAGCAGTTTCAGGAGGGGCGCAGGCCATCGCGCGATGAAATCGAGGCCGCGGCGCCGGGCCGGCGCGTCTATGTGCAATTGTTCTACCGCGCGGTCTTTCTCTCGCACGCCGCGCAGAAGGCGCTCGACGTTGACGCGGACAATCCACCGGTTGGAACGACGTTCGAGCGTGCCGGCGACGGCGCGGCCAACGGCTGGCTCACCGGCGACGTTGATGCGATCACGGCGCTGTGGGAGCGGCTTCCAAAGCCCGGCCTTGAAGCTGCCAAGGCGGGCACGCGCGCGTTCTTCGCGACGCTCAACGCTCATGGCGTCACCGGCGTCATCGATCCGGGCGGGCACAACCTCGCGCCATCCGATTACGAGCCGCTGTTCGCGCTGGCGCGGACGGGCGAACTCTCGCTGCGCGTGAACTATTTCGTCAGCGCGCCCGAGCGCGGCCGGGAGCTGGCCTATTTCCGTGACTACGTCGTGCGCCGTCCCCTCGGCTCGGGCGACGCGTATCTGCGCTTCACCGGGATCGGCGAGCGCGTCACGTTCGGCATGTACAACAACGACGCGCCCGATGGCGCCGACGTGGCCGCCTTCGAGGATGTGGCGCGCTGGGCGCTGAGTGAAAACGCGCCGCTGACGATCCACTGGAACAGTCAGCGGTCCGTCCATCATCTGCTCGATGCGTTTGCGCGCGTGGGCAGCGCCCAGGATCGCGCGCGGCTGCGCTGGTCGGTCGCGCACCTGCACGACGCGGAACCGCAGACCATGATCGCCCTGCATCGCCTCGGGCTTGGATGGCTGACGCAGAATGCGATCTATTTTGCAGCGCCCGCCTTCATCCGCGCGTTGCCCGCCGCGCGCCGCGCCAGCGCGCCCCCGATCGGCAGCGCGTTGCGCGCTGGGCTGAAAATGGCTGCGGGGACCGACGCCACGCGCGTCATGTCCTACAATCCGTTCGTCGCCATGCAATGGATGCTCGACGGCCGCACCGTCGACGGACAGGAAACGCGCAGCGCGCACGAGACGCCTTCGCGTGAGGATGCATTGCGCATGTGGACGGAAGGCGGCGCGTACTTCGCGTTCGCGGAAAACGAGCGCGGGCGCATCGCTACAGGCATGTTCGCGGATCTCGCAATGCTCGACGCCGATTACATGAGCATCCCGGTGGACCGTATCGGCGCGATCAAATCTGTCCTGACAATCGTTGGGGGACGCGTTGTGCACGCGTCCCCCTTCTGATGCTTTCGCCCGATGCTTACTTCGCCAGCGGGTTCGGGCGCAGCTGGAAGTGCGCTGCGAGCGGCTTCGTTCCCTTGCCGCCTTCGATCAGCCATGGCGTGCGGTCGCCGTTGGACGCCCACAGGCCGCGGCCCTTCCAGCCCGCGTTCGGATCGTCGATGCGCCCGTCGAAGCCCTTGGCGTAGAAGCCCATGGGATAGGGCACGCGCAGCGTGATCGGCTTGCCGTCCTTGAAGGCGATCAGGCCGTCGTTGAGATTGCCCGTCGACATCGGGATGTTCTCGCCCAGCCCGAACGTGTTGTGCTGGTCGACCCAGGTGTAATAGCTCGACTCGGCGCTGTTATCGCCAATGCCGTCGAAGCCGGGGCCCGGATATTTGTAGAACGCCCAGCCCTCCGGGCAATGATTGCCCGTCGCCTTCGGGCCGTTGAGGGGTCCCTTGCACTTGGAGCGGTCGAACGAGCCGATGTGGCCGCTGGCGAGCGAAACCCACACGACGCCGTTCTTGTCGATGTCGCCGCCGCGCACGCCAAAGCCCGGCATCGGCACGTTGTAGATTTCGGCAAGCGCCGTCTGCGAAGGGTTGTCGCCCGGAACGACGCGCACGACAGCGCCGGGATTGGCGCGGATCGAGCCCCAGATCGAACCGTCGGTGGGATGGGGCATCACGGCGTAGAAGCCCGCCATGATCCGTCGATCCTTGCCCTCTTCCTGCGGCTTGCCGATCTCGGTGTACTCGTCGCGCTTGCCGTTGCCGTTCGTGTCGAGCACGATCGGCGTCCAGCCCTGCGCCTTCTGGATGTCCTGCGTCTCGTCCCAGATGCGGGTGTTCACCCAGCCGAGCAACGGCGCCGCCGCCCGACAGCCAGAGCGTGTTGTCCTTGTCGTAGCCGAACTGCGGATGATGCGCGCCGAAGCAGGTCTGCAGGGCCACGTACTTCTGCGTCTTCGGGTCGAACATCGTCACGCGCCGGTTGGTGCGGTCCAGCGGAGACGACCTTGGCGGAGGGATGATCGGAGCCCTTCTTGCAGAAGTCCGGATTGTTCGGTCCGTGGCCGGTGGCCGCCATCCACACGCGGCCCTTGTCGTCGAGCATGGCGTTGTGATTGTTGGCGCGCGACGTCCACAATTTCTCTTCGCCCCAGTAGGGCGAGGGCTGGAGGACGTCGATGCTCGCCGCATGTCCCGGGCCGAGCGCTTCGGGCGTGCCCGGCGCCACCGGCATCTGGAACGTCGTCGCCGTGTTCTTGATGGGATCGAGAATCGGCATCATGTCGGACGAATATTCCGGCGAGCCATAAAGCGGCCCGTAGGCGTTCACCGTCGGCTTGCGCCTGTCGCTCGCGATGAGATCGTGCAGATAGTGCTTTTCATCCATCCAGTCGCGCAGCGTCACGACGATGTTGCGCTCCTCGCCCTGCGGGCGCGCGGGCTTGTGCTTGGGCAACTCGCCGTTGGCGACGCGCTGCGTCCATTCGCCGAAATACTTGATCGGCACGGTGTTGAGCTGTCCCGCGATGATGTTGACCATCGACTCGCCGGCTTGTCCCGACTGGATGCGACGCAGCCACGCCTCTTCGTGGTTGGCGAATTCGCCGAGCGACTTGGGGATCGTGCGCGTCGAGAGCTGGCCGAGCTGGTGGCAGCCCACGCAGCCGTTGTTCTTCATCAGGTTCAGCCAGTCGGCCTGCGTGATCTTCTCCGGGATGTCGCTCTTGCCGCCGAACTGGTCGGCGCCCGGGATCTTCATCATCGAGTACCAGTAGATCGCCGGATAATAATGCGCCGCGGCAGCCTCGGTCGGCGCGACCCTTGCGCTCAGCGTCAGCGTCTTGCCGGGCTCGGATTTCACCTTGTCGGAATCCACGAGGCCGTAGCCGCGCACCCAGACGTCGTAATTGGCTTTCGGCAGATCGGGCACGACAAAGCGGCCCTGGTCGTCCGTGGCGACGATGCGGATGAAGCGCACCGGCAGGTCGCGCGTCTCGGCGATCACCCACACGCCCGCTTCCGGCCCGTTGGGTCCGCGCACCACGCCGCCGATGTCGTCGGCGTCGATGGCCGGCGCTTCCTGCGCTTGCGCGTTGACGCCCGTTGCAATCGCGATGATCGCCGCGGCGGCGATCGCCTTGCGCGTGCGGCGCGTAGCGGCCCTGCGTTGTGTGGCCTTCATGGCTGTCCCTCTCCCTCGTCGCCGCTGTCGCGCGGCTGACCGGAGTGTACCCCCGTAAAGCACGGACGTACAGGTACGCTGGGGACCTCACGCGAGCGTGATCGGCTATTCGCCCGCCAGCCGTCTGGGTTGGCGCCAGCCTCCGCTCGCCTCGAGCCTTCGCAGCCTGAACTCGTCCTCTGCGATGTAGTCGCGGGTGATCGGCAGCGCGTCCACTTTGTGCGTCAGCATGAATTGGTAGACGACCTGCTGGCCGAGCCTGAAGCCTGCTTCGCACGCAGCGAGATAGAACTCCCACATGCGGCAGAACCGCTCGTCGTACATGGCTGCCGCTTCCGCCCGGCGCGCCATGAATCGCTCGCGCCAGGCCTTCAGCGTGTCGGCGTAGTGAAGGCGCAGAACCTCGATGTCAGCGATCAGCAGACCCGAGCGTTCGATGGCGGGCGCGATCTCGGACAGGGCCGGAATATATCCGCCGGGGAAGATGTATTTCGCGATCCAGGGATTGGTCGCGCCGGGACCCTCCGGGCGGCCGATCGTGTGGATGAGCGCCGCGCCGTCTGGCTTCAGGAGTTTCGCGATCTGCGCGAAATAGGCGCCGAGATTTGGCGCGCCGACATGCTCCAGCATGCCGACCGAAACGATGCGGTCGAACAAGCCCTGCGTGTTGCGATAATCCTCGAACCTGAACTCGACGTGCCCGGCCGCGCGGGTTTCCGCCGCCCGCTCGCGGGCGCGCTCGAGCTGCTCCTGCGAGAGCGTGACGCCCGTGGCGCGTGCGCCGCACACGTTGGCGAGATAGATCGCCATCCCGCCCCAGCCGCTGCCGATGTCGAGCACGTCCTGGCCGGGGCCGACGAGCAGCTTGGCGGCGATGTGGCGTTTCTTGGCGAGCTGCGCGTCGTTCAGAGTTTGGCGCGGGTGCTCGAAATAGGCGCAGGAATACTGCATGTCGGCGTCGAGAAAGAGCGCGTAAAGCTCGTTGCCGAGGTCGTAATGGCTGGCGACGTTGTTGCGCGCCTTGCGCGCGTCGTTGCGCTGGTGCCGGTGGCGCAGCGCGAAGCGCAGGCGCTCCAGCGTGCGGATCCAGGAGCTGGCGTGCGTCGGATCCAGATTGGCGAGCGCGATCTGGAGGGCCTCGACCAGCGTTCCCTCCTCGATGACGAACGCCTCGTCCATGTACAATTCGCCGAACGCGAGCGTCGGGTCCCGCAGGAGCCGCAGCTCGGCGGCCGGGTCCCGGAAGGCGACCCGCACCCGCGGGCCCCGCCCGTCGCCGCAGCGGAAGACGGCGCCGGATGCGGTGCGGACGGTCAGATTTCCCCGGACGATGAACGACGCCAGAAAACCATGGAGCAGGCGGTCCACAGACTTTTCCCCTCGGCTGGGCGCGCGCTGGGGGCCGCTGGAGCGGCCCGCCTTTGTTCCATCAACGCATTTCCGCCCGGTTTTGGTCCGCGGCCGCTCATGAATTCATGAGGCGCGGGATGGCGGCCCAGGCGAACAGGCGAGACCGGCCCGGCGCGAAACTGACCTGCCTCAATGCCCCCGTCGCCGCCCCGCGCTACCTGAGACCATCTGCCGCTCGCGCCTCGACGCCAGAAGGGATATGTGATTTTATGACAGTTCTAAACAGGCCGGGTACTTTTCGACCGTACCGGCCCCGGCTGGGCTCTCAGCCCGGCCCCGGCGCAGGCGAGGACGGCTCGAGGATGAACTACAGGCGGTATTTCGGGCAGGCGCTGGACCGCCTCCGCGACGAACGCCGCTACCGCGTGTTCGCGGACCTTGAGCGTGACGCCTCCCGTTTTCCGACCGCCACCTGGCGTCCCGAGGGCCTCGACGGCGAGCCCGGCAGCGCCCGGGACGTCGTGATCTGGTGCTCCAACGATTACCTGGCGATGGGCGTGCACCCGCACGTGATCGACGCGATGACGCAGGCCGCCCGCCAGCCATGGCGCGGGTGCAGGGGGCACCCGCAACATTTCCGGCACGAACCATCCGCTCGTGCGGCTCGAGGCGGAACTCGCCGACCTGCATGGCAAGGAGGCCTCGCTCGCCTTCACGTCCGGCTGGGTCTCGAACCTTGCGGCGATCTCGACGATCGCCCAGCTCCTGCCGAACTGCCTGATCATTTCCGACGCGCTCAACCACAATTCGATGATCGAGGGCGTGCGCCGCTCCGGCGCGGAGAAGACGATCTTCCGCCATAACGACATGGACGACCTCGAGGCCATCCTGAAGAGCGCCGGTCGCGAGCGCGCCAAGCTGATCGTCTTCGAGAGCCTCTATTCGATGGACGGCGACATCGCGCCCGTGGCGCGCATCGCCGACCTCGCCGAACATTACGGCGCCATGACCTACGTGGACGAAGTGCACGCGGTCGGCATGTACGGCCCGCGCGGCGGCGGCATCTGCGAGCGCGAAGGCGTCATGGATCGCATCGACGTGATCGAGGGCACGCTCGCCAAGGGCTTCGGCACGCTGGGCGGCTACATCGCCGCCGACGAGGTGATCGTCGACGCGGTGCGCAGCTATGCGCCCTCGTTCATCTTCACGACGGCGCTGCCGCCTTCCGTCGCCGCCGCCGCCCACGCGGCCGTGACGCTCTTGAAGAACTCGAACGCCGAGCGCGAGATGCACCAGCGCCAGGTCGCCCACACCAAGGCGGCGCTGGAAAAGGCCGGCATTCCGGTGATGGCGAACCCCTCGCACATCGTGCCGGTGTTCGTCGGCGACGCCGAACTGTGCAAGACCGCCAGCGACATGCTGCTGGAGCGGCACAACATCTACATCCAGCCCATCAACTATCCCACCGTGGCGCGCGGCACGGAACGCCTGCGCATCACGCCGACGCCCGCCCATACGGATGCGCACATCGTCGCGCTCGTGGAGGCGATGTCGGACGTGTGGCAGCGCCTCGGCCTGCCGCGGCAGGCGCCGCTGGAGGCGCTCGCATCGGGCTGCTACAAGGCCGTGGCCGCCGAATAGGGCGCCTATTTCTTCTTCGGTTTCAGCCACGTCTGCACGATCACCGGCATGGTGATGTTGAGCAGCATGAATCGCGCGAGATGGTGCACGCCGACATACAGCGGATCGAACCCCAGGGCGAAGGCCAGCATGGTCATCGCCTCCAGCGCGCCCGGCGCAAAGCCCACCATCGCCGCGCCGAACGAGACGCCCAGCAGCATGGATGCGGCGAAGGCGAACGCCGCCGACGTGGCGAGCCCCACCCCGATGGAGCCGACCGCGGCCCCCAGAATGCCCGGAAGGCGCGTCCAGTCGAACCCCACGAAGCGCGAACCCGTCCAGCTGCCGATCAGGACCTGCCCGAACAGGGCGATGGGCGCCGGCACGCGCCCCGGCGCGATCCCCGCGCCATGAAAGACAGCCGAGACCATCATGGCGCCGAAGAAGATGCCGCCGGCGACCTTGAGTTTTTCCATGCCAAGGCCGACGAGGGCGCCGATCGCGAGCATGATCGCCACGAGCCACAGGGGATCGACCGGGACAGGCGGCCCTGTGACGATGGGCGGGCCGAACTCGACCACGAGGATCGGCAGCACCGCCATGAGAACGAGCACGCGGAACATCTGCACCACGACGATGCGCGGCACGTCGCCGCCCACCGATGGCGAAACGGCAAGGATGTAGGCGAAAGCGCCGGGGCTCGACGCGAGGAATGCCGTCGATTTGCTCCAGCCCGCCGCAAGAATGAGAAAGAGCGTGCCGGCCACCGTCGTCGCCGCGATGCTGCACGTCATGATCAGCAGGCTCAGCGGATAGGTCACGACGCCGCGCAGCGTCTCGGGATTGACGGCCGCGCCGAGCGTGACGCCCGAGGCGATCATCGCCGCCACGCGCAGGGGGCCCTCGATGCGATGGGCCAGCCCGAACACGGTCATGATGGTCACGGCGACCATCGCGCCCGAAATGGCGCCGCCGGGAATGCCGAGCCACAGGAAGGCGGCCGAACCCACGCAGCCGAACGCCGCCGTCATCAACTGGCGCTGGATGGGCGGATTGCGGAAAGCCTGGCTGGGTGTGGGTGCTGTCATGGCCTGTGGGCGCGCAAGCAAGGCGCGCGCCATAAATCACGCATCCCGCGCCGGCCGCAAGTGCGGGGGCCGGTCAACGCTTCGCCAGGGCGTCCTTTACAAGAAGGTGACCGAAGCGTGCTAAAGGATGCTGTATCGTTGGAGGACTTCCGCGGCATGAGCTTCGCATGAGCTTTGGCGGCATCGCGATCCTGAGCGCCCTGGTCTACCTGTGCGGGCTGTTCGCCGTCGCCCATTACGGCGACACGTCCGGGCGCCGGTTCATGCAGTCCCGCGCCCGGCCGGTGATCTACGCGCTGACGCTGGCGGTCTATTGCACGTCGTGGACCTTCTTCGGCTCGGTCGGTCTCGCCTCGGCGAACGGGCTGGATTTCCTGCCGATCTACATCGGGCCGATCCTCGTCATCGGCCTGCTGTTTCCGCTCGTGCTGCGCATCGTGCGCATCGCCAAGGCGCAGAACATCACGTCCGTGGCCGACTTCGTCGCGGCCCGCTACGGCAAGTCCGAGCAGGTGGCGGGCCTCGTCGCGATCATCTGCGTCATCGGCGCGGTGCCCTACATCGCGCTGCAGCTGAAGGCGATCTCGGTGTCGGTCGCGACCGTGCTCGACTCGCTCAACGCGGGCCGCACCATCGCGCTCTCCTCGAGCGCGGGCAACCTGTCCTTCATCGTCGCCATGATGCTGGCGGGCTTCGCGATGGCGTTCGGCACGCGCAACATCGACGCCACCGAACACCAGGACGGCCTCGTCCTCTCGATCGCGATGGAATCCCTCGTCAAGCTCGTCGCCTTTATCGCCATCGGCGTCTACGTGACGTGGTGGATGTTCGACGGCCTGGGCGATCTCACCTCGCGCGCCGCGGCCGATCCCTCCATCAGCAGCGTGCTTGCGCGCATGCCGAACGCGCCCACATGGGTCGCGACCACACTCCTGTCGGCCTGCTGCATCCTGCTGCTGCCGCGCCAGTTCCACGTCACCGTGGTCGAGAACCGCGATGAGCGCGACGTGCGCACGGCCGCGTGGCTCTTTCCGCTCTATCTCGTTGCGATCAACATTTTCGTCATTCCGCTGGCGATCGCAGGACGCCTGACCTTTCCCGAAGGCGCCATCGACCGGGACATGACCGTGCTCGCGCTGCCGCTGGAATCGGGCGCGAACACGCTCGCCGTCTTCGTCATGATCGGCGGCCTGTCGGCGGCGACCGCCATGGTGATCGTCGCCTGCGTCGCGCTGTCGATCATGATCTCGAACCATCTCGCGATGCCGCTGATGCTGCGCATGCGGCGCATGCGCCGGCGCATCGAGGCGGGCGATCCCGGCTCGCTCATCCTCGTCATCCGGCGCCTCGCCATCGTCGTGCTGCTCGCGATGGGCTACGCGTATTTTCATTATTCCGCCGAGGCTGCGCTGGCCGCCATCGGCCTGTTGTCGTTCGCGGCGATCGCGCAGATCGCGCCGGCGTTCTTCGGCGGCCTGTTCTGGCGGCGCGCGACGGCGCGCGGCGCCATGGCCGGCTTGCTCATCGGTCTTTTGTTGTGGGCCTACACGCTGCTGCTGCCCTCGCTCGCCCTCGATTCCGAGAGTATCGCCAACATCGTTCAATACGGCCCTCTCGGCCTGCGCGCCCTCAAGCCCACGGCGCTCTTCGGGGTCGAGTGGAACCAGCTCGTGCACGGGGTCGTGTGGTCGCTGAGCGCGAATTTCGCCGCCTTCGTCGGCTTCTCGCTCGCGCGTCACCCAACGCCCATCGAGCGCCTGCAGGCCGCGGCGTTCATCGGTTCGGAGCCCGGCGTGTTCGCGCAGGCGATGCGCATGAGCGGCGCGCGCATCACCGTCAGCGAACTCGAAGGCGCGGTCGGCCGCTACCTCGGGGCCGATCACACCAGGCGGTCCTTCCGCGACTTCATGAAATCGCGCGGCGCGATGCTCGAGCCGGCCGAAGAAGCCGACGTGCATCTGCTGCGTTTTGCAGAGCATCTTCTCGCATCGGCGATCGGCGCATCCTCCTCGCGGCTCGTTCTGTCGTTGCTCCTGCGGCGGCGCAATCTGTCGCGCGAGGCGGCGCTCAAACTCATCGACGACGCGTCCGCGACGCTGCAGTACAATCGCGATCTCCTGCAGCATGCGCTCGATTTCGCCCGCCAGGGCATCACCGTCTTCGACCGCGATCTTCGCTTGATGGCGTGGAACCGCGAGTTCCGCGATCTCTTCGACATGCCCGACGATTTCCTGCGCGTCGGCCTCGGGCTCGAGGAATTGCTGAGCTACAACGCGGCGCGCGGCATCTACGGTCCCGGCGAGCCGGGGCAACAGGTGATGATCCGGCTTGAACTCCTCGTCAACGAACCCGCGCCGACGCGCCTGCGCCTGGAGACGGGCATGGTCATCGAAGTGCGCTCCGCGCGCATGCCGGACGGTGGTCTCGTCACGACGTACACCGACGTGACGCAGGCCGTGGACGCCGAGGAAGCGCTGGAGGCGACCAACGAGACGCTCGAACAGCGCGTGCGCGAGCGAACCGAGGAACTGGTGCGCCTCAACGGCGAACTCGCCAAGGCGAAGGCGATCGCGGAAGCGGCAGACCAGTCGAAGACGCGATTCCTCGCCGCCGCCAGCCATGACATTCTCCAGCCGCTGAACGCGGCCCGGCTCTACGCGACCTCGCTGATGGAGCGTCCGCCTGAGGCGCAGGCGCAGTCCCGCGAACTCATCGCCAACCTCGACCTGTCGCTGGAAGCGGTCGAGGAAATCCTCACCGCGCTGCTCGAAATCTCGCGGCTCGACGCAGGCAAGATGAAGGCCGAGCCGAGCGTCTTTCCGCTGAACGACATGCTCTCCCAGTTGCGCATCGAATTCGAGCCGATGGCTCGGGAGAAGACACTCGACCTCATTTTCGTGCCCTGTTCGCTGCACGTGCGCTCCGACAAGCGCATGCTGCGGCGCCTGCTGCAGAACCTCATCTCGAACGCGATCAAGTACACGCCCAAGGGACGCGTGCTCGTGGGCTGCCGGCGCCGCGGCGCCTGCGTCGTGATCGAGGTTTGGGACACGGGCCTCGGCATTCCCGCAGACAAGCAGAAGGCGGTGTTCCGAGAGTTCGAGCGCCTGGCGCCGGCCGCGAAGACGGCGCGCGGCCTCGGGCTCGGCCTGTCCATTGTCGAGCGCCTCAGCCGCGTCCTGCGCCATCGCGTCAGTCTCGCCTCCGAGCCCGGCAAGGGCTCGGTGTTCCGCACCGAGGTTCCGCGCGCGGCTGCGGTTGCGACGGAGAGCGGCTTCGAGGACGCGCATGTCTCCGCCGCCCAGCATCTGCCGCTGTCGGGCATGGTCGTCCTCGCCATCGACAACGAGGAGCGCATCCTCGACGGGATGCGCGCCTTGCTCTCGGGCTGGGGATGCAACGTCGTCACGGCGGACGCGATTGAATCGGCGGAGCGCGAACTGTCGGCGCGCAATCTCGCGCCGCAGGCGATCGTCGCCGATTATCATCTCGACAGCGGCGACGGCATCAGCGCCATCATTCACCTGCGGCGCGTGTTCGGCCTAGAGACGCCGGCCGTGCTGGTGACCGCCGACCGGACGCCCGAAGTGCGCGCGCTCGCGGAAGCCAACGACATCCGCGTGCTCAACAAGCCGCTGCGGCCCGCGGCTTTGCGCTCACTGCTCAGCCAGTGGCGCGTCACCCAGAGCGCGGCGGAATAGCGCCAGCAAAAAACCCCGCCGAAGCGGGGTTCTGTTTGCTTGTCCGCGGCGTGTCCCTCAGGGCGTCGTCGCCTTCTTCGCTTCCTCGACCAGCGCCGCTGGCGTGGACGCGTACTCCGCCCACATGCGGCTCACGACGCTGCCTTCCATGGGGATGATGTCGATGCCGGTCTTCTCGGCGTCGACGAGGAACTCCTTGTCCTTCATCGTGTCCATGAACGCCTTGCGCAGCGCGGCCACCCGGTCGGCTGGCGTGTCGGGCGGCGCCGCGTAGACGCGCCCGAGCGCCTGCACGCCGAACAGCAGGCCAAACAGCGCGCGCTCGCGGTCAGACTTGATGAAGTCGCTCGAGTGCGGGATCTTGCCGACTTCGTCGGTCTTCTCGCCGCTGAGCTGGATGATGGGCCTGAAGTCGCCGCTCTCCAGCTCCTGCTTCCAGAACGATTTCACCGTCGACCACGGCAGGCCGCAGATGCCCTGCACCTCGCCCCGGTTCATGGCGAGCTTCACGTCAGCCGATCCCTTGTAGCCGGGGATGACGCGGAGTTGCGCGCCGAGCAGGTTCTTCACGGCCAGCGCGGATTTCACCAGCGGACCCGTCGGGCCCGTCGCGCCCATCAGCACTTCGCGCTTCGTCATGTCGTCGAACGTCTGCACGCCCGAGGCCTTCGTCACGCCGCAGATTGCGACGCTCGACTCCATGTTGCCGATCCAGATGAAGCGGCTGGCGTCGTAGCGCGCCTGCTGGTTGCCGAACAAGGGCTCGAGCGGCACGGTCTGGGCGAACGTGCCCATCACCGTCCCATCCTTGGGCGCGACGTTGTACAGCCAGTTGCCGGCCGTGACCCCGCTCGCGCCGAGCATGTTCTGGACGATCATGTTCGGATTGCCGGGGATGTAGCGGCCCATGTGGCGGATGAGAACGCGCGAATAGACGTCGAAGCCGGTGCCGACCTCGTGGCCGACAACGATGCTGAACGTCTTGTTCTTGTAGAAATCGGCGACGGCGTCTGCGTGCGCGGGCGCTGCGGCGACTGCCAGGAACGCGCCGAGCGCGACCATGCGTTTCATTGAAACCCTCCCCTCGTGGCGGCGCCGGCGCCTGATCGGCCTTGAGCCGGTTCGCTGGCGTTCTTCTACCATCGCGGTCAGCCACGTCCAAACCCGGCGAGCGCGGGCCCGGCCGGAACCAATCAGGGCGCTCCGCTTTGTCTTGGCGGCTCCACACAGGGCAGAGCTGGCGAAGGAGATATTGAATGGTTGACCGTATCGAACGCGAACGCGGCGGGTCCATGGGGATCGTGGGCGTCATCATCGGCGCGCTGATCGTCATCGCAGTCGCATTCTTCCTCATCTCGGGCGGCGACTGGCGTGGCGGTTCGTCGACCACCACGATCAACAATTCCGCTCCCACGGCCCCGTCCGCGACAACGACGCCGGGCGGCGGGTCTGGCGGCGGTTCGGGCGCCACGACCTCCGGGTCCGGCGCCGGGACCACCGGCGGGTCGGGTGGCGGCGCAGCCCGCTAAGGCAGGCACGACAGGATGGGAGGCCGGCGCTTCGGGCGCCGGCCTCTTTTTTGCGCCTGGGGGCCGACGCCCGCGCTTTTCTGTTGGCGAACGTAGACCTGCGGGCTTGCCGCCGCTGCCGGACGCCATAGACTTGCGGCTGCGGTCCCGCTGGGGGGACGGGAATTGAAAGGCTCTCTGTATGAATCGGTCCGGGTTTCCTTTGTTGACGCGCCGCACGGCGCTCGTGGGCGCCGCCGCAGCACTTGCGGCTCCGGCGTTGACGCCCGCGTTCGCGCAGACAGCGCCGGCGTTGCAGGCCTCCAATCCGGACTGGCTCTATGTCCCGACCCCTCCCGACGTGGTCGACAAGATGCTGGAACTCGCCAACGTCACCAAGGATGACATGGTCCTCGATCTTGGCTCGGGCGATGGCCGCATCCCCATCGCCGCCGCCAAGAGGTTCGGCTGCCGCGCCCGGGGCGTGGACATCAACCCCATCCGCGTCAACGAGGCGAACGCGAACCTCAAGGGCTCGGGCGTCGAAAACCTCGTCACCTTCGTGGAAGGCGACGTGTTCGTCGTGCCGATCGCGGACGCCACCGTGGTCACGCTCTATCTCTTTCCCCATGTGATGCTGAAACTGCGCGACCGCCTGAAGGCGGAACTGAAGCCCGGCACGCGCATCGTCTCGCACGAGTTCACGATGGGCGACTGGGAGCCGAAGGTCACCGAACGCGTGCGCAACGCCCGCGTGCACCTCTGGGTGCTCTAGAACACGAAAGACATGGCCGGCGATGACCGGCCATGCTCGCTTCCGGCGTGTTGAGCGTTTTCAGGCGGCCTTGCCGCGAGGCCCCGCCAGCTTCGTCCACATGGCGGCGGCCTCGAGGCCGATCTCGCGCGTGAGGAATTGCACTTCCAGCGCGTATTCGGTGACCAGGTACGACAGGTGCGCCGCCACGGCGTAGGAGCCGTATTTCTCCATCACCGCCTGCGTCGCCTTCGCGCCGCGCGCATCGAAGCGCGGATCGCAATGCCCGCTGATCTGCAATTCGGGATCGAAATCATGGCCGCGATGCGCCCACGCCTGCGCGGTCGCCGCGCGCGGCATCCACGCCTCCAGTTGCGCCGCAAAGCCCGGGAGCGCGCTCTTCAGAGCGTCGCTGGCGCTGGGCGCCGCGGCAATCGTCTCGCTCTTTCCCATGACGCGCTCCAGGCAACAGGTTTCAGATTCAAGTGAATACCTGATTCTCCGTGCAGCCTGAAAGAGTCCGCCTAGCGATTGATCAGTCGATCGCCACGATCGCGTCCACCTCGACGGAGGCGTTGCCGGGCAGGCCGCTGACGCCGATCGCCGTGCGCGCATGCTGGCCCGCCTCGCCGAACACGTCGACGAACACCTGCGTCGCGCCGTTGATGACGAGCGGCGACCATGGGAAGCCCGAGACGCAATTGACGAAGCCGCCGAGGCGCACGATCGAGCGCACGCGGTCGAGATCGCCCTCGCATGCGAGTTTCAGCCCATAAAGCAGGCGGATTGCGCACACGCGCGCGGCCTGCGCCGCGACCTCGACGCTGACGCCGCCTTCGCCCACCGGCCCCTCGCAGGTGACGGCGCCGTTCCATTCGCAGATCTGCCCGGACAGGAAGACGAGCGATCCCTCGCGGCGGAAGGGCAGGAAATTGCCCCGCGGCGTCGTGGGGGCGGGAAATTCGATGCCCAGTTCCTTCAGGCGTTCGTCGATGCGGCCCATTGTCTGCTCCCGGTGCGATCGGCGCAGCCTAGCAAGTCGCGTTCCGCCCTGCGCGCCTCATCTGGAAAAAAGCCGCGAAGGCATCCTCTTCTTGCAGGTTCGGCCTTATGCTCGGCCTGTTCACCGGCGCGCCATTCATGCTCGAAGATTTCCTCGTCTTCCTCCTCGTGGGTTTTCTAGCCCAGATGGTCGATGGCGCGCTGGGCATGGCGTACGGCGTCACGGCGACCACCGTTCTGCTCTCCTTCGGCGTCCCGCCTGCGCATGCGTCGGCGGCGACCCACGCGGCGGAGGTGTTCACGACGGCGGCGTCGGGCGGCTCCCATGTCGCCAACCGCAACGTCGACTGGCGCTTGTTCTGGCGGCTCGCCCCGGCGGGAATGATCGGCGGCGCGCTGGGCGTCTACGTGCTGACCGGCATCGAGTTGAACGTCCTGCGACCGTTCATCTTCACGTATCTCGGGCTGATGGGCGTCTACATCCTCGTGCGCATGCGCCGCCCCATCGCGGAGAACGCCATTTCGCCGCGCCTCGTCCCGCCTCTGGGTCTTGCGGGCGGGTTTCTCGACGCGACGGGCGGCGGCGGCTGGGGGCCGATCGTCACCACCACGCTGCTGGGGGCGGGCGAAAAGCCGCGCTACACGATCGGCACGGTCAACGCGGTCGAATTCCTCGTCACCGTCGTGATTTCCGCCAGTTTCGTCATCGCGCTGCTCGTGGGGCATTGGGAGGAGGCCGGCGACCTGTTCGACCATGCCCCGGCCGTCGCAGGGCTGGTGGCGGGCGGAATCGTCGCCGCGCCCCTGGCGGGCTACGTCGTGAAGGTGGTGCCGCAACGAGCGCTGGGGCTGCTCGTTGGCTTGCTGATCATCTCGCTGTCCTGCTGGCAGCTGGGAAAATGGCTGCAGATCATCTGACCGGACGTGACCCGCGTGCGGCGCGGTCAGTCGCCGAACCAGGTGCGCTGCCATGGTATGACGCGCATCGCGCGCTGTTTCGCGCGCACGTAGGGCTCCTGCGCAGCGATCGCCAATGCGTCCTCATGGGATTTCGCGCGCAGGATCACGACGCCGCCAGCATGCCGCTTGCCGTTCTCGTCCTTCGCCGCGCCCGATCCGAACAGGATTTTCCGCTCGAGCAGGTCCTGAAGATAGGCGTGGTGCAGGCGCGCCATCTCCTCGGCGCCTGCCGGCGCGGGCGGGGGCTCGTCGATCATCTCGGAAATGAACACGTAAAGCTGTTCCATGCGATCGCGCGCCATCCTGTCCTCCCTCGCCGGCGGCCTGCGGCCGCCTTGTCCTGTCCTTTTACCTTGAAGCGGGCTGCGCACGAAGGGAGCAGCCGCCAGCCAATTTTTTGGACTTTCGCGCCGCGGACGGCGTGGCGATTGGCCCACGCTCAAGCGAAAGCGCAACGATAACAGGCTCCTGCGCTGGGAAATCGCCCCCTGCTGTAACAGCTGCGGCTTGTGCAGCCGCGGCCGACTTGTTAGACAAGTACAGCTTGAAAAACCTGTTTACAGGAAGCGACGGGGGCTCGGATGCGCGACGGAGACAACTCCTTCGACGATTGTGAGGGCTGGACCGAGGCGAGTTTCATCAGGCGCCTGTCCCAATTGCCGCCTGCCGCCCAGCGTTATCGCGAGTCCGCGCGAGGTTCGAGCGCCTTCTATTCCCCGGCGTCCCCCGCGCAGATCTTCAATCTCGCCACGCAGGGCAGGGTCGCCGACCTGCAACTGACCCTCCTGAACGAGGGCGCGCCTGCCCGCGGCGAGGTCTGGCCGCGCACGATGCCGAACCTCTTTTCGACGGTCGGACTGCTCGAAGAACGCTGGCAGAGCCGCGAAATCACGTTTGCGGAGGCCATTCGCGGCCTGTTCACCATCCGCGAAGTGGTCAAGAACCTCGAGTCCGGCCGTGCGCTGGAGGCGGGATCGCTGCATTTCTTCGGCTTCGGCCTCATAGGGCTCGCGGAAGGCGAGCAGCATGTCTTCGGCGCGCAGATCGTCGCCGAGAAGCTCTACGTGGACGGCTGGCGCACGGAAGTGAACGTGAAGCCCGGTCTCGAATGGATGATCGGCCGCGTGCGGCAGGAGTTCGTTCACTTCGTTGGCGTTTCGGTGGGAAGCGACGAGGGGCTGACTGGTCTTGCCGACCAGATATCGATGTTGAGGGACGTTTCGCGAAATCGTTCTATTGACGTTGTCCTTGGTGGAGCCGTATTTGCATACTCAAGTGCGGACTTCGACTTCCTTGGCGCCGACTACGTGGCGAGGACAGCCGAAGACGCCATTCGCTTCCTGAACACGCGCCTGAAAATCACGGGTTCATCCCTCTGCCACTGAAGGCCAAGCTCATGGGAACCCGCGGTCGCATAGACGTTCCGATCCTCGACAAGGAGCAGCTCAGGGCGCTCCTCGTCGCAGTCGCCGACGTCATCATCACGCTCGACGACAATTATGTCGTGATCGGCGCCACCGATCACATGGCCATCGACAACCTGACGCTGTGGAAGTGGACCGGGCGCAGGCTCGCCGACATCGTCGCCGTCGACAGCGCGCCGAAGATCGCGCGCATGCTGCGCGAGGAAACGCCCGGCGCCGAGGGGTCGACCCGCTGGCGCCACGTCAACTTCCTCGATGCGGCGAACCAGAATCTTCCGCTGCTCGTGAAGTATTTCCAGTTGAACGCCGGCGCCGCCACGACGCGCCTGCTGGTGTGCCGCGATCTGCGGCCCGTGCAGGACGCGCAGAAGCGCTTCCAGCAGGCGCTGTCCGATTTCGACGCGCGCACGGAAGCGGCGCGCCGCGTTGCGGACGAGGCGCGCGACCCCGCCACGGACCTCAGCGACCTGATCGGCCGCAAGCCGTTCGACGAGATCGTGCTGGAAGCCACCGAGATCTTGGAACGCGCGTTCTTCGCCGAGGCGCTCAAGCGCACGGGCGGAGACGTCGCCGCCGCGGCCCGCCTCCTCAAGTTGTCCGAGGAGGATTTCCTCAAGCGCCTGCGCAAGGGCGGCGCCTGAGCGGCAGGCGCTCAGCGCGTCGGGAACGCAATCTCCATGCGCTGGCCCTCTTCGAGCGTGACCGCCACGCGATCGCGTGCGGGCTTGTCCAGCGACACGATGCGCCCGGGCGTCGGCGCGCTGAATAATTCCCTGATCACGCCGCCGCGAAACGCGAGCCCCGCCAGCGCGCGGCGATCGCTCGCGGGCGCGAGAATATCCGGCGCGCCGTCGCCGTCGATGTCATGGACGCGGCCGAGGTCGATGTCGCGCGAGCCGATGATGTGGCTTGTGTAGCCGTCCTTGCGCGCGATCTCCACAAGCCGCGCGCCCTCCCGCCGGTAGAAGCGCAGCGACCCTGAAAGATGCGGCGTGACGATCGCCGCGATCGTGGTTTCACCCGAGCCCGAGAAGTTCCCCGCGCCGAGGATGTTCAGCCAGCGATGTCGCTTGCCGATGGGCGCGCTCTCGGCCAGCGCAACGATGCGCGTGGGAAGAATTTTGTAGACGGCGATGGCGGCGCCGCGGTCGAGATACGCCTTCACCAGAATGGCTTCCGGCAGTCCGTCGCCGTCGATGTCCGCCAGCCGCACCCTGCGGTCCTCGAAGACGGATTTCGCGTCGAGAGTGTAGGTCAGCGTCGCGCCGCCGCGCGAAACGGCGAAACCGCCCGCCTCGATGGCGTCGCCCAGAACGGCGTGCCCATATCGGGTCGTTGGATCGATCAGCCAGGCCGAAACGCCGCCGCTGCTCGTCACCTCGGTGTCGGGCAGCCGCGTCGCCTGCGCGAGCGATGGCCCTGTCAGAAGACAGGCCGTCACGGCCGCCAGCAATCCGGCAAGTGTTTTCATCGAGCCCGCCGATCTCGCAGAAGGATCGATGTGATTAAACCCGTCCTGCAACCGGAGGGGAACACACAATGGCTTGATGGGCCGAGTCCCGCCAGCACGCGCCCCCTCGGCGGCGCGATCCCCGGCCTCGCTATTCTGCGAGATAGCGCCCCGCGACCCACCCCACGTGGCCACGCCATTCGACCTTGCACCAGCGGGAGGCGCGGCCAGTGCGGCGCTCCTGTTCGCTGGCGTTCTGCCATTGGGCGAACGTAAGCCCGCCGATACAGCCCAGATTTCGCAGGTTCGTCGCGTCGAACGGAATGGCCGTCACGCGCGGCGCGCTCGCGCTCGGCCGTGTGCGCATGTTCAGCACATCCCTGGGAGCGACGCTGGTGACGCGGTAAAAATCGGGCCCATCGGCCTCCGCGCGCGCCGTGCCGCTGAACGCGGCCGCGGCCAGGATGAGCGCTGCTGCAGGAACAAGTCGACGCATCGTCAGCCCCCCGTCAGCAGCATGTCGGGGATGGTGAACGTCTCGCCGCCCTCGAACGTGACGATCGTCGCGTCGCCCTTTCGCTCGCTGCCCATCTGCGATGGTGAATCCGAGCCGCTTGCGGCTCCCTCGACGAAGAGGATGCGTCGGATCGTGTAGCCATCCTTCATGCGAACTTCCACGGTCGCCGTGCCGTCGCGCCCACGCCGGATGACGAAGGAATCGCATTGGGCGATCGCATCGCTCGCAGAGCCCTTGCAGGGAACCTGCGTGGATGCATGATAGGGCGTGCCTGGGATGGTCGCGTCGGCCGACGCGGGGAGCGCGGCGCGCGGCTTGCCCGTGACGCCCACATTGAGATCGAACTTGCTGTCTTCATGCCTGCGGCCGGCATTGCGCATGAGATAGACGCGGATCGTGTAATCGCCGTCCGATGGCAGGATGCGCGTGAACGTGTCGCCCGACGTGCTTCCAACGAACATGGCTGCATTCGACCCGGGCGGGGTGACGTTGAAATAGTTCGATCCGTTCGTCGCCTTCATCGCGACGTTCAACGTCTGCCCCGCTGCGGCGCGAACGATGTAGTCGATGTAAACATCGCCGCGCACGGCGCCCTTGATGGACGCCTCCTGACGATCCTTCGCGAACTGGATCCTCTGCGTCTGCTGGGCGAGGCCCGCGCCTGCAAACGTCAAGGCGGCGAGTCCGGCGACGAGATGAAGGGCAATATTTTTCAACGCCATCTGGGATCTCCGGCCGTGCCGCGCGCCTCGCCTGGCCGAGCCGGGCGACTTGGCCGGGTTTATAATAGAACATGAAAATAAAATCCATCGCCAATGAATCCGCTGAGAATTGTAATCAGCCACCCAAATTATAAAATGGCGGCCATTCATGGAACATGGCCGCCCTCGTGTCCCCGATTCAGCTTGAAGAGAGGGTGGGCCCGCGCGCGCCGCCGTCCCGTCAGACGCCGTCACTGAATACGAAGCAGATCGGCTCCAGTGTCGTCGGCTTCAGAAACATGAGGGCGTGTCCCGTAGGGTTCCTGCCGTTCCAGATGATCATGTAGTCAGGAATAAGGTATTTGCGCCCGATGGGGGCCCAGGAATGGCTGCGCGGGCCCGAGCCCGTCACGATTGCAACCAGCCGGCCATGCTGATCGACGCTCCATGTGTCCGCGTAGACAGCGTCATGTTCCGCGCAGCACGACACCATGACGCCAGACGTGGGGCTTTGGCGGCGCAAGGATTCATACCAGTCGGACAGATCGCCGCCACGTGCGATCTGCCCCGGCGTTGCGAGCGCCAGGGCGGCAATCATAAGTCGCAAGGTCCGGTTCTGTGGACGCATGGCCGCAAACCCGTCGCCCCGCTTCTATATACAACAAATATCGGAGTCGGTGAACCTGCGACCCGGAACTCTGTCAACTTGGGCGCTTGTTGACAATGCTTATGCTTGAAGATCTCGGCTGCTCGATCGGTTGATCCCCGCCATTGCCTAAGGCATACGCGCGGCCGCTTCACCTGTAATTAATCAAGCCATGCGGTCGGCCGCGCCTGCTTGCTCTTGCGCGCCTGCTTGCTCTTGAATGAGAGGCGGCTATTGTAGCAGCGCTGAAAATAGCAGATCGGCTCCGGCAAAAGCCGAACGCTCTGGGAGGAACTCATGAAAGTCTGCGTGTATGGAGCGGGCGTCATCGGCGGCATTCTCGCCAGCGCGATCGGGCGCGCCGGCCATGACGTTTCAGTCATCGCCCGGGGCGAGCACCTTGAAGTCATCCAGCAGCACGGGCTGACGATCCGAGCGCCCGGACGGGTCGAGGTCACGCGCCCGCGCGCCGTGGCTGATCCCGCGCAATTGTCACAGCAGGATCTCGTGATCGTCGCCACCAAGACGCCATCCTCTGCCGCAGGTCGCAGATAAAATTGGCCCGCTGGTTTCGCCGGCGACATTCGTCGCCTTCGCCGTGAACGGCCTCTTCTGGTTCTATGGAGACGGCTTCACGCCGGGCGGCAAGGCGCTTGATCTTTCGCGCCTCGATCCGGGCGGCGCTTTGCACGCAGCGATTCCTCCGGCGCAGGCGCTGGGCATCGTGTGCATCTCGGGCGGCGAGATCCGCGAGCCCGGCGTGGTCGAGGCGAGCCGAATCGATGGTCGATTCATCATCGGCGCCGCGCTCGAGTCTGCGCGACAAGCCGCCGCCAACCTCGTGGCGCAAGTGCGCCCGCGCGACATCGACCTGAGCTGGAGCGACGACATCCGTGTCGACATGTGGCGAAAGTATCTCAGCGTCGTTGGCAATTTCGCGACCTGCGCGCTGACCGGCGCGCCGATTGCGGCGGTCCATGCCGATCCCGGCGTTCAGGCGGTTCAGCTTGGCCTCGCCTCGGAGGCAAATGCCGTCGCCAGGGCGCACGGATTCAACGATCTGGGGTTCGACGTCGAGGCGGCCCGCGCCAATCCAAGCCGCTCGAACCACAAGCCCTCCATGCTCCAGGACCTCGAACGCGGCCGCATCATGGAAGTCGACAGCGCGTACTTTGCCCTGCAGGACCTTGCGCGGCAGGCGGGCGTCCCGACACCCACCCTCGACATTGTCGCGCCGCTGCTGGCGCTGCGCGCGAAAGTTTCAGGTTGTCACTGAAGCACCCATGAAGCGGCGGCGTTGACAGCGTGCGCAACCGATCTAGACTTGGCCAGCAACCGGCGGCGATGACCTCCGGACTGGAGGAAGCCAATGGCGATCGAACTGCTGAAGGCGCCGCCTTCAAAGAAGGAACGCGTCACCACGGAGGAATGGGAGGCGCGTCTGGAACTGGCGGCCACGTATCGGCTGGTCGCGCACCATGGTTGGACGCACCTCATAAATAACCACATCACCTTGCGGGTTCCCGGAACCCGTGATCAGTTCCTCATCAATCCCTACGGTCCGCTCTTCGAGCAGATAACCGCGTCGATGCTCGTGAAGATCGACGTCGACGGGAACGTCCTCGAAGACACGCCCGTCGAAATCAATCGCGCGGGCTTCGTGATCCACAGCGCGATACACATGTCGCGCATGGACCTCCACTGCGTGATCCATACGCACACTGTCGCCGGTCAGGCCGTTTCCGCGCTCGATTGTGGCCTGCTGCCGTTGAACCAGGGATCGCTGCGTTTCTACAAGCGCGTCGGCTATCACGATCACGAGGGCATATCGCACGATCTCGATGAGCGCGATCGCATCGTGCGCGACCTTGGAGAACACAAGTCCCTCATCCTGAGGAACCATGGCCTCCTCACGGCCGGCGTGAATTGCGCCGAGGCCTTCAATCTCATGTATCATCTCGAGAAGAGTTGCGAGACGCAGATGCTCGTCCTCGCATCGAACCAGCCCTACAGCATGGCGCCCCCCGAAGTGTGCGAGAAGGGCGCCGCCCAGTTCTATCGCGGCAATCGCGCTCTGGGCCAGCGTGATTGGCCCGCGCTGATGACCCTGGTCGAAGCGAAGTATCCAGACTACGCGCACTGACAGAACGACACGGTCCGCCGGACAAGGTGGACCATGGAGGAGGCGCTATGATCACGTCGGCAATGCGCATCGCCGCAGCGTGCGGTTCGCTCCTGTTCGCCTTCATGAACGCAGGCGCCGCGAATGCGGACGATTTCTACCGCGGCAAGACGATCACCATGTCGACGCACACCGCGCCGGGCGGCGGCTACGACATGATCCTTCGTCTTCTGGCGAGGCACTACGCGAGGCACATCCCGGGCGCGCCCAACATCCTCGTCGTCAACCAGCCCGGCGCTGGCGGGCTCCTGTCGCTCAACTACGCCGCGCGTCGCGCGCCTCAGGACGGAACCTGGCTTGCGCTCGTCAGCCAGGGACTGATCCTGCACGACGCTCTTGGGCGGCCGGGCGTCGAAGCGTCGCTGAAGACGTTCAGGTGGATCGGAAACCTGAACTCGTCGAACAACGTCACGGCAACCTGGCACACGTCCGGCGTTCAAACCATCGAGGACGCCACGAAGAAGGACGTGACGGTGGGCTCGACGGGAGCAGGGGCGATCACATCCATCGTGCCCGCAGTGATGAACACAATCCTCGGCACGCGCTTCAAGATCATCTCGGGATACGAAGGCGGCGCGGCCCAGGATGTCGCGATGGAGCGCGGCGAACTCGACGGACGCAGCGTCAACACATGGGATAATTACAAGAGCCTGCGTGGCGACGCGATCAAGACGGGGCGTCTCCATGTCCTCGTGCAGATCGCCATGAAGAAGGAGCCCGATCTGCCCGACGTGCCGCTTCTCGTCGACCTCGTGAAGGACGATCCTGCGAAGGCCCGCATCGCGCGTTTCCTGTCGCTGGGGATGAGCGCCTCGCGACCGCTGGCGGCGCCTCCTGGAACGCCCGACGCGCAGGTGAGAATTCTGCGCACCGCATTCGAGGCGGCGGTGAAGGATCCTCTTCTCCTTGCCGACGCCGACAAGATCGGCGCGGAGATCAGCCCCCTCAGCGGAGAGGAGGTGGAGCAGATCGTGACCGAAGTGATCGACGCTCCCGCGGACGTCAAGGCGTCGTTCGGGCGGGCGGCCAAACTATAAAAACGCCGGACGGGAGGGCATGATGAAGCACGCGCTCATGAGTGGCGTCGCCATGGCGCTCGCATGCGGTCCCGCGATGGCGGACGACGTCGCCGACTTCTACCGGGGCCGAAACATCCAGATGCTGATCGGCGGAAACGCCGGCGTGTCCTATGACCTCGCTGGCAGAACGCTGGCGCTGCACATCGTCAAGTATATTCCCGGTGCGCCGACGATCACGGTCGAGAACATGCCGGGCGCCTCGAGCCTCATCATGACGAACCACCTCTACAATCGCGCGAGGCGCGACGGTTCGGTTATCGGCGCGCCGTTGAACAACATTCTGCTCGAGCCCCGACTCAAGTTGCTGTCGCAGCAGGGCAGCAGCGTCCAGTTCGATCTGTCGCGCTTCAACTGGATCGGCTCTCCTGTTCAGGAGCCGCAGGTCATGTGGGTGTGGCACACCACTGGCGTCAGGTCGATCGCCGAGCTGCGTAACGCGAAGATCATTATGGGAGGCACGTCCGCGGGCGCGGACAATCACACGCTGCCCCTGGTCATCAATCGCGTCTTCGGGACGAACATCAATGTGGTCCTCGGCTACAAGGGGCCGAACGATGTTTTCCTCGCTGCCGAAAGAGGCGAGGTGCATGGCATCAGCACGGCGCATTCGACGCTGATGGCCAACCGCGCCGATTGGGTGCGCGACAGGAAGGTCAACATCCTCGTTCAGTTCGGCGGGATGCGCATGCATGATCTCCCCGACGTTCCGACCGCCATCGAGATCGCTCCGGACGCTGAGGCGCGGCAGCTTCTTGAATTCATCGCCTCCAAGTTCGTCCTGGCGCGACCCTACGCTCTCCCGCCCGACACGCCTCCGGACAGGGTCAAGGCGCTGCGCGCCGCCTTCGACGCGACGATGAAGGATCCGGCGTTTCTGCGCGACGCGGAAAAGGTCAGCCTCGTGATCAATCCCGTCGGCGGCGAGGACATGCACCGTCTCATCGACCGCATAGAGCAGACCCCGGACGCGATCGTCGACCAGATCCGGGAGATATTCAAAAAGTAGGATGCTGGCTGGGCGCAGCTCACGAGGGGCGAGGCGTCAGCGCAGCAACGCGCGAAGTCGCCGCCCCTGCTAATTGGGTTGAGCTCCGGTGGAAGCAGGCGTAGGCTTTGGAAAAGCGCCCGCTGAGGCGTCATCCATGGGAGGAAAGCGACATGTGCGTCGATTGCGATCGTTCGCCTTTGTCCAACACGACGTCACGATTTTCCTGCGTCGCAGGCAATGGCGGCGCACAGGCGTCCACCCTTACGCGGCGGAACTTCGTCCGCGCCATTGGGCTGGGAGCTGCGGCCGCGTTGTCGGCGCCTTTCCTTCCCCATGGGCTGCGCGCGCAGACCTCGCCCATCGCGCCAGATCTTGCGCGGCTGCAGGGTGGCGGGCGCATACTCATCCGGGGCGGCGTCGTGATCAGCATGGACGCGAAAGTCGGCGACTTCGCGTCCGCGGACATTCTCATCGAAGGCGGCAGGATAAGGGAGGTCCGCCCTGATATTCAGGTTGATCCGGCAAACGTTGCAATCGTAGACGCGAAGGATCGGGTCGTCATCCCCGGCTTCATCGATACGCATCACCACTTCTACCAGGGGCTGTTGCGCAACATCCTGCCCAACGGGCTCTTGCAGCCGGACTATTCAAGAGACATCAGCGATCGCCTGACGGCGGTTTATTCGGCGGACGATGTCTACATCGGCACGCTCATATCCGCTCTTGGCATGATCGACATGGGGACGACGTGCGCGGTCGACACATCGCAGGTCAATCACACGCCAGAGCACAGCGAGGCAGGCATCAAGGCGCTGCAAGACGCGGGCATTCGAGGCGTCTACGCCTACTCGCGCGGCGCCGGCGACAAGCATCGATATCCCCAGGACGTCTCGCGGCTGCGCAAGACCTACTTCAGTTCCTCTGATCAATTGCTGTCGATTGCGCTTGCCGGAACGCTTGTGCAATCGCAGTTCGAGGCGGCGCGTGTCGCGGACGTCAGGTTCGTTTCCCATGGCGTGAACCATCGCACGGAGAAAGCGCTCGCCGACCTCGCGCGCGCCAACCTGTTGCGTCCGGGCGATGAATACATCCACTGCACTCAGCTCAGCCCGGCCTCGTGGAAAATCATCAAGGACACCGGCGGCGTCGTCTCCCTGTCGCCGCCCATCGAGATGATGATGGGCCACGGCATGCCGGGCATCCAGGAGGCGCTCGACAACGGCATTCGTCCAAGCCTGAGTTCGGATGTCGACGTGACCTTTGCGCAGGATCCATTCACAGTCATGCGCTCGACCATTGCCCTGCAGCGGTTGCTTGCCCTGCAGCGCGGGCAGAAGGACCCCGGCGATCAGCCCAAGCTGCTGACCGTCCGCGATGTCCTGGAGTTCGCCACGATCGACGGCGCCAACGCGCTGGGCCTGGGTTCGCGGACCGGCTCCATCACTCCGGGCAAGGACGCCGACATCGTCATTCTCGACGCATCGCGCCTGAACGCGTGGCCGCTCAACAACGCCGTCGGCTCCGTCGTGAACCTGATGAACCCGATGAATGTGGAAACCGTTCTGATCGCCGGAAAGGTAATGAAATGGCGTGGCGCGCTGGTGGGGGTCGACGAGCAGAAGATCAAGCTCATGGCGTCTTCCGCGCGCGATGGCGTCGTCAAGCGCGCGGACTTCAAGTCGGGTCTTCTCTAGCGCCGGTCCAACGATCGCAAGCTCTCGGCATGTTTGGCATCGCCGCCTTAGTCAGACGCTTACCTGGAAAGGAGAACAGCATGAAGTCGGGAGCATTCGCCCGCATCGTCGCGTCGACGGCGCTGGCTTGCCTCACCTGCGCGAGCGCCAGCGCCGACCCCGTTTCCGATTTCTATCGCGGCAGGACGCTGGAGATGACGGTGCCGGGATCGTCCGGGGGCGATTACGACCGGCGCGCCCGGATTGTCAGCCGTCATCTGGGGCGCCTTGTTCCCGGCGGGCCGCAGGTCGTCGTCAAGAATATGCCCGGCGGGCATTGGATTGCAGGCGGCAAATCACCTGGCGAACACCGCGCCCCGCGACGGCACGGCGATGACGATCGTCTTTCAGAACATGCCCGTTCTGCAGGCCATCGGTTCGTCAGCGGTTCAATTCGATGCACGACGCTTCGGCTGGCTCGGGAACACGACCAACAGCCCCAACGTGATCAATTCCTGGCACACGACAGGCATAACGCGCATCGAGGATGTTTTCACGAAGGAACTGGTCGTCGGCGCATCGGGCGTCTCGTCGACGGGTTACGTCTACCCCGCAGCCATGAACCAGATTCTTGGAACAAAGTTTCGCATCGTCGGCGGATATCCGGGAGGAAACGAGATCAACCTCGCCATGGAGCGCGGCGAGGTCGGCGGCCGCGGCTCTAACTCCTGGGCTTCGTGGAAGAGCAATCATCCCCATTGGATTGCCGAGAAGAAGATTCACATTCTGGTGCAGATCGGCTTGACCCGCGCGCCGGACCTCAAGGACGTGCCCTTGATGCTCGAGCTGGCGAAGAACGACGAAGACAGGCAGGTGCTGACGTTCCTGTCGTCGGACATGGGAATTGCCCGCGCCTTCGCCACCACGCCGGACACGCCGCCGGATCGATTGGGCGCACTGCGCACGGCGTTCATGGGCCTGATGAAGGATCCCGTCTTTCTCGCGGAAGCCGACAAGCAGCAGATGGACATGGATCCGACGGGGCCCGACGAAGTTCAGCGTGTCGTCGACTCGATGATCAATGCGCCGCCCGCCGTCATTGCCCGCGCGCGCGTTCTTCTTGCGCCCTCCGGCAAGTGAGCGCGGCGACAACGCGAGACTGTCCACACGAGGCGTCAGATGAGATCGTTGATCGGTTCCCTGTTCATTTCATCCGCATCGGCCGCCGTGCTGGCCGCCCCCGTCGCCATGGCCGAGGATTTCTACGCGAAGAAGCAGATCGCGATGGTCATCGGCTACAACCCCGGTGGCGGATACGACATCTACGCACGCATCATCGCGAGCGCGCTGCCGCGTTTCATTCCGGGGGCGCCCGCGATCGTGCCGCGCAACATGCCTGGCGCGGGCAGCGCGATCGCCGCGAATTTCCTGTCTGGCCCCGTTGAGCGCGATGGCCTCACGATCGGCATGATCGGGCAGCAGCTCTCGCTGGCGCAGGCGCTGGGAGACCCGGTCGTGAAATACGATATGCGCCAGTTCAACTGGTTGGGCCGCGTAGCGTCCAACGTCGAAGTTACTCTTGTCTGGCATACGTCTCCTGTGAAGACCATTGCCGACGCACAAAAGCGCGAAGTCACTCTGGCGGCGACAAGCGCGGGCTCCACGTCGCATTCCATGCCGCTGCTCGTCAGTCGTCTCACGGGCGCCAGGTTCAGGCTGGTGACTGGCTATCCCGGCATCACGGGCGGCGGACTGGCGATGGAGCGCGGCGAGACCGAGGGCACGCACGCGACCGTCGACGGACTTCTGTTCGCCAAGCGCAACTGGATGAGCGAAGGCAAGGTTTCGGTGCTCGTCCAATACGCGATGGAGCGGCACCCCGCTCTGCCGGACACGCCGGCGATGACCGAGCTCGGCCAGAGCGCCGAGGACAAGATGATCCTCAATCTTTTTGCTTCGCCCGCGGAAATCGGGCGTTCCGTCCTCATGCCGCCAGGCGTTCCGCCGCAGCACGTTGCGACGCTTCGCGCCGCGTTCTCCGCCATGCTCGAGGACCCCGCGTTCGAGGCCGAACTGAAGTCGAAGAACCTGACGTTCGAGCCGATGAAGGGCGTTGACCTGCAGCAACTCGTCGCGACAGCGCTGGCGATTTCGCCTTCGGTCATCGAGCGCGCCAAAATGCTGAGCCGCGAATGAACCGCTGCGCAGCCCCGCGCCGAACGGCCATCTAGCAATTCGAGACCGGCAAGGTTAGGCTGAGGTAAGGTCGACGACGGCCTCAATTGGAAAATCAAAAAGGGGAGGAATTTCGTGAGCGACAAGACTTACGCGAACATCAAGATCGAGCGCGAGGGCGCGATCACGATCGTGACGCTCAACAGGCCCGAAAAGCGGAACGCCATGAGCCCGGCGCTTCATTACGACATGGAGGACGCGCTGACCTGGCTTGCGCGCGACAAGGATACGAAGGTTCTCGTCATTACCGGCGCCGGGGATGCATGGTGCGCCGGCCAGGATCTGAAGCTCTATTTTCGCGAGACCGCCAACAATCCCGATGAGCGCGCGCGATCGAACACCGCGAGCCATCACTGGAGGTGGGAGCTGCTTTCGCGCTTTCCCAAGCCGACCGTCGCCATGGTGAACGGCTACTGCTTCGGCGGCGCCTTCACGCAATTGTGCGCCGTGGACTTCGTGGTGACGGCCGAAGACGCGGTCTACGGATTGTCCGAGGTCAACTGGGGAATCATTCCCGGCGGCATCGTCAGCTGGAACCTCACGGAGATGATGCTGCCGCGCCACGCGATGTATTACGCGGCGACCGGCGAGCCGTTCGATGGCAAGCGCGCTGTGGAGCTGGGTCTGGCGAACTTCGCCTTCCCGCGCGAGACGCTGCGCGAGGAAACGATGAAGTTCGCGGCAAAACTCCTGAAGCTCAATCCGTCCGTCCTGCGCTTCACGAAGGACGCGGTGCGTTCCGTGCGCGGCATGTCGGCCGAACAGGCGCGCGATTATCTCGGCGCCAAGCAGGATTCCCTTGCGCGCCACGACAAGGAGATCGCCGACAAGGAGGGCATGAAGCAGTTCCTGGATGACAAGAGCTATCGGCCGGGCCTTGGTCCCTACCAATCCAAGACCTGAAGCGTGCCGGCGCGCCGTGACGCCGTGCATTCAGTCTCTGGGAGGAAGAGCGTTTGAGCGTCGTAGATAATATCGGCGCGCTGCTGGCGCCGCGCAACGTCGTTCTCGTGGGCGCGTCGGACCGCAACTGGTCTGCGCGCGTACACGAGAACCTGCGTCGCTTCGGCTTTGAGGGCGGCGTCTATCTCGTCAATCCCAATCGCGCCGAACTATGGGGTGAGCGCTGCTATCCTTCGCTCGCGGATATTCCTGAGGCGCCCGATCATCTGGCGATCTTCGTGCCGGCCGACCAGACGATCGACGTGCTCGAGAACGCCAGCGGCGCTCGCAGCGCGAGCCTGTATGCGGCGGGCTTTGGCGAAGGCGACGACGCCATCGGCTACGAACGTGCGCGGCGCCTTCGCGCAATTCTCGAGCGAACGCGCATCGCGGCGGTGGGTCCAAATTGCATGGGTCTTGCGGTTGGATCGAGCCGCTTCTGCACGGTGCCTGACGAGCAATTGTCGCCGCTCGCGCCCGGTCCGGTCGCCGCGCTCACCCAGAGCGGCATGCTGGTGCAGACGCTGAGCCGTGGGCTCGAAAGCGCCGATCTTACGCTGTCGCACCTGATTTCGTGCGGCAACCAGATCGGTCTGACATTCGCCGATTACATCGATGTCGCTCGCCGACGACGAGAGGCTTCGCGTGATCGCCTGCTACGTCGAATCCGTTCACAACGCGGACCGGTTCTTCGCGGCGGCGCGCAAGGCGCAGGCGAATGGCAAGTCGATCGTCGTCGTCAAGATCGGCGGTTCCGCGGCGGCGCGGGAGGCGGCGCTTGCGCACACGGGTTCGCTCGCGGGCAGTCACGCCGCATTCGATGCGCTGGCGCGCGAGTCGGGCGTGGTCCGCGTGGACGCGCTCGAGGACATGGTCGAGGCGGCGGCCTATCTCGCGCGGGCTCGCCGCCCGAAGGGGCGCCGCCTTGCGCTGATCACCAATTCCGGCGCGCTGAAATCCCTCATGACAGAAGCGTCCGACGCGTGCGGCGTGGAGCTCGCGCGCATTGCGCCAGCGACCGCGAGCAAGCTCGTCGAGGCGCTGCCCGAAGCGGAGCCGGGCGTGCCGTATGACACCAAACGCACGCTCTCGACCGCCCAATACATGGCCTGCGTTCAGGCCTTTCACGACGACCCTGGCGTTGACGCGATTCTCATCGCCGAGGAATTGCCGCGCGCGGAGGGCATCGAGCGCAAGATCGCGAACTTCCGCGCTCTCGATGCATGGGTCGGCGACAACGCCCGCAAGCCCGTGGCCTTTGTCTCGCCTCTGACGCTGCGCGAAACGGATTACATGTTGCGCACCCGCGCCGCCTTGCCAAATACGCCGTGGCTGCGCGACCTGACGAAGGCCATGCGCGTCATGTCGCGGCTGAGCGCGCCTGATCTGCCGGCACTCGAGCCCGCCGCCGGCCGCGCCGACGCGCAGGTTCTGCTGAATCGCCTGCGCGCATCCGCTCTGGAAGGACGCGGGGCGCTCAACGAAGTGGAATCCAAGGCGCTGCTTGCCAACTACGGAATCGAATCCGTTCCTGAAGCGCTCGTTCATACGCAGGACGAGGCCGTCGCCGCCGCGCGGCGCATCGGCTTTCCCGTGGTGCTCAAGGCGGTATCCGCCGCCGTGCCGCACAAGAGCGACGCCGGGCTTGTCTTCCTCGATATCACTGACGAAGCAAAGTTGCGAGCTGCGGCGCAGGCGGCGGCCACACGCTGCGCGCAACTCGGCGCGCCGCTCGAAGGCTTGCTGGTTGCCCGGCAGATCAGGGGCGGCGTCGAGATGGTCATCGGCGTTCATCGCGATCCCGAGGTCGGGCATGTCGTGATGGTCGGGGCCGGCGGCGTTCTGCTCGAACTCATCCAGGATGTCGCGTTCGGGCCGCCGGGGCTCGATCATGCTCGCGCGCACGCCATGATCTCGCAACTTCGCTCCATGAAACTTCTTGCCGGCTATCGTGGCGCGCCCGCTTGTGACGTCAACGCGCTTGCGTGCGCTCTGGTCAACCTCGGAACGCTGGCGCACGATCTCGGCGATGTCATCGAATCCGTCGACGTCAACCCGATCGTGGTGCAGCCTGAAGGCGTATTCGCTCTCGACGGTCTCGTCGTTCTGCGGGAGAGCAAGTCCAACGATACAACATGAAGCGGAGGGAGACGCCCATGAGGAGGAGCATTGCCACTATCGCCGCCCTGCTGGCCATGAGCGGCGGGGCGCTGGCCAACGACGTCGCGGACTTCTATCGCGGCAAAACGATCACTGTTTACATCGGCTATGGCCCCGGCGGCGGCTACGATCTCTACGCGCGGACATTGGCGCGGCACATCGTCAAGCATATTCCCGGCAATCCGCAGGCCGTGCCATCGAACATGCCGGGCGCGAGCAGCATGACGCTCGGCAATTTCCTCGCGAAGGCCGCGCCGAAGGACGGCACCGCGTTTGGCGCGGTCAATTCCGCGCTGCTGTTCGATCCGCTGTTCGCGGGCAAGAATTCAAAAGCGCAGTTCACCGGGCCGGACATGACGGCGATCGGCAATCTGACGAGTTCCGCGTCGGTGCTCGTCGCCTGGCACGAGTCCGGCGTGAAGACGCTCGACGACGTGCGGGAGAAAGGACTGACGGTCGCGGCGACCTCGCCGTCCGGCGACACCTACCTGCTGCCGCTCGCGGTGAAGAACACGCTCGGGCTCGACAAGCTGAAGCTGGTCATCGGCTATCCGGGCACGCGCGAGGCGGCGCTCGCTCTCGAGCGCGGTGAAGTCGCGGGCCGCGTGTGGGACATGGAAGGCATCAAGGCCGCGCGTCCCGACTGGCTGCGCGACAACAAGATCAACCTCGTCGCGCAACTTGCGCCCAAGAAGATGCCGGAGGTTCCACCTGGCGTGCCGCTCGTGCGTGACTCGGTTGCGAACGAGGAAGACCGTCGCGTCCTCGACGTCATCTTCCTCAGCACGGTCATCGCGCGCCCCTACATCGCTCCGCCGAACCTGCCGGAGGATCGCAAGAAGGCCCTGCGCGACGGCTTCATGGCGACCGTTCAGGATCCGGACTTCCTCGCCGAAACAAGCAAGGTTCAACTCACCGTTGATCCGATGTCGGGGCAGGAGATGGAGCAGGTCATCCGCGAACTCTTACAACCTGCCGCCCTCGACAATCGAAAAGGTGCGCAAGGCGCTTACGACCCCGTGATCCGAGGTCGGCATCTGGAGCAGGCATGTCGGAAACACACGACGATCACGCGGTCGTCACGGAAGGCGCGGAGCGCTTCGCCCGCGCCAACTTCGGTCCGCAGCGCGCGCGCGCGCTCGCGGGCAGGGACAGCGACGCGTTGCGCGCCGCGGGCGAAGAAGGCTGGCTGGCGCTACTCGCGCCGGAGGCCGCCGGCGGCTCGGAACAGGGATTGGCGGCCGCATGTGGCGTCGCGGAAATGTTCGCGCGGCATCTGGCGCCCATTCCGTTCGCGACCATCGCCGCCGCGGCGCCCGTGCTCGCCGACATGCGCTACGCGCAAGTTCAGGCTGCGCTGCAAGGCCGCTTGCTTGTGGCCTGCGCTGTTGGCGCTGTTCAGCAACCGGGGCTTTCGGTTCGCGCGGGTTCCGATATCCGGCTCGACGGCGCCTGCCGCGGCGTTTTCTGCGGCGGCGCCGCTGACGCGTTTCTGGTCGAAGCAGCGCACGCATCGCAGCCCGTTCTAGCGCTCGTGGCGCGCGACGCGGCGGGCCTGTCGATCAGCGCGCGCCGCACGGTCGATGGGTTCGACGTCGCAGACCTCACGTTCAACGATTGCCGGGCGGACTGCGCGCTGACCGGCGAGCCCGCGCGCGCCGCACGCGATCGGCTGCGCTCTTCGCTCGCCGTGCTGGTCGCCGCCGAATTGATCGGCGTCTCGGAGACGGCTCTCGGCTCTCACGCTCGATCACCTGAAGACGCGTCACCAGTTTGGCCGTCCTCTCGGCTCCTTTCAGGCGCTGCAGTTCAAGGCCGTGGACGTTCATGTCGGCCTCGCGCTTGCGCGCGCGCTGATGAAGCAGGCGGCCCGCCTTCTCGACCGCGACGAGCCCGGCGCACATGCGGCGGCGGCCGCCGCGCGCGCCAAGGCGGCGGAGGCGGCCATCGCGCTCAATCGCGCGGCCGTGCAGATGCACGGCGCCATCGGCTTCAGCGACGAGCACACGATTGGCCTGTGCCTCAAGCGCGCGCTGTCTCTCAGCGTCGCCGGCGGCAATTCGGCGCAATGGCGCGCCGCGATCAGCCGCGCGCCCGGCGCCGCGGACGGCGTCGTCTTTCGCTCCGACGCACCGGAGGACGCTGCCTTCCGCAAAGACGTGCGCGCGTGGATCGAGGCCAGCTTGCCGCCGCGTCTGCGACACCTGCCTGCGCGCCCGTCCGTCGACGATGCGATGTGGTGGCACAGGAAGCTCCATGAACGCGGCTGGGTCGCGCCCAACTGGCCGAAGGAATATGGCGGCATGGGCGCCAGCGTCGCGCAGCAGATCATTCTCTACGAGGAGCTCGGCGCGGCCGGCGCGCCGGAGATGTCCGGACAGGCCATCTATCACTTCGGCCCGATCCTCCAGATGTTCGGAACGCCTCGAGCAGAAGGCGCGCTTCCTGCCGCCGATGGTTTGCGGCGACGCCATCTGGTGCCAGGGATATTCCGAACCGGGCGCGGGTTCGGACCTTGCGAGCCTGCGCACGCGCGCCGTGCGCGATGGCGGGCATTTCATCGTCAACGGCTCCAAGATCTGGACGACGTGGGGCCAGCATGCGCACTGGATGTTCGCGCTCGTGCGCACCAATCCGGACGTGAAGAAGCAGGAGGGCATCACCTTCCTGATGATCGACATGAGCAGCCCCGGCGTCACGCGCCGGCCGATCCGCACGATCACAGGCGAGGAGGAGTTTGCCGAGATCTTTTTCGACGACGTCCGCGTTCCCGTCGGGAATGTCGTGGGAGAGATCGACGGCGGATGGCGCGTCGCCAACGCCGTGCTCGAGAAGGAGCGCCTCAACGGCGCGAACCCGGTCAAGTGCGCGCAGCTTCTGGCGCGCGTGAAGAGCGCGGCGCAACACGCCGGCCTCATGGACGACGCCAGTTTCGCCGATCGCCTGGCGCGCGCCGAAATCGACTATGTGGCGCTTTGCGCGACCTATGCGGAGATCGTCGACATCGTGGAAACCGGCTCGCGCTCCAGGGGCGACTTCGCCTTCGCCAAGCTCGTCTCGGGCGAATTGCAACAGCAGCTCTGCGAACTGCTGGCGGAAGCCTGCGGCCCCCTCGCCGCAGCGGCCGAACCCGTGGAGATCGGAGGGGCCAGCATCACGCCGGGAATCGTGTACCTGCAGAACCGCCGGGTGACGATCTACGGCGGCTCGGCGGAAGTCCAGCGCCTGCTCATCGCCCGCCGCGTGCTGGGGCTGCCGGGGCAGCGCTGAGGCGGGGATGGTGGGTTCCGCGGCCCGCTCTTCGGGCAGGCGCTCATACTTCCACGTTGAGACCCGCTTCGCGCCATGCCTTCATGCCGCCGTCGAGCGCGGTTGCGCGCATGAAGCCCAGCTGGCGCAGGGTTGCGGCGGCCAGCGTCGAGATCTTGCCGAATTCGCAGGCGACGACGATACGCAATGTCGGATCCGGCAATTCCTCGTTGATGCGCAATTCCAGCTGACCGCGCGGCAAGTGCCGGGCGCCGGGAATGTGGCCTGCGTCGAAGGCTCCCTTCTCGCGCACGTCGAGCACGACGATGTCGTTGGCCCCTGCAGCCAATCTCGCGCTCAGTTCCTGAAACGCCATGAACGGGACGGTCTCGCTCGCCTCGGCCAGCAATTGCGTAACCGTCTTGCCGCCGCTCATGTTCGTGCGCAGCGCTTCGGTGATGTGATCGGGCGCCGACAGGTTGAGATGGCGCATCATGTAGGTGAACTCTTCGCGGTCGCGCTTTTGCAGGCGCGCGTTGGTCGCAAGTTCATCTCGCGATCGTTGAACACGTGCGGCCCTTGTAGTCATGGGCCGGATAAACGAGACATGCCGGATCGAGCTTCAGCAGCTTGTTGAACAGGCTGTCGTACAGTTGATCGGGATCGCCGGTTGGAAGATCCGTGCGGCCCGTGCCGCCGATCAGCAACGTGTCGCCGGTGAACACCCTGTCGTCGAGCACGAGGCACATCGAGTCGCGCGTGTGGCCGGGCGTGTGAATCGAACGCAGGCGCAGTTTGCCGATCGCGAGCATGTCGCCGTCATCGAGTCGAAGCCCGGCGAACGGCGCGGGACTTTGCTGATGCATGACGACAGGAATATTGAGCATCGAGCCCAACACTTTCGTCGCCGAAAAATGATCGGCATGAGTATGCGTGTCGACAACGTAGTGTATGCGAACGCCCTGCTGGCTCGCCAGGGCCAGATAGTGATCGATCTGCCGATATTCAGGATCGATCAGCGCAGCAATCCGCGTCTCCGGACATCCGACAAGATATGACTGGCAGCCGCCGGTCGCGATTTGCTCGAAAATCATGCGCCTCTCCCGCCGTGTCCAAATTCACGTTCTGCTCAGGAACAGGTTAAGCGCGCCATCGCAGCAGCGTGGATGCCGCCGGCGGCGCCGGGTGGGAGCAGATGATCCCTTTGCCGACCAATGCGCCAGGGCGGCAAGCATAAGCATAAGAGAATCCCGCTTGGTGGAGTGAGTTCAAGCCGATCACGCAGGCGCGGTTCGCGCCGGTGACAGGCAAAAATCTGGTTCACGAAAGCATGCAGGACGTTGGCTTGCCCGGTTCCGCTGAGGCAGAAAGAATTGCCAAGTCCCCGATTGCTGGTGCTGCCAGAGAGGATCGAACTCTCGACCTCTCCCTTACCAAGGGAGTGCTCTACCACTGAGCTACGGCAGCGTCGTCGGGCGCCTTCGACTGCGGGCGCGCGGACCGGGGGCTTGTGCCACAGGGGCGCCTCCTGCGCAAGCGCTGCTCCCCGCGCCGGGGCGCCTGCGCCTTGCGGGAGCTGCTCCCGGCGCGGCCTTAACATTACCGGCAGTTGGCGCGCGCCCGCGTGCGCTCCGGTGTTGCGGAGGCCGTCCTTACTCCCTAAAAGGCGGGGCGCGGCGGGGCGGCCGGGTTTCTTGTTGAGGGATTGTCCTTGGCTCCACACAGCGGAAAGCGGGCGGACGATCCTGCGGCCGCCACGTCCCAAGCGGCGGCCGCCGTCCCTAAAGACGAGCGCGCCGAGCGGCTTGCGGCGGCCTTGCGCGACAATCTCAGGCGGCGGAAGGCCCAGGCGCGCGGCCGGCGCGCCGGCGCCCGGGACGAGGCTCACGAGGACGCCGGCGCGGGCGACACGCCCGCCAACGACACCCTTACCTAAGGCGCTCGCCGCCGGAGAGGACAGGCATGGATCGCATCCGTATCACCGGCGGCCAGAAGCTCACTGGCGTCATTCCCGTATCGGGGGCCAAGAACGCCGCGCTTCCGCTGATGATCGCGTCCCTGCTCACGCCCGAGACGCTGACGCTCGAGAACGTGCCGCGACTGGCGGACGTGCGCATGCTCATCCGCATCCTCGAGAACCAGGGCGTCGATCACGCCACCGACGGCAAGCGCCCCGGCGATTCGCAGAACGCCGGCCAGACGATCCATTTTTCGGCGAAGAACATCGTCGACACGCTGGCGCCGTACGAACTCGTCTCGCGCATGCGCGCCAGCTTCTGGGTGCTCGCGCCGCTGCTTGCCCGCATGGGCGAGGCGCGCGTGTCGCTGCCCGGCGGCTGCGCCATCGGCACGCGGCCGGTCGACCTCCTGATCATGGCGCTCGAAAAGCTCGGCGCGCAGATCGAGATCGAAAGCGGCTATGTGGTCGCCAGCGCCCCGAAGGGACTGCGCGGCGCCGACATCCATTTCGACAAGGTGACCGTGGGCGGCACCCACACGGCCCTCATGGCCGCGGCCCTCGCCCACGGCGACACGGTGATCCGCAACGCCGCCTGCGAGCCCGAGGTGGCCGATCTCGCCGCCTGCCTGAGGGCCATGGGCGCGAAGATTTCCGGCGCCGGCACGCCCACCATCGAGGTGCAGGGCGTCCCCTCGCTGCACGGCGCCCGCCATTCGGTCCTGCCGGACCGCATCGAGGCCGGCACATACGCCATGGCGGTGGCGATGACCGGCGGCGACGTGCTGCTGGAGGGGGCGAGGCCCGACCTCCTGCAGGCCGCGCTCGACGCGCTGGAGCAGACGGGCGCCACGATCACGGCCACGAACGATGGCATACGCGTGGCCCGCAGCGGCGGCGTCATCGAGCCCGTCGACGTGGTCACCGCGCCGTTCCCGGGCTTTCCCACCGACCTGCAGGCCCAGTTCATGGGCCTGATGACGCGCTCGCGCGGCGTCTCGCGCATCACCGAGACCATTTTCGAGAACCGCTTCATGCACGTGCAGGAGCTGGCGCGCCTTGGCGCCCGCATCCGGCTCGACGGCGACACCGCCATCGTCGAGGGCGTGCCGCGCCTCAAGGGCGCGCCCGTCATGGCGACGGACCTGCGCGCGTCCGTCTCCCTCGTCATCGCCGGGCTGGCGGCGGAGGGGGACACGGTGGTCCACCGCGTCTATCACCTCGATCGCGGGTTCGAGCGGCTGGAGCAGAAGCTGGCGGCCTGCGGCGCGCAGATCGAGCGAATTTCCGAAGGCGGATAAGCCGGAAAGCTGGGCCGGGCGCCTCGCATTTTTACGGGGGCGATCCTACATGGAGGCTGCGCGCCTTGCGGGGGCGGACGCGCGCATGTTCAACATTGCTTCGCCCGCAAGCGGCGGCTAAGCGTTCGTCAGGATCGCCCATGCACACCAGCGCACCAAAAGCCTTCACCCCCTGCGCCCAGGACTGCGAGAGCTCTGCGCCTCGTCGCCCTGGATCGCGAGGATCTGGAAGTCGTCTCCTGCCACATGCAGGACGCCATCGTCCGCGTCGGCGACATGGCGTTCATGCCCTCGCGCCCATCGGTTCGCCCTGGTCGGCGGCCCGGTTCGACTGGTGCGAGAGCGCCAAGAGCGGCAAGGTCGAGCGCGCCCGCACCGGCCTGCATTTCGACGGCGTGCGCCGCGTGCAGCGCACCGGCTTCGATCCCGGCGAAGGCCGAGACCATTCTCAACGTGCTCAGCATCTCCTTCGAGGAGGCCGACGCGCCGGCCGGCGCGGTGACGGTCACCTTCTCCGGCGGCGCCGCCCTGCGGCTGGACGTCGAATGTCTCGACGCCCAGATGCGCGATATGGGAGAACGCTGGGAGGCGCGCGCCGCGCCCGCCCACGCCATCGACGACGACGCATCCGGCTGACGCGCGCCGCCAGCCTCCCGGAGAATTTGTGCATGCCCTTGCGCCTCGACACGCGTGACCCCGGTTTCGGGACGGCCTTCCAGGCGTTCCTGGCGATGAAGCGCGAGGCCTCGCAGGACGTCGACGACGCTGTGCGCGCGGTGATCGCCGATGTCGTCGCGCGCGGCGACGAGGCGCTGGTCGACCTGTCGAAGAAGTTCGACCGCGTGGATCTGGGCGCGCTCGGCATCCGCGTGTGCGACGCCGACATCGAGGCCGCGACCGGCCAGTGCGACGCGAAGGCGCTCGACGCGCTGAAGCTCGCGCACACGCGCATCGTCGCGTTCCACGAAAGGCAGAAGCCGCAGGACCAGCGCTTCACCGACGCGCTGGGCGTCGATCTGGGCTGGCGCTGGAGCGCGATCGAATCCGTCGGCCTCTACGTGCCCGGCGGCACCGCCAGCTATCCGTCCTCGGTGCTGATGAATTGCGTGCCCGCGAAGGTTGCGGGCGTGCCGCGCGTCGCCATGGTCGTGCCCGCGCCCGAAGGGCGCATCAACCCGCTGGTGCTGGCGGCCGCGCGCGTTGCCGGCGTCGATGAAATCTTCCGCGTCGGCGGCGCGCAGGCTGTCGCCGCGCTCGCCTACGGCACGAAGACGATCGCGCCCGTCGCGAAGATCGTGGGGCCGGGCAACGCCTATGTCGCCGCCGCCAAGCGCCGCGTGTTCGGCACGGTCGGCATCGACATGATCGCGGGGCCCTCCGAAGTGCTCGTCATCGCCGACGCGAGCGCCAATCCCGACTGGATCGCCGCCGACCTTCTGGCGCAGGCCGAACACGACACGGGCGCGCAGTCGATCCTCATCACCGACGACGCAATGCTTGCTGACGCAGTCGCGCAATCGGTGGAGCGGCAGCTTTCGACATTGCCGCGCAAGGACATTGCGGGCGCGAGCTGGCGCGACTTCGGCGCCATCATCATGGTCGAGGACCTCGCCGCATGCATTCCGCTGGTCGACCGCATCGCGCCCGAGCATCTCGAAGTCATGTGCGAGGACGCGGAAGCGCCTGTCGGCGCGCGTGCGCAACGCCGGCGCGATCTTCATCGGCGGCCATACGCCCGAAGCCATCGGCGATTACGTCGGCGGTTCGAACCACGTCCTGCCGACCGCGCGCTCGGCGCGCTTCTCGTCGGGCCTCGGCGTGCTCGACTTCATGAAGCGCACGTCGATCCTGAAGTGCTCGCCCGACGCGCTGCGCGAGATCGGGCCCGCGGCCATCGCGCTGGGCGAGGCGGAAGGGCTCGGCGCGCACGCGCGCTCCGTCGCCATCCGCATGAACCTGCGCTGAGCCGATGAACGTCGCCGCCGACCCGACCCGGCGTCTTGTTGCGGTTGTCCTCGACGAGGAATCCATCGGCCGCGGCAATCCCGACCAGGAGCACGAGCGGCTGGTCGCGATCTACGATCTGGTCGAGATCAATTCGTTCGCATTGCCGGGGCACGACGGCGGGCCTTACGCGCTGCACATCTCGCTGCATGACAAGAAGCTCTGCTTCGACGTGCGCGACAACAGCGGCGAGGCGATCGTGCGGCACATCGTTTCGCTGACGCCGTTCAGGCGGCTGCTGAAGGATTACTTCCTCGTCTGCGAGAGCTATTACGCCGCCATCCGCACGGCGACGCCGGCGCAGATCGAGGCCATCGACATGGGCCGCCGCAGCCTCCACAACGAAGGCGCGACCCTGCTCGCCGAACGGTTCGCCGGCAAGATCGAGTGCGATTTCGACACCGCGCGAAGGCTTTTCACCCTCATCACCGCCCTGCACTGGAAAGGCTGACAGCCATGCGCAGGCGCGGGCCGCCCTCATCATGAGCGAGACGGCGGCGCGCCGGCCGCAATCGCTTCTGTTCGCGTGCACCACGAACACGGTGCGCTCGCCCATGGCCGAGGGGATCGCAAAACATCTGTTCGGACGCGAGATCTACATCGCGTCGGCGGGCGTGCGGCCCATCGAGCCCGATCACTTCGCCATCGCGGTGATGGACGAGATCGGCATCGACATCTCGAAGCACAAGCCGCACGCGTTCGCCGATCTCGAGGACGACGGGTTCGACGTCATCGTCACGCTGTCGCCCGAAGCGCACCACACGGCGCTGGAATACACGCGCACGTCCGCGGTCGAAGTCATCTACTGGCCGACGATCGACGCGACCGCCGTGCAGGGCTCGCGCGAGCAGATGATGGACGCCTATCGCAGCGTCCGCGACGGCCTGATGAAGCGCATCAAGGATTATCTGGACTGGCGCCCGATGATGGCCGTGAAGAAGGCGGAGTAGGGGCGCTTTGCGGAGCAAGGCCGCCTGACGGCTGCCTCCGCCAGCCACCCTCCCCCGCTTCGCGGGAGAGGGAGTTCGCGCACGTTGATCGAGCTTCAATGAAAAATCATTGGCGTCTTCCTCTCCCGCTTTAGCGGGGGAGGGTGGCCCTCGCTAGCGACGGTCGGGAGGGGGCTTGCTCGCTATTCGCCCCCCTTACATCCCCTCGGGCTTGCCCGCCACCGTCACCAGCAGCTTCTTGCCCTCGAACAGGCGTTTGCCCACGCGCTTCAAGTCGTCCATCGTCACCGCGGCGATCATCTCGTTGCGGCGGTCGAGGAACTCGACGGGAAAGCCGTCCGTCTGCAGACCCACGAGATTGCCGGCGATCTTCGTCGACGTGTCGAAGCGCAGCGCGTACGAGCCGATGAGATATTTCTTCGCCTTGTCGAGTTCGTCGTCCGTCGGGCCGTCCGCGACCAGCTTGGCGATCTCTTCCTCGATCACCGAGAGCGATTCGGCGGCGCGCTCGTTCTTCGTCGAGGTGCCGCCGAAAACAGCGCCGCGTGATCGTGGCTGGAAAGCTGCGAGTAGACGGAATAGGCCAGGCCGCGCTTTTCGCGCACCTCGCTGAACAGGCGCGAGGAGAACACGCCGCCGCCGAGAATGTGGTTCACCACCATCGCGATCATGAAATCGGGATCGCGCTTGCCGATGCCCGGCAGGCCGAAGCGGATGGTCGACTGCGGCATGTCGAGTTCGATCACGCGACGGGTTCCGCCGCCGGGAACGACGTCGGCGAATGGCGACGAGCTTCGCCTGCGCGGGCAGGGCGCCGAACGTCTTGTCGAGATCGGCCGCGAGCGCTCCGCGTCGATGGCGCCGACCACCGCGATCTTGAGGTTGTTGCGCGCGCAGGCGCGTTGCGATGCATGGCGAGAAGATCGTCGCGCGTGATCGGCGGGCGGCTCTCCAGCGTGCCCTGGGAGGGCCGGCCGTAGGGATGGTCGGGAAAGGCGGCCTCGCGGAAGGCGCGGCTCGCGACGCGGTCGGGATCCTTGACCTCGTGCTTCAGGCCGGCGATCGATCTGCGCGCGCACGCGCTCGATGGCGTCGTCGTCGAGCCGCGGCTCGCACAGGGCGAGGCGCAGCAGCTCGAACGCCTTGTCGATGTTGCGCGACAGCGTCTGCAGATGGCCGGAAAGTTGTCGCGATCGGCGTCGAAGCGAAATCTCGATCGCGAGATCGTCGATGGCGCGATGGAAGCCGTCGCGCGTCATAGGGGCCCGCGCCTTCGTCGAGCAGGCCGCGCGAGCAGCGTCGCGACGCCGGGCTTGTCGGCGGGGTCCTGCGCCGCGCCGCCGTGCATCGCGAACTCGAGCGCGACGAGCGGCACGGCGTAGTCCTCGACGAGCCAGGCCTCGATGCCGCCCGGCGTCGTCACCTGCTGCACTGTGGCGGCGCGCGAGGTGGCGCCTTTTCAACTACGATGGTCATGATCTGTCCCGATGCGGCGCCTGGCGCGGCGAGGCGGGACGGCGCGCGCCGTCCCGTGTGATGGTCGTTGGCGGCGCTCACGCCGCCTTGGCGTCTTCGTCCTGCGGCAGCAGGAAGCCGGTCACGGCGCGGCGCTTGTCGAGCCATTTGGCGGCGGCCGCGCGCACGTCCTCGGCGGTCACCGCGTCGATGCGCGCGGGCCAGTTCTGCGACCGCTTCCACGGTGTCGCCGGTCGCCAGCGCCGCGCCATACCAGCGGGCGAGCGAGGACTGGCTGTCCTGCGCATAGACGGCGTCGGCGATGAGCCGCGTCTTGGCGCGCGCGAGATCGTCCTCGTCGATCGCCTTCTCGCTCGCCATCTGCGCGACGACGCGGTCGATGGCGGCGTCGAGCGTCTCGAGCGACACATCCGGCGCGGGCATCGCATAGACGCAGAAGCGCGTGTCGTCGAGCGCGGTGCCCAGATAATAGGCGCCGGCGGCGACCGCGATCTTCTCGTCCGACCACGAGCTTGCGGTAGAGCAGCGCTCGGTCGGCCCGCCGCCGAGCATCTGCGCGAGCACCTCGAGCGCCTCCGCCTCGCCGGGCTGCGCCGGTCGTGTAGGAGGGCACGAGATAGACGCGCTGCATGCGTGGGCTGCTCGACCTTCTCGTCGGCCAGCGTCACCAGCCGATGGGCGCGGGGCTCGCGGCTCCTGCGGCCGTGCGGCGCGGCGCGCTCGCCGCGCGCGGCGATCTTGCCGTAGGTGTCCTCGGCGAGCGCGCGGACCTCGTCCTCGGTCACGTCGCCGGCGACGACGAGGATGGCGTTCTCCGGCGTGTAGAAGCGCTGGTAATAGGCGAGCGCGTCCTCGCGGTCGAGCGCCTCGATCTCGTGCATCCAGCCGATGATCGGCGTGCCGTAGGGATGATGCGTGAACAGCGCGGCCTGCACCGCCTCGTCGAGCTGCGCGGCGGGATCGGTGTCGGTGCGCATGCGGCGCTCCTCGAGCACCACGTCGCGCTCGGGCGCGACGACCTCGTCGGTCAGGACGAGATTGGTCATGCGGTCGGCCTCGAACTCCATCATCGTCCCGCAGATGCTCCTTGCGCGACGCGCTGGAAATAGGCCGTGTAGTCGTATCGAGGTGAAGGCGTTCTCCTGGCCGCCGAGTTCGGCGACGACATTCGAGAACTCGCCCTGCGGATGGTTCTTCGTGCCCTTGAACATCAGATGTTCGAGGAAATGCGCGATGCCCGACTTGCCCGAGCGGATCGTCGGCCGAGCCGTTGCGGTACCACACCATGTGGGTGACGACGGGCGCGCGATGGTCGGGAATGACGACCACCTCCAGGCCGTTGCCGAGGCGGAAATTCTTCACCGCGCCGCCGCCGATGGTCTCGGCTGCGGCCGCTGGCGTGAGGCCGGTGGACGCGGTGGCGGCAGGGGCGTTCGCGGGAGCGTTCATCTGGCGCGCTTTCTCCGGTGCGATGTCTCAGGGCGCCGTCATGGCGAGTCCTGACGCGAAAAGAGGGCGCGAGCGCCCTCTCGTCAGTCTCAATATAGGGGGCTTTCGCCCGCGCGCCATGCGCCCGCTTGTCAGAAGTTCGGGTTCCGGCCCTCGGAGATCGCCTGCCGGCGGCGCTGCTCCTCGAGCGTCTGCGCGCGGGCGTCGGCGATGTCGACCTTCTGCTCGACCTCGAACGTGTACTTCTGCTCGGTCGTCTGGCGGCGGAAGCCGGTCGGCGGGTCGGTCAGGGTCCGGCGCGGCGGCTCCTGGCCCACCGCCACCTTCTGGGTGTCGGGCGTCGTGCGGGTGGTCCGCATCGTGCTCCAGAACTGGTTGGTGTTGCAGAGCCGCTCAAGCGCGTCGTCGTTCGAGCATTCGCGCGGATCGCGCGCGCCGACGACCGTGCCGCCGGTCGGCATGGGCGTGCGGGCGGAAAGCGCGTCGTCGCTGTCGCGCGGACGGCGCTCGCGGGCGACCTTGGCGTTATGGCGCTGCGACGTCGAAGTCCTGCGGCCAGGCCGGGTTGCGGGCGGCGACGCCGCTGCCGGGCGGCGGCAATTGCTGCAGGTTGGGCGGCAGGACGAGAGGCGCGCGCTCGCGATACTCGATCTGCGGCTTGGACTCGGAGCCGCCGATCCCGATGCCGGCCGTCAGGAGACCGGCGATGGAATTGAAGATGTTCTCGGCGCCGTCGTCCAGCGCCCGGGCGGGGGTCGCTGCGGCAAGGCCGATGAGCAGGGCGCCGCCAGCGGCGGCGATCAAGGCGCGGCTTGAGCTCGATTGGCGAAGGAACATAGGACCTCTTTCCCTGTGCGAGCGCTAACCTTCAGCCTGCCTTCGTATCTTGGCGATTTGGAGGCAAGGCGGTCACTTCTCCGGCCATTTTTCCGGCCGCTTCCGACCGGCGTCCGTCCCCGGAGCCGTCGAAGAAGCTTTGATACAGCAGAAGGCCCACGCCGGCAACGATGGCCACGTCCGCGATGTTGAAGACGTACCAGGACACGCGGCCCCAACGCTCTGTATCCACGTAGAAATGGAAGAAATCGGCCACCGCGCCGTAGGCGTAGCGGTCCCAGGCGTTGCCGAGCGCGCCGCCCACGATCAGTCCCAGCGCCAGCCCGGTCAGCCTGTCGGCGGCCTTCCACAGCCAGACAGCCAGCAGCGCCGTGATGGCCAGGGTCACGCCGAGCAGGATCAGCCGTCCCGTCGCCGTCTCCGTGGCGAAGAGCGAGTAGGAAATGCCCGGGTTCCAGGCCATCACCAGATCGAAGAACGAGGTGATGCGCACCGGCTGCCGCGCGGCGATGTCGTAGACGAACAGCATCCAGTGCTTGTGGACCTGGTCGGCGAGCAGGATGAGCCCCGCCGCCCAGAGGCCGAGCGCCCGGGGGCTGGCTGCCGCTCAGGCCCATTTGCCGAGCGCTTTCAGTTCGCGCAGCGCCTTCGCGTCCCGGGGCGTGACGTCGGGATACTCGGGGTCGCGCCGTCGCCGGGTCGAAATAGCGCCAGGAGCGGGCGCATTTCACCCCGCTCGCCCGCTGCGGCGCGACGGCGACGCCCGGCGCGTCGTCCAGCCGGAAGGCGTCGGCGGGGCCCTCGCCCGCCTCGACGCTGATGGCGGACGTGATGCACACGTCGGCGAAGTCGATCTCGCGCAGGATCGCCCGCACGGCCTCGTCGGCGACGAACACGCGCGGGCGCGGCTTCCAGCGACGAGCCGATGCGCTTGTTGGCCCGCTCGATCTCCAGCGCGCCCGTCACGACGCGGCGCACGTGGCGGATGGCGCGCCCAGCGCGCGGCGAGCGCGTCGTCGCGCCAGTCGGCGGGCGTGTCGGGGAAGGTCTCGAGATGCACCGAGCCGTCCGCCGAGGGATAGCGCGCAAGCCAGGCTTCCTCGCACGTGAACGGCAGGATCGGCGCGAGCCATGTCGCGACGCGCCGGAAGATCTCATCGATCACGGTCAGCGAGGCCCGCCGCGCTGGCTCGACGGCGGATCGCAATAGAGCACGTCCTTGCGGACGTCGAAATAGAACGCGGACAGGTCCGTCGTCAGGAACGAGGACAGCAGCGCGACGACGCGCTTGTAGTCGAACTCCGCGTAGGCCTCGCGCACCTGCGCGTCGAGCTCGCCAGCCGATGCAGCATCAGCCGCTCGAGCTCGGGCATGTCGGCGAAGGCGACGCGCTCGCGCTCGGTCGAAGTGGGCCAGCGTGCCGAGCATCCAGCGCAGCGTGTTGCGCAGCTTGCGGTAGGTCTCGACGAAGGTCTTCAGGATTTCCGGCCCGATGCGCAGGTCGTCGGAATAGTCGGACGCCGCGACCCACAGGCGCAGGATGTCGGCGCCCGAGTCCTTGATCACGGTCCTGCGGCGCGATGACGTTGCCCAGCGACTTCGACATCTTCTGGCCCTTCTCGTCCAGGACGAAGCCGTGCGTCAGCACCACGTCGTAGGGCGCGCGGCCGCGCGTGCCGCAGCTCTCCAGCAGCGAGGAATGGAACCAGCCGCGATGCTGGTCCGAGCCTTCGAGATACATCACCGTCGTCGCGCGCCGCCGTCGACGGATGCGCCTGATGCCGGCGAGGCCGGGGAAGTGCTCGGGTCCTCGAGCGTGAAGGCGTGGGTCGAGCCGGAATCGAACCACACGTCGAGCACGTCGTCGATCTTCTCGTAGTCGTTCGGCGTCGTAGTCGGGCGCGAGGAAGCGCTGCGCCGCGCCGTCCGCGAACCATGCGTCGGCGCCTTCCGTCTCGAAGGCGCTGGCGATGCGCGTCGTTCACGCGCTCGTCGCGCAGGATGTCGTCGGTGCCCTTCTTGCACGAAGACGGTGATCGGCACGCCCCAGGCGCGCTGGCGCGAGACCACCCAGTCGGGGCGGTTCTCGATCATGCCGTTGATGCGGTTCTCGCCCGCGGGCGGCACCCAGCGGGTATCGCTGATCGCCGTGAGCGCGACCTCGCGCAGGCTCGCGTGGTTCGTGTCGGGCAATGGCTTGTCCATCGCGATGAACCATTGCGGCGTGTTGCGGAAGATCACCGGCTTCTTGGAGCGCCACGAATGCGGATACTGGTGCTTGAGCCGCCCGCGCGCGATGATGTTGCCGCGTTCGACAGAAGCTCCGCGATGACCGCCTCGTTGGCGTCGCCCTTCTTGCCCTTGTCGTCGATGACGCGCTTGCCCTCGAAGCCCGGCGCTTCGCGCGTATAGAAGCCGTCCGGCATCGACCGTGTACGGGATGCGCGTCTCGATGCCGCGCGCGATGAGCTCGCGCTGGTTCGCCATCCAGATGTCGAAGTCCTCGCGCGCCGTGGCTGGGCGCGGTGTGGACGAAGCCCGTGCCGGTGTCGTCGGTGACGTGGTCGCCATCGAACAGCGGCACGTCGAACTCGTAGCCCGACACGCGATGGCGCGAGAGGGTGCGAGCAGGCGAGGATGTCGCGCGGGTCGACGGCGCGCACGCGCTCGAACTTCTCGACGCGCGCGGTCTTGAAGACGTCGGACGCGAGCCTGTCGGCGACGATGTAGAGCCCGCCGGTCTTCGCCCAGTTGTCCGCCGGCGCCTGCGTGACGCGGTAGAGCCCGTACTCGATCTTCGATGAGAACGAGATCGCGCGGTTGGCCGGGAGCGTCCACGGCGTCGTCGTCCAGATGACGACAGACGCGGCGTTGATCTCGGAGAAGAGTTCGTCCACGCCCTCGATGTCGAGCGTGTTCTCGCCGCTTTTCTCCATGGCCGCGCGCGTCGCGTCTTCCTTGCGCCGCGATATCTCCTTTACCGGGAAAGCGACCCATACCGTGTCGCTGACGTGGTCCTCGTACTCGACTTCCGCCTCGGCCAGAGCGGTCTTTTCGACGACGCTCCACATCACGGGCTTGGAGCCGCGATAGAGCAGGCCGTTCGCGGCGAATTTCATGATCTCGCGCGCGATCTGCGCTTCGGCCGGGAACGCCATCGTCGAATAGGGATTCGCCCAGTCGCCGGTGACGCCGAGCCGGATGAACTCGTCGCGCTGCACGGACAGCCAGTGCGCGGCATACGCGCGGCATTCCTGGCGGAACGCGATCATCGCGGCGGGATCGGAGAGATCGGGCTTTTGCTTGCCCTTCGAGCGGTAATTGTCTTCCTCGATCTTCCACTCGATCGGCAGGCCGTGGCAGTCCCAGCCGGGCACGTAATTGGAATCGCGGCCGAGCATCTGCTGGCTGCGCGTCACGATGTCCTTGAGGATCTTGTTGAGCGCGTGCCCGATGTGGATGTTGCCGTTGGCGTAGGGCGGGCCGTCGTGCAGCACGAACTTCGGGCCGCCCGGCGCTCGTCTCGCGCAGCTTTCCGTAGAGGTCGTTCGCCTTCCAGCGCGCCAGAAGCTCCGGCTCCTTCTGCGGCAGGCCGGCGCGCATCGGGAAGTCCGTCTGCGGCAGGTAGAGGGTCTTGGAATAGTCGGGGCCTTTTGCGGGCGTGTCGTTCATCGGGCGGGCCAATCGTTCCTTCGCCGGCGCAGGGCGCGGCGGTTCGGGTCAGGTGATTACGGGATTTGTCGGCGGAGCGCCACGGGGCCGGACGGGCATGGTCACGGCTGGCGCAGGGGTCCCGGCGCGCTCAGGGGCGGGCCGGGCCGGTAATTCGGTCGGTCAAGAGTCGAAGGCGATCCATGGCTTGGATTTAGCAGGAAGCGCAGGATCGCGACAGGGGCGCCGCTGAAGCTTGACAAAAACTACGGAACGCCCGTAGTCTGTCGGCATTCGTCACGATCTATTTATTGAGCCGTTGTTGTCATCCCGAACTCATTTTGAATGGGACGAGGCCAAGGCGCTGAGCAATCTCGCCAAGCACGGGATCGCCTTCGATCAGGCGTTGCGCCTGTTCGCGGTTGACGGGTGCATCGAGGCGGATGCTACGCGGGAGAACGACGGCGAACTGAGGACGAAGCGAATTGGAATGTTGTTCGGCCATCTGATCACAGTCGTGTTCACGCGCCGGGGAGAGGGGATCCGTCTCGTTTCGGCGCGCCGAGCGAACAAGGGAGAGGAGAAGCGCTATGGCGATCGTGCGACGCCGGATCGACCTTAAAAATCTTCCGCCCCTCACGGAGGCCGAACGCGCTGAACTTGCGCGGCTTGATGCGATGACGCCCGAGCAGATTGAGCAGAACGCTCTTGACGATGTGGATAATCCCCCTTGGACCCAGGAGGAGTTTGATCGCGCGTTCTTCGCGCGCGACGTTCGCGCAACGCGGGAAAAAATCGGCCTCACTCAGGAGGAATTCGCCGCGCGCTTTCACATCGGTCTGGCGCGGCTGCGCGACTGGGAGCAGGGCCGCTACAAACCCGATTCCGCCGCGCTCGCCTATCTCAAGGTGATCGCCCGCGAGCCCGACGCGGTCCTGCGCGCGCTGGGCCCGGATGAGAAGCAGAACGCGGCGGAATAGGCGCGGCGTTCAGCCTCGCGCCAGGATCGCCCTCGCCGTCCGCGCAATCTTTCTCGATCTGCGCGGTGAGCGCTTCCAGTCCGTCGAATTTAAGCTCCGGGCGGATCCATTCGACGAAGGCGACCTCGACGACCTTGCCGTAGAGGTCGCCCGACCAGTCGAACACATAGACCTCCAGCAGCGGCGCGCCATTGTCCACGGTCGGCCGGCGACCCCAGCTCGCCACGGCATCATAGGTCACGCCATCGACCGTCAGCCGCACGGCGTAGATGCCGTGGCGAAGGCCCGATGTGGGATCGATGCGCAGGTTGGCGGTTGGAAAGCCGATCGTGCGTCCCAGTTTCTGCCCATGCACGACCTCGCCCACGACGAAGAAATCGTGGCCCATGAGCCTGCGCGCCTGCGCGACGTCGCCGCGCTCCAGCGCGTCCCGTACGCCGCTGGAATGGACCGGCTCCAGGCTGCCCATCTCGTCGGCCGTGATTTTCTCGACCACCTCGACGACGAATCCGTGGCGCTGGCCGGCGTCCGCGAGAAAGGCGGGCGAGCCTGCCCGGCCCCGCCCGAAGTGGAAGTCATAACCGACGACAGCGCCGGAGACGCCCAGCCGCCCGACGAGGATGTCGCTGACGAAGCGCTCCGCTTCCAGCCGCGCCAGTTCGGCGTCGAAGGACAGCACGATCATGCCGTCGATGCGCAGCCGCGCCAGCGCCCGCGCCTTGGCTTCCTGCGGGGTGAGCCGGTGGACCACCTGCCGCCCGGCGAAGAAGTCGGCCGGATGCGGCTCGAACGTCAGCACGGCGCAGGGCTTGCCGAGCCTGTCGGCCAGCGCCCGCGCCCGCGCCAGCACGCCCTGGTGGCCCCGGTGAACGCCGTCGAAATTGCCGATGGCCACCACCGCGCCCTCGAGCCCCGGCGGCGGGGCCGCGGGGTCGCGCGCGATGACGAACCGGTCTCTGTCGGGCGGAAGATCGAGGCCCATGGATGAAGGAAGCCTGTGCGGGATGCGGGCCGAGGCAAGCCGGACGCAGCGCCCCTGATGGCGCGGCAAACTGCATGGGCCGCATGGCAGCGTCAAGCGTTGTTCCAGATCATGGGTCACAGCCGGACAAGGGCGCTAGATGGCCCTGAGCGGCTTGCAAGGGACGAGGATTTCATCATGTCCGCCGATCCGCACGACATCGCCGAGGCGCGCCGCAGGTACGCGGCGAGCCTCACGCGCGGCTCTCCGCCGCAGCTTGAGCGCGCCTTCGCGCAGGTGCCGCGCGAGGATTTCCTGCCCGCTCCGCCCTGGCGGATCCACGACGGCGGGGGAGCCGCGCGCACGAGTGATCCGGCTGCGCTTTATGTCGACGCGCTCGTCTCCATCGATCCCGGCAAGGGCATCAACAACGGACAGCCCTCCCTTCACGCCGAATGGATCGGCGCGGTCGATCCGCAGCCCGGAGAGACGATCGTTCACGTGGGCTGCGGCGGCGGCTATTACACGGCGATCCTCGCCGAACTCGTCGGCGGGAGCGGCCGGGTGATTGCCTACGAGGTGGAGCCGGGCGTGGCGGCGCTGGCGCGGCGCGCGCTGGCCTCGCGCTCCAACGTCGAGGTGCGCGAGGCGTCGGGCGCCGCAGGCGACGTGCCCGGGTGCGATGTGATCTACGTGAACGCCGCCGCGGACGCTCCCGCCCCCGAGTGGATCGCGGCCCTGCGCGATGGCGGGCGGCTCATCTTTCCCTGGCGCTATGGCGAGGAGGGGGAGGTCGCGATGATCGTGCGCCGGAGCGGCGACGTGTTACCGGCGTCCTCCCTGTCGTGGGTCCGCTTCATCGCCCTCAGCGGCCCGCGGCCGCACAAGCCCGCGCACGTGGAGCCGCATGCGGATGTCCACCGCATTCGCCAGCTTGTGACGCGCGAGGCGGGCGAGCCGGACGAGACCTGCGTGGCAGATTTCGAATGGAGCTGGTTTTCGACGCGGGCGCCCTAGGCGTAGGCGCCCCCGCTCACCACACCAGCGTCGGCATCGCCGCGACGGGCCGCACGTCGGCCTCCGCCACCATGCGCTGCATCGCGGCTTCGTCCATTGCGCCCGGCGCGCCGGGGCGCGCCTGCGGGTGCAATTCGTCGCGGTGGATGCCGGAGGTCACGAAGACCGCGTCGAGGCCGCGATCGCAGGCGCCTTTCACATCGGTGCGGATGGCGTCGCCGATCGCGACGACGCGGCTCACGTCGACCGGCTTGCCGCGCCGCGCCTGCGCCAGTTCGAGCGCGCGGTCGTAGATCGGCGCGAACGGCTTGCCCGCCTGCAGCACCTTGCCGCCCAGCTCCGCATACCGCTCGGCGATGGCGCCGGCGCACCACAGCATGTGGTCGCCCACGTGCACCACGAGATCGGGATTGGCGCAGATCAGCTCCATGTCGCGGGCGCGCATCGTCGCCAGCGTCGCGTCGTAATGCTCCAGCGGATGCTCGTCGTCGAACAGGCCCGTGCACAGGACGTAATCGGCATGGTCGAGATCGACGCTGGGGGGCCTGTGCCCGACCTGCCGCTCCATGATTTCGAAAAACGTCAGGTCGCGCGGCGGGCCGATGTGATGCACGGGCTTCATGCCATGCGCTTCCACGAAGCGCAGCGTCACGTCGCCCGACGTCACCACCTCGTCGAAACAGTCGCGCGGCGCGCCCAGCATGTTCAATTGTTCGAGGATCGGGGGAAACGGGCGGGGCGCGTTGGTGACGAGCACGACGACGCCGCCGCGCTCGCGGAACCGGCGCAGCGCGGCGCAGGCCTGCGGGAAATGCTCCCGCCCGTTGTGCACCACGCCCCAGATGTCCGACAGGACCACGTCATAGCGGTCCGCGATCTCGGCGAAGCCAGACAGGACGGGGATTTCGCCCGCAGGGGTCTGGGCGCGGACGGGTGCTGACGTGGAGGGGGAGGACATGGTCGAGGCGCTAAGGCTCCGGCTGGCCCGTGTCAAGCAGCGCATATGGCGCTGCCGACCGGGCCGCGCTAACGTGGCCGCATCTGGCGCTTGGTCGAGTCCCGGCTGAACGGGGCCGACACGACGGGAACATGGGAGGATGATGATGTTTCGCAGGATGGTTCGCGCAAACCGGTTCAGGCTCGCGGCGCTTTGCGCGCTTGCGGCTGGCGTTTCGGCGCCCGCGGCGGCGCAGGACCTTGCGTCCTTCTACAAGGGCAAGCAGATGACCATCGTCGTCGGTTCGTCCGCCGGCGGCGGCTATGACACCTACGCGCGGCTCGTCGCGCGCCACATGGGCAAGCACGTGCCGGGCAATCCGATCTTCATCGTGCAGAACATGCCGGGCGCGGGCGGCAACGTCTCCGCCAATTACCTCTACAATGTCGCGGCGAAGGACGGCACGGTCATCGGCGCCTACCAGTCGGGCGTCATCCTCGAGCCGCTGCTCGGCAAGACGCCGGTGAAGCACGATCCGTCCAAAGCGTTCTACCTGGGCAGCGCCAACGATGACGTCTACATCTGCGTCGCGCGCACGGACGCTCCCGCCAAGTCGTTCCAGGATGTGCTCACCACCCAGATCGTGCTGGCGGCGAGCCAGTCGAGTTCCACGGCCGACTACCCGGAGGTGATCAACGCCGTGCTCGGAGCGAAATTCCGCGTGGTGACGGGCTACGCGGGCAGCCGGGAGATTTCGCTCGCCGTCGAGCGCGGCGAGGCGCAGGGCGCGTGCGGCCTCGCGTGGCCGTCCATTTCCGTGACGCAGCCCGGCTGGTTCGATTCCGGCCGCATGCATGTCATCCTGCAAACCCATGCGACCGGCCATCCGGACCTCAACGCCAAGGGCGTTCCGCTCGCCCACTCGTTCGCCAAGAACGACGAAGATCGTGCGATGCTCGACCTGTTCTTCAGCCAGTCGCGTTTCGGTCGCCCGTTCGTCATCTCGCCGGAGACGCCGAAGGATCGCGCCGAAGGCCTGCGCCGGGCTTTCATGGCCACCATGAAGGATCCCGACGCGCGCGCCGAAGCCGCAAAGATGCGCCTCGACCTCGACCCGGTTTCGGGCGAGGACGTGCAGGAGGTCGTCCGCCAGGTCTACGCCGCGCCGCCGGCCGTCATCGCGAAGGTGAAGGCCGCGCTCGGAAACTGAGCCATCTCGCCATGCGGGCAAGACCAGTCCGCATGGCGCAACATCCCCTCGGAGAGGCACACATGCAATTCATCAATCCGCCGGGCGCGCCCAAGCCGTCCTCGTCCTATTCGCAAGGCGTGCTCGTGTCCGCCAATGCAAAGCGGCTCGTCATCTCGGGCCAGGTCGGGGTCGCGCCAGACGGAACCATGCGCCAGGGCATGCGCGCGCAGACCGAGCAGGTCTTCGCCAACATGCGCGCCGTGCTCAACGCCGCCGGCATGGACGTGACGAACATCGTCAAGATCGTCACCTATTGCACGCGGCCGGACGAGATCGCCGCCGTGCGCGAGGTGCGCGCCGCTTTCTTCGGATCGCATACGCCCGCCAGCACGTTCCTGATGGTGCCGGCCCTTGCAAATCCGGACTACCTCATCGAAATCGAGGCAGAAGCGGTCAAGGAAGACTGATCGCGACCACGAGCGGAGCAACACATGGGCGAGCGGCGCGATGTTCATCTCGAAGTGAAGGGCATGACCTGCCAGGGCTGCGTGAACGCGGTCACGCGCGTCGTGCAGCGCAAGGATCCGGCGGCGCAGGTGAAGATCGACCTGGCGACAGGCCGGGTCGATGGCGTGAGCGAGATCGAGCCCGACGCGCTCGCCAAGGCCATTTCCGCCGCCGGCTACGAGGCCCGCGTCCTCTAGAGCGCACTCCACATTCCCGGGGCGCGCGATCCTCGCGAGCCTCAAACCGCGGCGATCCTGCCGTCGACGATATGCACGCGCCTGTCAGCCTTGGCTGCAAGCTCGAGATCGTGCGTCACGATCACGATGGCCTTGCCATGTTCCGAGCGCGATGAATCCACCAGATTGCGCATGATCGAGAGAACCTGCGCGCTCGACGCCGTGTCGAGGTTGCCCGTGGGTTCGTCCGCCAGAATGACGATCGGGTCATTGGCGAGCGCGCGTGCGATGGCGACGCGCTGACGCTGGCCGCCCGACATCTGGTCGGGCCGCTTGCGCGCGTGATCGGCAAGACCGAGCGAGGCGAGGATATCTGTGGCGCGTGCGCGCATGTCCTTTTCGCTGAGCGCGCCCAGCGCGCGCATCGGCAGCATCACGTTCTCCAACGCCGAGAATTCCGGCAGCAGGAAGTGAAACTGGAACACGAAGCCCAGTTTCGACAGCCGCATCGCGGCGCGCGCGTCCTCGCCGAGCCGGTTCGTCGCCTCGCCGTCGAGAAAGACTTCCCCGGTGGTGGGCTTGTCGAGCAGCCCGAGCAGGTAGAGCAGCGACGATTTGCCCGAGCCCGAGGGGCCCGTCACTGCGACGAACTCGCCTGGCTGCACGGCGAAGTCGATCCCCGCCACCAGTGTCGTGGGGATGTCGCCGCCGATGACGCGCGTGACGGCGCGGGTTTCGAGCAGCGGCCCTACGTGGCGCCCTTCAAGCGGCGTCGATTGCGCGGGCGCGCTCATGACGCGCCCCTGATGATCTCGACCGGCTGCACGGCGCGCGGCCTTGCGCGCCGGGAAGAAGCCGGCGATCGCGGAGGCGGCGAGCGCCACGGCGCCGGCGAGAATGTAGTGCAGCGGCGAATAGAGGATCGGCAGGCGCGTCGCGTCCATGAACGGCGACTTGAACTCCACCTGTCCCATGCCCAGCGACATCACATAGCCCAGCACCCAGCCGGCGATGACGCCCATGACGCCGATGATCAGCGCCTCCAGCACGAAGATGCGCCGCACCGTGCGCGAGGGCAGGCCGAGCGACTTCAGGATCGCGATGTCGCGTGTCTTCTCGTGCGTGATCGTGGAGATGATGTTGTAGGTTCCGAACGAAGCGACCAGCAGGATCGCGCCGACGACCGCGAACATGATGAAGTTGCGGATCTGGAAGGCCGACAGGAGGTCCTCGTTCGCTTCCAGCCACGACACCGACTTGTAGCGCGTCTCCGCCTCGATGCGCTCCGCCACCTCGCGCGCGCCCATCGCGTCGCGCGTTCGCACGCGGATTTCGTTCACGAGGCCCGTCTGGCCGGCGAGAATCTGCGCGGTCTTGATGAGCGTGTGCGCCTGGTTCTCGTCGAGCTGGTTGATGCCCGTGCGCGACAGCGCCACCACGTTGGCGGAGATCGTGCGCCCGTTGCCGCCCACGAGCGTGACGGAATTGCCGACGCGCGCGCCGATCTTCTTCGCAAGGCCCGAGCCCAGGATGATCGCGTTCGAGGATTTGTAGAGATCGTTGAGCGAGCCCGAGACGATCTGCGAGCTCAGTTTCGACACGTTGGGCTCGCGTCGCGGATCGATGCCGATGATGCTCGCCGCCGTGTCGCGCCCCGCGAACCGCAGCACCGCCTTCGATTGCACCGAGGGCGCGACGGCGCCGGGCACCCAGCTTTCGATGGAGGCGATGAGCGCGTAGGGATTCTTGATGCCCGGCCGGATCACCGGCGTCGTCAGTCCGTGGATCTGCGCGAGGTCGAACACTTCTTCGGCCGGCTGCGGCGGCGGCTCGCGGCGCTGGTCGGTGACGGAGATGTGCGGCATCGCGTCGACGAGCTGCGCCACGAAGTCGCGCTGGGAGCCTTCCATCAGCGCCGCCATCATCACGGAGAAGCCGACGCCGGTGGCCACGCCCATCAGTCCCACGAGCGTCTGGCGCATGCGGGCGCGGATGTGCGTGAGCGCGATGGAGACGACGAGGCTCATGAGGCGGCGCCTCCGTTTTCAACGCGCACGCGCTGGCCCTCGCGCATCTGCGTCGTGGCGGGCGAGACGACGCGCGCGCCCTCGCTCACGCCGCCCGTGATCTCGATCATGCGCGAACCGCGAAGGCCCGTCTCCACATTGACGCGCTTCAGGCGCCCGTCGGCGACTGTGAAGACCGCGTTCTGGAGAATCGCCTCGGCGGGCAGCAGAAGCACGTCCTTCTTCTCCTTCGTCACGATGTTGGCCTCCACGCTCATGCCGATGAGCAGCGGCGTATCGTCGGGCAGGGAGAGATAGACGCGGAACGTCTTTGTCTGCGGATCGCCCTTGGGCGTGATTTCCGCGACGCTGGCGTCGAGCGTCTGGCCGCGGAAACCTTCCGAGCGCAGCAGCACGCGCTGCCCGACGCGCACGCGCGGAATGTCCTCCTCGTTGACGTCGGCGACGATGCGCAGCGGGCGTGGCTGGCCGACCCAGAACAGGACGTCGCTCGTTCCCGTGCCGGCGATCTCGCCGATTTCCCCGTCGCGGCGCAGCACCACGCCATCCAGCGGCGCGCGCAGGGTGAGCTCGTCGATCCGCTCCTTCGCAAGGTCGATGCGCGCCTCGAACTCGCGCAATTGCGTCACGGTCTGTTCGAGCTGCGTCTGCGGCGCGATGTTGCGCTGCACGAGCCCGGTTATGCGGTCGACGTCCGACTGAAGCCGCTTGCGCCGCGCTTCCAGTTCGGCGAGCAGCGATTGCTCCTGGCTGTCGTCGAGACGCGCGAGCACGTCGCCCGCCTTCACGGCCTTGCCTTCGCACCGGCACATCTCGACGATGCGCTTGCGCGTCAGCGCGATCACCTTGGCCCAGCGCTCGGGCTCGACGATGCCGGTGGCGTAGACGACCTCCGCCGCATCGCCGCGGCGCGCCTCGATCAGCTGCACCTGCGCGCCGAAGCCTCCCGCCCGCCAGAACAGAAAGGCGCCTCCCGCGATGGCGGCGACGATCGCGAGAAGGATAAGGCGTCTGAGCATATGGCCAGGTCCCATTGAGGCGCCGGTATCCTGCGTCCGGACGCCGGACGCCTTGTGCTGGAGCAAGCAGCGCCCGGCGCGCCCCCGGACAATGGCGCAGCCGCAAGGGGTTGTGAAGCGGTCGTGTCCCCGTGCTAGGCTGGAACATGTTCAGAAAACGAGGGTAGAGCCTTATGTCGCAGGCGAGCGCGATTTCCCGCAATCCGGCCCCCAACGATCTCGAAGCCTTCTGGATGCCCTTCACGGCCAATCGCGCGTTCAAGAAGGCGCCGCGCATGGTCGTGGGCGCGAAGGACATGCATTACGTCGCCTCGGACGGACGCCGCCTCATCGACGGCTGCGCCGGCCTGTGGTGCGTCAACGCCGGCCATTCGCGCGATCCCATCGTGGCTGCGATCCAGAAACAGGCCGCCGAACTCGATTTCTCGCCGCCCTTCCAGTACGGCAATCCGCAGGCCTTCCAGCTCGCCTCTCGCGTCGCGGCGCTCGCGCCCGGCGATCTCGATCATGTGTTCTTCGCCAATTCAGGCTCGGAGGCGGTGGACACGGCGCTCAAGATCGCGCTCGCCTATCACAACGTGACCGGCAATGGCGCGCGCCAGCGGCTCATCGGCCGCGTGCGCGGCTATCACGGCGTCGGCTTCGGCGGCATATCGGTGGGCGGCATGGTGGCGAACCGCAAGACCTTCGGGCCGGGCCTGCCGGGCGTCGATCACCTGCCCACAACGTACAACAAGGCCGAGCACGCCTTCTCGCGCGGCGAGCCGGAATGGGGCGCGCACCTGGCCGACGAACTCGAGAACATCGTCGCGCTGCATGACGCCTCGACCATCGCCGCCGTCATTGTCGAGCCGATGGCGGGCTCGACCGGCGTGCTGCCCGCGCCGAAGGGCTATCTGCAGAAGCTGCGTCAGATCTGCGACAGGCACGGCATCCTGCTCATCTTCGACGAGGTCATCACCGGCTTCGGACGTCTCGGGTATGCCTTTGCGGCCGAGCGCTATGGCGTCGTCCCCGACATGATCTGCTTCGCCAAGGGCGTCACGTCCGGCACGGTGCCCATGGGCGGCGTCATCGCCCGCAAGGGTCTGTACGACGCGTTCATGAAGGGCCCCGACCAGGCGATCGAACTCTTCCACGGCTACACGTATTCGGCCCATCCGCTCGCCTGCGCGGCGGGGCTGGCGACGCTGTCGCTCTACGACGACGAGAATCTGTTCGAGAACGCGCGCGCGCTGGAAGAGACGTTCGCCGATGCGGTGCATGGGCTGAAAAGCCTGCCAAATGTCGTCGACATCCGCACCATCGGGCTGGCCGGCGCCATCGATCTCGCGCCCCACGCCGATGGCGCGGGCAAGCGCGGGTTTGCGGCCATGGACGACATCTTCCATCGCCAGGACGCGCTCATCCGCGTGTCGGGCGACACGCTCGTCCTGTGCCCGCCGCTGATGGTGAACGCGACCCAGATCGGCGAAATCGTCGATAAGGTCGGGCGTGCGATCCGCGCGGTGGCCTGAGAGGCGGCGCCTATCGAACTTGCCTGATCCTCCGATTAGACAGTTTCCAATCTGCACCCCATCTTGGTTTGCAGCGACAATTTGCAGACAGGAGGAGCAATCATGAGCAAGAAGGCTACAACCCGCGCCGGCGCCCCGAAAAGCGCCTCGACCCGCGCGCTGGGCCGCACCCGCATCGACCTCGGCGAGAACGCCCGGCGCCAGATGTGCGAATTGCTCAACGCGCGCCTTGCCGACGCGCTCGATCTGGCGGGCCAGTGCAAGCAGGCGCACTGGAACGTGAAGGGCCCCAATTTCAGCGCCCTGCACGAATTGTTCGACATGCTGCACGCCAACGTCAACGTGCACGTGGACACGATCGCCGAGCGCGTCGTGGCGCTCGGCGGCACGGCGCAGGGGACGGTCCACACGGTCGCCGCGACCACGTCGTTGCCGGCCTATCCAACCGATATTCGCTCCGGCGCCGACCATGCCGACCGCATGAGCATCGCTTTCGCCGCGTTCGCCAAGGCGGCCCGCGCCGCCATCGACACGGCCGACGAGGCGGGCGACGCGGTGACGGCGGACCTGTTCACGGAAGTCGCCGCGCAGACCGACAAGGACCTCTGGATGCTGGACGCGCATCTCGAAGCCTGAATGATTTCAGAATGATGCGACAAGGCCGCCGGTCCGCCCGGCGGCCTCTTTCGTACGCCGCGCCAGAACGTCGCATGGTAATTTAAGAATATCTACATTAGAAATGATGAATGTAATTGGGCAGGAGGGATCCTGATGACATTCCAATCTACCGGCATGAATGCGGGCGTCATGGACGCCGCGCCAGACCAGGCGGCCGCACGGCGGATCAACTGGAGCCCGTATCTCGTGGGCGCCGGCATCGGCGTGCTCTCATGGGCCGTCTTCGTCATCGTCGCCAACCCTATCGGCATGACGACGGCGATGTCGCAGATCGCAGGCGGGGTCGCCGCGCCGGTGATCGGCGCGGACGCCGTCGCGCAGAACGCGTACTGGAAATCGAACGCGATGAAGCTCGATTACGGCACGCTGTTCCTCATCGGCACGTTCTTCGGCGCGCTCGCCTCGGCGCTCCTGTCGCGGACCTTCCGCGTCGAAACTATTCCAACGGTCTGGCGCGAACGCTTCGGCGACTCGGTGGCCAAGCGCATGATCGCGGCCTTCGTCGGCGGCGCGCTCGCCATGTACGGCGCGCGCATGGCCGGCGGCTGCACCAGCGGCAACGGCATTTCGCAAGGCCTGCAGCTTGCCGTCGTCGGCTGGACCTTCCTCGCGGTGATGTTCGCCTCCGGGCTTCTCACCACGTTCATCCTTTTCCGTCCCGCACGCTGAGGAGGCGACCATGTTTCCAGTCACCGGAACGTCCGCTCTCGTTCTTGCAATCGTGTTCGGCTTCGCGTTCGGCTGGCTGCTGCATCGCGGCCGGGTCACGAGCTACGACACCATCCTCAACCAGTTTCGCCTGCGCGACTTCACCGTGCTGAAAGTCATGCTGACCGCCATCGTGGTCGGCGGGATCGGCGTTCTTGCGCTGACGCAACTGGGCTACGCGAAGTTCCACGTGCGCGACGCCAACATGCTGGGCACGATCATCGGCGCGGCGATCTTCGGCGTCGGCATGGTGCTCTACGGCTATTGCCCGGGCACGGGCCTTGCGGCGATCGCCACCGGCAGCGTGCATGCGCTTGTCGGCGCGCTGGGGATGCTGTTCGGCGCGATGCTCTACGCGTTCTCCTTCGCATGGGTGCGCGACAACATTCTCTCCGTGTGGAAGCTGGGAAAAGTCACCTTGCCGGAGATCATGGGCGTGACGCCGCTCGCCATGTACATCGCGCTTGCGGTGTTCGCGGTCGGGTTCTTCTGGGCCATCGAGGCGCTGCGCGTCGAAAAGCGCTGAACGTCACCTGATGGACAAGATCAAGCGCGCCCTCGAGGCGCGTTTTTTTGTTCCCTCCGGTAGCCAGACCATGACGTTTGATCCTGCTCAAAGCGTCACATGAAAATATGATTATATTTACATTTCTATGAACCAGAGATGGGGGGGTGACGATGCCATTCAGTGATCGCCTGTCCGGCGGGATGTCGCGTCGGGATTTCACGCGACTCTTCGCAGCTCTCGGCCTCGCCGCGCCTTTGGGAGGGGCTGCGGCCCAAACGTCGTCCTCCCGCGCACGCATCGTCATCGCCGGGGCGGGCGCGGCCGGAGTCGCCATGGCCTCTCGCCTCTCGAAGCTTCTTCCCAACGCCAGCATTACGATCGTCGACGCGCGCAAGGAGCATCTCTACCAGCCCGGCTTCACGCTGGTGGCGGCGGGCGTGTATCGCGCGGGAGACGTTGTGGACGACACGGCGCGCCATCTTCCCCGCTCCGTCTCATGGGTGCAGGAGCACGTGGCCGAGTTCGATCCCGAGGGCAAGTCCGTGACCACCACGGGCGGAACGCGGCTGCCCTACGATTTCCTGGTCGTCACGACGGGCCTCAAGCTCGATTACGAATCGATCGAAGGCATGGACAGAAGCCTTATCGGCCGCGACGGGATTGCGAGCGTCTATGCAAGCCCGCAGTCGGCGCTGGCGTGCTTCGGGCAGGTCTCGCAATTCATTGAAAAGGGTGGCGTAGGCCTGTTCGGGCGTCCGCGCACGGAAATGAAATGCGCCGGCGCGCCCTTGAAGTTCGTCATGATCGCCGAGGACCGCATGCGCCGCGCGGGCAAGCGCGAGAATGCGAAGTTCATCTATTACACGCCGTTCACCAACGTGTTCAGCGTCGAGCCGGTGCATCATCGCGTGTTCGGGATATTCAAGGACCGCAACATCGATGTTGCCTACGACCACGATCTTCTTGCAATCGATCCCGCGCGCAAGATCGCGAAGTTTCGCACGCCGGTCGGGCCGGAAGAGATGAAGTATGATTTCATCCACGTCGTGCCGCCCCAGCGCGCGCCTGACGCCATCCGCAAGTCGCCGCTTCCATGGCGCACGGGTTCGCTCGCCGCGGACGGATGGGTCGAGACCAATCGCGACACCTTGCAGCACGGGCGCTATCCGGAAATCTTCGTGGTCGGCGACATCGCCGGCGTGCCGCGCGGAAAGACGGCGGCAAGCGTGAAATGGCAGGCGCCGGTGGCGGCGGCCAATCTCCTCTCGGTCATCGAGGGCAAGCCGATGCGCGAGACCTACAACGGCTACACGTCCTGTCCGATGATCACGGCGATCGGCAAAGCCATGCTGATCGAGTTCGATTACGCCGGCAAGCTCACGCCCTCGTTCCCGTTCATCGATCCCCTTCAGGAGAACTGGATCGCCTGGGCCATGAAGGAGCAGGCGCTGAAGCCGATGTACTACGCGATGCTCGGCGGGCGCGTCTGAGGAGGAGTTTGCGATGAAAGAGATCACGATCCCCGTCCTGTGGGCAGCGACGGAATATTACCTTGGCGCGCTTCTATGGATGGGACTGGCGGCCATCGCCGTCGCGCTGGTCCTCTGGCTGGTCGCGCTTCGTCGGGCAGACATTGTTGCCGACGCGTTGCGCAAGGCGTTGCGGCCGACGCTCGTCCTTGCGGCGCTTGCAGCCCTCGCGGTGACAGCGTCCATCCCCGCGCTCACGCGCAGCAGCTGGTCCTATGTCGCCGGCTTCACCGATTATGTGATGCTCATAGGCGCGGGCGCCGGTGCGGCGCTCGCAGTGGCCTATTTCCTGACGCCCGTGCTGATGCTGATGCAGTCGACGCGTTCCTGAGCGCCGCGTCCATCGCTTACCAGCGCCAGGCGAAGCGCTCGTCGCGCACGTCGATGTGCGTGACGGCGACGCGCCTGTAGGTGCCGACGCCGTTGACGCCGGGAATGTTGCGCGCGACGCGCGCGACCTCGCCGGGCGACACGCCCACCACGCGAATGTCCGCCGCCTTGCACGAACGGTGCAGCGACCCGCGACGGCCGCGCTCGCGCATGCCCGACGTCACCAGCACTTCGCTGTTGAAGTGCGCGGCGATCTTGTCGAGCGCCCGGCGCAGTTCATCGGGGAAACAATCCGTCTCGACATTGTCGTAGGCGGCGCGCCATTTCAGGCCGCCCGCGCTCGCCCCTCGGACCGGCGCGCCGGCGACTTCGAAGTTTGCGGGGGTGAAGCTCACCGTTTCCGCGCGCAGGCCGCCGGCCGGCAGCGGCACGCCCGCGGTCTTGAATTCATAGGCCCCGAGCGAGGCGCCTTCGGCGCGGGCCAGCGCCTGGGGCGCAGGCGCCGTCGGCGCGTTCATCAGGCTGGGTGCGGCCGCTGCAAAAGCCGCTGCGGCCGGGGCGGTCGTCGGCGCCTCGGCGATCGCGACCGGCGCCCGGTCGCCGAACGCGGGCCGGGGCGGGGGAAGCGGCGGATTTTCGGGAGCGACGAAATCGCCCGGTATCAACTCGGCCGCCTCGGCCTGCGCCTGCAATTGCGGCGCGGGGGCAGGCGCGAAAAATGACGCAAGCCCGAAGCCGCTGCTGGCGGGCGCGGCGGAAGCAGCGAGTGGCGGAGAAGAAACGACAGGGGACGAAAGCGACGCTTCACCGCCGATGCCGATCGTCCCGCCCTGAACGGAGTCGCCGCCCACGGGGGCGAAAGAGGCCGTCATGTCGTTCTGTCCGGTCTGCGAACACCCGCCAAGCGCGAGGCCCGCGACGACCAGACATGATGGTAAACGCATGCTTAAGGCCCCGTTGCGGGCGCGAACCTAGCCGCAGGCTGGAGCGTGCGTCAAGGCGGCTTTGTCTTTAGCTTGACCATAAGCGTCCTCCTGTCGCCACAATCGCCAGTAAAAACAAACACCAACTTCGCAAGCTGTCGCTCGGTGGGGCGCGGACAGGAGTGCTGCGATGGGCGTCAATGTATCGGGTAGACCCAACGGCGGCGATGAATCGGATGCGCCGCCGGTCGAAGGCGTGGCCTGGCTGCCGCGCGCGCGGCTTCGCTCCGGCGCCCGCGGCGACCGCCTCCTCACCTCCCTTACGATTTTGACCGCCTGCGTCCTGGCGACCGCCGCGGGCGTCGCCGCTTACGCCCGTCATGGCGATCTCGTCAGCTTCGATCTCGCAAGCCTGCAGATTTTCTCCGGCGAGCAGAAGACCCCCGAGCGCGCGCCGGTCGCCGTCCAGCCGCCCCCGCCGACCGTCCGCACCGTGGCGCCCGCGCCCCAGCCCTCCCTGCGCGGAACGACGCAACCCGAGCCGCCCGCACGGGCCGAGGTCGAGGCGCCGCGCCGCAGCAGCGAACGCGTCATGCCCGACGGGTCTCTGGCTCCGCCGCCGGCGTCCCTCGCGCCCGAACCCGCGCGCGAGCCCAAGCGCTTGGCGGCTGGGCCCGACCCCGCGCCGCCAGCGCCCCGGCCGCCAGTGACGACCCCGACCGCGATCGAGCGGCCCGAACCCGTCCGCCCGCCGGCGCCGGTGTTCGACCCCGTGCCGCCGATCCCCTCGAGCACGGCGTCCGCGCCCTCGGTCCCGCCGACCGCCTTTGCGCCGTCGCAGCAGATCGCGGCGCCCGCGCCGAGGCCGCCGGAAACTCCGGCCCCGGAGGCCCGGGCCGCCGCGCCTCAGCCGCCGGCCCAGCCGCGTCAGCCCGTCGTGGTCGCGTCCTCGCAACCTGCGGCGCCCGCGCGCGAGGCCGCCGCCCCAGCGCCTGCGGGCGGCAAGGTGGCGATCTATCTCGACGAGTTCGACGACCAGAAGGCCGCAGCCGCCGGCCTCACCCAGAAGCAGGGCAAGTACGCCCCGCTGATCGGTTCGGCGGGCAAGCTCACCTACTCGCGACGTCTCGGCAACGCATGGCGCCTGCGCGTGAGCAATCTCGACCAGGCGACCGCCGAAGCCGTGTGCGCCAAACTCAAGGGCGCCGGCGCGCCCTGCGCCGTCGGACCCAACTAGGCGCCTGAACCTTGCTCCCGGCCCCTCGCGCCCCTACAAGGCGCGAAGAGCGCACGGTGCAGGGTTTTCAGGACGATGAGCGAGCAGGGCGAGAAGCAGACGGTGAAGGCGCGGCTGCCGCGCGGACTCGCGGACCGCGGACCCGCCGAGATCGCCGGCGCCGCCCGCATGATGCAGGCCATCCGCGAGATCTACGAGCTCTATGGCTTCGAGGCCGTCGAGACGCCGTTCATCGAATACACCGAGGCGCTCGGCAAGTTCCTGCCCGATCAGGATCGCCCCAACGAGGGCGTGTTTTCCTTCCAGGACGACGACGACCAATGGCTGTCGCTGCGCTACGACCTCACCGCGCCGCTGGCCCGCTATGTCGCGGAGCATTTCGACAAGCTGCCCAAGCCCTATCGCAGCTATCGCTCGGGCTTCGTGTTCCGCAACGAAAAGCCCGGCCCCGGCCGCTTCCGCCAGTTCATGCAGTTCGACGCCGATACTGTGGGCGCGGCCTCCGTCGCGGCGGACGCTGAAATCTGCATGATGGCCGCCGACGCCATGGAGCGCCTCGGCGTCAAGCGCGGCGACTACGTCATCAAGGTCAACAACCGCAAGGTGCTCGACGGCGTGCTCGAAGCCGCGGGCCTCGAGGGCGAGGGACGCGGCGCGCAGAAGCTCATCGTGCTGCGCGCCATCGACAAGCTCGATCGCCTCGGCGCAGAAGGCGTGCGCATGCTGCTGGGCCCCGGGCGCAAGGACGAGTCCGGCGACTTCACCAAGGGCGCGGACCTGTCGTCCGCCGCCATCGACCGCATTCTCGCGTTCACGTCCGCGCGCGGCGACGACAACGACACGACGCTGCGGCGCCTCGGCGCGGCGGTCGGCGAAAGCGCGCGCGGCCGCGAAGGCGTCGCGGAGCTTGCCGAGATGGCCTCGCTGTTCACGGCTGGCGGCTACGGCGACGGGCGCGTGGTGATCGACCCCGCCGTCGTGCGCGGCCTCGAATACTACACCGGCCCTGTCTACGAGGCCGAACTCACCTTCCAGGTGAAGGACGAGCACGGCCGCCCGATGCGCTTCGGCTCGGTGGGCGGGGGCGGGCGCTACGACGGCCTTGTCGCGCGCTTCCGGGGCGAGCCCGTGCCCGCGACGGGTTTCTCCATCGGCGTGTCGCGCCTGCTCGCCGCGCTGCAGGCGATCAAGTCGCCCATCGTCACCGCGAGCGCGCCGCAGGGCCCGGTCGTGGTGCTGGTGATGGACCGCGAGGAAATCGCCCGCTACCAGGGCTTTGTCGCGACGCTGCGCGCGGCGGGCATTCCCGCCGAACTCTATCTGGGCGCGGCGGGCATGAACGCGCAGCTGAAATACGCCGACAAGCGCAACAGCCGCTGCGCGATCATCCAGGGCTCCAACGAGCGCGCCAAGGGCGAGATCGTCGTCAAGGATCTGGTCGCCGGCGCGACGCTCGCCAAGGCGGCCAAGGACATGCCGCGCGACGAATACCTCGCCCTCAAGGAGCGCGCGCAATTCGCCGTGCCGGAAGACGGGCTTGTGGCGGCGGTGCGGGACGTGCTGGGGCGGTGAAGGTCTATTGACCCTTCGCGGGTGCGCAAATTAGATTAAAGTCTGGTTCAAGTTTTTTTTAGCGCCTTCAACGAAGGCCGCTTTTGAAATCGATTTTGAAAAGGTGAGGGCGGCGTCCCTTTCGAGACCCGCCCTCTGATCTTGTCCATGGCAGGGGTGTCGCCACAACCTGTCCATAGCTCACGACCGCATATTTAGAGCGGACGCCCTCAACATGCAATTAATCAATTCCCCGGACGACGAGAAGTTTCCGCTCGTAGTCGAGGCAATCCAGCTTGAGCGACATTTCTCGCTATATGCCTGCCGCAAATAACAAAAGGAGCGACGCTTTCGCGCTGTACCTGTGGAATTGCGCGCTGGGCGAATCCTTTTTCGTCCCGTTGCACTTCGCCGAAATCATTTGCCGGAACGCCATACATCGCCGTTTGCTCTCGAGACTGGGAGACATGTGGTTCGATCATGTGACCTTCCGTTCGATCCTCGACGCGCGTCACAGGGGCGATCTGGAACGCGCGATCAGGGAGGAGCGCTTGCAACATGGCGAGCATTTCAGCGCCCACCATGTCGTCTCGGCGCTTACCTTCGGTTTCTGGCAGCACTTGCTCACCCGTCGCTTTGATCGTCTTCTCTGGCCCCAGGGCGTCCACGTGTGCTTTCCCAACGCGCCAAGCCGCGCCACGCGGGAAGACGTCTATCTGCTTGTCGAGTCCGTCAGGCGCTGGCGCAATCGGATCGCCCATCACCAAGCGATCTTCGACAAAAGCCCGATGAAGAAACATCAGGACGCCCTGAACCTGATCGTCTGGTCCTGCGGGCCGACCGGCGCATGGGTGTCCGCTCTCTCCCGGGTGCCGCGCACGATCGAACTCCGTCCGCTTTGACCAGAAGCCCCGAGCGCGCCCCTCCCTTGCCCCGGCGCTCCCCTCGCTGCTAGCTTGCGGTCGCACAACAAGACACAAGCGAGGAAACACTCAATGGCGGACAAAGCCAGTCCCATCCGGCGCATCGTCACCGGCCACGACAGCAACGGCTCGGCGAAGGTCATCATCGACGGCGACGCGCAGAACGTGCGCACGGGATCGTCGCCCGGCCAGTACACGACGCTGATGTGGTGCACCGATTCCATGCCCTGCACCATGCCGCTTGGGCGAGGACGCCGAGGACATGGGCGCGCGCAAGCTGGGCACATATCCGCCCGTCAACGGCACGCGCTTCATGATCGCCGAATATCCGCCCGACAACATCCCGCGCATGCACCGCACGGAGACCATCGACTACATCATCGTGCTCGACGGCGAGATCGACATGGAGCTCGACGAGGGCCGCGTCGTGTCGATGAAGAAGGGCGACGTGATGATCCAGCGCGGCACCAACCATGCGTGGATCAATCGCGGCAAGGAAATCTGCCGCATGGCGTTCGTGCTGATCGACGCCGAACCGCTGGGGATAGGCCACGCAGTGCCGCGCGGCGGCGTGGTGGGTCCGGCGGGGCACTGAGCGAGGCGCGCGGCGCGCTCTTCTCAGCGCGCGTCAGCCGTCATGGTCGGCGCAGGTCGGCCATCCCGAAAAGGCGGCGCCCATCCATGACGGAGCGAGCAATCGCGCAGCGAAAGCGGCAAGATTCGGCCTGTCGTGGATGGTCGGACCATGACGCGACAACAGCCTACGCGCTCAGAACAATCCCCACAGCCATTCCGTGATGGCCACGCCGAAGATCACCAGCGCGACGTTCCACGCAAAGCCGATGGCGGCGAGCACGGCGCCGGCGATGATCGCGAGGCCGTCCTTTTCCATGATGCCGAACGCGAACACGACCACCGCGAACGCCGGGCCCTGATTGCCGAAGGGCACCGGCAGCAGCAGCGTCACGCCCATGATGAGCACGAGCAGGCCGACGATGGTCATCGCCGCGCCTTCGGTCAGCGCGTGCAGGCGCGGGCGCAGCAGCCGTTCCAGCTTCTGCATCCACGTGTCGAGCTTCTGGACGATGGCGAGCATGGCGCCGCGCGGCAGCGCCTGCTTGCGGATCCATTGCGGCAGCGCGACCGTCTCCTGACCGCGTATCATCTGCACGGCCACGAGCATCAGCGCGACGCCGAACACGAGGCCCGTGGGCAGTCCCGGAATCGGAATGAAGGACGGCAGCGCCAGCAGGAGCAGGATCAGCCCGTGCCCCGAGCGGCCGAGCGCGTCGACCATGTGGCCGACGGTGGGGCGGTCCGCGGCCTCCGTCGCCGCCATCAGACGGCGCAACGCCCTCCGCGTCTCGCCGCCCGCCAGGGCGTCCTTCGCCGCATCCGCCATACTCAACGCTCCGCCTCCACGCCTTGGATGATTCAATCGGTGCTCAGGAGTTCCGCGCGCACCAGCCGTTCGGTCTGCATCATCCGCTCGCCCACTTCGCGCGCGCTCACGGCGAGGCCCTGCGAGGCGAAATCGGCGATCAGCCGGTCGATGACGTCCTGAGGGCCGGGCTCCGCGAGGTCGCTGGCCATGATCTCGCCCGCGTAGATGGCGAGGTCGTCGCCTTCATACCCCAGGAGCTGGCCGGCCCAAAGGCCCATGAAGAAATTGCGGCGCTCGATCACCGAGTCGCGCGAACTGCGTTCAAGGATGTCCATCCTGTCCTCCCCGGCGCTCTGCGCGCCTCCCACAGACATGTTCATCTACGTTGCTCTCCCCATTCCGGATTGCGCCAGTGCGCTCTGCGCTCGCGCCAGTACAGTGAAGCCCGTGATTCAGGCGCTGGTGTGGAGCGCTTGCGCCCGCCGCGAAGGCATTTTGCGCCAAAGCTCGCCGCGCCCCGGCGGAGACCGGACTTCCCCCGCCCGCGGCACAGATGGGGCTCGCCCCGCCGCTTCGCCAGCCGTTTCGTTCACTTTGCCGAGGGAAAGCTGTCGCGGCGGCGCCTTCGCCTTGGTAAGAGAGGCGTCAATCGGAACCGGCAATCGCAACGGAACGGACGTTCAGGACCATGGCGGACAGCGGGGAGCGTGGGCTCCAGGGCCTCATCGGCCATCTCGTCGAGGCGGGCTACGACCGCGCCGAGCCGGAAATCCTCCAGCCGGCGGCGGTCTTCCTCGACCTCGCGGGCGAGGACATTCGCAGCCGCCTCTACGTCACCTCCGACGCGGCGGGCGCCGAGTTGTGCCTGCGGCCCGAATACACCATTCCCGTCTGCCTCGATTACCTGGCCTCCGGCCAGGCCGGGCGAACCGGCGGCCTTCTCCTATTTCGGCCGCGTCTTCCGCATCCGGCCGCAAGGGCCGGGCGAGTTCTACCAGGCGGGGCTCGAGAGCTTCGGCCGCACCGACCGGGAAGCCGCCGACGCGGAAATCCTGGCGCTGTCGCTGGAAGCCGCCGAACGGGGCGGGGCGGGGCCGCTCAAGGTCCGCTTCGGCGACGCGGGGCTCTTCTCGCGCCTTCTGGAAGCGCTCGATCTCTCGCCCATCTGGCTGCGCCGCATCCGCCGCGCCCACGCCCGGGGCGTCTCGCTCGCCCAATTGGTGAAGACGGCGGACAAGGCCGGCGGCCCGGACCATTCCGGCGTGCTCGCCGCGCTCGAAGGGGTCGACCGCAAGGGCGCCCGCGCGCTGGTGCAGGACCTTCTCTCCATCGCCGGCATATCCTCGGTGGGCGGACGCAGTTCGGCCGAGATCGCCGAGCGTTTCCTCGAACAGGCCTCGCTGCAGGGCGGCGCGGGCTTTTCCAGCGAGAAGCGCCAGGTGATCGAGGGATGGCTCGCCGTCAGCGGCAATCCGGACGCCTCCTCGCGCGCGCTGCGCGCGCTGGCCCAGGACGCCGGTCTCGACCTGCGCGCCGGGCTCGATGTCTTCGACGAGCGCCTCGGCTTCATCGCCGCGCGCGGGCTCGACGTCGCCACGCTCGATTTCTCCGCGGGCTTCGGCCGCAACCTCGATTACTACACGGGCTTCGTCTTCGAGGCCCACGATCCGCGCCGCTCCGACGGGCGCCCCGTCGTCGGCGGCGGACGCTATGACGGCCTGCTGCGCACGCTGGGCGCCGGCGAGGACATTCCCGCCGTCGGCGCCGCCATCTGGTGCGAACGCCTCACCGATCCAACCGCCGGAGCAGCAGAATGAGCGAGGCCTCCGCGGCGCTGACGCTCGCCGTCCCCTCCAAGGGGCGCTTGCAGGAAAACGCCTTCAACTTCTTCGCCCGCGCCGGCCTCAAGCTGATGCAGGGGCGCGGCGCGCGCGATTATCGCGGCGTGCTGCGCGAAATCCCCGGCGTCGAGGTCGCGTTCCTGTCGGCGTCCGAAATCGTCCAGCAGCTCGCCTCGGGCGCCGCGCATCTGGGCGTCACCGGCGAAGACCTCGTGCGCGAGACGATCGCCGACGCCGACGCGAAGGTCGAATTGCTCACGCCGCTGGGCTTCGGCCACGCCAATGTGGTCGTCGCCGTGCCGCAGGCGTGGATCGACGTGCGCACCATGGCCGATCTCGAGGACGTCGCCGCCGCCTTCCATGCGCGGCGCGGCCAGCGCATGCGCGTCGCCACCAAGTACGTGAACCTGACGCGCCGGTTCTTCGCCCAGATGGGCGTCACCGATTATCGCATCGTGGAATCGCTCGGCGCCACCGAGGGCGCGCCCGCCGCGGGACAGGCCGAACTCATCGTCGACATCACGACGACAGGCGCGACGCTCGAAGCCAACGCGCTGAAGGTGCTGGACGACGGCGTGATGCTGCGCTCGCAGGCCAATCTCGTCGCCTCCGTCAACGCGCCGTGGAACGCGCAGACGCTCGGGTTCGCCCGCGCCATCCTCTCGCGCATCGCCGCCGAAGAGGACGCGCGCACCTCGCGCCGCGTGCGCGCGCGCGTGTCGGGCGACGCCGCCGAAACCGCGCGGCTCGCCGGTGAAGCGTTCGGCGCCCGCGCGCTGCTCGGCGTCGAATCGCCCGTGCTCGAACTCGTCTGCCCCGCCGACGAGATCGCCCCGCTGGCCGACTGGCTGATCGCCAGAGGCGCGGAGCACGTCACCGTGTCCTCGCTCGACTACGTGTTCAGCGCCCGCAACCCGCTCTACGAAAAACTCGCGGGCCGGATCGCCTGAGAGCGCCTTGGCGCCGTTGCGTCGCCTTGATCGCGCCCAAAGCCTTCGGCACATTGCACTGGCGGCTGCTCGGGCCGTGAAGAGGGACGATTCGTGACTGGACTGATCTCACGCCGCGGCCTCATCGCGGGCGCGCTCGCCGCGCCCTATGTCACGAAGGCTGCCGCCGCCGCCGATGATCGCATGATCGGCGAAATGCTCGTCCTCGGCTTCAACGGCTCCACAGCGGACGCCGCGGGCGTGCAGGGACTGGCGCGGCATCTGAACGCGGGCCGCGTCGGCGGCGTCTGCTTCCTCGGCCACAACACGCGCTCGCGCGCCGGCATCGAGGGGATGACGAAGGTTTTCCAGGCGAGCGCGCAACATTCGAAGCCGCTCATCAGCGTCGATCAGGAAGGCGGCGCCGTACAGCGCCTCGGCGCGAAGAGCGGCTACGACGCCATTCCCGCCGCGCAGGCCATCGCCGCGCGCAGCAAGCCGGAGGAAGCCTACGCCGTCTATCAGGGCATGGCCCGCGCGCTTCGCGTCGCCGGCTTCAACCTCAATCTCGCGCCCGTCGTCGATCTCGGCTTCGAGCCGAAGAATCCGGTCATCGCCAAATGGGGCCGCGCCTACGGGACCGATGGCGCGACGGTCGCGCGCTACGCCACGGCGTTCGTGCAGAGCCATCGCGCCGAGCGCGTTCTCACCGCGGTGAAGCATTTCCCCGGCCACGGCTCGACGCTGGGCGACAGCCACGACAAGCCGATCGATCTGACGCCCACATGGCGCGCCGACGAACTCGAGCCGTTCCGACGCATGGCGCGTCGCGGGCGCGCTCGACATCGTCATGAGCGGCCATCTCTCGCACGCCAAGCTCACCGGCGGAGAACCTGCGACCCTTTCCCGCGCGGCCATCGACGGCGCGCTGCGCCGCGACATCGGCTATCAGGGCGCGGTGATGACGGACGACCTCGACATGGCGGCGATCCGCTCGAGCTATTCGCTCACCGATGCGGTCGTGCGCGCCATCGTCGCCGGCAACGACATCATCCTGCTATCGAACTCGCTGAAGCCGGACCCGAACCTGCCGGTCGCCGTGATCGCCGCGGTGAAGGAGGCGGCCGCTTCGGGCAAGATCCCGAAGGGCCAGATCGAGCGGTCGGTGGAGAGGATCGCGCGCCTCAAGGCGCGCGTCTGAGGACGGATCAGTCCAGCCCGCCCATGTGCTTCTGCGCGTAAAGTTGCACGCCGAGCGTCTTGATCAGGTTGAGCTGCGTCTCGAGGAAGTCGATGTGCTCTTCCTCGTCGCTGGCGAGCTGCTCGAACAGCATCTTGGAGACGCGGTCGTTGACGCTGTCGCAGTATTGCGCGGCCTCGAGATAGAGCGCTCGCGCTTCCACCTCGTAGGAGAGGTCGGACTCCATGATCTCCTCGATCGTCTGCCCGATGCGCAGCGGATCGAGATCCTGCATGTTGGGGAAGCCGTCGAGGAAGAGGATGCGGTCAACGAACTTGTCGGCGTGGCCCGCGAAATCCGTTCGCCGGCTGCGTGCGCCCGCGCACATTCGCTCTGAATTGCGCGCGCTAGTCTCACATCATCGCCAAGGACCACCCCCACGGCGCACAGACGGAGAGATCAAATGAACGCTTTTCTGAAGAAGGCCCTTCCCGGCGCCATCGGCGCCATCGCTCTCGCCGGCGCAATGGCTGCGTCTTCGGCTCCCGCTCAGGCCGGTTCGCGCAATGGCGCGTGGATCGCGGGCGGCGTCGCCGCCGGCGTGGTCGGCGCGGCGCTTGTTGCGAACGCCCACGCCTATCCTGCGTATGGATACGGCTATCCGATCACCGTACGCCCCGCAGTGCTGGCGCGAAGCGCGCCCCATGTACGACCAGTTCGGCAATTTCCGCGGCTACCAGAAAATCCGCGTCTGCAACTGAACGCGACGCACGCAGACGTTTCCTACAGTTCTCCCGCAAACTTCAGCCCTCCGCGTTAGTCGCGGAGGGTTTTTTCTTTGCGCGCGACACGATGCGGTCGATCGGTCGTTCTCGCAGAAAGGCCTGTGCGGCAACGAGAAATTGCAATCGAATATGTCGCGTGCGTCCTCGCACATTCAGCGCTCATGGGGCGGAGTAATCTTCAATCATCGGCAGCGGACGCCCCCAGCTGCGAAGTACAGACGGAGAGATCAGATGAACGCTCTTTCGAAGAAGGCCCTCACCGGCGCCATCGGCGCCATCGCTCTCGTCGGCGCGATGGTTGCCTCTTCGGCTCCCGCACAGGCGGGCTCGCGCAATGGCGCGTGGATCGCGGGCGGCGTCGCCGCTGGCGTGGTCGGCGCGGCGCTGGTTGCGAACGCCAACGCTTACCCTGCGTATGGATACGGCCACGGATCCGGCGTCGCCTATGCGCCGCAGTGCTGGCGCGAAGCTCGCCCCGTTTACGACCGGTTCGGCAATTTCCGCGGCTACCAGAAGATCCGCGTCTGCAACTGACGGCCGCGAACCTCCTGCGAAAACCCTCCGCGACTAGACCCTCCGCGGATCGTCCCGCGTACGGGTTTTTATATGTGCGCCGCACACCTGACGCTATAAACTGACGTTCTGTGCCGAACGGAGCTCTTCATGTTGAAACTGCCGCCTTCAAGCCTGCGCATCCTCCTTGCCGCCGTCCTGATCGGGCCGCTTGCCGCCGCGCCCGCCCCGGCGCAGGAAGCAAGCGCGCAGGCGCGCGCCCGCAAGCTGGAGCAGGAGCGCGAGGCCGAACGCAAGCGGGCGTTGGAGAAGCAGTTCCCGCTGGGCGTGAACTGGGTGCTGACGGACATGGGCGGCAAGCCGCCGCCGGCGGGGCTCGAGGCGACGCTGCGCATCGACAAGACGTTCAGGGGCACGGGCGCGGCCGGATGCAACACGTTCTCCGCCGCGATGTATCCCGCGCGCGGGCAGACGCTGATGGCCGGCCCGCCCGCGCTGACGCGGCGTTCGTGCCCGCCTCCCGTCATGGCGTTCGAGCGTGCGTACCTGCAGGGGCTCTATTCGCGCCCGCAATGGGACCAGAACGGCGACCAGCTCACGCTGAAGACCAAATCCGGGGTGATGCGCTTCCGCCGCTCGATCTGAGGCCCGCGGCTCTTACGCGACGACCATCATTTTCGGGGCCGAGACGCCGTCGTCGCCCGGCTGCATCTCGATGCGCGCGTCGTGGAGCTCGATCAGCGTGCTGCGATGGCCGATCGAGACGATCGTCGCGTTCGGCAGCTCCGTGCGCAGCATCCGGTAGATCTCGCCTTCCAGCTTTTCGTCCAGCGCCGATGTCGCCTCGTCGAGGAACAGCCAGTCCGGCTTGTCGAGAAGCGCGCGGGCGATGGCGAGGCGTTGCTGCTCGCCGCCCGACAGGCGCTGGCCCCAATTGTCCTCGACGTCGAGCTGGTCGGCGAATGCGCCCAGCCGCGCGGCCTTCAGGGCATGGACGATCTGCGCATCGTCATAGGCGCCGATCAGGCCGGGGTAGGTCACGGCGGTGCGCAGCGATGCCGCTGGGCACGTAGGGGCGCTGGGGCAGGAGCATGACGCGCGCCTCGCGCGGCGCCTCGATGCGGCCCTCGCCATAGGGCCAGATGTCGGCGATGGCGCGGAACATCGTCGACTTGCCCGATCCTGACGGGCCGGTGACGAGCGTCGCCCGGCCGGCCGGCAGGACGAGCTTGTCCGCCGCAACGATCGTCCGGCCGTCGGGCAGCCGCAGCTTGATATCGCGCAGCACGAGGTCGCTTCCCTCGGCCCCGGCGTGCTCGATGCGGGGCGGCTCGCTGCCAAGCCCCTGCGCGCGCGCCATGGCGTCGCCGAACGTGGTGAGGCGGTCGACGACGGCCTTGTAGCTCGCCAGCGCCTGGTAGCGCGAGATGAAGAAGGTGAGCGAGCCCTCGACCCGCGAGAACGCGCCGGCGGTCTGGGTCATGACGCCCAGCGTGATCTGGCCGGCGAAGTAATAGGGCGCGACGATGATGTAGGGGATCACCACGCTCGCCTGGAAGAAGCTCTGGGTGAAGGTGGTGAGCTTCATGTTGCGCACGACGATCGCGAAATAGTTCTGCACGATCTCGGAGAAGCGGTTGCCCAGGATCTGCCGTTCCGCGCGCTCGCCGCGCAGCAGCGCCACCTGCTCGGCGTACTCGCGCAGGCGGGCGAGCGAGAAGCGGAAGTCGGCCTCGTAGCGCTCCTGCATGTAGTCGAGGCGCACGAGCGGCTTGCCGATCTTGTGCGTGATCCACGTGCCCAGCACCGAGTAGAGCAGGGCGACCCAGAACGGAAAGCCCGGAATGACCGTGCTCGTGCCGGGAATGACGAAATTGGCCGGGATCATCCACAGGATGATGGAGAAGGAGACGAGGTTGGACAGCGTCGACAGCACGCTGATCGAATAGGCGTAGGTGAGGTTGATGAAACCCCGCACGTCTTCGGCGATGCGCTGGTCCGGGTTGTCGGCGCCTTCGCCGATGAGGTTCATGCGATAGAGGCCGCCGCGCGACAGCCAGTTCGCCGAATAGCGCTCGGTCAGCCATTCGCGCCAGGTGATCTTGAGTAATGAACTCGAGGAAATACTCGATCAGCACAGAAATGACGAAGATCGCCGCCCAGAAGCAGAAGACGAACAGCAGAAGTTGCCAGAACGCCGTTTCGTTCTTCTCCTGGATGGCGTTGAAGAAGTCGCGGTTGAAGAACGACAGGCGCACGTTGATGGCGACCTGCACCTGGTTCAGCACCACGAGGAAGACGACGAGCCCGGTTCCAACCTTGCGCTCAGACAGCATCCGCGAGCCGAAGGGGCCCAGCGGAATGGTGCGCACCCGGTCCGTCTCGAAGAACGGATCGGCGATGTCGGTGATCTGGCGGATCACGGGGATGAAGGAGATGAGATAGACGACCACGCTGAAGATCGCGATGGTCGCGGGAAGGCTCGCCGGCGGCGACAGCACGGAGAGGGCGTCCGGCCATGCGCCGAGCGCGGAGAGCGCGAAAATCGAGCCCATCAGCGCGTATTCGACCGCGAAAATGGTCGAAAAGATGCGCAGGAAGGTGGAGATATTGCGCGCGCGCGCCGTCGTGAACGCCATGAGCGCGCCCGTGACCGCCACGCCGATCAGCGCGCCGTCAATGGAGACGCCCAGGATCGAGGTTCCGCCCTTGATGAGGCTCGCCACAAGGCAAAAGGCGGCGGTGGCCGCAACAAGACCGCTCAGAAATATCATTGAATCAAACTCGTGGCCGAATGAATACGTGCGGCGCGGCGCGCCTGGACGCGCACCACGTGCGTCTGTGCGCTAGCGCTGCGATGCGGCAAGAAGAGGGCGCTTGCCTTCAAGCGCGGGCTCGTCCTGCTCGTCCTCGAGGGTTTCCCCGTTGATGGCGGCGACGAGACGCGGCGAGGGCTTGAAGGTGAGCACGCGCCGCGCGGAAATCGGATATTCGGCGCCGGTCTTGGGATTGCGTCCGACGCGCGGGCGCTTCGAGCGCACCTGGAACGTTCCGAACGCGCGCAGTTTGACCGCCTCGCCGCGCTCGAGCGCAACGCAGATCTCTTCAAGCGCGGTTTCGACGATGTGCTTCGCCTCGACCCGCGACAGACCTGGACCGGCGACATAAACCGCATGCAGGAGATCCTGACGGGTGAGAGTTCTATTGGTCATGTCTTGCGCCGCCCTCTTTGCCTCCAGAAAGCTGTCGCGCTGGTCCGTCTGGGACCACCCTCCCGCAACTGCCGTCCGTTGACCCGGTGACCAAGCGGCCACTCTCTCGTCGAGCCCCCCGGCTCAACTGCTTCCTCGCAAATTCAACGCCTTTGCACAAGCGGCGTCAAAGGGAAAATGATGAAATGCGCCAGTCGTGTGGCGGCGCGCCTTGGCGTGTTGCATTTTTTCCTCGCCCGCATTCGTTTGCTTTGTCTTGGCCTTGGACCCTCCGCGCAAAACGGAATGCGCCGCCGCGCATGTTCCCCGCCTCGGGCTGTCCGACCTCTTGTGCAATACAGAATTCGAGCTGCCAGCTTTTTGAAACAGTATTCCATAAAATAAACAGGCCGGGACATGCCCGGCCTGAATAGATCTTGTGGTTTGAGCTGTTCAGACCGGGCGAACCCGGTCTGAATTGTGGACGTCTTAGAAGTCCATGCCGCCCATGCCGCCGCCGCCGCCCGGGCATCGCGGGGCCGCTGTCCTTCTTCGGCATGCTCGGCGATCATCGCCTCCGTCGTGATCGAGCAGGCCGGCGACCGAGGCCGCATCCTGCAGCGCCGTGCGCACGACCTTGGTCGGGTCGACGATGCCGGCCTTGATCATGTCGACGTACTCTTCGGTCTGGGCGTTGAAGCCGTAGGTCTGCGGACTTGTTCTCGCCGATCTTGCCGACGACGATCGAGCCTTCGACGCCGGCGTTCTCGACGATCTGGCGGATCGGAGCCTCGAGGGCCTTCAGCACGATGTTGATGCCGGCCTGGACGTCGGCGTTGTCGGTCTTCAGCTTCGAGACCGCGCCCTTGGCGCGCAGCAGCGCGATGCCGCCGCCGGGAACGATGCCTTCCTCCACCGCCGCGCGGGTGGCGTTGAGCGCGTCGTCGACGCGGTCCTTCTTCTCCTTCACCTCGACCTCGGTCGCGCCGCCGACGCGGATCACCGCGACGCCGCCGGCGAGCTTGGCCAGACGCTCCTGGAGCTTCTCGCGGTCGTAGTCCGAGGTGGTCTCCTCGATCTGCGCCTTGATCTGCGTCGACGCGGCCTTCGATGTCCTTCTTCTTGCCGGCGCCGTCGACGATCGTGGTGTTCTCCTTCTCGATGCGCACCTTCTTGGCGCGGCCGAGCATGTGCGAGCGTCACGTTCTCGAGCTTGATGCCGAGGTCTTCGGCGATCATCTGGCCGCCGGTGAGGATGGCGATGTCCTCGAGCATCGCCTTGCGGCGATCGCCGAAGCCCGGAGCCTTCACGGCCGCGACCTTCAGGCCGCCGCGCAGCTTGTTGACGACGAGCGTGGCGAGAGCCTCGCCCTCGACGTCCTCGGCGATGATCAGCAGCGGCTTGCCGGTCTGCACGACGGCCTCGAGGATCGGCAGCATCGCCTGCAGCGAGGACAGCTTCTTCTCGTGGATGAGGATGTAGGGGTCCTCGAGCTCGGCGACCATCTTCTCGGCATTGGTGATGAAGTAGGGGGAGAGGTAGCCGCGGTCGAACTGCATGCCCTCGACGACGTCGAGCTCGGTCTCGGCGGCTCTTGGCCTCCTCGACCGTGATGACGCCCTCGTTGCCGACCTTCTGCATCGCCTTGGCGATCATCTCGCCGATCGACTTGTCGCCGTTCGCGGAGATGGTGCCGACCTGGGCGATTTCGTCGGAGGACTTCACCTTCTTGGAGCGCGTCTGGAGGTCCTTGACGACCGCGGTCGACGGCGAGGTCGATGCCGCGCTTCAGGTCCATCGGGTTCATGCCGGCGGCGACGGCCTTGGCGCCTTCCCTGACGATCGCCTGGGCGAGAACCGTCGCGGTCGTGGTGCCGTCGCCGGCGATGTCGTTGGTCTTCGAGGCCACTTCGCGCACCATCTGGGCGCCCATGTTCTCGAACTTGTCGGCGAGCTCGATCTCCTTGGCGACGGTGACGCCGTCCTTGGTGATGCGCGGAGCGCCGAAGGACTTGTCGATGACGACGTTGCGGCCCTTGGGGCCGAGCGTCACCTTCACGGCGTTGGCGAGGATGTCGACGCCGCGCAGCATGCTTGTCGCGGGCGTCGGACGAAAAACGTACGTCTTTGGCAGCCATGTGTTTCATGCTCCTGGATATCGGGTGTCTTGTGGGATCGGGATCGACGCGGGTCGCGGCCTTACTTGCCGATCGACGCCCATGATGTCGGATTCCTTCATGATCAGGAGGTCCTCGCCGTCGATCTTGACCTCGGTGCCCGACCACTTGCCGAACAGGATGCGGTCGCCGGCCTTGACGTCGAGCGGCGACGAGCTTGCCGGCTCTCGTCGCGGGCGCCGGGGCCGACGGCGATGACCTCGCCCTCCTGCGGCTTTTCCTTGGCGGTGTCGGGGATGATGATGCCGCCCTTGGTCTTCTCTTCGCCTTCGAGGCGCGACGACGACGCGGTCGTGCAGCGGACGAAACTTCATGGGATCGTTTCCTGTTGTTGGCGGACCCGTTGGCGGCCATCAGCCGGCCGGAGGGCCCCCTGGAACGGAGGTTACAGTTTTGTTAGCACTCACCTGAGGCAAGTGCCACGAGCGCGCGAGATAGGCTGGCGCGGGCGCTCCTGTCAAGGCCGGCGCGCTGGCCCGTTCCGGGACAAAATCGCCAAGTCATTCCCCAGGCGCACGAATTTCCGCCCGCTGTTCGACGGGCTTTTCGTGCCGGGCCAGATTGAAGGCCGAGTTCACCAGGGCGATGTGCGAGAGGGCCTGCGGAAAATTGCCCAGGAAGCGGCCGCCGTTGCGGGGATCGTACTCCTCCGCCATCAGGCCCAGGTCGTTGCAGGCGGCGCCCGTCAGCCGCTCGAACATGGCGTGCGCCTCCTCCATGCGACCGGCGAGGACGTAATTGTCGACCAGCCAGAACGAGCAGGCGAGGAACGCTCCCTCCTCGCCGCTGAGGCCGTCGTCCGTCTCGTCCGTGTCGTAGCGGCGCACGAAACCCCGCCGCATGAGCCGGCGCTCGATGGCCGCGACGGTCCCCCGCACGCGCGGATCGTCCGGCGGCAGGAAGCCGACGAGCGGGATCAGCAGCAGGCTCGCGTCGAGCGCCTTCGAGCCGTAGCTCTGGACGAACGACCCCAGCTCGGGATCGTACCCGTGCCGCAGGATGTCGGCTCGCACCCGGGCGCGCGCGACGCGAAGGCGCGCCGGCTCGCCCGCGAGCCCGAACCGCTCGATCGCCTTGATCGCCCGGTCGTAAGCGACCCAGACGAGCACTTTCGAGGAGGTGAAATGGCGCAGCGGTCCGCGCACCTCCCACAGGCCCGCGTCCGGCTGGCGCCACACATCGTCGAGTTGGTCGAGCAGCGCCTGCTGCAGGCGCCAGTCGAGATGGTTCTCGGCCAGCCCGCCGCACCGGCCCTGATAGAGACAGTCCAGCACCTCGCCGAACACGTCGAGCTGCAATTGCGTCGCCGCGCCGTTGCCGATGCGAACCGGCTGCGACTTCCCAAAGCCCTTGAGCCAGTGCAGCGTCTCTTCCGTCAGCCGCCGTTCGCCGCCGATGCCGTACATGATCTGCAATTGCGCCGGATCGCCGGCAGCAGCGCGAAACAGCCAGTCGCGCCAGGCTTCCGCTTCTTCGTAGTAGCCGGCGTCCATCAACGCGAGCAGGGTGAACGTCGCGTCCCGAAGCCAGCAATACCGGTAGTCCCAGTTGCGTTCCCCGCCGATCTCCTCGGGCAGCGAGGTCGTCGGCGCCGCGACGATGCCGCCGGTGGGCGCGTAGGTAAGGGCCTTGAGGGTGATGAGCGAACGCTTCACGAGGCCCGAATAGGGTCCGGCGCTGGAGCACCGCGCGCTCCATTGCGTCCAGAAGGCGTCGGTCTGCTCGAGCGCCTTGTGATGGTCGCCGCCGCGCGCGTGGGGCAGGTGCGAGGGCGTCCACGCCAGGTGGAAGCAGATCTCCTCGCCCGCGCGCATGCTGAACTCGGCCGCGTGCGTGCGCCCGCGCGGATGCAGCGGCGCCTTCGTGCGCAGCACCACGCTGTCGGGGCCGCCGACCGCGCGCAGCGCGCCATCCTCCAGCCGGTTGACCCACGGCGTGACGCGCCCGTAATCGAACCGCAGGATGTATTCGGCGAAGAAGTCGACGCAGCCTTCAAGGCCGCGCACGATGCGGATGACGTCCGAAGCGCCATCGCGCAGCGGCATGAAGTCGGTCACCAGCGCGCGGCCCGTCTTCGTGCGCCAGCAGGTCTCCAGCACGAGCGACCCGTCGCGGTAGCGCCGCGTGTTCGTCGCGTCCGCGTCCAGCGGGCGTATCAGGAAACGCCCGTTGAAACGGTCGCCCAGCAGCGCCGCGAAACACGCGCCGCTGTCGAAGCGCGGCCAGCAGAGCCAGTCGATCGATCCGCAGCGCGACACGAGCGCGGCGGTTTCGCAATCGCCGATCAGCGCGTAGTCCTCGATGCGTTGGGGCAGCTCTTCGGTAAAGCGCACGCTACCGAACTAGTCCTGCCCGGCCCGCAAGCAAGCGAGGCCGTTCGCGGTTCGCTAGTCCATCTTCACGCCGGCGTCGGCGACGATCTTCTCCCACTTGCTCGCCTCCTCGGCCACGAACTTCGCGAACGCGTCCGCGCTCATGCTCATCGGCAGGAGGTATGCCTTGTCGAAGCGCTCCTTGGTGCGCGGATCGGCGACCCATTCGCGCATCAGCGCATTGATGCGGTCCACGATGGGCTGCGGCGTCTTCGCCGGCGCGACGAGACCGAACCACGTGGTCGATTCGAAGCCCGGCAGTCCGGCTTCCCCCGCCGTGGGCAGGTCGGGCAGCAAGGGCATGCGCGTCTTCGTGGCGGCCGCCAGCGCCCGCACGTCGCCCGACGCCATGACGCCGGCGACAGGCGCCGCGCCGACGGACAGCACCTGCACCTGCCCGCTGGCGAGATCGGTGACCGCCGGCGCCGCGCCGCGATAGGGCACGTGCGTCATCTGCACGTCCGCCAGGCGCATGAACTGGACGGCGGCCAGATGCGGCGTCGTGCCCGGCCCGGCCGACGCATAGTTGAGGCTGTTGGGCTTCGCCTTCAGGAGCGCGATGAACTCCTTCAGGTTCTGCGCCGGCACGCTTTTGGCGACGACGAGAATCTGCGGCGCCTCGGCGACGACCGCGACTGGCGTCAGGTCCTTGATCGGATCGTAGGGCAGCGACTTGAACAGGAACTGGTTGATGGCGAGGTTGTTCGTCGAGATGAAGCCGAACGTGTGCCCGTCCGTTGCGCGCGCGACGCTCGCCGTGCCGACATTGCCGCCCGCGCCCGTGTTGTTCTCGATGATCACCGGCTGGCCCAGGCGCGAGGAGAGAAACTCGCCCGAGACGCGCGCCAGGAAGTCGGTGGTTCCGCCGGCGGCCGAGGGCACGATCACGCGGATGGGCTGCGTCGGCCAGTTGGGCGCCTGCGCGAGCGCGCGGTCCGCCCCGGCGCCGGCGGCGAGCGCCACAAGGCCGGCAAGAGCCCCAACAAGAACTTTCATGAGCTGTTTCCCCTCTGTAACCGGCAAGCGCTTCCTCGACCCTGCGCGCCCGCGTTGACCGGGGCGTCGCCGGAGACCATCTTGCGTCAACATCCGACCGGGGGGAAGCATGCAAATCAGGGCCGCCGTATTCCGTGACGCCACCGGCAAGCCGTCGTTCGAGACGCTGGACATGGCCGGCCCGGCGCCTGGCGAAGTGCTCGTTCGACTGGTGGCGACCGGCGTGTGCCATACGGATGCGAAGGCGGCGGGCCCTGAATCATTCTCGCCGCGTCCCGTCGTGCTCGGCCACGAGGGCGCGGGACTCGTCGAGGCGGTGGGGCAGGGCGTCTCCAAGGTTGCGCCCGGCGATCATGTGGTGATGACGTTCGGCTCGTGCGGGCGTTGCCGCTCGTGCGAGGAAGCCGAGCCCGCCTATTGCCATCACGCGCTTCCCCTGAGCTTCGGCTGCAAGCGCGCCGACGGGTCGACCTATCTGCGCGCGGCGGACGGATCGCCGGTCTACGGCGATTTCTTCCAGCAATCCTCTTTCGCCACCCATTCCATCGCGCGCGAGCGCAACGTGGTGAAGGTGCGCACCGACGCGCCGCTCGAATTGCTGGGGCCCCTGGGCTGCGGCGTGCAGACGGGCGCGGGGGCAGTGCTCAACGATCTGCGCGTGAAGCCGGGCCGGACGATCGCAATCTTCGGCGTCGGCGCGCTGGGTCTTTCAGCCGTCATGGCCGCGCGGCTGGCGGGCGCGGGCCGCATCATCGCCATCGACCGCCACAGCGGCCGGCTTGAACTCGCGCGCGATCTCGGCGCCCATGACGTGATCCTCGCCGGCGGCGAACCGCTCGCGCCGCAGATCAAGGCGATCCTGCCGCCGGGCGTCGATTACGCCATCGACACGACGGGCGTCCTGCCGGTGATGCGCGCCGCCGTCGATGCGCTCGCGCCGCGCGGCGAGTGCGCGTTCGTCACCAGCCCGTGGGACGGATCGGAACTGTCGATCTCGCCGCGCCACCTTCTGCTCGGGCGCAAGGTGCGCGGCGTCATCGAGGGCAACAGCAATCCGGACGTGTTCATTCCCCAGCTTGTCGACTGGTTCATGGACGGGCGTTTCCCGTTCGACAGGCTCGTGAAGTTCTACGCCTTCGAGGAACTCGAGACAGCGTTCCACGACAGCGAGAGCGGCGCGACGGTCAAGCCGATCCTGCGCATGTGACGCGCGCTCGCACGTCTCACGCCGGCGTCACTCGGACTTCGACTCGTCGGAGGCGATCTGCTGGCCGGCTTCCGGCGTCACGTCGTCTGCGAACCGGCAGGCGAATGGGCCGTCGCCGACGTCCGCAATGCCGCCGAAGACGTCGCACGCATCGCGATCCACCCAGTCATAATCCTGCGGTGGGCTGGTCTGTGCGGACAGACCTGAAAGCGGGATCATCATCAAAAGAGCGAGGAGAACTGGTGAGCTGGCACGCATGATGGCCTCCTGAGAGACAGCGCTTGCCTTGGCCGGTCAGGTCATTCCCCCCATGCGCGAACGTTACACCCGAAACTCGAATTCGCACAAACTATGTTTTTATAATAGTGAAATTCAGTAACGCCTCGGTCGAGGTCTGGCTCCATGATCATGCGTTCGCAACACCTGCAAGGCGCGGCGATCATCCGACAGTGTCACGCGTCTCTTGCGGATGCGATTTCGGGCGCGGAATGACCGCAGCTCAGGCAATTGCCGTCAGGATCAATGAGCGCGAACTGCCGCATGCCCCACGGCGTGTTGTTGATCGAGGTAAGGCGCGGCACGCCTTCCGCCGGCAGGCCGAGCGGCGCCCACAGGCGATGCAGCACATCCGCGTTTGCAACGCGAATGTGGCACAGTGCGCCCGGACCGAGCGGCTCGAGATCGTCCCAGCGGAAGAAGTGGATCTCGACCTCGCCCGCGCGCAGAACGAGATAATCGTGCGACCATTCTTCGGAGCCCGCGTTTGCGAACCCGAGGCGCTGATAGAAGGCGAGCGTGCGTTGCGTGTCGCGCGTCGGCAGAACGGGAATGGCGCGACCATTCATCGCGCGCGCGCTCCGCACGCGTGTGCGATCGTCATGTCCTTGCATCTCCCGCCGATGATGTGCCGCTCGATTCGTCGGGATCGAACTTGACCTCGCAATGCGACATTTCCGCGGCCATCCGCGCCGCAAATTCACATGCGCCGGGGAAGGCGCGCCGCGGACCGGCGCGCCCGAAGCTTACTGCGCCGCCGCGCTTGCGAGGCTGCGCAGATGCGGCGCGACGTCGGCGGCGAAGAGACGCAGGCTCTTCTCGGTTTGTTCAGGCGGCTGCGTCGCGATCTGCATCATCGCGATGAGATTGCCGAACCCCATGGTCTTCTGGTGATGCGCGAAGGATTTCGCGCACCGTGCGCGCGCTGCCGCAGATCACCATGCCAAGGTCCATCAGCGTGTCGATCGTCTGGTCGGTGGAGCGCAACGCGAACTTCGTCTCGATGAGATGTTTCGTCGAGGCGACCGAGGAATAACCCGGCGGCAGTCGCATCTCGATCGGGAAACGCAGGAAGCGATTGAAGAACGCCTCCACGTGCGGCTTCAGTTCGCGCCGCGCGATCTCGTCGGTCTCGGCGACATAGGTTGGCACGGCCCAGCCGAGCTGCGAGGCGCTCGCCTCATAGCCGTCGTTTGCGGCGATCTCGCGGTAGAGATCGAAATTCTTCCGCGCCAGCGTCAGCGGCGAAAAGGTTTGCAGGTATGTGTATTTCCGCTCCTTCGCCGCGCACCATTCGATTGTCTCGCGGCTGCCCTGCGAGGGAATCCACACGGGAGGATGCGGATCCTGCAGCGGGCGCGGCCACAGGTTCACGTAATCGAACTGGTAGTGCTTGCCGGTGAAGCGGAACGGGCCTTCGCGCGTCCACGCCTGCAAAATGAGATCGTGCGCCTCGTAGAACCGCTCGTGCGAATACGTCGGGTTGACGGCGGACGCGAAATATTCCGAACCGATGCCGCGCACGAAGCCCGTGATGAGCCGCCCGCCCGACATCTGGTCGAGCATCGCGAATTCCTCCGCGATGGCGACGGGATTGGCGACCAGCGGCAACGCGCGCCCCAGCACCGCGATCTTCGCGCGCTTTGTGGTGCGCGTGAGCGCCGCCGCGATCAGGTTCGGCGCCGGCATGAGACCATAGGCGGTCTGATGATGTTCGTTGACGCAGATGCCGTCGAAGCCCAGTTCGTCCGCCAGCTCCAGCTCGCGGATGTAGCGATCATAGGTCGGCTTGCCGCGCGCGGGATCGAAGTACGAGTTGGGCAGCGTCACCCACGCCGTGTCGTACTTTTGCGCATACGACAGGTCGAGATCGGCATAGGGCATGAGGTGAAAGAAGAAGAGTTTCATGGCGCCCTCGTCTTCAGGAACGCAAGCATCGCGTCGGCCGCTTCGTCCGGCTTCTCGTTGTGGATCGCATGGCCGCAATTCTCGATGGTGACGAGATCGGCGCCGTGCACGCGCGTCAGCCACGGCTGCGAGCACGCGTAGGGCACGATGCGGTCCTGCCGTCCCCACACGAACAACGTGGGCCTGTCGATGCGATGCAGCCAGTAGGGCAATTGCGGGTTCGACAGCCGCGGGCTCCACGCCAGTCGCGCCACGGCAGTCTTGTTGTGGAGCACGAGTTCGAGGTCGGCGGGCGCGGCGAGCCGCTTCTCGGCCAGCGCCTGGTCATGGAATTGCGCGCGCGTGGACTGTTCGGGCGACCACAGGAAGATGTCGCCGAAGGGAGCGTCGGGCACGGCGACGCCGGCAGGCGCCATCAGCGTCACGCTCGCAAGCCGCGACGTGTTGCGGATCGCGATCTCGCCGGCCGTCCAGCCGCCCAGCGAATGGCCCGCCAGATGAACGCCGCGCAGGTCCATCGCCTCGAGGAGGTCGAGGTAAAAGAACGCGAGATCGCCGACGCTGTTCATCCATTCGGGGATGGGCGAGCGGCCGAACCCCGGGTGTTCGGGTGCGATCACGCGAAATTCATTGGCGAGGCGGCGATGCAGGGCAGTCCAGTTGCGCCCGCCCGCGCCGTGCAGGAACAGCAGCGGCGCGCCGGCGCCCGCCTGTTGGACCTTGATCCGCGTCCCACGCAGATCAATGACTTCGTCTACGGGCTCGCTCATTCCGGTTTGCTTTCCTTTGACGTTTCCAGCGCCCCGCTTGCATCTCACCGCGGGGTCGTGATTGCACAATACCGACCCCGCCATCTGCGGCAAACTGGGCTTTGACTTGACTTTTGGGCTGTGGCTTGGGATCGGAGGCTTGGCCCCAAGATGAAGTTCTGATTCTCGTGCCCCTCGAATTTCTGGAGAGCCCCGGCGAACCGGGCGGAGCGCAGGCATGACCGTACTCGCCGCGTTCCTCTTGAACACGGTCTTCAATTTCATCCTCGGGCTGCTCGTCGCCTATTTCCTCGGGCCGGCCGAGTTCGGCCGGTTTGCGCTTGCGCTGGCCATCGGCGCGATGGCGCAGAGCCTCGTCTTCGACTGGATTCGCCTGTCCGCGCTCAGGTTCTTCTCGGGCAAGGCGCATGAAAGCCGGCCCCAGCTCGCGCCCACGCTCGACGTGAGTTTCGCAATCCTCGCCATTGCGCTGTCCGCCCTCGCGGCCGCCCTTCTGCTTTCGGGCGCGGACCTGCCGCCCTCGCGCATGCTGTTCGGCGTCGCCATCGCCGCCTCGATCGCCAACGGCCTGTTCGATTATCGCTCCGCGCTGCTTCGCGCGCAGTTCTTCGACAGCGCCTACGCGCGGCTGATGCTGATCAAGAACATCATGGCGATCACCCTCACGGTGGGCGCCGCGTTCATCACCGAATCGGCGTTCGCCGCGCTCGTGGGCGCCTGCGTCTCCATGGCGGGCTCGGTCGTCTTCGCCTCGCGCGCATGGCGGCTGGATCGGGAACGCTTCACGGGCGCTCAGCGCAGCGTTGCGCTCGATTGCGCGCAATACGCGATGCCGATCGTCGCCGCCAACGTGCTCTATGCGGCGATCTCGCTCACCAACCGCTACCTCATGACGGAGTGGTACGGTTTCGCCGAGACGGGCTATTTCTCGCTCGCCAACGACATCGGCGGCCGGCTCGTCGGCGCGGTCGGCACCGCGCTTGACGCGCTTCTCTTTCAGCTCGCCGTCCGCGCGGACGAACATCACGGGCGGGCGGCGGCCCAGCAGCAGGTGGCGCGAAACCTGACGACCGTTTTCGCGATCCTGGCGCCCGCGACGGTGGGCTTCTGGCTCATCCTGCCGAGCATAGAGGCCTTGCTTGCGCCGGCTGAATTCCGCGGCCATTTCGGCAATTACCTCGAATTGCTTTTGCCCGGCCTGTTCTGCCAGGGCATGGCGACCTACGCGGTGAACGCCGTGTTCCAGATCCAGAAGAAGACCCGCGCGATCGTCGCCGCCGCCTTCGTCGGCTTCACGGTCAATGCGGTTCTCCTGTTCGCGCTTGGGGCAGGCGCGAGTTCGAGCGCGATCCCCATCGCGCAGTCGCTCGCCTACGCGGCGGCCTTCTTCTGCCTCGTGTTCCTGTCCATTCACGCCGGCGCGCAACGGCCGGCGTTGCGCGATCTCCTCTTCACCTGCGTCGGCGTGGGCGCCATGACGCTCGTCCTCCTGCCCATGCGCGAGTGGACGCCGGGCGTCCTCACGCTGGGCGCGCAGATCATCGCCGGCGCGTCGATCATGATGGCCTTCATCATGGCGCTGAACGTTGCGGGCCTGCGCCCGGTGATCGCGCGGGCGCTGGCGCAGATCGCCGGCCGCTTCTTCTGAAAGTCTTTGTCAAGGTTAAGAAAGCGGGTGCGTTAACCGCCGGAAGGCTTAACGCAAGCACCTGATAACCAACGAAATACTCCGCCCTCATGCCGGCGCTCCGATGCGCTATCATGGTCCAGCTCACGTTGCGTGGGCGTGTTGGCCGAGCCCTTGCGGCTGCCGGTGGGAGCGGTTCATGTCATTGCGTTCGAGCATTTCTGCCGCGGCGTTGGCCGCAGGCGTCCTGACGGCCGGCGCCGCGGTCGCCAGTCAGGATTATTTCGTCGTTCAGGGCCTCGGGCCTGCGCCCGCGCCCCGCTACGCCGCGCAGGGCCCATCGCACCAGGGACGCGCGCATCTCGGCCATCCGTCCATGAACGGGGCTCCCGTCACGAGCTACAACACGCCGCCCGCAACGGCCCGCGCGCCGTCCAATTACGGAGGCGGCTTCATCGAGCTGCTGGCCACGGGGCGCAATCCCTCTGGGCCGGCGGTGGTGAACACGCCGCCGCCAGTGGACGCCGCGCAGCAGCGGTTTCGCAGCTCTGATCGCGCGCTCAGCCACATGCAGATGCAGGCGCAGCCGCAGGCTCTCGCGCCGCAGCGCCATGCGGCGCTCGCGCCCGACGCGGGCTTCTCGCGGCGCATTCATCCCCGTTTCGAGCGGCAGGAAGTCGCCTATGACGGCCGGCACGCGCCGGGCACGATCATCGTCGACACGCCCAGCCGCTATCTCTTCCTCGTCATGCCCAATGGCCGCGCCATGCGCTACGGCATCGGCGTCGGTCGTCCCGGCTTCGAATGGGCCGGCGTGAAGCAGGTCACCCGCAAGGCCGAATGGCCCGACTGGCGCCCGCCCGCCGAGATGCTGAAGCGCCGCCCCGACCTGCCGACATTCATGAAGGGCGGGCCGGAGAATCCGCTCGGCGCCCGCGCGCTGTATCTGGGCTCGTCGCTCTACCGGATCCACGGCACCAACGAGCCATGGACCATCGGCCAGAACGTCTCGTCGGGCTGCATCCGCATGATGAACGACGACGTGACCGACCTCTACCAGCGCGTGCGCGTGGGAACGCGCGTCGTCGTGATCTGAACGAAAAAGCCGGCCAGAAGGCCGGCGCGGCCTGCAACGTCAGGCGACAGGAAGGCTGCCCGAAAGCAGGCTGCCCGAAAGCAGGAAGGCCGCTCCGGCATGCCGGGGCGGCCATTTTTTTCAGATGTCTTCGCTCCAGCCGCCGGCGTCGCCCAGATCATCGCCCGGATCCTCGTCGGCGTCCCAGCCCTGGTCGGCGCCGAACTCCTCGTCCGACGCGCTGCGCGCGTCCTGCTCGGCGGCCGATCCCCATGGCTGTTGCTGGTCGCTGGCGGGCGCCGAGGCGCTCTGGTCGGCCGCGCCCGGCGTCTTTTCGCCGGCCTTGGCGCCGGCGATGCCGAGCGGATTGGAATCCTTGAAGAGCCCGCTGAGGGAATTGGCGAGCAACATGCCGCCGGCGACGCCCGCCGCTGCGCCCAGCGCGCCCTTGAGGAAGGAGCCGCCGCCCTGTTGCTGGCCGTCGGCTCCGGCAGCCTGGCCGATCGGCTGGCCCTGCTGCGTCCACCGCCCGCCGGGCGGAGGCACGTTCGGCATGCCGATGCCGCCGCGTGTCGAAGCCGCGCTCCCGGGCGCGGCGCCCGGGCTGTAGGCCTGCGCAGAACCGGCCGACGGGACGCTGCCGCGGGACGCGGGCCGGCTTTCAGCTTCGCCGCCGCCGAACAGCGACTTGCCGATGCCGCCGAGGAAGCTCGATTGCGTGTCCTGCCGGCTACGCTCCGTCTCGCGTTCGAGTTCGGCGACGCGCGCATTGAGTTCGTCGAGTCGCGCCGCGGCGGCCTTCAGCGCCTCTTCCTGCACGATCACCGTTTGCGTCAGCAGATAGGGGGCGTGCGGCGATTGCCGCACCTGCTCGGTGATGAAGGCGTCCGCTTCCGCGTCGCGCTGGCCCGACGCGGCGGCGCGCACGCGCGAGAACAATCCGTCCAGCAATTCACGTTCCTGGGGGGTCATGGTCCGGTCTCCCTCAGAGGCCGCGCAAAGTGCGAGCCTGTGTCTTGGACCACATATGGAGCCCCGGGGGTATTTGTCAGGCGCCCGCGGGGCAGGGGCCCGCGATCTCACACGCCGACAAAGAAAAAGGCGCGCCGCCGAAGCGACGCGCCATGATGGTCCGCCGGTGTGAAGGTCTTACTTCAGGCTGGCGCCGGTGATGTCGAACGAGAGCGTCGCGATGAACGCAGCCGAGCACCACTTGGAGGAGTCCGAACCGTTGCCGTAGCCCGGAGGGGCGAAGCTCGACGTTGTTGCCCGTGAGCAGCGAGCACTGCGTCTTGCTCAGGTTCGTATCGTGGTAGCGCAGGTCGAGCGAGACCACCTTGTAGGTGTAGGTCAGGCCGATGTTCCAGTAGGTGTAGTCGGGCAGCTTGCAGAACCCGTAGAACGAATCCGTGGTGCCGAGGAAGTAGCGGCCGAGTTCGCCGGACACCGAGAAGTCGTAGGGCAGGGTGACCTTCGCCGTGCCTGACGCGTAGGTGCCGTCGGCGCCGGTGTTCAGCCAGTTCGGCGTGTAGAAGACGTTCGCGCCGAACGTGAACATCTCGTTGAACGTGTACGTGCGCCTTCCGTAGAACTTCGTGAAGTCTGCGCTCTTGACCCAATCACCGTTCGGGTTGCCGTTTGCGGCGCTGAAGGTCGTCTCGCCCGGATACCAGTAGCGCATCACGCCGACGTCGAACGCGAAGGCGCCGAACGTGGCGCGCACGCCGCCGAAGAGGTCGACTTCCGCCGAGGGGTCCGTCGGGAGCTTCACGGCCCAGGCCTGCGCCGCGACGTAGAACTGGAAGGTCTCGTTCAGGTTGAAGCGGCCTTCGAAATAGGCCGTGCCGGACGGCTTGCGGTCCGACTGCGAGATGCCGCGGAAATTGTAGTCGCTCATCAGCTTGCCGCCGGCGGCGAAGTCGAACATCGACACCGCGGGGGCAGGAGCCGGGGCCGGAACGGCGCCGAGATCGGCGGCCATGGCGGGGGCGGCGAAAGCAACGCCGGCGACAACGAGTGCAGAATACTTGAAAGACATAGAAAGGCTCCGTCAGCACCAAAATACCTGAGCCATGATTGCTGCAACGGAGCCATATGGAGCAAGGGCACAGCATGAGCATTCTGCTGCCTCTTTGTGCAACATCCGTCCGTAGACTTACTATGCAAGTCCGTGTTGCGAGAATGTCACAATTTGGGCGCGGCCGGAGTCAACGCGGAGGGGTGGACCAGCGCGCCTCTCGCGCCGGCGAGCGCCCCGGGCCTCAGCTCGAGCGCCAGGAGCGCGTCCTTCCACACTGATTCGCAAGGCCTTGCGGCCTCGGCCGAAAATCCGAACCGCTGATAATATCCGGCATCGCCGACCACGAAGACGGCTTCATACCCGGCTGCGCCCGCAGCCTCGAGGCCGGAGGCGACGAGCACCGAGCCGACGCCGCGGCCTTGCCGGGAGGGCAGAACGGCGACCGGCGCCAGCGCGAGAGCCTTCACCTTTTTCCCGTCGATCTGCGCCTCCACGCGACTGAAGGCGACGTGTCCGATGATGTCTCCCTCGTACTCGGCCACCAGCGCGATCGCGAGGTCGCCGTCATCCCGCAATTGCCGGAGGATTCGCGCTTCCTCGTCGCGCCCGAAGGCCTGGGTCAGAAGCGCCTCGACCGAGGGGCGGTCGGTGGCGTGCTCGTCCCGCACGCCCAGCGCGTGAAGGCGGAAGGGCGGCTTGCGGGCCGGGGCGGCGCGCTTTTGCGGCCTCGGCGCGGTCGGCTTTTCGACGCGCCTGCGCGCGGCGTCGCGCAGCACGGGCGGGGCCAGCTTTGTCGACGCGCGGCCCACGATGCGGCTGCGGGCGGTCTTTTTGCCGGCGGACTTGGCGCCTGCTGCTGCGACCGCCTTGGCGGGGCGCTTCCTGGCCGGCTTCTTGGCGGGCTTGCGCGCCGCCGCCGGCTTGCCGAGCGTTTTCTTGGCGAGGGCCTCGCGGCTCGTCGCCTTGCGGGCCTTGGCGCGCCGCCCGGCCGAGATGCGCGGCGCCGCGCGTCGCGGCGCGGGTTGGGGCGTTGCGCCCGCTGCGGGCTTCCGCACGCTCTTCTTTGCGCGAGCGGCGATTGTGGATTTTGCGGCAACCTTCGAACCAGCCTGTTTGCGGACGCCTTTTCTGCCGCTGGCGCTTTTGCCGACCGCCTTTCTGGCGGATGTCTTCGAGGCCGCTTTCTTTCCTGCGGCAGACTTCGCGGCGGGCGCTTTCCTGGCGGACGGTCTTGCGCCGCCCAGCGATGTCTTTCGAGCAGCGGCCTTCCTCGCGGCCGCGCGGCGCGCGGCTTTTGCGGCGCGCGCTTTCTTGGCGGGCGGCTCCACCGCCGGCTTCACGGCGGACTTTTTCTTCGCAGCGCCCGAAGACGTGCCGGAAGGCTTGCCCTGGGACTTGCGCGCCTTTCCCTTGGCGGCGCTCGCAGCCTTTTTCCCGGCGTTCTTCGCACTCGGCGTCTTACGGGCCATTGCCATCCTCCGGGCGCCGCTTCGCCCTGTCAGTGGCGCGCAGGACGCCACAGATCAGCGCGAAAATCCAGCCTCTTCGAGGCCCGGCGGCAAGGGTCCGCCCTGCGACCAGTCGAGCAGTTCGACGGTGTGCACGATCGGCAGGCGCGTGCCGGCGCCGATCTGCGTGATGCAGCCGATATTGCCGGTGGCGATGATGTGCGGTTTCGTGCGCTCGATGTTGGCGACCTTGCGCGCGCGCAGCTGCCCGGCGATCTCCGGCTGCAGAATGTTGTAGATGCCGGCCGAGCCGCAGCAGATGTGCCCCTCGGGCACGTCCTTCACGTCGAAGCCAGCGCTGCTGCAGCAGGCGTCTTGGGCTCGTCGCGGATCTGCTGGCCGTGCTGCATCGAGCAGGCGGAGTGATAGGCGACGACGTAGCCCGTCGCGCGCGCTGCGCGGCGGCAAGTCGAGCCCGGCGAGATACTCGGTGATGTCCTTGCGCCAGCCGCCGAGACGCGCGCGCGCCTTCTCCGCATAGGCCGGGTCGTCGCGGAACATGAAGCCGTAATCCTTGATCGTCGTGCCGCAGCCCGAGGCGGTGATGACGATGGCGTCGAGCGCCCTCGCCGTCCATCTCGCGCGATCCAGGCGTCGATGTTGCGCCGCGCGAAGGCGTGCGCGTCCTGCTCGCGGCCCATGTGGTGGACGAGCGCGCCGCAGCAGCCCTCGCCCTTGGCGCAGCACCACCTCGACGCCGCGCGCGCGTTCAGCAGCGCGGATGCGTCGCCTCGTTGATGCGAGGGCTGCAGCACCGGCTGGGCGCAGCCGGTCAGCAGCGCGACGCGGCCGCGGCGCGCGCCTTCGGCAGGCGCGGACGCTCGGCGCTGCAGGCGAGCGGCGGCGAAGCCGCGTCGGCGCCAGCTCCAGCATGGCGCGCGAGGCGCGGGCCGATCGACGGGCAGCGCGCCGAACAGCCGCGCGCAGCGGCCTGCGCGAACCACGCGCCGCGAGCGAGCGCGAGCGCGGAAGCGCGATGGGATAGGGCAGCACGCGCCGAGCACGGCGCGCATGCAACCGGTCCGCCAGCGGCCGCTCGTAGGTCTTCTCGATGTAGCGCGCGCGCATGGTCGACGAGGTGCATGTAGTGCACGCCCGACGGGCAGGTCGTCATGCAGGACAGGCAGGACAGGCAGCGGTCGATGTGCTTGACGACCTGCGGCGTCGCCGGCTTGCCGTTCTCCAGCATGTCCTTGATGAGGTAGATGCGCCCGCGCGGGCTGATCGAGTTCGTCGCCGAGCAGCAGATAGGTCGGGCAGGTCGCCGTGCAGAAGCCGCAATGCACGCAGGTGCGCAGGATCTTCTCCGAACTCTCGCATGTGCCGGATCGGCGAGCTGCTCGGCGGTGAAATTGGTCTGCATGGTCGCATGAATGCCCCGGGCCTTCACACGCCCGCGTACATGCGGCCGGGATTGAGAATGCGGTCCGGATCGAAGCTCGCCTTCACGCCGCGCGGACAGATCCGCATCAGCGGCGCGGCTGCGGCTCGAACACGTCGGCGCGCGCGCGCGGACTTCGGCGGGCGCGCGCACCAGCGTCGCGTGGCCGCCGTGCGGCCTGGCGCGCGCGCGATGACGGCGGCGCCGGCGTCGCCGCCGCGGTCACGTCGGCGAGCCAGACGAGGCCGCCGCCCCAGTCGTAGAACCATGGCGCGCGCCGCGCCATCGGCTGTGACGTCGGCGACGAACGCCGCCGCCTTGCTCGGCGGCGACGGAGACGCGCCAGACGGCGCGATCGCGCGCGGCTCGGCGAGCGAAGCGACGCGTCGCGGACGCCGCGCCAGAGCGCCGGCGCGTCGTCGCCGCTCGATGACGTCGCGCGGCGCCGAAGCGCGCCAGCAGCCTGCGTCAGCTCGCCGAGGCGGTAGGCGACCGAAGCCGCGAAGCCCTCGATGCCGCAGCAGCGTCTTGGGCACGCGCTCGATGGCGCCGGCAGGTGCGCCGCGCCCGTCACCTCGAACGGCGAGCCGAGCGCCGCCGACATGCGCCGCGATGGCGCGTCGCGTCGTCGAGGCCGTGCGAGGACGAGCGTGCGCCGTGCGCTCGGGCCTGGGCAGCACCTTGAACGATGACCTCGGTGAGGACGCCGAGCGTGCCGCAGGAGCCGCGACACAGCTTCACGAGATCGAGCCCGGTGACGTTCTTCATCACCCGCCCGCCGGACTTGATCGACCTCGCCGCGGCCGTTGACGATGCGCACGCCGATCAGGCTGTCGCGGCACGCGCCGGCCATGATGCGGCGCGGGCCGGAGATGTTGCCGGCCGCGACCGCGCCGATCGTCGGCTCGCCCGCGCTGCCGAGCAGCGGCGCGGTGGTCCATCGGCTCGAACGGCAGGACCTGGCCGCTGCGCGGCCAGCGTCGCCTCGACCTCCGCCAGCGGCGTGCCGGCGCGCGCGCCGATCACCAGTTCGGCCGGCTCGTAGAGCGTGATGCCGCGACAGGCCGCGCGACGAGAGCGTCGCTCCGGCTTGAGCGGGACGGCCGAGCCCGGCGCGCGTGCCGCCGCCCTCGATCGTCGAGCGGCGTCGCGTCGGCGCGCCGCGGCGCGGATCGATCGTCGCAGGCTTCGCTGCTCGGACGCGGGCGCGACGACAGCGCTCACGCGCGCGACCCGCCCGTCGAGCGGGAACACCTTCGCCGGGTTCAGCAGCCAGTCGCGGATCGAACACGGCGCGCACGCGCATCTGCTGCTCGAGATCGGCCTGCGTGAACTGGGAGCGCATCAGGTCGCGCTTCTCGATGCCGACGCCGTGCTCGCCGGTGAGGCAGCCGCCGACCTCGACGCAGAGCTTGCAGGATGTCCTTGCCCGCGGCCTCCGCCTTCTGCCTGCTTCGGCCGGATCGTTGACGTTGTAGAGGATCAGCGGGTGCAGGTTGCCGTCGCCGGCGTGGAACACGTTGGCGACGCGCAGGCCGTAGCTCTTCGACGATCTCGTCGATGCGCCTGCAGCACGTAGGGCAGCTGGCCGGTCGGGATCGTGCCGTCCATGCAGATGTAGTCGGCGATGCGGCCCGTCGCGCCGAAGGCGGACTTGCGGCCCTTCCAGATCGCCGCCGTCTCCATGCGCCGACTTGCGATTCCCGCACCGTCTTGCACGCCGTGCTGCTTGGCGATCTCGACGATGCGGCGCGAGCTGCGCGTCCATCTCGGCGTCGGAGCCCTCGACCTCGATGATCAGCAGCGCCTCGACGTCGAGCGGATAGCCGGCCTGGGCGAAGGCCTCGCAGATCTCGATGGCGGGCTTGTCCATGAATTCCATCGCGACGGGACGATGCCGGCGCCGATGATGGCGGCGACGCACGCGCCGGCCTCCTCGCTCGTGTCGAAGCCGAACAGCACCGGCCGCGCGCCTTCCGCCGCGCGCAGGATGCGCACGGTCGCTTCCGTGACGACGCCGAGCTGGCCTTCCGAGCCGACGATCAGGCCGAGCAGGTCGTAGCCCGCGCGCATCCAGCGCCTCGCCGCCGATCTCGACGATCGTGCCGTCGATGCAGCACCATGCGTCACGCCGAGCACGTTGTTGGTGGTGACGCCGTACTTCAGGCAATGCGCGCCGCCGGAGTTCATCGCGATGTTGCCGGCGATGGTGCAGGCGAGCTGCGAGGACGGGTCGGGCGCGTAGAAGAAGCCGTCCGGCGACACCGCGTCGGTGATCGACGAGGTTGGTGACGCCCGCCTGCACGCGCATGGTGCGGTCGGCGAAATTCGACGTCGAGCACGCGGTTCATCTTCGACGACGCCGAGCACGATGGCGTCTTCCTGCGGGATGGCGCCGCCCGCCAGCGACGTGCCGGCGCCGCGCGGCACGACCTTGACGCCCGTGCTCGTGGCAGAAGCGCAGGACGGCCGCGACCTCCTCGCGTCGTGCGGGGCAGCACGACGGCCAGCGGCAGGCGGCGATAGGCCGTGAGCGCATCGGTCTCGAAGGCGCGGCGCTCGTCCTCGCTGGTGACGAGGCAGTCCGCCGGAAGGAGGCCGGCGAGCCCGGCGATGATCTCGTCGCGACGGGCGAGGATGCCCGGGTCCGGCGTGGGAAAGGCGATGGCGCTCATGGGCGTGTCCGTGACAGGATACCGGGACTGTTGTTATCTAAGGCGTAGGGGCGCAGGCTATCAAGGCCCGGGAGAGTCCGGCGCGACGAAGTTTGAGGCGCAATGCGCGCCGGCAGCGGGAAGGAGCCCCGGATGGCGACCAGATTCAGCGATCATTCCACCACGCAATTGCCGGATGGAACAAGAATGTACTGGGGAACCGCGACAATGGGGATTCCGGAAGGGGGCAAGCACGTTCGGCAGGTGTCTGTCTTCCTCCCACCGATGTCCAGGCGGAACGCCGTGACGACAACACTGTACAGCACGGAAAGCGTCGGTCAGGGCTTCGTCGTCTTCAACATGAAGAAGGTCTATGAGAAAGACTTCACCCAGTTCGCGATAAGCGCCCAGAACATGGACAAGGGCGAGCCTCAGGATTGGGAGTACCTGCTCGATTTCATGGTCATCGAGCGCCCCGAGGGAAAATAGGCCACGCGCAGGCCGCGCTTGCCATATGGTATCGCTTTGCCTATGTCCGCCGCGTTCGTGAGGACGGGCGGGCGGAATGCGCCGCGAAGCCTGAGGGAGGCATTTTGAACGCCCGGACATCACCGCCCCGCGTGGGCCTCTTCGTCACCTGTCTCGTCGACCTGTTCCGGCCCACGATCGGGTTTGCGGCCGTGAAGCTGCTCGAGGACGCAGGCTGCCAGGTGAGCGTGCCCTCGCAGACCTGCTGCGGCCAGCCGGCCTTCAACTCGGGCGACCGCCGCACGGCGCGCGATCTCGCCCTGCAGGTGATGGATGCGTTCGCCAACGTCGATTACGTCGTCGCGCCCTCCGGCTCCTGCGCCGGCATGATGGCGCGCCATTTCCCCGAATTGTTCGAGGATGATCCGGGCCTGTCCGCCCGCGCGCGCGCCTTCGCGGGCAAGACGCACGAACTGGTGAGCTTCCTCGTCGACGTGCTGGGCGTCGAGCGCGTCAGCGCGGCGTTCCCCGGCAAGGTCGCCTATCACGATTCCTGCTCGGGACTGCGCGAACTGGGGATCGCCTCGCAGCCCCGCAAGCTGCTGGCGAGCGTCGAAGGTCTCGAGCCCGTCGAGATGAAGGACCCGGACGTGTGCTGCGGCTTCGGCGGCGCGTTCGCCGTGAAGTACGGCGAGATTTCCGACGCCATCGTCGGCGTGAAGGCCGACACGGTCGAGGACAGCGGCGCGAGCGTGCTTCTGGCGGGCGATCTCGGTTGCCTGATGAACATGGCGGGCAAGCTCTCGCGCCGCGGCTCCAGCGTGCAGGTGCGCCATGTGGCCGAAGTGCTCGCCGGCATGACGGACGAGCCCGCCATCGGCGCCGCGCAGAAGAAGCCCGCGTGAGCCGCTTCCCCTCACCAGTCACAGCGCAGGCGCCCCTGTGAGCGGGCTGTCGCCGCCGCGCGCGCTTGCGCCCGTCATGTTCGGCGCGGCCATGGGGCTCGCGGGTTTCCTGCTGTTCCTCGTGCAGCCCATGGCGGGCAAGCTGATCCTGCCCTGGTTCGGCGGCAGCGCGTCGACGTGGATCGTCTCGATGCTGTTCTTCCAGGCGGCGCTGCTCGGCGGCTACGTCTGGGCGTACGGATTGTCGCTGCCGCTGGCGCTGTCCACGCAGGCGAAGATCCAGATCGGCATCGTCGCCGCGAGCCTGCTGTTCCTTCCGGTCGCGCCGTCTGACGCATGGAAGCCGGCGGGCGCGGAAGATCCGACCTGGCGCATCATCGCCATCCTGGCGGCGAGCGTGGGCGTTCCCTACATGGTGCTGGCGACGACGACGCCCTTGCTTTCGCGCTGGCTCGGGCAGGTCGCGCCCGGCGTCTCGCCCGCGCGCTTCTTCGCCGTCGCCAACGCCGGCGCGTTTCTGGGCCTGCTCGCCTATCCGTTCCTCGTCGAACCCAACCTGACGAGCCGGCAGCAGGCGATCGTCTGGTCGGCGGGGTTTGCGCTCTATGCGGCGCTGTTCTCGGCGTGCGCGTTGATCCTCCTGCGCGCTGGCGCGCCTTCGACGACGGCGAGCGCAAAAACCTCCCACGCCGCGCCCGCGTCCGACGCTCCGCTGGCGTGGATCGCTTACTCAACCCTCGGCTCGATCCTCCTGCTCGCCACGTCCAACGCAATCACGCTGTATTCCGCCGTGGTGCCCTTCCTCTGGGTGCTGCCGCTTGCGCTGTACCTTTTGAGTTTCGTCACGGCGTTCGGCGCGCCGCGAGTGTATCGCCGCAAGGCGTGGGCTCTGGCGTTCCTCGCCCTGTGCGGCGTGCAGCTTTTGCTGACATATCCGGATACGCCGCGCGAACTGCTGGTTCATCTCATCGTGGAATCGGGCGTGCTCTTCGCCGGCTGCATGATCTGCCACGGCGAGCTCGCGCGCCTGCAGCCGCGCGCCGAGCGCCTGCCGAAATTCTATCTCGCGGTCGCCGCGGGCGGGGCGCTGGGCGGGCTCATCACGGCGGTGGTCGCGCCGCTTCTGCTGAAGCAATATTTCGAGCACGAGCTTGCGATGCTGGCGATCGCCGTTATCGGCATGCGCCATCTGCTTGGCGTGCGCAGCGGCATGATGAAGGTCGCAGCCGGCGTCACCGCGGCCTTTTTTGCGATTGGAATCGCCGCCGCCGTGCAGGACGAGATGGACACGCGCAGCATCCTGGTCGAGCGGGTGCGCAATTTCTACGGCGTTCTCGAAGTGGTGAAGGAGCGCGAGAGCGATCCGGAGAAATACTCCCTCGCGCTGCGGCAGGCCGGCGTCGACCAGGGCTGGCAATTCCAGAAGGACGAGTTCCGCCTGACGCCGCCGTGCGGCTACGACGAGGCGAGCGCGCTGGCGCTGGCGCTTCATCATCAGGCGCGGCGCCGTGCGCAGGGGCCGGACGCGCCGCTGCGCATCGGCGTCGTCGGACTGGGCGCGGGCATGGTGGCGGGGCTCGGCCATTCCGGCGACGTGCTGCGCTATTATGAACTCAACCCCGCCGTGGTCGATCTGGCGCACCGCTATTTCTCGTTCCTGCGCGAGGGCAAGGCGAAGGCGGACGTGCTGATCGGCGACGCGCGCCTGGTGATGGAGCGCCAGCTCAGCCTCGGGCAGAAGCAGGACTTCGACATCATCGTCATGAACGCGTTTCGCGGCGCCTCGCCGCCCATGCACCTGATGACGAAGGAAGCGTTCGAAATCTATCTCGCCCATCTTGCGCCCGATGGCATCCTCGCCATCAACTTCGAGCTCGACACGTTCGACATGGCGCCCCTGCATCGCGGCATGGCGCGGACCTTCGGGCTGGAGACGCGCTGGTTCGAAACGCCGAAGGGTCCCGATTGCCAGGACCCCATTTCATGGGCGCTCTACACCCGTGACGCGGCGTTCTTCGCTATACCCGAGGTGGAGCAGGCGATTTCGCGCTGGCGCGACGACGGACAATCCGAAATGGTGTGGACGGACCGGAGCAGCAATCTCATGAGCATCCTCAACCTGGGGAGCAGGCCGTGACCGCGCATCCCACTTCACCCTCCTTCAAGCAAAATGCGCACGAGGCGCTTGCCGACCCGCAATTGCAGAAGGCGCTCGGCAACGTGCGCCAGAACTTCATCGCCCGCCGCGCCGCCGCCGCTGATCGCCTGCCCGAGTTCGACGCGCTGCGCGATCAGGCGCGCGACATCAGAGACCATGTGCTGCGCTACCTCGACGTGTATCTCGAAATCTACGAGCGCAACGTGATTGCCGCCGGCGGCCACGTGCACTGGGCGCGCACCGCGCAGGAAGCGTGCGCGATCATTGTCGGCATCGCGACAGCGCGCGGGGCGAAAACCGTCGCCAAGGGCAAGTCGATGGTGTCCGAGGAAATCGGCCTCAACGCGGCGCTGGAGCGCGCCGGCGTGAAAGCCGTCGAGACCGACCTTGGCGAATACATCATCCAGCTGCGCGGCGAGGCGCCCTCGCACATCATCGCGCCCGCGGTGCATCTCAACCAGGAAGACGTCGAGGCGGAGTTCCGCAAGGCGCACACGCACCTGCCGAAGGATCGCGATCTCCACGCGCCCGAGGCGTTGCTGGCGGAAGCGCGCGCGGAATTGCGCGCCAGGTTTCTCGCCGCCGACGTCGGCGTGACCGGCGCCAACTTTCTCGTGGCCGAGACGGGAACGTCGATCATTGTCACCAACGAGGGCAACGGCGACCTGTCACAAGTGCTGCCGAAGGCGCACGTGGTCGTCGCCTCGATCGAGAAGATCGCCCCGACGCTCGAGGACGCGAGCGCGCTGATGCGCGTGCTGGCGCGTTCAGCGACCGGTCAGGACATGTCCGTCTACACGACGCTCTCGACAGGCCCGCGCCGGCCGGGCGATCTCGACGGGCCGGAGGAATATCATGTGGTGCTGGTCGACAACGGCCGCTCCAACATGCTCGGCACGGATTTCGAGGAGATGCTGCGCTGCATCCGTTGCGGCGCGTGCATGAACCATTGCCCGGTGTATCACGCGGTCGGCGGGCATGCGTACGGCTGGGTCTATCCGGGCCCGATGGGCGCGGTGCTGACGCCATCGCTCATCGGCGTCGACAAGGCTGGCCACCTGCCCAACGCGTCCACATTCTGCGGCCGCTGCGAAAGCGTCTGCCCCGTGCGCATTCCCTTGCCCAAACTCATGCGTCACTGGCGCGAACGCGAGTTCGAGCGTCATCTGTCGCCCGCGCCCGCGCGCGCCGGGCTTGGGCTCTGGGCGTTCTTCGCCCGGCGTCCGGCGCTCTATCGCCTCGCCACTTCGCTCGCCATGCGCGTGCTGGCGTTCGCGGCCCGCGACAAGGGCCGGTTCGCGAGCCTGCCGTTCGCGAAAGGCTGGACGCAGACGCGCGACATGCCTGCGCCGCAGGGCCGGACCTTCCAGGCCCAATGGAAGAAGCAGGGGAGGGCGCGGCGATGAGCGCGCGCGACGATATCCTTGCGGGCGTGCGCCGCGCGCTCGGCGCGTCTCCAAATGATTCCGCGCGCCGCGCTGCCGTGGAGGCGCGCATCGGCGCCGCGGCGCCGGGCCTGCGGCCCGCACGTGGGCAGGGCGATGGCGCGGCGCGCGCGCTCACCTTCATCGACGAGGCGCAGCGCGTGAACGCGACGATCGAGCGCGTGGGCGCTCTCGCGGACGTTCCCGAGGCCGCGGCGCGCTATCTGCGCGAGCGCAATCTCGCCGCGCGCCTGCGCATGGGCGACGACGCGCGGCTCACGAGCCTGCCCTGGGGCGCAACGCACATCGACGTCGGCACGGGCGCGTCAGCGGGAGACGATCCCAATTCCATCAGCTTCGCGGAGGCGGGCGTGGCGGAAACCGGGACGCTCGTCTTCGTGTCGGGCGCGCATAATCCGACAACGCTGAACTTCCTGCCCGACAACCACATCGCCGTCCTGCGCGCGGCCGATCTCGAAGCCGATTACGAAGCGGTTTGGGCGCGCCTGCGCGAGCGTTTCGGAAAGGGCATTCTTCCCCGCACGGTGAACTTCGTCACCGGCCCCTCGCGCTCGGCCGACATCGAGCAGAAGCTCCTTCTGGGCGCGCACGGCCCAAGAAGCCTGCACATTATCGTCGTGGACGAATGACGCCTCACACGAAGGCCGTCGCCACATCCAGCGTGACGACCTTCAGCGACGGCTCTTCCTTGTCTTCGCTGATCTGGAAGCCGAGCCCCGCGCACATGTCGAGCATGGCGCGGTTCTCGCTGAGCACGTGGCCGTGGATCGTGCGCAGGCCCGCCTCGCGCGCATAGTCTATGGCCGCGCGCATGAGCGCCCAGCCGAGCCCGCGGCCCTTGAAATCTGAGCGCACGAGAATGGCGTATTCGCCGCGCGTCTCGTCGGGATCGTGCATGACGCGCACGCCCCCCGCCATCTCGCCGTCCGCCTCGTCGATGGCGACGATGGCGCAGGCGCGCGCGTAGTCGATCTGCGTCAGGCGCGCGATGAACACGTGGTCGAGATCCTTCACCGCCGTGAAGAAGCGCCGGCGCATGTCCTCGGGCGACACGCGCTTGAAGAAGCGACGGTAGAGGTCTTCGTCTTCGGGCTTCGCGGGCCGGAAGAACAGCTTGGCGCCGTCCTTCAGCTCGACGCTCTTCTCCTGCCAGCGCGGATAGGGCGCGACCGCGAACCGCGGGTTGACGCCGCCGAGCGCGCTTGTCGGGCAGGGCGCAATCTCCATGCGGGCATCGAGGGCGATGACGCCGGTCTCGTCGGCGATCAGGGGATTGAGATCGAGGCCCCTGATCTCGGGAATGTCGGCGGACAATTGCGCGATGCGCACGAGCGTCAGGGCGACCGCGTCGATGTCCGCCTCGGGCTTGTCGCGATAGCTGCGCAGCAGCCGCGCGACGCGCGTTCGCTCGATCTGCGCGTGGGCGAGGTTCATGTCGAGCGGGGGCAGCGACAGCGCCTTGTCGTTGATGACCTCGACGGCCGTGCCGCCGCGCCCGAACAGGATCACGGGTCCGAACGTCGGGTCTTCCGCGACGCCGGCGATGAGTTCGCGCCCGTTCGGCCGGCGGATCATCGGATGGACCGTGACGCCCTCGATGTGCGCGTCGGGCCGCGCGGCTCTGGCGCGCGCGATCACCTGCTCGGCCGCCTTGCGCACCGCGTCGGGCGTCGTCAGGTCCAGCATCACGCCGCTGACGTCCGACTTGTGCGAAATGTCGCGCGAGAAGATCTTGACGACGCACGCGCCGTGCTCGGCGATCAACGGCGCCGCGACCCGCGCCGCCTCGTCGGGGTCCGCGGCGAGAAGCGCCTGCGCGCTGGGAATATGATAGGCCTCGAGCACCCGGCAGATGTCGACGACGTCGAGCCATCGTTCGCCCCGCGCCAGCGCGTCGATGATGATCTTTCTCACGCCGTCGCGGTCGGGCTGGTCGGATATGCCCTGCGGCGTCGCCATCAACGCGTCGCGGCTCTCGCGCCATTTCACCAGATGCATGAAGCCCTGCATCGCGCTGCTCGCGTAATGGGGAATGCCGGTGCGCTCGAAGATATCGTCCGCGCCCGCCTCGTGCCCCAGCCACACGGCGAAGACCGGCTTGGCGCGGAACGCGGTTCTGCGATGCTCCAGCACCGTGTCCGCTACCGCCTTGGCGACCTCGACCGGCTGCGACAGCGCGGTCGGGCAATGGATCACCATCGCCACGTCGGTGTTGGAATCCTCCAGTATGGGGCCAAGCGCTGCGGAAAAGCGTGGCGCGTCGGCGTCGCCGACGATGTCGGCGGGATTGGCGCGCGACCATGTGGGCGGCATCAGCGCGTCGAGCCGCTCGATCGTCTTCGGCGTGAACGTCGCGAGCTTGCCGCCGAGCGCGGCGAGTTCGTCGACCGCGAGCACGCCCAGGCCGCCGCCGTTGGTGAGGATCGCGAGCCGGTCGCCGCGAAACGGCGCGATGCGCCCCAGCGTTTCGGCGGCGGCGAACAATTCGCCGATGTCGTCGACGCGCAGCACGCCCGCGCGGCGAAACGCGGCGCTGTAGACGTCGTCCGCGCCGGTGAGCGCGCCGGTGTGCGTGGCGGCCGCCTGTGCGGCGCTGCGGCTGCGGCCCGCCTTGATGACGATGACGGGCTTGACGCGCGCCGCCGCGCGCGCCGCCGACATGAACGCCTTCGCGTCTGTGATCGCCTCGACATACATGAGGATCGCGCGCGTCGCGGGGTCGATTGCGAACCAGTCGAGCAGATCGTCGAAATCGACGTCCGCGATGTCGCCGATGGACACGAGGCCCGAGAAGCCCACGCGCCGCTCGGCCGCAAACGCCAGCAGCGAAACGGTGATCGCGCCCGATTGCGAGATGACGGCGAGATCGCCCTGAGGCGGCCTGTGCGCCGCGAAACTCGCGTCGAGCCCGGCGCGCGGCGACAACACGCCGAGGCAATTGGGCCCGACGATGCGCATGCCCGAGCGCGCCGCGAGGTCTTTGAGCTGCGCGCGCAGCGATTGCGGCCCGTGGCCTGGATCGGCGGTGATGACGATGGCGGCTGGCACGCCGAAGTCGGCGGCTTCCTGCGCCACCGCGAGCACGTGGTCGCGCGGCGCGGCGATGACGGCAAGGTCCGGCGGCGCGGGGAGATCCGTGATCCGCGCGGCGCATGGCAGGCCGTTGATCTGCGAATGACGCGGATTGATGAGATGGACGCCGCCCCTGAATCCGCCCGCGCGCAGGTTTGCGAGCACCGCGGCGCCAAGGCTTCCCGCCCGCGCGCTTGCGCCCACGAGCGCGACGGATCGCGGCTGAAACAGGCGGTCGAGATTGCGAATGGTCATCGTGATGAATCCGATCGGGTCGGTCGGGGCGATGTCCGCGTGGCGGCCTGCAACGCGCGATCGCAACCTTGGGGGCCCGTTCCGCAGCCGTCAACATCGACTCAAGGCTCAGGACTGATAAGCTTGCGCCGCTGATCGAGCCATACGGACCCGTGGATGAATGTCGACCGCCGCAGACTGCTGAAGATGTTCGCCGCGCTCGGGGCGAGCGGCGCCGGCGCGCGTCAGGCGTCCGCCGCCGGGGAGCGATTTCCGCTGGGCGTGGCGAGCGGCTCGCCAGCGGCCGATGGCTTCGTGATCTGGACGCGCCTTGCCTCGCACGGGATTTCAGGATCGGCGCCCGTGGCGTGGAAAGTCTTCGAGGAGGGCGCGTTGACGCCGATCGCGTCGGGCGTCGAGGAGGCGCCGCCGCAATTCGCCCACAGCGTGCACGTGGAAGTGAGCGGGCTCAGGCCCGACCGCTGGTACACCTACGAATTCTCCGCCATGGGCGCGACCAGCCCGCGCGGCCGCGCGCGCACGTTCCCCGCTGCCGGCGCGCAAGCCGCCCGCCTGCGGTTCGCCTACGCGTCCTGCCAGAGATACGATCATGGCCGCTACTGGGCCTACGGACACATGGCGCGCGAAGCGCCGGACTTCGTGCTCTTTCTGGGCGATTACATCTACGAGCGCGCCACCAATCCGCGCAACGCGATCCGCGAGCATCCGGTGCGCCGCGCCCGCACGCTCGACGATTATCGCGATCTCTACGCCGGCTATCGCGGCGATCCGCTGCTGCAGGAGATGCACCGTCTCTGCCCGTGGCTCGTGACGTGGGACGACCACGAGGTGCAGAACAATTACACCGGCGACGTTTCGGAACGGGGCGACCCGGATTTCCAGGCGCTGCGGCTGGCGGGCTATCGCGCCTGTTACGAGCACATGCCGCTGCGCGCGCGCGCCATGATCGGCGCGCTCGGCGATTTCATGCGGGATGGACGCCTGCGGATTTACGAGAGCTACGATTTCGGCGACCTGGCGCGGCTGCATGTGCTCGACGGGCGCCAATACCGCTCGCCGCCGCTGTGCGCGCCCAAGGCGAGCAACAGCGCCGCTGATTGCGTCTCCCGCAACGATCCATCGCGCACCATGCTGGGCGCCGCGCAGGAGCAATGGCTGGCGCAAGGCCTGGGCGCGCGCGCGGCCTGGAACGTGATTTGCCAGCAGACGCGCTTCACCACGAATTCATACGCGAAGGGCGACGATCACCAGAGCTCCAGCGACCGGTGGGACGGCTATCCGGACGCGCGCAAGCGGGTCATCGGGATGATCGAGGCCAGCGCCCCGCGGCGCACGCTGATCATGGGCGGCGACATTCATCACAACTGGGTGGCGAACGTGCACGCGCGGCCGTTCGACGTGTCGTCCCCCGTGGTTGCCGCGGAGTTCTGCGGCACGAGCCTCGCGTCCCTGCCGGGCCGCTCGCAGGCGTCGCTGGACAGGGATCGCAAGGCCAATCCGCATTGCCTGCTGGCAAACTCCGAGTTCCGCGGCTACGAACTCGTCGACCTCACGCCGGGCGAGGCGAACGTGAGCCTGCGCAGCGTCGATGCGCTGGCGGAGGAGGCGCCGCCTGTGACGACGCTGGCGAAATTCAGGGTCAAGCGCGGCGAGGGCGTTGTCGAGAAGACGGGCTAGAGCCTATTCCGCCAGCACGCGCGTCGAGGGGAACGACACTTCCACGAGCGTGCCTTCGCCCTTGCGGCTGCGGATGGTGAATGCGGCGCGGTTGGCTTCCACGAGCGCCTTGGTGAGCGGCAGGCCGAGGCCCGTGCCGGTCGTCTGGCGCGACGTCTGGATCTGCCGGAAGGGTTCGAGCGCCGTCTCCACTTCCTTGTCGTTCATGCCCACGCCGTTGTCGCGCACGCGGATGACGGCGGCGCCGAATCCGTCAGGGCCGTCGAGACGATCACCTGGCCGCCGGGCTGGTTGAACTTCACTGCGTTGGACAGCAGGTTCAGCACGATCTGGCGCAGCGCGCGCTCGTCGGCGACGATGTTGGGGAAGCGCGGCGCCAGCGACAGCCGGATGATGACGCGCTCGCGGATCGCCTGCGCCTGCATCATCGACACGCATTCGTTGATGATGCGGTTGGCGTCGACGCTGCCGAAATTGAGCTCGAGCTTGCCGGCCTCGATCTTGGAGAGATCGAGAAGGTCGTTGACGAGGCTCATCACATGCGTGCCGGACGCGTGGATGTCCTTGAGGTAATCCTTGTAGCGCTCGTTGCCGATGGGGCCGAAGCGCTCCTCGATGATCACTTCCGCAAAGCCGAGGATGGCGTTCAGCGGCGTGCGGACCTCGTGGCTGATCTTGGCGAGGAAGTCGGACTTGAGCGCGCTGGCGTGTTCGGCGTCGCGGCGCGCGTCCTTGAGTTCGCGTTCGGCGTTCTTCCACTGCGTCATGTCGCGCATGACGACGCAGAACTTGGACGAGTCCGCGCCGATGCGGCCGATGGTCATGAACATCGGGATCATGCCGCCCTGCCGCGCGCGGCCCAGCACTTCGCGCCCGTCGTTGAGGACGCTGCGCACGCCGTTGCTCTTGAGGCCGCTGAGATAATCGAGGGCGGCCGGGTGGCTTTCGGTCGCAAACAGGATGGTGAAGGGCTCGCCCGCGACCTCGTTCTGCTCGTAGCCGAACAGCGCTTCGGCCGAGCGGTTGAGGCCGAGAATGCGGCCCTCGCCGTCGAGGATGGCGACGCCGTCCGTGGCGGTGTCGAGGATGGCGTGCAGTTCGCGCCCTTCGGCCTCGCGGGCGCGCAGATCCAGTTCGAGCGCGCGCAGGCGCGTTGCGAGATCCGTCTCGCTCGTGCGGCGGAACGTGGTGAGCATCGCCGGCGCGCCGTCCCATTCGATGGTCGTCAGCCGGCCTTCGAGGGCGATGGTCTCGCCGTCGCCGCGCACCACCGGAACGGCGCCGTTGGCCGCAGCTGCTTCCGGCGTGCGGCCGCGGAACATGCGCGAGACGCCGCCCGCAGCGGAGAAATCCTCGAACGTGTTGTAGCGCAGCGTCTCGAGGAGGCACTTGTTGAGAAAGACGGCTTCGCCTTCGCGGCAGACCATCAGGCCTGCGTCGATGCGATCGAGCAGGCGAGCCATTGCGCGCGAATCGGCGGGCGCTGCGGCGGCCTGCATGGCGCCTGCTGTCGATGGCGCAGCCATATCCTCGGGCGCCTCGCCAGCGGGCGCGGCCGCTGTGGCGCCGGCGCTGTCGTCCGCCGTCGGAGCGGAGTTGACGAGCGATTGATCTGTCGCTCTTGATCTGGTCGCTCTTGCGCTCGTCGCGCTGGGCGCGGCGCTTGTCGGCGTCCTCGATGCGGGCGCCGAGCGCGCGGGCGATCTCGCGAAAGGCGTGGCGTTCGGCCGGCGTGAGGCGAACGAGTTCTTCTTCCTCGCCCGGTTCGCTGGGGAACTCGTCGTTCTGCGCCGCGCTCGCGGTGGAATCGGACGGCGCACGCACCGGCTCGGCGGGCTCGACTGCATCGGCGCGTGGGGGCGTAGGCGCTGGCGCGGCGCCCCCGCCACTCTTCCAGGCGTTGAGGGTGACGACGTTGTTGAACGCGCCGCCGGCCGCGGGCGCTTCCGCCTCGCGCGGCATGGGCGTCATCGCCTCGAGCGCCTCGGACGGCGCGTCTTCCGCGGTCGTGTCTTCCTCGACAGCGTCGGCGCCGATGAGGTCGGGATCGTTGATGAGCTGCGCGATTTCGGCCATCTCCGCGACGGAGGCCTGTTCGGCGTCCGCGGCGTCGCTCTGCGCGGCGCCGGTTTCGTCGGCGATGTCGGCGGCGAGGTCGTCGTTCGTTGGCGCGGCGCGCTGCGCGATCCGGTCGAGATGAACGACGCCGAAGCCGCTGAACCCGCTGAAGGCGCGGCTCTTGTCGAAGGTCGGCAGGGCGCCCATCACCACGGGCGCGTATGCGCCCCCGTCGGCGAGGGGCCAGTTCACCTCGACGCCGCTCCACGTCTCGCGCCGCATGAGCGCCGCGCACAGCCGGCCATCGGGGTCGAATCCGGGCATGCCCGCAAGTTCGAGCATGCTGGCGCCCAGGAGCGCGCCCGGCGCGCAGCCGAGCGCCTCGCAGCCGCCCTCGTCGAAACGGGTGAAGCGCAGGTCTGGATCTGTCCGCCACAAAAACCTGACGTTCGCCGGACGGGCCGGTTGCGCGGGCGCGGAAGACTGGACGGCGCCGGGATCGAGAGACGCATCGGCGCCAGCGCCCGCCGCCTTTTGGGCGGGAGCGCTCCCCAGCAGGCTCTGCCGAACGCCGATCGCGCCCGCGACGAACATCGGGATCTCGCCCGCCATCCGCTTGCACAGGAAGGTGATCGCCTCCGAGGCGCCGCCGACATAGAACCGCAGGCGTTCAAGACGTGGGGGACCGGGCTGCAGGCTGACGGCCAGTTCGGCAAGGCGCCTGGCGCCCGGCTCGGACCCGTTCAGAAGGCGCTCTTCAAGGCCTGTGATATCGCCGGCCTGGAACAGCGCGAGCGCCTGGGCGCTGGCGTGCAGGAGCCGGATTGGAGAGCCTCCGGCCACGATCACCGGGCCGCCCGCCAATCCCGCAAAGGCCGGATCGGCGAGCGCCGTCGCGACGCTTGTCGGATCGATCGTGGCGCGGGTCATGCGGGGCGTGGTTCCTTGAATTCCGGACGTGTTCCGGCTGCGAGGCTTTAACGGATCATTAACCTGCGGGGCCTGTCCGGTCCATCGACGCGCCCCGCTTGTGAACGCAATCCGCGATTCATCCTTAACGTTTATTGTGCAATGCAACAAAGTTCGTAGAACGATGTTGCAATGCAGCAATCAATAGGTTACAAGGAGTTCGGGCGGGTCGAACCCTTCGGCCGCCCGAATCTTTTTCTCCGGGTCACACCCGGTCGGAGGACATGACCATGGCCGACAATCTCCAGCCCCAGATCCCGCCTGAAATGCGTGAATTCGCCGAGCGCAGCGTCGTGCAGGCGCGCAAGGCCTTCGAAGGCTTCATGGGCGCGGTGCAAAAGACCGCCGAGACCATGGACGCGGCGACGCCGGCTCCCGGCGTGAAGGATGTCGGCACGAAGGTCGTTTCCTTCGCCCAGAACAACGTCAACGCGGCGTTCGACCTTGCCGAAAAGCTGGTCCACGCCAAGGACGTGCAGGAAGTGTTCGCACTGCAGGCCGAATACCTGAAGAGCCAGATGGAGGCCATTCAGCAGCAGGCCCGCGAGATGGGCGAAGCGGTCCAGAAGGCCGCCGGCGTCAAGAAGTGATTTTGCTGCTCTGTTGAATGGAAAGGTCGCGCAATGACTGAACCTGTCAGTGCACCCGATCACGTCGAGCCTGTAAAATCCGAGACTGTAAAATCCCCGGGTTTCACGAAGAGACCCGGCCTCTCGCCCAGCCCGTGGACGCCTTTGAAATCGCCGAGGCGCTTCCCGAGCAGATGATGGACGCGGGGGAAGTGCTCGCCCAGTCCGCGGAACTCACCGCGGACGAGGCGCGAACCTCCTATGACCGCATGCGGAAAGCCGCCGAAGAGGCGACCTCCGGCATGGAGGGGGCCCTCGTGGCCGCCGGTTCAGGACTCGCGGAATTCAACATGAAGGCGATCGAAGCCGTGAAGGCCTCGACCGACGCGATGTTCGAGTTCGCCCGCGCGCTGGCCGGCGCCAGGACGATGTCGCAACTGGTCGAAGTGCAGACGGAACACGTCCGCCGGCAATTCGAAACCGCGAACGCGCAGGCCAGGGAATTCGCGGAGCTCGCCTCGAAGGTCTCGGCCCGGACCATGGCGCCGCTCGGCGAGACGATCGGCAAGGCCCTCGGCAAGCCGACCTGATCAGCGCTCTCGCGTCCGGGCGAGGAGAGGCGCGCCGTCCGCGGGCGGCGCCGTTTCTCGTCCGGCGTTTTCTCCCACATCCTGCGCGGCCGGCGCTTGCAATCTCGCGGCCGTCCCACTAGGTTCCGGCCAGTTTCAGGCCGCCTTAGCTCAGTTGGTTAGAGCACCAGATTGTGGATCTGGGGGTCCCCGGTTCGAGCCCGGGAGGTGGTACCACCCAATCGATCATTCGGCAGTCCGTGACGGCTTCGCGCCTGGCCTTTGGCCAGAGCGCGCCGGAAGGCTGCGCGCCGCGCAGGACCGAAATTCGACGCGGCAAACGGCGCAGCTTGGAGATGTACGCTCCGACCGCGCCTGTGTGCGTGTGCGACCCCGCACAACCAAGCAGCGCAAAATCCTGATCATGGCCCGCGGAGGAAACACTGATGGTGTTCGGGGGGCTGGTGCTATTGGGAATTGTCTTTCTCGTCCTCGCGCTTGGCTCCTGGGCGTACCTCGCATTCGTCGCCAGACGCAGGCCGCTCGACAAGATCGGCTCAATCCATGAAATCGTGGCGGCCGGGGACTCGCAAGCGCGATAGTCGATGATTGCGACGACCGCGTGCGTGATTTCTCTGTTTCCCGGGCTTGTGTCCCTCTGTATCGACTGATGGTGACCGGGATGTCCGAAACGGATCTGTTCGCCCTTGGCATGCGCGATTCCGCCATCGTGATGGTCTGCATCGTCATCGCCGCGATCGCATTCGACCTGTGGGACGCCCGGAATCTTGGCGGCCGAAGGCGCTGCCCCGATTGGCCACATCCACCTTCCTGGGGAAAACAGAGCGCGAACCGACAAGACCAAGAGAAACGCATCGATGCTCAATGGATTCTCCCCATGCCCGAACACATCGCGCGGTTCGGTTGAGCAAACGCCCTTTAGGGGCAACACAAGGGAGAAGATGCGCGAGCGAAGGCGACCGGGTTGATAACCTCAGCCTGGTCGCCTCGGCTCGCTTGGGGGCACTGATAAAAGCCTCATAATTGCCCGCCGCCGATGCGAGCTGCTGCAGCGCTGGCGCTTCCTGCGCTTTCCAACTTTTGCTAGTCCAATGAGACACCAGGCCGCGATTTCCAGGCCCTGTGGATCGTTCCCCGACAAGGCGGGCGCGAGTGCGGCGACGCTTGTGACTCAACTAGTCATCTGCCAGGCGACCAAACAAAAAATCACAAGAAGGCCGAGGAACAGACCAACGGAAACAGCCTCGCTATGGGTTACAGGCTGAGGTCCCTCTGGTTCCATGAGACAGCGCCACCAACGCCCCGGCACGGATAATGCCCATTCATACTACTCTCCAGCGCCAGCGTGAAGGCGCGCCAGACCAGAGCTCAGCGTTACGAGTTATTCAGCGACATTGCGCAATCCATGCTGTTTGCGAACCATCACGTACATCGAACAATGAACCTATACTAACAGCAGGTTTGAAGTATAATGCACATGCCTCAGCGTGAGGGCTATGGCATGGCCATTACCGTCGTACTCATCCTGATCGTCGTCGGCTCTGTGCTCTTCCATATGTTCACCCCATGGTGGTGGACCCCCATAGCCTCGAACTGGCGCTACATCGACGACACCATAACCATCACCTTTTGGATCACCGGTGCAGTGTTCGCCGCGGTGGTCCTTTTCATTGCCTACTGCGTCTATCGTTTTCGCCATCAGCCGGGACGCCGTGCGGAGTATGAACCCGAAAATCAGCGGCTGGAGTGGTGGCTGACAGTGATCACAGCCATCGGCATAACAGGGATGCTCGTCCCGGGTTTGTTCGTGTGGAACCAGTTCATTCAAGTTCCATCTGCCGCGGCAGAGATCGAGGTTGTCGGCCGGCAATGGCAATGGAGTTATCGGCTGCCGGGCGAAGACGGACGCTTGGGCAGTACGAACGTCCGCTTGGTGAGCGTGGAAAATCCGCTTGGCGTGAACGCCAAGGATCCGTCCGGTCAGGACGATGTGATCATTGATGGAAGCGATCTGCATCTGCCCGTCGGCAAGCCCGTGAAAGTCCTGCTGCGTTCGATCGACGTCCTGCACAATTTCTACATCCCGCAGTTCCGCGCAAAGATGGACATGGTTCCAGGCATGGTGACCTACTACTGGTTCACGCCGACCATCACGGGAAAATACGAAATACTGTGCGCAGAACATTGCGGCACGGGTCACAGCTTCATGCGCGGCGTCGTGGTCGTGGATACTGAAGAGGAGTACGCGGCGTGGCTGAAGAAGCAGACTAGATTTGCGAACGCTCCAGCGCCGCGGCGCGTGGGCCTCGCCGATCAGACAGATCCCTGAGCGAGGTTCCTTCGTCCATCCGTTACACCGGCGAAGAAGGATTCGGTTATGGTAGATGGCATCATGAGCGCCGTTCCGGCGGCCGAAGCGCCGGATATGGAGCTTTACCATCCTCACAGCTGGTGGACGAAGTACGTCTTCTCACAGGACGCAAAAGTTATTGCAATCCAGTACTCGGTCACGGCCATCGCGATCGGGTTTGTCGCGCTTGTGCTCTCCTGGCTCATGCGTCTTCAACTGGGATTTCCAGGAACGTTCAATTTCATCACTCCCGAAACTTACTATCAATTCGTGACCATGCACGGCATGATCATGGTCGTTTATCTTCTTACGGCGCTATTTCTTGGCGGATTTGGAAATTACCTCATTCCCTTGATGGTCGGCGCGCGCGACATGGTCTTCCCCTACATAAATATGCTCAGCTACTGGATTTACCTCGTGGCCGTGCTCGTTCTGTGCGCGAGCTTCTTTGCGTCCGATGGCCCGACCGGGGCAGGCTGGACGCTGTATCCGCCGCAAGCGATTTTGTCCGGCACGCCTGGCGGGCAGGGGGCCGGCATCATTTTGATGCTCGTTTCACTCATTCTCTTCATTATCGGGTTCACCATGGGTGGGCTGAACTACGTGGTGACCGTCTTGCAAGGCCGCACACGTGGCATGACGATGATGAGGCTGCCTCTGACGGTCTGGGGCATTTTCACTGCGACAGTGATGGCCCTGCTCGCCTTTCCGGCATTGTTCGTTGCGTGCGTGATGATGTTGTTCGACCGCGTGCTCGGCACCAGCTTCTTCATGCCCGCCCTCATCGAGATGGGTCAACAGCTGAGGCACGGCGGAGGTAGTCCAATCCTGTTTCAGCACCTGTTTTGGTTCTTCGGACATCCCGAAGTGTACATCGTGGCCTTACCCGCCTTCGGGATCGTTTCTGATCTCATCAGCACGCATGCCCGCAAGAATATCTTTCGGCTATCGCATGATGGTATGGGCGATCGTGGCCATTGGCGGGCTCAGCTTCGTTGTTTGGGCCCACCACATGTACGTCAGCGGAATGCATCCCTACTTCGGATTCTTCTTCGCGACTACGACCCTTATCATCGCGATCCCCACGGCCATAAAGGTCTACAACTGGGTTCTCACACTCTGGCGCGCCGATATTCATCTGACGATCCCCATGCTGTTTGCGCTGGGGTTCATCGTCACGTTCCTGAACGGAGGACTCACGGGCCTTTTTCTCGGCAATGTCGTCGTGGACGTGCCGCTGTCCGACACAATGTTCGTCGTGGCGCATTTCCACATGGTGATGGGAGTTGCCCCCGTGCTCGTGATCTTCGGCGCGATTTATCATTGGTACCCGAAGATCACCGGCCGGATGCTGCACGAAGGTCTGGGAAAGCTTCATTTCTGGACAACGTTTATAGGCGCTTATCTTATTTTCTTCCCGATGCACTACCTTGGCTTGGCGGGCGTGCCTCGCCGTTATCCTGAACTGGGCGAGGTCGCTTTCGTGGGCGCATCCGTGCACGGACTGAACGCGTTCATCACAATTGCCGCGCTCGTCGTGGGCGCCGCGCAGGTTGTTTTTCTTTTCAATCTCGTCTGGAGTTTGAAGTACGGAAGGGAGGCTGGCGGAAATCCCTGGCGAGCCACGACGCTCGAGTGGCAAACGCCAGAAACGCCGCCGGCACATGGCAATTGGGGCAAGGAATTGCCCGTCGTGACCCGGTGGGCGTACGATTACAGCGTGCCCGGAGCGCCGCAGGATTTCATTCCGCAGAACGAACCGGTCGCGGAGAAGCCGGCATGAGCGTGATCCTCGTGTTCATCGTAGTCGTCGCCAGCTTCTGCGCATGGTGGCTGTCTCAGCAGCGGCTCATGGCCAAACCTTGGTTGGAGGCGGGAAACTACCGCGTCGACGCGAATCTCAGTTCCGCCCGGCTTCCGGTCGAAAAGCTGGGTCTTGCTGTTTTACTCGCAGTGCTCGGCGCCCTATTTGCGCTATTCGCAAGCGCCTACGTGATGAGAATGGAAGTGTCGGACTGGCGGCCTACGCCCATGCCGCGAGTTTTGTGGGTGAGCACGAGCGCCCTCGTCGTAAGCAGCCTATCGCTCCACCTCGCCGTCGTCGCCGCGCGAACGTCCGACGTCAACTGGGTGCGCGCCGGCATGGCGGTAGGCATCGCGTCAGCTCTTGCATTTCTCGTTTTTCAGTGGAGTGCGTGGCGTGAGCTCACCGCATCGGGGTTTGCTGTCGCGAGCGGTCCGGCAAGCAGCTTCTTCTACCTGCTGACCGGATTGCACGCGCTTCATGTCGGTGGCGGTATCGTCGCGTTGGGATTGACAAGTGCGGGGGCGTTCACAGGCGCTTTATCTCACCGGCTCAGAACGCGGGTGGAGATGTGCGCGATGTACTGGCACTTTCTTCTGTTCGTATGGATCGGGCTCTTCGCGCTGATGAGTGGATGGGCGGGAGAGATTGTGGACATTTGCAGACGCGCGCTTGCCACCTAGGAGCGGGAAGCCATGGCCGAGGCAGCGGAAAACAGAGTGGGTGTCACAGACGCCGGGTTCGCAGGTTTGCGCGGCCTCGCCTCGGATTGGGCGTCCGATCAGCGCGCCTTCAAGCGGGTGTCGTGGGGAAAGGCCATGATGTGGATCTTTCTCCTGAGCGATACCTTCGTGTTTGGCTGCTTTCTACTGGCGTATATGACCGCGCGGATGTCCACGACTGTGCCGTGGCCCAACCCGAGCGAGGTTTTCGCTTTGCATGTTGGCGACGTGAACATGCCCCTCCTGCTCATCGCAATCATGACGTTCGTGCTGATTTCCAGCAGCGGAACGATGGCGATGGCGGTCAATTTTGGCTACCGCCGCGATCGCGTCCGCACCGCTTTGCTGCTTCTGCTGACGGCGCTTCTCGGCTTGACCTTTGTCGGCATGCAGGCGTTCGAATGGGCCAAGCTCATCTCGGAAGGCGTGCGTCCATGGGGGAACCCCTGGGGAGCCGAGCAATTTGGCGCCTCCTTTTTCATGATAACGGGTTTCCATGGAACGCACGTTTCGATTGGCGTTATCTTCCTGGCGATAGTCGCGCGCAAGGTCTATCGGGGCGATTACGACACCGGCGCTCCAGGTTTCTTCACAAGCCGCAAGGGCGGCTACGAGAACGTGGAAATCATGGGTCTGTATTGGCACTTCGTAGACCTTGTATGGGTATTTATCTTCGCCTTCTTTTATCTCTGGTAGGAGCGGAGCTATGGCGCATGCACCTTCTCACCACTCAGAGGCGCCCACCGCACCGGCCGATCATCAAGCGCACCCCATCAAGATGTACCTGATGATCTGGGGCTGGTTGTTCGTTCTGAGCGCATGTTCGTATTTCGTCGATTATGCAGGAATTCATGGCGTCTTGAGATGGACGCTCATACTCATCTTCATGGCCCTGAAGGCGGCGCTCATCGTCGCCGTATTCATGCACATGGCGTGGGAACGGATGGCGCTTACAACCGCCATTGTATTGCCGCCCCTCCTTATCCTCGTATTCGTCGCGATCATGGTGCTGGAATCTGATTACACGCTACTTATCCGGACAAGTCTGTTCAGCGCTGAGCCGTGACGGGAGGTGTCGCGGGGAAGGCATGGACGCCCGAAGACTGCTCGCCACACGTGGCGCCAACGTGCGGAGTGACCGGAGGCCGACCTTATGATCGTGATCGGAATCGGTGTTTTCCTGCTCTTCGCCGGGATGCTCGCCATCGCCGACAAGGCAATCTGGGGCGGACGTCTGAGTGGTCGCGGTTCCCAGGCAAGGCAACCGCTCGGCCGGTGAAACTCTGGAGCCACGGAGAGGAGGCGGGCGCGCTTTTCGGATCGAGGAAAACTGGCTCGGTCTGGCGCTGATGGCTTTAGGCGGCGTTCTCCTGCTGATTGGGGCGCTGTAGAAGGCCCCAATCAGGCGCTGCTTGCGCGCACCCTTGCCGGGCGCCAGTCTCAGCTTTCGCGCGAGCGCGAGAAGAGACAGGCGGGAAAATCCGCGGCATAGCGAACGCCCTTGTCGCGCGCCTCACGGACCGGCCTCTCCCCTATCGGCGGCTCCACGGCCTTTCGGTACAGATGCCAGGTGGAGTGGCCGAGAATTGGCACGGCGAGCGCCAGCCCGACGAGAAACGGCAGGGACGCGACGAGAAGGATCGCGGCCACGATCAGTCCCCAAACCGCCATCACGCCGGGGTTCTTTGCAACAACGCTCAGAGAGGTGGCGACGGCGGCGCCAGCGCTCACCCTGCGATCAAGGAGCATGGGAAATGCGATCACCGTCGTCGCGCCTGCGACGATTGCAAAGAGCAGCCCTGCAAGATTTCCGAAGATGAAGACATTCAAGCCTTCGCGCGTGTTGGCTACAAGAGACGCCAACTCCCACACAGACGCGATCTTGCGATCGCCGAAGTTGAAGTAGAAAATCGCCTGTGCGCACGCTACCCAGACCACAAACAGTCCGAGCAGACCGAACGCCAGCGCGATGATTGCGGGAAGTGACGGCGAATAGAAAACGTCGAAGGCGTGACGCCACGAGGTATCCAGGCCGAGTTCGCGGCGCCTGCTCAGTTCGTATGTCCATATCGCGGCCAGGGGCCCGAGTAGCGCGAACCCCGCGGCGAGCGGATAGAGTAATTGTATCGTGTCGTTGTCGTAAGTCGCGCCGCCTATGATGAGACCGGCGACAGGATAAATAAGCGCAAGGTAGACAATGTGCGTCGGCATGGCCCAGAAATCGTCGAAGCCCTTCTTCAATACGTCGGGGATGTCGGTCAATCTGAGCGGAAGCACCCGCGGCATTTCGGACGGTTGCGACTGGGCAGGCATGATGATGTCGATGTCGGTCATGGCAGAACATCCTGGGCTTCAGGGTTCGCTCGCGCCGGATCACCATGCGGACGTCAGGTGATCCGCGATAGTTAGTATAAGCACCTTTCGGGCGAATGAGAAGCAGCGAATGGTGTTCATCCAACGAGCGGAAGCGCTTTCCGCTGTAACTATGACGGGGCGTCGATGAAGTAAGTTGCTCCGAGCGGCTGCGCTTCAGGTTGGCGCTGTTCCTTATTGGCTTCGCTACGGTTCTATGATGTCGGCAAGAGGATCGGTTCCGCTTTCGCTTTCAATCCAGGGCGGGAGCGCGGGCTTGTCGCGCGCTTTCTCGTCCGAAACCACGGGCTGGAGAGTAGCGCTGTGAAATGTCAGCGAGGACGCGTTCAAAATCACTTCGCCTTGCTCCATCACGGACGAGCGAACCCTGATGATGGGCATGCTCACCTCGACGACTTCGCCAACCCACGGCATTTCAGAAGCGCCGGTGACGAATAGATATTCTCGGCCAATCTCGAACATCATGGCTTCTTGTTCCTTGCTGTGAGGCACGCACATTTCAACGTCATGAACATGCGGAATTTCCGCCTGCCGGCGATCAAGCCTGCGCATTACCTCGTCTTTCCCGCCATTGGCGATGCAGCTAAGCGCCGATCCACGCTGAGCGCGGAAAGTGCTGGGACCAATCAATGCCTCTCGGGAATACGATTTCTGTCAGCGAACCTCTGTCAGATCGCGGCGTTGGTTCAGCGCCCTCCAACCTGGCAGGCGTTGCGACGAGGATTGAAAGAACGCGCCTGCGTCACGCAGCAATCGGAGAAAGGACATGAACAGACGCCATCTCTTGATCGCCCTTTTCACCGCAGCTGGAGCTTCCGCTTTCCATTCGACACTGGCAGCCTCCAGTGAAGCGGCAACCCGGACGACAATGCGCGAGGATCGTGATCTGCCGGCCGCAAGCGCGCATGAGGCGCAGTATGGGCGCAATGGCGGTAGCTACTACTATGATGATGACGATGATGACTACGTCGATGATCGTCGCAACGAGTGGCGGCGACGGCAGAGAGATTGTTATTGGAGAACCAATCGCTGGGGCGAAAGGGTGCAGGTTTGCGAGCCATCGCGCCGACGTCAGTGGGACAGGTGGTGATTTGCAAGCCGTTTGAATTTAGTGGCGAAGATTACGCGAGCCGCGCCATAACGTCTGAGTTCGGCTCGCGATCCATAACCACAAAATGCCGCGACCGTTAAGAGCCCGGTAACCTGCCCGCGACACCTTGTTCACAGCGAACAGGAGTGGCGCGATGAAGTTGAAAGAGGCTAGCCACGCGCCTTATCGAGTGGTCACTTACCGTTACATGACCTATGAGGAACTCGCTGCGACGCTGGGTGGCACTCCCATGCAGGCGCACGAGTTGACTTTGCAGTACAGTTGGAAAGTACATGCAGACCGGACAGGCCGACCGCGGGTGGCGGTTCCTGAAGCTTTCGTGACGTCCGAACTGGTTTGCGCCTCTCGCGCCATTCGCAGGGAAGCGAAAGTGGAGCCCAGATCGGGCAGGCAGCGCGTTGGAGAAACCTCAGGCGCCGCCTGCTGACTTGCGCTCACGGCTGCCGCACGTTTTCAGCCGCCACCAGCCAGCATGTCATTCATGCGCTTCTGCAGCTCTTCCTGAGGCACATCTTCGACATGCGTCATGAAAGCCCAGGAATAGCCGCTCGGGTCGCGCAGCGTGATCGCCCGGTCGCCGTAGAACTTTGTTTCCAGCGCCTGAACGATCTCGGCGCCACCTGCCGTCGCCTTGGCCGCAAAGGCATCGACATCGGGGACATAGATGCAAAATGATGCGCTCACGCCACCGTAGTGTCGCGGGCTGCGGTGGCCCATGTCCGGCCACTCGCCAGACATCATAATGGTTGCAGATCCAATTCGAACTTCCGCATGCATGATGGAGCCGTTCTTGCCGAGGAGCCGCATCGTCTCGACGGCTCCGAAAGCCTTCTTGTAGAAATCCAGCGCGGCAAGTGGATCGTCGACGATCAAATAGGGGATGACGCCTGCGTAGTCCGGCGGAACTGGAGTGGCGGCTTTGCTCATGACGCGCTCCGATCATTCACGTATGAAAATTACCGTAGCGGGAGGACCCGGCGAAAATGTGGACGCCGTTCAGCTCCATCTACATGCCTCGATGCCAACTCGATACGCACTCACTCCTGGCCGACGCTCCTGTGGTCATTACGCACCCGGAGACGCTCGTGCCCCAGACTTACGAAATACTGACCCAGGAGGATAGCGGGGCGGTCAACGTTATCATCCGCGACGAAACCGGGCGGACCGTGCGAATCCTGAGGGCGCTTTCGGCCGAGGACGCACAGCGCTTGACTGTCGATTACGCGCTCATCGCATCCAGAGAGCCTGGTGTTGCAGTGATGATACCAACACAGGGCCGACAATGATAAACATCTGCCGCGCAATGGCCGGGACGGTAGCTTACGGCCCAGTCTTCGCCCGTCGAGACCTGGTGAGATGATGAAGTATCTGACGCGAACCATCGGGCGGAGGGTGCGGCCTGCCGACCTCTTCTGGTTTCAACCTCTCGCTGTCATCTTTGCCCTGCTGCTCCTCCCCGCCCAAGGCCTTGCCGGGCCCAGGGAGAAGCTTGCGGCGCTTGCTCCGGCGGGGCTTGTGCTCGTGATGGACGAGAACGGCGGCGAGCTGGTGGCGCAGAACGCCGACAAGCCCTTTGTCCCGGCCTCAGTGGCGAAAATCGTGACCGCATGGTTGGCCATGGAGGTCCTCGGCGGCGACTACCGCTTCAAGACGCGCTTCTATCTTGGCAAAGACCGTGTGCTGTACATTCGCGGCGGCGGCGATCCTTTCTTGATTTCCGAAGAGCTGGCTCAGCTCGCATCGGCGCTGGTCGCCGCCATCGGCAAGGAGCCGCTTCGCGGCATCGTCCTGGACGCCAGCTACTATCCTTCAGATATTCGTATTCCGGGCATTGAGAATACGGACGAGGCGTACGATGCGCTGAACTCAGCGCTCGCGGTGAACTTCAACACGATCCATGCCGTGCGCAAAGGCAAGGTCGTCCACTCGGCTGAGGAGCAGACCCCGATCACGCCGCTCGCCATCAGGGAATTTCTTGCACGGGGCCCTCAGGGTCGTGGTCGCATCAGCCTCACACGCGACCACCAGGTAGGCCAGCAATATGCCGGTGAGCTGATCGCCGCTTTCATCGAGCGTGCCGGGGGGATTGTGAAGGGCGGCGTGTCGAGTGGAATCGTGCCTCAGGGTCTTGAGCCGGTGTACGTGCACCAGCAATCCCGCAACCTTTCGAAAATCCTCTCGGGCTTGCTCCAAGGCTCGAACAACTACATCGCCAACCAGGTCTTTCTCGAGATCGGCGCGCACCGCCTGGGCGGGCCTGTCAGCCTCGAGAAGTCGCTGCGCGTGGCGAACGAGATGCTCGCCAGACACGGGCTCGCTGAATCGATCACGCTCGTGGAAGGTTCGGGCATCAGCCGCGACAATCGCTTTACGGCCCGCGGTCTTGCCCAATTGCTGCACCTCTTTCGGCCCCATGCGGCTTTGCTCCGGGGCGGCGATGGCTCACACTTCAAGACCGGGACCTTCTCCGGGGTCAGCACACTGGCGGGATTCGCCAACACTTCGAAACACGGCCGTGTCCGTTTTGTAATAGCGCTCGCAAACAATCCCGGCGCGATGCGCTTCCGGCTCCTCAAAGTGATTCAGTCCGAATTGTAGCCTGCTTCTTGCCCGTCGGTCAGGCCGCGTCGCCCGCGGGCGGAAGTTCGAGCGTCAGTTTGACGACGTCGGGCGCAACGCCGATGGCCTGCGCGATCGCGCGCCGCGCGTCCTCCACGATCTGCTGAAGCTGGCTGGCGCGCTCTTCGGTGAGCGGCGCCATCTTCGCCCTGATCCCCCGGTCGTAGAACATGATTCCGTGCAGATTGCCGCTCGACCAGATCGTGCGTGCGTTCGCGCTCCGGGCCTTCGTGGGAATTTCGAAACCAAACTGCCGGGGCGGGAGGTAGCCTTCCGGCGTCTGCAGCCTGGCCCCGCTCTCGGAGAGATCGCGGACGATACAATCGACTGTCGAATAGCGATCGTTGATGACGATCTGGCCCTTGAGGGCGGTCCTGAGCCTCTGCTCGGCGCGCCGGTTGTTCGGGAAAGTCATCGGATGATCCAATAATTTGAAAAAATAGATCGCCAGCAAACCACCGCAGCGCTTAACCAAGTCTGAAGGCGCCATCAGGGCGTCGCCGGGGCTGGCGCAATCAGAAGGCCTTCCGCGCCGGCTCGCCCCGTCCGACCGACCGATGGCCGGGCTTATCGAGGGTTGCGGCGGCGCGCGCAGGTTCTATGCTTGAACGATTCCCGCCCCGGCGATGCAAGAAACGAATGGAGGAGACCGCATGTCTGAAGCCGAAACGGCGCCGCCTGGAAGCAACCCGGCTTCGCTCGCAGATGTGTTCTGGGTCTTTCTGAAGATCGGCGCCTCCGCCTTCGGCGGGTCCACGCAGGCGATGATGCATCGCGAGATCGTCGACCGCCGCAACTGGATCGGGGACGAGGCCTTCCTCGCCGGACTGGCGATCGCGCAGGTGCTGCCCGGCGCCAATCCCGTCAACCTCGCGCTCTACATGGGGATGAAGGCCCGGCGGCGGCGCTGGACGCCATCGTCGCGGTGACGGCGATGATCATTCCCGCGTTCTGCATCATCATGCTGATGGGCTTCGCCTACCGGCAGTACTCCGGCCTGCCCGTCACGCACTTCGTTCTCGGCGGCGTGGCCGCCGTCGGCATCGCGGCGACGCTCGCCATGGGCGCCAAGGTCGCCACCAAGCTGCCGCGCAACGTCGCCACCATCGTGATCGGCCTTGCGGTCTTCATCGCCGTGGGCGTGCTGCGATGGCCGATGCTGCCGGTCGTCGCCATCGCCGTGCCGCTCAGCATCGGCGTGGCCTGGCTCTGCGTGCGGGGGCCGAAGTGATGGACAACAAGCTCCTCGGACTCTTCGTCGTCTTCGCGCCGCTGTCGCTGCTCTCGTTCGGCGGCGGGCAGGCGATCGTCGCCGACATCCAGTACCAGACCGTTGAATTGCGCGGGTATCTCACCAACCAGGAATTCGCCGACATGTTCGCGATCTCGCGCGCGGCGCCCGGGCCCAGCACGCTGATCGCCGCCCTCATCGGCTATCACGTGGCGGGACTCGCCGGCGCGCTCGTGGCGTGCTTCGCCATCTACGTTCCCTCCTCGCTGCTCGTCTTCGGCGTGTCGAACTGGTGGCAGCGCAACAAGGTCTCCCCCGTCAAGACCGCCATCGAGCGGGGGCTTGCCCCGGTGGCGGTCGGGCTGATCTTCGCCGGCGCGCTCGCCGTCATTCGCGCTGCAAATGTCGGCTTCCTCGAGATCGCCACGATCGCGCTCTGCGTCGCGCTGTTCTACCTGACCAAGGTCAGCGCCTATCTCGTCGTGCTCGCCGCCGGCGCTCGCCTTCGCGGCGATCTATCTGGTGTCATGAGACGCGATAGCCATAAGTTCCGCTTGGGGCAGGGCGGCCCTGAAGTGGCGCGAACGCGGGCGTTGCGGCGCCCACAAATCCGTCTTGCCACCGGAGCCGCAGGCTGCGAACGTTGGGCATAAGGCATTTTTCATCAGGGAAAGGGGAAACCATGGCGCGCATCTGGGATCGTTACTTGACCGAGTCCGACAAGGCTCATCTGGCCGTGGCGCATGACCGCCGCGTGGGCTTTGGCCAGAAGCCGGCGCTGTTGCTGGTCGATCTCTACCGCGCGGTCTTCGGCGACAAGCCGGAGCCGCTGCTCGAGGCCATCAAGACATGGCCCTCCAGTTGCGGCATGGCCGGCTGGAACGCGCTGCCGCACATCCAGCGCCTGCTGGAGGCCTCGCGCGCCGCCCAGATCCCCGTCATTCACATCACCATGCTCGCCGACTCGGGCATGCTCGGCTGGTATGACGCCGCTCATCGCGACAGCGGCGGACGCGCGGGCATGGGTCGTGGCGGCGAGATGGACGCCGCCGCTCTCGATCGCAAGAAGCGATCGTCGCAGATCGTCGACGAAGTCGCGCCGATCGCCGGCGAGGTCGTCCTGAAGAAGACGGCGCCGAGCTCCTTCTGGGGCACGCCGCTGGCGGGCCATCTCACGTTCCATGGCATCGACACGCTCATTGTCGCGGGCGAGGCGACGAGCGGCTGCGTGCGCGCCTCAGTGGTCGAGGCCGCGTCCCATCGCTATCGCGTGCAGGTCGTCGAGGAATGCTGCTTCGACCGCCACGAAGCGACGCATGCGATGAACCTCTTCGACATGCACCAGAAGTATGCGGACGTCATCCCGGTGAACGACGCGGTTGCATGGCTGGGCGCCTACCGCGCGCCCGCGAAGGCGAAGGAGCCGGCGCTGGTCTGAAAGCGCACTGATGAACAAGAGGGCGCGCCGCCGAACAAGCGGCGCGCCTTTTTCATTTCTTCACGAGGCTGACGATGAAGAGCAGGATGCAGGCGCCGATCGCCGCGTAGATGATGTCGCCGATCAACCCGCCGCCCATGACGAGTCCGAGCCTCGGCAGCACCGCGCCCGCGATCGCCGCGCCGACAATGCCGACAATGATGTTGCCGACAAGTCCGAAGCCGCTGCCCTGCATGATGAGGCCCGCAAGCCAACCTGCGAGGCCGCCGATGACAAGCCACACGATTATACTGCCGATCATGACGAAGCCCCCGCTTGTGCTGTGCCTTGCCCACGCGGCGCGTCGGCTGTTTGGCGATTGATTGTACCATACTTCGCCGTTGCAGGTCTTGTTGCGCAGAGCCGCGAGGCCGGACTTTGCCGCCCGCGTGCGGCCGACGTTGACAACCAGGTAAGGGCGCATCAGTCTCGCAATACAAAAACATCGAGGGAGAGACGCCATGTCGGGCGAAAAGCCGAACGTCGATCGACGCCGATTCCTTGCGGCTGCTGCAGGCGGCGCGGCCGCCGCCACCGCGCCAGCGGTCGCCACCGTGACGCCGGCGCAGGCGCAGGGCGTTGGCTCCTTCGTGAAGCCCCCGAGCGCGCGCGACATGGAGGCCGAGATCGGCCAGCCCATCAAGATCGCCGCGACCATGGCCGAGCCGGGAAGCCGCCCGGGCTCCGATTTCATGGTGGATGTGCTGCGCGCCCTCGACATCGACTACGTGGCCACCAACCCGGCCTCGAGCTGCCGCGGCCTGCACGAGTCGATCAACAATTACGCGATGAACAAGAAGCCCGAACTCCTCACCGCGATGCACGAGGAGATCGCGACCGCGATGGCGCACGGATACGCGAAAGTGTCCGGCAAGCCCATGGGCCTTTTGTTCCACGGCACGGTCGGCATCCAGCATGCCGTGATGGCCTTCTACAACGCCTGGTGCGATCGCGTGCCGATGCTCGTCATGTCCGGCAATCATCTGGACGCCGCTCATCGCCCGCCCGGCGTGCCCACGACCCACGCGGCGCAGGACCCGCTCGCCATCGTCCGCGATTTCACCAAGTGGGACGATCAGCCGGGCTCCTTGCAGGCCACCGCGGAATCGCTGGCGCGCGCCCACAAGATCGCCATGACCGCGCCCTACGGCCCGGTGTGCGTTTCGCTCGACGCGCACCTGCAGGAGGGCGTCGCCAACCCGTCCGACAAGCTGCGCATACCCCGCATCACCCGCGCCAGCGCGCCGGCCGGCGATCCCGCCGCCGTGCGCGAGACGGCGAAAATGCTCGTCGCGGCGCAGAACCCCGTCATCGTCGTTGATCGCGGCGCGCGCACCCATGCGTTCCAGCCGATGCTGGTTGAACTCGCCGAACTTCTGGGCGCAGGCGTCGTGGATCAGCTCGGCCGCCAGAACTTCCCCAGCCGGCATGGGCTCAACGTCACCTCGCGCTCGCGCGGCGTCGTCGCGGGCGCCGACGTCATCCTGGGCCTGGAGCTCAACGACTTCTGGGGCATCGTCAATTCCTATTCGGATGTCGCCGAGCCCAAGCAGGGCACGCGCGTCAAGGACGGAACGAAGCTGGTCAGCATCAACTCCCGCGACCTGTTCATGAAGTCCAATTACCAGGACTTCCAGCGCTTCCAGGACGTGGATATCGCCATCGCCGCCGACGCGGAGGCGACCATGCCCGCGCTGATCGAGGCGGTGCGCTCTGCGATGACGCCCGAAGCGCGCGCGGCCGCGGAGCGCCGCATGGCCTCGCACAAGGCCGCCGGCGACAAGCAGCGCGAGCGCTTTCTGGCGGTCGACGCGACCTACGCCTGGGACGCGAGCCCCATTTCCACCGCGCGTATTTCCGCCGAATTGTGGGCGGTGATCAAGGATCTCGACTGGGCGCTCGTCTCCCGCGACGTGCGTCTCAGCAACTGGCCGCATCGCATCTGGAACTTCGACAAGCCCTACCAGTACATCGGCGACTCGGGCGGCGCGGGGCAGGGCTACGGCATGGGCGCCGCCATCGGCGCGGCGCTCGCCCATCGCGATCACGGCCGCTTCGTCGTCAACCTGCAGGGCGACGGCGACCTCATGTATTGCCCCGGGGCGATATGGACCGCCGTGCATCACAAGATTCCGCTGCTGACGATCATGCACAACAACCGCGGCTATCATCAGGAGGTCATGCACGTGCAGCGTGTCGGCAACTGGCGCGACCGCGGCATCGACCGCGCACACATCGGCACGACGATCGACAACCCGTACGTGGACTTTGCAACGCTCGCCAAATCGATGGGCATGCAGGGTATCGGGCCGATCAGCAATCCGGCCGAACTTGGCCCCGCGCTCAGGCGGGCGGTCGCCATGGTGCGCGCCGGCGAGCCCGTGCTCGTCGACGTCGTCTCGCAGCCGCGCTGAGGAGGATCGCCATGAAAACGACAGGGATCATCCTCGCCGCCGCTTTCACCTCGCTGCTGGCGAATGGCGCGCAAGCCGCGGACGCCGCGCGCGGCAAGCAGATCTTCGACAAGGTGGGCTGCTGGCAATGCCACGGCTTCGAGGGGCAGGGCGCCAACACCGGGCCAAAGCTCGCGCCCGAGCCGATGGCGCTCGACGCGCTCACCTCGTTCCTGCGCAGCGCCTCCGCCACCGCCATGCCGCCCTACAGCGAGAAGGTGCTGAGCAATTCGGATGTGGCGGACATCCACGCCTATCTGGCGTCGATCAGGAAACCGCCGTCCGCCAAGGACATTCCTCTGCTGCAGACGCCATGAGGATGTGCTGACGCACGCGGGGCGGCGCCGGCTTCGAGGGAGGGGACATGGACCGCAGATCGCTGCTTGCCGCCGCAGGGGCGTTCGCCTGTGCGGGCGCCTCGTTCAGGACAGCCCGCGCGCAGGCTGATCCCGTCGAGGCTTTCTACAAGCGCCGTCAGCTCACGATCATTTCCTACTCGCCGGGCGTGAGTGAAAACTACGCCCGGCTGCTCGCCCGTCATATGGGCCGGCACATCCCCGGCGAGCCGAACTTTATCGTCTCGGGGATGCCGGGCGCGGGCGGCATGAAGGCGGCCGATTACCTCGCCAACGTCGCGCCGCGCGATGGCACGGTCATCTGCTCCATCGGCCCGGGCGTGCCGTTCGAACCGATGCTCGGCCGCTCGCCCGTGAAGTTCGATCCGTTCGCGCTGTCGTGGATCGGCAGCATCTCCACGAGCACCGCCATCGCGCTGTCGTGGCACACCTCCAAGGTGAAAACCCTCGAAGACCTGATGCGCGACGAGCTCGTCGTGCCGGGCACCGGCGCCGGCGCCGACACGCAGATCGTGCCCGCGGCGATGAACAATCTCGTTGGAACGCGGTTCAGGATCATCCCCGGCTACCAGAACATCCTGCAGGCCGCGCTCGCCATGGAGCGCGGCGAGGTGGAGGGCATGGGCTACTGGACGCTGAGCTCGCTCCAGGCGGCGCAGCCGATGTGGCTGCCGGACAAGAAGATCAACGTTCTCTATCACACCGGGCGCAAGCCGGTGGCCGCGCTGCCCGGTGTGCCGATGATCCGCGAGCGCGCGCGCAACGCGGTCGACGCGCAGGCGCTCGACTTCATTCTCGCGCGCGAACTGATCTCGCGCCCGTTCGTCGGCCCGCCCGGCGCGCCGCCGGAGCGCACGAAGGCGCTGCGCGACGCCTTCATGGCGACCATGCGCGACGCCGAGTTTCTCGCCGAGGCCGCCAGGATGCGCCTCGACATCGATCCGCTCACCGGCGCCGAGATCGAGGACGTGCTGCGCAAGGCGGCAGCCTCGCCGCCCGAGGTGCTGGAGCGCGTGCTCAAGTCGGCGTGAGGCCGGGGCAGGCGTTACAAATTGCTGTGAGCCGATGGGACGGGACGATAGCGCCCGCCTCCGGGCTGGTACACTTCCTCGCCGCCACACGGCGGATTCGGAGGGGATACCATGAGCTCATATGGCGCCGAACCACGTCCCATCATTCCCGCGCTTTCGCCGTTCTATGACGTCAGCCGCGACCTTTCATGGCTCGTCGTGCGGTTGACCGCCGGCGGTTTCCTCCTGATCCACGGGCTTCAGAAGGTGATCTGGAGTTCCGTCCCCGCCTTCGCCTCCGGCAGCCTCGCGCGGCGCGGGATCGAGCCCGCGCTGCCGCTCGCCTACGCGGTGTTCTTCATCGAGACTGTCGGCGCGCTGTGCCTGATGGCGGGCCTGTTCACGCGCTTCTGGGCCGCGGTGGTTGGCGTGCAGTTCATCGTCATCCTGATCTACGCGAACGGCCCCAACGGCTTCGTCTGGACCCGGCCGGGCGGCGGTTGGGAATACCCCATGTTCTGGGCGCTGATCATCCTGGCGATCGGCCTGCGGGGCGGCGGGCCCTACTCGCTCGACCGGCGAATGGGACGGGAATTATAGCCGCCCTGAAATCGCCCTGATCTGGAACGCATCTTGCTTCGTATGCTGTGATGCAGCAAGGAGACACCACGATGCGCAGTGACGATTTCATCGCTCTGGCGACCGTATTTTCCGGCGTCTTTCTGTCGGTCCTGTGGCTTGCGTCCACGATAGAGATCTGATTCCAAAGCACTATCCGGGACGGCCTGAACGGCGGCCCCGGATGGTCCGATCCCCGCTCGCCGGCGGCTTTCCTCACGCCAGGGCGCCTCTCGAGCGGGCAATCTGCATCGCATCTGCGAAGAGGCGCTCGACGTCCGCCCGGCGGCACAATTGCGTGCCCGGCGTCATGACCGCGGCGGTCCCTGCCGCCACGCCCCGCACGAAGGCCTCCCTCGGCGGCCGTCCCTGCGCCAGCGCCAGCGTCATGGCTGCGACGAAGCTGTCACCCGCTCCGACCGCGCTCCTGGCCTCGACCGGCAGCGCCGGCATGCGGAACACGTCCTTCCCGTCCGCCAGCAGCGCGCCGTCCCGTCCCAGCGTCACCGCCAGCAGTTCGACCTTTCCGCTCGCGGCGAGCGCATGCGCGGCCCTCTCCTGGTCGGCGGGGCTCTCGAGCTTTTCGCCCACGAGCCGCTCGAACTCGCCCAGGCTCGGCTTCACCAGATGCAGCCCGCCAGCTTCGATTGCGGTCTTCAACGCGTCACCGGACGTGTCGAGCACGAAGCGCGCGCCGCGCTCGCGCGCCGCCTCGCCGACCCGCACATAGAATCCGCTTCCGATTCCGCGCGGCAGGCTGCCGCTGGCGACGAGCCAGTCGAACTCGCTCTCCCGCAGGGCTTCGAGGCTTTTCTCGCATTCGGGCGCGCGCACGAGCGGGCCCTCCGGCACGAACCGGAACTCGTGGCCGCTCGATGTCTCGAACACGGTGTTGCTGATGCGCGTGTGGCCGGAAATGTCGATGCGCCTGCGCGGCACGCCTTCGGCGTCGATGAGCGCGTCGAACACCGGCCCCGTCGCGCCGCCCGCCAGATAGATCGCGAAGGTCTCGCCGCCCAGCTCGCGCAGCACGCGGCTCACGTTGATGCCGCCGCCGCCCGGATCGTACCGCTCGTTGCGCGTGCGCACCTTCCGGATGGGGCGCACTTCATCGGCCTCGCACGCCCCGTCGATGGCGGGATTCAAGGTCAGGGTCACGATAGGCGTCATGGCGATTCCTCTGCTCGTGCGTGAGTTGACCTGCTCGCGTCCCGGCCTGCAAGCGCCGCCGCGCGGCTTGCAATGCGGGCCCGGTGGCCGCATCGTTGCTGGCGAACGGCGCGATGCAGGTGACGCAATGCGTGCGATGGTTTCGCGACAGGCAGGAGCGCCTCTCGCAGAGGAGACCCGGCCGGACCCTGTTCCCGGACCTGGCGAAATACTGGTGCGCGTGAGCGCCTGCGGCGTCTGCCGCACCGATCTCCACGTCGTCGACGGCGATCTTGCACCGCGAGGGGCCGATCGTGCCGGGCCACGAGATCGTCGGACGCGTCGAGCGCGTCGGCCCGAACGTGCAGGGCCTCGCGCAAGGCCAGCGCGTCGGCGTGCCGTGGCTCGGGCACACGTGCGGCGCATGTCCCTATTGCAGGGCGAGCCGCGAAAACCTCTGCGATGCGCCGCTGTTCACGGGCTATACGCGCGATGGCGGCTACGCGACGCATGTGGTCGCGGACGCGCGCTTCTGCCTGCCGATCCCCGACGGGCTTGCGATGGACGACGCGCATGTGGCGCCGCTGCTCTGCGCCGGCCTCATCGGCTGGCGCTCGCTGAAGATGGCCGGCGATGCGCCGAGGCTGGGCATCTACGGGTTCGGCGCCGCAGCCCACATCGTGGCGCAGGTGGCGCTCTGGCAGGGCCGCCGCATCTTCGCGTTCACGCGCCCGGGCGACGACGAGGCGCAGCGGTTCGCGCGTGCGCTGGGCGCGCACTGGGCCGGGGGATCGGACGAAAGCCCGCCGGAGGAACTCGACGCCGCGATCATCTACGCGCCGGTCGGCTCGCTTGTGCCGCTCGCTCTGAAGGCCGTGCGCAAGGGCGGGCGGGTCGTCTGCGCCGGCATCCACATGAGCGACATTCCCTCGCTTTGCGTATTCGCTGCTGTGGGGCGAGCGCGAGCTGGTGTCGGTCGCAAATCTCACGCGCGCGGACGGGATCGAGTTTTTCGCGATTGCCCAGGCGGCGGGGGTGGCGACGCACGTGACCACTTACGAACTTGCGCGCGCCAACGACGCGCTGGACGATCTGCGCAGCGGACGCCTTCAGGGCGCGGCGGTGCTCATTCCCTGAACATGGGTCTGCGCACGGGCGCTGCGCGCGCCGCGCGGCGCGTAGCGCTCGATCATCGCGCCGCAGAAGTCGGCGAACTGGCGCGGATCCTGCGGCGGGCTGGTGTGATGTGGCGCGATCCCCAGATGCTCCGGCGTGAAGCAGAATGTGACTGTCACGTCGAAATCGGCCAGCGCCTCCATCTGGCGGTCGAACCAGTCGAGCGCGTTCGGCCGGAACGAATCGGCCCACGAAAGACCCGTGCGCAGGTGACGCACGCCAAGGTCCTTCATCCACCGCACGGCGTCGTCGAGCCGATGGTCCTCGAAGTGAAACCACTGGCACAGGCCCATGTCGCCCGCGTATCGCGCGTAGCGTTCGAGCGAGGGTTTTGGCGTACCGTCCTCGCGCAAGAGGCCCATGTAGAAGTGCCGGTAATAGGACGAGCCTTCCGCCTCCTTGTGTCGCGTCGTCGCGCCCCATGCGTGCGGCAGATCGTAAAGGCTGTACCAGTGAATGCGCGGCGCGGCGCCGATGAGAAGCTCCGCCGTCGCTGTCGACGCCCCACGCCTGCACTTCCTCGGCGCCGAACGAGGACACGCCGACTTCGCTCACCCAGATCGGCAAACGCGTGACGCGCGCGGATCTCCTCGATCTTCGCCGGCCATTCGCCGATCTTCCACAGGTTCCAGTCGAGCGGAAAGCCATGCACCGCAACGACATCCACACAGTCGAGCACGCCCCGCCGCGCCATGTTGTTCATGAAGCCCGGATCGATGGGCGAGATTCCGCCCAGCACGCGCGGCAGGCCGGGAGCAGCATCGCCGATGGCATGCGCCGCAAGGCGCGCCATGTCCGCAAAGCGCGCCCAGTCCGGATCGATCTCGGGGTCCCAATGCGATTTGTTGTTGGGCTCGTTCCAGATCATGGCCGCTTCGATCATGCGCGCTCCGTCCTTTCCTGCGTGCCGTTCACGCGCGCTGCGCCTCGCGCCCGTCCATGAACGCGAACGCGCGCCTGCGCGCCTCCGCATCCGTGAACTGCCGCGGCGGCGACTTCATGAAATAGCTCGAGGGCCCTTCGAGCGCGCCGCCGATGCCGCGATCGAGAGCCAGCTTGGCGCAGCGCACCGCATCGACGACGACGCCGGCGGAATTGGGCGAATCCCAGACTTCGAGCTTCAGTTCGACGCTGAGCGGCGTGCCGCCGAACCCCTCGCCCTCCATGCGGATGTAGGCCCATTTGCGATCCGACAGCCACGGCACGTGATCGCTTGGGCCCACATGCACGTTGCCGGGCGCGAGCGGCGTATCGAACTGGCTCGTGACGGCCTGCGTCTTCGACACCTTCTTCGACTCGAGCCGCTCGCGCTCGAGCATATTCAGGAAATCCGAATTGCCGCCGAAATTGAGCTGGTACGTGCGATCGAGACGAACGCCGCGCTCGCGGAACAGGTTTGCGAGCACGCGATGCACGATGGTTGCGCCCACCTGGCTCTTCACGTCGTCGCCAACGATCGGCAATCCACGCGCGGCGAAGCGTTCGCGCCATTGCGGATTGGAGGCGATGAACACGGGGATGCAATTGACGAACGCGCAGCCGGCCTCGAGCGCCTGCTCCGCATAATGCTCCGCCGCCTGTTGGGAGCCCACGGGCAGATAGCACACGACGACATCGGTCTTCGTCGCGCTGAAGATGCGCGCTACGGGCGCGGGCGGCTCGGGCGATTCCGTGATCTCCTCGCGCAGATAACGGCCGATGCCGTCGAGCGTGGGGCCGCGCTGAACGATCACGCCGGTGGGCGCGACGGACGCAAAGCGCTGCGTGTTGTTGGGCGGCGCAAGAATGGCGTCCGCCACGTCGCGGCCCACCTTGCTGGCCGACACGTCGAACGCGCACGCGATCTCGATGTCGCTGATCGAATATCCGCCAACGTCTGCGCGCGACAATCCGGGCGCGGGTTCGTTGCCCTTGGCGTCGCGATAGAACGTCAATCCCTGCACGAAGGACGAGGCGCAATTGCCGACGCCCACGAGACCGACGCGCACCTTTCCGGCCCCGGCGGCGGCAGCACGCATGCAATTCTCCCTTCCACGACTCGCGACGTCGCTCGTAGCAGGCGACGAAGACGAAAACGGCGGAGGGCCAGCTTTGTTCCTGTCGGCCTGGCCTCGGCGCATGGCGCGATGCGATGGCGTAGCCGTTGCCGCTCGATCTAGCCGTGTCGCACGCTTCTCGCGCCGAGCCCGCTGGATGAGGCCGGCGCGCGCGGCTCGGCCATGCAGGCGTCCGCGATCGAGGCGAGCTTGCGGGCGCGATTGAGCCCCGTGTGGTCGCGCAGCGCGCGCCGTCGCGCGCGTTCGCCCGCATCGCGGCCCTCGCCTCTCTCGATGAGATCGACGACGGCCTCGCTGTTGTCGCGAATGAAGATTTCCGCCTCTGGACGGAACACCTCGTCGAGGCCGGGCCATGGGTCGCTGATGACCGGCGCCGCGCAGCAGGCCGCTTCGAACAGCCTTACGCTTGGCGACCATCCCGCAGCCACCATGTCGGCGCGCGTGACGTTCAGCGTGAAGCGCTGCCGTGAATAGAAGGCGGGGTGGTCGGCCGGCGGCAGATGTTCGATGCGCTCGACGTTCGCGGGCCATTCGAGCGTCGCCGGATATTGCGGCCCTGCGACGACGAATCTGCGATGCGGCAGCCGGCGCGCGGGCTCGATGAGCAGGCGCTCCAGCATCGGCTGCCTGTCGTCGCTGTAGGTTCCCAGATAGCCGAGGTCCCATTGCGGCGCCTCGCCGGTCGGTCGATAGACGTCGGGGTCCGCGCAGCAATAAAGCGCCTCCGCGCGCGGCGCCGCATATCTCTCGCGCAGATGCCTCAAGGTCGGTCCGCCGGTGAAGGAAAAGTACGTGTGAAGCTGGCGGATCTGCCGCGGCGCGATGTAGGTCGCGCGGCCGGACCTCAGCGCGGCCAGCGTCACGGGCGTGTCGATGTCGTAGAAGCAAACGGGCCCTCGCGCCATGCCGAGCGCGATATCGATGACAGCGATCCCATCCGGCACATAAGAACCCACGATCACGAGATCGGCCCGTTCGATGTCCTCGCGCCACGTCGTTTGCAGATCGCGCAGCTCCTCGTAGAACGCGAGTTCGCAGTACCACGGATCGGTGAGATCCTGGTTGGCCGCATACCAGGGCTGGCGGCGCTCCAGGAACAGCGTCCTGTGTCCCAGCTGTGTGAGGCCCTTTGCGATCGCGCGCCACGTCGTCGCGTGACCGTTGCCCCACGACGATGACAGCGAGAGGCCGAGAATGACGATGTTCATGCGGCTGCTCCCTTGCGGCGCCACAGGCGGTTCAGCACCGCGTCGACGTCCTGCGCGCGCTGGGCGTAGGTGTGATCCCGCAGCACGCGCGCGAGTGCGGCGGCGCCGACGCGCTCCGCCCGTTCAGGCGTGAGCGTTGCAAGAATGTCCGCAACGTCCGCGCCATCGCGAGCGACGAACACTTCCTCGCCGGGCGCGAGAAACATGTCGACTCCCTCCCACGCGTCGGTGATGAGGCACGCGCCCGCGCCCGCGGCTTCGAAGACGCGTGTGGGCGGTGAAAAGCCGTTCGCCGCCATGCTCTCGCGATTGACGTTGAGCACGGCGAGCGCCGACGCATTGAGCGCGTTGTGGTCGCGCGTCGGCACATGGTCGATCCATCGCACATTGGGCGGCAGCGCGCGGTCGCCCCAGCCGGCGCCGCCCAGAATGAACGTCTTCTGCGGCAGCATCTGCGCCGCCCTGAGGAAGAAGTCCTCGACGCGCGCCTCGCGGTCCGGCAATCGATTGCCGAGGAACGCGAGGTCGCACGCAAAGCGCGCCTCGCGCGGCGCCGGGTGATGGCTCCCCGGGTCGAGCGCGTTGTAGATCGGCACGCAATCGGCAGCGCCCAGTGCGCGATAGGCTTCGATGACAGGCGCGCCGCCGCCATATGTGAGCACGGCGTCGAGGCGGCCGAGCGCGATGCGAAGCGGATGTTGCGCGTCTGGCGCGATCTCCGCCAGCGTCGCGGGCGCGTCCACGTCCCAGAAGATCGTCATGGCGTCGGCGCGCGCGCTGGCGAGGACGCTGTCCAGCAATTCGTTGTCAGCGTAGCCGACGCCGCTCGTCTTCACGACGACATCGGCCCGCGCCGCCTTGCGCGCCGCGCGCGCAAGTCCCTCCGGGCTCGCCTCGTAGACCTCGACGCTGCACCAGTCGGGCGGATCGATGTCGCGATGCTTCTGCCGATCGAAGGCGTCGGACTCGTGGAACGTGATCTCGTGCCCGTTGCGCGCCATCTCGCGAAGGAGCCCGCGATAATAGGTGGCCGCGCCGTTCCAGTAGGACGACAGAAGGCTCGAACCGTAGAAGGCGATGTTCATTGCACGGCCTCGTGTCCGACACGGCGAACGCCGCGCAGGGTCGCGACGATCTGCTCCAGCTCCTGCGCGCGATGCGCGCACGTGTGCCGCGCGCGGATCGTCTCGAGGCCCGCGCTCGCAAGCTCCATAGCAAGGCGCGGCTCCCAGAGGACGTCGAAGAGCATGCGCTTCATCTCGTCGCCCGAGCGCGCGATCAGGTAGTCCGTGCCCGGCCTGAACAGGCCTTCGCAATCATCCCACGGCGCGCAGATCAGCGGAATGCCGCACGCCAGCGCCTCGAACACGCGGATCGTGGGGATGCCGGGCAGGGCCCTCACATAGGGACGCCGCGGCACATGCACCGTCACGCGATAGCGTGCGAACCGCTGCGGCGCATCGGCATTGGCGATCCAGCCGCGGTATCTCAAGCCCGCCGCCTCGATCGCATCGACGGCGCCGTCGGGATAGCGCACGCCGAACACATCGCCCTGAAGTCCGAGCGCGCGCGAGGGCTCGATCAGATACTCGTGCAGTTCACCGGAGCGCTCGTCGTCGCCCCAGTTTCCGATCCAGACAATGTCGCTCTCGCGTTTGACCTGTGGCTGAGGGCGGAACAGCTCGGTGTCCGCAGCTTCATGCCACGTGAAGACCTGTCCCGCCCAGCCCGCGTCGAGATAGCGCTGGCGCACCGCCTCGCCGAATGCGAGGACGCCGTCGTAATCGCCGAGCGGCAGTCTGGAAATATCGGCCGCGGTGGTGACGGCGCGGTGATGCGTGTCGTGAAACAGCAATGTGAAAATCCCTCCGCTGCGGCGCATCCGGCCGATGCGCGCAACGAGCTTGGGATCGGTCCATTCATGCACGATCACCACATCGGCCTGCGCCACGGCGCGCCCGTGATTGAAGCTCTCGCCGTAGATCTGCCATTTCAAATTCGGGAAGGTCTTGCGAAATCGCTCGATCGCAATCTCGCCCTGGTCGGCGACGAGGTTCGTGCGGCTCCAGCTGTCTTCAGGCTCCAGGGCTTCGCAGGAATGCCCGCGTTTTTCCAGTTCGCGCATCACGCCGCGCAGAAAATGCGCGTTGCCGTGGTTCCAGTCGGACACGAGGGAATGCGTGTAGAACAGGAATCGCATCAATAGGCGCTCCGCATCAATGGTCCCGCATCCGTCCCCGCAGCCTCTTCATAAACGCGCAGCATGGCGTCAGCCTGCCGGTCGTGTGTGAAGCGGGCGGCGCGCGCGCGGGCGCGCATCGCGAGCTTGCGCCGCAGGCCCGGATCCTGAATGAGCGCGTTGATGGCGTTCGCGAACGCCGCCGCGTTGCCGGGCGGGGCGAAATGCGCGGCGCCGTCCCACAATTCGCGAAACGTCGGAATGTCCGCGAGCACGAGCGGCGTGGACGCGCGCGCCGCTTCCAGCACGGCGAGCCCGAACGGCTCGTAAACAGACGGCGCCGCGAAGATGGACGCGCGCCGCATCCATTCGAAGGTCGTCGCAGAATCGAGCGGGCCGACAGCCCGCGCATGGACAATGGTCTGGCGGGAGCCCGCGGGATCCTGCAGCGAACCCGCCATCACCACTGGCCACGCCGTCATGCGCGCCGCAGCGTCGAGAACGCGCGCGTTCTTGGCTTCGTCCCACCATCGGCCCGCTGCAAACACCAGCGGTTCACGCCGCCGGCGGATCGTCGACGCATCCGCCGACGCGTTGTAGACGACACGCACGGCGGGGTGGGGACCATAGACCGCGGACAGGACGTCCGCATGGGAACGCGATGGCGTGATCACGAGCGAGGCGATGCGCAATCCCGCCTTGTTGGCCTGCGCGTGCGCACGGGAAAACTGGTGAGGCCCCGGGCCGCGCACGGTTCGCCACCAGGTCGGCACGCATGAATGCGCAACAACCACGGTGGGCAGCGGGGCAAGCTCCTCGCCGGCAAGCGCGAGCGAGTTGAGGTGAACCAGATCGGCGTTGAAGGCCTTCGCCGCACGTGCGACGGCCATGCGCGCCTGATCGAGATGGGCGAGGCCGTCGGGCATCCAGTCGAGCGGCAGCGGCTCCCACGTCATCGGAATGCGCGCCCGCGCAGCTTCCGTGCGCTGGGCATGCGAGGGCTCCGGGCCGAACCCGATCATCGCCACACGCACCTTGCGCTCCGCCAGCGATCTCGCCAGATCGAGCCCGTAGCGCCAGACGCCGCCGACGGAATCGACGCTCATGAGGATACGCTGCGGCCGGCCCGGCCCCATGCGCGTGAACCGTCCCCCGGCGGCGCCGAGTTGGATGCTCATGCGGATATCCGCCGTGCGTTGACCTGTGGGCGAAGAACGCCCGATTGCAGCCAGTCTCGTAGATCGCCCAGCCCGTCCATCCAGCCGCACGTCACCCGCCAGCCAAGTCGGCTCTCGATCTTCGACGTGTCCGCGACAAACCAGGGCTGGTCGCCCGTTCGCCATGGTCCATAGCGCAGCAGCGGCGGATGACCGTTGATCACGCGAAGACGCTCGACGAGTTGACGCAGGCTGATCGCGTTCGATGGTCCCCCGCCGAGATTGAACGCTTCACCCTTCACGTCGTCGATGTTGTCGAGGACGAGCCGGTAGGCGTTCACCGCGTCGCGCACATGCAGGATGTCGCGCACCTGCCCGCCGTCGCCATAGATGGTGATGGGAGCGCCTTCGAGCGAACGCAGGACGAAGTGGGCCACCCAGCCCTGGTCCTCGTTGCCGAACTGACGCGGACCATAGATGCAGCTCATGCGAAGGACGGCGGTGCGCAGGCCAAACGAGCGCGCATAATCGAGAACGTACTGGTCCGCTGCGCCTTTCGAGCAGCCATAGGGCGTGCGCAGGTCGAGCGGCCTCGCCTCGCTGACGCCGCGCGTGGCCAGCGTGCGATCGACCGGCTCATGCCTGCCATCGCGCATCGTGGTGGCGATGTCGTCGAGGCAGCCGTACACCTTGTTGGTGGATGCGAACACGAGGGGCGTGTCGGGGCTTCTCGTGCGCACCCATTCGAGCAGGTTCACCGAGCCGCGCGCGTTCACCTCGAAGTCGGCGACAGGATCGTCCATGCTGGTCGTGACGGCGACTTGCGCCGCCATGTGGAAGATGGCGCAGGCGCCTTGCAGCGCCTGCGAGAGAGCGGCTTCGTCGCGCACGTCGACGCGCGCGTCCTCGATGCGGCCCGGGTGCGCGGCTTTCAGCCATGCGAGGTTCTTTTCCGATCCTGGCCGCGCGAGATTGTCGATCACACGGACCCGCGCGCCCTCTGCGGCATAGGCGTTGGCCAGATTGCAGCCGACGAACCCGGCGCCCCCGACAACGACGATGACGGACCCGTCGCCGGGCGCTCTGGGCGCTCTCATGCGACAAGGCCTCGCGCCTCGAGTTCACTGCGCATTTCCGCGGCGCGGTCCTCGGCCTGGCTCTGCCGCACCCAGTCAGCCAGTTCGCCGAGGGCGTCTTCGAGCCGCATGGTGGCTGCAAAGCTCAGCGCTTGCGTCGCAAGGCGGGTGTCCGCGAAGCAATTCCTTATGTCGCCGGCGCGCGCCTTGTTGAGGATTTCAGGTTCGATGGGTCGGTTCATCGCCTGCGCAAGCAAACGCGCGACATCCGAGATCGCGTAGGAGCGTCCCGACCCGATGTTGATCGAAAGGCCCGTTGCGCGCTCGGATTCGAGCGCCAGGCGGAACGCGCGCGCGACATCGTCCACATGCACGAAGTCGCGCCGCTGCAATCCGTCCTCGAAGATGAGCGGCGGCTCGCGGTTGAGCAGGCGCGAGGCGAAGTTCGCGAGCACGCCGGTGTAGGGGTTCGACAGCGCCTGTCCCGGTCCGAACACGTTGAACAGACGCAGCGCGACTGCGGGAATGCGATACGCCTCGCCGAAGATCAGCACGGCGCGTTCCTGCGCATACTTGTTGAGCGCATAGATCGACGCGAGGTCCGCCGGCTTGCTTTCGGGCGTCGGGATGGGATCGAGCGGGCGCCCCTTGGCGTCGGCGGGATCCCACACGCCGCTGCGCACATCGGCCGCGCTGCGCCGCGCATTGGTGATCGTCTCGCCGTCCGGCGTCTGGTAGGCGCCTTCGCCGTATATGCTCATGGACGAGGCCACGACGATCCGCTCGACGGGATGCTGGATGATGGCTTCGAGGAGAATCGCGGTCCCCAGCTCGTTCGCGCCGACGTAGCGCGCGATTTCGTACATGCTTTGGCCGACGCCCACTTCCGCGGCCAGATGCGCCACCATGTCGACGCCCTCGATAGCCTTGCGGACGATCTCGGGATCGCGCATGTCGCCGTGAATGAATTCGATGTTTTCGAGAAGCGCGGGGCGCCCCCGGTGAACCTGATCGACGAGGGAGTCGAGCACGCGGACGCTATAGCCGTTCTCGAGAAGTTCCCGACACAGGCGGCGTCCGATGAAACCAGAACCTCCTGTGACGAGAACTCTCTTCGACATCGACCAACGCCTCGGCTAGGGTTCAGACAGGGCTGTCGATAAACGCAGGTACTTGGAAGAGGTTCCTGATTGCTCCCGCTGGCGCGCTCCTGGCCGCCAGCGGCGGCGCTTCGGCGGCGCCATCGGAAATGCTGAAGGCGCTCACGCGAACAGGACTTCATGTCGGCTACACCGCACAAACAACCGAGCCGTATCGTCGGCGTCTGGAAGCATCGCAATTATGCGTTGTTCATGGCCGGGCTGACGCCGGCCGCCATCTCGTCATGGATGCACCGCGTCGGCGTCGGCTGGCTCGCCTGGGAACTCACCAACTCAACCGTCTGGCTTGGAATCGTGGCTGCGGCCGATCTTGTGCCGATCCTGTTCCTGTCGCCGGTGGCGGGCGCCGTCACGGACCGCATGTCCTCGCTCACCCTCGTGCGGATCACGCAATGGCTGCAATTCCTGCAAGCCGCGCTTCTCGTCGCCCTCATGGCTTCGGGTGTGATGACGATCGAACTCCTGTTCGTGCTGACCCTGCTGCTGGGGTTCATCCACGCCTTTTCGTCCGCGGCCCGTCACGCGCTCGTGCCGCTCACCGTGCCGCGCGAGCTGGTGCCCACGGCCATCTCGCTCGACTCCGCCTTCTTCCAGGCCAGCCGTTTCGTCGGCCCCGCGCTTGCGGCGCTTGTGATTCCGCTCTGGGGCGTGCTGGGCACGTTCGTCGCGCACGCCATCGGCACGTTCGCTTCGCGCTCCTGATGCACATGATGACCCAGCCCGAGCGCATCGAGCGTCATCACCGCTCCCGCAATCTGCTGCGCGACGTCGGGGAGGCGACGAGCTACGTGCGCACCCACGCGGGCATCTGGCCGCTGATGATCATGCTCACGGCGGCGTCGGTGTTCGTGCGCCCGCTGCAGGACATGCTGCCGGGCTTTGCGGGCGAGGTTTACGGCGCTGGCGCCACGGGCCTCGCATGGCTGACGTCCGCCATGGGCGTCGGCGCGATGGTGAGCGCGATGTGGGTCGCCATACATGGGCGCACCAGCGGGCTGACCAACATGTGCTTTATCGGCGCGGCGCTTTCGGGATTGTCGCTGGTGGGCCTCGTCGCCACCGGCAATCTGTGGATCGGCCTGGGGTTCGCCGCGCTCTCTGGCTACGCGCTCAACACGCTGTCGACCAGCGTGCAGGCCCTCGTGCAATCCTCCGTCGAGGATCGCCTGCGCGGTCGCGTGATGAGCCTTTACACGCTCATCTTCCGTGGCCTTCCCGCCATCGGCGCGCTCGTCTTTGGCGTGCTGGCCGAGTTCATCGGTCTGCGCTGGACGTTCGCGATGGCGGGCGTGGGGTGCCTCGTCGCCGGCGTCTTGCTGGCTCCGCAGCGCCGCGCGATGATCGCCGCGCTGGAGATGAAGCGCACGCATTAGCTGCGGCGGTTGACCATTGCGTTCGCGCGGCTATGCTCCGCGCTTCGCCGCAGGCGGATCAAAAGGGACGGAAACACGCACATGAAGCTCATCGGCTTTTTCAGGAGCGGCGCGTCATATCGCGTGCGCATCGGCCTCAATCTGAAGGGGCTGACGGCTGACCATGCGTTCCGGCACCTGCGCAAGGGCGAGCACAAGGCGCCCGATTATCTCGCGGTCAATCCGCAGGGCCTCGTGCCGACGCTCTACACGGACGCGGGCGACGCGCTCACCCAGTCCATCGCGATACTGGAATGGCTCGACGAGACGCATCCCAATCCGCCGTTCCTGCCGAAGGATCCCATTCAGCGTGCGCGCGTTCGCGCGTTCGCGCTCGCCATCGCCTGCGACGTGCATCCGATCCAGAACCTGGGCGTCCTGAACAAGCTCAAGGCTTACGGTCTCGATGAAGCCGCCGTGACGAGATGGGCGAAGGAGATCAACCACGACGGCCTCGCCGCCTGCGAGCAGATGATCGCGCGCGAGAAGGGGCCGTTCTGCTTCGGCGCCCAGCCCACGCTGGCCGACATCTGCCTCGTGCCGCAATTGGTGAACGCCCGCCGCTTCGGCGCGGACGTGTCCGGTTTCCGCCGCCTGCTGGAAGCGGAGGCCGCCTGCCTCGCCCATCCAGCCTTCGCCGCCGCCGCGCCGGAGAAACAGCCCGACGCGGAATAGCCGCGACAAAATGCGCGGGCGAGGGCCTTGCGGAACGCGGGTGCGCTCCCCAAATTGAGATCATCCGATTGTGGCGGGACGCCCCAGCCCCTGCGAAACGCCGCAATCGTCGCGCTCTTTGGATCGCCGACCACGGATGTACTGGCGGCATCTTGCAGAGGGCGCGTGGGAAGCTCCGGGTGAAAGCCCCGGGGCTTTTTCCTTTTCAGGGCTTCGCGCCGGAGCGCCTACGGCCGGATCGCCTGCTTCGCCCGTTGCACCACTGCGGGCGACGAGGCGTACATCCGCTGGATGAGCGCCTGGACCTCGTCGCCCGGCGCATAGGACACCGTGAGCTTCAGCCGCTCGACCTCGGCGAGGAAATCCTTGTCCTTCATCACGTCCGCGAACGCCTTGCGCAGGATTGCGACGCGCTCGGCGGGAACCTCGGGCGCGACTGCGTACGGGCGGCCGAACAATTGCTGTCCGGCGATCAGTTCGAGCGCCGCCTTGTCCTCCGCGTTCTCGGTGAGCGTGGCGGCGTTGGGAACGCCCATCGCGTCGAGCTCGGCCACGGGCTCCACGGCGACCTGCAGCAGGTAATTGAAGCCGCCGTCGCGCACCAGGTTCGGCCGTACGGCTTTCAGCCCGGACCAGTCGTAGCCGCAGATGCCCTCTACCTCGCCGCGCTCCAGCGCCAGCAGGATGTCCGCCATCCCCTTGTAGCCCGCAACGATCCTGAACTTCATGTTGTTCAGCTTCTGGTGCATGTACGCGTAGTCGTAGGACGACGAGCCCACGGCGCCCGCGCCGATGACGACCTCGCGCGCCTGCGCGTCCTTCGCCGTTTTCACGGGCGAGTTCTTCAGCGTGAAGCACACGCGTGCGGTGGTGTCGGCGCTCGCGAGATATTGCAGCTTTGCCGCGTCGAACGTGGCGGCGCGTCCCTCGAACAGCGGCGCGATGAGGCCGCCGGGGTTGAGGGCGGCGACGACCGTGCCGTCCTTGGCTGCGGCCGAGGCGACATAGGCCGCAGCATTGGCGCTGCCGGCGCCTGGCATGTTCTGCACGATGATGTTCGGCGCGCCGGGAATGAAGCGGCCGAGGTGACGCGAGTACAGCCGCGCGAACGTGTCAAACCCGCCTCCAGCGTCGCTGCCCACGACCATGCGGATCGTCTTGCCTTCGTAGAACGTCTGCGCCGGGGCGGGGAGAGGGGCGGCGAAAGCGCACGCTGCAAGCGCCACGAGCGCCCGGGTCTTCATTCGCATGCTGTGTCCTTCCTGTGCGGACGCTCCGGAAGCTGATCGACGTGCGGCTTTTGTAACAAAATTGGACCACGCCGGGGCGGGCCCGTCAATCGCAAATGAACGGCGGCCGCGCGCGCATGAAAACATCTGATTTTCGTGGAATTCCGGAACCGGCGCCTGATTGTTGGGCGCAGGGTGCGCGCGATGTAAGCGGCGCATCGGTGTTGCGAGCGTTCCATTTCTGGAGTAAATCCAAAAAATGAAGATGGCCGGGTGCGGTTTGACTGCGCATGGTTCACTGAACGAGGCGATCCGGCAAATGCCGGCCGTGGGAGGGAAGACAGAACATGAGCAGGCTGAAACTCACCCTCGCGGTTGGCGACTACGAGATCACCAAGCCGCTGAAGGACGGAACGGTCGTTCCCGACGGCATCGAGCTCAACGTGCTCACGGCGATGGATTCGACGACGCGCCACTGGCGCTTCCTGCGCAACCAGGATTTCGACGTCGCCGAAGTCTCCTGTTCGTCCTACGTCGCGTCGAAGGACAAGGGCTTTCCGTTCGAGGCCATCCCGGTCTTCCTGCATCGCCGCTTCCGCCACGGCTTCATCTTCATCAACACGACGAAGGGCATCAAGGAGCCCAAGGACCTCATCGGCAAGAAGGTGGGCCTGAAGCAATATCAGTCGAGCGCCATCCTGTGGCTGCGCGGCCTGCTCGAACACGAATACGGCGTGCCGTTCAAGTCCATCGACTGGTACACCGAGCTTGAAGAGGCGATCGACTTCAAGAAGCCCGAAGGGCTCAGCCTCCAGCGCGTGCGCGACGACCAGTCCGTGGAAACGATGCTGGCCGAGGGCGAACTCGACGCGCTCATCCATCCCGACCTCATCCAGCCGCTGCTCGACAAGGATCCGCGCGTCGGCCGCCTGTTCCCCAACTACAAGCAGGAAGAGATCGACTTCTACAAGCGCACGCAGATTTTCCCGATCATGCACGTTGTCGGCATCAAGAAGGCGATCGTGGAGGAACACCCCTGGGTTCCGCTCAATCTCTTCCTCGCCTTCAACGAAGCCAAGCGAGTTGGCATGAAGCGCATGGAGAATCCGCGCGTCGCGCCGCTCGCCTGGTATCGCGAGGCGTGGGAAGAGCAGGAGGAGATTCTGGGCCCCGATCCGTGGGAGCACGGGCTCACCGAGAAGAACCGCAAGCAGCTCGACATGCTCGTGCGCTTCTCCCACGAACAGGGCCTGATCAGCCGGCAGATCCCGCTCGAGGAGCTTTTCCTGCCTGTCTCGCAGGGCCACAAGCGCGGTCACGTCTTCCGCGTGTGACGCATACTTCGCCGGCGGAGCGCTCGCCGCTCCGCTGATCCTTTCCCACGAACGCGTGAGAGACATGAAGCTTCCGCAATTCGACTATCAGGCGCCCGGCAGCCTCTCCGAGGCCGTGGCGCTTCTGGCGGCGGGCGACGGTCAGGCCCGGCCGATCTCGGGCGGCCAGAGCTTCCTGCCGGTGATGGCGTTCCGCCTCGCCGAGCCGACGATGCTCGTCGACCTTCGCAACATTCCCGATCTGCGCGGCGTCGAGGTGAGCGACAAGGGCGTGCGCATCGGCGCGATGACGCGCTGGCGCGACATTCTCGACAACGTGCAACTCAAGGACGCGCTGCCGCTCCTGCCCGAAGCGATCGAGCACGTCGCGCACTATCAGGTCCGCAATCGCGGCACGATCGGCGGCAGCCTCGCCCATGCGGACCCGGCCGCTGAAATGCCCGCCGTCGCGCTGGCGCTCGATGCGGTGATCGAGGCGGTTGGCGCTAAGGGCAAGCGCGACATCGCTGCGGGCGATCTCTTCACCGGTCCGCTGATGACGTCGCTCGACTCCGATGAAATCATTGTCGCCGTGCGCTTTCCGGCATGGCCGCGCGAGCGCCGCTACGCCTTCGAGGAATTCGCGCGGCGCCGCGGGGATTTCGCGCTGGCGGGCGTCGCCGTGCGCTACGATCTCGACGCGCAGGGCAAGGCCCGCGACGTGCGCGCCTCCGCGCTCTCGATCGCCGACACGCCCGTGCGCCTGAAGAAGGCGGAAGCCGCCATCGAAGGCCGCGCAATCGACGCCGACGCCATCAAGGCCGCGCAGGCGGCTGCATCCGGCGAGGTCGATCCCGCCGGCGACATTCACGCGAGCGCGCGCTATCGCAAGGCGCTCGTCGGCACACTTCTCGGACGCGCCCTCGAGCGCGCGTCGACCCGCAAAGCGAGGTAACATGACGGTCCGCTTCGAAGTGAACGGCAAGCCCGTCGCCGTTGACGTTTCGCCCCGCACGACGCTCGCAGATTGCCTGCGTCACGATCTCTCGCTCACCGGCACCCATGTCGGCTGCGAACATGGCGTGTGCGGCGCCTGCACCGTCATTGTGGACGGCGACGCCGTGCGCTCCTGCCTCATGCTCGCCGTGCAGGCCGAGGGCGCGAAGGTGACCACGGTGGAAGGCCTTTCCATGGAGGAAGGCCTGACGCCGCTGCAAACCGCGTTCAAGACGCATCACGCCCTGCAATGCGGCTTCTGCACGCCGGGCATGCTCACCACCGTGCATGCGCTGCTCAGCGAGGAGCCGAACGCGGACGAGGATCGCATCCGCGACGTGATCTCCGGCAACCTGTGCCGGTGCACGGGCTACATCACGATCGTCGAGGCGGCGATGGACGCGCGCGCGTCATACCAGCAGAGCCGGGGTGACAAGGAATGAAACCGACACACGGCGCTCACACGAGCAACACCTACATCGGCGCGCACATCGAACGCGTCGAGGATTATCGTTTCCTGCGCGGCGAGGGCAGTATCTCGACGACATTTCCCGCGAGGGACAATGGCACGCCGCCATCGTGCGCAGCCAGATCGCGCATGGCGTGATCGAGTCGATCGACGTGACGGAGGCGCTGGCGATGCCGGGCGTGCACGCGGTGGTCACCGCCGCCGACATCGAAGGCGACGATTCCGACCATCCCGTTCCGGCGGCCCAATCCGACGATCGTGCCCTACGCGCAGCCGGTGCTCGCCGCGGCATGGTGCGTTATGTCGGCGAGCCGGTCGCGATGGTGCTCGCCGACTGCGCCGAACGCGCCGAGGACGCCGTGCAGGCGGTGGTGCTCGACATCGAGCCCTTGCCGGTCAGTCGTCGACCGCCAAGCACGCGCGATGGCCGACAAGTCGCTGCTGTTCGACGTGCACCGGGAGCAAATCCGCCGTCGATCTTCAACGCCGACAAGGGCGATGTCGACGCGGCGTTCCGCAAGGCCGCCTATACGCGATCCGCGAGCAGTTCCGCATGCAGCGGATGACCGCGCTGACCATGGAGACGCGCGGCCTGCTGGCGGAATGGGACGCAAAGCTCGGACGGCTCACCGTGTCGGGCGCGGCGAAGCTGCCGTTCTTCAACCGCCGCGCCATGGCGGCGATGATGAAACTGCCGGAAGAGGCGGTCGACTACATCGAATACGACGTCGGCGGCGGCTTCGGCGCGCGCGGCGAGTTCTATCCGGAGGATTTCCTGGTCGCGTTCGCGCGCCCGCAAGTTCGACCGTCCGGTGAAATGGATCGAGGACCGCCGCGAGCACCTCATGGCGATCGGTCATTCGCGCGAGACCGAATGCGACCTCGAGATTGCGTTCGACCAAGGACGGCGTGATCCTCGGCATGCGCGGCGACATCTTCATCGACATCGGCGCCTATGTGCGGCCCAACGGCATGACGCCGGTGCGCAATGTCGCGCAGTTCACGTCGGGGCCTTATCGCGTTCCCAACCTGCATCTGATCCGCCTACGCGATGGTGACCAACAAGACGCCGTCCGGCACGTATCGCGGTCCCGGCCGGTACGAGGGCTGTTTCTTCATCGAGCGGCTGATCGACATGGCCGCCGAAGCGCTCGGCCTCGACCGGCTCGAGATCCGGCGGCGCAATCTCATCACGCATCGAGGAGATGCCCTATCCGCTCGCGACTGTGCGGCCGAACGACGGCTTCGCCGACACGCATGCGACAGCGGCGACTATGCGTGCGCTTCGACGCCTGCGTCACGGAAGCCGGCTGGGCCGACAAGTCGAAGCTGAACGGCAAGCTCATCGACGGCCGCTATCACGGCCTCGGCATCGCCTGCTTCATCGAAGGCGGCGCCTCGGGGCCGCGGGAGAACGCGCGCATGGTGATCGAGCGCGACGGCGCGTTCGCGGTCTATGTGGGCTCGTCGGGCATCGGGCAGGGCATCGAGACGATCCTGGCGCAGATCGCGGCCGACGCGCTCGAAATGCCGATGGAGCGCATCACCGTCTTCCACGGCTCGACCACTTATCTCAAGCAGGGCTACGGCTCCTACGGTTCGCGCGCCACGGTGATGGGCGGCTGCGCGGTGCTCGACGGCTGCAAGAAGATGCTCGATCTCTTCCGCGCGTCGGCGGCGCGGCGCCTCGGCGTTGCGCCGGAAACGCTGACCGTTGCGGAAGGCGTCGCGCGCGCAGCTGACGGCCGCTCCGTGCCTTTGGCGGAAGTCGCCGGCGACAGCTCGAAGTCGACGGCAGGTTCAAGAACCAGACGCCGACCTACACGTATGGCTCCGCGATCGCCCATGTGGCGGTCGATCCGGGCACCGGCCATGTGGAGGTCGTCGACTACGTCGTCGTCGACGACGTCGGCCGCATCATCAATTCGATGACGCTGCACGGCCAGGTGATCGGCGCGGCGGTGCAGGGCCTTGGCAGCGTCTTCCAGGAAGAGATCGTCTACGACGACGACGGGCAATTGCTGGTCGGCTCGCTCGCCGACTACCTGATCCCGCTCGCGACCGACTTCCCCGTGGTGCGTTGCGTCTCGCATGGAGAATTTCCCTTCGCCGAACAATCCGCTCGGCGCCAAGGGCGCGGGCGAGGGCGGCATCATTCCGGTCGGCGGCGTCGTCGCCAACGCGATCGCAAACGCGCTCTCCTCGTTCGGCGTGCAGCCGAAGATCCTGCCGCTCACGCCCTCGCGCGTGTGGGAGCTGATAGAGGACGCGCGCGCGCCGGCCTGATGCGCTTCGCAGTGCAGATGAAGAGCCCCGCCGCGAAAGCTGCGGGGCTTTTTCGTTCGCGGCAAGCAATGACGTGCGCATCGAGGATGAGCAGAATGGCTGCCGCATAAGCGTTTCGTGGCCCATGTTGCGCAATCAACAAACTTGCCGCTGTTCCAAAATCGGCGTACGTTTCAAAAAGAGATCAGCGCCACAGGAGAGCCGTCATGCGTAACAGGTTGCTTGAACGTGTGGCGTTAGTTTCCACGCTTGTGCTCGCCGGGGCGGGCGCGGCGCTCGCCCAGACGCCGGCCGAGTTCTACAAGGGGCGCAGCGTCAACCTCGTGGTCGGCTTCACGCCGGGCGGGGGTTACGATCAGTATGCGCGCGTCTTCGCGCGTCATTTCGACAGGCATATTCCCGGCCGCCCCAACGTCATCGTGCAGAATGCGCCTGGCGCAGGCAGCCTCACCGCGGTCAAGCGGCTGGACAGTTCCTTGCCGGCCGACGGCACGAACATCGTCACGTTCAACTACGGGCTCATCACGGAATTGCTGACGCATCCGGAAAAGACGAACGTCAATTTCACCGAGTATCGCTGGATCGGCAGCATCACGCGCGATTTCCGCGTGTGCTACGCGTGGCACGCCACCGGCATGAAGAACTGGGATGATGTGGCCAGGCGCCAGGAGGTCATCTTCGGAACAACGGGCCCCGGCACCAGCGTCTACATCAACGGCGCCATCCTGCGAAACGTGTTCGGCCTGAAGGTGCGCCAGATCCTCGGCTATCCGGGCAGCGCGGAAACACGCCTTGCGCTGGAGCGCGGCGAATTGCACGCGGACTGCAATTCGTGGAGCAGCATTCCCGAGGACTGGATTCGCGACAAGAAGATCGTGCCCTTCGTTCTGTTCACGACCGGCCGCGCGCCGGACATGCCGCCCGATCTTCCCTACATCGGCACGTTCGCCAAGACCGAGGAGCAGAAGGCGATTCTCGACGTCCTCACTGCGGCGGGCGAACTCGGGCGTCCGTACATCGTGTCGCCGAAGGTTCCTGCGGACCGCGTCGCGGCTCTGCGCGCGGCGTTCGATGCAACCATGGCGGACAAGGATTATCTCGCCGAGGCCGCGAAGGCGCTGATGCCGGTGTTCCCGATCCCGGGCGCCGAGGCCGAAGCAATCACCAAGCGCATCTATGCCGTCGCGCCCGAACTCGTCGCAAAGGCGAAGAAGGCCGCCGAGTAGAGCTGCAAAACGAAGCGGGCGCGCGCCCGCTTCTTTCCTTTCACCCGAGACGCGAAGCACCGTCATGCGCATCACTTATTGTCCCTGTCACGGCGCGCGGCTTGCCGCCCCAGCCGCGAGCGGCGCCGCCGATGGCCCGGTATCGGGCGGACCCGTCGATCCCGCGCTCAATCTCGACATCGCGATCGGCAGCCGCATCTGCGCGACGGAGGACGTGTTCGACGCGTATGGCCATTTGTCCGTGCGCCATCCGCATGCGCCCGATCGCTTTCTCATGACGCGCTCGATGCCGCCCGCGCTCGCCACCGCCAGCGACGTCGTCGAACTCGATCTCGAATCGAACGGCTGCGCGGGCAACACGAAGCCGCTCTTCCTCGAGCGCTTCATCCACGGCGAGATCTACAAGACGCGGCCCGACGTGAACGCGATCGTGCACAGCCATTCGCTGTCGGTCGTGCCGTTCACGGTCGCGGATGAACCGATGAAGGCGATCTTCCACACGGCCGCGCACGTCGCAGCCGGCGCGCCGATCTTCGATATCGCGGATGAATTCGGCGAGACGGACATGCTGGTGAGCGATCGCGCAAAGGGCGCCGCGCTCGCGCGCACGCTGGCCGACAAGAGCGTCTGCCTCATGCGCGGCCACGGCTCGGTGGTTGTCGGTCCGAGCCTGCAACACGCGGTGATGCGCGCCGTCTACACGGAAGTGAACGCGAAGCTGCATCTGCACGCCAGGCTTCTGGGCGGCTCGGTCAAGCCGCTGAGCAAGCGCGAGGGCGAACTCGCCGATGCGGTGAACATCGCCGGCGTCGGGCGTCCGTGGGAATTGTGGAAGACGCAGACCCTGCGCGCCATGCGTGAGGAAGGCGCGATTTCCTGAACGCTAGAGCGCGGAATCGCGCGCGCGCGCACGGGCGGGAAGATATTTCGAGAAATCCTCGACGTCGATCGCCTTCCCGGCGCTGGCGTTGTCCAGAAGGTGGCGAATGCAGGCGAGCGCCGCAGGCCCCTTGAGCGCGCGCGACCACATCTCGTTCACCGATTTTTCATGCAGCGACACGGCGTCCGGCGCCGAGGTGATCATCGCGACGCCGACGCTGACGTTGGGCTCCCCGCCCAGCCGGAAGGGACTGAGCACGAGGCACTTCTTGTCGGGCTGCCGGATGAGCTGGAAGCCGATTTGCGGCAAGGTGTCGAGGACGATGCCGATCTGCACGCCCATGGGCTGGTCTTCGATCAGGTTGGCGAAGTGCTCGATCTCCTTGCGCGCCAGCGCCTTTCGCTTGGCGATGACGGCGTCGCTGAGGCCCGCGCGGCCGATGAACCCGTGGTTGAGGAAGCGCTCGATCTCCAGCGCCGAGATCAGGTTCACCACGTGGGGCGTGCGCTCGCGATAACAGCGTTTGCGCGCCTGCAGGATCTCGATGATCTTGGGAATGTCGTCCATCGCCTTCGAGCGTTCTGGCGAATTCTTGCGGATGTTCTCCGTGAGAACTTCCTGCAGCGTGGGCAGAAAAGTGTCCGACGCGAGCAGGAACGAGATCGGCCCCGCGAGCACGACGATGTGCTCGGCGGTCTCTTCGATCTGGCGCACGCGTTCGAAATAGCTGACGGCGGAGGGGATGTATTCGATCCCCACGCCAAGCAGCGTGGGGATTGAAACGCCGAGCAGTTCCGCGAGCCGGTCGAGCGTGTCGATCTTGGCGAGTTCGCCCTTCTCGAAACGGTAGAGCGCCGTGCGCGAGATGCCGAGTTGCCTGGCGATTTCGTCGGCGCTCAGCCCCGAACCCATGCGGTAAGCGCGCAGGCGATTGCCTATTTCGTCCGAGCGAAAAGCCATGTGCGGATTCCTGCGGCCGTCGGCCTCACCAGTCGGTCGGCAGGAACTTGCCGAACTTCTCGCGCACCTGCTTTTCCAGCTTGTCGCTGTTCTTCACCACTTCCGGCCAGGTGTCGCGGCGGTTCCACGGCGTGCAGGCGTCGATCACAACGCGCGAGTTCATGTTGTGCTTGTCCGAAGGATACGACATCGGGTCGAGATGCGTGCTCCAGCAGCCGTTGAGGATCTGGATGTCGTCGCGCGGATCGCAGCGCGTGCAGATCGACCAGACCACCTTGTCCATGTCGGCCGGGTCGATGTCGTCGTCCACCACGACGACGACGCGGTTGGCGTAGGCGCCTGCATGGCATTGCGAGGCGATAAGGCCGGCCTGCTTGGAATGACCGGCGTACATCTGCTTGATGGAGACCGTCAGCCACATGCGGCTGCCGCCCGCCTCGTGCGACCACACGCCCCGAACTTCGGGAACGCCCGCCGCTTCGAGCTCGTGCCACACGACACCCGCGCGCGCGGTGCCGCGGTAGAACGTGTCGTCGTTGGGCGGAATGCCGGGAATGGCGCCGGTGAGGATCGGATCGTTGCGATGCCACAGGCGCTCGATGCGGATGGCGGGACGCATGGCGCGCCCGCCAGCGTAATAGCCGGTCCATTCGCCGAGCGGGCCTTCCTCGACGAGGTCGTCCTTGTGCACATAGCCTTCGAAGGCGATCTCGGCTTCGGCGGGGATCGGCAGGCCCGTGACGGGGCCGTTGATGATGCGCACGGCGTCGCCCAGGAGGCCGCCTGCCGCCTCGAACTCGTTCTTGCCGTAGGGGATCTCGAGGCCGGCGACGGCGAACAATCCCGGATGCACGCCGACGACGACGGCGATGGGGCAGGGCTTGCCGGCGTCATGATACTTGCGCATCAGGATGTCGCCGTGCTTGCCCTTCGAGATCATGACCGACGCGGTCTTCTTGTCGTGCGCCTGCACGCGATACGCGCCGTAGTTGATCCAGCCCGAGTCCGGATCCTTCATGATGACCATGCAGCCGGTGCCGATGAAATAGCCGCCGTCGCCTTCGTGCCAGCGCGGCGCGGGAATCTGCAGGAGGTCGATGTCGTCGCCCTCGTAGGCGTTTTCCAGCAGCGCTCCGGTGTTGACGACCTTGGGCGCAATCGTCGGCGCATCGCGCATGTAGTCGCGCCAGAAACGCACGAGGTCCACCTCGGACGTGTTGGCGGGCAGGCCAAGCGTGAGCGAGATGCGCCGCACGGAGGTGAGCAGGTTCGAAAGCACGCGGAAGCCGGGCTTGTAGCCGGGCACGTCGTCGAAGAGCACCGCCGGGCGCCCCATCTTCCGCATGGCGATGTCGATGATGCCGCCGATTTCCGCTTCCCGGTCGGCGCCGCGCACATGCACCAGCTCGCCCGCCGCATCCATCTGCTTGATCCAGTCCCGCAGATCCTGGCTTTGTGGCTTGCGCTCGGTTGCCTGCACTGACGTCTCCTCTGGTGCTGAAAGGTGTCGAAGCGGCCTGCTGCCGTGCTCATTGGAGCGTCCGCGCCATGGATTTGCAAGCTAGTCCAATTTTGGTCAATTGTCCATAAAATGTCACGCCCAACAAAATTCGTGACAAGGCTTCGAGCCTTTGGTACCCAGTCGAAACCGGGCCCGGGCTGCAGCGTGGAGCCCTCGGAGGACCCAGTCGATGGCCAGCGTCTTCGGTCAGAGCATTGCGCGGCTCGAAGACCCTCCGCTCTTGCGCGGGAAGGGACGCTTCGTCGACGACATCGCCTTGCCGGGCATGGTTCACGTCGCCTTCGTCCGCTCTTCGTTCGCACACGCCAGAATATTGTCAATCGATTGCGAGGCCGCGCGCGCGCTGCCCGGCGTGCTGGCGATCTGGACGGCTACGGACATTCTCCCCCACGTCACCGAAAACAAGTTGCGCGTTGCGCTGCCGAGCCCCGCATTTCGGCAGGAGCTCGATCGCCCCATTCTTGCGCACGACGAAGTCGTTCACGTCGGCGAGCCCGTCGCGATCATCATCGCCGCCGACCGTTACGTGGCGGAAGACGCCGCCTCCATGGTGCTGGTGGATTACGATCCGCTGCCCGCAGTCGCCGATTGCGTCGCGGCGCTGGAGCCCGGCGCGCCGACGGCCCATTCAGCCTCGCCGCACAATCTGTGCGCGCAGTTCGATTTCAACTACGGCGACGTGGATGCGGCTTTCGCCAGCGCCGCGCATGTCTTTTCCGAAACGCTTTCGCAGCATCGCGGCGTGGCGCACAGCCTCGAGGGACGCGGCGTCGTCGCGAACTATGACGAACTCGACGACAAGGTGACGGTCTGGTCCTCGACGCAGACGCCGCACGCCGCCAAGCGCTATCTGCTCGATCTGCTGCGCCTCGACGAAAACAGGCTGCGCGTCGTCACGCCCGATGTGGGCGGCGGCTTTGGCCCCAAGCTCGTCTTCTATCCCGAGGAAGTCGCGATCACGCTGGCCGCTCTGCTGCTGAAGCGACCGGTGAAATGGATCGAGGATCGCCGCGAACACTTCGTCTCCACCACGCAGGAGCGCGACCAGATCTGGACCATGGAGATCGCGCTCGATGATCGAGGCGCGCATTCTTGGCCTGCGCGGCGAGTTGATCCACGATCACGGCGCGTGGACCGCGCGCGGCGTCAACGTGCCGTACGGCTCGGCCGCCGCGTTGACGCTGGCCTATGTCGTGCCGGCGCTGAAGCTCGACATCAAGCTCGCGCTCACAAACAAGACGCCCGTCACGCCGATCCGCGGCGCTGGCCAGCCGCAGGCCGTCTTCGTCATGGAGCGCCTGCTCGACAAGGCTGCGCGCGAACTGAAGATGGACCGTGCGGAGCTTCGCCGCCGCAATCTCGTGCCGGCGGCAAAGATGCCGTACGCCACGCCGATGAAGACGCGCGGCGGCATGCAGGTGGTGCTCGACAGCGGCGATTATCCGCGCAGCCAGGCCGACGCGCTGGAGCATGCGGGCTGGGACGATTTCCCCGCGCGCCAGGCCGCGGCGCGCAAGCAGGGCCGCTATCTCGGCATCGGGCTTGCAAACTATGTCGAAGGCACGGGCCGCGGGCCGTTCGAGCCGGTGAGCGTCCGCGTCGCGGAAAACGGCCGCATCCATGTCGCCACCGGCGCGGCGGCCATGGGCCAGAGCACGAAGACCATGATCGCGCAGGTCGTGGCCGAGGAGCTTGGCGGCGACGTGAACAATCTCGTCATCACCACCGGCGACACTGCGGCGATCGAACTGGGCATGGGCGGCTTCAACAGCCGGCAGGCCGTGATGGCCGGCGCTTCCGCGCACGCCGCCGCGAAGAACGTGCGCAAGAAGGCGCTCACCGTCGCAAGCGCAGTTCTGGATGTCGGCGAGCAGGCGCTCGAGATCGAGGGCGACCGCGTCCGCGTTCGCGGCAGCGATGGCCGTTCGCTTTCGCTTGGCGAAATCTCGCCGCGCGGTCGCGGGCCTGCCCGGCTATTACATTCCCGGCGGCGTTTCGCCCGGCCTCGAGGCCACCGAGCGCGTCATCATCAACGACATGACCTACGCCAACGGCACGGCCGTCGTTGAGGTCGAGGTCGATATCGACACGGGCCAGGTGCATGTGGCCAACATCACGTTCTCGCATGATTGCGGCCGCGTCATTCATCCGCAGATCGTCGAAGGCCAGATTATCGGCGGAATCATTCACGGGATCGGCAACGCGCTGTTCGAACAGATGTCCTACGACGAGAACGCGCAGCCGCTCTCCATGACGCTGGCCGAATACCTGCTGGTGACGTCGACCGAGACGCCCGCGCGCCTCAAGCTCGTGCATCGGGAATCGCCGACTCCGCTGAACGAACTCGGCGTCAAGGGCGTGGGCGAGACAGGCGTCATCCCCATGACGGCGGCCATCGCCTCGGCTGTGGACGATGCGCTGTCGCCGTTCGGCGCGCGTGTCGTTCGCACGCCGATCCTGCCGCAGGATATTGTCGCATTCGTCGAGGCGCACGCGCAGTGAGCCTCAGGGACCGGAAAGAGGGCGCGTCATGACGCAGCGGATCACCATCACGAGACCGGACGACTGGCACCTGCATGTGCGCGACGGCGCGATGCTGAAGGCCTCGCTTCCGTTCACGGCGCGTTGCTTTGGCCGCGCCATCCTGATGCCCAATCTCGTTCCGCCGGTTCTCACGGCCGCTGACGCCGCAGCCTATCGCCAGCGCGCGTTGAGCGTGCTGCCGGCGGACACGAAGTTCACGCCGCTGATGACGTGCTATCTCACCGATGACACCGATCCGGACGACGTCGAGCACGGCTTCCGCGAAGGCATTTTCACGGCGGTGAAGCTGTACCCGGCCAACGCGACGACGAACTCGGCGGCGGGCGTGACCGACTACCGCAAGATCGAGCGCGTGCTCGCGCGCATGGAAAAGATCGGCATGCTGCTGCTCATCCATTGCGAGGAGGTCGATCCCACGGTCGATGTGTTCGATCGCGAAGCGGTCTTCATTGATCGACGCCTGATCCCGATGACGCAAAAGTTTCCCGGCCTCAAGATCGTCTTCGAGCACATCTCCTCGAAGATCGGCATCGACTACGTGCGAAGCGCTGCGCCGCAGGTCGGCGCCAGCGTCACGCCCTATCACATGCAGCTCAATCGCACCGATTGGCTCGGCTGGGGCAATCGCCCGTATATGTATTGCATGCCCGTCATCAAGACCGAGCAGGACCGGCTCGCCATCCGCCAGGCCGCTACGTCGGGCGAAGCGTGCTTCTTCCTCGGCACGGATTCCGCGCCCCATCCCGTCGCGCGCAAGCTGGGCGTGGTCGGCTCCGCCGGGCTCTTCAACTCGCCGGTCTGCATCGAAACCTATGCGCAGATTTTCGAGGAGGACGGCAAGCTCGAAAACCTCGAGGCGTTCGCGTCTCTGAACGGCCCGAAGCATTATGGCCTGCCGCCGAACGCCGACACGATCACGCTCGAAAAGGCGTCGTGGAAGGCGCCGGAAGAGGTCCTGTTCGATGGTCCGGAAGAGCGCGCGCTGATCTATCGCGGCGGCGAGGACATTCCCTGGAAGGTGGTCAGCGCGTGAGTGAAGCCTTCACCAGCGACCAGTTGCGATCGCTCTCGGTCATAGACGCGGCGCAGGCCATCGCCCGTGGCGACGTGACCTCGCAGGCGCTCGTGCGCGCGCTGATCGAGCGCATCGAGGAGCGTGAGGGAACGGTGCGCGCGTGGGCCGCGTTCGATGCGGACAAGGCGCTTGCGCAGGCGCGCGCGTGCGACGAAGGCGCCATCAAAGGTCCTTTGCGCGGAGTGCCATTCGCCGTCAAGGACGTGCTCAACACCTTTGATTATCCCACCCAGATGGGCTCGCCGATTTATGAAGGATGGCAGTCGCGCAACGACGCCTCCTGCGTGGCAATGCTGCGCACGGCGGGCGCAATCGTGCTCGGCAAGACGATCACCTGCGAATTCGCCGGCGCCTACCCGAACATCACGACGAACCCGCTCGATCCCGCGCGCACGCCGGGCGGCTCGTCCAGCGGTTCGGCCGCCGCCGTCGCCGATTTCATGGTTCCCATCGCGTTCGGCACGCAGACTGGCGGATCTGTTCTGAGGCCAGCTTCGTTCTGCGGACTGGTCGGCTACAAGCCGACGTTCGGCGGCTACAATCGCGAGGGGTTGCGGTTCGCAGCCGAGAGCATCGACACGATCGGGCTCATATCGCGCACCGTGGAGGACGCGGCCTATTGCGACGACGTGTTGCGCGGGGCCTCTCCCGCAGTGCTCGCACCGCTCGAGACCGCGCCGCGCGTGGGCCTCTGCCGCACCTACATGTGGGACATCGCGCAAGCCGAAACGCATGCGTGCGTGGAAAAGACCGTCGAGAAGCTCGAAGGCGTGGGCGTGAGCGTCGAGGAATTCGAGCTTCCGGGGCACTTCTCGGAACTCACGCAGGCGCGCGCGATCATCAACGACGTCGAGCGCGCCCGCTCGCTGCCGTGGGAATGGGCCGCGCACCGCGACAAGCTCAGCCCCGCCTTGCAGAAGACGATGGAAAGCGGCTACGCCATTTCCGAGTCCGACTATCGCGCGGCGCTGCGCTTTGTCGCCATTGCGCGCATGGAAGCCGACACGCTCCTGCGCCGCTTCGATGTGGTGATCGCGCCGGCGGTAAATGGCGAGGCGCCTGTCGGATTGCACTACACCGGGGACCCTTCGTTCCAGGCGCTGTGGACGCTTCTGCACGCGCCATCGATCGCGTTGCCCGCGCATCGCGGGCCCAATCGCATGCCCGTCGGGATTCAACTTGTCGCGCCGGCCGGAGAAGACCGGACCCTTCTGCGCGCGGCGCTCTGGATGCAGCAGGTCGCATCCATACGCATGGAAATGGACGCATGAAGAATACGACGCTTACGCTCCTGGGTTATCGCGAGGCGCTCGAGTTTCGCCGCCAGGGCCATTGGGGCGACGACAGCATCTATGAATACGTGCGCAAGCAGACGGCGCGCGCGCCCGACGCGTTCGCCATCCGCGACGCCTCGCGACGGCTCACCTATGCGCAACTTCTCGCGCAGGCCGATCAGCTCGCCGCGGCGCTGCACGCGCGCGGCGTTCGCGCGGGAGAGCGCGTCGCCATCTGGCTGCCGAGCTGCGTCGAGATCGCCGCGATCGTTCTGGCCTGCTCGCGCAATGGTTACATCTGCTGTCCGTCGCTGCATCGCGATCACACCGTGTCCGATGTCGCGGGCCTTCTGGCGCGCATGCGCGCGAGCGTCCTCATCGCGCGCGCCGGTTATGGAGCCGACGCCAGGAAGAAGAATATCTTTCATGAAGTCGCTGGGCTCGCCTCCCTTCGCGCCGTCTACGACCTCGAAACGGACGCGCTGACGGCCTCTGATCACATCGAGCCCGCGCCGCGCGCCGACGATCCCGACACGATCATCTATCTCGCCTTCACGTCGGGCACGACCGGCGAGCCCAAGGGCGTGATGCATTCGGACAACACGCTGCTGGCCAACGCGCTGGCGATGTCCACCGACTGGAGCCTGGGCTCCGACGGCGTCACCTATTCCATGAGCCCTCTCAGCCATAATCTGGGTTTTGGCGCGCTCGTGATGACGCTGGTGCGCGGCGGCGAATTCGTCGTGCACGATCTGGCGCGCGGCGCCAGCCTCGTCGATCGCATCGTCGAGACCAACGCGAGTTTCGTGATCGGCGTTCCCACGCACGCCATCGACATGCTGGCTGAATTGCGCCGCCGCAAGATGTCGAGCCTTGGCCGCGTGAAAGGCTTTCGCATTTCAGGCGCGTCCGTTCCGCCGAGCGTCGCGGCGGGCCTTCTGGAGCACGGCGTAACGCCCCAAAGCGGCTTCGGCATGACCGAGGCGGGCTCTCATCACTACACACTGCCGCACGACGAACCGAACGTGATCTGCGAGACGTCGGGCCGCGTCTGTGCTTCGTATGAAGTGAAGATATTCAAGACCGAGAACCCGGACGAAGAGGCTGCCCCCGGCGAGCCGGGCCAGATCTGCGGGCGCGGCGCGAGCTTGATGCTCGGCTATTTTGACGACCAGGCCTCGACCGAGAGCAGCTTCAACGCCAGTGGCTGGTTCATCACGGGCGACCTCGGGTGGATCGACGAGCAGGGCTGCCTGCGCGTCACCGGGCGCAAGAAGGACATCATCATTCGCGGCGGGCACAACATCTATCCCGCCAAGATCGAGGGCCTCGCGCTGCGGCACACCTCGGTGCTTCGCGCCGCGGCCGTGCCGGTCGCCGACGAACGGCTTGGCGAAAAAGTATGCCTCGCGATCGCGTTCCGGCCGGGCCATGCGCTCAACGCCGACGAAGTGCTTGCGCATCTCGACGAAGCGGGTCTGTCGAAATTCGACATGCCCGAATATTTTCTCGCGATGGACGACCTGCCGCTGACCGCGAGCGGCAAGATCCTCAAGCGCGAACTCGTGCGGGCCATCGTTGCGGGCGAAGTCACGCCGCAGCCCGTGCGCTTCATGGAGCGCGCATGATGGCGAACGCCGCGCTCGAGCAATTGAAGAGAGAGATGGCGCGCGCCCCCTACCACGCCTTTCTTCAGCCAGAGCCCATCAGCGTCGATGCGGCGGCGGGCGAGGTGAAGGTGCTCTTTCGCGCAAGGCCGGAATTCCGCCGCGCCTACGACAGCGATGACTGGCACGGCGGCGTCCTGGCCGCGATGATCGACATTGCAGCCCATGCCGCCGTCGCGGTGCGCCTTGGCGACATGGCGCCGACCATCGACCTGCGCGTCGATTATCTCGCGCCCGCGCAGGGCGATCTTGTCGCGACCGGCAAGCTGCTGCGGCTCGGCCGCTCGATCGGCCGCGCCGACGTGGAGATCGCCGATCCCAGAGGCAAGCTCGTCGCGGTGGGCCGCGGCGTCTTCAGCGCGCTGGCGGCGCAGGGCAAATGAGGGAAACGATGCGCGCTGTCGTGTTCGATCAGTTCGGGCCTTTCGAGAACGCCCGCATCGCGGACGTTCCGCGGCCCGTTGCGCGCGCGAACGAGATCGTGATCGAGGTCCACGCCGCGCCTGTCAACTATGTCGATCTCGTCGTCGTCGCCGGCAAGTATCAGTTTGCGCCGCCGCTGCCGTTCACGCCGGGCAAGGGGCCCGCAGGTGTCGTCGCCGAGATCGGCGAGGGCGTGCAGGGCTTCAAGTTGGGCGATCGCGTCCTTGCCATGGCCGAAACCGGCGGCTATGCGGAATACGCCCGCGCGCCGGCGAGCGATTGTTATCACATCCCCGAAAAGCTCTCGTTCTCGCAGGCTGGCGCCATGTCGCTCGCCTACGACACCGCATGGTTTGCGCTCACCGATCGCGGCCGCTTGCAGAAGGGTGAAACGCTGCTGGTGCTGGGCTCCACGGGCGCGGTGGGGCGCGCGTGCATGCAATTGGGCAAGGCGATGGGCGCGCGCGTGATCGCCGCGATCTCTTCGCCTGCGCGTGCGGAGGCAGCTTACGCTGCCGGCGCTGACGGCGTGGTCAATCTCGCGGCTGAAGACTTGCGTGAAAATCTGCGCAAGGAAGTCGCTGCGCTCACCGATGGACGCGGCGCCGATGTGGTCATCGACATGCTCGGCGGCGACATCTTCGACGCGGCCATCCGCGCCGTGGCGTGGCGCGGCCGCGTCGTCATCGTCGGCTTCGCCGCGGGCCGTATTCCGACGGTGAAAGTAAATTACCTCATGCTGAAGAACATGGAGGTGAGCGGCCTTCAGATCAGCGATTATCGCAAGCGCCGCCCCGACATGCTGCAGGCGTGCTACCGCCAGATTTTCGATTTCTTCGAACGCGGGCTCATCGACCCGGGCGCCGTTGTGGAAATGCCCTTGTCGCGGTTTGCGCAGGCCATGCGCATGGTCGAGCAACGCGCCACGCTCGACCGCGTCATCCTCACCCCGCGAAAGGGCGAATGATGGGATCGCACGCAACGGCCTTGTACAGCCGAAACCGTTTGACAGCGTCGAAATCCGTACAATACGTTTCATTGCGCGATTGCGAGAAGAACGGCGACAGAACGCCGGCGCGGTCCGCCTGGGGCAAAGGTCAGCTTGAATGACGTCTCTCTCGAAAGTTTATGACGTGCTGGTCATCGGCGGCGGGAACGCGGCGCTGTGCGCCGCGATCACTGCGCGTGAGGCCGGCGCTTCCGTGCTGCTGATCGAGTGGGCGCCGAAGGCGTTCCGCGGCGGCAACACGCGGCACACGCGCAACCTGCGCGCCATGCATTCCGAGCCGACGTCAGTGCTCACCGAGCGCTATCTCGAGGATGAATACTGGGACGACCTCAAGCGCGTCACCGGCAACAACACGAACGAGGAACTCGCGCGCATAACGATCCGCGAGACCGAGGGGTCGCTGCCCTGGCTCGAGGCGCGCGGCGTGCGCTTCCAGCCTTCGCTCACGGGGACGCTGAACCTGTCGCGCACCAACGCATTCTTCCTGGGAGGCGGCAAGTCGCTGGTGAACGCGCTGTTCAATCACGCCGAGCAGATCGGCGTCGAAGTACTGTACGATACGGAAGCGACAGACCTCGTGCTCGACGACGGCTTCGTGCGCGAGGTGAAGATCGTCAGCAAGGGCTTCCCCGCGACCGTGCGCTCGAAGGCGGTTGTCGCATCGAGCGGTGGTTTTCAGGCCAACATCGAATGGCTGAAGGAATACTGGGGACCGTCGGCCGAGAACTTCCTCATTCGCGGCACGCCGTATGCGAAGGGCCGCGTCCTGCGCAGCCTTCTCGATCAGGGCGTGCACCAGATCGGCGATCCCACGCAATGCCATGCGGTGGGCATCGACGCGCGCGCGCCGAAGTTCGACGGCGGCATCGCCTCGCGCCTCGACTCGGTGCCGTTCTCGATCATGCTCAACCAGAACGGCGAACGCTTCTATGACGAGGGCGAGGACGTGTGGCCCAAGCGCTACGCCATCTGGGGCCGTCTCATCGCGCAGCAGCCGGGCCAGATCGGCTATTCCATCGTGGACAGCAAGGCCGCGAATCTGTTCATGCCGTCGGTGTTTCCCGCATACCGCGCAAACACGATCCGCGAACTCGCCGGACAACTCGGGCTCGATCCGGACGCGGTCGAGAGGACAATCAACGCCTACAACGCCGCCGTGCAGCCGGGCAATTTCGATTCCACGAAGCTCGACGGGTGCACGACGGCGGGCATTACTCCGCCCAAGACGAACTGGGCGCAGAAGATCGACACCGCGCCGTTCATCGCCTATCCGCTGCGCCCCGGCATCACGTTCACCTATCTTGGCGTGAAGGTCGACGAGCGCGCGCGCGTTCTGATGGCCAACAACGAGCCGACCGCAAATCTCTACGCCTCGGGCGAGATCATGGCCGGCAACATTCTCAGCAAGGGTTATCTGGCGGGGTTCGGCATGTCGATTGGAACCGTGTTCGGACGCATCGCAGGACGGGAGGCAGCACGACGTGTCCTCAATTAATCTGGTCGATCTCGCAGAGGGCGGTGTGCGCGACGAAGCGCGGCGCGCCATGGAAGTATGCAACGCCTGCCGCTATTGCGAGGGCTATTGCGCCGTGTTTCCGGCGATGGAAATGCGCCGCGAGTTCACCGACGGCGATCTCGATTACCTCGCCAACCTCTGCCACAATTGCCAGGGATGTTATCATTCCTGCCAGTATGCGCCGCCCCATCCATTCGGCATCAACGTGCCGAAGACGTTCGCCGAACTTCGGTTGCAGACCTACGCGGATTACGCCTGGCCGCAGCCGATGGCGAAGTTCTTCGAGAAGAACGGCACGCTGCTGACGCTGCTGTCCGCACTCTGCGTCGCGGGCGTCATTATCGCGATGATGCTCATCCAGGATCCGAAGATCGTCTTCGCGAGCCATGTTGGGCCCGGGGCCTTCTACAAGGTCATTCCATGGGGCGTGATGACCGCGTTTGCGGGCGCGACGTTCCTGTTCGCGATCCTGTCGCTGGTCATGAGCTTCCGCAATTTCTGGCGCGCGTCGCAGCGGCCCGCGTCCGACATTGTGCGCCCACGCACGCTCGCGCAGGCGCTGCATGATGTGTTCACACTCAGGTATCTTGGCGGCGGCGGGCACGGCTGCAACGACGTCGACGATCACTTCTCCATGCGCCGGCGCTATTTTCACCACTTCACGTTCTACGGCTTCATGCTCTGCTTCGCCGCGACATCGGTGGCGACCATCTACGATCATGTGCTCGGCCTGCAGGCGCCGTATCCCTTCTTCAGCCTGCCCGTAATGCTGGGGACCATCGGCGGCATCGGCTTGGTGATCGGGCCAATCGGGCTCATCTGGATCAAGATCGTCAGCGATCCCGCGCCGTTGTCGAAGAAGATGATCGGCGGCGATTATGCGCTGCTCATGCTTCTTCTGATTATCTCGGTGACGGGGCTGCTGCTTCTCGGCCTGCGCGAAACCGGGGCCATGGGCATGCTGCTCGCGATCCACCTTGGTTTCGTGCTCGCCTTCTTTATTGCAATTCCCTACAGCAAGATGGTGCATGGCCTCTACCGCTCGGCCGCTCTGATCCGTTACGCGCTCGAGCGCGACGACGAGCGCGCTCATGCCGAGGCCCCGAAGAGCAAGCCCAAGGTTGCGGCATAATGAAGATAAAGAACGAAATCCGGATCGCTGCTCCCGTGCCCGTCGTCTGGGCCACGCTCGACGATATCCCGCGCGTGGCGCGCTGCGCGCCGGGCGCCGAACTCCTCGAGCAGAAGGAGGACGGAACCTGCGTCGGGCGCGTGGGCGTGAAGCTCGGACCGGTCGCGCTGCAGTTCAAGGGCACGCTGCAGTTCACCGAGCGTGACGAGGCCGCGCTGCGCGTAGTGGCGAAGGCCAAGGGCGCGGAGGAGAAGGCGCGCGGCACCGCGTCCGCCGACGTCGTATTCCAGCTTCACGATGACAATGGCGGAACGAAAATTATAGTGGAGAGCGACGTACAGTTAGCCGGCTTCATCGCCCAGTACGGACGCGGCGCTGCACTGATCCAGAGCACGGCCCAGGCGATCATGAACCAGTTCGCAAAGAACCTCGAAGCTGATCTCAGCGGCGCGCAAGCGGCTCCCGCCGGCGACATTTCGCTGGCAAAAGTCGTGGCTCAGGGATTGTGGAGCGCTGGCAAGGACGCATTCCGCAAGAAATCCTCGACAGACTAGTCTTCCATCAGGAGAGCGACGCCATGATACGCACTGGATCGAAGCGGAAGATGGGCGCAGCGCTCGCTGGCTTCGCGATCGCTGCTTTCAGCGGCGCCGCGCATGCACAGGATGCCGCCGCCTTCTACACCGGCAAGACGATCAACATCATCGTCGGCTTCGGCCCCGGCGGCGGCTACGATCTCTACGCGCGTCTGCTGGCTCGCTATTATGGTCCGCACATTCCCGGCAAGCCGAACGTCATCGTGCAGAACATGCCCGGCGCAGGCGGCGTGAACGCGGCGAACTTCGTCTACGCCACGGCTGCAAAGGACGGCACGGTCATCGCCGGCGTGAACCAGGGCGCGGCGCTGTTCCAGCAACTCGGCGGCAAGGGCGCGCAATATGACGCCAGCAAGTTCCGCTGGATCGGGCGCATGGCCTCGTCCAACAACGTCGCCTACACATGGACCGCGTCCGGAATTCGCACCATTGAGGATGCGAAGAAGCGCGAAGTGATGATGGCCGGCAGCGGCGTCATCTCGGACGCCAACATCTATCCCAACGTGATGAACGGCCTTCTCAACACGCGGTTCAAGATCATCAACGGCTATGCGGGCACGAACGAGAGCAATCTCGCGCTGGAGCGCGGCGAGGTCGAGGGCCGCGGTGGCGGCTCCTATTCGAGCCTGCAGACCACGCGCCCGCAATGGCTGAAGGACGGCTCGATTTCGCTGCTGGTGCAGATCGGCCTTGAAAAGGAACCCGACCTGCCGAACGTGCCGAGGCTGCTCGACCTCGTCACGAACGAGCAGGACAGGCAGATCGCGACGCTCGTGACGCTTCCGGTCGAGATCGGTTATAATTACTGGGTCGCGCCGGAGGTTCCTGCCGAGCGCGTCACGGATCTGCGCACTGCGTTCGAAGCGGCGATGAAGGATCCCGCGCTCCTCGCGGAGGCGAAGAAGATCTCGCTCGACATTCGCTACAAGAGCGGCGCCGAGCTTGAAGACATGGTGGCCAGGAGCTCGAAGATACCGCCCGACGTGCTGAAGCGCGCGGCGCAGATCCTGGGCTGGTGACAAGGGGCGATCGGGAGACGAGATGAAGCCGCCGCCATTCAGCTATCACGCGCCCACGTCCGTCGGCGAGGCGGTCTCGCTGCTCGCGGGCCTCGAGAACGCGCGCGTGCTCGCGGGCGGGCAATCGCTCCTGCCCATGCTCAACATGCGGTTCGCGACGCCCGATCACGTCATCGACATCAACCGCATCCCCGAGCTTTCGGGCATCGTCGTGCATGACGACCATGTCGAGATCGGCGCCATGACGCGCCAGCGCGATCTCGAGTTCAGCGATGATGTTCGCAGGCATCTGCCCCTGATGTTCGAGGCGCTGCAATTCGTCGGCCATCGGCAGACGCGCAATCGCGGCACGATCGGCGGCTCGCTCTGTCATCTCGATCCTGCGGCGGAATTGCCGTGCATCGCCGCGGCCTACGACGCCGTCGTCGATGTGGTCAGCGACGGCGCATCGCGTTCGATCGAATTCCATGAGTTTCCGCTCGGCTATCTCATGCCCTCGCTCGAGCCCCACGAGATGGTGCGCGCCATCCGATTTCCGCTCTGGCCCGCCGGCGCGGGCTCCGCGTTCGTCGAGTTCGCGCGCCGCCATGGAGATTTCGCCATCGTCTCCGCCGCAGCGCTCCTGAGCGTCGGCGACGACGGAAAGGTCGCGCGCGCAAGCCTCACGCTGGGCGGCGTCGGCTCGGGGCCGATGCGCATGCGCGAGGTCGAGGAGGCGCTGTGCGGCGCGGTTCTCACCGCCGAGGCCATCGAGGCTGCGGCTGACGCGTGCGGCGCGATCGAGGTCGAAGACGATCCCTATACGCCTGCTCATTATCGCAAGCATCTGTGCCGCAAGCTGGCCGCACGCGCGCTGGAAACAGCATTCTCGCGCGCCGGCGAGGAAGGGAAACGCACGTGACCGAGACCCGTTCAGTGACGTTGAAGGTCAACGGCGTCGAGCATCGCCGGCAAGCGCCGGTGCGCATGCTGCTGTCGGATTTCCTGCGTCATGAATTGCGGCTCACCGGCACGCACGTGGGCTGCGAGCACGGCGTGTGCGGCGCGTGCACGGTGCTCGTCGACGGGCGCAGCGCGCGCTCCTGCCTCATGCTCGCCGTGCAGGCGGACGGCTGCGACATCCTCACCATCGAGGGAATTGCGAACACGGACGATACGCTGCACCCGCTGCAGGAAGCGTTCCAGCGCAACCACGCGCTGCAATGCGGCTTCTGCACGCCGGGCATGCTGACGACGCTGATGGAGCTTCTCGCCGACAATCCTTCACCGAGCGAGGAAGAGGTGAAGGTCACGATTTCCGGCAATCTGTGCCGATGCACGGGCTACGCAGGAATCGTCAAGGCTGCGCTGGAAGCCGCCGCCGTCATGCGTGGCGAGACGCCGCCGGCGCCTTGAGCGCCCTCACGCCCGCTTCGGCAGGGCGTCGATGATCACCTTCAGCGCCTGCGGCGTGATCGGCAATTTCGTGATCGCGCCCGGCGAGCCGAGCGCGTCGTCGACAGCCGACGCGATCGCCGCGCCCACGGCCGCGATGCCGCTCTCGCCCGCGCCCTTGATGCCCAGCGGATTGCGCGTGCTGGGCGCATCTTCCGCGATGATCACCTGCACGTCCGGCACTTCGTGCGCAGTCGGCATGAGATAGTCGACGAGCGAAACCGACAGCGGTTCGCCGCGCTGATCATAGAGAAATTCTTCGTAGAGGGCGCCGCCGAGTCCCTGCGCAAAGCCGCCGAGAATCTGGCCGCGCACCAGCACCGGGTTGATCGCGCGGCCGATGTCATACGCGATCAGATATTGCTCGACGTTGACCGCGCCGGTCTCGCGATCAAGCGACACGACGGCGATCTGGTTGCCGTACGGGTAGGTCTGATGGTCGGTGTCGAACCAGCCATCGGAGCTGAGCCCGGGTTCGCGTCCGCGCCGCAGGCGCGCCGCGGGGCGAAGATGATTGGCGATCTCGCCCAGCGTGATCGAGGGTCCGCCGTTCTCGCCCTTGCGGATGACGCGGCCGTCAACGATGTCGAGCGACGCCATTTCGCTCTGAAGCATTTCGGCCGCGAACGACAGGGCTTTCTCGCGCACCTTGAGGGCCGCCGCATGCACCGCGTTCGCGGTCATCACCGTCGCGCGCGAAGCGTGTGCGCCGATGCCGAAGTCGATGCGATCCGTGCGGCCGTGGACCACGCGCACGTTGCGATAGTCGGAGCCGAGGGCTTCCGCGCATACCTGCGCCATCACGGTCTCGAATCCCTGTCCCACGGACGCGCCGCCGGTAATGACCTCGATGGCGCCGGTCGTGTCGACGCTCACGTGGGCGCCGTCGCTGGGTCCAAGTCCGCTCTTCTCGACGAACGTGGCGAGGCCCGCGCCGACGAGTTCTCCGCGCGCGCGGCGTTCCGCAAGGCGCGCTTGCAGGTCGTCCCAGCCGATCGCGGCGAGCGACTTGTCGAGCAGGCCCGTGTAGTCGCCGGAATCATACGACACGTCGTCTTCCAGCACGCTGAGCGGCCGTGCGTAGGGCATCTCCTCCGAGAGGATGAGGTTCTCCTTGCGAACCGCCACGCGCGAGAGGCCAAGCCGCGCGGCGATGGCGTCGAGCAAACGCTCGCGCACGAAGTTCGTCTCGTAGCGGCCGGGCGCACGATAGGTCGCCGCCGGCGTCTTGTTGGTGAGGCGGTAATGCCCCACCGCGCGATACGCGCCGACGCGATAGGGCCCCGGCAGAATGCCGCACGTGGTCTCCGCCACGCGCATCGCGTGCGTGCGCGGATAGGCGCCCTGGTCGTGCCAGAATTCGTTTTCGATCGCGAGCAGCGCGCCTTTCTCATCGACCGCGGCGCGCACCTTGTGGTGCTGCTCGCGCGACTGGTTGGCGGCCATCAGATGCTCGCGCCGGTCCTCGATCCATTTCACGGCGCCGCCGAAGCGCAGCGCTGCGGCGAGCACGAGAATATCCTCGGGATAAATCTCGCCGCGCACGCCGAAGCCGCCGCCCACATGCGCTTCGAACAGGTGCAGGCCGGATGCGGGACGATCGAACAGACGCGCCAGCGTTTCCTTGTTCTTGTGCGGCACCTTTGCCGCGCCGTGCAGTTCCAGCACGTCGCGCGCCGCGTCGTAGCGGCCGATCGCGCCGCGCGTTTCCAGCGGCACGCCCGAATGGCGTCCGACCGACACGTCGATCTCGACCACGGCGTGCGCATTGGCGAACACGCTCGCGGTGTCGCCGAAGCCCTGCGTGATGATGGCGGCTTCTGTCGAAAGGCCCGGCGCGAATTCGCCCGTCTGCGCACGCGCGTCGACGATCACCGGCAGGTCCTCGATCTCGACTTCGACCAGTTCGGCCGCGTCTTCGGCCAGATACGCGTCGCTCGCGAACACGGCCGCGACGGGCTCGCCCACATAGCGCACGCGATCTATGGCGAGGACCGGCTGGCGATAGGGCTCCAGCTTCTCGATCTTGCCTTCGCGGAAATCGATGGGGCCGATCTGCGGAATGTCCGTCGCGGTCCACACCGCGTGAACGCCGGGCGCGGCGAGCGCCGCGTCAACATTGATCGAGACGATGCGCCCATGGGCGACGCTCGAGCGCACGATGCGCATGTGCAATTGATGCGGGAACGAGATGTCGGCGACGAACGTCCCCTTGCCGAGGATGAGCGGGCGATCCTCGATGCGCTGGACGGACTGGCCGATGAGGCCCTTGGGCTTCTCGTTCATGGCGCCCGCCTCATCTCGTCCGCGGCTGCGCGCACCGCCTTCAATATGTTTTCGTAGCCAGTGCAGCGGCACAGGTTCGACGCGACCACATCGCGCAGCGTCTCGTCGTCGAGGTCGGGATCGTTTTCCAGAACAGCGACGGCGAGCATGAGAAAGCCAGGCGTGCAGAAGCCGCACTGCACCGCGTGAAGCTCCGTGAACGCCTTCTGCAGCGGGTGAAGTTCGTTGCCTTTTGCGAGGCCCTCGACCGTGCGGATGCTCTTGCCCTCGGCCTGCACGGCGAACATCAGGCACGAGCGCACGGGCTCGCCGTCGACGATGATCGTGCAGGCGCCGCACACGCCGTGCTCGCAGCCCACATGCGCGCCGGTGAGGTTGCAATCCTCGCGCAGCGTGTCGGCCAGCGTCTTGCGCGGCTCCACCGTCACGGCGCGCGGGCGTCCGTTGACGTCGAGGGTGATTGTCTGCCGCGTCATTGGACTGCCTTTTCCAGTGCGCGGCGCGTCACCGCGCGCACCACGTTGCGACGATAGGCGGCGTTCGTCATCGCGTCTTCCAGCGGATCGACCGCCTGCGCCGCAGCCTCTGCCGCATCCGCGAAGGCGGCGGCGCCGGGCGTTGCGCCCTCGAGCGCGCGTTCGGCCTCAAGGATGCGGCGCGGAAACGCCTCGGCGCCGCCGATGCTCACGCGCGCCCCCGCCATGCGGCCGTCCTCGATGCGGAATGCGACGATGGCCATGGCGATGGCGAAGTCGCCCGCGCGGCGGCTGAATTCATGAAAGCCCGTGCGCGTTTCTCGGCGCGAGCATCGGCGCTCGCGCCTCGACGATGATCTCGTCCGGCGCGAGGTTCGTGCTCATGACGCCGTCGAAATGCTCGGTCACCGCGATGCGGCGCTCGCCGCGCGCGCTGCGAACCATGATCTGCGCATCGAGCAGCGCCGCAAGCGCGCACCATTCGGACGCGGGGTCCGCATGGGCGAGGCTGCCGCAGAACGTGCCCCGCGCGCGCACCGGGTAGTTGGCGATGTTCGGCATCACCTTCGCGAAGAGGTCGCCCGTCGGCCCGGCGATTACGCCCTGTCGAAAGCGCGCATGCCGCACGCGCGCCCCGATGCGCAGCACATCTCCTTCAACCGCGAGCGTATCGAGTCCCGCGACGTCGTTGATGTCCACCAGATGCCTCGGGCGCGCGAGGCGAAAGGCCATCATCGGCGCAAGGCTCTGCCCGCCCGCGATGACGCGGCCGTCCTCGTCCGCGACCTCGCTCAGAATGCGCACCGCATCCTCGATGGTTGCGGGCCGGTGATAGGCGAAGGCTGCGGGCTTCAATTCGTGTCCTTTGCCGTGTGCGTGCAAGGCGCGCTGCGTGCGCAGCATACTGGCTTTCGGCTCGTGCCAAGACAAGGGAAAAATACCAAATTTGGCACGGCGCTTTTATTTGTCTAGGCTGGGGCCAGTCACGCTGCATTGGCTGGAGGTCGCCGCATGAAAAGCATCACATCGAAGGATCGGTCGCGCATGCGAATGGCGGCGTTCGCCTGCCTCGCGCTGGCGCCAGTCGCGGCGGCGTCGACGGCCCGTGCGCAGAGCGAGGGGCTGGCGGACTTCTATCGCGCCAAGCCGCTCACGATCATCGTCGGCTACAGCGCCGGTGGCGGCTACGACGTGTATGCGCGCGCCATCGGGCGCTACATCGCACGGCACGTTCCCGGCAATCCCACGATCGTCGTCACCAACATGCCGGGCGCGGGCAGCCTCGCGTCCGCCAATTACCTCTACAACGTCGCGCCCAAGGACGGCAGCGCGATCGCCACCTTCGGGCGCGGCATCCCGATGGAGCCCTTGATCGGCAGCGGCAAGTTCCAGTTCGATGCGACGAAGTTCACCTGGATCGGCAGCGCCTCCACTGAACTCAGCGTCTGCGCGGTGTCGCAGAAATCGAAGGCCCGCACGTTCGAGGATACGCTGACCACCGAAGTCGCCATGGGCGGCGAGGGCGCGGGCTCCGATCCCGACACCTACGCGAATCTGGTGAAGAGCCTCACCGGCGCGAAGCTGAAACTGGTCACCGGCTATCCCGGCGGCAACGACATGGCGCTCGCGACCGAGCGCGGCGAACTCGATGGCCGCTGCGGCTGGTCGTGGGGCTCGGTAAAGGCGACGCGGCCAAACTGGGTCAGCGGGCCCGAAGCGCTGCGCGTGCTGCTGCAGCTCTCCGTGGAGCGCAGCCCCGAAATGCCGAACGTCCCCACCATCTACGAGAAGACCACGTCGGAGCGTGACAAGCAGGTCGTGCGTCTCATCGTCAGCCGGCAGATCATCGCGCGGCCCTTCGCTGCGCCGCCCGCCATTCCAGCTGATCGCGCAAGCGCGCTGCGCGCGGCGTTCGACGCCACGATGAAGGATCCCGATTTCCTCGCCGAGGCGAAAAAGCTGGCGCTCGAAATCGAGCCGGTGTCGGGCGCCGAGGTGCAGAAGCTGATCGAGGATCTCTATCGGTCTCCGCCCGACGTGGTCTCTCGCGCGAAGGAAGTCATGGCGGCGGGGCCTGCGGCGAGCGTCGCCAAGCCGAAGCCGTAAACGCGGCGGACTAAAGGCGAAGGCGCGTTGCGCGTCTTCGCTCAACCCAGATGGTGCGCGAGCATCTTGAGGCACATGCGCTCGAACGCCTCGCGCTCGCCCGGCTCGAGCGGCTCCATCATGCGCTCCTGCGCGCGCCGCACGGATGGAGTGGCGCGCGCAAGCGCTTCGCGTCCTTCATCGGTGATCGTGAGCAGGTTCACGCGCCGGTCTTCGGCGGAGGCGACGCGGCCCACCCATTTCTTCTGTTCGAGCCGGTCGATCACGCCGCCGATCGTGGCGCGATCGTAGCCGATGAGCGCGGCCAGTTGCGCCTGACCCACGCCCGGCCGCTGCGCGATGGCGAACAGCGCGGCGTATTGCACCGGCGTCAGGTCCGCGCCCACTTCTTCCGCGAACAGGCGCACGGCGACCTGCTGGAGTCGCCGGATATGGTGGCCCGGCATGCGGTGCAGCGGCAGGTCGCTCGCCGCAGCGTCCGCATAGTCGGGCGTCTCGTGCAACGCGCGCGCCGCGCCTGGGCCAGGCCTCACGCGAGACATTTTTCGACTGTCCAGCCGTACAGCCATTCGATCGCGTCGTAATAGCGCTCGGGCGAGCGGCCCTGCCACATCGAGTTGCGGATCAGGCGCTCGACGCCGTCGGCATGGAACAGGCGGCCCATCTCGCGCGCCGAGAGGACGACGCGGCCGGTGCGCGGAATGCGCTTGGTCTCATACAGGCGGAAGGCTTTCTCGATGTCGCGGTCGCAGGCCTTCAGCGCCTCGCGCATCGTCACCGCGTCCTCGATGGCCATGCACGCGCCCTGCGCCATGTATTGCAGCATGGGATGCGCGGCGTCGCCGAGCAGCGTGGCGCGGCCTTCGCCCCATTTCATGACGGGATCGCGGTCCGCGATGGTCCAGCGCTTCCAAGAGGTCGGCTTGTCGAGCAGCTGGCGCGGCTTGGCGGCGATGTGCGTGAAGTACGACATGACCTCTTCGCGCGAGCCTTCGCGCACGCCCCATTCCTCCTTCTCGCGGCTGTGGAACGTCACCACGATGTTGAACTGCTCGCCGCCGCGCAGCGGATAATGCACGAGATGGCAATGGGGGCCGACCCAGATGGTCGCCGCGTTCCAGCGCAGGTCTTCGGGAAATTCCTCGCGCGGCGTCACGGCGCGATAGACCACATGGCCCGGGACGCGCGCGATGCCGTCGCCGATGGTCTTCTTGCGCACCACCGAGTGCACGCCGTCGGCGCCGATCAGCGCCGCGCCTTCGAACACGCGCCCGTTCTGGTCGGTGACGCGCACGGACTTGTCGCCGACGTCGATGTCCATGATGCGCGTCGAGGTGTGCAGCGCGACGTTCTTTTTCGTCTGCACTTCCTCGTAGATCGAGCAGGTGAATGTCGGCGCGATGGATGACCGCGTAGGGATTGCCGAAGCGCTTGCGGAACTCCTCGCGCACCGGCACCTGGCCGACCACCGTTTCGTCCACGGCGTCCATCATGATGAGGTCGTCGGTGTAGACGGCGCGCGCGCGGGCGCGGGGCCCGCAGCCCAGCGCGTCCATCGCCGCGAACGCATTGGGGCCGAGCTGGATGCCCGCGCCGATTTCGCCGATCTCGGGGGCCTGCTCCAGCACGATGACGTCGAAGCCAGCCTGGTTGAGGCCGAGCGCGCACGCCATGCCGCCGATGCCGCCGCCCACCACGATGATGGTGTTGTCCTTGTTGCCGCTCATCCCTGGACTCTCCCGCATGGCCGGGCTGTACGAGCCCGTTTATATCGTAAGCATACAGTTTGTATGCATACTGTCAATATAGACGGGTCCGGCCCCGCCCCGCCCCACGATCACACGAGGCGGCGCTCCAGCGCGCGCTTGATCTCGTCCTTCAGCGGTTCGGCGGCGTTGAGGATTTCGGCGGCATGGAAGAAGTCGAGCACCCTGTAGCGGTCGACGTCCGGCCGCAGCAGCAGGTCCGGGCGGGCGGCCTTGAGCATCTCGGCCGTGATGGCGCCCTGCATGATCTGCGCGGCGCCGAACATCGCCTCGAAGGCGGAGGGCGCGGCCTTGGCCTGAGGGGCGGGGCCGCCGGTCACGTCGCAGGCGATGACGAAATCCCCGTGGCCGATCAGCGAGCGATAGGGCAGGGGATCGGTCGCCCCACCGTCCACCAGCACCGCGCCGTCGATCTCGATGGGCCGGATCAGTCCCGGGATGGCCATGGACGCGGCAACCGCCGGCGCCAGCGGGCCGGCCGAAAAGCGCCGCGCCCGCCGCCCGAAGAAATCCGTCGCCACCGCGGTGAAAGGAATCGCCAGATCCTCGAACCGGTCCGGCACGCTCTTGGGCCAGAAGAGGTCGAGGATGCGCTCGCCATCGAGCAGCATCGGATTCTGGAACTGTCCCCCGAGAAGATCGGCGAACCGTCCCACGCGCGCCATCAGCACGCGCGACATGATTTCCGCGCGGTTGCGCAACAACCGTTGCAAATGCTGGCGCATGTCGCTGGCGGGCAGGCCCGCCGCCCACGCGGCGCCGACCACTGCGCCCATGGAGGCCCCGACGATGGCTTTCGGGCGCAGGCCCAGTTCGTCCATCGCCTCGATGACGAGGATGTGCGCCAGCCCGCGCGCGCCGCCCGCGCCCAGCGCGACGCAGATTCCCGGCTCGCCGCCGCCGGTTTCAATCTCGATCTCGCTCGCGTCCTGCGGTGTCATGCATGTCCTTCAACGCTGCGCACAGCATAGCAAACATGCTCGCCGCCGATTGCGCCATGGGGCGCCATGCCGCGCATGCCGGTCACAGGAATCGCAGCAGCGCGTCGGCTGTCGCAGCCGGGTTCTCCTCGGCGAGGAAATGGCCTGCGTCGATCTCGTCTCCCTGCGCATCCGGCGCGAACGTGCTGCGCCAGACATCGAGCGCCGGTCGCTTGCCGCGCGTGAGGAAGAAATCGCCCGTGAGGATCAGCGTGGGGCATTCGATCGTTCGGCGCGCGGCGAGGTCGGCCTCGTCTGCGCGCCGGTCGGCGCCGGCGCTGGCGCGGTAGTCTTCGCAGAAGGCGTGGATGCGCGAGGAATCGCGCCAGGCGTTCCGGTACTCCGACAACGCGCGCGGATCGAACCCTCGAAGCTTGTCGTCCTTCGCCCATTGGCGCATCAGGCCGCTGAAATACGCATCCGGTCCGAGCTTGCCGATTTCCTGTTCGGGCTCGGGCGCCGGGCGCGACAGGAATCCCCAGTGCGCAGCCGGAATGTCGCCCGCCTCGATCGCGCGCCACACTTCGCTGGTGGGCAGAATATCCAGCAGCGCGAGCTTTTCGAGCCGTCCGGGATGATCGAGCGCCAGCCGGTACCCGACCCGCGCCCCCCGGTCATGCCCCGCAAGCCTGAAACGCACGTGGCCCAGGCTCTCCATCACGGTCACGAGGTCGGCCCCCATGGCGCGCTTGGAATATCCCTCGCCGTTCTGGCTGCGCGGCGCGGACGACCAGCCGTAGCCGCGCAGGTCCATCACCACCAGCGTAAAGCGCGTGGCGAGCCGCGGGGCGATGCGAGCCCACATCAAGGAGCTTTCAGGAAAGCCGTGGAGCAGCGCGAGCGGCGGGCCGGACCCGCCGGTGCGGGCGAAAATCCGCCCGGCGTCCGTGTCGATCCAATGGCTCTCGAAGCCGGGAAACAAGTCGATTCCGTCCATTTTCGGCTCCTTCTTTGCGCCCGACTGCGGGACTTCGCAGACTTGTGAACATGGCCCGCGCCTCGCCGCGTGGCAAACGCGCGCCGGCGGCCTAAAACCAAGCTTCGGCTCGCGCGTCCGAGGAGACGAGTCCGCCGGTTGTCGCTATAGTCTAGATCATGTTGCGCCCGAAGGCGGCGCGGCGGAGGGAGAACAACTTGATGATCACTCGCAGAAACGCGCTCGCGGCTGGGGCCGCGGCGACCCTGTTGCCCACATTGTCGGCATCGCCCGCTCTCGCCAATGTCCCCAAGGCCGCCGGCGTCCAGGCGCCCGGCTGGTTCCGCTACAAGGTCGGCGACCTTGAGATCACCGCCATCGGCGACGGCTTCGTGCAGCGTCCGCTGGAAGGCTTCGTCCGCAACGTCGATGTCGCCGACGTGCAGAAGACGCTTGCCGCGCAGGGTCTTTCGCCCGCGCACATCCGCGTGCCGTACACCTCGCTGGTGATCAACACGGGCTCGCGCCTCATCATGCTCGACACCGGCAACGGCCAGTTTGCGCCGGGGCCCGCCTCCGGCCAGTGGATGACCAATTTCCGCGCCGCCGGCTTCACGCCCGAAATGGTGACGCACGTGGTGCTCAGCCATTTCCACGGCGATCACATCAACGGGCTGCGCAACAAGGATGGCCAGCAGGTGTTCGCCAACGCCGAAGTCATGGCGCCGGAGGCCGAGTGGGCCTTCTGGATGGACGATGCGCGCATGAACAACGCGCCCGACGCCATGAAGGGCGCGTTCCAGAACGTGCGCCGCGTGCTCTCGCCCATCAAGGACGTGACGCGCTTTGGCTGGGACAAGGAGATCGCGCCGGGCATCACGACGGTGCGCGCCGACGGCCACACGCCCGGCCACACGGCGTTCGTCATCGCGTCGGGCAACGCCCGCATGATGTACGTCGCCGACATCACCAACACGCCGATCCTGTTCGCCCGTCACCCCGAATGGGCGGTGATGTTCGACATGGACGGCGCGAAGGCCACCGAGACGCGCAAGCGCATTCTCGACATGACCTCGGCCGATCGCATCCGCACGGCGTTCTATCACGGGCCGTTCCCCTCCGTCGGCCAGATCGGCCGCGAGGGTCAGGGCTATCGTCTCGACCTTCTGCCCTGGCAGGACGCGCTGTAAGGCGATCTTGAACTTCGCTGCCACGAAAGGCCGCGCGTTGCGCGGCCTTTTTTAGTTTGCGGCCGGAGTGTTCAGCGCCCACCATGAATTGCTTGCGCGACGACGCGCTTCCGCAGCAGGATGCGCGATCAACGAGGGGAGACGCTCATGAAGTTCTCACGCATTGCCGCCGGCGCTGTACTCGGCGTCGCTCTTGTCTCAGGCGCTCCGGCGTTTGCCGGCGACGTCATCGCGGACTGGGCGCAGGCGAAGGCGCCCGCCGCTCCGGCGTTGAAGGAAGTGACGGTCGATCCCAAGACCACCGCGCTCCTGATGCTCGATTTCCTCACCACCAATTGCACCAAGGAGCGCCGTCCGCGTTGCGTCGAATCCTTGCCGACGGCGAAGGCGCTTCTCGAGCGGGCGCGCAAGGCCGGCATGCCGGTCGTCTATGCGCTCGCCGGCAAGGCGACGACAAAAGAGGTCTGGCCGGAGGTCGCGCCGCTTGCGAACGAGCCGTCCGTACTTTCGAGCGTCGACAAGTTCCGCAACACGGACCTGCAGAAAATTCTCGCCGACAAGGGCATCAAGACGGTGATCGTGACAGGCACGGCCGCGCAGGGCGCGGTGCTCTACACGGGCAGCACGGCTGCCCTCATGGGCATGAGCGTGGTCGTGCCGGTCGATCTCATGTCGGCCGAAACGCTCTATCACGAACAATACGTGGCGGTGCACTTCGCCACCGCCCCTGGCGTCAGCCAGAACACGACGCTGACGCGCTCCGACATGATCAAGTTCTGATCACGCGCAGGCATTGAACAATGCCAGCCCGGCGCAGCGCGCCGGGCTTTTTCAATGCTCGCCGCGTTCGCGCTTCACCGCGCGCCAGCCGATGTCGTCGCGGTAGAAGCCGCCGTCCCAGTCGATCATCGCCAGCGCCTGATAGGCTTTCGCGCGCGCGTGCGAAACGCTGTCGGCAAGCGCAGTCACGTTGAGCACGCGTCCGCCATTGGCGACGAGCCTGCCGCCTTCGATCTTCGTGCCCGCGTGCGTGATCGTCACGCCCTCCACATGCGCGGCTTGTTCGAGCCCCTCGATCAGCGTGCCGCGCACCGGCGCGTCGGGATAGCCGTTGGCGGCGTACACCACGGTCAGCGCCGTCTTGTCCTTCAGCCGCACGGGCGCGTCGGGCAGCGCGCCCTTCGCGCACGCGAGCAGCAGCGGCACGAGATCCTGATCGAGCCGGGGCAGCATCACCTGCGTTTCCGGATCGCCGAAGCGCGCGTTGAACTCGATGAGCTGCGGACCTTTCGCGCCGATCATCAGGCCCGCGAACAGCACGCCCCGATAGGGCGTGCCGCGCTCCTTCATGCGCTTCACGGTGGGTTCGATGATCTCGCGCATCGTGCGCGCGACCATCTCTTCGCTCATGATCGGCGCGGGCGAATACGCGCCCATGCCGCCGGTGTTGGGGCCGGTGTCGCCTTCGCCCACGCGCTTGTGGTCCTGCGCCGAGGCGAACGCAATCGCGCGCTCGCCGTCGCACAGCGCGAAGAACGAGGCTTCCTCGCCTTCGAGGAAATCCTCGACGACGACTTCCGCGCCCGCCGCACCGAATGCGCCGCCGAAGATCATGTCGATGGCCGCTTCCGCCTCTGGCAGATGCTCGGCGACGACCACGCCCTTGCCGGCGGCAAGCCCGTCCGCCTTCACGACGATGGGGGCGCCGCGCCCGCGGATGTAGATCTTCGCCTCGTCAGGGTTTGAAAAGCGCTCGTAGGCGGCGGTGGGAATGTGCGCTTCCTTGCACAGGTCTTTCGTGAAGCCCTTCGAGCCTTCGAGTTGTGCGGCCGCCTTGCTCGGCCCGAACACGGGCACGCCCGCCGCCTCCAGCGAATCCGACAGGCCCGCGACGAGCGGCGCTTCGGGCCCGATCACGACGAGGCCGACGTGCTGCGCGCGGCAGAACGCGACGACGCCATCATGATCGGCCGCATCGAGATCGACGTTCGTGGCGATGGACGCCGTGCCCGGATTGCCCGGCGCCACGAACAGTTTTTGCGTGAGGGGCGAGGCCGCGATGGCGATGGCGAGCGCGTGCTCGCGTCCGCCGGAGCCGATGAGAAGCACGTTCATGGGGCGATCCTTTGCTCATGCTGTCTAGCCCCGGCGCGCGGGAGCAGGCAAGCGCGGCCTTGACGCGATCCCCCGACAAAAAAGGCGGACCCGTGGGCCCGCCTCCTTCAAAGACGTTTGCCGGATGGATCAGGCGGCTTTCGCCGCGCCCGCGTCCTTCGGCGTCGCGTCCTTCGGCATGAAGAACACGAGCAGGTTCGCCACGATGATCGTGAACGCGAGGAACCAGAACGTCGAGAGCAGGCCCCATTTGTCGGCGATGAGGCCGCACACCAGCGGGCCGACCGCGGCGCCGATGGACTGCACGCCGAACATCACGCCGATGGCCGAGCCGCCCATGTCCTTGGGCGTCGCGTCCAGCAGCCACGCCTGCAGCACGGGCCGGATGGCGAACAGGAAGAAGCCGAGCAGCGCGACGAACATCACGAACAGCGAGGTGCCGCCGGCAAACAGCATCATGCCCAGCACCGCCGCCGTCATGATCATCGACGACATGATGACGTTGCGCCGGCCCATCTTGTCGGACAGGTGCCCGGCGATCGGCGCGGCCACGAAACCCGCGGCCTGCAGCACGAACATCGACAGGCCCACCCACCAGGGATTGTAGCCCAGCTCCTTGGCGAGATAGAGCGGCAGGAAGGCCATGATGCCGCCCTGCGTGATGGCGCGGAACGCCGAGCTCGTGGACAGGAAGATGAGCGTCTTGTTGCGGAAGAGATCCGGCAGCGCCTTCAGCACTTCGCCCAGCGTCTTCTGCTCTTCCGGCTTGTTCTTCGCGCCCGGCTTTTCGGCGGTGAGCTTGCCCAGGTACCAAAGGATCGCGATGGCCATCGCGACGCCGGGCACGATGTTGATGATGACGATGTCGCGCCACGTCATCCACGCGAACGTGGTGAGCAGCGCGCCGGCCGCCAGCGGCGCCAGCGCGTCGCCCACGTTGCCGCCCATGCCGTGGTAGGCCATGACGAGGCCCTTGCGGTCGGGGAAGCGGCGGCCGAGCCACGGGATCGCGGTGGGATGCCAGAGGTTGTTGCCGATGCCGATCAGCACCGAGCAGGCGAGCAGCACCCAGTAGGCGTCAGTGTAGCCCATGGCGAAGTAGGGAACGCCGATCCAGAACAGCGAGGCCGCCATGAGGATGCCCTTGCGGGCCACCGAGTCGACGATGATGCCGCCGGGAATGTTGGCGATGGCGCCCGCCGCCGCCTGCGCGGTGAGGATCATGCCGATCTGCGCGTAGGAGAGCCCGAGTTCGGCGCCGATGAGCGGCAGCAGGATGTAGAAGGTCGCGGGATACCAGTGCGTCAGCGAATGGCCGATGGTGATGATCCACACTTCGAGGAAGGAGCGTTCGGCCTGCCCTTGGCAAGCTCCTGCTTGTCCTCGGCGGCGCTGATGACAGCGGTCATGATGTCTCCCGGCAAAAACGGCTTTGAGAATTGATTTCAGCCAGAAATCCTCTTTTCTGCATGCCGGGTCAAGGCCCGGACGCTCCGGCCATGCGCTGGGCGCAGGGCTCGCGCCGGGCAGGGCGGGTCTTCGGAATGGCTTGTGTCCGGCCCGCGAAACGGGTTTGGATCGCCCATCAATGTCCGAGGCGCCCATGACCACGCAGACGAGCGAACCCCGCGGCGAACTCACGGTCCGCACCATCGCGATGCCGGCCGACACCAACGCCAACGGCGACATCTTCGGCGGCTGGGTCCTCTCGCAGATGGACCAGGCGGGCGGCATCGCCGGCGTCGAGCGGGCGCAGGGCCGGGTGGTGACCATCGCGGTCGAGGCGATGACCTTCATCCGTCCGGTCAAGGTCGGCGACGTGCTGTGCGTCTACACGCAGGTCGAGTCCGTCGGCCGCACGTCGATGAAGATCCACATCGAGGCGTGGGCGCGGCGGTTCCGCACCCACACCCGCGAGAAGGTGACCGACGCCACCTTCACCTTCGTCGCCATCGACGAGGAGGGCCGGCCAAGGCCGGTGCCGCCGGAGGCGGGGTGAGGCGTTCCGCGCGCCATTGGCTCGCGCCCCTGAATCGGATCAAATGCGCCCATGGCCGAGAAAGAGAGCAACGTTCCCGAAATCACCGTCACGGAACTCTCGTCCTCGCTGAAGCGGACGATCGAGGACCGGTTCGGCTTCGTGCGCGTGCGCGGCGAGGTCTCCGGCTGGCGCGGGCCGCATTCGTCGGGGCATGTCTATTTTTGCCTGAAGGATCAGGGCGCGAAGATCGACGCCGTGATCTGGAAGGGCTCCTACCAGCGCCTGCGCGTCAAGCCCGAGGAGGGCATGGAGGTCATCGCCACCGGCAAGGTGACGACCTATCCCGGCAAGTCGACGTACCAGATCGTCGTCGAGACCATCGAGCCGGCGGGCGTCGGCGCCTTGCTCGCGCAACTGGAAGAGCGCCGCAGGCGCCTCGCCGCCGAAGGCCTGTTCGACGATGCGCGCAAGCAATTGCTGCCGCACCTGCCCAATGTGATCGGCGTCATCACCTCGCCCACCGGCGCGGTCATCCGCGACATCCTGCACCGGGTCGCCGACCGTTTTCCGCTGCGCGTGATCGTGTGGCCCGTGCGCGTGCAGGGCGACACCTGCGCGGCCGAAGTCGCCCGCGCCATCGAGGGTTTCAACGCGCTGCCCGAGGGCGGAAAGATTCCGCGCCCCGACGTCATCATCGTGGCGCGCGGCGGCGGCTCGCTCGAAGACCTGTGGGGCTTCAACGAGGAGATCGTCGTGCGCGCGGCGGCGGGCAGCATGATCCCGCTCGTCTCCGCGGTGGGCCATGAAACCGACTGGACGCTGATCGACCACGCCGCCGACCGTCGCGCGCCCACGCCCACGGCGGCGGCCGAAATGACCGTGCCCGTGCGCTCGGAAATGGCGGCGCAGACAGGCGGCTTCGCGCGCAGGCTCGCAGCGGCGGTCATGCGGCTCGCCGAGCGCCGGCGCGCCGACGTGCGCGCGCTCGCCCGCGCCCTGCCGTCGGCCGAGGACGTGCTCGCCCTGCCGCGCCAGCGCCTCGACCGCGCCGGCGAAAACCTGCCGCGCCGCGTGGGCGCGGGTCTGAACGACCGCAAGCTCAAGGTGGGTCGTCTCGGCGCGCTCATCGCGCGGCACTCGCCCAATGCGGAATTGGCGCGCCGGCGCGCGAAGCTGGACGGACTCGCCGACGCGGCTCGCCAGCGTGAGCGACGTCACGCGCAAGCGCGGCGAGGACGCGCGCCTGCAACTGGCTGCGCGCCTGCGCCGCGCCTTCATCGCCCGCCGCGACGCCGAGAAGGCCAATTGCGTGCGCCAGCGCGAGCGCGTGAAGAGCGCGGGCGAGCGCATGGCGAACGCCCTGCGCGCCTGCAACGAGCGTCGAAGCCGCGATCTCTCCGGCCTGTCGAAGCTGATGGACACGCTCAGCCACAAGAGCGTGCTGGCGCGCGGCTTCGCGCTGGTGCGCGACGGCGGCGAGACCGGAGCGCCGATCCGCAGCGCGGCCTCCATTGCGCCAGGGCAGGGGCTGACGCTGCAGTTCGCGGACGGTTCGGCGGCGGTGACGGCGAACGGCGGCGGCGCGCCGCAGGGCGTCGAGTCGCGCGCGCCCCAGGCGAGCCCCTCAAGGCCGGCCAAGGCTTCGGCGCGCCCCTCCGCGCGCGCTCCCGGCGCAGGTCAGGGATCGCTGTTCTAGGATCCGTTCACGATCTCGCGCGCCTGCGCTTTCAAAACCGCGGATCGCGCTTATCTTTGAAATCTGACCGGAGGCTCACATGTTCGGCAAGTCCGCCAAAGACGGCAAGGGAAGCGACTTCCCTGTCGAGAAGACGCCCGAAGACTGGAAGCGCGATCTCTCGCCCGAGCAGTATTACGTGCTGCGCGAACATGGCACGGAGCGCGCCGGCACGAGCCCACTGAACCACGAGAAGCGTTCGGGCGTATTCAAATGCGCCGGCTGCGGGCAGGACCTGTTCGAGAGCGGGACGAAGTTCGAATCCGGCACCGGCTGGCCGAGCTTCTTTCAGCCCATGGACGGCGCGGTCGAGACATCCGAGGACCGCGCCTTCTTTATGACGCGAACGGAGGTGCACTGTAGCCGCTGCGGCGGGCATCTCGGCCACGTATTTCCCGACGGGCCGCGTCCGACGGGGCAGCGCTATTGCATGAACGGCGTCGCCTTGACCTTTGAGCCGAAAAGCTGATCGACCCGCGTATTGTTGGAACCCCCAGGCGCCACGCGGTTTTCGCCCTGACCTTCGAGAGGAAGACCAAAATGGCGCTTGCTGTCCGTCCCCCTCCCGGTCGCGATCCGCTGGTGCGGATGTTGATCGTCAACTGGATCATGGGCGCTTGCATGGGCGTCGCGTTTGCAGCCGTGCTGCTCGCCGCCGACGTCGCTGGCATGCGTTCCCTGATCATGGGAACCGATCTTGCGGTTCCAGCCCTCGCCCTTTTGTTCGGCGGGTTCGCAATCACGTTCGGCGGCGTCATCGCCGCCACGGCCATCATGCTCATGCGCGATGACGACGACAGCGATGGCGGCCACGGCTTCCATCTGCGCCCGGCGCTCACGCCCGTTCGCGTTCGCGCGCGCCGCTAGCGCAGGTGTCGCCTGACGCCGTTCGCGTCAGGTGTTCTGCGCGATCCATTTTTCGAGGCCGCGCGCATCGATGGCGCCCGCGTGGCGCGCCGTCTCCCTGCCGCCGCGAAACATGATCAGCGTCGGAATGGCGCGTATTCCAAACCGGCTTGCGACCGTGGGCAGCGCCTCGGTGTCGACCTTCAGAAAGCGCGCGCGCGGTTCCAGCGAGCGCGCCGTCGCGGCGAATTGCGGCGCCATCGCGCGGCATGGGCCGCACCATTGCGCCCAGAAGTCGACGATCACGGGCGTCTGCGTGCGCGACACGTGCCTGTCGAATTCGGCCTCGTCGCGCACCTCGACCGGCGCGCCCGTGAAGATCGCCTGGCCGCATTTGCCGCACGCCGGCTTTTCGCCCGCCGCGAGCCGCGCGTCGGGCGCGCGGTTCACCGCCCCGCAGCTCTGGCAGACGAATGTGCTCGAAGCCTCGCTCATGTGACGCTCCTGATTTTGTCCCAGCTCATGTGAGGATGAAGCGCGCCGTGTTCAACTGCTTATGCGTTGATGCGAGGGGTGTTCTTTTCGGGTCGCCTGCGTGAGGGAGAGCGCCATGATCAAGTCCGGTTTCCTGACGATCGTCCTTGTGTGCTGCATGTCGGCGGCGGCCTCGGCGCAGGCGGATCAGAAAGCAGTCTTCGACGAGCTTTGTCTGTCCTGCCACAAGCAGCCGCAGCGCCTTGCAGCGCGCGTCGCCCGCACGGATGAAGCGCGCGGCAAGCTCGACGCCTTCCTGGCGGGCCATTACGCGCCTGACGCCGACAAGCGCAAGGCGGTGATCGAGTACATCTACGCCATCAAATAGGATCAGAACGGGCGCAGCGCGTACAGCAGCACGAGCGCGGCGACTCCCGCTGCGACGAGCCTGTAGCCGGTGAGGATGCGCGCGTCGCGGCGGCTGCGCCTAATCATAGGCAAACCTCTCGTAGATGATGCGATGACAGCGGCACGCCCGCCTCCGCGATGGCGTCGGCGGCTGCGATCATCATCGGCGTGGGGCCGCAGATGAGCGCAAGCGTGCTGGCCCGATCGAGCCCGTCCAGCGCGCGCTCCAGCAACCGTGCGTCGATGGGGCCGACATTGCCGCTCCAGCCGGGCGCGGCTTCGTCGACCGTGAAGATGGTCACGAGATCGAGCCGCTGTTCCATCGCGCGCATTTCGTCGGCGTAGACGAGGTTTCGCGGTTCGCCCGCGCCATAGACGCAACGCACGGGCCGCCTGTCGCCGCGCGCCGCCAGCGAGCGCAGGATGCCGATCAGCGGCGCAAGGCCGACGCCGCCGGCCACCAGCAGCAGCGCGCCTGCATCACGACCCTCCTCGATGAGGTTTCCGTGCGGCCCGTCCACGCTCACCGGCGCGCCTTCGCGCATGTGCGGCAGCGCGCGGGTGAGATCGCCCACGCCCTTGATGAGAAAGCGCATGCGCGGCAATTCCTCCGGGGCGGAGGCGATGGAGAACGGATTGTCGAACGGCTGCAACGGGCCCGGCCTGAAATTCAGCCAGACGAACTGGCCGGCGCGAAAGCTGAACGGCGCTCCGCGCGTCTGCCGCAGGGTCAATTCGAACAGCTTCGGCGTGAGGGGCGTGACGGACTCGAGCCGCCATTGCGCGCGCCGGGCGACGAGCGGGCGGCCAACGTAGATATGCGCGAAGGCGAGCCCCGCCACGCCGAACATGACGAGCCAGAAGAGCCACAGCGCGGGCGCGAACGAGGCCGTTCCCGTGCTCATGGCGTGGTGCGCTGTGAGCGCGAGCACGGCCAGCGCGCCGAAGCCGTGCGTCACGCGCCAGATTTCATACTTCATCCACCGATCGCGCCGGACGCTCGCGACGATGATCGCAGCCAGCCCCGCAAGCGCGATGCCGCCGGTGTGCATGCGCGGCGAGGTCACGAGCGCGGCCAGATGCGCCGCCGCGCGCGCAGGACCCTGCGCCAGCGAGGGCGCCGCGAACGCCAGCACATGCAGCCCCGCAAGGCACACCACCATCATCGCCGCGAAGCGGTGGAAGCCCAGAACGACGTCGAGGCCGACGCCCGACGACAGCGCCTCGAACCTGCCCGACGAGATGAATTGCGAGGCGAGCATCGCCGCCGCGGCGACGCCCATGCCCCGCGCCGCCTCTTCGGCGAACGAGCCCGACCCGGGCGCGGCCAGGGCGGTGGCGACGAGCGCCGCCCCTGTGGTCGCCACATAGAGCGCGCCGAGCACAGGTCCGGACAGTTGATAGCGCCTCATTTTGCTCATCGGCCCTCCGCACGGACGAAGGTCATCACTAAGTCTAACGCAAACGGGCGAAGTGGGCCGATTTGCCCCCATGCTCCATCATACCGGGGGTGACCCGACCCGGCGTTTGTGGCAGGTCAATTGCTGGGACCAAACGAAACAGTATGGGTAGGGAGGAGATCGCGGGTTCATGCGTATAGCGTTTCTGTCCGACATTCACGGCAACAGGGAGGCGCTCGACGCGTGCCTGGCGCATGCGGAGCGTCACGGCGTCGACCGCTGGGTGATCCTGGGCGATCTCGTCGGTTATGGCGCGGACCCCGCGTATGTGGTGGACCGCGTCCGCGCGCTCGCAAGCAAGGGCGCGGTGGTCATCAAGGGCAACCACGACGCCGCCGCGGCGTCCGGCGTCGCCAGTGGCATGAACGAATACGCAGGCAAGGCGATCACCTGGACCTATGATGAACTCGACGACGACGCGCGCGAATTCCTGCGGAACCTGCCGATGCAGGTGGAGGAGGACGATCGCCTGTACGTGCATTCGGAAGCCGCAGCGCCGGACGAATGGCGCTACGTCACGGAGGCCGGCGGCGCCGAGCGCTCGCTGCGCGCCACCGACAAGCGCCTCACCTTCTGTGGCCATATTCACATCCCGCAGCTCTATCACATGGCGCCGCAGAAGCCCGCCGTTGGCTTCAAGCCGCAGAGCGCCGCGCCCGTGCCGCTTGTGGGAAGCCGCAAATGGCTGATGGTGCAGGGCGCAGTCGGTCAGCCGCGCGACCACAATCCCGCCGCCGCTTACGGGCTGCTGGACACCAAGCGCAACGAGATGAGCTACATCCGCGTGCCCTACGACATCGAGGGCGCGGCGAAAAAAATTCACCAGGCGGGCCTGCCGCAAATTCTCGCGGCGCGGCTCTACATCGGACGGTGAGCGCATGAACAAGACGGACGTCAATGTCGGTGAGACGATCGATGGCTACCACATCGATGAGCGTATTCACGTCGGCGGCATGGCGATCATCTTCCGCGCATCCCATCCCGACATAGACGGCCCGGTGCTCTTCAAGGTCCCGAAGATTCTCGATGGCGACGATCCCACCGTCATCGTCGGCTTCGAGATGGAGATGATGATCCTGCCGCGCCTGTCGGGCGTGCACGTGCCCAAGGTCTACAGCGTCGGCGATTACGCCAGCAGGCCCTACATCGCGATGGAGTTCGTCAAGGGAGAGACGCTCTATCCGACCTTCGAGCGCTCTCCGATTCCGGTGATGGACGTGGCGCAGATCGGCGCCAAGGTGGCGACGGCGCTCGTCGACCTGCACCGGCAGAAGGTGATTCACTTCGACCTGAAGCCGTCGAACATCATGATCCGCGACACGGGCGAGGCGTGCTTCGTCGACTTCGGCCTGTCGCGCCATCTGGAAATGCCGGACCTGCTGGAGGCGGAGTTTCATCTGCCGATGGGCACGGCGCCCTACATCTCGCCCGAGCAGGTGCGCCAGAACCGGTCCGATCCGCGCTCGGACATCTTCTCGCTCGGCGTGCTTCTCTATCATCTGGCCACGGGCGAGCGCCCGTTCGGCCTGCCGCGCTCGCAACAGGCGCTGCGCACCCGGCTATGGCGCGATCCCGTGCCGCCGCGAAAGATCAGACCGGACATACCCGTCTGGTTGCAGGAAATCATCCTGCGGTGCCTCGAGGTCGATCCGGGCAAGCGCTATCAGACGCCGGCGCGGCTGGCCTTCGCCTTGCAAAATCCCGATGCGGTCAATCTCACCGCGCGCGCGGAGAAGATGAAGCGCGATCCGCTTCCCGTCGCCCTGCGCCGCTGGTTTCGCACCCGCGCGCTGCCTCCTCCCGAACCCTCGCCCTACATTGCGGAGGCCGGCGCCATCGTCGTCGTGGCGGTCGATCTGTCGGAAGAGTTCGAATATCTCGCCGAAGCGCTGCGCATCCAGACGCAGCGCGCGCTCGCCTCCATCGGCGACGTGCGCCTCGCCTGCATCAACGTCCTCAAGCTCAGCGCCGTGTTCGTCAACGATCCCTTCGATTCGGAAGGCCGCAACATCCACGTGCAGCGCCTCGTCGAATTGAAGGACTGGGCGCGCTCCTTCGGCATGTCCACGGACAAGATCAGCTATCATGTGCTCGAGCACATGGACCCGCCGAGGCCATCCTCGAATTCGCCGATAAGAACCACGCCGACCAGATCCTCATGGGCGCGCGCGGCAATTCGCAGATGCGCCGCTTCCTTGGCAGCGTGTCGGCGGAAGTCGCCGCCCGCGCGCCGTGCACGGTGACGCTGGTGCGCGCCGACAATCCGGGCCGGGCCAAGCAGGAAACGACGGCCGCGCTGGCGGCCGGCGGCGCCGTCTGACGCAAAACGCCTTTTCTCCGCGCCCCCGGGCGCCTATGTTGGGCGCGACAGGCAATAGAGGTCGCCCTTTCGATGAATCTGATGGACCGCCAGCCCCCGCATACGGGCGTCGAGGCCCAGGTGCGCTACCTTGACGGCGATTTCCGGGTGCTCCGGCCGGGCGCCTTCGTGCGCTGCGCCGTGACCGGCGAGGCCATCCCCATCGAGGAATTGCGCTATTGGGACGTCGACCTGCAGGAGGCCTACCGCGATCCGCAGGCAAAGCTCCAGCGCCTGGGCGTGAAGGTCAAGCTCTGAAGGGTCGGCTCCCGGCTCGCGCCAGGGCCCGGTTCGCCAGCGCCGCGAGCGCGCCGTCCTCGTCGCTTTTCAACGCAACCGGAAGGGTGATGACGTCGCCGGCCCCGCCGATCCGCGCGCCATCCTTCTCCGTCGTCACCAGCAGCGCCGAGAGCCGCTTCGCCTGATCGCGCAGCGAGGCCATGTCCTGCGGCGAATAGGCATGGTGGTCGGCGAAGGCGCGCGTGTCAGCGATGTCGGCGCCGATCGCCTTCAGCGTGTCGAAGAACTTGTCGGGCCGACCGATCCCCGCGAACGCGAGAATCCTTTGCCCGCGCAGCCGCGACGCCGCGGCTTCGTCGGGCGCGAGGCGGGCGGTGATCGACGGGCAGGCCCCGCGCCTGCGCCAGCGCGCCGACGCGCGCGCCCGCGGCTCCTTCGCCTGCGATCACGATGGCGTCCGTCCGCTGGAGTTGCGCGTCGAGCGCGGCGCGCAGCGGCCCCGCCGGAATGCACAGGCTGTTTCCGACGCCAACGGCGCCGTCCACCACGGCGATGGTGAAATCCTTTTGCAGCGAGGGGTTCTGCAATCCGTCATCCATGATGAGAACGCTCGCGCCGGCCTCGATCGCCAGCCGCGCGCCTGCAACGCGATCGGCGCACACCACAGTCGGCGCGACGCGCGCCAGAAGCAGCGGTTCGTCGCCGACGTCCGCCGCGCTGTCCCTTGCCGCATCGACGATGCGCGGGCTCTCGACCGGCCGGCTCGCGCCATAGCCGCGCGAGAGAAAGAAGGGCGTATGTCCCGCGCGCTTCATCTCCTGCGCCAGCGCCATGGCGGTCGGCGTCTTGCCAGCGCCGCCGGCGACGAAATTTCCCACGCAGATGACAGGCGCATTCACGCGCGCGCCGGCCTTGTTCATGCGCCGCGCAGCGATGGCGCCATAGACCGCGCCGAAAGGCGACAGCAGGTGTGCGACGGCGTCCGGCCTGGGTTTCCACCAGAACGCCGGGGCGCGCATCACTGCCGCCCCAATTGCATCTGCAGCACGTAAGGCTCGATGGCGTTCATGATGTTGTCGCAGGCGCCCACGAGCGCGTCGACCGCCTCGCCCGCCGCGCGCGCCATCTCGCGCATGCGCCGCGCGTCGCCCAGCAATTGCGTCAGGGCGCGCGCGAAATCCTCCATGTCGTTCACCTGCCGCGCCCCGCCGCGCCGTGCGAATTCCGCGTAGACGTCGACGAAATTGGAAACGTCGGGCCCGTGCAGGATCGCCGCGCCGAGCTTTGCGGGCTCGATGGGATTTTGTCCCCCGCCGCCGCCCGCGAACGACTTGCCGAGAAAGACGACGCCGGCGAGCCGGTAGAACAGGCCGAGCTCGCCCATCGTGTCGGCGATGTAGAATTGCGGGCCCTTCGCGGGCAGCGTCTGTCCGGCCGCGCGCCGCACCGGCTGGACGCCGAACTGGCGCGCCTCGCGCTCGATGTCCGGCCCGCGCTGGGCATGACGGGGCGCGACGATGGTGACGAGATCGGGAAACCGCTGCAGCAGAGCCTGATGCAAGGTCAGCGCGAGGCGTTCCTCGCCTTCGTGCGTGGAGGCGGCGAGCCACACCGGGCGCGCGCCGATCAGCGCGCGCAATTGCGCCAGCTCCTGCTGGTCGGCCGGCAGCGCGGGCACGTCGTACTTGAGATTGCCCGCGACCTGCACGCGCGCGGCGCCCAGGTCGATGAGGCGCGAGGCGTCCGCGACGCTCTGCGCGAGGCACAGGTCGATCGGCTTGAGGAGCGCGCGGATCGATCGCGGCGCGCGCTTCCAGCGCTCGTAGGAGCGCGGCGACATGCGCGCGTTCACGAGCACGAGCGGAATGTTTCGCGTCTCCGCTTCCATCAGCATGTTGGGCCACAATTCCGATTCGGCCAGCAGCACGATGTCGGGCTGCCAGTGATCGAGAAAGCGGCGCATGAAGCGCGGCGCGTCGAGCGGCGCGTATTGATGCAGCACGCCGTCGGGCAAGCGTTCGCCCAGCACTTTCGCCGACGTGACCGTGCCGGTCGTCAGCAGCACGAGGAACCCGCGCTCGCGCAGCCGCACGATGAGCGGCAGCAGCGCGATGCCTTCTCCCACGCTCGCCCCGTGCACCCAGGCGAGGCGTCCGCGCGGCCGCTTCACGGCGGGCGAGCCCATGCGCTCGCGTATGCGCGCCGGGTCTTCCTTGCCCGATCGACGCCGCCAGCCGAGCACGAGCGGCGCGAACGGCGTCAGTGTCGCGGTGGCGGCGCGGTACAGTTTGATCGGCAGCGGCGAGCGGCTCACGAGGAGGCCTCCGCGCGCGCCGCGCGCTCGGCGCGGATGTCGGCGCCCGGATCGCGCGCGCCAAAGAGCGCATAGGCGCGCGCATGCGCCGCGTCCAGCGCCTGCTCGACGCGCAGGCGCGCCTCTTCGAGCTGCTCCGCGCTTGCGTCCGCGGGCACGCGGATCGGTTCGCCCACGATGATGGCGCCGCGCGAGAAGGGCAGGGGCAGGCTGGCGCGATCCCACGAATTGAAATCGATCCTGCGCGCGCTGGCCACCGCAAGCGGATAGATCGGCCGCCCCGAAAGCTTGGCGAGCGTCACGATGCCTTCGCCCACCACGCGCGCGGTCTTGGGAACGTCAGCGGTGAGCACGAGCGACACGCCGTCGCGCAGATGCCGCAGCATCTCGCGCAATGCCTGAAAGCCGCCGCGCTTTCGCATTTTCTCCGCCCGTCCGCCCGATCCGCGGATGGGAATGACGCCGAGCCGCTCCAGCGCCAGCGCATTGGCCTCCGCATCGCGATTGCGCGAAATGAGCGCGGCGACGCGCATACCCGACGGCCATGCGAAATGCGCGCCCAGGTGCTGGCCATGCCACAGGGCCGCGATCACCGGCGCGTCGGCGAGAACGCGCTCGCGAAAATCCGGCGGCTCGACCGTGAAGCGCGTCGTGCGCTCCACAAGCCGCAGGTAATGGGCCGCGAAGAAGGCCAGCGCGCCCTGTGCGGCGCGCGAACGGCCGATCCGCTTGAGCATGCCCGCCCTTTTCTCTTTTTCGTCGATCAGGCCGGATCGAGAAAGCGATGCAGGTGAACGATGAAGTATCGCATCATGGCGTTATCGACGGTCTGCTGCGCCTTGCCGCGCCAGGCGCGTTCGGCCGCCGCATAGTTGGGATAGATGCCGACGATGTCGAGTGCGCTGGGATCGCGGAAGGCGCTTCCCCCGATGCTCTCGAGTTCGCCGCCGAACACGAGGTGGAGAAGCTGCTTCGATTCAAGCTGATGCTGATGGTCGGACATCGTTCAATGCTCGTTGGTCAGTTGCAGGATGGTCAAGACCGCGGCGCCTTTGCGGCGTCGCGCAGGGCGGCGATGAGCGCGCCATGCAGGCTGGCGGGCGCGGCGCCAAGAATTCCATGGCGCGGGTTGGGACGGTTATAGACGGGCTCGCGTTCGTCGAGGTCGGTCAGCAGGCCTCCGGCTTCCCGGACGATGAGGTCGGCGGCCGCTATATCCCAATCCCAGGCGTCGGTCGAGGCGATCCCGGCGTCGAGTTCGCCGGCTCCGACCCGCGCGAGGCGATAGGCCAGAGAGGGTATCTTGGGTTCGCGGGCGAATTCGAGGCCCGCGCGCGCCAGATTGTCCATCAGGCGCGGCGGCCCGGCGATCCGCGCTCCGCTGAGCTTGTCGCGTCCCGAGACGGCGATGGGACGCCCGTTGAGCCTCGCCCCTTCGCCAGCCGCGGCCTCGAAGGTAAGCTGGGCCGCAGGAAGGTGCAGGACGGCGAGGACCGGGCGCGCGTTCTCGACGAGCGCGACGGACACCGCCCATCGCGGATCGCCCGCGATGAAGGCGCGGGTGCCGTCGATGGGGTCGACGATGAAGACGCGTTGCCTGCCGATCCGCTCCGCGCTGTCGGCCGTTTCTTCCGACAGCCAGCCCGCATCCGGCAGCAGGGCGCCCAAGCGCTCGCGCAGGAAATTGTCGACGGCGAAATCCGCCTCGCTGACCGGCGAAACCCCGCCCTTCCAGTCGACTCGCGCCGGCGTCTGCTCGCCCATGCGAAACAGGTCGAGCGCCATCGCGCCCGCTTCACGGGCCGCCGAACGCATCGATGAAAGGAGCTCCCCGGTCTCGGGTCGCATCAGCATGGGGTTTCGCCTCGTGGCCAGACGCGCTTGGTAGCCGTCAGGAGCCTGCCGAGCAAGCTCCGGGCCAGACGGCAACGCTCTTGGTCGGGCGAGGTTGCTGCGGACGGTTCAACGGGCCAGCCTCTGCGGGAGAGGGGCGAGCGGCCTCAGCGTGTGCGGGGCATGCCGCTCTGGGCGCCGCCGGGCAGGCGAAGATGCTCCCGCTCCAGCCCGTTCAGGGTGGGAGACGTCGGCGCGTATTCGAGCCTTGGCGCCGGGGCCACGATGTCCCCCGTTCCGACGATTCCGACGTCCACGCGGACCCGTCCGCCGATGCGCACGCACGTGTCGCCGCCATGCACTTCGACGAATCCCGAACCATAGATCGCGCAACGGTTGGACTGCGCCTGCGCCACGCCGACGGCCCCGAAGAACACTCCGGTTGCGGCCAGACCCCGCCAGGCGAGGGTAGCAACGGCGCTATGGCTCATGAAAATTCCGCCTGTGAATCGGTTCGCCACGCATTCCGAACCCGGCTCGCGGCAAGAAGATGGCAAGACCTTGAGGCAGGCGCCTCTTTTGCCATCGTTCCCATGTTCGTTGCATTCTTGCAACAGCTATCGCCAGTCCCCGAGTGCGCTCTGCACAATTGCGAGCGCGGCGACGGCCGCCGTGTCCGCCCGCAGGATGCGCGGGCCGAGGGAAATGACCACTGCCCCCGGCAGGGCCAGCAGGTCGCGTCGCTCGCCCGGGTCAAAGCCGCCTTCGGGGCCGACGAGAACGGCGACCGCAGGCGCCTGACCGGAAGGGCCGGGCGGGCAGGCGGCGCGAAGGGCCGCGACGGGGTCTCCCGGCGGGGCGTCCTCGTCGCAGAAGACCAGCCGCCGGCCGGCGGCGCCTGCGCCCTGCGGCCAGTCGGCGATCAGCTTTTCCAGCTTCACCGGCTCGTCCACGGCGGGAATGGCGAGCACGCCGCATTGTTCGGCGGCCTCGATCGCGTTGGCGCGCATGCGCTCGGTGTTGACGCGCGCGGCCTGCGTGCGCCGCGTGATGACCGGGGAGAGGCGCGAGGCGCCCATCTCCACCGCCTTCTGGACCATGTAGTCGAGCCGCGCGTGCTTGAGAGGCGCGAACAGGTAATGGAGGTCGCCGGCGGGCTCCTGCGGGCGCACGAGGTCGGTGATGGCGAGCGCGGCGTCCCGCCGGCTCCGGGGCACGAGTCCGGCCCGCCACTCCCCGTGGCGGCCATTGAAGACGTGGACCGCGTCGCCCTCGCCCATGCGCAGCACGCTCAGGAGATAATTCGCCTGCTCCCGTGTCAGCTCGACGTGCGCGCCGCTCGCCAGATCGGCCTCGACAAAGAGGCGTTGCGCATTGAAATCGTAGCGCGCCAATACCCCGCGTCCTTTCGTTTGCGTGCCGGTCCCGCTTTGCACAATGGCAGAGCCGGCCGTATTTCGCACCCGTCATGATTGAGCCGCATTCGCAGGGCCTTGTAGCCACGCTTCGCGTCGCCTCGCCTCGCTCGCCCTTGCCTATGTGCTGGCGCTGTTGATAAAACTCTGCGCCCGCCGGGCAAAGTGCAAGGTCGTCCGCGGACGCAATTCGTGGACGCAATCCGTACAGGTGTTTTGAGATGATCGCAGCCTCCGCACATCTGACGTCGCGCGCCGCGCGGGCCCTGTTCCTTCCGGCGCTGGCGTTTGCCGCGTTCGGCGTGACGGGCGCGCTGGCGCAGAGCTGCAACGACGACATCGGCGCGTTTCAGGAAAAACGCCGGGCGCAGATGGAGGCGCTCAGCAAGATGACCAAGGCGGAGGGCGGAAAGCTCGATCCGATCGCCTCGTGCCCGCGTCTGCGCAACCTCGCCGCCATCGAGCGCGAGATGCTCGGCTACATGGAAAAGAACAAGAGCTGGTGCTCCATCCCCGACCAGATCATCGAGCAGGTAAAGACGGGCGCGAACCGCACCTCGCAGATCGCCGGACAGGCGTGCAAGATCGCCGCGCAGGCCCGCCAGATGCAGCAGCAACAGCAGCAGGGTCAGGCGGCGTCCGCGCCCGCGCTGCCCAGAGGGCCGCTGTGAGCGAAGCGGACGCGCGTTCGAGATCGCCGTCCGCCCCCGTCCTGCCTGACGCCGTCGCCCCGAACATTCTTCTGCGTTCACTGCCAGCGTCATGGACGCCCTACGTCCAGCTGGCGCGCATCGACCGGCCGATCGGCTGGCAGCTTCTGCTGCTGCCGTGCTGGTGGTCGGCGGCGCTCGCGGGCGTCGCGATGGGGCGGGGCCCGGACTGGCTCCACATCGCGCTGTTCCTGATCGGCGCCATCGCCATGCGCGGCTGCGGATCGACCTGGAACGACCTCATCGACCGCAAGATCGACGCGCAGGTCGAGCGCACGCGCCATCGCCCGCTCGCCTCGGGTCGCGTCAGCGCGAAGCAGGCGCTGGCCTTCCTTGTCGCGCAGGCGCTCGTCGGCGCGCTCGTGCTCGTCTCGCTGTCGCTGCGCTGGAGCGGCAAGTTGTCGATCGACTGGTTCGTGATCGTCGGCGGGCCTCGCCTCGCTGATCGTCGTCGCGATCTATCCGTTCGCCAAGCGCTTCACCTTCTGGCCGCAGGCGGTCCTCGGCCTCGCGTTCGCGTGGGGCGGCCTCATGGGCTGGGCGGCGGCGTTCGGTTCGCTCGCCGCGCCCGCGTTCCTCATCTACGCCTGCGCCATTTTCTGGACGATCGGCTACGACACGATCTACGCGCTGCAGGACGCGCGCGACGACGCCATCGTCGGCGTCCGCTCGACTGCGCGACTCTTCGGCGACAACGTGCGCTTGGGCGTCGGCGTGTTCTACGCGCTCGCCGCGCTCACGGCTTGTCTTGCGATATGGCTCGCGGGCGGTGGATGGGTGGCGTACGCCGGCCTCGTCGGCTTCTGCGCGCACCTTGCGTGGCAGGTGGCGGTCGTGCGCACGGGCGATCCAAAGCTCGCGCTGCGCCTGTTCCGCGCCAATCGTGACGCGGGCCTCATCCTCTTCGCGGGACTGGCGCTCGACGGAATGCTGTCCGCATTGTCGTGAGAGGCGCAGCGTCGGCCGAGCGCCTGCGCCGCGCGTGGCTCACGCCTGCAAGCACTCAGTGCTGGTGTTCGGGCGGCGCGAACAGCACCAGTTCGACGCGTTCGGAGCCATCGACATATCCGTCGTGTCCCGGCGGGATCTCGAAGAAGTCGCCCGCGCCGATGCGCGTCTCGACGCCGCTGTCGACCATGCGCACGACGAGCTTTCCGGCGATGCAATAGCCCGTGTGCCGCATTGGGCAGGAAGCCGGCGAACCAAGGAGCGGCTTCTCGTCCTTCTCCCACGTCCAGCCGGGCTCGAAGATCGCGTGCATTCCCGCTGTGCCGTCCGCCATCCTGATGATGGAAATATGCCCTTGGTCTTTCATGTCGAGCAATTGGTCGGGCGTGTCGAAGCGTCTAATTTCGATCGCAGAGGTCATGGCTGAACCTTCATTGCGTTGCGGCGCGCACACTTCCAAACGCGAGGCTCGCAAGCGGCGCCATAAGTCGAAATCAACTGGATACGCTGCTGGTTGGCGCGACGAGGGTGTCGCAATCGGCATCTCTTGGCAAGCCGCGAACCTGCGGCTCCGCTTGGGACAGGCTCACTCGTAGCAGATGATCTCGCGCTCATCGCGATGGACGCATTCGTCCGCGCGCTTCGCGCCCATGCTTCTGCGCCGCGCAAACCGGCCGCGGCTGCGCAGGGTTTCAGGCGTTCCGCGGCGCCGTTGGAACGCGCGCGCGCTGCTCCCGGCTTCGGCGAAGCGCTCCAGCACGCCGTCTTCCCGCTCCACGATCATCGCAAGCCCAAGATGCTGCGCCCAGCCGCGCCACATCGTCATGGCTTCTGTCTCGTCGAACGTCTCGATGAGCAGCACGTCCAGATCGCCGTCGTGGTGGCGAAGCCCGACCTTGTAGCAGAGCCGTCCGCCAAGGGTCGTTTCAAGGCCAAGCGCGATGCCGCGATAGGCGGCCATGGGAACGCGAATCTTCATGCGCACGCCATGCACGCGGCGGCCGATCGTCACCTGAAGCGCCGTGAGCGTCACATCGCGCTGGCCGCCGTCCGCACGCGGATCGCGATAGGCGGCGGCCGAGCGCGGGGCTTCGATGTCGTGGAATGCAACTTTCATGGCGCGTCCCTGTCAGGCGTTCGGGATCGTTTCCCGTTACGCGCATGATGGGTCGCCCGGTCCCGGCGTTTTGCTAAAAACGCTGGTTAACGGCCTCTGAAACGGATGTAATCACAGGAGAAACGCCGCGCGTGGTGGAGAGCCCGTCACCCGATTGCATCGCATTTTACGCAATCGCTCCGGGGCGCGCGCAGATCACATGCGGCAGTGCCGGAAGGACGGCAGAACCGATCCGCCCCATTCACCCGCATAAAGGTCGAGCAGGTCCTGCGCCGCCGTGCGCCCGCGCGCCACGCGCTCGTCGAGGATGTCGAGGTGGCGGCCTTCGTCGCGGCCTTGCGCGTCGAGGCGCGCGCGCCGCCGCAGGCCCGCACGCGAGAGCGCCAGCGCGTCACGTGCGACGTCGCGCGCGCTGCGGCCCGCGATGGTTGCGTCGAGTCCGAGGCGCGGAACGTCGTCGCGCAGGCTCTGCCGCTGCTCCGCGCTCCACCCCTTCACGAGATCCCACGCCGCAGTCGAGCGTATCGTCGTCGTAGAGCAGGCCGACGAAGAAGGCCGGCAGGGCGATGATGTGTTCGCGCGAGCCCGCGTCCGCGCCGCGCATCTCGAGATATCGCTTCAGCCGCACTTCGGGAAAGATCGTGGAGACGTGGTTCGCCCAGTCCGACATCGTCGCCTTCTCGCCCGGCAGCGCCGGCAGCCGGCCCGCCAGAAGGTCGCGGAAGTCCGCGCCCGCCACGTCGTGGTAGGTCTGGCCGCGCTTGACGAAATACATCGGCACTTTCAGCACCCAGTCGACGTATTGCTCGAAGCCGAAGCCCTCCTCGAAGACGAACGGCGTCATGCCGGACCGGTCGTTGTCGGTGTCGCGCCAGATTTCCGAGCGCGCCGAGAGCAGTCCGTTCGGCTTGCCGTCGGTGAAGGGCGAATTGGCGAACAGCGCGGTGGCGATCGGCTGGAGCGCGATCGACACGCGCAGCTTGCGCACCATGTCGGCTTCCGAGCGATAGTCGACGTTCACCTGCACGGTGCAGGTGCGGTACATCATGTCGAGCCCGCGCGTGCCGACCTTCGGCATGTAGTTGGTCATGATGCGATAGCGGCTCTTGGGCATGCGCGGCGTTTCCGCCAGGCTCCACAGCGGGCTCATGCCGAGGCCGGCGAACGCTATGCCGTGCTGCGCGGCGACCTTGTTGACGAGTTCGATGTGCGCATGCGAGTTCGCTTTCGGTCTCGTGCACGTTGTCGAGCGGCGCGCCGGAGAGCTCGAACTGCCCGCCCGGCTCCAGCGACACCGCCCCGCCGGCGCGTTCGTCGAACAGGCCGATGAGCGAGCCGTCGTCCTCGATCGGCTCCCAGCCGGTCGGTCGCGCACGCCCTGGAGGATGGCGCCGATGCCGCCGCGTCCCCCGCGGCCCTCGTAGGGCACGGGCGTGAGGTCATCGGTGTAGAACGGGAATTTCTCGTGCTCGGTGCCCAGCTTGAGGGCGGAATCGCCCTTGCAGCCTTCTTCGAGCCAGCCGACGAGTTCGTCGCGCGAGGAAATCGGTGTCGAATCGGTGACGTCGCGCGCCATGGACCTTCAGGAACTTGAGCAAACCAGCACACGGCCTTCATAGGCCGTGGCGCGAAGTGAGGCAATCTGGCCTCGGGCGGTGGGATTGCCGGCCGCCATCACCGCCCTCCCGGCCTGTGCGGCCCCGCCGGGGCAGGCCCGTGGACCGCCGAGGCGCGGGCGGCGAGCCGGCCCGTGACCACATAGGCCGTCACGATCGCCGCCGCGCCGAACAGGGCCGCGCCCACGACCATTCCCAGGAGCCCGCCTTCCGGTCCGCCCCACTGGGCGCCCAGCGTCACGAACGGAATCGTGCCGAGCGTCGCCCGGCCCCAGTTGAACAGGGTCGACAGGAACGCATAGCCGAGGTTGTTGAAGGCCGCGTTGGCGACGAACAGCCCGCCCAGGAAGATCCATTGCAGACCGCCGATGGCGCAGAAGAACATGATCAGGTCCGCCGTGCGGCCATGGGCGGCGAACATCCCCGCCAGATAAGGCGCGGCGAGATAAAGGACCAGCCACGTCGTCAGCGAATATCCGGCGACGAGAATAAAGCTGTCCGTCAGCGTCCGGGTGATGCGCCCGTAAAGGCCCGCGCCGAGGTTTTGCCCGATGATGGGCCCCACCGAACCGCTGAGCGCGAACAGCACGCCGAACGCCACGGGCACGAGCCTGTCGATGATCGCGAACGCCGCGACGACAGGCTCGCCGAACCCGGCGAAGATGCGCAGCGCGTAGGCGGTCGAGATCGGCGCCGCAAGGTTCGTCGCGATGGCCGGCAGCGCGATGGCCATGATGGGACGCAGGTCGTCCATCATCTCGGCGAGCCGCGGACGGCCGACGAGATCGTGCGCCTTGATGGCGCCCCACAGGCCGACGACGGCGAACGTCGCGCGCGACACGACCGTCGCGATCGCGGCGCCGGGCACGCCGAGCCCGAGGCCGAAGATCAGGATCGGATCGAGCACGGCGATCACCGCCGCGCCCCACAGCGTCACGTACATGGACCGTTTCGCATCGCCCACCGAGCGCAGCGCGCCCGACATCACCATGCCGACCGCCATCAGGATATTGGCGGGCATGGTGATGAGCAGGAACGTGTCGGCCACGTCGAGCGTGTGGCCGCTGGCGCCCAGCAGCATGAGAAGATCGCGCCGGAAGGGCAGCGCGGCGAACGTGACGATCGCCCGACAGCAGCACGGTGTGCACGATGCCCGAGCCGCAGATGCGCCGCGCCCGCGCGCGATTGCCCGCGCCGATGTCGCGCGCCATCAGCGCCGACACGGCGATGCTGAGGCCGATGTTCATCGAGATGAGGAAGAACGACACCTGCGCCGCAAAGCCGACGGCCGCGGTGAACTGCGCGTCTCCCAGCCACGAGATGTAGAGCAGCGTGAGGAAGTCCACGACGAAGATCGCCATCAGGCCGATCGAGCCCGTCGCGGTCATCACGACCACGTGGCGCATGATGGAGCCCTGCGTGAAGATTCCGTGCTTGCGCTCGGACGGCGCGGGCGCGTTCATCGCTGCGCAGCCTCGCGCGGGTCAGCTTCCTTGCTTTCCGATTGCACGATCTCGCGCGCTTCCTCGTTGAGCGCCTGCGTGCGGCGCGTGGGCGCCGTGAGCGGTTCGGGCCGCACGGCGGGCTCGCCTGTTATCGCCGGAGCATAGAGGCCGCCCGCCTGCTGGAGCGCAAGGCGCTCCATGTCGCGCTGGCGCACGTCCGCCGCGATCTCCGCGGCGCCCTGTTCGTCGCCCGAGAGCACGGAGAGCGCCTCGGAGCCGAAGGCGAGCGCCGCGTCGAAGGTTTCGCGCGTGAATGTATCGACGCCAAGGCGCACGAGTTCGAGCGCGTGGATGCGGTCGTAGGCGCGCGCGTGGATCTGGGCCAGCGGGAATTCGGCCTTGCACATTTCCACGATCCTGTTGGCCTCCTCGGCCTTGTCGACGCACACGGCGATGACGCGCGCGTGCGCCGCGCCGGCCGCGCGCAGCACGTCGAGGCGCGTCCCGTCGCCGTAATAGACCTTGAACCCGAAGCGCGCCGCGTTGCGGATGCGCTGCACGTCGTTCTCGATCACCGTGACGTCCGCGCGCCCGCGAGCAGCACCTGCACGGCGATCTGGCCGAAGCGGCCGAAGCCGATCACGAGCGCCGCGCCCGTCAGTCCTTCCGGCGGCGTCTCGGACGGCGGCGGCTCGCCCGGAGCGCGCAATTTGAGCGCGAGCTTTTCCAGCCCGCCGGCGGCCAGCGGCCCGGCCAGCATGGTGAGCGCGGCGAGCGCGGTGAGGATCGCCGCTTGCTGCATCGGCAGAAGTCCCGCGCTCGCCGCCAGCGGAAAGATGACGAACGAGAATTCGCCCGCCGACGTCAGCGCGCCGCCGCCCGCCGTCGCTTCGCACGATGTCGAGCCGGTCGCGCGCATCAGCGCGTAGATCACCAGCGCCTTCACGGCGAGCACGCCCAGCGCCGCGCCCGCGAGCAGCGCGGCGTTCGCGGCGACGAGCCCGAGGTCGATGGACATGCCGACCGACATGAAGAACAGGCCCATGAGGATGCCGCGAAACGGCTCGATGTCGGCTTCGAGCTGATGGCGGAAGTGGGATTCCGACAGCAGCAGTCCGGCCAGGAACGCGCCGAGCGCCATCGACACGCCGACCTGGTTCATCAGCACCGCCGCGCCGAGCACGACGAACAGCGCGCCCGCCGTCATCACCTCCCGCGCGCCCGAGCGGGCGAGCAGGCCGAAGAACGGGTTGATCGCGTAGCGCCCGGCGAAGATGACGGCCGCGAAGGCGCCGATGATGCCGCCGAACGTCAGCAGGTTCTGGCGCCAGTCGCCCCCGCCCGATCCGCCGTCCGCCAGCAGCGGCACGATGGCGAGCACCGGCACGACGAGAATGTCCTGCGCGATGAGGATCGCGAACGAGCGCCGTCCATAGGCGCTGTTGACCGCGCCGCGCTCCTCGAGGATCTGCAGGGCGATCGCCGTTCCCGAGAACGAGAGCGCAACGCCCGCAAGCGCCGCGCCGCGCGGGTTGACGCCGCCGAACTGCCAGATCGCGCCGCCGATGAGGATCGAGCAGATCACCATCTGGGCGAGGCCCAGCATCGCCATGTCCTTGCGCATGGCCAGCGCGCGCGAGGGATTCAGCTCCAGTCCGATGATGAACAGCAGCAGCACCACGCCCAGTTCGGCGACGGGCAGGGTGGCGTCGGCGCTGCCGATCAGCCCGAGCGCGTGCGGGCCGATGACGACGCCGGCGGCGAGATAGCCGATGACCGCGCCCATTCCGGCGGCCCGGAAGAGCGGCACGGCGAGGACGGCGGCGGCGAGGAAGACGAGGATGGGAAGAAGAAAGCTTCCCGAATGGCTTGGGTCTGGCATGGCGCTCTTCGCGGACCGGGCCAACATAATGGTCCGGGCGCGGATTGCGAGCGCGAAGGGGGTGTGGCGCCGTACTTGTGAGCGCCGCGGCCCGGCTTGACTTCAACGCCTACGCTGCCCCATTTCGGGGGCATGTCGACGCAAACGTCCCGAAGCCGCCTCTCCGCATCCTCCTGTGCGCGCCCCGCGGGTTCTGCGCCGGGGTCGTGCGCGCCATCGACGTGGTCGAAAAGGCGCTGGAGGTCTACGGGGCGCCGGTCTACGTGCGGCACGAGATCGTCCACAACAAGTACGTGGTCGAGAGCCTCAAGGCCAAGGGCGCCATCTTCATCGACGAACTGGACGAGGCGCCGCAGACGCAGGCGCCCGTCATCTTCTCCGCCCACGGCGTGGCGAAGTCCGTGCCCGAGGAGGCGAGAGGCCGCAATCTCTTCACCATCGACGCGACCTGCCCGCTGGTGACCAAGGTCCACCGCGAGGCCGAGCTTCATCATCGGCGCGGCCGCACCATCGTCCTCATCGGCCACAAGGGCCATCCGGAAGTCGTCGGCACCATGGGGCAATTGCCCGACGGCGCCGTGCTTCTGGTCGAGACCGTCGAGGACGTGGAGCGCCTCGCGCCGCCCGATCCGCAGAACCTCGCGTGGGCGTCGCAGACGACGCTGTCGGTCGACGACACGAAGGCCATCGTCGAGGCGCTGACGCGGCGTTTCCCCGCCATCGTCGGTCCCCACAAGGACGACATCTGCTACGCGACGACGAACCGGCAGGAAGCCGTCAAGGCCATCGCGCCGAAGGTCGACGCGGTGATCGTGGTCGGCGCGCCCAATTCGTCGAACTCGCAGCGCTTGCGCGAAGTCGCCGTTCAGTACGGCTGCCCGCAGGCGCAGCTCGTGCAGCGCGGCGCTGACCTCGACTTCGCCGCGCTGGGCGATGTGCGCAGCGTCGGCGTCACGGCCGGCGCCTCGGCGCCGGAAGTGCTCGTGGACGAAATCATCGACGCCTTCCGCGCCCGTTTCGACGTCACGGTCGAGACGGTGACCACCGCGACGGAGAACGTGTTCTTCCCGTTGCCGCGCGAACTGCGCGAGAGGGCGTGAGCCTCTATCGCGCTCCGCCCAGCAGCAGCGCGATCCCGCACAGCAGCAGCGCGATGCCGACAAATTCGCGTCCGCTCGTGCGCTGCTTGAACAACTTGCGCGTCACCGCCTGCGCCATCAGCACTTCGACAAGGGCGAGCGTGCGCACGCTCGCCGCGTTGGCGAGCGCGAAGGCCATCAGCCACAATTGCGAGGCGAGCGCGCCCATGAAGCCCGCGAACAGCGAGCGGCGCCAGTCGCGGCGGATCGCGCGCAGCGTGCCCCGGTCGAACGCCATGCACCATGCGAGGATCAGCACGGACTGGATCGTCAGGCCGATCACCAGCGCCGTCGTCGCCTTCATCGCCACGGAATGGTCGCCCATTTCGAGAAGCGCGCCGCGATAGCATGTGGCCGACATCGCGAACAGCGCGCCGCCGGACAGGCCGAGCGCGGCGGGCCGCCAGTCGCGCGCCGCGCCCTCGCCGGCGACGCCCGCCTGCGGCCATGAGATGATGGTCACGCCGATGGTCGCCAGAACGATGGCCGCGATGGCGCCCGCGCCCAGCGTCTCGCCCAGAAACGCCGCGCCGAACATGGCGATCACCAGCGGCTCGATCTTGGTGTAGGCGGTCATCACCACGAAGGAGCGGGTCCGCATGCCCAGCAGCATCAGCCCCGTGGCCAGGGCCTGCGAGCCCGCGCCGCCTGCGATCCAGAGCACCGTGGTCCCGCCGACGGGCGGCGGCGCCATGCCCAGCGCCAGCGTCTCGACCGCAAAGAGCGCGGCGATGAAAGGCAGGCTGAACAGAAAGCGCACATGCGTCGCCCCCGCCGCGCCCAGATCGCGGATGAGGTCGCGCTGCATCGCGTTCCGCGCCGTCTGGGCGGCGGAAGCGGCGAGCGTGAAGACGATCCAGGCTGAGGCGGCGAGGGCTGAAAACATTTTGATGCGCCGCGACGTTAGCAGCCGGCGTCCGATCGCCAAAGCGCGGCCCGTTTGACCGGCCGCCCCCGCGTGGCTTAACACCACGGGACCCCTCGCGGAATCAGCCCATGGCCGTCTACACCGAAGTCAGCGACGAAGAACTGGCGGCCTTTCTCGCAGGCTATGATCTGGGCCCGCTCATGTCCTGCAAGGGCATCGCGGAGGGGGTCGAGAACACGAATTACCTGCTGCACACGGGCCGCGGCTATTACATCCTGACGCTCTATGAGAAGCGCGTCGCGGAAGGCGACCTGCCGTTTTTCCTCGGCCTGATGGAGCATCTGTCGGAGCGCGGCGTCACCTGCCCGCTGCCGGTGCACGATTGCAACGGGCAGGCGCTGGGCCGCCTCGGCGGCAGGCCCGCGGCGCTCGTCACGTTTCTGGAGGGCGTTTCCGTGCGCCGGCCCGACGCGCGCCATTGCGCCATGGTCGGCGAGGCGCTCGGCCGGTTTCATAGCGCGGGCGCGGACTTCCCGCTGTCGCGTCCCAACACGCTGTCGATCCAGGGCTGGGGCAAGCTGTTCAAGGACGCGGAGGCCCGCGCCGACGGCGTCGCGCCAGGGCTCGCCGTGGCGCTCGCCGACGAGCTCGGCTACCTCCAGTCCAACTGGCCGGCGAACCTGCCGGGCGGCGTCATCCACGCCGACCTGTTTCCCGACAACGTGTTCTTCCTTGGCGGCAAGCTGTCGGGGCTGATCGACTTCTACTTCGCCTGCAACGATTTCTTCGCCTACGATCTGGCGATCTGCCTCAACGCCTGGTGCTTCGAGCCCGATTCCTCGTTCAACGTCACCAAGGGCATGGCGCTGATCGACGGCTATTCGCGCGCCCGCCCGCTGCGAACAGGCCGAGATCGACGCGCTGCCCGCGCTCGCGCGCGGATCGGCCCTGCGCTTTCTTCTCACCCGCCTGGTGCGACTGGCTCGACACGCCCAATGGCGCGCTCGTGAAGAAGAAGGACCCGCTCGAATATCTCAAGAAGCTGCGCTTCCATCAGCAGGCCGCCAGCGCCCGAGATTACGGCTTCATGCGATGACGCGCGTTGCGATCTGGACCGATGGAGCCTGTTCGGGAAACCCCGGGCCCGGCGGCTGGGGCGCCGTGCTCACCTTCGATGGCCATGAGAAGGATTTGTGCGGCGGCGAGCCGCTCACCACCAACAACCGCATGGAGCTGATGGCCGCCATCATGGCGCTGGAAGCGCTCAAGCGGCCGTGCGAGATCGACCTGCACACCGATTCACAATACGTGCGCGGCGGCGTCACCGGCTGGATCCACGGCTGGAAGCGCAACGGCTGGAAGACCGCCGACAAGAAGCCCGTGAAGAACGTCGACCTGTGGCAGCGGCTCGACGAGGCCACCAAGCGGCACACGGTCACATGGCACTGGGTGAAGGGCCACGCCGGCGACGCCATGAACGAACGCGCCGACGAGCTGGCGCGTCAGGGCATGAAGCCGTTCAAGGGGTGACGTCCTTCAGGGCTTGAACGCAAAACGCCCGGCAATGCCGGGCGTTGCGTTGATCTCCGATGACGTTCGGATTAGGCCAGGATCAGACCTGACCCAGCATCGTCTTCGCGCCGGAGGCTTCCGCGCCGGGGCCTTCCTCGATGTTGAGCGTCTTCACGACGCCGTCCTCGACGAGCATCGAATAGCGCTTCGAGCGCACGCCCATGCCGCGCTCGGTGAGATCGAGTTCGAGGCCGAGGGCCTTGGCGAACTTCGCGCTGCCGTCGGCGAGGAATTCGATCTTGCCCTCGCACTTCTGGTCCTTCTGCCACGAGCCCATGACGAACGCGTCGTTGACGGCGGTCACGGCGATCGTGTCGACGCCCTTGGCCTTCAGCGCGTCGTAGTTCTCGCGATAGCCGGGCACGTGGGTGTTCGAGCAGGTTGGCGTGAAGGCGCCGGGAATGGCGAACAGCACGACCTTCTTGCCAGAGAAAATTTCGTCCGTGGTGCGGGGCTTGGGCCCTTCCGACGTCATGACATTGAACGTGGCGCTGGGCAGACGATCGCCGACCTTGATCATTCAACTCTCCCGGGGGTTGCTTTCAGACGATGAGACGAGCCCGCAGGCTCCCCGGCTCTTCTTAGGGCGCGGGCTTGCCTGCGTCGAGCGTCGTTGCGAACTCGACGGCGCCGGATGGCCTGCTCAGGGTGAGGCGCACGTTCGCCGGGCCCTGTGCTCCCGCGGGCCTCTCCGCCAGAACGAGCTTGAAATCGCCGCCCGCCGCGCGCGTGTCGAAGAACCAGCCCTCGTCGCCTTCGGCGAACAGATCGCCGCCGGCCTGCGGCGGCGTCACGCTGATCTTCCAGCTCGGCTTCTCGGCGCCGGGGATCGGCTGCAGGACGAATCCGACGCCGGCCTGCGCCGCGGGCCGGGGCGTCAGGGCGGCCCATTGGGCGATCCGGGCGGCCTGCGGGCTCGGCTGCGACTTCGGCGACAGGGTGAGCCGCATGCGCCCCTCAGAGGGGATGCAGATCTTCTCGCACGCCGCGTAGCGCAGCGTCAGGGCGAGGCCGACGGGGCGGGAGGGGTCCTTCGGCTCGACCTTGACGGGAAAGATCACGCCGCCGCGCCAGCCGAAGACTTCCGCGCCCTCCTCGTCGTGGCGCTGGGGCGCGGGGTAGGACACGACGGCCCGCGCGAGGTTTTCCGAGCCGGCGAAATCGAACTCCGGCGGCACGCCGGAATCCCCCGGGTTGCGCCAATAGGTCAGGGCCTGCCCGTCCAGTGCGATCTCGACGCCGACCGTGTAGGCGCCGTTCTCCGGCGGGCCGCCGGCGAGGAGGCGGGCCTTCGACTTCGGGGCGGGCGACCATGCCGATGCGCCCGGCTCCCCGGCGCGCTCCTGCGCCTGCGTGGCCTGAGCAAGCGCCTCCCGAGGCGGGGCGATCCCGGCGGCGAGTACGCCGGCGAGCGCCACGGCCGCGACGCCCGCACGCGCCAGGGCGCCGCTTTGCAGCCTCGTGAGGTCCGGGAACGGGAAAATCATGGATTTCATATAGCCACCGGGAGTTGCCCTCGCCAGCAACGATTCCGTGACAATCGCAGGCCCTGACCGCCTTGTTCGCGACCCAACCGCGCCTTACCTTTGAGAAATGAGCATCGAAAATCTCCTTGCGGGCGCGAGCGGAGCGGAAAGCCTTGAAGGGCAGATGCTGATCGCCATGCCGACGATCGGCGACCAGAGATTCTCGCGGTCGCTGATCTATCTGTGCGCCCATTCGGCCGACGGGGCGATGGGCATCATCGTCAACAGGCGCTCGAAGAGCCTCAAGTTCACCGAACTGCTCGTGCAGCTCGAGGTGATCGGCGATGACGACGGCATTCGCCTGCCCCCAGGCCTCGGCGACGTGCAGGTGCTTCGCGGCGGGCCGGTGGAGACCGGGCGCGGCTTCGTCCTGCACTCGCCCGATTACCATGCGGCTTCGGCGACGCTCGCCATCGACGCCGACGTCTCGCTGACAGCGACGGTCGATATCCTGCGCGCGATGGCTCAGGGCGAGGGGCCGCGCCGCGCAGTGCTGGCGCTTGGCTATGCGGGCTGGGCCGGCGGTCAGCTCGAACAGGAAATCCAGCAGAACGGCTGGCTCACATGCGCCGCCGACGAGAGCCTTCTGTTCGGCGATGATCACGCGTCGAAGTACGACCGCGCGCTGCGCAAGCTCGGCATAGATCCCGCCGCGCTGGTGAGCGAAGCCGGTCACGCGTGATGCGCCTGCGGGTCTAGCTGGCCTTCGCTTCCGGCTGCTCCGGCACGGCGCCGACGAGCCGGCGCGCATCGGCTGGGGTCAGCGGGTTTCCGAACGCGTGGCCTTGAGCGAACTCGCAGCCGATCTGGAAGAGCTCGATCGTGTCGCTCTCGGTCTCCGCGCCTTCGGCCACCACGTCCATTCCCAGATCGCGCGCGAGCATGACCAGCGAGCGCAGGATGGCAGGTCGCAGGCCCGTGTTCTCGGCCCGCACGAAGCTGCGGTCGATCTTCACCATGTCGCACGGGAACCGCTGCAGGTAGGCGAACGAGGTGTAGCCCGCGCCGAATTCGTCGAGGCACACGCCCGCGCCCAGCTCGCGGATGCGCTCGAGAATCTGCACGGAATATTCCGGGTTCTCCATGATGAGGCGTTCGCTGATTTCCAGCTTCAGCGTTCCCGCCAGCACGCCCGAGCGCGTGATCACGCCCTTGACGTCATGCAGCAGGTCGTGGCGCAGAAGCCGGCGCGACGACACGTCGATGCTGGCGAAGATCGGCGGGCTCACGTCCAGCGCGCGCTGCCAGGCGGCGAGTTCGCGCGCCGTGCGCTCCAGCGCGAACAGCGTCAGGTCGACGATGAGGCCGCTCTCTTCGGCCACCGGCATGAAGTCGACGGGGCTCAGGCGCCCGAAGCGCGGATGATCCCATCGCAGCAGGGTCTCGAAGCCCGCGATCGTCCGGTCCTCGAGCCGCACGATCGGCTGGAAGGCGAGCGCGATCTCGTTGCGGTCGAGCGCGCGCTGCAGGTCCGCCTGCAGCGAGAGCCGGTCGGAGTGCTGCGTGCGCATGCCTGCGCGGAAAAACTCGACGCGATTGCCGCCGCCCTTCTTGGCGTGCGCCGTGGCGACCAGCGCGTCCTTCAGCATGTCCTCGCGCTGCTGGTGGAGGCTCGGATCGTAGAGCGCGATGCCGACCGACGCGGTGATCGAGACCTCGCGGTCGTTGAACGTGATCGGCGTCAGCAGCGTCTTGCGGATCGCTTCGGCGATGGCGATGATCGCCTGCGGGTCACGCTCGGAGCGCAGGATCATCGCGAACTCGTCGCTGGAAATGCGCGCCAGCGTGTCCTGCGTCTGCACCAGCCGCAGCAGCCTGCGCGCAATGGTGAGGAGGATCGAATCCCCGCCCGGTCGCCCGACGGCGTCATTGACCTGCCGGAAGCGGTCGATGTCGATGGCGATGACGGTGGGGCGTTCGTCGCGATTGTTGCGCGCCACTTCCAGCGCTGTGTCGAGCCGGTCGAAGAAGATCTCCCGGTTCGGCAGGCCGGTGAGATTGTCGCGCACGGCGTCGTGCAGCATGCGCTCTTCGGCGGTGCGCGATTCCGTCACGTCGGCGAGCGTGCCGACCACGCGGATCACTTCGCCGTCGGCGCCGACGACCGGGCGGGCCTTGAGGAAATACCAGAGGTAGTGACCGTCTGCGGCGCGCAGGCGGAAGTCGAGGTTGATGCGCCCGCGACGCTGCTCCAGCACAGTGTCGAGGCACGTCGAGTAACGGTCGCGATCGAAGGGATGCAGGGCTTCGAGCCAGCTCGCGGCGGCGCCTTCCAGCGATCCGCGCTTCAGCCCCAGGCTTTGTTCGGCTTCGGGGCTCACGTAGATGCGGTCCGCCGACACGTCCCAGTCGAACACCACGTCGCCCGAGCCGATGAGCGCCAGCGCGCGGCGCTCGCCGTCCGACACCGCGCCATGGGATAGCCCTGATCCCGCGAACGCGTTCTGCATCACCGTGAAGCCGATCAGCATCACGATCAGCACGAGGCCGCCGATGAGCGCGGGCGCGACGAGATCGTGATGGAGCGTGCCGGTGACCGTGAAGCCGCCCGCCGTCAGCCACAACAGCAGCAGGAACCAGGTCGGGATCAGCATCACCGCGCGCTCGACGCCGTGCAGGGCGAGGTAGAGCACGAGCGCAAAGCCCGCGCCCGCGATGGCGGCCAGCGAGATGCGCGCGACGCCCGCCGCCACGGGCGCGTCGTAGACGGCGAGCGCCACGAGCGCGACGAGGAAGGCGAGCCACACGGCGGCCACGTGCGAGGCGCGCACGTGCCAGCGATTGAGGTTGAGATAGGCGAACAGGAACACCAGCAGCGTCGCGGCCAGGATCGCTTCCGCGCCCGCTCGCCAGACGCGGTCCGCCTCGCCCTCGACGCCGAACAGCTTGTTCCAGAATCCGAAGTCGATGCACACGTAGGCGAGCACGGCCCAGGCGAGCGCTGCGGCGGCCGGGAAGATCACCGCGCCCTTCACCACGAAGACGATGGTGAGGAACAGCGCCAGCAGGCCCGCGACGCCGATGACGATGCCCTTGTAGAGCGTGAGGTTGGCCACCTTGTCGCGATAGGCGTCCGGCTCCCACAGGTAGATCTGCGGCAGGTCGGGCGTGCGCAATTCGGCGACGTAGGTGACGGTCGCGCCCGGATCGAGCGTCAGGCGGAACACGTCGGCCTCCGCGCTGTCCTCGCGCTCGGGCGGGAAGCCCTGGCTCGCGGTGATGGCGGCGATGCGCGATGAGCCGAGGTCCGGCCAGATGACGCCCGATCCCGACAGCATGAAGTGCGGCGCGACGATCAGCCGGTCGAACTGCTCGTTGGTGTCGTTCGTGAGCGCGAACACGATCCACGAGGGCTGCGTGCCGGTCTCGCGCGCGGAGACTTCGATGCGGCGCACGATGCCGTCGACGCCGGGCGCCGTCGAGACCTGCAGGCGGTCGCCCTGGCCCGAATAACGGTCGATGGCGCGCGTCAGGTCGATGGCGCGGGCGTCGATCGGCACGCGGATGGATTCCACCGCGTAGGCGGGCGCAAGGGCGCTCGCCAGCGTGAGAATCGCGCAAAGCACATGGATCAGCCGACGCACAATTTTCCTGTCGTCTCGGCGGCGGGCGCCGCTGGTCGCCTATAGCGCCGAAGCCGTGAACTTCGACCGTGTCGGAAATGTGATTGGTAGAACCTGCGCACGCCTTGGGCAAGGCTTGCGGCCTCGCGCGTTGTGGTTAACGGGCATCGCCGTCCGGGCGCTGGAGGATGGGGTCGGTGGAAAGGATCGCGAAGAGCAGATGGTCCTGCCAGGCTCCGTTGATGCGCAGGTACGCCCGCGCGTAGCCTTCGCGCTGGAAGCCGCACCGCTCCAGAAGCTTGGCCGAAGCGATGTTGGTGGGCACGCAGGCGGCCTCGACGCGGTGCAGCCGCATGGGTCCGAAGGCGTGGACGAGGGCCGCCCGAACGGCGGCCGACATGTAGCCCTTGCCGGCGTATTCCGCGCCCATCCAGTAGCCGAGCGTGGCCGCCTGGGCGACGCCGCGGCGCACCTGCCCGAGCGTCAGGCCGCCGAGCAGCACGTGGTCCTCCTCCCTGAACAGGAAGTAGGGATAGGCCTCGTCGCGCTCGATTTCCTCGGTCTGTCGGCGCAGGCGGCGGCGAAATGCCGGGCGGGTGAGGTCGTCCACCGGCCAGACGGGCTCCCAGGGCGTCAGGAACCGGCGGCTGCGCTCGCGAAGGTCCGCCCATTGCTGATGGTCGCGCATTTCGCCCGGGCGCAGGTAGAACCCGTCGCCGCGGATGAAATTCGTCTCTTCCGGTGAAGCGCCGATGCCAAACAGCGCCATTGCGCTCTCCGCCCTTCTGCCCGCTCAGGCGCCCGCCCGCGCGCGCTCGCGCACGAAACGCTCCACCGCCGACTGGTCGTTCGGCAGCACGGTGAAATGTTCGCGCGCGCCCATCAGTTTAGCAAGATGGTTGGGGAGGGGCGCCGTGACGCCGGCGGCCGCCTGCACCGCATCGCCAAACTTCGCGGGGTGGGCCGTGCCCAGCACCACCATCGGAACGCCCGGCGCCTTCGCCATCGCCTTGCGCGCCGCATGGACGCCGACAGCGGTGTGCGGGTCGATCAGCACGCCGCATTCGTGATGCACGCGCTCGATCTCCTTGCGCGTGCCGGTCTCGCCGGTGCGGAAGGCGTCGAACTCGGCGCGGATCGAGGCGAGCGGGCCGGCGGGAACCTCGAAGCGTCCGCCCTGCTTCAGATTGCCCATGAGCGTGCGCACGAGCGCGGCGTCGCGGCCGCAGGCGTCGAACAGCAGCCGCTCGAAATTCGACGACACCTGGATGTCCATCGACGGGCGAGGTGGTCGGCATGACGCTCGTCACCTCGTAGGCGCCCGTGTCGAGCGTGCGCGCGAGAATGTCGTTCTCGTTGGTCGCGATCACGAGGCGCTCGATGGGCAGGCCCATGCGCTTGGCGATCCAGCCGGCGAGAATGTCGCCGAAATTGCCGGTGGGCACGGTGTAGGAGATCGGCCGGCGCGGCCCGCCGAGCACGACGGCGCTCGTGAAGTAATAGACGGTCTGCGCGACGACGCGCGCCCAGTTGATCGAGTTCACGCCCGACAGCGCAAGGCCGTCGCGGAAGGCATGGTTGTTGAACAGGCCCTTCAGGATCGACTGGCAATCGTCGAACGTGCCTTCGAGCGCGATCGTGTGGATGTTGTGCGCGTGAACGCCAGTCATCTGCCGCCGCTGCACGTCCGAGACGCGCTGGTGCGGATACATGATGAACACGTCGACCTGTTCGAGCCCGCGGAAGGCTTCGATCGCCGCCGCGCCCGTATCGCCCGACGTCGCGCCCACGATGGTGGCGCGCTCGCCGCGCTCCTTGAGCGCATGGTCCATCATGCGCGCGAGCAATTGCATCGCCACGTCCTTGAAGGCGAGCGTGGGGCCGTGGAAGAGTTCGAGCACGAAGAGATTGTCGCCGATCTGCGCCAGCGGCGTCACCGCCGGATGGCGGAACGTCGCGTAGGACTCCTCCAGCATGTGGCGGAAGGCGGCCGGCTCGATCTCGTCGCCCACGAAGGCGCCGATGACGCGCTCGGCGACCCGCCAATAGGACTGGCCGGCGAACCCGGCGATCTCGTCCGGGGAAATCTGCGGAAAGCTCTCGGGCACATAGAGGCCGCCGTCGCGCGCCAGCCCCGCCAGCATGGCGTCGGTGAACGAGAGGACAGGGGCTTCGCCGCGGGTTGAGATGTAACGCAAGGCCGCAAACTCTTGGGGTTCGATGTGTGTCGGGGGTTCTCTAGCGCAGCCGGGGGGAAAGGTCATCCTTTCCCCGCGCCCGGCGCCGGCTAGCCCTTCCGGCCGCGCACGATGAGGTAGGCGCCGCCATGGCCCCCTTCCGCGCCCTTGGCGAGCTCGCGGTCGAGCCGGTCGATGGAGGCGCGCACCTTCGGGTCGCCCAGCACCTCGTCGGGCAGGATGGCGGCGATTTCCGGGAAGCTCGTCACGTGATCGACGACAAGCCCGGCGGGCAGGGCGCGGCGCACCTCGGCCTCGCAATAGAGCTGCGCGTGAACGGGGATCAGCGCGTCGCCGATCTTCACGTCGAGGCACATCGTGTACGGATTCACGACCGCTTCGAGGCTCGCGACCCACGGCAGGAAGCCCATTTTGTAGAGCAGCGCGTCGGAATTGTAGAACGTCAGGAAGAAGCGCCCGCCCGGTTTCAGCACGCGTTCGATCTCCCGCAGCACGTGCGGCAGGTTCGACACGTCGCTCGCCGTGCCCAGGTTCATCACCACGAACGAGGCGCTTGCGGAGACCTCCGGCAGATCGTGCGCGTCGAGGTCGAGGCTCGCAAAGCGCGCGTTGGCGACGCCCAGCTTCTCCGCCTTCGCCCGCGCCGCCTCGATCATGTGCGAACTGAGGTCATAGCCGGCGACCGTCTCGAAGCTGCCGGCAAGCTCGAGCGCGATGCGCCCGGTGGCGCAGCCAAGGTCCAGCGCCAGCCCGCGGTCGCGGGCGGCCTCCCCGTCGCGGCGGATCAGTTCGGTCTCGTAGGCGCCGTAGAGCTGGCTCGCGAACTTGCCCGAGCCCTCGCGCGAATCGTAGCCGCCGGCGACCTGCTCGGTCAGCCGCAGCAGGTTGTCCTTCAGCCGCTCGGCGTCCGGCCGCAGGGCGGCGCCGGCCTGCGATTCGAGCAGGATCGTCTGCTCCTTGCAGGATTCGGCGATGAGGAAATACAGCACCGCGCGGGCCATGTGCGGGTTGAGGCCGATCGTGCGCGCATGTTCGCCGATGGCGGCGATGCGCTGGTCCTCCACCTGCGGGCGATACATGACGCCGCCCGTGCGCTGCTTTTCCTGCGCGACGAGATGGGCGACGTCCATGCGCCGCTTGACGAGATCCATGATCAGGCGGTCGATCTTGCGAAGATCTTCGCCCAGTAGCGCCAGATCGGGCATAGTGCTCTCCGGTTCGGACGCTCGCCTCTTCAGCTTGCTGGCGGGCCCGTCCGCATCCGCTGTATAGCTGGCGCGGGCGCAAATGACGACCCGATGGGTGTAAAAGCCCGCGGCGAGGCCGGGAGTGAAGTCGATGACCCAGGAGGAACTGGTCGCCGAAGCGGTGCGGATCGCCGCCGGAAAGGCGACGCCGCAGATGACCCAGCAGGAGAAGGACGATCTGCTGGAGGAAAGCTTCCTCTCGCTGCTCGACCGCAAGTGCATGACGCCGTTCTTCGCCCGCGTCGGCCAGCACGCGGCGGGCGGCTTCCAGGCCTCGCAGGGCAAGTACTTCATGCACGAGGAGCCGCGCCTGCCGAAGATGCCGGAGGCGCCCACGCTGATGGATTTCTTCCGCAAGCGCGTGCTGCTCAACAAGCGCGCCGGCACGCACCTCCTGCAGAGCGCCGCGCTGGCCATGCAGAACGGGCTTCCCGACAAGCTCGTGCTGGCCTGCCTGCTGCACGACATCGCCGTGGTGGTGCATGTGCGCTGCGACCACGGCTACTACGGCGCCCAGCTCATCGAGCCCTACGTCGACGAGGAGACGGCCTTCGCCGTGCGCTACCATCAGGCGCTGCGGTTCTATCCCGATCCCGCCTACGGCTACGAATATCCAGACCTCTACATGCGCGCCTTCGGCGAGGAGTACGTGCCGCCGCCCTATGTGGCGCAGGCGGCGGACTACGCGCGCAATCACAAATGGTACGAGGCGGCGCGGCTCGTCACCACCAACGATCTCTACTCGTTCGACCCCGACATGAACGTGGAGATCGAACAATTCGAGGACGTGATCGGCCGCTGCTTCCGCCAGCCGAAGGAGGGCCTCGGCTTCGACGCGTCGCCGTCCGCCCACATGTGGCGCAGCATCATCTGGCCGAATAACTTCCTGTGACTTTATGGACGGCTACAGGAACCGCGCTCGGTGTCAATTGGATCGCCGGGTGGCGCCCTTTGCCTCGCCCGCGTATGAGAGGCGCAGGAAACGCGTCGAGTCGCGGTGAGCGGAATGGAATCGAAGCAGAAGCCGCCTGAAGCGCGCAGCATGGCGATGCTCTACGCCGCCATGCCCGCGATCTTCGTGTTCTTCTGGTCGACGGGCTTCGTCACCGGCAAGCTGGGCCTGCAATCGGCCGCGCCGTTCACGTTCCTCCTGTACCGCTTCCTCATCGTCGCGGCGCTGCTCCTGCCGCTGGCGCTGATCTGGCGCGCGCCCTGGCCATCGAGGCGCGCGCTTGCGCCGATCGCCATCGGCGGCGTGCTCGTGCATGCGGGCTATCTCGGCGCGGTCTTCGCGGGCCTCTCCTTTGGCGTGGAGGCGGGCGTCGGCGCGCTCATGGCGGGCCTTCAGCCGCTGCTGACGGCGGTGTTCGCCGCGCCCTTCCTTGGCGAGCGCGTCACCGGCCGCCAGTGGGCGGGACTTGCGCTCGGCTTCGCCGGCGTGACCCTTGTCGTCTGGGAGAAGCTCGGGCTTCGGGCTCGGCACGCCGCTCGGCATGTTCTTCTCGTTTCTCTCCGTCGTGTTCATGACGGCGGGCACGCTGTGGCAGAAGAAGTTCGGCGGCGCGATGGACCTGCGCACCGGCTCGATCGTGCAGTTCGTCGCCTCCGCCATCGTCGTGGCGCCGCTCGCATGGCTCGAAGGGTTCCGCGTCGACTGGACGCCCTCTTTCGTCTTCGCGCTGGGCTGGCTCTGCATCGTCCTGTCCGTCGGGACGATCACCGTGCTGTTCGTGCTCATCCGCCGCGGCGCGGCGGCGGAAGTGGCCAGCCTGTTTTTCCTCGTCCCGCCGACGACGGCAGTGCTCGCATGGGTGATGTTCGGCGAAAGCCTCGCCGCGATCTCGCTCGTCGGCATGGCGCTGGTGGTGGTCGCCGTTGCGATGGTCACCTGGAAGCGGCGCGCGTGAGCGTCAGCCCGCGCGCAACCTGCGGGCGGCGAAGATCGCGAAAATGATCACGAGCGTGATCGCGAGGCCGAACCACGTCAGCGCATACGACAGGTGGTTGTTGGGAATCGACATCACCGTCTGCCCGCCCTTGGGCCAGCCGCCGGGAACGGGCGTCGCGTCGGCGTCGATCAGGAAGGGCGCGACGTTTTCCAGACCCAGGCGCGCGGCGATGGCGGCGGGGTCCTTCACATACATCACGCGCGTATCCGGCTTGTCGGCGGGTGTGAACGGATTGCGCGGCTCGGGCGCGCGCAGCAGGCCCGTCACCTGAACTTCGCCCGAAACCTGCCCGGCGGCGCGCGTGGAAGGATCCTGCAGCGCCATCGGCGCGAAGCCGCGATTGACGATGATCCGCGCGCCGGACGGCAGGCGCAGCGGCGTCATCACCAGCCAGCCCGGCTCCAGGACCCCGGAGCCGCCGGCATGAAACACGTAGGTCTCCGACTGGTGCTCGAAGACGCCCCGCGCTGCGACGCGCAGGTACTCGTAGTCGGCCAGTTGCAGTTTGCCCCACACGTCCTGCGCGGGCAGGGGAACGGGCGGGGCGTTGACGCGCGCCTGCATGCGCCCGATCAGCCCTTCCTTCCAGTCGAGCCGGCGCAATTGCCATGCGCCGAGCGACACGAGGATCGCGAGTGCGACGAGCGTCACGAGGCCAGGCAGGATGAGCCCGCGCGCCCGTGCGAGTGTGCCCGCGCCCGTCATCTCAGCCACCCAGCCGGCCCTGTTCGGCCTTGTTCGCGTATTGCATCGCCACGAGCAGGCCCTTCAGCGGGCGCAGGATGCCAAGGCACACGATGATCGTCAGGGGCGCGAAGATGATGAGATGCACCCAGAACGGCGGCTCGTAGGACAGCTCCACCCACAGCGCCATGCCAAGCACCAGAAAGCCGGCGAAGAGCGTCACGAACACCGCAGGTCCATCGCCCGCGTCCGCGAAGTTGAAATCGAGCCCGCAATGTTCGCAGCGCGGCGCGACCGTCAGAAAGCCACTGAACAGCCGGCCTTCGCCGCAGCGCGGGCAGCGTCCCGCGGGGCCGGTCGAATAGGGCGATTGTGGCGGGTAATTTTCGGTCATCGCCGTCGCGCCTCCATTTGACGTCGCTCTCCAAACGAAAAAGGGGCGGCCGTCCGGCCGCCCCCGTAGCAGTGCGCGTGGCCGGTCAGTGGACCGCGACGGGGGCGCCCCAATTGCCCCACACGTAGATGGAGGCGAACAGGAACAGCCACACCACGTCGACGAAGTGCCAGTACCAGGCCGCGAACTCGAACCCGAGGTGCTGCTTGGGCGTGAAATGGCCCATGTAGACGCGGATCAGGCACACGGCGAGGAAGATCGTGCCGACGAGCACGTGGAAGCCGTGGAAGCCCGTCGCCATGAAGAACGTCGCGCCGTAGATGGAGTTCTTGAACGCGAACGGCGCGTGCATGTACTCGTAGGCCTGCACGGCGCTGAACAGCATGCCGAGCGCGATGGTCAGGATGAGGCCCTTCTTCACGCCCTCGCGGTCGCCGTGCAGCAGCGCGTGATGCGCCCACGTGACGGTCGTGCCGGAGGTGAGCAGGATCAGCGTGTTCAGGAGCGGCAGGTGCCAGGGGTCGAAGACCTCGATGCCCTTCGGCGGCCACACGCCGCCGGTGTGCTCGACGCGCGAGGCCTGGATCGCCTCGTTCGCGAACAGGCTCGCGTCGAAGAAGGCCCAGAACCAGGCGACGAAGAACATCACTTCGGAGGCGATGAACAGGATCATCCCGTAGCGGTGATGAATCTGCACGACGCGCGTGTGGTGGCCGCTCTCGGCCTCGCGCACCACGTCGGTCCACCACGCGGCCATCGTGTAGAGGATGCCCAGGAACCCCGCGCCGAACAGGTAGGGGCCCGCCTGCACGCCGAAGATCGGCATGCTCTTCATCCACGCGATCGCCCCGACCGCGGTGATGAACGCCGAAATGGAGCCGATCAGCGGCCACGGGCTCGGTTCTACCAGGTGGTAGTCGTGATTGGGCTTCGAGTGGCCGTCAGCCATTGTGCTACCTCGTTCATCTCATCGGACCGCGGCGTGCGCGGCCGCCCCCCAGAGGGCGTTTCGCCATCCGCCGCGCCTTTGTCAAGGCGGCGGAAACTCGTCTGCGCCCCTTAGAGGCGCGGCTTGCTCTCGCTCGCCGCGGCTGCGACGGGCTTTGCGATTCTTCACGGCCATGAACGTGTACGACAGCGTGACGCTGTGCATGCGCTTCAGGGTCTCGTTCTTCTCGAGTTCGGGATCGAGGAAGAACACGACCGGCATGTCCATGCTCTCGCCCGGCCCCAGGGTCTGCTCGGTGAAGCAGAAGCACTGGATCTTGTTGAAGAAGCCGCCGAACTGGTCCGGCGTGACGTTGAACGTCGCCATGCCGGTCTGCGCCTGCGCGGAGCGATTCGTGACGCGGTAGAAGACCGTCTTCGTCTCGCCCGTCAGAACCCGCGCGGAGTTGACCTCCGGTTCGAACGTCCAGTTCAGGCCGCCGCCGACGTTGGCGTCGAACAGCACGCGGATCGTGCGCTCGCCGCGGATGTTCGGCGCGCTTTCCGCAATCATCGGCGTCCCGCCAAATCCCGTGACGCGGCAGAACAGATCGTAGAGCGGCACGGCGGCGAAGCTCATTCCGAGCATGAAGAACGCGCCGCCCGCGACCGCGAAGGCCGTGCGCTTGTGGCTGCGCGGCGTGCCGGTCTGCGTGTGGGGCGTCTCTGGTCCGTTCATGCGCGGCGCCTCAGATGGATGGCCGGACCACGACGCCGACGCCGAGCTTGGCGATCGTGACGACGTAGAAAAGGATGATGAGCAGAACCAGGCCGCCGGCGATGGCGTAATTGCGGGCGCGGCGGCTCTTGGCCTCCTCCGGCGTCAGGCGCCGGCCGGGCTGCACGCCCTGCGCGCTCCTGTTCGCGTCCCGCTCGTTGTCGCCCTGCGAAGCGTTCACTGCTGCGCCTTTCATGCCGCCGCCCTCAACCGATGATCGCGCCGAGAGCGCGCGCCAGCATCTGCGCCGGGCCGTTCTCGATGACGATGGTGAGGAAAAGCGCGAAGAGATAGAGGATCGAGAAGCCGAACAGCGACATCGCCGACTTGCGCGCGACCGCGCCTTCGGTGTCCTTCAGCACGCGCCACGCGTACCAGATCATGCCGGCTCCGCCGGCGATGGCGATCACGCCGTACACGGGCGAGGCGAAACCCATCAGCCAGGGCAGGACGCCCACGGGCGCGAGAAGGACCGAATAGACGAGGATTTCGATGCGCGTGCGCCGGTCGCCCTTGGCGTTGGGCATCATCGGCACGCCGGCCCGCGCATATTCCTCGCTCTTGACCAGCGCCAGCGCCCAGAAGTGCGGCGGCGTCCAGATGAAGATGATGGCGAAGAGCACGATGGGCTCGATGGCGATCGTTCCCGTCGCCGCGACATACCCGACGATTGGCGGGAAGGCGCCGGCCGCGCCGCCGATCACGATGTTCTGCGGCGTCGAGCGCTTCAGCCACATCGTGTAGATGACCGCGTAGAAGAAGATCGTGAACGCCAGCAGCGCCGCCGCGAGCCAGTTCGAGACCACGCCGAGCGTGAAGACCGAGAGCGCCGACAGGACGAGCCCGAAGGACAGCGCTTCGTCCGCCGTCACGCGGCCCGAGGGGACCGGCCGGGTCTTCGTGCGCGTCATCAGGGCGTCGATGTCGGAATCGTACCACATGTTGAGCGCGCCGGACGCGCCCGCGCCGACCGCGATCGCCAGCAGCGATGCGAAGGCGAGAACCGGATGCATGGCCCCCGGCGCCATCATGACGCCCGCCAGCGCGGTGAGCACCACGAGCGACATCACGCGCGGCTTCAGCAGCGCGAAGTAATCGCGCGGCTGCGCGAGCGAAACGCGCGCCTGCGTGTAACCATCCTGTCCGGCGACGAAGCTCATCGTCTGTCACATTCCATCGTATGAGCGCGTCGACGCGCTGTGGCCATCGTGCGAGCGCGTCTGATGCGCTGTGGAGCCCTCTTTGGAGAAGCGCATCGCCCGTGCGCGCTTCTCGAAGGAAGGCTCCGGCGGCCGCGGCCGCCGGAGTTTGGAACCTAGTGGTTCGAGCCCGTGATGCGGGGCAGGGTCTCGTACTGGTGGAACGGAGGCGGCGAGGACAGCGTCCATTCCAGCGTCGTGGCGCCGGGGCCCCACGGATTGTCGCCGGCGAGGCGCTTCTTCTGGAAGGCCTCCCAGACGATGTACAGGAACAGCAGCGCCGCGAAGCCCGACAGATACGAGCCGTAGGACGACACCTGGTTCCACAGCAGGAACGCGTCGGGATAGTCGACATAGCGGCGCGGCATGCCGGCGAGCCCGAGGAAGTGCTGCGGGAAGAAGGTCAGGTTCACGCCGATGAACATGATCCAGAAGTGCGCCTTGCCCAGCGTCTCGTTGTACATGTAGCCCGACATCTTCGGGAACCAGTAGTAGAACGCCGCGAACATCGCGAAGACCGCGCCCAGCGACAGCACGTAGTGGAAGTGCGCCACCACGTAATACGTGTCGTGGAAGTGACGGTCGATGCCCGCGTTCGCCAGCACGACGCCGGTGACGCCGCCGATGGTGAACAGGAAGATGAAGCCCACCGCCCAGAGCATCGGCGTGCGGAACGAGATCGACCCGCCCCACATCGTCGCGATCCAGGAGAAGATCTTCACGCCCGTCGGCACCGCGATCACCATCGTCGCGAACACGAAGTAGCGCTGCGTGTTGAGCGACAGGCCGACCGTGTACATGTGGTGCGCCCACACGATGAAGCCGACCACGCCGATCGCGACCATCGCGTAGGCCATGCCGAGATAGCCGAAGATCGGCTTGCGCGAGAAGGTCGACACGATGTGGCTGATGATGCCGAAGCCCGGCAGGATCAGGATGTACACTTCGGGGTGGCCGAAGAACCAGAACAGATGCTGGAACAGGATCGGATCGCCGCCGCCGGCCGGGTCGAAGAACGCCGTGCCGAAGTTGCGGTCCGTCAGCAGCATCGTGATCGCGCCGGCGAGCACCGGGAGCGACAGCACGAGCAGGAAGGCGGTGATCAGCACCGACCACGCGAACAGCGGCATGCGGTGCAGGGTCATGCCCGGCGCGCGCATGTTGAAGATCGTGGTGATGAAGTTGATCGCGCCCAGGATCGAGGAGGCGCCGGCGATGTGCAGCGCCAGGATGATGAAGTCCATCGACGGGCCGGGGTGGCCGGCGTTCGAGGACAGCGGCGGATACATGACCCAGCCGCCGCCGAAGCCCTTCATGCCGGGCGCGCCCTCGACGAACATCGAGCAGACGAGCAGCAGGAAGGAGGCGGGCAGCAGCCAGAACGAGATGTTGTTCATCCGCGGGAAGGCCATGTCCGGCGCGCCGATCATCAGCGGCACGAACCAGTTGCCGAACCCGCCGATCAGCGCCGGCATGACCATGAAGAAGATCATGATGACGCCGTGGGCGGTGATGAACACGTTGTACATGTGCTTGGCGGCGTCGGGCGAGCTGTCGCCCGCCATCACGCCCGAGATCCACGGAAACACGCCAAGGCCCGTGCCGGCGAGCTCCATGCGCATCGCGATCGACATCGCGGCGCCGATGAGCCCGGCGAAGACCGCGAAGTAGATGTAGAGCGTGCCGATGTCCTTGTGGTTGGTCGAATACATGTAGCGGCGCCAGCCCGTGGGAATTCCGTGGGCGTGGTCGTCGTGATGGGCCGCTGCGTTCGTTGCCATCTCTTTTACCTCAGACTTGATCAGCGGGCCGTGGCGGCGTCAGCGACGCGAACCGGCTCGTTATTGTTGGACGCGAACTGCTTGCTGGCCGACGCGAGCCACGCCTTGTAGGCGTCCTCGCTCACCACGCGCAGGACGATCGGCATGTAGGCGTGGTCCTTGCCGCACAGTTCCGAGCACTGGCCGTAGTAGACGCCTTCCTTCTCGGCGCGGAACCACGTCTCGTTCAGGCGTCCCGGGATCGCGTCGATGCGCACGCCAAGGTTGGGCAGCGCGAACGCGTGGATGATGCCGACCACGTCCGCGGTGACCTGCAGGCGCACGGTCTTGTTGACCGGCACGACCGCCTCGTTGTCGACGTCCAGCAGACGCTTCTTGTCGGCCGGCAGCGTCGCCTGGTCGAGCAGGCGCGACTGGAACTCGAAGCCGCCGCCTTCCTCCTTCGGGTAGGTCCACGTCCACGCCCATGACGAATTGCCGGTCACCTTCACCGTCATGTCGGCGTCGGGCATCGTGAGCTGGTGGTTGAGGAGGCGGAAGGAGGGGATCGCGATCACGAGCAGGATCACGCACGGGGATGATGGTCCAGGCGACCTCGAGACCGGTGTGATGGGTCGTGCGCGAGGGCGTCGGGTTGGCGTTCTCGTTGAACTTGCTCACCACATAGACGATGAGCCCGAGCACGAACAGGCTGATGGCGGTGATGATCGGCAGCAGGATGGCGTCATGGAAGAAGACCATCTCGCGCATGATCGGGCTCGCCGCTTCCGGCAGACCCACCTGGTTGGGACGCGGAGCTCCCACGAATTGCGCTGACGCCGACCCCGAAAGGAGAGCCCAGGTTGTGACCGCCGCCCCGGCGGTAGAAAGGAATCGCCGGGCGTTGGCGCCCATTGTGTGGAAAAGCATGAAAACGTCGCTCCCGCTCGCCTTTCTGGTCGGAGGCGCCCCTCGCCGCCGACGTACGGCCATATGCGTATGGTCCGCCGCATTCCGTTCCAATCATAAAGCCGCCATGAGCGCAACACAGGCCTTGGGCGGGTTCTATGCGGCATATGGGCGCGTAAACTCGCCATCCACCGTTCCGCCGGGCCCCGGATTGCCAAGCGACGCCATCCGTCCATAAATTCAGGCGATATGATTCGGTAGAAATAATATATCTGCCAATGCCTCGCGGCTTTCTGCCGCCCCTGCCACCGCCGGCTGAAGCCGGGGCTCACGGAGAAGACATGCGCGCGCTTGCGAAAAACCCGCTCAAGGCGTGGAGCCGTCGGCTGGCCACGCTGGTTCTTCCGGCCGCCGCCGCATTCGTCCTGACGGGGGCCCTCGCAGGGCTGGCTCCCGCGAGCGCGCAGGTGCAGGTGCGCGGCAAGTTCGGCGATTGGGAAATGCGCTGCGAGACGCCCCCCGGCGCCAGCCGCGAGCAATGCGCGATCATCCAGTCGGTTGCGGCCGAGGACAAGCCGAACATGAACCTGGTCGTGATCGTGCTGAAGACGGCCGACGGCAAGTCGCGGCTGCTGCGCGTGATCGCCCCGCTCGGTGTGCTGCTGCCCGCCGGGCTTGGCCTCAACATCGACAACGCCGACAAGGGCAGGGCCGGGTTCGTGCGCTGCCTGCCCTCGGGGTGCGTGGCCGAGGTCGTGATGGACGACAAGCTCCTGGGCGAATTGCGCGTCGGCAAGACGGCGACCTTCATCGTCTTCGAGACGCCGGAGCAGGGCACGGGCATCCCGCTCACCCTGAACGGGTTCGGCGACGGGTTCGACAAGCTTCCCTGAGCGATCGCCGAGCGGTGGCTGGCGCGCCGATGCGGGCTGGTATAGGTTCCGCCGCGCCTTTTTCCGGCGTCGGGAGTTCCGCCGGCGCCGTCAGCGTCAGGCCTTATGGAGTGTTCGGATGCGTCAGGGAAATTCTCGTCTCTCCACGAAGACGGGCTGGACGCCGGGGGGACGCCTTGAAGGGAGCGGCCGCGATCGCCGCCCTCCTTGACTCTCGCGGGTTGCGGCGGCGGCAGCTACATGGGCTCCCTGTTCGGATCGGGTTCCTCCTCGTCGGCCCAGCCTGTCGCCAGCGGCCAGCCCCAGGCTGGCGCGCCAGCCGCGGCCGCCTCGGGCCAGCCGCGCGATCTCGCCTGCCCCTATGTGGACGTGCGAGAGGGCGCGGCCGCCCACCGCGTCTATGCCGGCCAGCCCTCCAGCGCGAGCGTGCGCTACCAGTTCTCCATGGGCGAGATCGCGCGCGATTGCCGCGTCGCCGGCAACCAGCTGATCATCAAGATCGGCGTCGAGGGCCGCGTTCTCCTCGGCCCGGCGGGCTCGCCCGGTTCGTTCACCGTTCCGGTGACGATCGCCGTGCGCGACGAATCGTCCAAGGCGATGGTCGCCAACCGCGCCTACAAGGTCGCCGCCAACATCGCTCCGGGGTCGGCCAACACCACGTTCGCGGTTGTGTCGGACGAGATCGCCGTGCCGCTCAAGAGTTTGGCCGGCAACGAGGATTATCAGGTGTTCGTGGGCTTCGACGGCGCGTCGAGCGCGGCTGGCCCGCAGGCGCGCAGGCGCCGCTGAGCGCTTCGCCCCGACGCGATCGCCGCGTTCACGCCTGTGGAGCGCGGCCTCGCGCGGCTTGACTTCGCAGGCGCCGCATCTAGGTTCAGTGCGTCAGTCAAAGACCCAATGCGGAAGAGACCGGCGCGCATATGCGCCGGCGCCGAAGGCGCAACCGCCCCGGAAACGCTCAGGCAAAAGGACCGCGGGGACTGACACTCTGGAAAGCGGCGCTGCGCTCACGCGGCGCAGCGCCCACCGACGGGCGTAACCGCAGGCTCGCTCATCGGCAGCCGCGGGGAAATCTCTCAGGTCCCGGGACAGAGGGGGCGCGATCGCGAGCTCGCACGGCGCGGATGCGCTTTCGAATCGCGTCTCCACCGCGCCCGGGCGACCTGATGTCCGATCCGAACAGCCGAACCCGAAGATCGCCGCTCGCACACGCCGCTGCACGCGCTGCACGTGCGCGCTCGGCGCGCGCATGGTGCCGTTCGCCGGCTACGACATGCCGGTGCAGTATCCGCTCGGCATCCTCGCCGAGCATCTAGTGGACGCGCGAGAAGCGCCGGCCTGTTCGACGTCTCCCACATGGGCCAGGCGATTCTCGACGGGCCCGGACGCCGCGGCCGGCGCTCGAGAGCGCTGGTGCCCGCCGACATCGTCGGCCTCGCGCCCGGCCGCAGCGCTACACGCAGCTGCTCAACGAGGACGGCGGCATCCTCGACGACCTGATGGTCACGCGCCTGCCCGCGCGATCCGGGCGAGGAGCGGCTGCTGCTCGTCGTCAACGCCGCGCTGCAAGGAGGCCGACTTCGCGCACATCTGCGCGCGCAGCTGCCGCAGCGTGCGACTCGATGCGCGCTCGACGACCGCGCGCTGCTCGCCCTGCAGGGGCCGCAAGGCGGCGGAGGTCGCTCGCCGGCCTCGCTCCCGGCGTCGGCGACTGCCCTTCATGGGCTGGCGGCAATCGACCTTCGAAGGCGTCGCAGCATCTTCGTCTCGCGCTCCGGCTATACCGGCGAGGACGGTTTCGAGATCTCGCTACGCCCGACAGCGCGCGCGAGCGTTCGCGAACGCGCTGCTCGCCGATGCCGAGGTCGAAGCCGATCGGCCTCGGCGCGCGCGATTCGCTGCGGCTCGAGGCCGGGCTCTGCCTCTACGGCCACGACATCGACGCAGACGACCATCGCCGGTCGAGGCCGGCCTCGTCTGGTCGATCGGCAAGCGCCGCCGCGAGCGAGGGCGGCTTTCCCGGCGCTCGCGCGCATCGCAGCGCGAGCTGGCGGACGGCCCGTCGCGCATGCGCGTCGGCCTGCTGCCCGAAGGCCGCGCGCCGGCGCGCGAGGGCGCGCAGATCGCCGACGCCGGACGGCGCGATCGTCGGCGTCGTCACGTCGGGCGGCTTCGCGCCGAGCCTCGACGCGGCCGATCGCCATGGGCTACGTCGACGCCGCGCATTCGCGCGCCCGGCACGGAGCTCGACGCTGCATCGTGCGCGGCAAGCCGCTGCCCGCGCAGCGTCGTCGCCCTTGCCCTTCGTCCCGCATCGCTACGTCCAGACTGAGAGGAGCGCGCCATGACCGACGACCCGCTACACCAAGGATCACGAATATATCCGCGTCGACGGCGACGTCGGCGACGGTCGGCATCACCGACTACGCGCAGGCGCAGCTCGGCGACGTCGTCTTCGTCGAGCTGCCGGCAGTCGGCAAGACGCGTCGACAAGGGCGAGCGAGGCGGCCGTCGTCGAGAGCGTGAAGGCGGCGAGCGAGGTCTATGCGCCGGTCTCCGGCGAGGTCGTCGAGGTCAACGGCGATCTGCGAAGGCGCGCCCGCGCTGGTCAACGAGGATCCCGCTCGGCAAGGGCTGGTTCGTGAAGACTGCGCGTCGACGGACCCGGCCGAGCTCGACGGCGCTCATGGATGACGCCGCCTACGCCGACTACCTCAAGACGCTCGACTGACACGCCTGACCGAACGCTGACGTGCGCGCGACGAAGGAGAACACATGCGCTATCTGCCCCTGACCGACCCGAAGACCGCGGCGACATGCTCGCGCGCATCGGCGTCGCCGACATCGACGAGCTCTTCGCCGACGTGCCCGCCGACAAGCTGCTGCACGGCGCCGCTCGACCTGCCGCGCCGCAAGAGCGAGCTCGAGGTCGAGCGCATGCTCGTCGCGCATGGCGGCGCGCAACGTCGCCGGCTGGCGTCGGTGCCGTTCTTCGTCGGCGCCGGCGCCTACAAGCACCATGTGCCGGCGAGCGTCGATCATCTGATCCAGCGCTCGGAATTCCTGACGAGCTACACGCCCTACCAGCCGGAGATCGCGCAGGGCACGCTGCAATATCTGTTCGAGTTCCAGACGCAGGTCGCGCGCGCTCACCGGCATGGAGGTCGCCAACGCCTCCATGTATGACGGCTCGACCGGCCTGCGCCGAGGCCGTGCTGATGGCGCATCGCATCACCAGCGCCGCAAGGCGCGTGCTCTCGGGCGGGCTGCATCCGCATTACGCCGAGGTCGTGCGCACGCTCTCGCGACATGGCCGAGCGACGAGGTCGTCGACGCTGCCGCCCGACGTGCGCGGCGCGCGAGGACCTTCTCGCGCAGATCGACGACAGCGTGTCCTGCGTCGTCGTGCAGACGCCGGACGTGTTCGGCAATCTGCGCGATCTCGCGCCCATCGCCGACGCCGTGCCACGCCAAGGGCGCGCTGCTGATCGCCGTCTTCACCGAGGTCGTCTCGCTCGGCCTCGTCGACGCCGCCCGGCGCGATGGGCGCCGACATCGTCGTCGGCGAGGGCCAGTCGATCGGCAATGCGCTCACCTTCGGCGGGCCCTATGTCGGCCTGTTCGCGACGCGCAGAAATATCTGCGCCAGATGCCCGGCCGCCTCTGCGGCGAGACCGTCGACGCCGACGGGCAAGCGCGGCTTCGTGCTGACGCTCTCGACGCGCGAGCAGCATATCCGCCGCGACAAGGCGACGTCGAACATCTGCACCAATTCGGGCCTCTGCGCGCTCGCCTTCACCATCCACATGACGCTGCTCGGCGAGGCGGGCCTGACGCGGCTCGCGCGCGTCAACCATGCCAACGCCGTGAAGCTCGCCGACGTGCTCGCGGGCGTGCCCGGCGTCGAGGTGCTCAACGAGAGCTTCTTCAACGAGTTCACCCTGCGCGTGCAGGGCGACGCGGCGGCGCTCGTCGAGCGCTGGCGGCGAAGCGGCGTGCTCGGCGGCGTGCCGGTCTCGCGCCTGCTGCCGCGGCGCCGGGCTCGACGATCTGCTCATCGTCGCCAGCACCGAAGTCAACACGCGACGAAGACCGCGCCGCGCTTCGTCGCCGCGCTTGAAGGAGGTGCTGTGATGCTGAACCGCCAGGGACGTCCCACCGCCGCCGGCGACGCCGGCGACGCCGCGCATCGCGACCTTCACCGGCAATCGCGGCGCTCGATCAGGAAGAGCCGCTGATCTTCGAGATCGGCCGCACCGACGACGACCGGCGTCGATCTCGACGAGCCGGCGCCGTTCGCGCCGCGCCTCGGCGGGCTCGAGCGCAAGGCGCGCCATCGGCCTGCCGGGCCTCTCCGAGCCCGAGACGATGCGCCATTACGTGCGCCTGTCGCAGAAGAACTACGCGCATCGACACGGGCCTCTATCCGCTCGGCTCCTGCACGATGAAGCACAATCCGCGCCTCAACGAGAAGCATGGCGCGGCTGCCGGGCTTCGGCGACATTCATCCGCTGCAGCCGGTCTCGACCGTGCAGGGCGCGCTCGAACTGATGCGACGAGCTCGGCGCACTGGCTGATGACGCTGACCGGCATGCAGGCCGTCGCGCTGTCGCCGAAGGCCGGCGCGCATGGCGAGCTCTGCGGCATGATGGCGATCAAGGCGGCGCATCGAGGCGCGCGGCGAGGGCGCGACGCGCAAGGTCGTGCTGGTGCCCGAATCGGCGCACGGCACCAATCCGGCGACCGCCGCGCTGCATCGGCTTCGCCGTGCGAGCCGATCCCGGCGCGCGAGGATGGCACGGTGCGCGTCGAGGCCGTGCAGCGCGCGCGCTCGGGCCGGATGTCGCGGCGATCATGCTGACCAACCCCAACACCTGCGGCCTGTTCGAGCCGCGAGATCGTCGAGATCGCCGACGCGGTGCACGAGGCGGGCGCGTTACTTCTACTGCGACGGCGCCAACTTCAACGCCATCGTCGGCAAGGTGCGGCCGGGCGATCTCGGCGTCGACGCCATGCACATCAACCTGCACAAGACCTTCTCGACGCCGCATGGCGGCGGCGGTCCGGGCGCCGGCCCGGTCGTGCTCTCGGCAGCGCCTCGCGCCCTTCGCGCCGGTGCCCTTCGTCCGCGCAGGACGGCGACGAGTTCGCGCTCGTCGAGCACGCGGAAGGCACGCAGAGCCTTCGGCCGCATGACCGCCTTCCATGGCCAGATGGGCATGTTCGTGCGCGCGCTCGTCCTACATGCTCTCGCATGGCGCCGACGGCATGCGGCAGGCGTCGGAAGACGCGGTGCTCAACGCCAACTACGTGCGCGCCGCGCCTGCGCGACGTGATGTCCGCGCCCTTCGGCGACCGCCCTGCATGCACGAGGTGCTGTTCGACGACGCCTGGCTGAAGGGCACCGGCGTCACCACGCTCGATTTCGCCAAGGCGATGATCGACGAGGGCTATCATCCGATGACGATGTATTTCCCGCTCGTCGTGCACGGCGCCATGCTGATCGAGCCGACCGAATCGGAATCGCAAGGCCTCGCTCGATCTGTTCATCGCGACGCTGCGCGATCTCGCCTTCAGCGTGCAGCGCGGCGAGACCGAGCGCTTCACCGGCGCGCCGTATCTACGCGCCGCGCCGCCGGCTCGACGAGACGCGGCCGCCCGCGCGCCGGTGCTGCGCTGGACGAAGCCGAAGCCGATCGCGGAGGCGAACCAGCTCGCGGCGGAGTAGGGGCGCATTCTCCACGCGTCATGGGAGCGCACGCATTCCCCACGCGTCATGGTCGGCGAAGGCCGACCATCCACGATGCCCCGCGCGCGAAGATTGATGATGAGGCGCTATGAAGAGCCCCATGGCGACCGCGCGCCCGTGGCCTGTCGTGGATGGTCTGCCTTCGCAGGCCATGACGGCGTGTGCGCGGGCCGCCGCGCACTCACCCCACGTCGATCACAACCCGCCCGCGCACCTTGCCGGCAACAATATCGCGCGCGACGTCCATCACCTTGTCGAACGGCATGTGCGTCGTCATCGACTTCAGCACGCCGCGGTCGAGATCGCTCGCGAGCCGCTTCCACGCCTCGATGCGCTGCGCCTTCGGCGACATCACGCTGTCGATTCCCAGTAGCGAAACGCCGCGCAGGATGAACGGCGCGACGGTGCCGGGCAGGTCGAGGCCCTGCGCGTTGCCGCAGGCCGCCACGGCGCCGTGCATCTTCGTCTGCGCCAGCACGTTGACGAGCGTGTGCGAACCGACCGTGTCGACGCCCGCGGCCCAGCGGACCTTGCCCAGCGGCTTGCCGGGCGCTGATAGCTCAGCGCGGTCGATGATCTCGTCGGCGCCGATGCCCTTGAGGTAGTCCGCTTCCTGCGGGCGGCCGGTCGAGGCGATCACATGCCAGCCGGCCTTCTTCAAAAGCGCCACGGCCACCGAGCCGACGCCGCCCGCAGCGCCCGTGACGATCACGGCGCCGTCGGATGGCTTCATGCCGAACCTCTCGAGCGCCTGCACGCACAGCATCGCGGTGAAGCCGGCGGTGCCGATCGCCATGGCTTCATCGAGCCCCAGGCCCGCGGGCAGCGGCACGAGCCAGTCGGACTTCACCCGCGCCTTCTGCGCCGAAGCCTCCGAGGTGCCCTTCGCCAACGCCAAAGCCGGTCAGCACCACCTTGTCGCCCGGCTTGAACTCCGGCGAGGAGGATTTCTCCACAATGCCCGCGAAGTCGATGCCCGGGATCAGCGGAAAGCGGCGCGCGATGGGGGCCTTGCCGGTAATGGCGAGCCCGTCCTTGTAGTTCACCGTCGTATGCTTGATCGCGACGTCGACGTCGCCGTCCATCAGGTCGGCCTCGTCGAAATCGGCCCATTGGGCGGACGTGCCGGTCTCGGTCTTGTCGATGCGGACGGCGCGGAAGGTGGACATGGTGAGCCTCGCGTCTTGCGGCTGTTTCGACCCCGAGGGGCCATTTCCTGTAGTGCGGGGCGCGCCGCCGCTCAAGCGCGCCTTTCGGCCCGGTCAGGCCGGCGCGGGGACGCCCTTCTGGGGCGCGGGCTTTTCCACGATGGGCAGGGTGATCAGCGCCGAGGCCACGCCGAAGAAGATCGAGAGATACCAGCTGGCGTCATAGGAGCCGAACTGCTCGCGCAGCACGCCGCCCAGCAGCACGCCCAGGAACCCGCCGATCTGGTGCGAGCAGAAGGCGAAGCCGTACAGCATGCCGAAGTTTCCCGGCCCGAACATCTGGTTCACCATCGCCGATGTCGGCGGCAGCGTGGAGAGCCACAGCAGCCCGCTCAGCGCGCCGAACATGTAGGCGTTGAAGGGGGAAGGCGGCAGCAGGATGAAGACGAGCGTCAGCATCGCGCGGGCGAAATAGATGAAGGCCAGCACGTAGCGGCGCGGCGCCCAGCCGCACATCCAGCCCGAGAAGATCGAGCCGAACACGTTGAACAGGCCCACCAGCGCGAACGCCCAATAGCCGACCTGCGGCGTCAGTCCCGATTCCACGATGTAGCGCTGGAAGTGCACGGTGATGAACTGGAGCTGGAAGCCGCAGGTGAAGAATCCCACGACCACCAGCACGTAGGAGCGGTGCGCGAAGGCCTCGCGCAGCGTCGCCATCACGCCTTGCGTCGCCTCGCCCTTCGCCTGGTTGACCTCCGACAGCGGCGCGCTGGCGACGAACCAGCCGAGCGGCACGATCAGCGTGACGAGCGCGGCGAACACGAGGCACGCAGTCTGCCAGCCGAAATTGTCGATGAGCGCGCCGCTCATCGGCGAGAACACGAACTGGCCGAACGAGGCCGACGCCGTGACGAGGCCAAACGCCATCGCGCGCCATTGCGGCGGCACGATCTTGCCGAAGCCCGCCACAACGAGATTGAGCGAGCAGCCCGACAGGCCGAGCCCCACGAGCACGCCGACCGTGAGTGTGAAGGTGAGGGGCGTCGTCGAATACGCCATGAGGCCGACGCCGAGCGCATAGAGCGCGCCGCCGGTCGCCAGCACGCGCATCGTGCCGACGCGATCGGCGAACGCGCCCGCGACGGGTTGGAACAATCCCCACAGCAGGTTCTGCAGGGCGAACGCGAAGGCGAACGTCTGCGTGCTCCAGCCGTAGGTCTCCAGCACGGGCAATTGCAGCGCGCCGGCCGCCGAGCGCGGACCCCACGTGATCATTGCGATGAGGCAGCCCGCGATGATCGCGATCTCGGGAGGAATCCGGCGCGCTGCGCCCATCGCTCTCGTCATGCGTTTCCTCTACTTTATTCTTGTCAGGCTGCGGCAGGCGCCGCGCGGTGCACGGGCTTCTCGACGATCGGCAGGTTGATCAGCGCCGATGCGACGCCAAGCGCGATCGAGAGCCACCAGACGATGTCATAGGAGCCCGTGCTTTCGCGCAGCACGCCGGCCAGCATGAGGCCGATGAAGCCGCCCACCTGATGGCTGAGGAACGCGAAGCCGTAGAGCATCGAGAAATGGCGCGTGCCGAACATCACGCCGATGAGGCCCGATGTCGGCGGCACGGTCGAGAGCCACAGAAGGCCCGTCAGGATGCCGAAGGCGAACGCCGAGAACGGCGTCACCGGCGTCATGATGAAGACGAGCGTCACCAGTGCGCGCGACAGGTAGATGATGCACAGGATGTAGTTCTTCGGCATCTTGTCGCCGAGCCACCCGGAGGTGAGCGAGCCGACGATGTTGAAAATGCCCACCAGCGCGAACGCCCAATAGCCGATGTGCGCGGGCAGGCCGGCCTCCACCACGTAGCGCTGGAAATGCACCGTGACGAACGCGAGCTGGAAGCCGCAGGTGAAGAAGCCCAGCGTCAGCAGCACGAAGGAGCGATGCGAGAACGCCTCCGTGATCGCCTGGCCGAACGTCTGCTTCGGCGCGTCGCCGACCTGCGGCGCGGCATTGCCCGCCGGCTCGCGCGTGGCGAGCGCCAGCGACAGCGGAATGCACAGGAGGATGATCGCGGAGAACACGAACACCGTCGGCACCCAGCCGAACGCGGCGATCATGCCGCCCGCGAAGGGCGAGAACAGGAATTGCCCGAACGAGCCCGCGGCGGTGCCGAGGCCGAACGCCATCGAGCGGCGCTCGGGCGGCAGCAGTTTCGAGAACGCGCCGATGACGAGGTTGAAGGAGCAGGCCGAGATGCCAAGGCCCAGCAGCACGCCGCCGGTGAGGGTGAACGACAGCGGCGTCGAGGCCCACGACATCAGCGACAGGCCGAATGCGTAGACGATCGCGCCGAACGTGAGCACGCGGCCCGTGCCGTACTTGTCGGCGAGCGCGCCTGCGAACGGCTGGCCGAGCCCCCAGAACAGATATTGCAGCGCCATGGCGAACGAGAACACGTCGCTGCCGAGCGTGAAGTCGCCGAGGATGGGCAATTGAAACTGCCCGATCGCCGAGCGCGGGCCGAAGGTGATCACGCCGATGAGGCAGCCAGCGGCAATCACGACCTCTGGCGGAAACTTCGAACGACGCGTTGGACCCGCCGCTGCAATTCCGGCCATTCCCTGCTCCCGCTTGCGTTAAGTCGCTTGCGGGCACCATAGCTGCGCCGCGGCGCGGCGGCCAACCGCTTTTTGCATGGCTCGCATGCGTTGAAGGGGCCCCGCTTACGGTTCCGGCCGCGCGCCGGGGGCGGGCCTTGCGGCGGAACCGCCCGCCACAGAAGGCATGCCGCTCGTCGCGGCCATGAGATGGGCGGCGGGCGAGGCTGTGCTTGGAAGGGCGGGTAACGCAGTGTTGAGCGTGCCGAAGGCGGCCAGGGCGCGCTGTCCGGCGCCGGTTTGCGCGCGATCGCCCGCCTCGGCCTCGCCCCGATAACGCTCGCGCGCGCGGCGAAAGATGTCGCGCGGATCGTTCGGCGCGCTGGCGTCTTCCGGCCCCGGGACGCGCGTTGGAGCCGGCTCGTCTCGCCCGGCCATGCGTTCGGCGCGCACCCTCAGCGCGGCCAGGCGGATGCGCGCGTTCACGTCCGCAAGGCTCTCCTCGTCCTGTGCGACAGCGTTTGCGTGAGAGGCCGGAAACCGCGGCGCGCTCTCGCGTTTCATCGCGCTCGCCTGCGCCAGGGCCGCGCGGGCGGCGGCGTCCGCGCCCGGCTGTTCGCCGAGCCCCTTGTCGGCGGCGATCATGCGGGCCCTTTTGAGCAGTTCGTCGCCGGAAGGGGCGCCTTGTGCAGCGCTCGCCGTCGCTTCGAGCGCCTCGCCCTCCGGCCCTGCGGCGCAGCCGGCGAGCGCCATGCAGGCGAGAAGGCAAGCGAGAGTCTGCCGCAAGGTCATTTGAAGCCCAGTGCGTTGACGAGCGCGAGGATCGACATGGCGGACGCCGTGTCGCGCAATTCTTCCAGCGCCTTCTTCCATGCGCTTTCATTCACGCGCGGGACGTAGACGAGATCGCCCGCGCGCACCGGCGGCACGCGGCTCACGTCGGCGGTCTTCACGAAATCGGTGAGATTGAACACGCGCGCCTGCTTCTGGCGGCCGGCCATGTGCACCACGACGATCTTGTCGGACAGCGCGTCGCCCGTCGGCCCGCCCGCATCGGCGAGCAGATCGAGCAGCGTCAGGCTGTCGTTGAAGGGGTAGCGTCCCGGCTTGCCCACCGCGCCCAGCAGGCGCACGGTCTGCGAGGACGGCATGTCGACGTTCTCGCGCGAAAGGCTCGGCACGTAGATGACATCGCCCGGCCGCACGCGTGGCAGCAGCGCCTCGTCTCCCGTCTGGAAATAGCGGCTCAGGTTCACGTTGATGACCTGCGCGCCGCGCTGCCCGCGCTTGGCGACGCGGATGTTGCGCAGGTCCGCCGCCGGCGTGGGGCCATTCGCGGCGGTGATGATGTCGAGGAACCCGAGCTTGTGATTGAAATTGTAGCGGCCGGGTATCGCGACCTGTCCCATCACGTAGATCGAATTCTCGGGGCCCTGACGCACCCATTGCGCCTTGTTGTCGGACGGGTCGATCGGCAGCTCGGGCACGGTCACCACGTCGCCCGCGCCAATGCGCGGCACGCGCGAGGCGGGACCGCCGTTTCGCAGGAATCCGTCCATGTCGAAGACGACAGGCGTCTGGCGCGAACCCTCGTTCTTCAGGATCTGGATCGCGCTGAGGTTTGCGCGCGCGTGGGGGCCGCCCGCCGCCGCGATCAGATCGAACAGGCTCATCTCGTCGGACCATTCGAAGCGGCCGGGCTTGACGACCGCGCCCAGCACCTGCACGGCGCGGCTCGGCGGCACCTTGAGCCACGACGGCTCGCTCGACTGGGTCTTCTCGGGCACGAAGATCGTGTCGCCGGGATTGACGCTGGGCAGCTTGCCGCCGCGCTCGGTGAACATCGGCAGATCGACGTGCACGATCTCGCCATTGGCGCGAATGATGCGGATCTGCCGCGTCTCCGCGAAGCGCGTCGGCCCGCCCGAATTGGCGATGATGTCGATGAAGGACGCGCCCTCCTTGCTTTCGAAAGCGCCGGGCCGCGCGACCTCGCCCATGACGAACACGGTCAGCGCGCCGCGCCGGATTTCCTCGAGCTGCTTGGGCACGAAGATCGTCGATCCTGCCTCGAGCGTTGGGAGAAGGCGCGCATCGCCCGAGTCCAGATAGGATTGCATGTTGAACACCAGCGGCCTGTCGCGCGTGAGAATGCGGATCTGTTCGACCGATGCGAAGCGCGTCACGCCGCCGGCGCGCATGAGGATGTCGATGATGTTGGCGCCCGGCTTCAGCGCGAACGTGCCCGGCGCCGACACCTCGCCGAAGACCCGCACCGATCGGCCTTCCTCGCCGCCGCCGTCGCCCGCGAGCGACTTGGGATCGAACTCCACCTGCACCTTGCCGATGAGCGGCGAGGCGGGCACGAAGATCGTGTCGAGCGATTGCAGTTTCGGCAAAAGCTTCTCATCGCCCGTGTCGAGATATTGCTTGTAATCGAAGTCGGTGCGCTTGCCCGTCGCGCTCGTGACGCGGATGCGATCGAGCTGCGCGCCCGGCACGAGCCCGCCCGCCGCGATGATCGCCATCTGGATCGTCGCTTCGCCGGGCAATTCCACGGGACCGGGCGTGCGCACGTAGCCGTGCACGTTGAGGACCAGCCTGCGGTCCTTGAGGTTGATCGAGAGCCGCGCGAGATCGCGGAACGAGCGCGACAGCGCGGCGCGAATGCGCGCCGATCCCGCGCTGAGCGTCTGCCCCGCAAGCGCGACGCCGCCCGCTTCGGGCAGCAGGATGCGGCCCTGCCGGTCGATCTGGTAATCCCTGGAGATCGTCGCCTCGCCCGGCAGGTCGATGCCGATCACGTCGCCCGGACGCAGGATGGCGTCGTCCTGTGCGCGCGCATGCATGCCCATCGCCGCAAGCGCCAGCATGGCGAGGAGAACAACGCGCGCGAGACTCATCGGGGCCTCGTCCGTCCGGCGCCCGCACGCACAAGCCGCGCGTCGATGCGCGTCAGCAAAGCCTCGAGGCGGACCATGTCGTCCTCCGCATCGAGAACCAGCCCGGCGTCCGCCTGCCGCTTGATGCGCACGAGCAGCAGCTTCCCTTCGTCGAGGTCGCCCGCCGCGTGGACGGTCGCGCCGCGCGCTTCAAGCTGCAGGAGACGCGCTTCCATGCTGTGCGCGCGCGCGTCCTCGCTTTCGAACTGCTCTGCGAATTGCCCGCGGCCCTCTTCGGGCCAGCGCGTCTGCAGCAGGGCGCAGCCGCCGAGCAGGACGCACAGCAGCGTCGCGATGGCGGCCCGCGGCAGCCCTCTCATCGGGGGCGTCATCGACTTCAAAACAAATGGCATCGGCAATCCGATTCGGCGTGCGCCGTGAAACCGGGCCAGTGTTGTTAAAGAAAATTAAAGCATAGTTATTCATCTCGCCTGACGTAACGTCAGTCGTCGCAAGTATAATTACGCTACGTAACGTACAGCGCGGCGCCGGACCGCAGCGGTTGCGCTTGCTGCTTCGCGTGTCTGCGCCGCATGTCCGGCCGGTTTGTGATCGGCCGCCCCGGCGCATAAGGTCGCCGTGCAGTCCCGTCCCGATTCTCGCACCGTTGCGCCATGCCGATTCGCCGTCTCGATCCCGTCCTCGTCGACCGCATCGCCGCCGGCGAGGTGGTGGAGCGCCCCGCGTCCGCGGTGAAGGAGCTTGTCGAGAACGCGCTCGACGCTGGCGCGCGCCGCATCGAGATCGCCATCGAGGACGGCGGCCGCAAGCTCATCCGCGTCACCGACGACGGCGCGGGCATGGACGCGTCCGATCTCGCGCTCGCGGTCGATCGTCACGCAACCTCGAAGATTCCCGACAGCGACCTGTCGCGCATCGCAACGCTCGGCTTTCGCGGCGAGGCGTTGCCGTCCATCGGCTCGGTCGCAGCGCTCGACATCGTCTCGCGCCCCGCCGGCGCCAGCCAGGCCCATCGCATCCGGGTCGATCAGGGTCGCAAGCATCCGGTCGCGCCCGCGGCGCCATCCGTTCGGCACGCGCGTCGAGGTGCGCGATCTTTTTCCGCGACGCCCGCGCGCCTCAAGTTTCTCAAGAGCCCGCGCGCCGAGGCGCAGGCCGTGGCCGACGTCGTGCGCCGTCTCGCGATGGCCAATCCGCACGTGCGGTTTGCGCTGGGCGGCGACAACCTGTCGGGCTTCGACTGGAGCGCGTGGCGCAAACGCCGGCGGACGCCGGCCCGGAAAGCCTCGCCGCGCGCCTCGCGCAGGCGATGGGCGCCGAGTTCCACGCCAACGCGCTGCGCGTCGAGGCCGAGCGTGAAGGCGTGCGCCTGTCGGGGTACGCGGGCCTGCCCACGTGGCACCGCGCCAATGCGCTGCAGCAATATCTCTTCGTCAACGGCAGTCCCGTGCGCGACAAGCTGCTGCATGGCGCGGTGCGCGGCGCGTACATGGATTATCTGCCCGGCGACCGGCATCCCTCGCTCGCGCTCTATGTCGAACTCGATCCGCGCGAGGTGGACGTGAACGTGCATCCGGCCAAGGCCGAAGTGCGCTTCCGCGATCCCGGCCTCGTGCGCGGGCTCATCGTCGGCGCGCTGAAGCAGACGCTCGGCGGCGCCATGCATCGCAGCGCCTCCACGGGCGCCGACCGTTTCGGCGAACTCATGGCGCGCAATGCGCAAGCCCCGCTCGCGCGCGGTTATTCGAACGAGAGGCCCTGGAGCGCGTCGCAGCCCGCCAACTGGGACTGGCGCGCCTCGCCCGCCGCGCCCTCAAGCGCGGGCCTCGCGGAAGCCGCCGCGCCCGCCTTCCTGCACGAGGCGCCCTCGGCCGACGCGCGCGCGCACGCCGCGCCCATCGACCCGCAGACGCTCGACGCGCCGCTCGGCGCCGCGCGCGCGCAATTGCACGATAATTACATCGTCGCGCAGACGCGCGACGGCATGGTGATCGTCGACCAGCACGCCGCGCACGAGCGTCTCGTATACGAAAAGCTCAAGCGCCAGCGGCAGGAGAACGGCGTCGCGCGACAGATGCTGCTCATTCCCGTGATCGTCGATCTCCCCGCCGCCGACATCGAGCGGCTGATGGACAATCGCGAGGCGCTGGCGGGATCGGGTCTCGTGATCGAGCCGTTCGGGCCCGGCGCGGTCGCGGTGAGCGAGGCGCCGGCGCTCATCGGCAAGGCCGACCTTGCAGGCATCGTGCGCGATGTCGCCGACGCGCTCGCCGACGAGGCGCCCTCGACGCCGCTGGATCGCAGGCTCGATCAGGTGATGGCGACGATGGCGTGCCACGGCTCCGTGCGATCGGGCCGCCGGCTCACCGTCGAGGAAATGAACGCGCTCCTGCGCGAGATGGAGGCGACGCCGGGCTCGGGCCAGTGCAACCACGGCCGCCCGACCTACGTGGAGCTGAAGCTCGCCGATGTGGAGCGTTTGTTCGGCAGGCGCTGACGCCCCGCACTCACGCGCCCGCGACGCTCTGCGCCATCTGCTCGCGCAGCGACGGCGGGGCCCGTTTGACGCGCTTGCGCTTGGGCGCAGCGGCCTGCTCGGCCGCGCGGCGTTTCAGAAAGCTCAGCACGGCAGCCTCTTCCGGTTGCAGGCCCGCCGGCGAGCGGCCCTTGCGGCGCATGTGCTCGGCCAGCGTCCCGTCGAGATACGTATCGACCACCTGCGGATGCACGTAGCATTTGCGGCAGATCGTCGGCGTGTTGCCGAGCCGGGCGGCGACCTGCTCGATGGCGGCCTTCACGTTCTTCTTCGCCGCCGTCGCGCTGGTGAATTCATCGAGCTCGCCGAGCGCCATGGCGGCCAGCACCGTGCCGGCCCATGTGCGGAAGTCCTTCGCCGAGACGGGCTCTCCCGCGATCTCGCGCAGGTATTCGTTCACGTCGCTCGACGTCACGCCGCGCATCTTGCCGCTGCGGTCGATGTACTGAAAGAGCTGCTGGCCCGGCAATTCCTGGATCTGGCGCACGATGCGCGCGATGCGCCGGTCGCGCATCTTCAGCTTCCACATCTTGCCGCTCTTGCCCTTGAACTGGAAGCGCAGCTCGCCTGCGCTCACGTCCACGTGCCGGTTGCGCAGCGTCGTCAGCCCGTAGCTCTGGTTGGCGCGGGCGTAATCCTCGTTGCCGACGCGGATGAGCGTCGAGTCGAGCAGGTGCACGACGGTGGCGAGCACCTTGCGGCGGCCCACGCCCTTGCGCCGCATGTGGGCGTCGATGCGCCGCCGCAGCCGCGGGAGCATCGCGCCGAACGCGATCATGTGCTCGTACTTGTTGGCGTCGCGGGTCTCGCTCCAGCGCGCGTGATAGCGATATTGCTTGCGCCCGCGGGCGTCGCGGCCCGTCGCCTGGATGTGCCCGTCCTCGTCGGCGCAGATCCACACGTCGGTGTAGGCAGGCGGCACGGCGAGCTTGCGGATGCGGTCGAGCGTTGCCGGGTCCTTCACCGGCTTGCCGTTCACGCCGATGTACGTGAAGCCCTTGCCGCTGCGCCTTCGCGAGATGCCGGGCTCGTCGTCGCTCACATAGCGCAGGCCCGCGCGCTCTGCGTGCTCCTGCGCCTGTTCTTCAGCGTTGGAAATCTGGGCAGGATCGTCCGCGCCATTGGCCATGTGTTGCCTCGTGGCGCGACAACGTTGCGGTTTCGCCGTGGTTCCGCGCGATCAGCGCAGCGCCGCGCACGCGACGATGAGGCCGCCGCCGACGTCCTGGTGCGGCGCGAAGGCGCCTGCGGCGAGTTCGGCGGGAAAGCCCGTATCCTCGACGCTGAAGCTCGCGGCGCCCGCCTCGATGCAGATGAGCGTGGGATTGCGCTTGAAGCCGCGGCCCAGCGCCTTGAGATAGGCTTCCTTCGCCGTCCAGACGCGAAGGAACGCGCGCGCCTGGTCCGCTCCGCTCAGCCGTGCGAGGGCCGCGCGCTCGCCCTTGCACAGCACGTCCTCGATCACCGGCGTGCGCTCGTCGAAGGGCTCGAGATCGACGCCCACGGGCGCCGATGCAACGGCCAGCGCTGCGCGCGCGCCCCGGCTCGACACGGAGACGAACAGGTTGGCGCCCGCAACGCGCGGCGCGCCGTCCTGATCGTACGAGATCGCGATTCTATCGGGCGCAACGCCCGCGCACAGCGCCGCGAGCGAGCGCAGGGCGGCGCGCCGCTGCAGGAAATACGAACGCTCGCTCGCGCCGGGATAATTCGCGTCGGCGAGATCGCCCGCATCGGGCGCAACCGCCAGAAGCGGCGCGATGGCCGGCTCGCGCAGGTCGCAGACGAGGACCCGCACGAACGGGGCGCGCGGCGCGGGAGCGCGCGCGGCGTTCCCGGCGTCCAGCCATTCGATTGCAATCTGCCCGGCCATCGCATGTTCCTGCGCGTGTTCCCGCGCGCCCGCGCCTGCTATACCACGCAGGGGCGGGCCGCGACGATGGCTGGCGAACGGGCGGGCGAACACCACGGCATGACGCGACAGATTCCCATGACCGCGAAGGCGTTCCGCGAGGGCGTGCGGATGTGCCTGCCCTACGTCCCCGGCTATTTCATCATGGGCGCGGCGGTTGGGACCTTCGCGGCGCAAAAGGGCCTCACGTTCACCGAAGCGGTGGTCATGAACGCGCTGGTCTGCGCCGCCGCGGCGCAGATGGTGGCGCTGGAGCTGTGGACGAACGAGTGGACATGGTTTCATGTGCTCGCTGTCGCCGGCGTCGCCTTCATGGTCAACATGCGCTTCGTGCTGTCGGGCGCCTCGTTGCGGCCGTGGCTTGCGCCTGTGCCTGCGGGCTTCGTCTATCCCGTTCTCGGCGTTCTCACCGATCCGGCGTGGGCCGCCTCGATCCGCTACAACGCGGACGGCGGGCGCGACTTCGGCTTCATCGCGGGCGCCTCGCTGTTCCTCTGGCTGGCGTGGGCCATCGCCTCCATGCCGGGCTATTTCATCGGCGCGCTGATCGACAACCCGCGCACCTACGGGCTCGATCTTCTCATCGCCTTCACGTTCACCGCCACGCTGACGCCCATCCTGCGGCGCACGCGCGATTACCTGCCGTTCGTCGTCGGCGGCGCGGCGGGGCTCGCGGCGAGCTTCGCCATCGAGGGTTTCTGGTTCATTCCCATCGGCGCGATCACGGGCGCCGTCGTCGCCGCGTTCGCAGGGCCGCGCGCGAGCGCGCCGCGATGAGTTTCGCCCTCGAACCCGGCAGCTATGTCGCCATCGGCGCAATGGCGCTGGTGACGGTCTTTCTGCGCGTCGTGGGCTATTGGATCGTCGGACGCGTTCCGCTGACGGCGCGCTTTCGCCGAGGGCTCGAGGCGCTGCCGCTCGCACTGTTCGCCGCCACCATCATTCCGCTTGCGGTGAAGGGCGGGCCTGCGGGCTGGATCGCGGCGCCCATCGTCGCCGTTGCGATGCTGCTCACCGGCAAGGAGGCGATCGCTCTGATAGCCGGCGTCGGCGTGGCCAGTCTCGTGCGGGGCATAGGCCTGTGAGCGCGCGCGTCGCTCTCATGGTCGTCGTGTCGGTGCTGGCCTTCACCGCAAATCCGTTGCTCGCCCGCCTCGCGGTCGTCACGCGCGAGATGGACGCGCTCGGCTACACCGGCGTGCGCCTCGCCTCCGGCGCGCTGATGCTTCTGGCCATCGTTCTCGTGCGGCGCGCGCGTGCGGGCGGGGCCCCGTTGCACATCGCGGGCACGTGGGCGGGCGCGGCCTCGCTGTTCGCCTATGCGATCACGTATTCGATCGCGTTTCTCGTGGTCGGCGCGGCGGTGGGATCGGTGATCCTGTTCGCCTCCGTGCAGATCGGCATTCTCGCGTGGGCCATCGTGAAGGGCGACCGGCCCGGCCCGCTCGAATGGGCGGGCCTTGCACTCGCGTGCGCCTCGCTCGTCTATCTCGTTTCGCCGGGACTGGTGGCGCCCGATCCCCTGGGCTCCGCGCTGATGATCGTCTCGGGCCTGTCGTGGGCCGCGTACACGCTCATCGGCCGCGGCTCGCGCGCGCCGGTGGACGACACCGCGGGCAATTTCATCCGCCTGCTGCCCGTCAGCATTCCGCTCATTCTCGCGGGGCTCTACGTGCAGACGCCGACGAGCCTCGGCCTCCTCTACGCCATCGCGTCGGGCGCCATCTCGTCGGGGCTCGGCTATGCGATCTGGTACGCGGTGCTGCCCTCGATCAGCCGCTCGCGCGCGGCCTTCGTGCAATTGACCGTGCCCGCGCTCGCCGCATTCGGCGCGGTGATCTTTCTCGCCGAGCCGATCACGCTGCGCCTTGTGCTGTCGTCCATCGGCATCCTCGGCGGCGCCGCGCTCGCGCTATGGGCGGCGGGACTTCGGCAGAAGGGGCGCTGATCCACCGCCTTTCCTGAGAACGCGCAGCTTGGTGAACTCCGTGGCGATCGCATAAAGCGCAACGATGGCGAGGCAGGCGAACATTTCGCGCGCGGACAGGGCCGTGAAGCCAAACGCCTCGCTCACAGGCCCGAGGAATGGAATCGCAAGAGCGAGCGCCGAAATGACGGCCGTCAGCCAAATCAGCAGCGGGCTGGGCCGGCTCCTGAGCGCGGGACGCCTCGTGCGCAGGATAAGCACGACCACAAGTTCAGTGAGCAGTGAAACCACGAACCACGCGGTCTGGAATGTCGCCTGACTGGCGTTGAGCCACATCAGCAGCGCAGCGAACGTGACGAGATCGAAGAGCGAGCTGACGAGGCCGAAGACGATCATGAAGCGGCGAATGTCGGCGAGGTTCCAGCGCTGCGGAGAGGACAATTGCTCCGGGTCCACGTTGTCGGTCGAGATCGCGGCGGAGGGCGCGTCGGACAGGAAATTGTTCAGCAGGATCTGCTTGGCGGCGAGCGGCAGGAACGGCAGGAGTGGCGTCGCCAGCGCCATGCTGATCATGTTGCCGAAGTTGGCGCTTGTCGTGATCGAAATGTACTTCAGCGTATTGGCGAACGTCCGCCGCCCGTCCTCGACGCCGATGCGCAGAACGTCGAGATCTGGCTTGAGGAGAACGATGTCCGCGCTCTCGCGCGCCACGTCCACCGCTCCCTCCACCGATATGCCGACGTCCGCAGCATGCAGGGCAGGCGTGTCGTTCACGCCATCGCCGAGATAGCCGACGGTATGTCCCGTGCGCTGCAGCGCGCGCACGATGCGCTCCTTCTGCTGCGGATCAATCTCGACGAAAATGTCGGTGCGCGGCGCGAGATTCCAAAGCGCTTCGTCTCGCATCGTCGCAAGCTCCTCCCCGGTGAGAATGGCGCGGGGATCGAGCCCGATGGCGAGGGCGACGTGGGCGCAGACGTGGCGATTGTCGCCGCTGATGATCTTCACGCGCACGCCGCGCGAGCCCAATTGGCTGATCGTGAGAGCCGCATCTTCCTTCGGCGGATCGTGGAACACGAGAAATCCGCGAAAAACGAGATCGCGCTCGTCCTCGCGCTCGTAATCGGCTTTCGGTTCGAACGTGCGCGTCGCCAGCGCCAGAACACGCAATCCCTGTTCGCCGGCAAGCCGCGCAAAGGCCTCCAGTTCCAGTCGCCGGCGCTCATCCAGAGGCGTATCCGAGCCCTCTGCGTCAATGCTGGCGCAGATTTCGAGGACGTTCGCGAAGGCGCCTTTCGTGATCATCAGGTGATGCGTCGCGCCTTCGACTTTCGTGACGATGGTCAGGCGGCGGCGCATGAAGTCGTAGGGGATTTCATCGACCTTCAGCGACAGGTCGACGATGAGTCCCGCTGCGGCGCCCGCGCTCACGATCGCCTTGTCGAGCGGGTTTTCAATTCCCGTCTCCATCGCCGCATTGAGAAAGCCCAGCCGCAAGGCCTCCGTGCTGGCTTTCCCGTCCGGCCCAAGCGCGCGTTCGAGCACGATCTGTCCGGTCGTGAGCGTGCCGGTCTTGTCCGTGCACAGCACGTCCATGCCGCCGAGATTTTCAAGCGCGTCGAGGCGGCGGACGATCACGCCGCGCCGGGCCATCTCGCGCGCGCCGGCGGACAGCGTGACGCTGATGATTGCGGGCAGAAGCTCCGGGGACAGTCCGACCGCGAGAGCGACGGCGAACAGGAGGGAATTCGATGGCGGGCCTGCCGATCAGCGCGTTCGCGGTGAGCACGAACAGCACGATGACGACCATCACGCGCACGAGCAGGTAACCGAAACCGCGAACGCCCCGCGCGAACTCTGTCTCAGGCGGGTTCGCGGCGAGCCGCGCCGCGATGGCGCCGAACTGGGTGCTGCGGCCGGTGGCCACCGCGAGGGCGCGCGCGGTTCCGCTCCGCACGGAGGCTCCGAGGAAGACGCAATTCGAACGCTCGCCGAGCGGCGCGTTGGCGGCGACGATTCCGGGGCGCTTCTCGACGGGAAAGGATTCGCCCGTCATGCTGGCTTCGCTGACGAGAAAATCCTGCGCTTCCAGAATGCGCGCGTCCGCGGGAATGAGATTGCCGGCCGACAGTACGATGACGTCGCCGGGCGCTACCTGCGTGAAGGGAATGATCTTGACGGCGCCGTCGCGCAGCACGCGCGTTGTCAGCGCCAGGCTCTGCTTGAGAGCCCTGACCTCCCGCGCGGCCCGGTGTTCCTGCGAAAAGCTCAGGAGGCAACTGCCGGTGACGATGGCCAGGATGATGCTGGCGTCGAGCCATTCGCGCAGGACGAGCGAAACGCCGGCGGCGAAGACGAGGATGAGGACGAGGGGATTTTCGAACTGCCGCAGCAGCAGGCGCAGGGCGCTCAGTCTCGTCGCGTCTTCAATCTGGTTGAGGCCGCTGATCGCAAGTTGCGCCTGTGCCTGCGCTGAGGACAGGCCGTTCACGCCCGAGTGGAGCGAGGCGGCGAGCTCGCTCTCGGTCACGCTCCAGTAGGTGGGCTCCACGTTCGCGGTGGTCATGCGCGCCCTTCAGCGCCGCAAGGTCAGCGCGACTTGCGGCGTCAGGCAAGCAAACTAGACCCGTTGCGTTGGCGGCGACATCACATATTCGGATAGTTCGGCCCGCCGCCCCCTTCGGGCGGAACCCAGGTGATGTTCTGCGCCGGGTCCTTGATGTCGCATGTCTTGCAGTGCACGCAATTCTGCGCGTTGATGACGAAGCGCGGATCGGTCTTCGCCGCGTCGTCGGCGTAAACGATCTCGTACACGCCCGCCGGGCAGTAGAGCCGCGCGGGCTCGCCATAGACGGGCAGGTTCTCGCGCACGGGGATCGACGGGTCGGCGAGTTTCAGATGCACCGGCTGGTCTTCCTCGTGGTTGGTGTTCGAGATGAACACCGACGAGAGCCTGTCGAAGGTCAGCTTGCCGTCGGGCTTGGGATAGACGTTCGGCTTCACCTGCGACAGCGGCTTGAGGCTCGCGTGGTCGGGCTTGCCGTGGCCCAGCGTGCCGAAGAAGCGAGAAGCGCGACAGCGTGTTCGTCCACATGTCGAGCCCGCCCAGCATCACGCCGAGCAACGTGCCGAACTTCGACCACAGCGGCTTGACGTTGCGCACGGGCTTGAGATCGCGGCCCACATCGCTGTCGCGCCAGCTCGCCTCGTACTCGGTCAGTTCGTCGTTGGCGCGGCCCTCGCCGAGCGCCTTCGCGACGCATTCGGCCGCGAGCATGCCGGACAGGATCGCGTTGTGCGAACCCTTCACGCGCGGCACGTTGACGAAGCCCGCCGAGCAGCCGAGCAGCGCGCCGCCGGGGAAGCAGAGCTTGGGCACGCTCTGCCAGCCGCCGTCGGAGATCGCGCGCGCGCCGTAGGCGATGCGCTTGCCGCCCGCGAAAGACCGGCGCGATCATCGGATGCGTCTTGAAGCGCTGGAATTCGTCGAAGGGCGAGAGCGTCGGATTGTCGTAGTTGAGATGCACGACGTAGCCGACCGAAACGATGTCGTCCTCCATGTGATAGAGGAACGAGCCGCCGCCGGTGCGATTGTCGAGCGGCCAGCCGAACGAGTGCTGCATCCGGCCCGGGATGATATTGCGCCGGATCGACCTGCCACAGCTCCTTGATGCCGATGCCGTACTTCTGCGGCTCGCGATCCTTGTCGAGCGCGAAGCGCGCGATGGCCTGCTTGGAGAGCGAGCCGCGCGCGCCTTCGGCCAGCAGCGTGTACTTGCCGCGCAGCTCCATGCCGCGCGTGAACGCGTCCTTCATCTGCGCCTTCGCGGTCGACGCCCATGTCGCCGGTGGCGACGCCCCGCACCGCGCCGTTGTCGTCGTAGAGCACTTCGGCGGCCGCGAAGCCCGGATAGATCTCGACGCCGAGCGCCTCGGCCTTCGCGCCGAGGTAGCGCGCGACATTGGCGAGCGAGCCGATGAAGTTGCCGTGATTGCTCATCAGCGGCGGCAGCAGGAAATCGGGAATGCGCATGCCGCCCGCCGGGCCGAGCCAGTAGAAGCGGTCTTCCGTCACCTCGATCTTGAGCGGCGCGGTCGGGGTCCTCGCGCCAGTCCGGGCACGAGACGGTCGAGGCCGATCGGATCGATGACCGCGCCCGAGAGAATGTGCGCGCCGACCTCCGAGCCCTTTTCCACGACGACGACGCTGGCCTCGGGCGCGATCTGCTTGAGCCGGATGGCGGCGGCGAGCCCGGCCGGGCCGGCGCCCACGACGACGACGTCGTAGTCCATGCCTTCGCGTTCGGGCAGATCGGCTGTGTGGGCCATGGGCGTCGTCATGTGCGTCACTCGTCCTCTTCGCTCTCGTGTGCTGCATAAACCATCCCGGGCGGGCGGCAAACGTGGGGCCATTGCGCCAAGGGGCCATCCGGACCGGCGAAAGCTTCCGGCGGAGGCGGCGAGCGTCTAGACTGCGGGCATGATCGACGCCGCCCAGATGACCCATGCCGAACTCGACGCGCTGCTGCGCTGGTACGAGGCCATGGGCGTGGACGTGGCCGTGGACGACGCGCCGCACGACCGCTTCGCGGAATTCGCCGCCGAGGCCGCAAGGCCGCGCGCGGAGGCGCCCGGCGCGCCTTCGCCCCAGGCGCCGCGCAAGGCGCCCCTCGCGCCGGCGCCGATGCGCGAACCGGTGCAGCGCGCGCTCGCCGCCAGCGCCGAGGAGGTCATCAAGGCCGCGCAGGAGGCGGCCGCCGCCGCCAGCACGCTCGACGCTCTGCGCGCCGCGCTGGATGCCTTCGAGGGCTGCGCCCTCAAGCGCACCGCCTCGCGCCTCGTCTTCGCGGACGGCAACCCGCAGGCCCGCATCATGGTGATGGGCGAGGCGCCTGGCGCCGAGGAGGACCAGGAGGGCCGCCCCTTCGTCGGCCGCGCCGGGCGCCTGCTGGATCTCATGCTGGGATCGATCGGGCTCGACCGCGAGCAGGTCTATCTCGCCAATGTCGTGCCATGGCGCCCGCCTGGAAACCGCAAGCCGACGGCGCAGGAAACGGCCATGTGCCTGCCGTTCGCGAGGCGCCAGATCGAACTGGTGGCGCCCGATTATCTCGTCTGCCTCGGTGCGGAGGCGACGCAGGCGCTGCTCGGCGTCAAGGACCCCATCACCAAGGCGAGGGGCCGGGCCTATGAGTATGAACTCGGCGGCGGACCCTCGCCGCGCAACATACGCGCCTTCGCCATGCTGCCTCCCGACCACCTGCTGCGCCAGCCGCGCAACAAGAAGCATGCATGGGCCGACCTTCGCGCGCTGAAGAAGGCGATGGAGGCGTAGCCCTGCCGCTGGCGGCGGGCGCGGCGTCTCCCTATCTTCATCCCATAAAACCTTCACCGGAGCGCGGCATGGGCAGGTTCAGCGGCTGGATCATGGCGGGGGCGCTTTTGCTGCTCGCGTTCTTCGTCGCCGAGCCCTACGTCGCGCGCATCATGTATTCGGCGACCGAGCCGCGCCAGATCGCGCCGTCCGCAGGTCTGGGCCCCGGCGAGCAGCACACGATCGAACTGTTCCGCAACGCGTCGCCCTCGGTCGCGCACGTGTTCGCCCAGCCGCGCGTCTCGCGCCTGCGCGAGCGCTTCGGCGCCGAGAGCGAGGACGAGCAGCAGCGCCAGTCCGGCACCGGCTTCGTGTGGGACAATGCGGGGCACATCGTCACCAACAATCACGTGGTGTCCGGCGGCTCGTCCTATCAGGTGCGGCTCGCCAGCGGCGAGGTCGTGGCCGCGACGCTGGTCGGCCGCGCGGCGGCCTACGACCTGGCGGTGCTGCGTCTTGGCCGCGTCTCGGCGCCGCCGCCGCCGCTGGCGGTCGGCTCGTCGGCGGACCTGAAGGTGGGGCAGGCGGTGTTCGCCATCGGCAATCCGTTCGGCCTCGACCAGACGCTCACCACGGGCGTGATCAGCGCCCTGCAGCGGCGCCTGCCGACCGAGGACGGCGGCGAGCTGGCCGACGTCATCCAGACGGACGCAGCGATCAATCCCGGCAATTCCGGCGGGCCCTTGCTCGATTCAAGCGGGCGGCTCATCGGCGTGAACACGGCGATCTATTCGCCCAGCGGCGCGTCGGCGGGCATCGGCTTCGCCATACCCGTCGACGTGGTGAACCGCGTCGTTCCGCAGCTCATCAAGCAGGGCTCCGTGCCCACGCCCGGCATCGGCATCCTCGTCGGCCACGAGGGGATCGCCGCCCAGATGGGCATCAACGGGCTGGTCGTGATGAGCACGGTCGAGGGCTCGCCGGCGGCGCGCGCCGGTCTGCGCGGCGTCGATCAGCGCACGGGCGTCCTTGGCGACGTCATCGTGTCGGTGAACGCAAAGCCGGTGCGCCGCCTCGCCGATCTCGCCCGCGTGCTTGCAGGACGCGGGCGTTGGAAAGACGGTGCGTGTGGGCGTGCTGCGCGGCTCGCGCATGTTCGAGGTCGATGTCGAAGTGGTCGACATCCGCGAGCGCTAGGCGAAGGCGCCGCGCGCCAGGACAAAGAAAAACCCCTCCGCGCGGGGCGCGAAGGGGTCTCTGTCTCAAAGACAGTGAAGCAGCTTACGCAGCCTGGAGGTTGCCCGCCGACTGCTTGCCCGAGCGGCGATCCGTCTCGAGCTCGTAGGAGACCTTCTGGCCTTCGTTGAGCGTGCGCATGCCGGCGCGCTCGACGGCGGAGATGTGGACGAACACGTCCTTGCCGCCCTGGTCAGGCTGGATGAAGCCGTAGCCCTTTTCGTTATTGAACCACTTCACAGTTCCCGTAGCCATGGGAATATCCTTTTCTTCGATGTGCGCATTGGGACAAACTTTTTACGCCCGTCCCGGGTAGTCGAGATTTGGTAGATAGACAGTCGTGCGCCGATCTCAGAAAGGCGAAGCGGCCAAGTCGTCCGGCCAAAGGTCGATGCCGGGTTACATAATCCAGATAGCCGGCAAGATCAAGGTTGAGCGACGCTTTTTGAGGTTTAACGTGTTTCTACGGGTCTGATTGCGCGTGATTTCCAGCTGCGCGCACGCCGCTATCCGCTGATCTTCGAGAAGTCCGCGACCGTGTGGACGGCGCCGCGCAGCGCGTTGAGCAGGCGCAGGCGATTGAGCGCGCTTGGCCGGGTCCGCGTCGTTCACCGTCACCTTTTCGAAGAACGCGTCGACCGGCGCGCGCAGATGCGACAGCGCGGCCATGGCGGCGGCGAAGTCTTCGCGCGCGATGGCGGCGGCGGCGTGCCGATCTGCGCGGCGTGCAGCGCGGCGGCGAGCGCCTTTTCCTCGTCGAGCGCGAACAGCGCGGGATCGTAGGCGCCGGAAAAGTCGGCGCCCTTCTCCTTCTTCTCTTCCGCGCGCACGATGTTGGCCGCGCGCTTGTAGCCGGCGAGAAGGTTCTTGCCGTCGTCGGTGTCGAGGAACGAGCCGAGCGCTTCGACGCGGCGGACGATCATGAGGAGATCGTCGTTCCCGTGTGCGCTTCCTTCTCCCGCTTGCGGGAGAAGGTGGCCTCGCGAAGCGAGGTCGGATGAGGGCGAGGCGGCTGCCGCCAATGCTGAATCGATGAGATCATGCCGCGCGCCCTTGTCGCGCAGATAGACCTTCAGGCGTTCGTGGATGAAGGAGAGGAGGTCGGCAGCGAACATGACGCGCGCGCCGGCCGGACACTGCTGCGTCCAGCGACGACGCCCCGGCGACGGCCTGCTGGTACACTTCCTCCGCAGCCGCCGAGTCCGCGCGAATGCGTTTTGATGCGTGGGCGAAGGCGCCATGAAGCTCGAAGCGCTTCTCATTCTCCAGCACCAGCCGGATCACACCCAGCGCCGCTCTCCGCAGCGCATAAGGATCCTTCGATCCCGTCGGCTTTTCATCAATCGCCCAGAAGCCCACCAGCGTGTCGATCTTGTCCGCCAGCGCCACGGCCACCGACACCGGATTGGTCGGCGTGCGATCGCCCGGCCCCAGCGGCTTGTAGTGTTCCTCAATCGCCGCGCACACGTCCGCGTGCTCGCCCTGCAACTGCGCATAACGCCGGCCCATCAGTCCCTGCGTCTCGGGAAACTCGCCGACGACTTCGGTCGTCAGATCGGCCTTCGCCAGTTCCGCCGCGCGCGCGGCGAGCGCGGGATCGGCGCCGACCAGCGGCGCGATCTCCTGCGCCAGCGCCTTGATGCGCTCGACGCGCTCGCCCTGCGTGCCCAGCTTTTCGTGGAACACGATGTCGAGCGCCTTCAGCTTCGCGAGGCGCTGGTCGAGCGGCTTGTCGCGGTTCGCGTCGTTGACGTAATCGGGCAGGGGGCCCTGGTCGGTCTTCCAGAAATAGCAGCGCGTCCGACAGGCGCGCGCGCACCACGCGCGCATTGCCCGCCGCGATCGCCTTGCCGCCGTCGCTCGCGATCGACGTTCGACACGAGCACGAACTTGTTGGCGAGCTTGCCGTCGGGCCCGCGCAGCACGAAACACTTCTGGTTGGCGCGGATCGTCGCGCGGATCACTTCGGCGGGAATGTCGAGGAAAGCCTCCTCGAACTCGCCCATCAGCGCCACCGGCCATTCGACGAGCCCTGCGACTTCGTCGAGCAGGCCCTCGTCCTCGACAAGCTCCAGCCCCTGCGCCAGCGCCAGATCCTTCGCGTCGGCGAGGATGATCTGCTTGCGCCGTTCGGGATCGAGAACGACCTTCGCCTTCTCCAGCGACGGCGCGTAATCGTCGAAGCGGCGCACGCGGAAGGCGTCGGGCGCCATGAAGCGGTGGCCGGCGCGTCATGTCGCCCGCAACGATCCCGTCCACTTCGAACGGAACGATATCCGGCTCTTCCGTCTCCGGCCCGAAGGTCGCGACGATGGAATGCAGCGGGCGCACCCAGCGCAGCGAATCCGAGCGCGTGGAGGCCGCGCCCCAGCGCATGGACTTCGGCCACGGGAAAGTGCGGATGATCGGCGGCAGGATTTCCGCCAGCACGTCGAGCGTCGCCGCGCCCGCGCTTCTCGATCACGCGCGACGTAGAACTCGCCCTTGCCCTTGGGGTCCGCCTCGATCTTCGCCTCGTCGAGCGAGGCGAGGCCGGCCGAGCGCAGGAAGCCCTGCACGGCGGCCTCGGGCGCGCCCACGCGCGGTCCCTTCTTCTCCTCGCGCACGTCGGGGCTGCGCACCGGCAGGCCGGCGATGTGCAGCGCGAGCCTGCGCGGCGTGGCGAGCGCGACCGCGCCCTCGTAGGTCAGGCCGCGCTCCACGAGCGCGTTGGTCACGAGGCGCTTGAGGTCCTCGGACGCCTGCTTCTGCATGCGGGCGGGGATTTCTTCGCTGAACAATTCGAGGAGAAGGTCGGGCATGGCCGAAAAAGCGAACCTGGCTGCGAATGAGGACTGCGGCTTGTTAGTCGCTGCCGCGCCTGATGTCACCCCGGCGGCGCGGCTGGATCAGGCTGCTGCGCGCTCGCGATGCGGCTTTTCCGACACACCTGTTTCTTTAACGCCGGCGGCCAAGGCCAGGACGATGCTTCCTTGTTGTTAAGATCAAGTATTTCGGGCTAACTTGAGCGGAAGAATCATCAGAGGTCTGTCATGCTGAAATCTGGAGCCGTCGTCGCCGCCTCGTCGCTGCTGCTGAGCGCCGCGCCCGTTGTAGCCGCCGATATGGCTGGCGGCGTGCCGATTTTCGCCCGGCCGGCCGTGGACGGGATCAACGGCAAGATCGAAGCCTTCGCCGGGGCGGGCCAGTTCCAGGTCGCCGGACCGCGTCACGACAGCGCCAATGCGCTGGGGCTGGCGGGCTCCCTGTCCACTCCGCTCGGTCAGTCCTTCGGCCTGCAGGTTGACGCGCTTGCCGCAAGCCGCGACGGCCAGTTCGCTGGCGGCGGCGCAGCCCATCTCTTCTGGCGCAACCCGTCGACGGGCTTGTTTGGTCTGTACGGCTCATACTCGCGGCGCGACAGCGACTCCACCGCCTTCGGCCGCCTGGGCCTCGAGGGCGCGTTCTACATGTCCCGCTTCACGATCGGCGGCATCGCAGGTTTCGAGCGGACGATAGCCAACGCGGGCCTGGTGATCGCGCCGGGCTTTGGCGCCTTCACCACCGGAGGGTCCAGGAATCGCGGCTTCGCAGCGGCGGATTTCAGCTGGTACGCGACAGACAATTTCAAGCTGTCGGTCGGCTATCGCTACTGGGGCGGCCGAAGCGCCGGCGCCGCCGGTATCGAGTACATGATGCCGACCGGGCAGGGCGCGTCCTACTCCTTCTTCGCGGAAGGCCGGGCGGGCGAGAATCGGTATCTCGCCGGGATGGCGGGCGTGCGCGTCTATTTCGGCCAGAAGGACAAGACGCTCATCCGGCGTCATCGCGAGGACGATCCGCCGAATTATCTGCGTGAAGACCTGTTCGCGCCGCGCGGCACGAGCGTGACGCCCGGCGGCGAGCCGCCCTTCGTGGACCCTTGCGAGGTGAACCCGGCCGCCTGCGAGGGATGACGCGCTCAGGCGGCGCGTCGTTCGCGACATAACTCACGCCGCCGCCTGCGCTCGCCCAGGCTACGCCACAGGCGAGAACCGATTCAGGCGGTCGCCCTTCCGCGATTGCCTGTTTTCATTCTGCGATGCGGGCGCCGCCACAGGCTCGCCCCGGCGTCATTTTTACCACACCGGCACATTTAAGCGCCCACGCATCGCGCTGAAGAAATTACCCAATTGTTAAGCCCAAGTAACGCGCGTAGGTTCGGCGCGTGAAAGCATTTGGGGAATTGTAATGTTGAAAGCTGGTGCTGCTGTTGCCGCCTCCACGTTTCTGCTAGCCGCCGCGCCCGTTGCTGCCGCCGACATGGCGAGCGGCGTTCCCGCCTTCGCGCGGACCGCCGTGGACGGCGTCAACGGCAAGATGGAGGCGTTCTTCGGCGCCAGCGATTACCGCATCGCGGGCCCTCGCGGCGACAGCGCCAACACGGCGGGCCTCGCCGGATCGTTTTCCATGCCGCTGGGCCAGTCCTTCGGCCTGCAGGTCGACGCGCTCGCCAGCACCCGCGACGGCGAGTTCGTCGGCGGCGGCGCAGGCCATTTCTTCTGGCGCGATCCGGCGAAGGCGCTGTTCGGGGCCTACGGCTCGTATTCGAAGCGCGACGGCCTCAGCGAGCAGACCGTGCGCCTCGCCCTCGAGGCGGAAGGCTATTTCGGCCGCTTCACCCTGGGCGGCATCGCCGGCTTCGAGCGCACCATCGCGAACGCGGGCGTCACCTTCTTCCCCGGCGGCGCGATCGTCAGCGAAGGTTCGCAGAACCGGTTCTTCAACGCCGTCGACCTGAGCTTCTATGCGACCGACAATTTCAAGCTTTCGGTCGGTCACCGCTATGCGTCGGGCATCCACATGGGCGCTGTTGGCGCGGAATATCTCGTGCAGACGGGCTCCGGCGCGGCGTATTCCTTCTTCGCCGAAGGGCGCATGGGCGAACAGCGCTTCGCCGCCGCCATGGCTGGCGTGCGCGTTTACTTCGGCCAGAAGGACAAGACGCTCATTCGCCGCCACCGCGAGGACGATCCGCCGAACTATCTGGGCAGCGACATCCTTTCGCCGAGCGGGGCGACGGGGCAGGGCTGCAACCAGAAGTTCGGCGTCCTCCCGGATATTGTATGGCCTGCCGACGCCAGGCCGCTGGCTTTCCAGAGCGACGTCAAGCCGCGGGCTCTCACGAAGGGCCTGGGTTGCGGAGGCGACGTAAACTGATCGGTCACCGCCCTCACGCCGCCATGCGCCGACGCGCGCGGCGCTCCCGCAAATAGCGCCACAGGCGCGAACTGATCCCCGGCGGTCGTTCTTCCGCGACCGCCGGTCCGCCTTCCTCGCGCAGCAGATGAATCTCGCGGTCGTGGAAGGGCTCCAGCCCCGGCCTGTGACCCACGTGGATCACCATGGTGTGGGCGAGGTCCTCGCGGAAGAACCCCATCATCCGCTCCTGGCTGGCCTCGTCCAGCGCCGATGTCGGCTCGTCCATGATGAGCAGGTCCGGCGGATCGAGCAGCACCCGCGCGAACCCCGCGCGCTGCTGCTCGCCGCCCGACATGACCCCCGACCAGTTCTCCTCCGTGTCGAGCCTGGGGATGAGGTGCCCCAGCCCGCAGCGCCGCAGCGCGTCCTCGATGCGCTCCTGCGGCTCCTCGCGCTCCGAATTTGGATAGAGCAGGGCGGCGCGCAGCGTGCCGAGCGGGAAGTAGGGCCGCTGCGGCATGAACGCGACGCGCGCGTCCTGCGGGATCAGGACTTCGCCGCCGCCCCAAGGCCACAGGCCCGCGATGGCGCGGATGAGCGTGCTTTTGCCCGAGCCGGATTCGCCGCGCACGAGCACCTTCTCCCCCGGCGCGATCACGGTGTCCGCGTCCTCGATCATGATGGTCCCGTCGTGCTGCGCGACGCTGACGTTGTTGAGATGCACGTTCTCGTCCGGCGAATGGCCGATCGCGACCGTCTCGCTGCGTCCCCGCTTGCCGATGGTGGCGTCGAGCCTGTCGAGCGCGTCGTTGAGGTCGCTGACGCGGCGGGCGGAGGCGAACCAGTCGGCCAGGCGCAGCGCGTTGTCGGCGATCCAGTTGAGCGCGACCTGCACCTGCACGAAGGCCGAGGCGGCCTGCATGAGCGAGCCCAGCGTCATTTCGCCCGACAGGAACTTCGGCGCGCCCAGAAGCAGCGGCACGACGGGCGCGAGCAGGAGGTTGGCGCCGGTGATCCACGTCATGTGGCCCTGCTGCCAGATCACGGCGCGCCAGCGGCGCAGGAGGCCCGCGAACGTGTCGGCGAGGCGCCCGCGCTCGTCGTCCTCGCCGCCGATCAGCGCGATGTTTTCGGCGCTGTCGCGCACGCGCGTGAGCTCGTAGCGGAACTGCGCTTCCTCGCCCGCCTTCTCCTCGACCTTGCGCACGAGCGGGCGGCCGAGCAGGAACATCGCTGCGGTGGTCGCGCCCGAATAAAGGATGCAGGCGATCACCATGTAGCCGGGCACGTGGACGCCGTTCACATCGATCGCGCCGCTGACGAACCACAGCACGCCGATGAAGGAAACCGCCGAAATGAGCGCGTTGAGCGCGCCCACCGCGAAATCCACGACGAGTTCGATCGCCAGCCGCGCGTCGTCTGTCATGCGGGCCTCGGGGTTTTCCGCATCGCCGCCGACCACGTTGAGCTGATAGAAGCGCCGCTCCGACAGCCAGCGTGCGATCAGCGCGCGCGCCACCCATTCGCGCCAGCGCACCTGCAGGCGCATCCGCATCTGCATGAGCCCCATGGCCAGCAGAGCCGAAAGCACGGCCAGGCCGAGGACGAGCCCGACGCCCAGCCAGAGCGTGTCCACGTCCTTGCGCTGAAGCGCGTCGAAGAAGAACTTGTTCCAGCGGTTCACCGCCAGCGCCGCGCCCACCGTGCCCAGCAGGAAGGCGATGAGGCCGAGCGTCAGCAGGAAGGCCCGCCGGCGCGTCTCGCCGCGCCAGAAGCCCAGCGAGAAGACGAGGAACCGCATCGCGCGACCGGCGCGGGGGCCGGGCGGCTCGGGCTGTCTGGACTTTGGGGCGGGTTCCGGGCTGTGCATCTGGGGGCGGGTCTCGGTCTGGCAGACGGCTGGGCGCAGCCGCCGTTCCCTCCCTAACGGCGACGGAACCTGAAGCGTTCGGGCGCCGGCAATCTTTTGCAGGGGGGAGTGCAAAAAGCCGCCCGCCGCCCTATCTTTATGCTCGAAACGAGTATAAGAAGCTCCGCCGGCCAAATCTGGGCCGGATTTTACGGGCCCTGCTTATGCTCGTACTGAGTAAAACGGGAGAGGGGATATGGACGACGCCCGCGCACTGAACCTCGACAGCCGCCAGCCGTCCGCCCCGGCCGGGCCTCCCGCGCTGGCCGCCGCGCCCCTGTCCGACGCGGCCCGCCGGTTCGGCGTCCTGCCAATGCCCAGCCTCGCCTGGACGCCCGAAGTCGAGCGCGAGACCGCGCACCTTTATGAAAAGGTGAAGGCCGTCATCCCGCCGGTGGAGTGGCCGTTCCACGCCCCTTACGTGAAGGCGATCAACGACCTCAAGAAGGTCCGCAACGCCGTAATCCTCGCGCACAATTACCAGACGCCCGAGATCTACAATTGCGTGGCCGACGTCGTCGGCGACTCGCTGCAGCTCGCCAAGCTGGCAGCCGAATCCGAGGCCGACGTGATCGTGCAGGGCGGCGTCCACTTCATGGCGGAGACCTCCAAGCTCCTCAACCCGGACAAGACGATCCTCATCCCGGACTCGAAGGCGGGCTGCTCGCTCGCCGAATCGATCACCGGCGCCGACGTGCGGCTGCTGCGCCAGCAATATCCGGGCGTGCCGGTCGTCGCCTACGTCAACACGTCGGCGGAGGTGAAAGCGGAGGTCGACATCTGCTGCACGTCATCGAACGCGCTGAAGATCGTCGAGAGCCTTGGCTCGGACCGCGTCATCTTCCTGCCCGACCAGTACCTGGCGAAGAACGTGCAGGCGCAGACGAAGGTGAAGATCATCGCCTGGGCCGGCGCGTGCGAGGTGCACGAGCGCTTCACGGCGGCGGAAATGCTGCGCTATCGCGCGGACGATCCCTCGATCACCATCATCGCCCATCCCGAGTGCCCGCCGGAGGTCGTCGAGGTGAGCGATTTCGCCGGCTCGACCGCGGCGATGATCGACTACGTGAAGACGAAGAAGCCCAAGCGCGTGCTGCTGGTCACCGAATGCTCGATGGCCGACAATGTCGCGACCGAGACGCAGGGCGTGACCGAGTTCGTGCGCCCGTGCAACCTGTGCCCGCACATGAAGCGGATCACGCTGCCCAAGATCCTGGAGAGCCTCGTGTACATGCGCGAGGAAGTCACGATCGACCCCGCGCTCGCCGAACGCGCCCGCCGCTCCGTGCAGCGGATGATCGATCTGGGGTGAACCCGGGACGGGCGCTCTGCGAAGGGCAGGGCGCCTCGCCGCCGCTCAAGAGAAAAGCCCCGGAGCATCGCTCCGGGGCTTTGTCGTTTCCGATACTGCCGTGAAGCGCTCAGTGCGTGAAATTCTTGCGCACGTCCTCGATGCCGCGCGTGATGAGTTCCGCGGCGGCCTCGCCCTTGGTCTGGACGCGCAGCACCTTTTCCGCCGCGAGAACGGCGGCGTCCGCAGCGGCGGCGCGCACTTCGTTCGTGGCCTGCGCTTCGGCCATGGCGATCTTCTGTTCGGCCTGCTTGGTGCGGCGGGCGACGAATTCCTCCATCCGCCTGGCGGCTTCCACCGCAAGCGACTCGGCCTCTTCGCGCGCCTGCGCGACGATGGCGTCGGCCTCGGCCTGCGCCTCGATCGCGCGCGACTTGTAGGAGGCGAGCACGCCCTCGGCCTCTTCGCGCAGCTTGCGCGCTTCGTCGAGTTCGGCCTGGATGCGCTTGCCGCGCTCGTCGAGCTTGCCGGCGAGCAGCGTGTGCACGCCGAAATAGCCGAGCAGCAGAAGGAACAGCGCAAAGCCGACGGCGACGAAGAAGCTGGAGTCGAAATGCATGGGTTTCTCCTCAGCCCTTCACGGCGTCTTCGATGAGCTTGCGGTCGGCGTCGCGGCCGCTCACCTGCCGCACGATGGCGGCGGCGGCGTCGGCGGCGATGGCCGACACGTTCGTCATCGCCCGCGCCTTCATGGCGGCGATCTGCTCTTCGGCGGCGGCGAGCTTGCCGTTGAGGTCCGCCTCAAGCGCCTTGCGGCGGGCGTCAGCCTCGGCGGCCAGCTTGTCGCGCAGGTTCTGGACGTTCTTCTGGGCGGACGCCTTGGCGTCGGCGAGCGACTTCTCGTAGGCGACGCCGGCTTCATCGGCCGCCTTCTTCGCCGCGATGGCGGCGTCGAGATCGCCGGAAATCCGGGCGCGCCGCGTCTCGAGGATTTCGCTCACGCGGGGAATGGCGATCTTCGACAGCGCGTAATAGAGCGCGCCGAACGTGATCGCGAGCCAGAACAGCTGCGATGCGAACGTCGCGGCGTCGAAGGGGGGAAACACGTCATTCGCGACGGCGCCTGGAGCGGCTGCAGTGGCGGCGACGGCTTGCGTAATGAACATGGTTTGATCCCGGATGGTGTGTCCCAGGGCGAAAACGCCGCGCGCGGGTCAGCCCCGACGCGCGGCGAGAGAAGTCAGACCACGAAAAGCAGCAGGATCGCGACGAGGAACGCGAAGATGCCGAGACCTTCCGCAAGCGCGGCGCCGATGAACGCGCGGCCGAACTGGCCGTCGGCGGCCGTCGGGTTGCGCAGGGCGCCCGAGAGGAAGTTGCCGAAGATGTTGCCGACGCCCAGAGCCGCGAGGCCCATGCCGATGGAGGCGATGCCGGCGCCGATGTACTTAGCTGCTACGGGATCCATGTTTTCGAACTCCTGTTCGAGTTTAAGGGCAACCGTCTGTTGTTCAATATTTATCAGTGGCCCGGGTGAATTGCGTCGTTGAGATAGACGCAAGTGAGGATGGCGAACACGTAGGCCTGCAGCAGCGCCACCAGCAGTTCGAGCGCGTAGATCGCGACGACGCCGAGGAGCGGCAGCGGAGCCAGCGCCGCCCAGGCGCCAGCGCCCAGCAGCATGGTTACGAACGCGCCGAAAACTTTCAGGGTGATGTGACCCGCCAGCATGTTCGCGAAGAGACGAACGGAGAGCGAGATGGGCCGCGAGAGGAACGAGATGACCTCGATGAAGGTCACGAACACGGTCAGCACCGGATGCAGGCCCGACGGCACGAACAGATGCAGGAAGTGCATGCCGTTCTTGTAGAAGCCGTAGATCAGGACCGTCGAGATGATGATCGCGGCGAACGCGAACGTGACGACGATCTGGCTGGTGACGGTGAAGGAATAGGGGATCAGGCCCGCCAGGTTCGAGAACAGGACGAACAGGAAGAGCGCGAACACGAACGGGAAGAAGCGCATCCCTTCGTTGCCGGCGGAGCCGCGCACCGTTGAGGCGACGAACTCGTACATCATCTCGGCGGCGGACTGCAGGCGGTCGGGCACCAGCGACTTCTGGCGGGTTCCGTAGACCATGAGGCCGAGCCCCATGAGCAGGACGATCACCATCCACAGCGAGGCGTTGGTGAACGACAGGTCGAGCCCGCCGATCCTGATCGGGATGATCGGCGACACTTCGAACTGATGGATCGGATCGATCGCCTTGCCGGGAGCAGCCACGTCTTCACCCTTTATCCGCGCGCAGCGCGCGCATCATTTCGAACCGGTGTTGCGCGCGCCGGTCGATCCGGCGGCCATGCGATACACGTTCCAGAACCCTGTGGCCGTTCCCAGACCGATGAACACGATCAGGAACAGCGGCGACGTCGAGAGCGCCTTGTCCAGCAGCCAGCCGATGCCGGCGCCGGCGATCACACCCGCCGTGAATTCCGAAAGCACGCGCATCCCGAGGGAAAGCGCGCGCCCCGTGCTGCTCGCCGAAACGTCGACGTCGTTCGCGTTCGTCTGCGGCCGCTCCTTGCGTTCCTCGAGCGCGCTCGAAAGCCGCTCGAGACGCGCCTTCAGCGCCTCGTCATCGTCCTTCCTGCGATCGGATTCGGTCATGGCTATCACCTCCGCGCCGATCCCGGCGCATGGCCTGTGCCTCTGCCCAATAACCCCGATGTCAGGCTGGAGCCGATCCGGTGGGAGCCGGACCGCATTTCGAACGGAAAAAACGTCAGAACCGCCCCTGCGAGCGCGCGCAACATAGGTGCGGGGCGAAAGTGTGTCAAGCGCCGCCCCGAAAGTGCAAACAACTGTTTTTAAAGCACTTTCAGGAGCTATGCTGCGCTGCCTCCAAAGGTCGCACTGGGCGCGCAGCTCTAGATGACCCAGTCGTCGGCCCGCGGCGCCGATTCCGGCGTGATGTCGGCCTTCACCTTTCCCGCGATCTCCTGCAGCGCCAGCGAGAATTGCTTGCGCGGCCGGGGCGCCTCGACCGTGCGGATCGCCTTCGCCTCGCCGGGCTTGCCGGCCAGCGCGACGACCCGGTCGGCCAGGTACACGGCCTCGTCGATGTCGTGGGTGACGAAGATGATCGTCTTGCCCGTCTCCCGCCGGATGCGGATCAGCTCGTCCTGCAGGTTTTCGCGGGTGGAGACGTCGAGCGCCGAGAACGGCTCGTCCATGAGCAGGATCGAGGGATGCACGGCGAGCGCCCGGGCGAGCGAGACGCGCTGGCGCTGGCCGCCCGACAATTGCCACGGCCAGCGGTCGGCGAGATCGGCGAGGCCGACGAGCTGGAGCGCCTCCATGGCGCGGGCGATCCGCGCGGCCTTGTCGAGCCGGGTCTTCTCCAGCCCGAACGCCACGTTGGAGACGACGCGCCGCCACGGCAGCAGGCGCGAATCCTGGAAGACGAGCGCCATGGGCCGGTCCGCGGATGGATCGGGGCGCACGTGCACCTCGCCGCTCGTCGGTTTGGCGAGACCCATCAGCACGCGCAGCAGCGTCGACTTGCCGACGCCCGATGCGCCCACGAGCGCGACGAACTCGCCCGGCGCCACGTCGAGATTCAGATCGCGCAGCACGTCCGTGCGCACGCCGTTCTGTTCGAACGACAGCGACAGGCCGACGATCTCGATGATCGGCGCGCGCGGATCCACGCTGGTCACGGCCTCCATTGCAGAAGCCTCCCCTGCGCGTACATGAAGATCGTGTCCATGATTCCGTAGAGCGCGGCCATCGTGAGCATGTAGACGACGACAACGTCCGTCGCCAGCAGGCTCGACGCCTGCATCATGCGCGAGCCGAGGCCGCTGACGCCGAAGATTTCAGCCGCGACCACCGCCATCCACGCCTGTCCCAGCGCCGTGCGCAGGCCCACGAGAATGCCCGGCGTCGCCGCCGGCAGCATCACCTTCACGAGCCGCTCCGGCGCGCTGGTGAAGCCGAATGCGTTGGCCACCTCGACGAGATCGCGGTCGACGGAGCGGATCGCGCCATGGGTGGCGAAGTACACGATCCAGAACACGCCGATCGAAATGATGAACACCGCCGCGCCCTGGTTGACGCCGAACCAGATGATCGCGAACGGCACCCATGCGAGGCCGGGGATCGGGCGCAGCACGCGGTTGATCCACGCGAACAGGCCTTCGGCCACGCGCGACATGCCGGTGAGAACGCCGAGCGCCACGCCGGCCGCCGAGCCCGCGAACAGGCCCATCGTGTAATGGGAGAGGCTCAGCGTCAGCGAGCGCAGCCACATGCCGCTGGTGAACTCGCGCATGAAGGCGGCCGGCAGGTCGCTGGGCGGCGGCAGCAGCACGCTCGGGACAAGCCCGAGCCGCGGCGTCGCCTCCCAGATCGCGAGAAACGCCAGCAGGCCGGCGAGCGGCAGCAATAGATGAAACCGGCTTGCCTTCATCTCTATGGGATCACTTCGCTGGCGCAGCTAGGGCGCGTTCGTAATAGCCGACATCGAAGAGCCCGTCGATTGCAGGCGCCTGCTTGATGTCGCCGCTCTCCACCTGGAAGGCGAGCATGCGCCGCGTCGGTTCGATGGCCGCGCGGGGATCGTTCGTCCAGGCGACCGTCGGCGAGGTCAGCGCGCGCAGCACGACGGCCTTCGGCAAGAGCCCGCCGCCGAGCACCTTCTGGACATGGTCTGCGGCGCCTTCAGGATTTTTCTGCACGTCCTGCGTCGCGCGAACGATGAGACGCACGAGCGTCTCGACGGCGCGCGGGTTTTCGCGCGCGAGCTTGCCCGACACCGCAACGCCGACGCCCTGCGCGTCGGGGAACATGCCCGCTTCAGACGCCACCACCTTCAGGTTCGGGTTGCGCGTGAGAACGGCGCTGAGCGAGGGCTCGAGCACCGTCCCGCCATCGATGCCATCCACCATCACCGCCTGTTGCACGGCCTCGATGCCCATGAACGCGAGCTCGACGTCCGACGCAGGCGCCTTGACGACGTTCTTCAGCCAATAGGTGAGCGCGACCGTCGGCCCCGCGCCTGCGGGCAGCGTTCCAAGTTTGGCGGGCCGGCCGTTGGTGGCGCGAAACTGCGCGAACGCCTTGGCGGGATCGCCGCCCGCCGCGTCGAACGCCTTCTGCAGCTTGCCGGTCGCAACGAGGCCCGATCCGCCGCGCGAAATCGTCGCGACAATCACGAGGTCGATGCCGCGCGCCCGCGCCACGGCCAGCGGCGCGACGCCGATGACGAGCGCGTCGAGACGGCCGGAGGCCGCGCCCTGAATGGCGTTCGGGCCTGAATCGAATTTGACAGTTGTCAGCGCGAGGCCGGCGTCCTTCGCCCAGCCCGCGCCGTCGAGCACGAAGAGCGGGCTCGCGCCGATCACCGGCACGTAGCCGATTTCGAGCTTCGTCGTCTGCGCCTGCGCAGCGCCCGAGAAAGCGAGCGCCGCGCCAAGCGCGCACGCGGCGAGCGTGCGCGAGATCAGCCGTTGCGCGCTCACTTGCCGCCCGCCTTCTCCGCCGCCTTCAGGTAGAAGGAATGATCGAACAGGCCTTCGAGCGAGGCCGCCTTGTCGAGCGTGCCGATCGACACCTGATACTTCTGCATGAGGTCCGTCGACTCGACGATCACGCGCGGATCGGCGACGAACTTCGAAGCCGGCGAGGCGAGCGCCTTCTGGATGGTGGCGACGTCGACGAGCCCGCGGCCGAGCGCATTTTCAATGTGCGGCGCGACGCGCTTGTGATCCTTGTTGATGAGATCGGTCGCCTTCACGATCGCGTCGGCGATCGCCTGCGCGGCCTGCGGGTTCTTCTTCAGGAACGCCTCGGACACAGCAACGACGGTTCCCGGCTGGTTGGGGAACATCTCGCCGCCGAGCGCCACGATCTTGATCGCGGGATTTCGTCCCTGCACGATGGCGACGGTGGGCTCGCGGATGGTCGCGCCGTCGACGGCCGCGGCCAGAAGCGCCTGCTGCGTCGCGTCGATGCCCATCGGCACGATCTCGACGTCGGCCTTGTCGGTCTTCGTCACCTCGAACAGCCAGTGCACGAGCGTCGTGTGCGGCACCGAGCCGGGCGGCTGCGTGGCGAGGCGCGCGGGCTTGCCGGTCTTGGCGCGGAAGGCCTTGAACGCGTCGGCGGGCTTCACGCCGGGCGCAAAGAACGGCGCGAGAGAGGCGCCTGCGGCGACCGTCATCTCCTCCACCGCCGTTGCGGTGAGCACGACTGCGTTGATGCCCTTCGAGCGCGCGACCGCGAGCGGCGCGACGCCGGCCACGTAGACGTCGAGCGTGCCCGACGCCAGCGCTGAAATCATGTTCGGGCCGGATTCGAAGACCGTCATCTTGAACTCGAGTCCCGCGGCCTTCGCGTAGCCTTCCCGGTCGGCGACGAACAGGGGCGCCGCTCCGAGGATCGGAATGTAGCCAACGCGCACGGGAGCGCCCTGCGCAAATGCGAGGCCGGGAAGCAGGGAGGCGGCAAGCGCGGAGACGAGAAGCGCGCGGCGGGAGACGTGCATGACGATGTGATCCTTCGATGCCCTCGGGAGGCGAGCGCTCCCTCTTAGCCGCGAATGTCTCATTTGTAAATGTGATATATTTTAATATACAGTTTTTCTAAGTATATTCTGCTTCTGGACAGGGCGCGCGCTGGCTTCTACCGTCGCTGAAACCGTCCGAAACGGGACGCAAACGGAGGAAAACGCCGCATGGGTCGGCTGGATCGCTGCTACAACATCGCCGACCTGAGGGACGTTGCCCGCCGCCGCCTGCCAAAGGGCGTCTTCGAGTATCTGGACAAGGGCACGGAGGACCAGATCTCGCTGGGCAACAACCGCCAGCGGCTGGACCAGACCAAGCTCCTCAACAAGGTGCTCGTGGACGTCTCCGACGTGCGTCTCGACGCGCAGATCCTCGGCAAGCCCTCGGCCATGCCGCTCATCATCGCGCCCACCGGCATCGCCGGGCTCACCTGGTTCGAGGGCGAGTACGAACTCGCCAAGGCGGCCGCGGCCGCGGGCGTTCCGTTCACGCTCGCCACCGGCTCCAACACGCCGATGGAGAAGGTGGCGCAGGAATCGGGCGCGCGCGCCTGGTTCCAGCTCTACATGTGGCGCGAGAAGGAATTGTCCTACGAACTCGTGCGCCGCGCGGCGAAGGCGGGCTTCGAGGCGCTGGTGTGGACCGTCGACATCGGCCACGGCGCCAATCGCGAACACAATCTGCGCAACGGCTTCTCGACGCCCTACAAGATCAATTCGCGCTCCGTCGTCGACATGCTCACCCATCCCGAATGGCTCGCCACGGTGATGGGCCGATACATGATGAGCGGCGGCATGCCCGAGCACGCCAACTATCCCGAGCAGTATCGCACCAACATCCTGAAGGGCGGCGAGCGCAAGGGCGGCGGCAAGTCCACCGCCATGCGCGCCGACAAGGTGTCGTGGGAGGACGTCGATCGCCTGCGCGACATCTGGCCGGGCAAGCTCATCATCAAGGGCATCATGCGCCCCGACGATGCGCAGAAGGCCGTGGAGCACGGCGCCGACGCCATCGTCGTGTCGAACCACGGCGGGCGCAACATGGACAGCGCGCCCGCGACCATCGACGCGCTGCCGCGCATCGTCGCGGCCGTGGGCGAGCGGACCGACGTGATCGTCGATTCCGGCGTGCGCCGCGGCAGCGACATCGTCAAGTGTCTCGCGCTCGGCGCGAAGGCCGTGCTCACCGGCCGCGCCACGCTGTACGGCACCGCGGCGGGCGGACAGGCGGGCGCGGAGAAGGCGCTCGCGATCCTGAAAAACGAAATGAAGCGAACCATGGCCTACGTCGGCCTGCAACGAACGTCGGACATCAACGGCGACATCATCTGGCGCGGCGACTGAACGGCGCGCAGATCAGCGGGGAGAGAAACATGAAGGTGAGAAGTCTGGCGGCGGGCGCGCTCTTCGCCCTTGCAGGCGAGCAGCGCGTTTGCCCAGGAGCAGACCGTCGAAGTCGTTCTCTTTGCCGGCACGAGCGCGATGCCAATCTACGTCGCGCAGGACAAGGGCTTCTTCGCCCGCGAAGGCCTCAAGGTGAACATCACCCCGACGCCCAATTCGGGCTTCCAGATGACGGGCCTCATCAACGGCAAGTTCAACATCGCCGGCACGGCCGTCGACAATCTCATCGCCTACATGGAAGGGCAGGGCACCGCGAAAGTGGAGCGCGAGCCCGACATCATCACCATCATGGGCCTGTCCTCGACCGAGCTGACGATCGTCGCGCAGCCCGAATACAAGTCGATCTCCGAACTCAAGGGCAAGGATCTCGCCCTCGACTCGCCGTCCACGGGGTACGCCTTCGTGCTGCGTCACATGCTCGAGAAGAACGGCTTCGGGCCCAACGACACGAAATGGGTGCCATTCGGCGGCACGCGCGAACGCCTTGTCGCGCTTCGCGAGAAGAAGGCCGCGGCCGCGATGATCAGCGAGCCCTTCACCACGCAGGCCCGTCAGGAAGGCTTCTCGATTCTCGGCGAGGCGTGTCGCAACTGGGCGCCTACCAGGCCAACGTGCAGATCGCGAACCGCCCGTGGGCGAAGGCGAACGAGGAAACCGTCGTCAAGTACATCCGCGCGCTGCTGTCGGCCATCGACTGGATCTACGACCCGGCGAACAAGGCCGAGTCGGTGAAGATACTCGCCTCCCACGCGAAGATTTCCGAGAGCGCCGCCGCGCCCAGCATCGAGGGCATCACACGCGGGCAGGCCGCGATCGCGCGCAAGGGCGAGATGAACATGGAAGGCCTGCGCAACGTCATCGCGCTGCGCGAGAAGTATGGCCAGCCGCAGAAGAAGATGGGCCCGCCCGAGAAGTATTATGATCCGACCTGGTACAACCGGGCCATCGGGAAGTAATCGCGTCTCTCCCAGCTCCGCTGCGCGGCGCCGCCCTTCGGGGCGGCGTTCGCGTTTGCAGGGCCCGGCGTTTTGCGTCACCTTGTCATGGCGTTAGGGAGGTGAGCCATGCCCATGGATGCAACGCCCCAAGCTGTGCCGCGCTGGCGCGAGGCGGTGATCGAGACCCAGGGTTTCGCGCTGCGCGAACGGGAGGCGGGCTCCGGCCATCCTGTCATCTGCCTGGGCTTCGACGAACCCGAGGCCTCGCGCCTTCTCGACGACCTCGCGGGCTCCTTCCGCCTCGTCTCGCTGACCCCCGCCGCCGTGCCGCTCGGAGACGCCGAACTCGATTCCCACGCGCTTGCCCGCGAAACGCTCGCCTGCGCCGACCGGCTTGGCGTCGAGCGCTTCTGCCTGCTGGCGCGCGGCGACGAGGATCACGTCGCGCTGTGCCTTGCGATTGCAGCGCCCGAGCGCGTCGGCTGCGTTGCGCTGCTCGCGCCCGATCTTCACTCCCGCGACGGGGCGGCCGAAGACGCGGCGCTGATCGATCGCCTCGGCGAGGTGCGCGCGCCCGTGCTCGCAGTCTTCGGCGCGCTCGACCGCGCGGCCTCCTCGCAGACGGCGCGTCTGTGGGGCGAGCGCATTCCCCGCTGCAAGATCGCGCTCGCCTCAGACGCCGGGCGCGACGTCGACATCGAGCGCCCCCATCACGCGGCCAGGATCATCGCGGAATTTCTGGGACGCGGGTGAGCGGGACTACTGGATCGGATCGAGCTTGCCGTCCTGCTGCACCTTGCGCCAGGTCGCCATCGCCTGCGCGAGCTGCTTGCGCATGAAGGCGGTGTCGCCGGTCACCGGGGTCGCGCCCTGCGGCACGAGGAAATCCTTCACCGCCTGCGACTCGCTCAGCGTCTTCGCCCAGCCGCCGAGCTTGTCGATGATGGGCTGCGGCGTGCCCGCCGGCGCCCACAGGCCCCACAGCGCCGTGGTGCCCGAGGTCGGATAGCCGAGTTCGTCCATCGTCGGCAGATGCGGCACGCCGGGCACGCGCGCGCCCGTGGTCACCGCGATCAGCCGGATGCGTCCGGCCTTTTCCTGCCCGACCGCGAACGGCACGTCGGCGAAGGCGAAATCGAGATCGCCCGCCGCCAGGTCCGAGATCGCCTGCGGCGTGATCTTGTAGGGCACGGGTGTGATCGCGAGCCCCGCGCGCGTCGTGTAGATCACCGAGCTCGCGAGCGCGATCGTGGTCGCCCAGCCGTAGGTGGACTTGCCGCCCTTGGCCTTCAGATGCGCCGTGAGGCCGGCCACGTCCTTCACGGGCGAGCTTGTGTTCACCGCCAGCGCGAAGCCGTTCTCATGCAGGGCCGCGATGGGGATGAGGTCCTTCTCGACGTTGAACGGCACGTTTTTGTAGAGCGCGGTGTTGCCGGCTGTCGTTGCGGTGGAGGCCAGCAGCAGCGTGTAGCCGTCGGGCTTGGCGCGCGCCCCCGCCTCGATGGACAGATTGCCCGATGCGCCTGGCCGGTTGTCGATGATGAACGTCGCGCCGCCTGAAATCTTGCGCAACTCCTCGGCGTAGAAGCGGGCGGGAATGTCGGCGCCCGATCCGGCTGCAAAACCCAGCACCACGCGGATGGGCCGGTCTGGATATTCCTGCGCGGACGACGGCCCGGGGGCGAAATAGGCGAATGCGGCGATTGCGACGGCGATGCGTCGGCTCATGCGCGGCGCCAGCTCTCTCATGGCTTTCCCCCTTGCTTGGTCTCGCGGGCGCTCTGGGCGGCGCTCCCTTGAGACTGCCACCGCCGCGCCCCCGCGGCAATGGCCCCGTGCGCTTGCGCCCGCGCGCCGTTGCTTTAAACCAGATGCAGGAGGCTGATCCCCACATGTCTGAAGGCGTATTGGGCGGCGGACGCGCCGTCTTCCGTATCCGCGATTATTCGCTCTATTGCGCGTCGCGGTTTCTCTGGGGCATCGGCCACCACGTCCAGACCATCACGATCGCCTGGCTGATCTACGAACTCACGCACGATCCGCTGAAGCTCGGGCTCATCGGCCTCGTCGCGTTCGGCCCGGCCGTGCCGCTGGCCCTCGTCGCCGGCCCCGCCGCCGATCGCTACGACCGGCGCTCCATCATCATCACGTGCAGCATCGTCATGGCGATCACGTCGCTGGTCATGATCGCGATGATCGCCTCCGGCTTCATCAGCGAGGCGCGCACGTGGCCGCTCTACATTTCGACGGCCGTGTTCGCCGCCGCGCGCGCCTTCGCGGGACCGGCGGGGCAGGCGTTCGTCATGTCCCTCGTGCCCAAGGAGCAGTTCACGTCCGCCGCCGCGTGGAACAACACGATCAACCAGTCGGCCACGATCATCGGCCCCTCCATCGGCGGCCTGCTCATTCCCTTCGGCACGCTCGTGCCGTTCTTCGCCGCATTCATCGGCCTCACCGCGTCCGCGCTGCTCGCCACGCTCATCGCCTCGCGGCTGCTGGCGGGCGGCAAGCCGCCGGTCACCTTCGAGATGCTTGTCGCGGGCTACAGCTTCATCTGGCGCAATCCCGTGATCCTGGGCGCGATCACGCTCGATCTCATCGCCGTGATGTTCGCCGGCGTCACCGCCCTGCTGCCGATCTTCGCGCGCGACATTTTCGAGGCCGGCCCGTGGGGCCTTGGCGTGCTGCGCTCGGCCTCGTCCGTGGGCTCCGTGCTCGCGGCGCTGGCGCTGGCCAATTTCACGTTCCAGTTCCACGTCGGGCGCACGATGATCGGCTCGGTGCTGATCTACGGCGTGGCGACGATCATCTTCGGCCTGTCGGGCAATTTCATCTTCGGCCTTCTCTGCCTCGTCGTCATGGGCGCGACGGACATGGTGAGCGTGGTCATCCGCCAGACGCTCATCCAGGTCGAGGCGCCCGACGCCATGCGCGGCCGCGTGGTCGCCGTGCACTCGGTCACGTCGGGCTCGGCCAATCACCTCGGCGAATTCGAATCCGGCGTCCTCGCGCGCGTGATCGGCGTCGTCCCGACCGTCGTGTTCGGCGGCGCGGCGGCGGTCGGCTGCTCGGTGGCGTGGGTGAAGATTTTCCCGGCGCTGTGGAAGCGGGAGAAGTTTTCGTAAGGAGGTTGGCGGGACCTCCCGGCAGCGTCATGCCGGCGAAGGCCGGCATCCACGGCAGGCCACGGGCGAGGACCTAGAAGTTCAGTTCTTCATATAGATCGCGCCATTCCGGATTGCTGGCGAGGATCAGCTTCACCTTCCATGCGCGTTTCCAGTTCTTCATCATTTTCTCGTAGGCGATCGCGTCCTCGATCTCGTCGAAACGTTGGCTCCAGACGAGGCGTTTCAGTCCATATCGCTTCGTGAAGCCTTCATACATTCCCTCGCGATGCTCCCAGACGCGACGCGCGAGATCGCTTGTCACGCCGATGTACAGCGTGCCGTTCGGCCGATTTGTGACGATGTAGACCCAGCCGCCTTTCATGGTTCTGATTAAGCCTGCAACGCGCTCGCGATTCAAGCGCGTGTGCAATCTGCATGGCGCTTGAGGCCTGTCGTGGATGCCGGCCTTCGCCGGCATGACGCTGCTGATGCAGCGCATTGTCACGCGATGATGCAGTGCGCCCGCTGCCCTTACTCCGCCGCCTCGATCATCCGCTCGGCCTGGCCGAGATCGACGCTCACCAGCTGAGACACGCCGCGCTCGGCCATCGTCACGCCGAACAGCCGGTCCATGCGCGCCATCGTGATCGGATTGTGCGTGATGGTGACGAAGCGCGTGTCGGTCTTCTTGCGCATCTCTTCGAGCAGGTCGCAGAAGCGCTCCACGTTGGCGTCGTCGAGCGGCGCGTCCACCTCGTCGAGCACGCAGATCGGCGAGGGGTTGGTGAGGAACACCGCGAAGATGAGCGACATGGCGGTCAGCGCCTGCTCGCCGCCCGACAGCAGCGTCATCGTCTGCGGCTTCTTGCCGGGCGGGCGCGCGAGGATTTCGAGGCCCGCCTCCAGCGGATCGTCGCTCTCGACGAGCTGCAGTTCCGCCGAACCGCCGCCGAACAGCGTCGTGAACAGCTCCTTGAAATGCCCGTTCACCACGTCGAACGCGGCGACGAGCCGCTCGCGGCCTTCCTTGTTGAGGTTCTGGATCGCGATGCGCAGCTTGCGGATGGCCTCGGTGAGGTCTTCCTGCTCGGCCGCCATGGCGTCGCGGCGCGTCTCGACGTCGGTGAGTTCGTCGTCGGCGCGCAGGTTGACGGCGCCAAGGCGCTCGCGATCCTGCTTCAGTTCTTCCAGCTTGCGCGCGATCACGTCGACGTCGGGCAGCTTCTCGTCGCCCGGCGAGACGCCCGCCAGTTCGGCAAGTTCATGCGGCTGGCATTCGAGATCGTTCGCGATGGTGCGCTCGAGGTCCTCGCGGCGCTGGCGCAGGCCTTCGAGCCGCTGCTCGGAGCGGGCGCGCGCCTCGCGCACGGAGCTCATGGAATCGAGCGCCGCGCGGGCGGCGCGATCGGCTTCCGCGAGGCGGCTTTCCGCTTCCGCGCGCTGGTCGGACGCGAGCTTGCGCGCTTCCTCCGCCTGGTCGATTTCCTGCATGAGCGCGCGGCGGCGCTGCAGGAACAATTCGGGCGCCTCCGCGAGCTGCGCCTGCTCCTCGCGGGCCTCCGCGATGCGCTCCTCGAAATCGTCGATCTGGCGCGTGGCGCCCTCGCGGCGGTCCTCCCAGGACTGGCGCTCGGACTCGATCGCCTGCCGGCGCTGGGCGCGGATCTGCGCCTCGCGCGCAAGGCCCTGCACGGCGGCGCGCGCTTCGCCGGCTTCCGCCCGCGCATGGGCGGCCGACGCGCGGGCGCGCTCCAGTTTGGTCTGCAGCGCCTGCGTGGGCGCCAGCGTCTGCAATGCTTCCTCGGCCTCGGCGCGCGCGTGCGCGGCCTCGTCGCGGCTCACGGTGAGGCGGCTTGCGGCCTCCTCCAGCGCCGAGACGCGCGAGGCGTTGGCGGAGCGCTTGCGCTCGGCCGCGCTCAGCGCGTCGCGCGCTTCGGTCAGCGCGCGCTGGGCGTTGCGCAGATGCGCGCGCGCCTGCGCTTCGGCGGTTTCCGCTTCGCGCGCTTCCGCGATGGCGATCTCGTGCTCGCGCTTGAGAGCCTCGGCGGCGTCGCGCGCGGTCTCCGATTCGATCGTCAGGTCGCCGAGCCGGTTCTTTTCGACGAGGCGCCGCGCCGCGGGCGTCGGCGCTTCGGCGGCGGCGGTGAAGCCGTCCCAGCGCCACAGGTCGCCTTCCTTGGAGACGAGCCGCTGGCCGGGCTTCAGCATCTTCTGGAAGTTCGCGCCGTCGCCGCGCACGACGACGCCGATCTGCGCCAGGCGCCGCGCGAGCTGCGGCGGCGCCTTCACCATGTCGGCCAGCGCGACGACGCCGGGCGGCAAAGCGGGGTCGCTCTCGTGCGGGCCCGCAAGGCTCCAGTGCGCGGGCGCCGAGGTGTTGGTGGATGCGTCGAGATCGTCGCCGAGCGCCGCGCCGAGCGCCGCCTCGTAGCCCTTCTCGACGGCGATCTCCTCGACCACCGGCGGCCACAGGTCGCTTTCCGCGGTGGCGAGCAGCTTGGAGAGCGTGCGCACTTCGGTTTCGAGCCGCTGCGCCTTGCGCTCGGCCTCGGTGTGCGGCGCGCGCGTGGAGGCTTCGCGTTCGCGCGCCTGCGCGTGCGCTTCCTCCGCCGACAGCGCGGCTTCCTCGGCCATGTCGAGCTGGGCCTGCGCGCCTTCGAGCCGTTCGGCGGCGGCGATGAAATCGTCGTCCGAGCCGGCGAGCGCGCGCAATTCGTCGAGTTCGCGCGTGACGTTGGCGAGCTCGCCCTCGAACCGGCGCAGGCGCTGCTCTTCGGCGGCGAGCGCCGATTCCAGCGCGCCGCGACGGGCGTTGAGGTCGGCCAGCGCGGTCTGCGCGGTCGCCAGCGCCTGCTCGCATTCGGCAAGGCGCCCTTCCGCGTCGGCGAGGCGCTCCTTGGCGGCCCAGTCGCTTTCCTCGGAGGCTTCCGCCGCGGCGTCGAGATCGTCGCGCTCGGCGTCGAGCTTGGCGAGCACGCCGGCCGCGTCGGCGATCATCGCCTTCTCGCGCGCCAGATCGCGGTCGAGCTGCGCCAGACGGCGCTCGAGTTCGGCCTCGCGCTGCTTGGCCCGCTGCTCCTCGCCCTCGAGTTGCTCGCGCGCCAGCACGAGGCGCTGCAGGCCGGCGCCCGCCTTGGCTTCGGCGTCGCGCAGCGGCGGCAGTTCGTAGGCGGCGATCGCCTGCAGGCGCGCGGCTTCCGCCTGGTCCTTCGTGCGGTCCTCGACGGCGCGCTCGTCCTCCTGCAGCGTGCGCTCGGCCTCGGCGAGGCTGCGCACGATGTCCCGGTGCGAGATGTGCAGGACGAGGGCTTCGTTCTTGCGGATGTCGGACGCGAGATTCTTGTAGCGTCCCGCCTGGCGGGCCTGGCGGCGCAGGCTGTCGACCTGCGAGTCGAGCTGCTTCATCACGTCTTCGAGGCGGTTGAGGTTGTCCTCCGCCGCCTTCAGGCGCAGCTCCGCCTCGTGCCGGCGCGAATGCAGGCCAGCGACGCCCGCCGCCTCTTCGAGAATGCGCCTGCGCTGCTGCGGCTTGGCGGAAATGATTTCGCCGATCTGGCCCTGCCGCACCATGGCGGGCGAGCGCGCGCCGGTGGAGGCGTCGGCGAACAGAAGCTGGACGTCGCGGGCGCGCACTTCCTTGCCGTTGACGCGATAGACCGAGCCCTGCTCGCGCTCGATCCGGCGGCTGACTTCCAGCATCTCGGCGTCGTTGAAGGCGGCCGGCGCGGTGCGGTCCGAATTGTCGAGGACGAGGGCGACTTCGGCCATGTTGCGGCCGGGCCGGTTGCCCGAGCCCGAGAAGATCACGTCGTCCATGCCCGAGGCGCGCATGGACTTGTACGAGTTCTCGCCCATGACCCAGCGCATGGCCTCGACGAGGTTCGACTTGCCGCACCCGTTCGGGCCGACGACGCCGGTGAGACCCGGCTCGATCTGGAAATCGGTCGCTTCGCAGAAGCTTTTGAAGCCGACGAGCCTCAACTTGTTGAACTTCATACCCGTACATCCCCACGCGGACCCCGCCCGGAGGTCCATGGAACGTCAATGGATCAGCGCGCGACGCGCGCACGAACCGCTTGCCCGGCGGGGACGCCGATGGAATCCCGCACTCAGGGCTCGCCTGCGAAAACGCAGGCCCCTAAGCCGTCACAAACGCCCGTGGGACGCAAGCGCTGGAGGCTATTTTCCTGTGCGCAACGCGGCTTCGCGGCGGTCTTGGCCGCCGTGCGCCGGTCAGCTCTTGAGAGCGGGCAGGATGACCTTTTCCATCTCGGCCAGCGTGACCGCGCCGACCAGGCGCACGCCGTTGACGAAGAAGGTGGGCGTGGAGTTCACGCCGAAGTCCTTGGCGGCGACGTCGCGCGCTTCCGACAGCTTGTTGTAGAGCGCCTGGTCCTTGAGGCAGGACTCGAAGCGCTCCTGCGACATGCCCGTCTGGCGCAGGATCTGGCTGAGGCCGGCGAGCGGCTTGTCGTTCGCCCACACCTTCTGCTGGGCGAAGAGCAGGCTCACCACGGCGTCGCGCTTGTCGTCCGAGCAGCGGGCCAGCATGTACGCGCCCATGTCCACCGGGTTCAGCGGAAACTCGCGCAGCACGAAGCGCACCTTGCCGGTGTCGATGTACTTTTCCTTCAATTCCTTGAAGGTGGTGTTGTGGAACGCGGCGCAATGGGAGCAGGTGGTCGAGGCGTACTCGACGATGGTGACCGGCGCGTCCTTTGAGCCCTGCCACAGGTCCGGCAGGGGGCCTTCCTTGACGAGCGCCTCCTTCGAGACGCCCGCGGCCTGCGCGAAAGCCGGCGCGGCAAAGCCGGCGATGCCGGCGGGAAGCGCGGCGAGCGCCAGGCCCGAGCCGGCGATTTCCAGGAGGCGGCGGCGGGTCGTCACGAGGTTCGTCATGGTCTGTCCTGTTTCTGTGCCGGCGTTCGGGCCGGGGAAGCAGCGCCCGGCAAAAGGCGGGATTCGATTCTCGACCGTTGAGTAAGACCGAGAATGTGGCAAGTCGAGGGTAGCGCGCAAGCGTGGGCGTGGACGAAACGCCGCGCTCGCGCGATTGTCATTGGTTTCAGCGCCGAAGGTCAGCTTTTCCGGCGCGAATCGCTCAGCGCGGCGGCGCCGAGCCGGGCCAGCGCGGCGCGCAATCCCTCGTCCTCGATGGGCGCGGCGGCGGCCTGCGCCAGCCGCTCGGCCTCGGGGTCCGGCGGGCGGCGGACCGCAGCGCGAGCGGATGCGCGCTTGCCCGGCCCCTGCCGCATGCTGATGCGGCCGACGCATTTCCAGCCCAGCCGCGCGTTGACGCGTTCGATGATGAGCGGCGCGAGGTGCTGCATTTCCAGCGCGAACGCCCCCTCGATCCGCACGACGAGGGTGGCGGGCTCGGGCGGCGCCTCCGGCGAGCGGCCGGGCGGGCGTGGCGGCCATTGCAGCCGCACGGGATCGCTGGCCGCCGCGAGTCGCGGCCCGACGATGTCGTCCCAGTGAAGGATCACGTCGCTTTCACCGAAGCCCTGCTTCGCCACGACCGGATCGAGCGCCTTGCCGACAAGGTCGGCCAGCGGTGTCGCCCGGAAGGGCTTTCGGCGGGGCGGAAGGGACATGGGGGTGAGGATAGCACGGGGAGGGGGCAGGGGCGACAAGCCACGTCTTGTCCCCGGTGTCGACGGCCTGTCCCCCGCGTCCGCTTCCCCGGACGCCGAAGGCGATCCGGGGTCCAGCGCTGGGTCCCGGGTCCGCTCCGCGGCCCGGGGATGTGGAGCAATACTCAGCTGGCGCCTTGAGCCCTACTCCGCCGCCGCGCGCGCATTGCTCCTGCGGCGCAGGATGTCGCTCACCATGCCGGAATCCATCACGTCGCCGAACGTCAGGTAGATCGCGCGCAGGCTGGCGTTGTGCTCCTCGTCGTTGTCGGCGGCGTTGCAATCGCTCACCATCACGACCTTGTAGTTCAGCATCATCGCGTCGCGCGCCGTCGACTCGCAGCACACGTTGGTCACCGTGCCGGTGATGAGCACCGTGTCGACGCCAAGGTCGCGCAGCACCGGATCGAGGTCCGACGAGCCCTGGATGAAGGCGGAGAAGCGGTGTTTCTCGACATAGATGTCGTCGGGCCGCGCATCGAGGTCGGGATGCAGCGCGTAGCCTTCCGAGCCGCGCGCCAGCGCCTTCGCGCGCATCGCCGCGCGCTCGGGGCGCGTGATCTTCGCCGCGTTCGACCAGCCCAGGATATCGCCCTTCGTGCAGGCGGTCTGGATCCACACCACGACGCCGCCGGTCTCGCGCACGGCGTTTGCGAGCGCGTTGATCTGCGGCATGATCTTCGGCGCCATCTCGCAGGGCGCATGGGCGACCGGCCCCGGCATGAAGGCGTTCTGCATGTCGACCACGATGAGCGCGGTCTTGCTTGGCGTCAGATCGTCGTGGATATGCTCCTTGCCGCGACGCTTGATCACGCGCTCGACGACCTCGGGGGGTATATAGCTGTTGTGCATGACCTTCGCCCTGTTCCTTCCTGCCGGCTCTCTCGCCGCTCGCGCCGCGGACCTGTAGGGCCATGCTAACCCGCTCCCCGCGCGCGTCAAAGGGCAGACAAGCGGCGCCGCTGCTGCTTGAATGGTACGATCGCTCACGCCGCAGGCTGCCCTGGCGCGCCGGGCCGGGCGAACACGCGGACCCCTACGCGGTCTGGCTCTCCGAGATCATGCTCCAGCAGACGACGGTGCAGGCGGTAAAGCCCTATTACCTGCGCTTTCTCGCGCTCTGGCCGCGTGTGGCCGATCTCGCCGCCGCGCCGGTCGAGGACGTGATGAAGGAATGGGCGGGTCTTGGCTATTACAGCCGCGCCCGCAACCTGCACGCCTGCGCCAGGACTGTGGCCGCAGACCTTGGCGGACGTCTTCCATCCGACGAGGCGGGCCTGCGCGCATTGCCCGGCATAGGGCCCTACACGGCGGCGGCCATCGCCGCGATCGCCTTCGGCAAGCGGGCGGTCGTGGTCGACGGCAACGTCGAGCGCGTCGTCACGCGGCTTTTCTCCATCGCCGAGGCGATGCCGGGCGCCAAGCCGCTCATCCGCGCCCGCGCCGACGGGATCACGCCCGATGAGCGCGCCGGCGACTTCGCGCAGGCGATGATGGATCTGGGCGCAACGCTCTGCACGCCCCGAAAGCCCGCCTGCGCGATCTGTCCGCTGACGCAGATGTGCAGCGCGCGCGCCGCCGGCGATCCCGAACGCTTTCCCGTGCGCGGCGCCAAGGCCGAACGCCCGCAGCGCTTCGGCGCGATCTTCTACGCGCGTCGCGTCGACGGGCATGTGCTCGTGCGAACGCGCCCGCCCAAGGGCCTTCTCGGCGGCATGAGCGAGTTTCCCGGCTCGCCCTGGGCCGCCGATTTCGAACACGCCGCGGCGCGCGATCATGCGCCCATGAAGGCGCGGTGGCGCGCGCTCGCGGGCTCCGTGGAACACGTGTTCACCCATTTCGCCTTGCGCCTGACGGTGTTCCAGGCCGACGTCCCGCTCGACGCGCCGGCGCCGGAGGGCTGCCGCTGGCGCGCCGAGGACCGGCTGGAGACGAGCGAGGCGCTGCCGACCGTCATGCGCAAGGTGGCTGCGCACGCGCAGGGCGCCTGACGAGGGCGCCCCTTGGCGCAGCGCCGCGCCTGTGCATGATGGGCGGCGAAGAAAACACGGGAGGGAAACCCATGACGAAGTCTCTGCGCGCACTTCTGCTCGGCGCAAGCGCGGCCGCGCTGAGCGCCGGCGCCGCGATCGCCCAGGAAGACGGCTACTTCAAGGGCAAGGTTGTCACGATCGCGGTCGGCGGCACGGCCGGCGGCGGCATCGACCTCGGCGCCCGCATGGTCTCGCGTTTCCTCGGCGCCCATCTGCCCGGCAAGCCGCAGGTGAACGTGGCGCTGATGCCGGGCGCGGGCGGCGTGCGCCTGCTCGAACATCTGCGCCAGGTGGCGCCCAAGGACGGCACGTACATCGGCGCCTTCGCCACGGGCCCGATCATCGAGCCGCTGATCTCGACGCGCCCGGTCACCTACAAGACGAGCGACTTCACCGCCATCGGCGCGCTCGAGAACGACGTCAGCTTCTGCACCACCTGGCACGCCTCGCCGATCAAGACGATCAAGGACGCGATGGAGCGCGAGACGACCGTCGCCGGCACCGGCGCCGCGTCCTCCACCGACATCTTCCCGCTCGTGCTGAACGCGACGCTTGGCACGAAATTCCGGCTGATCACTGGCTATGTGGGAACGCAGGAAACGATCATGGCGATCGAGCGCGGCGAAACCGACGGGCGCTGCGGCTGGGGCTGGTCGAGCCTCAAGTCCTCCAAGCCCGATTGGCTGCGCGACAAGAAGTTCAACTTCCTCGTGCAGCTCGGCCTCGAGAAGCATCCGGACGTTCCCGATGTTCCACTTGCTCTCGACCTGATCAAGGATGAGGCGGGCAAGAAGATGATGCGGGTCGTCGTCGCGCCCCAGGCGATCACGCGGCCTTATCTCGCGCCTCCGGAAATGTCCGCGGATCGCGCCCGCGAGGTGCGCAAGGCGTTCATGGACACCATGAAGGACCCGGGCTACATGGCCGAGTTCCGGAAGGTGATGGGCGAAGATCCCTCGCCGACGTCCGGGGAGGACATGCAGAAGCTCCTCAAGGAGATCTACGACACGCCGCCCGACGTGATCGCCCGTCTCAAGGACGTGCTGAGCCACGGCAACGCCGCGGCCAGCAAGGCGCCCGCGAAGAACTGAGGCAGACGTGGCGCCGGCTCAGGCCGGCGTCACGATCCGCCGGTAGAGCCGCCACGTCGCGTGGCCCAGAACCGGCAGGGCGACGAACAGTCCCAGAAACGCAGGGACGCTCGCCAGCGTCACGATGATGACGATGGTGAACGCCCAGCCGATCATCACGACGGGGCTCTTCACGACCGCCTGCACGCTCACGATCATCGCGGTGATGAAATCGACGTCGCGGTCCAGCAGCAGCGGAAACGACACGGCCGTCAGCGAGAACACGATGGTCGCCATGACCGCGCCGACGATGTGGCCGACGGCGAGGAAGGCGAGCCCTTCGCCGGTGGTGAACACCACGTTGAGAAACGCGCCCATGCTCGCGAACGACTGGAAGCCCAGGAACAGCGCCAGCAGAAGGCGCACCTGATACATCCACACGATGAACGCGAAGATCGACACGAACGCCATCCAGGCGAATTCGCGTCCGCCCTGCGCGAAGATCACGCCGATCACGCCGCGCCATTCCAGCGGCGCGCCGCTCTCGATGCGCCGGCTCACCTCGTAGAGTCCGGCGGCGATGAACGGCCCGATCAGCACGAAGCCGGCCGCCAGCGGATAGGCGAGATAGCTCATGCCGAAGACGGCGACGGTCGCCACGACGAGCATCCCGCCCAGCGCATAGATGCCGCCGAAGAACAGCCCGAACGCGGGCGCGCTCGCGAAGTCGCTCAAGCCTTGCGACAGCGCGATGCGTATGTCCTCGAAGGTTGCGGCGCGAACGATGGGAAAGGCCGGCGGCGCTCCCGAGCCTGACTGCGCGATTTCCCCCATGTGCGTCTCCCGTTTCCACTGGAGCTGTGCGGCTAATCTGCCAGCCGCGCAGGCGGGCGTAAAGCTGACGCAGATCAAACTAGCGGGCGCGCAGGCGCGCCAGCGAAGGGGGTATGGAGACGAGAACGCCCAGCACCGTGCTGAGGCCGGTGGCGATCACGATCGGCCAGATCGTGCCGTCCGCGATCAGGCCGTAGAATTGCGCGAACGCCGCGCCGACGATGTTCTGCATGAAGACGCCGATGCCCGCCGCCGTTCCTGCGATGCGCGGCAGGGTGGCGATGGCGCCCGCCTGCCCGTAGGGCAGCGAAATGCCCTGCGCGAACGTGATCAGAAAGCCCGGCGCGAAGATCGCCAGCGGTGTGATGTAGCCCGCGATCAGCAGGCCCGATTGGAGCGACACCGCGCCCAGCGCGAGGATCGCGCCCAGCAGCACCATGGTCTCGTTCGACGCGCGCCCGCCCACCCGGCTCGACACGAAATTGCCGACGAAGAAGCCGATGGGAAACAGCGCGAACCAGAAGCCGAACTCGGCGGCGGGCCGCTCCAGCGTCTCCTTCATCAGGAACGAGGCGGCGCTCGCCGACACGAAGAAGGCGCCCGTGTTGAAACCCGTTTGCAGCACGAAGCAGGTGAAGCGCAGGTGCGAGAACAGGGCGATGGAATCGCTGATGAAGCCCTTCGGGATCACGCCCGTCTGCGCGCGCGGGCGCGTCTCCCAGATGACGAAATAGGCGCCCGCGAGAATGATCGCGCCCATGAACAGCGAGAAGCCGAACACCGCGCGCCACGAGAAAAGATCGATGAGCAGGCCGCCCGCGATCGGCGAGATCATCGGCCCGAGTGTGTAGAACATCGTCAGGTATGCGATGGCGCGCACGAGCTTGTCGGGCCCGTACGCGTCGCGCGCGATGGTGCGGGCGAGCGCGCCGCCCACGCCCGCGCCGAACGCCTGCAGGAGCCGGCCCAGGATCAGCGTCACGATGCCCTGCGCCATGGCGCAGGCAAGGCTGCCGAGCAGAAAGACCACGAGCCCGGACAGCAGCACGGGCCGGCGCCCGAAACGGTCCGACAGCGAGCCCCAGAACAGCGTCGAAACCGCCATCGCCGCCAGTCCCAGCGCGAAGGTCGATTGCGCCACCGCGTCCGACAGCTCCAGCGAGGCCTTGACCTCGGGAATCACCGGCAGATAGATGTGGATCGCCAGCGGCCCGATGAGCGAAATGGACGCGAGCGCCAGGGCGAAGGCGGGGCCGGGCTGGCGGGACATGGGAACCTTTGCGGGAAGGGGTTCGGGCGGACCTGAAGCCGAGGGGCTTTTCACCGCCTGCGGTTTTCTAGCAGCGGACGGCATGCGTGCAAGCTTCGTCGCGGCCACTGTGAAACAAAGCCGCGCCTTGTTACATATTGATCCGAAGTCCGGCGGCGCCGGAAAGGACAAGCGCAGGGAGCGCCCGCACCATGAGATGGGAAGATTTCCGCACCTCCGAGAACGTCGAGGACCGCCGTGGTGACGGCGGCTATGGCGGCGGCCACGGCGAGAGCGGCGTCGGATTGCGCATGCCGGGCGGCGGCCTTGGCATCGGCACGCTTGTTGTGCTCGGCCTTCTCGGCTGGGCGCTGGGCATCGACCCGCGCATCCTGATCGGCGGCGCGGAGATGATGAACCGCGGCGCGCCCTCGAGCAGCTACACCGAGCAGCAGCGCCCGCGCCAGTCGGCGCCGCCCTCAGACAACACCGGCCGCTTCGTCTCCGCCATCGTGGCGATGAACGAGGACGTATGGAAGGACATCCTGCCGCAGCAGGCGGGCGTGCGCTGGAAGGCGCCGACGCTCGTCATGTTCGACGGCGTTACGAGTTCGGCCTGCGGCACTGCGCAATCGGCGATGGGCCCGTTCTACTGCCCGCGCGACCAGAAGGTGTATCTCGACACCTCGTTCTTCCGCGACATGCAGCGCAAGTTCGGCGGCGGCGGCGATTTCGCCTACGCCTACGTGATCGCGCACGAGGTCGGGCATCACATCGAAAACCTCATGGGCATCCTGCCGCGCGTGCAGCAGGCGCAGCAGGCGGCGGGCAACAAGGCCGAGGCCAACAACCTCTCCGTGCGCGTCGAACTGATGGCCGATTGCCTCGCCGGCGTGTGGGCCGCGCACGCCAACCAGAAGTGGAAGATCCTGGAGCCCGGCGACGTCGAGAAGGCGGTCGCGCACGGCGCAGTCCATCGGCGATGATCGCCTGCAGCAGGCCTCGGGCGGCCGCGTGGTGCCCGACAGCTTCACCCACGGGTCGGCGGCGCAGCGCGTGGAATGGCTGAACCGCGGCCTTCAGAGCGGCCGCGTGGACGCCTGCAACACGTTCGCCAGCGCCGCGGAGATCCTGATGCCCGGCATCGACGAGAGCCGCACGTTCATACCTCTGAACATCGCCGTGCTGACGGTGTCGGACACGCGCCAGCTCGCCGATGATCGTTCGGGGGACACGCTGGTGGAGCGGCTGACGAAGGCCGGCCACAAGCTCGCCGATCGCGCCGTCGTCACCGACGACGTGGAGGACATCCGCGCGAAGGTGCGCGAATGGATCGCCAGCAGCGGCGTCGACGCGATCATCACGACGGGGGGCACCGGCTTCACCGGCCGCGACGTGACGCCCGAAGCCATCGAGCCGCTGTTCGAGAAGCGGATGGAGGGCTTCTCGTCCGTGTTCCATGCGATCTCGTTTCCCAAGATCGGCACGTCCACGATCCAGTCGCGCGCCACGGCTGGCGTTGCGGGCGCGACGTACATCTTCGTGCTGCCCGGATCGCCCGGCGCCTGCAAGGACGCATGGGACGGCATTCTCAGCCAGCAGCTCGATTATCGCTATCGCCCGTGCAATTTCGTCGAGATCATGCCGCGGCTCGACGAGCACATGCGGCGCGGCGGCAAGGCTTGAACGCCGGACCTGAACGCGTCCCGCTCAGACGTCGCCGATCATCCGCGCCTTGAAGACGACGGCGCCCGACAGGCTCTTGGCCAGCGCCGTCACGTCCGGCCGTCCGCTCTTCAGCGCCTCGCGCGGCGCGACAAGACCCGATGCGCGCGAAAGGCGCGGCATCATGCGCGTGAGAAACGAATCCGGCGCGTCGAGCATCAGCGCGCATTGGTCGGTGCGGTAGGCGGCGAGGTCCGCCAGCTCGCGGGCGAACCCGTGCTCGGGAACGCGGCCGGCCCGCAGCAGCAGGACGCGCTGCTCCTTGAGCGCGCTCAGGCCCGCCTCGATCAGTCCGTCGCCCGGCGTGTCGACATATTCGCAGCCGGCGTGATCGGCGATGCGCGCCAGGTCGCCGGTCGGCTCGGCCGCGGCGAGGGCGACGTCACGCACGATTTCCTCGATGGCGGCAGGCACGAGCGCCGACAGCGTCCGCACCACAGCTTCGCTGGTGGGAGCGCCTTGCGCGCCGGTCTGGACGAGAACGAGTGCCGAGAACATGGGCGTTCTATAGCACGGGCGCCGCACTGCACACATGATGTTTTGAACAAGCTTGTCCACAGGGCCGCTTGACCGGAACAAGTTTGTTCACTATTCGTTCCTTGTTCACTATACGTGCATATAACCCTGTCGGAGAACGACCTTCATGGCCGCCGCTGGACACCCGAAAAGCCAAGATAAAGCAAGCGGTAAGGTCGCATCTAAAGCGAAGCTCTTACTGCGGGACGAATTGGCAACCCTGCGGCTGCCCGAGGCGCTTTCCGACCGCGCGCGGGGCCGGGGCGCGCTCGTCCAACGACAGTGGCCGCTACGAACGCGAGGCTCGCGAACTCGTTGACGATGGCTGGGAAAGCCTGGCCGAACTGCCGCCGCTGAAGACCCAGATCACCCACGAGCGCCCGCGGGCGATCATCACCCGCAACGATTCGCCCGACATTTCCTTCGACCGTTCCATCAACCCGTACCGGGGCTGCGAGCACGGCTGCGTCTATTGTTTCGCCCGGCCCACCCACGCCTACATGGGCCTTTCGCCGGGCCTCGATTTCGAAACCCGTCTGTTCGTGAAGGACGGCGCGGCGGAATTGCTGGAGCGTGAACTGTCCGCGCCCGGCTATCAGCCCAGGACCATCGCCATCGGCTCGAACACCGATCCCTACCAGCCGATCGAGAAGAGCCATCGCGTCATGCGCTCCGTGCTCGAAGTGCTGTCGCGCGCCAATCATCCCGTGGGCATCGTCACGAAGTCCGCGCTGGTGACGCGCGATCTCGATCTGCTGGGCCCGATGGCGGAGAAGGGGCTCGCCAAGGTGGCTCTCTCCGTCACGAGCCTCGACCGCAAGCTCTCGCGCATCATGGAGCCGCGCGCCGCCCAGCCGGACAAGCGGCTCGAGGCGATCCGCATGCTCAGCGAGGCGGGCGTGCCGACGAGCGTGATGGTCGCGCCGATCATCCCGGCCATCAACGATCACGAGGTCGAGGCGATCCTCGCCGCCGCCTGGGCCGCCGGCGCGCGCGAGGCGGGCTACGTCATGCTGCGCCTGCCGCTGGAGCTGGAAGACCTGTTTTCCGAATGGCTGCTGGCGCATTTCCCCCATCGCTACCGGCACGTCATGTCGCTCGTGCGCGGCATGCGCGGGGGAAAGGCCTACGATTCCACCTGGGGCAAGCGCATGACCGGCGCCGGTCCCTACGCGTGGATGACCGGCCGCAGGTTCGAGATCGCCGCCGCGCGCGCGGGTTTCAACGAGCAGCGCCGCAAGCTGCGCACCGATTTGTTCACGCCGCCCAAGAGGGCGGGGGAGCAATTGAAGCTGTTCTGATTATGCGCGTTCATGTCCCGTCCACAAAGTTGCGTGGAGCGTTCGATGCTGTATCCCGGCGTTTCTCTCATCACCCTTGGCGTTGACGACGTCGCGCGCTCGCGCGCCTTCTACGAGCGCGTGGGGTGGCGGTGCTCACAGGGCGCGAGCACCGCGGAATGCGCGTTCTTCCATCTCAACACTGTCGCGCTGGCTCTCTACGATCAGCAGGCGATGGACGCGGAGACCGGCGCGTCTGCATCGGCGGCCGCCCGGCCGCGCTTTTCGCTGGCGCAGAACCATGGCAGCCCCGCCTCGGTGGATGAGGCGCTGCGCAAGGCGGTCCTCGCGGGCGCCAGCGTGATCAAGCCCGGCGCAGCCACCCATTGGGGCGGCTACACCGCGCTGTTCGCCGATCCCGACGGACATGTGTGGGAGCTTGCGTGGAACCCCGCGTTTCCCCTCGGCGCGGACGGCACGATCGACCTGCCGCCCTGAGCGCCTGGGCGAACGCCGCGTCAGCCGGCGCCGGGCAGGCCCAGGCGCGCCACCAGATACCCGAGCGTCGCGACCAGCAGCACGATGGCCGCCACGAGAAGCTTCGTGTTCAGCGCCGATGCGTTCGCAGGCGCCGGCTTCTTCGCCGCGCCGCCGGGAATGGCGGGCGAATCCGGCCCGCGCCCGTCCAGCGTCGCCTGCGCGAGGTGGCGATAGATCGCCAGCCGCCGCGGCGTCGACTCGCCCATCGTATAGGCGGTCAGCTCGACCTCGTTTGGCTCGCGGCCCCGCGCCTTCGAGAAGGCGACGAGGAAGTCATGCTTGTTCTGCTTGTAGATCGAGTAGGCCACCAGGCCCACGACGTCGCTGTCCTCGGTGACGAGGCTGCCGAACACCGTGTTGCGGTCGCCGGGGGCTTCGGCGCCGCCGTCGGTGAGGGCGACCGGGGCCGCCTGCTCGGCGGGCGCGGGGCGCTTGAGTTCGGTCACCGTCTTCTTTTCATTCGGGGTTGCGGCTTCGGAGGCGCTCATGGAATTCTTGTCCTGCATGGTTGTGCTCGAGTTGCTTTTATCGGCAGCAAGGGGACGGACACAAGGGGCGCGAATCGGGTAAGTCAGTTCGGGGCGACGGCTCAACGTGCGATCTGCTGCCAAGTTCCCGCCAAATTTGGACTTTTTCATGCCGCCAGGCGAGCCGCCAGCCAATCCGCACTTTCGCCGAGAGCGCGCGCTGATGCGCGCCGGCGTCTGGCCGGTGGCGGGAGTGGACGAGGCGGGGCGCGGTCCGCTGGCCGGCCCTGTGGCCGCAGCCGCCGTCATTCTCGATCCCGACAGGCTTCCCAAGGGCCTTGCCGATTCCAAGGTTCTTTCGATCGAGGAGCGCGAGGACGCCTATGAGCGCATCCTGTCGCGCGCCATCGCCGTCGCGATCGGATTTTCGCCGGCCGGCGAGATCGACCGCATCAACATCCGCCAGGCGACCTTCGCCGCCATGTGCCGCGCGCTGCACGCGCTGCCGGTGCGCGCCTCGCACGCGCTGGTGGACGGCAACGACCTGCCGCCGAAATTTCATTGTCCCGGGCGAGACCATCATCAAGGGCGATGCGACCTCGCTGTCCATCGCCGCCGCCTCCATCGTCGCGAAGGTGACGCGCGACCGTCTCATGCGGCGCATGCACGAGAGCTATCCTCAATACGGGTTCGCCTCGCACGTGGGCTACGCGACGCGCACGCATCTGGAAGCCATCCGCACGCATGGACAATGCGCGATCCATCGCATCACGTTCGCGCCCTTCAAGCCGTTGCCGCTCTTCGACGAGGCGCCCTGAACGCGCGCTGAAACGCGCCGCCGCTTGAACGTGGCTGCAAGAACTTCAGCGTTTAAGTTAACCAACATGTTCAGAAAAGGGACACGTGGAAACACGCGTCCCTACACGCGCTCTTTACCAACGCCTGCGCATGATCTGCCGGTCAGTTGAGTAACCGGTAAGTGTCCATGCGTATTGCACGAGCCGGAGCGGCCGGCGAGAAATCCCGTATTCAGGTCACGCGTAACGGGATTTCCACCGGCGGCGTTCCAGCCGTTTCAGGAAAGTTGCCGCTCAACCAGATCATGGTCGGCGACAGCATCGCTCTCCTGAGCGGTCTGCCGGACTCCTCCATCGATCTCGTCTTCGCCGATCCGCCCTACAATCTGCAGCTCGAAGGCGCGCTCTCGCGCCCCGACCAGAGCGTCGTCGACGCGGTCGACGACGACTGGGACAAGTTCGCGAGCTTTTCCGATTACGATCGCTTCACCCGCGACTGGCTGCGCGCGGCGCGCCGCGTGATGAAGCCGGATGCGACGATCTTCGTCATCGGCTCGTATCACAACATCTTCCGCGTCGGCGCGCTGATGCAGGATCTCGGCTTCTGGATCCTGAACGACATCGTCTGGCGCAAGGCCAATCCGATGCCGAACTTCCGCGGCCGCCGCTTCACCAACGCGCACGAGACGATGATCTGGGCCTCGCGCAGCGCGAGCGCCAAGAACTACACATTCAACTACGAGGCGCTGAAGGCCGGCAACGAAGATTGCCAGGTCCGCTCCGACTGGTATCTTCCCGATCTGCACCGGCGCCGAGCGGCTGAAGGACGAGAACGGCCGCAAGATGCATCCGACCCAAAAGCCCGAGGCGCTGCTCGCCCGCGTCGTCATGTCGGCGTCCAAGCCCGGCGACGTGGTGCTCGATCCCTTCTTCGGCTCCGGCACGACGGGCGCCGTCGCCAAGCGGCTTGGACGCTCGTTCGTCGGCCTCGAGCGCGATCAAACCTATGCGAAGGCCGCGCGCGCGCGCATCGACGCCGTCGAGCCGTTGCCCGCCGGCGCATTCGCCGAAGCGCCGACAAAGCGCAGCGAGCCGCGCGTCGCGTTCGCCTCGGTCGTCGAAGCCGGCCTCATCACGGCCGGGCGCCATTCTCACCGATGAAAAGCGCCGCCACCGTGCGCTCGTGCGCGCCGACGGTTCGCTCGCGCTCGGCCCCGTCGTGGGCTCGATCCACAAGGTCGGCGCTCTGGCGCAGGGGCTTCCCGCCTGCAACGGCTGGACCTTCTGGAACGTCGAGACCCGCGGCCGCCTCGTCTCCATCGACGACATGCGCGCCACCATCCGCGCGCAGATGAAGCACGCGGCGGAATAGGGCTGACGCTGCCGTGACGGCTCGGCCTGCCTGAGCAAAGTTTTCTTCGCTGCCGGCCCGTTTTTCCTTCGCTTGATTTTGATATCAAATTTGATATATGCAGACTTGGGTTGTCGAACTTCTCGACTCCGTTGTCCAGCGTGAGCTGGAGGACCTTCCGGCTGACCAGATCGCACGATTTCTTCGGGTCGGCGAGCTGATTGAATCGCTCGGACTCGAGCGGGTCGGAGAGCCGCACGTCAAGCACCTCGAAGGCGCTCTCTGGGAGATACGCCTCAAGGGCAGGGACGGTATTTCCCGCGCCTTGTACGTCGTGGCGAAACCCAGGCGCGTGATCGTCGTTCGCATCTTCGTGAAGAAAACTCAGAAGACGCCGCGCCGCGAAATCATGTTGGCGCTGAAGCGTGCGGGATCGGTGAAATGACCAAGCTCTCAGTCCTCAAGAAACAGCTTCTGAAACGGCCTGACGTCAGGGCGGAGTACGATGCGCTCGCCAACGAGTTCTCTATTGCCGAAGCGCTCATCCGCGCGCGCTCATGTGCGCAGATGACGCAGGCGCAGGTCGCCGACAAAATGCAAACGTCGCAATCCTACGTCGCGAAGCTGGAAAGCGGGCAGGTCAGCCCGTCCCTCAAGGCGCTTCAGAGGTACGCTGCCGCGATCGGCGCGCGTCTCACGATTTCCCTCGAACCGGGCTCGCGCTCCCGCGCCACGGTCGCGAGGTTTCGAACTCTCGCTGACTAAGCGATCATCCCCCGCGCTTCGTCGCCGCGGCCCAGCGCTTCGAGGACTTTCGCGACGATGCCCTTCGCGTCGAGGCCTGCCTGCGCATACATGCGATCGGGCTTGTCCTGATCGAGATAGGAATCGGGCAGGATCATCGCGCGCAGCTTCAGTCCGCCGCGATCGAGCGCGCCGTCGTCGGTGAGCAATTGCATCACCTGCGCGCCGAAGCCGCCGACGGAGCCTTCCTCGATGGTGATCAGCACTTCGTGATTGGCGGCGAGTTCGCGCACGAGATCAACGTCGATGGGTTTGGCGAAGCGCGCGTCGGCAACGGTTGTCGAGAGCCCGCGCGCCGCGAGATCCTCCGCCGCCTTCAGCGCTTCGGCGAGCCGCGTGCCCAGCGAGAGCAGCGCGATCTGCGATCCGGTCCGCAGCACGCGGCCCTTGCCGATGGGCAGGACCTCGCCGCGCTCGGGCATTTCGACCCCGACGCCATCGCCGCGCGGATACCGCAGGGCGATGGGGCCTGAATCGTGCGCCGCTGCGGTGGCGACCATGTGCACGAGTTCGGCTTCGTCCGCCGCCGCCATGATCGTCATGTTGGGCAGGCAGCCAAGATACGCGAGGTCGAACGAGCCCGCGTGCGTCGGCCCGTCGGCGCCCACGAGGCCTGCGCGATCGATCGCGAAGCGCACCGGCAGGTTCTGGATGGCGACGTCGTGCACGACCTGGTCGTAGCCGCGCTGCAGGAACGTCGAATAGATCGCGCAGAACGGCTTGTAGCCCTCCGTCGCGAGGCCCGCCGCGAAGGTCACCGCATGCTGTTCCGCGATGCCCACGTCGAACGTGCGCTTGGGGAACGCCTGGCCGAAGAGATCGAGCCCGGTGCCCGATGGCATGGCGGCCGTGATCGCGACGATCTTCTCGTCGCGCTGCGCCTCCTGCAGAAGGCTTTCTGCAAACACGCGCGTGTAGGACGGCGCGTTCGCCTTCGGCTTGGACTGCGCGCCCGTCACCACGTCGAACGTGTTCACGCCGTGATACTTGTCCGCCGAGGCTTCCGCCGGCGGATAGCCCTTGCCCTTCTTGGTGACGACGTGAAGCAGCACCGGTCCCTGCTGCTTGTCGCGCACGTTGCGCAGCACGGGGAGCAGGTGGTCGAGATTGTGGCCGTCGATGGGCCCGACGTAATAGAAGCCCAGCTCCTCGAACATCGTGCCGCCGGTGAAGAAGCCGCGCGCGAATTCCTCCGTGCGGCGGGCCTTCTCGTAAAGCGTCTTGGGCAGCAGCGCGGCGAGCTGCTTGCCCGCCTCGCGCATGGAGCGGTAGGTCTGCCCCGACACCAGCCGCGCCAGATACGCCGACATCGCGCCGGTCGGCGGGGCGATCGACATGTCGTTGTCGTTCAGGATCACGATCATGCGGGAGTGCAAGTGCCCGGCGTTGTTGAGCGCCTCGTAGGCCATGCCCGCCGACATGGCGCCGTCGCCGATCACCGCGATGACGCAATTGCGCCCGCCCGACAGGTCGCGCGCGACGGCCATGCCGAGGCCCGCCGAGATGGAGGTCGAGGAATGCGCGGCGCCGAACGGGTCGTATTCGCTCTCCGCCCGCTTGGTGAAGCCCGAAAGTCCGCCCGCCTGCCGCAGCGTGCGGATGCGCTCGCGCCGGCCGGTGAGAATCTTGTGTGGATAGGCCTGGTGGCCGACGTCCCAGATCAGCCGGTCGCGCGGCGTGTCGAACACGTAATGGAGGGCGACCGTGAGCTCGATCACGCCCAGGCCCGCGCCGAGGTGCCCGCCGGTCACGGAAACGGCGTCGATCGTCTCCTGACGCAACTCGTCGGCCAGACGCTTCAGGTCGCTCTCGGGCAGTCTGCGCAGGTCTTCCGGCGTCGCGACGCGGTCAAGAAGGGAAGGATGTTTTTTGTCGGTCAAGCGAATGTCTCAAAAGGAACGCCGTCCGGCGCCGGGCTGAATCCCTGGACAAGATGTAGCGCGCAGGCGCCATTACACCAGAATGCGGCCTCTCGCCACAATCGCGCCAAGGCCGCGGGCCCGGCCACGCCGGGGGGCTACCGTCGGGGGCCGCGTCATGCTTTACCTGCCGCTGGCGGCGCGCTCCAGGGCGCGCCGGAACGGCAAACCCGAGCTGATGACCTGAAATGAACGGACAAAACGCCCCGGAAGGGCCGAGAATCGACCAGGACGCCGTGGACGCGCTCGAGCGGCTGGTCCCCCGCGCCCGGCAGCTCCTCATCATTGGCGTCACCCTCATTGTCCTCGGCACGGCGGCGCTGACCATCATGGCGACGGCCAGCGTCGTCTCCATCGTGCCCGTCGGGCTCGTCATCATCGTCGGCGCGCTCATGGAAATGGGCGTGGGGCACCACGCGCGGGCTCCCGACGGGCCGCTGAGCCCCTGGATGAAGTCGGGGCTCCTGCTGGGCTTCGTGGGCCTGTGCGCCGCCACGGCCCCGCTCCTGCCGTCGATCATGTTCAGCACCCTCGCCGGGCTGGCCCTCATGGCGGCGGGCTGGGTGCGCCTGCGGGCGACCTCCTTCACGCCCCTGCGTCAGAAGAGCGCCATCGTGCCGGTCTCCGCCTCGATCTCCATCCTCATCGGCGTGCTTCTGGTCACCCGCTGGCCCGGCGACAACATGGTCGCGGCCGGCAACCTGCTCGCGCTGGAGCTGGTCGTCACCGGCTGGGGCCTTGTGGGGCTGGGACTGACGCTTTCGCGCCTCGTCCGCAACTGAAGCTTTACTGCGTATGTTGAATTGACGTTCCCCGGCTGACCGGCCAATTGATCAATGGGGCTGCCGTGTGGTCATTGTGCCCGCCTCTAGGCGCGGGTGCGCGCCGCCCCGATAGCGCAAAGGCGGATATCATGTCGAAATGGGTCTACAGCTTCGGTGACGGAAAGGCCGAAGGGCGGGGCGAAATGCGCAACCTGCTCGGCGGCAAGGGCGCGAACCTCGCCGAAATGGCGAACCTCGGCCTGCCGGTGCCCCCGGGCTTCACCATCACGACGGAGCTGTGCGCCTCTTTCTACGCCAACGGCAAGGCCTATCCGCCCGAACTGGCGGGCCAGGTCGACGCGGCGCTCGATCAGGTCGGCAAGATCGCCGGCCGCACGTTCGGCGATGTGCAGAACCCGCTTCTGGTGTCCGTGCGCTCGGGCGCGCGCGCCTCGATGCCCGGCATGATGGACACCGTGCTCAACCTCGGTCTCAACGACCGGACGGTCGAGGCCTTGGCGAAGAACGCGGGCGACGAGCGCTTCGCGTGGGATTCCTACCGCCGCTTCATCACCATGTATTCCAACGTCGTGCTCGACGTTCCGCACCACAATTTCGAGGAGATCCTCGACGAGTTCAAGGATCGCAAGGGCTACTCGCTCGACACGGACCTCTCCGCCGACGACTGGAAGGCCATGGTCGTCGACTACAAGAAGCGCGTCGAGGAGGAGACCGGCAAGCCGTTCCCGCAGGATCCGCGCGACCAGCTGTGGGGCGCCATCGGCGCCGTGTTCTCCTCGTGGATGAACCAGCGCGCGATCACCTATCGCCGCCTCAACAACATTCCCGAAAGCTGGGGCACCGCCGTCAACGTGCAGGCGATGGTGTTCGGCAACATGGGCGAGACGTCCGCCACCGGCGTCGCCTTCACGCGCAATCCCGCCACCGGCGCGCGCGAACTCTACGGCGAGTTCCTCATCAACGCGCAGGGCGAGGACGTGGTGGCGGGCATTCGCACGCCGCAGAACATCACGGAAGTCGCGCGCATCGCGGCGGGCTCCGACAAGCCGTCCATGGAAAAGGCGCTGCCGGAGTGCTACGGGGAATTCGTCCGCGTCTCCGAGCTGCTCGAAAAGCATTACCGCGACATGCAGGACATGGAGTTCACCGTCGAGCGCGGCAAACTCTGGATGCTGCAGACGCGCAACGGCAAGCGCACCGCCAAGGCGGCGCTGCGCATCGCCGTCGAGATGGCGACCGAAGGACTGATCACGAAGGAAGAGGCGATCCTCAAGGTCGATCCCGCGGCGCTCGACCAATTGCTGCACCCCACCATCGATCCCAAGGCCGAGCGCAAGGTCGTCGCGACGGGCCTGCCCGCCTCGCCGGGCGCCGCGCGCGGCGAGATCGTCTTCAACTCCGAGGACGCGGAGACCGCGAAGGCTGCCGGCCGCAACGTCATCCTCGTGCGCGTCGAGACGAGCCCCGAGGACATTCACGGCATGCACGCCGCCGAAGGCATCCTGACCACGCGCGGCGGCATGACCTCGCACGCGGCGGTCGTGGCGCGCGGCATGGGCAAGCCGTGCGTGTCGGGCGCCGGCCAGCTGCGCATCGACTACAACACCGGCGTCATGCTCGCCATGGGCAAGCAGTTCCGCAAGGGCGACGTCATCACCATCGACGGCTCGACGGGGCAGGTGCTCGAAGGCGCCGTCGCGATGCTCGAGCCCGAACTGTCGGGCGAGTTCGCCACGCTGATGGAATGGGCCGACGGCGCGCGCCGCATGAAGGTGCGCACCAATGCCGAAACGCCCGCCGACGCCCGCGCCGCGCGCAATTTCGGCGCGGACGGCATCGGCCTGTGCCGCACCGAGCACATGTTCTTCGACGAGGAGCGCATCGTCGCCGTGCGCGAGATGATCCTCGCCGACGACGAGAAGGGCCGCCGCGCGGCGCTCGCGAAGCTGCTGCCCATGCAGCGCAAGGATTTCGCGGAGCTGTTCGAGATCATGTCGGGCCTGCCCGTCACGATCCGCCTGCTCGATCCCCCGCTGCACGAATTCCTGCCGCACACCGAGCAGGAGATCGCCGAAGTCGCGAGCGCGATGGGCGCGAGCGCGGAAAAGCTGAAGGCGCGCGCGAGCGAACTGCACGAGTTCAACCCGATGCTCGGCTTCCGCGGCGTGCGCATCGCCATCGCCTATCCCGAAATCGCCGAAATGCAGGCGCGCGCCATCTTCGAAGGCGCCGTCGAGGCGGGCGCGCAAGACCGGCAAGCCCGTGACGGCCGAAATCATGGTGCCGCTGGTCATGACGCGCGCCGAGCTCGATCTCATCAAGGCGCGCATCGACGCGATGGGCGGAGGCGGTGATGAAGGAGACCGGCGTCAACGTGCCCTATCAGGTCGGCACGATGATCGAACTGCCGCGCGCCGCGCTGGTCGCGCGGGCAGATCGCCGAAAGCGCCGAATTCTTCTCGTTCGGCACCAACGATCTCACGCAGACCGCGCTCGGCATCTCGCGCGACGACGCCGCCTCGTTCCTCGGCCCCTACACGGCCAAGGGCATCCTGCCGGCCGATCCGTTCGTGACGCTCGATCAGGAAGGCGTCGGCGAACTCGTGAAGATCGCCGCCGAGCGCGGACGCAAGACGCGGCCGGGCATCAAGCTCGGAATCTGCGGCGAGCATGGCGGCGATCCGGCCTCCATCCACTTCTGCGAGAGCGTCGGGCTCGACTACGTGTCGTGCTCGCCCTTCCGCGTGCCGATCGCGCGCCTCGCCGCCGCGCAGGCCGCGCTCGGCAAGCAGGCAGCGAGCACCGCGTGAGCGCGCAGCCGCGTACGATCTACGTCGCGGTGATGTGCGTGGCGGGCGTCCTGCTCGCCCTCGCATCCCTTGCATGGCCGCAGGCGCTGTCGGGTTATACGACAGCCTTCGGCGTGATGCTGGCGGCCTCGTTCGTCACCGACATCGTGCTGATGCGCTTCGCCGGCGAGGGCGAGGTCATGCCGCTGAGCATCGAATGGCGTTTCGGCGGCTTCTTCGCCGGCATGATCCTCTACATCGCGATCACGGCGCTGTTCGGCGCCTCGCCTGCGTGATGGTCGCGCATCGCTCGCTGCGCGTGCGCACCCACGGCCCCGGCCTCACAGAGATCACGCGCGAGGTCTCCGGCTGGCTGGCTGGGCAAGGCGCAGGCGATGGGCTTCTCACGGTCTTCTGCCGGCACACGTCGGCTTCTTTGCTCATCCAGGAAAACGCCGATCCCTCGGTGCAGCGCGATCTCCAGCGATTCTTCGAACGCATCGCCCCGCATGCGCAGGACCTGTGGGAGCACGACACGGAAGGGCCGGACGACATGCCCGCGCACGTGCGCGCGGCGCTGACGCAGACGAGCCTGTGCATCCCCGTCATCGGCGGCGCGCATGACGCTGGGGACATGGCAGGGGATCTACGTCTTCGAGCATCGCGACGCGCCGCACACGCGCGAGATCGTGCTGATGTTCACCGGCGCCTGACGGGCCGCCTCGAGCCTCGCCCTTGCTGTCCCGAATTGAAACATCGCCCCCGCGGCCCTGCGTAACGACCCCTAAAGCATAAAGCGCAATGATCGGCCTTCGTTGGAATTGCGTGCGTGCGCGCTGTGTCCGGTAGGGCGTTCATGGGTCGGTCCCGCGTTGGTTGGATGTTCGGAGCTGTGGCGCCCTGGTGCATGGGCGTCGGCCTCGCCGTGTCCGTGCCCGCGGACGCCGGCGTCGACTCGTCCATCGGCGCGAGCTTCGCCCCCGGCATGACCACGCCCGTCCTCGACATGCCCGGCGACCTCGTGCCGGCTGTGAGCGGCCGTATTCACCTCGCCTATGCGGGCGGCGCCGTTCCCCTGCGGGAGGCCCGCCTCAACCTCGGCGAGCGCGAGGACTTCCTCGACCGCGGCCCGGTCGAGCAGGAGCCGCGTCGCGACCTCAAGCCGCGCGCGTCTTCGTTCCCCGAAGCCAATCGCAGCAGCAAGGGCGACCCCTTCGTCGGCCTGCGCCCCACGTTCGATGCGCGCCTGCGCGCCAACGGCGTCGAGGGCTACCGGCAGTCCACGCTGGTTTCGAGCGGCCGTTATCTCGCCTTTGAAAGCCTGCAGGACCCCGCCGACCCGCAGGCGCAGATGGACGCCGCCCAGCGGCTGACGCAGATGAACCTGCCCGACGGGGGCACGAGCCGTTCCGCCCGTCCCGGGCGCGCCGGCGTCTCGCCGCGCTCATCGCTCACGGGCCTGCGCGCCGGCGGAACGCGCCGCAGCCTCGACGGTTCGACGCCTCAGATCGCCCGCGCCATGGCGATGTCGTCCGTGACGCCCGCGCCGTTCGACGAGCGCCTGCAGGTGGTCTATGCGCCCGCGATCGTCGCCAATTTCGACAGCAAGGGCAGGGGCGCCGGCCGCTCCAGCGTCCAGCAGGGCGAGGGCGAGCGGCCCGACTACGCCTCGCTCATCGACCAGTCGAACGCCGAGCGCGAGGAGCGTTGCCTCGCCGAAGCCATCTATTTCGAAGCGCGCAGCGAGCCCGAGGCCGGGCAGGCGGCGGTGGCCCAGGTGGTGCTCAACCGCGTCAGGAGCGGGCTCTATCCGGCCTCCATCTGCGGCGTCGTCTACCAGAACCGTCACCGCTACATGGCCTGCCAGTTCTCCTTCGCCTGCGAGGGCAAGTCGCTGCGCATCACCGAGCCCGAGCCGTGGAAGACGGCGGTTCGCATCGCCAGCGAAGTGCTGGAAGGCCGCACCTTCCTCGCCGACGTCGGCGGCTCGACGCACTATCACGCCAATTATGTGCGCCCGCGCTGGGCCAAGCGGCTCAAGAAGATGGACAAGATCGGCACGCACATCTTCTACAAGCTGCGGCCCGGGCAGACCTGAGGCGCGAAAGAGTGGGGCATGAGCCCGGCGACGCGAATGCGTCATCCTCGCGAAGGCGAGGATCCACGACAGGCCACACGCCGCAAAGCATGTAATTCGCGGATGGTCGGCCTTCGCCGACCATGACGAAAAGCCGGTTGGCGCGCCCGCCCATATCCCCCCGGCCGCAAATCCCCTACAAGGCGCGCATGTCCCAGCGCCAGCGCATCGATCAATTGCTCGTCTCCACCGGCCGGTTCGACAGCCGGGCGCGGGCGCGCGCGGCGATCGAGGCGGGGCTGGTGCGCGTCGGCGGCCGCGTGGTGAAGAAGCCGTCCGAAGTCGTCGAGGACGACGCGCCCATCGAGGCGCAGGCGCCGCATCCGTGGGTGTCGCGCGCCGGGCTCAAGCTCGTGGCCGGGCTCGACGCGTTCGGCGTCGATCCTGCCGGCGCGGTTTGCCTCGACGTCGGCTCGTCCACCGGCGGCTTCACGCAGGTGCTGCTCGCGCGCGGCGCCGCGAAGGTGTACGCGGTCGACGTCGGCCGCGATCAGTTGCACGCCAGCCTGCGCGCCGACCCGCGCGTGATCTCCATGGAAGGCTGCGACGCGCGCACGCTGGACGCCCGCGATGTTCGATCCCGCGCCGCAGATCATCGTCTGCGACGTGAGCTTCATCTCGCTGCGTCTCATCCTGCCGAACGTGCTGGCGCTTGGCGGCGAGGGCGCGCGCCTTGTCGCGCTCATCAAGCCGCAGTTCGAAGCGGGCCGCGAGAACGTCGGCAAGGGCGGCATCGTGCGCGATCCCGAAATCCATGCGCGCGTGTGCGCGGAGATCGCGGCCCTTGTGCGCGAGCTTGGATGGCGCGTGGACGCAATGCGTCCCTCGCCCATCGAGGGCGGCGACGGCAATGTTGAATTTCTCATCGGCGCGACGAAAAGCGCGGAGGCGCGCCAATGACCACGCGTACGAACGAAGCGATGACCGGAACCATCCTCGACATCGAGCGCCTCGGCCAGCGCGGCGAAGGCGATCGCGCGCACGCAAGGCGGCTTCGTGTTCGTGCCCCATGCGCTGCCCGGCGACACGGTGCGCGCCGAAGTGGACGGCGAGCGCGGACGTCTTCTCGAAATCGTGAAGCCCTCGTCCGATCGCGTCGCCTCGTTCTGCAAGTATTACGAGACCTGCGGCGGCTGCGCCGTGCAGGCGCTTTCGCCCGCGCCCTATGCGGCCTGGAAGCGCGACATCGTCGTGCAGGCGCTGGCGCACGCGAAGATCGAGACGAACGTGGCGCCGCTTGTCGACGCCCATGGCGAAGGGCGCCGCCGCGCGACGTTCCATGCGCGCGTGACGCGCGACGCGCTGGGCAGGCCGAACGTCGAGTCCGGCTTCATGCGCGCGCGCGCCCACGACATCATCGACATCGACGAATGTCCCGTGCTCACGCCGCAGATGGCGGGCGCGCCGCGCGTTGCGCACGCCATCGCGAACGCGCTCGTCGGCCTCAACAAGCCGCTCGATATTCTCATCACGGCCACCGATACCGGCCTCGACGTCGATGTTCGCGGGACGGGCGAGATCGACGCGCCCCATCGCCAGAAGCTGCTGGCGGAAGCCGATCGGCTCGATCTCGCGCGGCTGTCCAACCACGGCGTCACGCTGATCGAGCGCCGCGCGCCGCAGCTCGCCATGGGCCGCGCGATCATCGCGCCGCCGCCCGGCGCCTTCCTGCAGGCCACGCGCGCGGGCGAGGAGACGCTGGCGCGCCTTGCCGCCGACGCATGCGGGAACGCGCGCCGCGCGCTCGACCTGTTCGCGGGCGTCGGCACATTCGCGCTGCGCCTTGCCGAAAAGGCGCAGGTGCACGCGGTGGAAGCGGAGAAGGCCGCGCTCGCGGCGCTGTCGCGTGCGGCAGGCCACGCCTCGCCGGCGCTGAAGCCCGTGTCGGTCGAGGCGCGCGATCTCTTCCGCAGGCCGATGGCGCCGCCGGAACTCGCGCCCTTCGACGCCGTCGTGTTCGATCCCCCGCGCGCGGGGGCGGAGGCGCAGGCGCGCGATCTCGCCAAAAGCGTGGTTCCGGTCGTCGTTGGCGTGTCCTGCAATCCGCAGACCTTCGCCCGCGACGCGCGCATCCTCATCGACGGCGGCTATGTGCTGGAGAGCGTCACGCCCGTGGACCAGTTCCGCCATTCGCCCCACGTCGAGCTTGTCGCGACGTTCCGGCGCCCGAAGGCCAAGGGCCGTCGCAAGGGCCGCCTGCTCGGCTGAAGCCGCGGCCGGGCAGGTCCAGCCCGCGCCTGCGGCCGTAGATCAGGAACGCGCGACGCGCTAGACTCTCCCCGAAACGGGACCAGCCATGCCAGACGATCTGTCCAGAGATTCCTTCCTGTCGCGCATCGCCGCCATCGTGGGCGCGAAGAACGTGCTCGTCGACGCCAACGACACGGCGCTCTACCTCGCCGAGCCGCGCGAGTTGTTCCATGGCTCGGCGCGCTGCGTCGTGCGCCCCGGCTCGACGCAGGAAGTCGCCGACATCCTGAAACTCTGCACGGAGACGAACACCGCGCTCGTGCCGCAGGGCGGCAACACGGGCCTCGTCGGCGGCCAGATCCCCGGCCAGGAGGGACGGCAGAACGAGGTCCTGCTGTCGCTCAAGCGCATGGACCGCGTGCGCGAAGTCGACGAAGCCTCGATGACCATGACGGTCGAGGCGGGGCTCACGCTGCTGCGCGTGCAGGAGGAGGCCGAGAAGGTCGGCGCGCTGTTTCCGCTGTCGCTGGCGTCCGAAGGCTCGTGCACCATCGGCGGCAACCTCGCCACCAACGCGGGCGGCACGGCGGTGCTCGCCTACGGCAACGCGCGCGACCTCGTGTCGGGCCTCGAAGTCGTGCTCGCCGACGGGCGCGTCCTGTCGAACCTTTCGAAGCTCAAGAAGGACAACACGGGCTACGACCTCAAGCACCTGTTCATGGGCTCCGAAGGCACGCTCGGCATTATCACTGCGGCTGTGGTGAAACTCTATCCGCGCCCCAAGGTGCTGGAGACCGCGTTCATCGGCCTGAAGTCGCCGCACGAGGCGCTGGCGCTTCTCAACCTCGCGCAATCCATCGCCGGCGCGAACGTGAAGACGTTCGAGATCATGTCGCGCTTCGGCCTCGACATCGTGCTGCGCCATGCGGACGGCGCGCGCGATCCCATCGCCGGCCGTCACGAGTGGTACGTGCTCCTGGAAGTGGGCTCGCACGAGGAAGGCGAGCCCGAGACGCTGATGAAGATTCTCGAAGCGGGCATGGAGCGCGAACTCATCGAGGACGCGGCCATCGCCGCCTCGCTCGACCAGCGCGCGGATTTCTGGCGCCTGCGCGAGCTGCTTTCCGAGATGCAGAAGTTCGAGGGCGGCTCCATCAAGCACGACGTCTCCGTGCCGGTGGCGAAAGTGCCGCAATTCCTCGAAGAGATGTTCGTCGCGGTCGAAAAGTTCATGCCCGGCGCGCGGCCCGTGCCGTTCGGTCATCTGGGCGACGGCAACATCCACGCCAACATCAGCCAGCCCGTCGGCATGGACAAGCAGGCCTTCCTCGACAAGTGGTACGAGATGAACGACGTCGTGCACGCCATCGTCACGAAGCTCGAAGGCTCGATCTCCGCCGAACACGGCGTCGGCACGCTGAAGCGCGACCTGCTGCCCGCCGTGAAGGACCCCGTCGCGCTCGACGTGATGCGCGCGATCAAGAAGACGCTCGACCCGCAGAATATCCTCAATCCGGGCAAGGTGATTTAGCGGCGGCGCGCCATGGCTGGCCGCTTTCGGCCATCATGGCTTTCGGTGCGTTCAACGCCGGCACGCTCCGAGGTTTTCTTTGTGCGCTGCGCGAGCCTGGCGTCGAGGTATTTGCACGCGAGCGCAACGTGCCGCGGGATGCGTCTCTCCGACGCGTAATAGGCAATCAGCCGACGCGAAAGACCAAGCTGCGCGGCGGCGGACTCGAACGTCAGATCGTGGCGCTTCAGGAAAGCGCTGAAGTCCGCAGGCTCCATGCTTTCGCCAGCCAGTCGCTCAATGCTGGTCGCGGGCATGTCGATTTCGTCGTTCTCGCCCCATGCGATCGCCGCTCCGTCATCGGTCACATGCGCCGAAGCGAAGAGCTTTCCGTTCTCGCGCAGCGGTTTGTAGAACTTATAGGTGAAGATGTCGGGCGCAAGGTCGGCGATTTGCTCGCGTCCGTCGTTCCAGCGCACAGCGAGAGCGAAGCTTCCCAGCGGGGAGACCGATGCGATCCGCGGCAGGGGATCGCCGGCCCTGAGCACATCAGTCGCGTTCATTGAGTTCTCTCCACCTTGTCAGTAGCGCGGCCTTGTTTGCCTTCGCGCAGGCGATCGCCGCGGCATGGTCGGCTCGCGTGATGTAGCCGCGCATCACGTTGAGACGTTCAATCCCGATCTGCGCCTCGCTGTCGGGTCCGCGAACATGAAAATGCGGCGGCGAATGATCGTCCGCGTAAATGTAGATCGCGCAATTGCGACGAGAAAAATACGAGGCATCGAGAAAATGGGATCAAGGATACCCGCCAAAAATTGTGCACGTGGTGCACTATGTCAAGGGGATTGCCTCACCCGAACAAATCCCGCTGCCGCGGCTCCTCGCGCAGCTCCTTCTCCACGGCCTCCGCCGCGCTCCCCTGCGCGGGCGCGCTGATGCTCTCGATGCATTCCACCGGGCCGATGGGCGTCTGCACGCCCGCGTTGTCGTTGGCGACCTTGTTGACGTCGGTGGAGATCGGCCATGCCTCGAGCACGTCGTCGCGCGCGGGGCGCATCAGCCGCGCGGCCGTCTGCACGTCGCTCTCGTCGCATTCGAGCCATGCGTCGAAGTCCTCGCGCTCGAGGATCACCGGCATGCGGTCGTGGATCGAAGCCATCAGTCCGTTGGCGTCGGTGGTGAGAATGCACGCGCCGTCGACTTCCTCGCCGTCGGGTCCGGTCCACGTCTCCCACAGGCCGGCGAGCGCCATCGGGTTTCCGTCGCGCCGGCGGATGAGGAAGGGCTGCGCGGGCGGCGCCTTGCCCTTCTGCGGCTTGGGAAACCTGCGCCATTCATAGAACGCGTCGGCGATGAAGATGCAGCGCCGCCGCTTCATGGCGTTGCGGAAGCTCGCCTTCTCCAGCGCGGTCTCGGAGCGCGCGTTGATGACGAGCGGAAAATCCTTCGGGTTCTTCACGAACCCGGGCAGGAAGCTCCAGCGCACCAGCGCGAAATGCCGCCGTTTGGCGCCGTCGGCGTCGCGCTCCAGCCGCACGATGGGCACGGGCTGCGTCGGCGCGATGTTCGTGCGCGGCGGAAAGTTCGGCCGCTCGACGTACTGGAAGAAGGCCCGCACCGCTTCGGGCGGGAGCGTTATCGCGAAGCGTCCGCACATCGATCAGATATCGCGCTTCGCCGCGCCCGCCGCAAGGCGGCGGAGCTGCCGGTGCTTACGCGATCGCCACCACGGGCGTGCCCACGCCCACGCGCTCGAACAGATCGACCACGTGCTCGTTGAGCATGCGGATGCAGCCCGCCGAGGCGGCGCTTCCGATGGAGCCGCGCATGGACGGCGAGGTGCCGTGGATGGCGATCTCGGCCTTTTCCAGCACGAGGGCGCGCTCGCCCATCGGGTTGTTCGGCGCGCCGCCGGGAATGACCGGCCCGGGGCCGCGGCCGCCGCGGATCGACGCCGGCGCCTGCCATGCCGGGCGCACGTGCTTGCTCGCGACGCGCGTTTCGCCGGTCCACGACATGCCGGCCTTGCCGACGGCCACCGGCCAGGCGAGCGCCGTGCCGTCGTTGCGGGTCAGGAACAGCATGCGCCGCTTGATCGAGACGACGATCACGCCGGACCGGCCGACCGGCGAGGGCACGATCTTCGGCCACGGTCCCGAGGTTGCGCTCGCGCGCTGCGGCTTTGGCGCAGGGCGGGGCGCCGGCTTCGCGTCGGCGCTGGTGTTTGCGAAGGCGGGTCCGGCGGCGAGCGCCGCGGCGGATGCGGCAAGCGATGCGAGCAGTGTTCTGCGGTCCATTGCGTCTGCGTTCCCCTGCAACTTTGTCTCGATGCTTTTAGCGATGCCCGGGGCGCGGGCGCAAGCTCTGCGCAAGGCCCCGCCCGGCGAGGCGGACCATCATGGCGAGAACGCAACACCCGGCGGACTTGTCACGATCAAGGCTGACCCGGCCCTCGAGGCCCTCTGCGCGGCGATTACGGCTCGCCTTCGATCCTGCGCCGCAGCTTCGTCAGCTCGGCGCCCGCGTGCTCCATGAAGGCCCGCACGCGCGCCGAATGACGCAGGTCCGGGTGCGTCAGCAGCCACATGTCGTCGCCGAACGGCAAGATCTCGCCAATCCGCGTCACGCCCGCCAGCCGGTCGCCGATGAAACAGGGCAGCAGGCCCGAGCCGAGGCCCGATTCGATGGCGCGCGCGACGCCCGCGACGCTGTCGACGCGGCAGACGATGGCGTCGGGCGCGACATTGTCCTCGAACCAGCGCCGGGCGCCCACCACGCCCGGCCCCTCGCCGAAGCCCACCCAGGGGCGCTCGTTGTCGCGACCGTTGAAGGTCTCCGGCCCGTAGACGGCCCAGGCGATGTGCGCGATCTTGCGCCCGACAAGGGTTTCCGGCGGCTCCACGGTTGCGCGCAGAGCCACGTCCGCATCGCGCCGGGACAGGTTGAGATGCTGGTGCCCCACCACGACGTCGAGGCGGATTTCGGGAAACGCCTTGCGGAACGAGGCGAGCATCGGGCCCAGCAGCCAGCTCAGGAACGCGTCGTTGGTGGTCAGGCGCAACTCGCCCGCGGGCTTGGCGCTGCGCCCCGCCACGGCGCGCTCGAAGTCGACGATCTCCTGCTCCATTCGCGTGGCGAGCGCGATCATCTCCTCGCCCGCCGGCGTCGGCGTGTAGCCCGTGCGCGAGCGCTCGAACAGCCGCGCGCCCATGGCCTCCTCCAGTGCGCCGAGGCGCCGGAAGACCGTGGAATGATTGATGGCGAGCTTCTCCGCCGCGCCCACGAGCGAGCGGGCGTCGGCGATCGCCTTGACGAGCCGGAACTCGTCCCATGAGGTCGCTGTCGGCATCAGGCTGCGATCCGGGCCGCGGTGTGCTGGGCCATGGGCGGGGTCTCCGTGGAGCGCCTGATTACTAGCACGGATCGCGCCCGGCGCTTTTGCCGCCGTGCAAGGGACATGGTTTCGCGACAACTCCAAAACCAATCCTTTACGCTCTAGCTATAGCCTGCCGCGGTTCGATCCGGGGTCCGCGCGCATGCTGGAAGCTTCAATCACGAGCCGTATCGAGGCGCTGAAGCATGTCTTCCTGGCGCCGGGCTCGACGTTTTCGCTCGCCTCGCTCTTCAGCGCGATGGTCGTGTGCGCGCTGTTCTTCGTCTGGCGCCGGCGCGCGCGCGGTCGCCCCCTGCGGCTGCGCGCCTTCGTGCGCTACGTGCTGCCGCTGCGGATTTTCCTTCACCCCTCGAGCCGTGCGGACGCCATCCTCTTCGTGCTGCAGACGATGGTGTTCGGCGCGCTGCTTGGCTGGGCCTATCTGTCGCAACCGTGGATCGCCGGCCGCGTCGTCGAGGCGATGACGTTTGTCTTCGGGCAGCCGGGCTCTGCGCCCGTTCACCCGGTCGTCGCCGCGATCATCATCACGCTGATGAGCTTCCTCGCCTACGAGTTCGGCTACTGGCTGTTCCACTGGGCCGCGCACACGCATCCGCTGCTGTGGGAGTTCCACAAGATCCATCACACCGCGGAAGTGCTGACACCGCTCACCGTCTGGCGCGTGCATCCGGTGGAGCAGGTGATCTTCATCAACACGCTCGCGATCACGATCGGCCTGTGCGACGGGCTCGGGCGCTACGTGCTCGGCGGCGGCGCGCAGGTCTATGCCGTGTCGGGCGCCAACATCGTGCTCGTGTTCTTCGTCTACGCCTTCGTGCATCTGCAGCACTCGCAGGCGTGGATCGCGTTCACCGGCGTGTGGGGCCGCCTGTTCCTCAGCCCCGCCCATCATCAGATCCATCATTCGGCGAAGCCGCTGCATCACAACACCAACCTCGGCTCCTGCCTCGCCGTGTGGGACTGGGCGTTCGGCACGCTCTACGTGCCCGCGCGCGAGCGCGAGGTGGAGAAATTCGGACTGGGCGAAGACGTGCGCAACGCTCACGACGCGGTCGGCGCGCTGTTCGAGCCGGTCTATCGAACGCTGGACTACGTCACGCCAAAAGCCGGCAAGGTCACGGCTGACGCGGCGCGGCGGCCCGCGCAAGCCGGTCGTTGATCGCGGCGCCGAGCCCTTCGTGCGGGATGGGCGCGACCGCGATCGCGCGCGCGCCGGAGTCGTCGAGCTCGCGCAAGAAGGCGAACAGGTTCGCCGCCGCTTCCGCCAGATCGCCGCGCGGGGACAGATCGAGCCGCTCGCCGCGCGCGCTCGTGATCTGACCGCCGAAATCCAGCACCGCCTCGCCGTCCATCGCGGATGTCGCATCGCGGCGAACATGGGCGCGCGGCGCGTAGTGGGACGCGAGCATGCCGGGCGCGCGCGGCGCGTTCTCCTCGGTCATGCTGGCGGAGTCGACGGCCCGCCCCAGAACGCGCTCGATGTCTTCGCGCGCCACGCCGCCCGGCCGCAGGATGCGCACGCCATCGCCGAGGCAGGACACGATGGTGGACTCGACGCCGACCGCGCACGGCCCGCCATCAACGATGAGATCGACGCGGCCATCGAGATCGGCCGCCACGTGATCGGCGCTTGTCGGGCTCACGCGGCCCGAGCGGTTGGCGGAGGGCGCGGCCACGGGAACGCCCGCTTCGCGCAGGATTGCGAGCGCCACGGGGTGGGCGGGAACGCGCAGCGCGACGCTGTCGAGGCCCGCGCGCGCCAGCAGGCTCACGGCGCAGCCGGCGCGCGCGGGCGCAACGATGGTGAGGGGACCGGGCCAGAACGCCTGCGCGAGGGCGAGGGCGTCCGCATCGAACACGGCGAGGCCCTGCGCGGCGCCGGCGTCCGCCACGTGGGCGATCAGCGGGTTGAAGCCCGGGCGCTCCTTCGCGGCGTAGATGCCCGCCACCGCCACGTCGGAACCGGCGTCCGCGCCGAGGCCGTAGACGGTCTCGGTGGGGAACGCGACGAGCCCGCCCTCCCGCAGAACGCTGGCGGCGTGCGCGGTTGCGGCCGGTCCCGCCATCATGCGGCGCGTCGTCCGGGGCGCGGGTTCATCGGTGGTCATGCAGATCCTGATCGCCAGGCCATGAAGCTTGCTCGTGGACGCCCTCCGGGCGCGCCGCCTTGTGCGCATCTGCCGCGGACAGCGTCAAGAAGCGCCCTTTCAGGTCTGCCGGCCCTCGACGGGCCGATTCGCGCCCTGCCGCGCGTCTTTGCGCGGGGGCGGGCGGGCCGGCGGCGCTTTTCAGGGGCGAAAACCTGCGTCGCCTCAAGCGTATCCGGCGACCCGCACCGACCGGCGCGGGGCCCGCGGGCGCGCTTGCTCCGGGGGCGCAAAAGAGCCATGTTCGTGGAGGATTTTACTGGCGCCTCGAAGCGGGGCGCGCGCGGCTGAGCTCAGGTCGCCATCGAGAGAGACGAACGCGTGTTTTCATCAAGCTTGTTGCTTTCGCAGACCGGCCGGCGGCGCCGGAGCGTCCGGCGCGCGGCCGTGTTCGCCGCCGCCGCATTGGCGCTGTTCACGCCCGCCGCCGGCATTGCGCGCGACACGCCGTTGAGCCAGCCGCCCGTCGAGATCGGCGGCACGCAATCGGGCAATTACCTCGCCGCCCTCGTCGCCGGCGCCCGGCAGGACACCCGCGCGGCCGCCGCCTATTTCCGCGAGGCGCTCCGCGCCGATCCGCGCAACGCCATCCTGCTGGAGCGCGCCTTCGTCGCCTCGCTCTCCAATGGCGAAATGCCGCAGGCCTTCGCGCTGGCCGAACGGCTCGTGCGCACCGATCCCAAGAACGGCCTCGCCCAGCTGGCGCTTGGCGCGCGCGCCCTGAAACAGCGTCAGTTCGCGACCGCCCGCACCCATCTCTCGCGCGGCGGCAACACGCGCCGGGGCGACGTCACCGCCATCCTGCTCACCGCCTGGGCGTGGGCGGGCAGCAGCGATTTCAACAAGGCGATCGAGGCCGCCGACCGGCTGAACGAGCGCAACTTCGCGCTGTTCCGCGATTTCCACGCCGGCCTGATGTCCGAACTGCTGAAGCGCCCCCAGGAGGCGAGCCGCCGGATGCGCGCCGCCTATCTGGCCGACAAGAACACCCTTCGCCTCGCCGAGGCCTTTGCGCGCCTCGAATCCCGTCAGGGCCGTCCCCAGGAGGCGCTCAAAATCCTGCGGACGTTCGACGAGGCGCTGCCGCGCCACCCCGTCATCGTCGACGCGATGCAGCGGCTCGAAAAAGGCCAGACGCTGGAGCCGCTCGTGAGCAATGCGGCGGAAGGCGCGGGCGAAGTGCTCTACGGGCTCGGCGCCGCGGGCGTGCGCCAGGGCGATGAAATCGCCTCCATCGTCTATCTGCGGCTCGCGCTGTACCTCTCGCCCAATCATGGGCTCGCCGTCATCAGCCTCGGCGACCTCTACGAGCGCATCAAGCAGGGCGAGAGCGCGATCGAGGTCTACGCCAGCATGCCGGCGAACTCGCCCTTGCGCTCGACCGCCGAATTGCAGATCGGCCTCGTGCTCGAAGGCCTCGAACGCAAGGACGAGGCGCAGAAGCATCTCGAAGCGCTCGTCGCGCGCGATCCGACCGACCCGGACGCGCTGCTCGCGCTCGCCAATCTCCAGCGCACGCGCAAGCTCTTCGCCGAAGCCGCCGACACCTACTCGCGCGCCCTGGCGCTGTCCGAGAAGAGCGGGCGCGGCGACTGGACGACGTATTACTTCCGCGGCGTCTCCTACGAACGCTCCAAGCGCTGGCCCGAGGCCGAGGCCGACTTCAAGAAGGCGCTGGAGCTTTATCCCGACCAGCCGCTGGTCCTGAATTATCTCGGGTACTCATGGGTCGATCAGGGCATCAACCTCGATGAGGCTTTCCGCATGTTGCGCAAGGCCGTCGATCTGCGCCCCGAGGACGGATACATCGTCGATTCGCTCGGCTGGGCGTATTACAAGCTCGGCAAGTACGAGGACGCCGTGCGCGAACTCGAACGCGCCATCGAACTCAAGCCCGCCGATCCCGTGATCAACGATCACCTGGGCGACGCCTACTGGAAGGTGGGGCGCCGGCTGGAGGCGCAGTTCCAGTGGAACCACGCGCGCGACCTCAATCCCGAGCCCGAAGACCTTCCGAAGATCCTGCGTAAGATCGAGGCCGGGCTGGAGGAAACGTCTCCCAAGCCCGCCGCGGAGGCTGCCCCGGCGCGCAGCGGCGGCTGACGCATGAGCCTCGCGCCGCCGGATGCGCCGGGCGTCCTCGTCGAGAGGGCGCCCGCGAAGGTCAATCTGACGCTTCATGTGCGCGGCCGTCGTGACGATGGCTGGCACGATCTGGAAAGCCTCGTCGTCTTCGCCGGCGTGCACGATCTGCTGTGGCTGGAACCGGGCGACCAACTCGCCCTCGACGTCGAGGGCCCTACCGCGGGGTCCGCCGGCCCTTCCGCCGACAATTCCGTTTTGAAGGCCGCCCGCGCGCTCGCCGATCGCGTGGAAAACCTGCGCTGCGGGCGTTTCCGTCTGCTCAAGCGCCTGCCGGCCGCCGCGGGCGTTGGCGGCGGCTCCGCCGACGCGGCGGCTGCCCTGCGTCTGCTGGCGCGCCTCAACGGCCTGGCGGCGGACGATCCGCGCCTGCGCGCGGCGGCGGAAGCGACCGGCTCCGACGTCCCCGTGTGCCTCGATCCGCGCGCCCGCATGATGGCCGGGCGCGGCGAGGAGGTTGGCCCCGCGCTGGGCCTGCCGCCGCTCTTCGCCGTGCTCGTCAATCCGGGCGTCGCGCTGTCGACGCCCGCCGTCTTCGCCGGCATTGGCCTCAAGCCCGGCGAGCGGTCGATCTGGGGCGGGCATCCGCAGGTCGGCGAGGGCGAGACCCTCGACGCCCTGCTGCCGAAGCTGCGGAAGGCGCGCAACGACATGGAGGATTCCGCCAGCGTCCTCGCGCCCGTCGTCGGCCATGTGCTCGCCGTGCTCGGCGCGGCGCGCGGCGTAAAGCTCGCGCGCATGTCGGGGTCCGGCGCGACCTGTTTCGCCATCTTCCCCGACTGCCACGCGGCGGCCCGCGCCGCGCGCGTCATCGGCCGCGATCATCCCTCCTGGTGGGTGCGCCCGACCGTCCTGCGCTGACGCGCGGGCATTGCTTCGCGGGGCTTGCGCCCGCGCCTGATCCGCAGCAGAAACGTGGCGACAGGCGCGCAGGCGGCAGGCTCTGGGCGAGGGGGCGGGACATATGGGGAAGGCCGGCGCATCGGCGCGCGTGCGCGCGCTCATCGAACGCATGACGCTCGAGGAAAAGCTCGGCCAACTGTCCATGCTCGCCGACGGCCTCGTCGAGACCGGCCCGCCCGGCCCTCACAATCCCTTCACGATGATCGCGGAAGGCCGCGTCGGCAGCATCCTCAACGTGTGGGGCCGCGATCTCGTGCGCGAGGCGCAGCGCAAGGCGGTGGAAGAAAGCCGCCTTGGAATTCCGCTCTTCTTCGGCCTCGACGTCGTGCACGGCCACCGCTCCATTCATCCCGTGCCGCTCGGTGAAGCGTGCGCGTTCGACCGCAAGCTGTGGGAGGAGACCGCGCGCGACAACGCCATCGAGGCGGCCGTCGATGGCGTGCACATGACGTTCGCGCCGATGCTCGACGTGTCGCGCGATGCGCGATGGGGACGCATCGTCGAATGCGCGGGCGAAGACCCGCTGGTCAACGCCGAGTACGGGCGCGCGCGGGTGCGCGGCTACCAGAACCCCGACGCCGCCGGCTTCATGCGATTGGCCGCGTGCGCCAAGCACTTCTGCGCCTATGGCGCGGTGATCTCGGGGCGCGACTACGGCGAGGCCGACGTATCGCAGCGCGCGATCGAAGAGGTGTATCTGCCCCCGTTTCGCGCCGTCGTGGAGGAGGGCGTCGCCGCGATCATGCCGGCGTTCGTCGATGTGGCGGGCGTGGCGATGACCGCGCACAAGCGATTGCTGCGCGAGGTGCTGCGCGCGCAATGGCGCTTCGACGGACTGATCGTCAGCGACTACAACGCCGTCGCCGAACTCATCAACCATGGCGTCGCCGCCGATCTTTCGGAAGCGGGCGCGCTGGCGCTGAAGGCGGGCGTCGACATCGACATGATGGGCGACGCCTACATCAGGGGCCTGCCCGATGCGCTCGCGCGCGGCGACGTGACGATGGACGAGATCGAGGAAGCGCTTGTGCGCGTTCTCTCGTTCAAGGAACGGCTCGGCCTGTTCGAAGACCCGTACCGCGGCATCGGCGCGGACCTGTCGCACGGCCATGCGCAGAGGCGCGCGCGTTGCCGCGAGGCTGCGCTCAAATCCATGGTGCTCGTCAAGAATGATGGCGTGCTGCCGCTGCGCGAGCCGGGGCGCATTGCGCTCATCGGCCCCATGTGCGACGCGCCCGCCGACCAGCTCGGCGCGTGGGCGTCCGCCGGCGCCGCCGAGGATTCGATCACCATCCTCGAGGGCGTGCGCGCGGGCTTTCCCGCGGCCGAAGTCCTGTATGCCGAAGGTTGCGGACCGAAGGCGCCGGTCGAAGGCGGGCACGCGGCGGCGCAAGAGGCTGCGGCGCAGGCGGATGTCGTGCTGCTGTGCCTGGGCGAGGAGCGCTTCGCCACCGGCGAGGCCTGCAGCCGCACGCGGCCGGAACTGCCGCAAACGCAGCTCGACCTCGCGCGCGACATCTACGGCTGCGGCAAGCCTGTCGTGCTTGCGCTTGTCGTCAGCCGTCCGCTCGTCCTGCCCGACTGGCTTGTGGAGGGCGCGCGCGCGATCCTGATCACCTGGCATGCGGGTTCGGAAACCGGCCCGGCGTTCGCCGATCTCGTGAGCGGCGCCGTAAGTCCTTCGGGCAAGCTTTGCGTGTCGTGGCCCGCAACGCTCGGCCAGATGCCGGTCTTCTACGGAATGCGCCCCACGGGCCGCCCGCACGATCCGGCCAACGGCTGGTCGACGGGCTTCCTCGACGCGCCGTATGCGCCACGCTGGAGCTTCGGCGAAGGTCTCGGCTACGCACGTTTCACGCGCGCGAACCTGCGCGCCGACAGCGCTGCAATAAGCGGCGACGGCGCCGTCACGGTCTCGCTCGACGTCCGCAACGACGGCGACATGGCGAGTGCGGAGACGCTCTTCCTCTTCATTCGCGATCCCGTGGCGCGCGTGACGCGGCCGGTTCTCGAACTCAAGGATTTCACGCGCGTCGAACTCGCGCCCGGCGAAAGCAGGGCCGTTCACTTCGTGCTGCGCGCCACGGACTTTTCGTATCGTGACGAAAACCTCAAGCCGCGCCTGGACGACGGGATCATCCACGTCTACGTCGGCGCAAGCGCGAAGGCGGGCGATCTCGACCGCATCGACGTGCGGGTCGAAAACAGCTCCGCTTCGCTCGGCTAAGTTGACGGGCGCGTAAGCAAAGCGCTGCGGCGCAGTTGTTTTCCCGCCACAATCCACCACTTAATAGAGGCGCCCGGGTTGTATGCCGGAGGCGTGCGCGTATAGTCCGCCCCGCGGGGGCGCCGTCGCTTTGCGACGAATCAGAGATTGCCGAGGGCCCCCATGCCCCATGATTCCGCCGTGATCAAAAACGTGTGCGTCGACGACGCGGGCGGTCCCATGCACGCGAACCACGCCGATCCGATTTCCGGCGAATTGTGGAACATGGCCGAAGAGCTCGGCGAGATCGGCAGTTTCGACCGCGACCTGCGCACCGGCCAAGGCCGCATCAGCGACAACATGTGCCGCATCTTCGGCATCGACCGCACCGCAATGGAGGCGTCGGGCGAAGCCTGGATGGGCCGCATTCACCCCGAAGATCGCGGCCGGGTCGAGAATGCGCTGCGCGCCGCCACGGCGGACGGCGCGACCAACGTGAAGTTCCAGTACAGAATTCTGCGCGACGGCGAAATCCGCTGGATCTCGACGCGCCTGCGGCTCGAGTACGACGCGCACGGCGCGCCAATCCGGCGCTACGGCGTCAACCAGGACATGACCGAGCGCTATTCCACGACGATGGCCAACGCGCATCTGGCCGCTGTCGTCGAATCCTCGAGCGAGGCGATCAAGTCCTACTCGCTCGATGGCGTCATCATCTCGTGGAATGCCGGCGCCGAACGCCTGTTCGGCTACACGGCGGCCGAAGCGCTCGGCAAGCGGATCGATCTCATCGTGCCCGAGGACCGCAGGTGGGAGGCGCGCAAGAAGTTGGCGACCGTGAGCGCGGGCGGGCATGTGCGCCTCGAGACGATGCGGCGCCGAAAGGACGGTTCGCTGGTCCATATCGCGCTCAGCGCGTCTCCGGTGCGTGACGCGTCCGGCCGTGTCGTCGCCGTCTCCACGCTCGCCCACGACATCGGCCCGCGCATCGCGGCGCAGCGCGCGCTGGAGCGCTATCGGCTGCTGGCGGAGCACGCGCGCGACATCCTGCTCGTCATTCGCCTCGACGACGGCGCCATCGTCGAAACCAACCAGGCTGCGGTGGCGGCCTATGGTTACGCGCGCGAGGAACTTCTCGCCATGAACATCGTGAGCCTGCGCTCGCCGGACACGGTCGCCTCGCTGCGCGCCGATCTGGACCGCGTCGGCGAGGGCACCCTGTTCGAAACAGTGCACAAGCGGCGCGACGGCTCCACCTTTCCCGTGGAGGTGAGCGCGGTGTCGATGGTGATCGACGGCGAGCGGATGATCCTCAGCCTCATCCGCGACATTTCCGAGCGCAACGAATGGGCGCGCGTGCAACGCCTGATGACGCGCGAACTGCTGCATCGCGTGAAGAACTCCGTCGCCGTCATCCAGTCGCTCGTGCGCCTCACGGCGCCGCGCGCGCGCAATCTCGACGAGTTCGTCGCCTCGCTCTCCGGCAGGCTGTCCGCCATGGCGGCGGCCCACGATCTTCTGAGCGAAATGCACTGGCGCGGCGCGGATCTGGGCGAACTCGTCGCCAAGCAGCTCGCGCATTATCTCTCGGGCTCCGACAAGCGCCTGCGCATGCAGGGGCCGGCCGTGCGCCTGCCGCAGCAATTCGCCGTTCCGCTCGCCCTCGCGCTGCACGAGCTGGCGACCAACGCCGCCAAGCACGGATCCCTTTCGACGCCCGAAGGCCGCGTCGATCTCTCGTGGACCTACGCGCGCGGGCCGCGCGACAAGTTGCGGCTGGAATGGCGCGAGAGCGGCGGCCCGCCCGTCACGCATCCAACCTCCGCGGGCTTCGGCTCGACGTTGATCGAGCGCGGCATGCCCGGCGCGAAGGTCGAGCGGCGGTTCGATCCGCGCGGCGTCACCTGCACCATCGAGCTCGACGTCACGCCGTTGCGGCGGCGGGCGCGTTCGCGCAAGGCGTAGCGCCCGCACGCGCTGCGTTGACCCAATTCATTTCACATGCAATGAATTTTGGCCGATGAGTATCGGGCAGTGCGGCGCAGAGCCTGCCGCCAGGCGCAACGAGCGAGGATTGCCATGTCGGACGCCGCGTACATGACCGGTTTCGGCAATTCGTTCGAGACCGAAGCGCTTCCCGGCGCCTTGCCCGTGGGCCGCAACTCCCCGCAGAAGTGCAATTACGGCCTCTACGCCGAGCAATTGTCCGGCACGGCCTTCACGATGCCGCAGGCCTCCAACCGGCGCTCCTGGCTTTACCGGATCCGCCCCGGCGTGAAGCATGCGGGCCGGTTCGTGCGCGTCGATCAGGGGCTGCTGCGCACGGCGCCCGCCGCGCGCGATGAAAGCGAGCTGCCGCTGGGGCAATTGCGCTGGGGCCCCGTGCCCGTGCCCGACGCCCCGCTCAGTTTCATCACCGGCCTTTGCACGGTGACGACGGCGGGCGACGCCGACACCCGCGCCGGCATGGCCGCGCATTACCTGTTCGTCACGCGCTCCATGCGCGACGAATATTTCATGAACTGCGATGGCGAGATGCTCATCGTGGTGCAGGAGAACGCGCTGCGGCTCGTCACCGAACTGGGCGTCATCGAGGTGACGCCGGGCGAGATCTGCATCATCCCGCGCGGCGTCATCTTCCGCGCCGAACTCGTCGACGGCCCTGTCCGCGGCTACGTGTGCGAGAATTACGGCGCGTCATTCGTCTTGCCCGACCGTGGCCCGATCGGCGCCAATTGCCTCGCCAACCCGCGCGACTTTCTCACCCCCGTCGCGGCCTATGAGGACCGCGAGGCGCCCTCGCTCCTGTACGCGAAATGGGGCGGCGAACTGTTCCGCAGCGAGATCGGCCAGTCGCCGCTCGACGTGGTCGCCTGGCACGGCAATTACGCGCCCTGCAAATACGACCTGCGGCGCTTTTCGCCTGTGGGCGCGCTGCTTTACGATCATCCCGACCCGTCCATCTTCACGGTGCTGACCGCGCCGTCGGAGACGCCGGGCACGGCGAACATCGACTTCGTGATCTTCCCCGATCGCTGGATGGTGGCGGAGAACACGTTCCGCCCGCCCTGGTATCATCGCAACATCATGTCGGAGTTCATGGGCCTCATCTATGGCGTCTACGACGCCAAGCCCGAAGGCTTCCGCCCCGGCGGCATGAGCCTGCACAATTCGATGTTGCCGCACGGCCCCGACGAAACATCGTTCGAGCACGCCAGCAACGTCGAGCTGAAACCGGTGAAGCAGACGGGCACGATGGCCTTCATGTTCGAGACGCGCTTTCCGCAGCGGGTCACGCGCTGGGCGGCGCAATTGCCAACGCTCGACGAAACCTATCCCGAGTGCTGGAGCGGGCTGCGCAAGCGCTTCGATCCCGCGCGCCGCGACCCGGCCTGAGCCGGCGTCGCGCGATCTACTTTCCCGACGGACAGAAGATGCGTTCCAGCGCCTGCATGAGTTCGTAGGCGCGCGGGTCCGAGATCCGGTAGTGAACGTTGAGGCCTTCCTTGCGCGTCGTCACGAGCCCGCACGCGCGCATCAGGGCGAGATGCTGCGACAGCGCCGACTGGCTCAGGCCAACCTCTTCCACAAGGCGCGAAACGTTCATTTCCCCCGCATCCGCCAGCTTGCACAGGATGAGCAAGCGGCGCGCGTTGGAGATGATGCCCATGAGCTGGGCGACTTCTTCGGCCTTTTCTTCCAGGTCCGGGGTGGCGAGCATCTCAGATCCATGTCGATGTCTGTGATTAGACTAGCCTAATAAGTAGGGCGCAGTCATGGCTGCGTCACGGGCGCAGAACTACGGTGAGGACAGCCCCGGGTGTCGAGATTTCGCGTCCGGCGGCGAGCGCTTCCTCCACCTTGTCGAGCCGAAGCAGCGCCAACCCGGCTCCGTCCGCCGACGAGCCCATCACGCCCACAGCCGCATCGCCCGCCAGAACCTCGGCGCCGGCCGCCGGCGCGCCGCGCTCGATGCGCACCGGCGTGACGCGCTTTCGGGCCAGGCCGCGATGCTGCACGCGCGACACGACCTCCTGGCCGACGTAGCAGCCCTTGTGAAAATCGACGCCGTGCAGGCGGTCCATGTTGGCTTCATGGGGGAACGTGTCGCCCCACGCGAAATCGAGCCCGCCCTGCGGAACGCCGCAGGCGATCCGGTGCGCGTGCCAGTCGCTTTCTGCGGCGGGCGCGCCGAGGCGCTCCAGCGCGTCGGGGGCCGCGATGGCGCGCCATCCCAGCCGCGCGTCGCGGGGATCGTCGAAGATGCGGCCATTCAACGCGGGCGGCGGCTCGCCGTCCCAGCCGGCCGCCACCGCCAGCGATCCGCTGACGTCGCTGATCTCGATCTGCGCGCGCAGCCTGTACATGGCGAGGCGCTTTGCGAGGGCGCCGGCCTGATCGGCGGCGCAATCGAGCAGCAGGCCGTCGCCGTCGGGCGCGACCAGAAAATCAGCGATGATCTTGCCTTGCGGGGTGAGAAGCGCGGCAAAGCGCGCCTGCCCGGCGGGAATGGTCTCGACATCGTTGGTGACGAGGCCCTGCAGCCAGCCGCGGGCGTCCGGGCCGCTCACGCGCAGGACGGCGCGCGAGCCCAGAACCGCAACCTTCGCCCCGCCTGTCGTTCCCGCCAACGCCGCCGCCTCCCGCTTGCTCCGCGCACCGCATACAGGTAAGCCCGCGCCAGCGGCTTGCAAGCTCCGCGCGCCAAAGATGCTTGTGACCATGAAAGGCTCGAACATGGCCCAGACCTGCGATCTCATCCTCGAAGGTGGCGTTGTCGTCAATCAGGATGGGGAGGGCGTGCGCGACGTGGCCGTCACCGCCGGCGCGATCGTGGCGATCGGCGACCTCTCGCGCTGGTCGGCGGGCCAGCGGATCGATTGCCGCGGCCTGCATGTGCTGCCGGGCGTCATCGACAGCCAGGTCCACTTCCGCGAGCCGGGCCTCACCCACAAGGAAGACCTGGAGACGGGCTCGCGCGGCGCCGTGCTGGGCGGCGTCACCTCCGTGTTCGAAATGCCGAACACGAACCCGCTGACGACCACCGCTGAAACGCTCGCCGAAAAGGTGCGGCTGGGCCTGCATCGCATGCATTGCGACTTCGCCTTCTGGGTCGGCGGCACGCACGAGAACGCCCGCCACGTGCCCGAGCTGGAGCGCCTGCCGGGCTCTGCCGGCATCAAGGTGTTCATGGGCTCGTCCACGGGCTCGCTGCTGGTGGCCGACGATCCGGGCGTCACCGCCATTCTCGAAAAGACCACGCGCCGCGCGGCTTTCCATTCCGAGGACGAGTTCCGCCTTGAGGAGCGCAAGCCCCTGCGCGTGCCCGGCGATCCCAATTCGCACCATGTGTGGCGCGACGTGACGACGGCGCTCCTGTGCACGCAGCGCCTCGTGCGCATCGCGCGCGAGAAGGGCGCGGCGATCCACGTGCTGCACATCTCCACCGCCGAGGAGATCGAATTCCTCGCCGGCCACAAGGATGTGGCGACGGCGGAAGCGACCACCCATCACCTGACGCTCGAACTCGAGCATGTACGCCACGCTCGGCACGAAGCTGCAGATGAATCCGCCGGTGCGCGAGGCCCATCATCGCGACGGCATCTGGCGCGGCGTGCAGCAGGGCATCGTCGACGTGCTCGGCTCCGACCACGCGCCGCACACGCTCGAAGAGAAGGCCAAGCCCTATCCGCAATCGCCCTCGGGCATGACGGGCGTGCAGACGCTGGTGCCGGTGATGCTCGACCACGTGAACGCGGGGCGCCTGACGCTGGAGCGCTTCGTCGACCTCACCAGCGCCGGCCCCGCGCGCATCTTCCAGATCGCGCGCAAGGGCCGCATCGCTGTCGGCTACGACGCCGATTTCACCGTCGTGGACATGAAGCGCCGCGAGACGATCACCGACGCCTGGATCGCCTCTCGCACGGGCTGGACGCCCTACGACGGCAAGCAGGTCACCGGCTGGCCCGTGGGCACTTTCGTGCGCGGGCGGCAGGTCATGTGGCAGGGCGAGATCGTCACGGCCTCGCAGGGCGAGCCGGTGCGTTTCATCGAGGCGCTGCGGGCGTAAGGCCCGCGCGTCACGAACCGCTCCAGAAGTAATGCCACGTGCCGTCGGCGCCGATGCCGATGCGCTCCACCGGCGGCGCGCTGTCGCCTGACGCGGCAAGCGCGGCAAAGCGCGTGCAGCGCCACGCGGCGAGCTGCTCGTCTTCGCTCGCGGCGCCCGGTTTCACCGACGCGAAAGCCGGCCATTCGAAGGTGACGCTCTGCCCGCGCGTGATCTTCACGTAGGGCTGATCGAAGATCGCCGCGATGATGGCGAGCGTCTCGCGCCCTTGCCCGTCGAACGAGCGTCTCTTCAGGAATTCGACGACGTCCGCGAACGTGCGCGGCCTGTCGGCCCCGGTGGCGAAGATCGGCAGCGTCTCGTTGCGCTCGATCGCAGGCCGCAAGGCCTCGATGTCGCCGGAGTCCACAGCGTCGAGGATAAGCTCCCGCATGGCGCGCACGCGCTCGGGCAGCGCCGTCAGGTCGCGCGAGGGCGGCGAGATCGTCTCGCGGGGCGGCGTTCGGGATTGCGGCTGCTTGCCCATGGGCCCGCATTAAAGGCGCGGGGCCGCCGGACGCAAGCCGCCTCGCGCATGCTTCAATGCTTGTTGAGCGCCGAGAACTCGCCGAGCCTGATGCGGCGCGCCAGGTCTTCGGCGAAGCGCGCGACGGCTTCCTCGCCGTTCCAGGCGATCAGCTCCTGCAGGGACGTGGTGATCGCGGCGTGCGCCAGGCTCGCGGGCTCGATGCCGGCGAGAATGCCTTCGGCGAACGATTCCGCAATGAAGCCGGACGCGACGCGACGCTCTTCGGCGGCGTTGTAGTCGTCGATGGAAATGGGCGCCACGGCTTTCATGGCCGCAACCTACCAAAAGCGCACCGCCTTGCGAGAGAAGTCGTTACCGAAGGTTAATGCGTCAGCCGCTGAACCTGTTGGCGACGTCGCGGGCGATCCGGCCGCCCTCGTCGAGGAAGCGCGTGATGATCAGCTCCGCGCTCGGCGAGCAGCGGCGATGCATGGCGCCATAGCCGCGAAAGCCGCGGTTGTATGCGCCCGCGAGCCGCTCGCGCCGCGCCTGGCTCGTGGCTTCCGCTTCCATGAGGCCAGCCATCTGCTTGCGCCATTGGTCGCCGGGCCGTTCGCCGCACAACTCGGTCAGCCACGCGAGCGCGCCGAGAATTTCCGCGAGCCGCAGCAATTGCTTCTCGTAGGGCGGCGCGGGTTCGAGCGGCTGCGGCGGGGCGGGCGGGGGCGCGGCCGAGGGCGCCGGCGGCGCGGTGCGCCCCTGCGCCAGGGCGGGCGGCGGCGCGAGCGCGCACAGGCTCAGGCACACGCTTGCGGCGACGAGCAGCGCGCCGGGACGGCGCCGGGAGACGATGGATTGATGGCGGCGCGCGCGTTCACGTTGTTCCCGCTCATGCGCTTTCGAGAATGCCCCGCGCGCGCTCCAGCAATTCGCTCAGGCCCTGCGTCAGCGGCAGCGCCCGCGTCTGCGCGTCGTCGGCCCAGATCACGCGGCCGAGCTCCTCGCCGGGCTCGCCCTCGCCGGACACCCACCGGGCGGCGAACGAGGCGATGACATAATGCCGCTGGACCCGCCCCTCGCCGTCGCGATGGATCACCTCGCGCCAACCGTTGAAGGCGACGATCTCGCCGCGCACCCCCGTTTCCTCCTCCACCTCGCGCAGGGCCGCCTCCTCGAGGCTTTCGCCGGTCTCGACCAGCCCGCCCGGCAGGCTGAACACCTGATCGTAGGGCGGGTTGCGGCGCGAGCCGAGCAGCACGAGCCCGTCGCGGAAGACGGCCGCGCTGGCGCACAGGATCGGGCGGTCGGGATAGTCGCGGGATGATTTCATCTGTTACCTCTGGCGGCGCGCACGGTATCATCCCCGCCCACCGCCAAAAAGCGCCGCGTCGCGGTCGCCCCCTGCCCAGAACCGCAGGTCTGGCTTGATTTAGATCAAGGAACCTTGCGCTTTGCGCGGACATAATGTATGTGTACTTGAGAATTAATCTCAACAAGCGGGCTCGAGGAGGACTGCGGAATGGCTATTTCAGCGTCGGGTGTCCGGGTGGGCCCTGTCGCAGCACGCCCTGCTGCGCGACCTGAGCCCGTGGTTCCCTCGCGTGCGCCAGACGCAGCCGGATGCTCCTTCCGCAACGTTCGCGACCGCCTGCACGGGGCAGGGCTGCGTCCGACCCGCCAGCGCATGGCCCTGGGCTGGCTGCTGTTCGGCAAGGGCGACCGGCACGTGACCGCCGAATGCCTCTACGAGGAGGCCCGCGGCTCCAAGACCGCGCTGTCGCTGGCCACCGTCTACAACACCCTGCGCCAGTTCTCGGAAGCGGGCCTGCTGCGCGAGATCGCGGTCTATGGCTCGCGCATCTGGTACGACACCAACACCGGCCCGCACTTCCACTTCTACGTCGAGGACAGGGACGAATTGCTCGACGTGCCCGAGGACATGGTGGCCGTGCTCAACCTGCCGCAGGCGCCCGCCGGCATGGAAATCCTCGGCGCCGACGTCATCGTGCGCGTGAAGGCGGCGCGCTAGCCGCCTCCCTCTACGGGAACAGCCGCTGCTTTTCCCACGGACCCTCCGGGCTCTCCCGGTGGAAGACGATGCGGTCGTGCAGCCGGTATGGCCTGTCGTGCCAGAACTCCATTTCCACGGGCTTTATGCGATAGCCGATCCAGTGCGGCGGGCGCGGCACCTCGCCGATCGGGTATTTCAGCGCGTAGGACGCGATCGCCTTCTCGAACGCGAAGCGCGATTCCACCGGGCGTGACTGCTGGCTCGCCCAGGCGCCGATGCGCGCGTCCCGCGGCCTCGAGGCGAAATAGGCGTCGGACTCGGCGTCGGTGACCTGTTCCACCGGCCCGCGCAGGCGCACCTGCCGCCGCAGCGACTTCCAGTGAAAATTCGCCGCCGCCTTGAAACTGGCGTCCAGCTCGCGCCCCTTGGCGCTCTGGCGGTTGGTGTAGAAGACGAAGCCGCGTTCGTCCCAATCCTTCATCAACACCATGCGAATGTTGGGTAATCCGGACGGGTCGACGGTCGACAGCGCCATCGCGGACGGATCGTTGATTTCCTTCTCGCACGCCTCCGTGAACCACGCCTTGAACAGCGCGAAAGGTTCGGAAGCCTCGGTGAAGTCACCCCGCGTTAACTCGTTCAATGTTTTGATCCTGCCTGTTGTCCTACCGCCACGGGTCCAACCTTGTTCGATCGCGTAACCCCTGCGCGCGCCATTATAGGTCGCGCTCGCCCCCATGTCCTGCGCCACCCCGCGTCCGCCGCCCTGCGGGGCGCCGCGCTCGTTCTGGCGCTCGTCGCCGGCGGGTGTTCCGCGGCCATTCCGCTGCCCTCGTTCGTGGGCTCGCGCGATGACGTGACGGGCTCGATCAAGCCCGCCAACCCCATTTCCACGGCCATGGACGTCGAGGACTGGCGCCGCGCCAAGGGCGCGCTCGGGCTCGCGCTCGACCCTCAGGGCAACGGCGAACCGGTCAACTGGGACAACCCGAAATCGGGCGCGCGGGGCGCGTTCACGCCGGTCGGCCCCGCCAGGGCCGTGGACGATCGCATCTGCCGCTCCTTCATCACGTCAGTGGGCGGCGCGCTGCCGCAGAAGTCCCTGCAAGGCTCCGCCTGCCGGGGCAAGGACGGGGACTGGTCCATCGGCGAAGTCGCGCCGTGGGCGGGCGGCGCCCGCACAAGCTGAACACTCCCGGCTGAAGCTGCGCGATTGCGCCGAAAACAATTGCATTGACGGCGGGCTATCCCCAAATGTGAACCGAGACGCACGCGGCCGCGCCTTCTGGGCGGCCGCCCGACTGGGCTCATTGGATCATGCGCGACCCCTATACGATTCTCGGCGTATCGAAGTCCGCGAGCGCGGACGAGATCAAGAAGGCCTATCGCAGGCTGGCCAAGAAGCATCATCCCGATCAGAACAAGTCCGATCCCAAGGCCAAGGAAAAGTTCTCCGAGGCCAATTCCGCCTATGAAATCCTGGGCGACGCCGACAAGCGCGCCAAGTTCGACCGCGGCGAAATCGACGCCGAGGGCAAGCCCCGCTACGCCGGTTTCGAGGGCTTCGGCGGCCCCGGCGGCGGGCGCGCGGGCGCTGGCGGCCCGGGCGGCGGCTGGCAGCATTTCGAATTCGACACGGGCGGGCCGGGCGGGCGGCGCGGCGGCGCGGGCTTCGACCCCAGCGACATTTTCTCCGACATTTTCGGCGGCGCCATGGGCCGCGGCGGCGCCCGGCGGGGCGCCGGCCCGCAGGCCTCTCAGAAGGGCGAGGACCTCGCCGCCACCGTCGCCGTGCCGCTGCAGAAGGCGGTGAAGGGCGGCGAGGTGCGCGTCGCGCTGCCTACGGGCCGCATGCTCGACGTCAACATTCCCGCCGGCATCGACAGCGGCAAGCAGATCAGGCTGCGCGGGCAGGGCCAGCCCTCCCATTTCGGCGGCGCGCCCGGCGACGTCATTCTCACCGTCAACGTGCTCCCTCACCCGGTCTTCCGCATCGAGGGCCGCGACCTGCGCATGGATCTGCCCGTGACCCTCTACGAGGCGGCGCTGGGCGGGTCGGTCGAGGTGCCCACGCTGGACGGCGCGGTGGAGATGAGCGTTCCGCCCAAGTGCGCCGGCAAGACCCTGCGCCTGCGCGGCAAGGGCCTGCCGAAAGCGGGCGACAAGCCCGCCGGCGACCTTCTCGTGACGCTGCGCGCCGCCCTGCCGGACGAAGGCGACCCCGAGTTCGAGGCGCTGATGCGCAAGTGGAAGGCCGAGAAGCCTTACAACCCGCGCAAGGGGATGTAGGCGCACCTTGCAGCGCCAGCGTGCGCGCCTTGTCTCGCGTGGTGAGGACCTGCGCGCCGCCCTTTCCCCAGCCGTCCCAGCGCGCTAGAACGCACTGCAAGCGCGGCGCGCGCGGCGCTGCAGGGGAAAACGCGAAACGCCATGAAGAAGCGCAAGATCATCATCGCCGGCGCAGGGCTCGGCGGTCTGGCCGCCGCCTCGTGCCTCATGAAGGCCGGCCACGACGTCGAGATTTACGAGCAGGCGCCGCAACTGGGCGAGATCGGCGCGGGCATCCAGATCAGCGCCAACGCACAGCACGTCCTGCGCGATCTTGGTCTTGGACCCGCGATCGACGCCGTCGGCGTGCGCCCCGGCGCCTATGTGTTCCGCCTGCACGACACCGGCGAAGTCATTCAGCAATTCTCGCTGGCCGAAGAGCACGAGAAGAAGAACGGCGCGCCCTACACGCAGCTTCATCGCGCCGACTTCCACCAGATCCTCGTCGACAAGGCGCGCGAGTTCCGCCCCGACGTCATCCGCCTCAACAAGAAGGTGCGCGGCTACGTCGAGAGCGCCGACGGCGTCGAGTTGCGCTTTGAAGACGGGACGTCGGCGAAGGGCGACGTGCTCGTCGGCGCCGATGGCCTCAAGTCCGCCGTGCGCGCGCAGATGCTCGGCGCCGCGCCCGCCGTGTACACCGGCGATGGCGCGTGGCGCATCCTCGTGCCGGTGGAGAATCTGCCGAAGGACATTCTCCCGCAGGTGATGAGCGTGTTCATGGGCCCCGGCGGGCACGTGGTGATCTATTACCTGCGCTCGGGCAAGCTGCTCAACTTCGTCGGCCTCGTCGAGACCGACGAAGTGTCCGAAGAATCCTGGACGATGAAGTTCCCGTGGGAGCGGCTCAAGGCCGATTACGCCGGCTGGCATCCGATCATCCAGACCATCATCGACTGCGCCAACAAGGACGAATGCTATCGCTGGTCGCTGCATCGCCGCGAGCCGACGATGAACTGGTCGACGCGCCGCGTCACGCTGCTTGGCGATTCCGCGCATCCGACGCTGCCCTATCTCGCGCAGGGCGCCGTGATGGCGATCGAGGACGGCGCGGTGCTCACGCGCGCGCTGGCCATGAGCGACGACATCGCGGAGGCGTTGCAAATCTACCAGCGCAATCGCATCGACCGGACGGCGCGCATCGTGCGCCAGTCGACCGAGAACAGGACGCTGTTCCACCTGGGCAGCCAGGAGGCGATCCGCGCCGCCTTCGCCAAGCGCGACGAGGGCGAGGCCCGCAACGCGTGGCTGTATTCCTACAATCCGCTGACGGTCGAACTGGTCTGAACGGCGCGCGCGCTGCGCGAGCGAGCGTTCAGCGCGCGAACTTGGGAAGCCGCGCTTTCCAGCGCTCGCCGCGGGGAAGCTCGGCGCGCGCGATCCGCGAGCGCCGCCGCAGTTGCAGCGGCGTAACGGGGTCGGCTTTCGCTGCCGGCGTCTGCGCCGTCTGATCGTCCTCGGCGGCCCAGAACTCGAACAGGTTGCGCATGACGTTCTCGATCGTCCGCGGGCCGTGCGCGCCCGTCGACTGTGGGTCGAACGCCTGAATGTTCGCGCCCGGCAGCGGTTCGCGCGCCTTGTTGCGCGAGCCCGGCTTGCGCCCGCGCCGCCTCGGCTCCTCGTCCGTCAGGTCACGCTGGGGCGCCGGCTGCTCCACGAGGCTCGGAAGGATGCGCCCGGTGATCGGCGACCTGTCCGTATTGGCGGGCTCGTAGGCGGAAGCTGACGCCGGGCGGGATGGTGCCGGCGCGGAGAACAACGCTTCGGCCGCCGCAAATCGATGGGCCTCGGGCCTTTGCGGCGCGCTGGGCGTGGGGGCTGGCGGCGGGGCGAGGTCGAGGAGCGGAGCTTCTGCGCCCGTCGTTCGGGAGCCTCGTTTCCGTTCGATGGTAAACGGCCTGATCTGTCGGCGCATAATTGTCCTTGGCGGGCGTAAACGCAGGTCTGTTCCCTGCCGTTCATGCGATCTGGCGGAATCACCAGAAGGCTTGTATATCCGACCCCTCCCGTAAAGCCCCGGTTTAGTTTAGGAGGGGACGTTCGAAGCTTCTTAGGGCGCGAGCAGCAGGATGGCCAGCGCGATGGCTCCCGCGCCCGCTCCCCCTGCAAAAGCGGCGATTGTGGCCGCACGGGCGTTGCGCATCATCCTGTCATGAGCGCTGCGGCCGGAATGAACGTCGGCGAGCGGTTCGGACGCGTCGGGCCGCATCGCCAAACTTCCGTCAATGACCGGAGCGGCGGCGGGAGCGCGAAAGGCGCCGGGCCCGGGCGCGCCCGCCAAAGCGAGGCGCAGCGCCGCGTCGTTGCGCCGCCACAGCGCCAGCCTGTCCGCGCATTGCGGCGACAGGGCGAGTTCGGCTTCGATGCGCTCGCGCGCGCCGGGCCCGCACTCCCCGTCCATGAGCGCGCACAGATCAGCGTTGCGGACCGTTTCAGGCGACATTCGCTTCAATCGTCTCCGGTCAGGTCACGAGCCTCAGGTGCGGCTTTCCGGCAGCGCCCGACGCGGCCAGCAGCGCGGCGAACGCCTCGCGCGCCCGCGCCAGCGCGGCCACGAGTTCATTCTCGGCGATGTCCAACGCTATGGCCGCGTCCTCGTAGGACAAGCGCTCGACCGCCACCAGCAGCAGCGCCGCCCGCTCGACCGGTTCAAGGCGCGCGAGCGCGGCCAAGGCCCGGCTGGCCTCGGTCGCAACGCGCTGTTGCGCGAGTGGGCCCGAGGCGTTCTGGCGGATGTGACTGCGCGGCGGCGCCGGGGCCCGCGCGGCGCTGGCTTTCAGGAAACTGCGCACCAGCGAGCGGTAGGCGGCGGTTCGCGCGCTGGCCATGGGCCGGCCATGGCTCCAGCTGTCGTGGGCCAGCGCCTCCTTCAGCGCCGCGGTCATCGCGGAAGCCATGGCGGGCTGCTGGCGCGTGTCCTCCCCCGCGCACAGCGCCCGGGCGAACCGCGCCAGCGCGCGGGCGAAATCTTCCCGTTCTGCGTCGCGATCGGTGTCTCTTGGCGCGCTCGCGGACATGGTGTTGAACCCCGGGCTCCAGACTAGGCTGGCGTCCCTGCACAGGCAAATGCGGCAGGGCGCTCCGATGTTCCGGGCCGCCGCCCCAGCGGGCAACGAACTTGCGTTGCGCCTGCGCAGCGCTTAAAGCCGAACGGCGCGAACATGTCGCACATGTGTCCGGGGTAGGGGTTCCATCGGCTGATGTCAGAGGCGAAGACGAGCACGGCGGGCATTCTGGCAGGCAAGCGCGGCCTGGTTATGGGCGTCGCCAACAACCGATCCATCGCCTGGGGCATCGCCAAGGCCGCCCATGACGCGGGCGCCGAGCTCGCCTTCACCTATCAGGGCGAAGCGCTGGAAAAGCGCGTGCGCCCGCTCGCCGAAGGCATCGGCGCCCATGTCGCCGGCCATTGCGACGTCACCGACGCCGCCTCCATCGACGCGGTCTTCGCCGACATCGAGAAGCACTTGGGGCAAGCTCGACTTCGTCGTCCATTGCATCGCCTTCTCCGACAAGGACGAACTGACCGGCCGCTACCTCGAGACGAGCGAGGGCAATTTCACCAAGTCGCTGCTGATCTCCTGCTATTCCTTCACGGCGATCGCGCAGCGGGCCGAGAAGCTGATGACGGAGGGCGGCTCGCTCCTGACGCTGACCTATTACGGCGCCGAGAAGTGGATGCCGCACTACAACGTCATGGGCGTGGCGAAGGCGGCGCTGGAAGCCAGCGTGCGCTATCTCGCGGCCGACCTCGGCGAAGAGCAGATCCGCGTCAACGCCATCTCCGCCGGCCCGATCAAGACGCTCGCGGCCTCCGGGATCGGCGACTTCCGCTATATCCTCAAGTGGAACGAGTACAACGCGCCGCTGCGCCGCACCGTGACCATCGAGGAGGTCGGCGAGACCGCGGCCTTCCTGCTCTCGCGACATGTCGCGCGGCATCACCGGCGAAATCCTGCACGTCGACGCCGGCTATCACGTCGTCGGCATGAAGAACCCGGCCGCACCCGACATTTCCGTGGTCAAGGAATAGGCGCGCGCCAGCCAGCCAGGGTTTTGTGCCGTCATGCTCCGCCATCGTCTCGTGTTCCTGCGCCATGGCGAGACGGACTGGAACGCGGAAGGGCGCCTCCAGGGCCGCCAGGACATCCCGCTGAACGCGAAAGGCCGCCGTCAGGCCGAGAAGGCGGGACGCATTGTCGCACGCATTCTCGGTCCCGACGCCCTGAGCGCTCCCGGCTTTCGCTTCCTGTGCTCGCCGATGATCCGCGCCCGCCAGACCATGGAGATCGCGCGCGCCGCGATGGGCCTGCCCGTCCATGATTACGCTCTGGACGAGCGCCTGGTCGAGCTTACGTTCGGTGACTGGGAGGGCCTGACGTGGCCGGAGGTGAAGGCCCGCGAGCCCGCCGCCGCGTCGTGGCGAGAGGGTGACAAGTGGCGGTTTACGCCGCCGAAAGGGGAATCCTACGCCATGCTTGCCGAACGGCTGGAGCCGTGGGTGGCGAGCCTCGAGGGCGACGCCGTCGTCGTCTCGCACGGCGGCGTCGCGCGCGCCCTGATGGCGATGCTTGCGGGACTGCCCGAGGAGCGCGCCGCCCTTGCCGACATATGGCAAGGCCGAGCTCTCGTTTTCCATAACGGCAAATTCGCCTGGATATAGGGGCGCGCCGCAGCCCCTCCTGAGGTACGTTCATCGCCCGTTCAGTCGCATCAGTTCACGAGACTGTGAGATCGTGTTGTGGTAACGACGGGCCGCGAGCCGCAGGGCGCCGGTGTTCGCCAACAGGGGGGTGATCCGTCTGGACTGCAACAGGTGGGGGAGGCCGCGGGACAAAGCCGCGCGGCTTTTTGGAGACGCGCCACATGCGCATCTTTGCCGATTTGCAGTCTGGTGGGCATGAAGGCATGACGGACATTCGGGAGATGGCTCGCGAAGAGCCTTCGGAGGGACATCGCCGGCCGGCCTTTCCACAGCACGCGGTGCTGCGCGGCCCGGCGATGCCGCACCTTCTGCGCGACGAAGTGCTCGGCGAGATCTTCGCCGACACGCGTCGCCGCGAGCCCCCATGCGCTCGGCCATGGTCTCTCGGGGGCGGCGCCTCACCTATCGCCGAGGTCGACGCGCAGGCGCAACGCCATCGCCCGCGGCCTCGCCGCACGCGGCATCGGGCCCGGCGACGTCGTCGGCCTGTGGATGGCGCGCGGCGCCGGAACTGCTGATCGCCCAGATCGCCATCGCCAAGACGGGCGCCGCCTGGCTGCCCTTCGACGCCGACGCGCCGGTCGAGCGCATCGCCGATCTGCCTCGCGCGACGCCGGCGCCAAGGGCTCTGCTCACCTCCGACGGGCTTCGCCGCCAAGGCCGCGGCGCACGTCGCCGTGCGAGACCCGTGTCGACGCAGCCGATCGTCGATCCTGCAGGACGACGGCATCCGCTCGATCCGCGCGCGCGCTCGGCGCGACGCCCGATCATCCGGCCTATCTGATCTACACGTCCGGCTCGACGGGCACGCCCAAGGGCATCGTCATCACCGCGCCGCAACATCTGCCATTACCTGCGCTCGGCCAACGAGATCTACGGCCTCACCGCGACCGACGTCGTGTTCCAGGGCGCCTCCGTCGCCTTCGACCTGTCGATGGAGGAAATCTGGATTCCCTATCTCGTCGGCGCGACGCTGTTCGTGGCGACGCCGCGAGATCGATCGGCGAGACCGACAAGCTTGCCCGACATCCTGGAGGAGGCCGGCGTCACCGTGCTCGACACGGTGCCGACGCTGCTCGCCATGCTGCCGCGCGACGTCGCGTCGCTGCGCATCGATCATGCTCGGCGGCGAGGCCTGCCCGCCCGTCGGTCGCCGAGCGCTGGTCGCGCAGCCGGGCCGCACGCATCTTCAACACCTACGGCCCGACCGAGGCGACCGTCGTCGCGACCGTCGCGGAAGTGCGGCCGGACGAGCCGGTGACGATCGGCCAGCCGATCCCGAACTACACCTGCTACGTCGTCGACGAGACTCTCGAGCTCGCTCGGCCCCGGCGTCGAGGGCGAACTGCTCATCGGCGGCCCCGGCGTCGCGCGCGGCTATCTCGAGCGCGACGAGCTGACGGCCGAGAAATTCATCGCCAACCCGTTCGCCTCGCGACGGCGCCGATCCGATCCTCTATCGCTCCGGCGACGCCGTCGCGCTCGACGAGAACGGCGACATCCGTCTTCCGCGGCCGCATCGACGACCAGGTCAAGATCCGCGGCTTCCGCGTCGAGCTCGGCGAGATCGAAGCCGCGCTCGCCGAGCCTGCGAGCATGTCCGCCAGGCGGCCGTCGTGCTGCGCAACGACGACGGGCTCGACGAGCTCGTCGCCTTCCTCGTCGGCGCGAGCGGCGCTCGATCGCTCGACCCGCGCGAGCTGCGCGCGACGCTGCGCGAGCGTCTGCCGTCCTACATGGTGCCGGCGCGTTTCGAGGTCGTCGACGACGCTGCCGCGCCTCTCCTCCGGCAAGGTCGACCGCAAGGCGCTGAAGAGCGTGGCGCTGACTCGCGCCCGCCGATCGACGCCGAGGAGCAGGAGGAGCCGCGCACCGACACCGAAGCGACGCTGCTCGACGCCGCCAAGCGCGTGCTGCCGCCGGCAGCGCATCCCCTTCGACGCCGACTTCTTCACCGATCTCGGCGGCCATTCGCTGCTCGCCGCGCGTTTCGTCTCGGTGCGTGCGCGAGACGCGCGCGCTCGCCTCGCATCACGCTGCAGGACGTCTACGCCGCAGCGCACGCTGCGCGCGCATGGCCGCGCTCTCGACGGCAAGGCGCCGGCGCGCTGGGCACGCAGCGCGATCTCTCCTTCGAGCCGCCGCCGTTGCTGCGGCGCTTCCTGTGCGGCCTGGCGCAGGCGGTGGCGCTGCCGTTCATCCTCGCGCTTCGTCACCGCGCAATGGCTCGGCGTGTTCGTCTCCTACATGCTGCTGACCGGCGCCGGACGCCAGCATTCTGGCAGGAGAGTCGCTGCGCTGCTCGGCGTCTATGTGCTGCATCAACATCGCCACGGTGCTGCGATCGTCGATCGCCGGCAAATGGCTGGTCATCGGCCGCACCAAGCCGGGCCGCTATCCGCTTTGGGGCGTCTATTACTACCGCTGGTGGCTGGCGCAGCGCCTCATCGGCCTCGACCCACATGAAATGGTTCCAGGGCTCGCCGCTGATGCGCGATGTATCTGCGCGCGCTCGGCGCGAAGATCGGCGACGACGCGCTCATCGGCGAACTCGACGTGGGCGCGATCGATCTCGTCACCATCGGCGACGGCGCGAGCATCGGGCGCCAAGATCAAGCTCGCCAACGCGCGCGTCGATCGGCAACGAGCTGATCATCGGCCCGATCGACATCGGCGACGACGCCTATATCGGCACGTCCTGCGTGATCGAGGACGAATGTCGTCATCGGCGAGGGCGCCGAGCTCGCGGACCTGACCGCCGTTCCCGCCGGCACGCGCATCGGCGCATGCGAGATCTGGGACGGCTCGCCCGCGCGCGCAAGGTCGGCATGGTCGACGCGCCGCACTGCCGATCCGCCGACGCCTCGGCGCCGCGCGGCTGCGATCAGCTTCTGTTCTACACGTCGCTGCGTTGCTGGTCGCTGCCGCCGCTCGGCCTGCTGCCGATCTTCCCGGCCTTCTGGGTGTTCGACCGGATCGACAACTGGATCGGCATCGTCGACGTCGATCACGCTATCTATCTGGCGGCGATCCCGCTGTTCGCCTGGCCGACGGCGTTCGTGCTGGTGCTCGTCACCGTCGGCCTTCATCGTCGCTGTGCCGCTGGATCGTGCTGCCGCGCGTGCAGCGAGGGCACCTACTCGATCTACTCCTGGCTTCTATTTGCGCAAATGGGCCGTGGCGCTGGCGACCGAAGTGACGCTGGAGACGCTGTCCTCGCTGTTCGCCACGATCTACATGCGCACCTGGTATCGCCTGATGGGCGCGAAGATCGGCAAGGATGCCGAAGATCTCGACCAACCTCGCCGGGCGCTACGATCTCGTCGAGATCGGCGAGAAATGCTTCATCGCCGACGAGGTCGTGCTCGGCGACGAGGACATGCGCCGCGGCTGGATGTACCTCGAACACGTCAAGACCGGCGCGCGCGTGTTCGTCGGCAACGACGCCGTCGTGCCGCCGGGCGCCGATCATTCCCGAGGGCGCGCTGATCGGCATCAAGTCGAAGCCGCCGGCCAACGAGCTGATCTCGCCGGGCGACACCTGGTTCGGCTCGCCGCCGATCAAGCTGCCGGTGCGCCAGAAATTCGACGGCGGCGGCGCCAACTGGACCTATGAGCCGCCGTTCTGGAAGCAAGCTTCGTGCGCGCCGTTTCGAGGCGGTGCAACATCTCGCTGCCGACGATGCTGTTCATCACCTTCGGCACGCTGGGCGCGTCGAGAGCTTCGGCAGCGACCGTTGCTCGACGGGCGATTATCGGCCGGTCGTTCTGGCTCTTCATGGCCGCCGCGCTCGCCATGACTCGCGTTGGCATGACGCTGGTCGTCGTCGCGGTGAAATGGCTGACGATGGGCGTCTACAAGCCGCAGTGTGAAGCCGATGTGGTCGTGGTGGGCGATGCGCACGGAGGCCGTCGCCGTGCTCTACTGGGGCCTCGCCGGCAAGGTGCTGCTCGAGCATCTGCGCGGCACGCCCTTCCTGCCCTGGATGCTGCGCCTGTTCGGCGCGAAGATTCGGCAAGGGCGTCTACATGGACATGACCGACATCACCGAGTTCGACTGCGTGCAGCGTCGGCGACTTCTGCGCGCTCAACTCGCTCTGCGCGCTGCAGACGCACCTCTACGAGGACCGCGTCATGAAGGTCGGGCGCGTGTAGCTCGGCGATGGCGTCACGGTCGGCGCGGGCGCGACCGTGCTCTACGACACCCATATCGGCGATTATCGCCCGGCTCGGCCCGCTGACCGTGGTGATGAAGGGCGAGACGATCCCCGGCAACAGCGAATGGATCGGCGCGCCGGCCGAGCCCTTCGTCGCACGCCGAGCACGCCGACCACAAGGAAGAGGCGGTCAAGGCGGCCGCCTGAGCCTTGCGTTCCCTGCGCCGCTATTTGACCGGCGCCGTGCTTAGCCCTTAGAAAGCGGCTACCTCGGCGCCGGGCCATTTCAGATGTCTCACAACACGTTCGGACACCTGTTCCGCGTCACCACCTTCGGCGAGAGCCATGGGCCGCTCATCGGCTGCGTGGTCGACGGCTGTCCGCCGCTCGTGCCGCTGACCGAGGCCGACATCCAGGGCTTTCTCGACAAGCGCAGGCCCGGCCAGTCGCGCTTCACCACCCAGCGGCAGGAGCCCGACCAGGTCCGCATCGTCTCCGGCGTCATGGTGGACGAGGCCAGCGGCGCGCAGGTCACGACCGGCACGCCCATCGGCCTCATCATCGAGAACGTCGACCAGCGCTCGAAGGACTACGGCGAGATCCGCAACCAGTACCGGCCCGGCCACGCCGACTTCACCTACGACGCCAAGTACGGCATTCGCGACTATCGCGGCGGCGGACGCTCCTCGGCGCGCGAAACCGCCATGCGCGTGGCCGCCGGCGGCGATCGCCCGCAAGATCATGCCGGGCGTGACGATCCGCGGCGCGCTCGTGCAGATGGGCCCGCACAGGATCGACCGCGCCAACTGGGACTGGGCGCAGGTGGACGAGAACCCGTTCTTCTGCCCCGACGCGAAGGCCGCCGCGCGCGTGGGAGGCCTATCTCGACGGCGTGCGCAAGGCGGGCTCGTCCTGCGGCGCGGTCATCGAGATCGTCGCCGAAGGCGTCCCGCCCGGCTGGGGCGCGCCCATCTACGGCAAGCTCGACGCCGAGATCGCCTCGGCCTTCATGTCGATCAACGCCGTGAAGGGCGTCGAGATCGGCGACGGCATGGCGTCGGCCGCGCTCTCGGGCGAGGAGAACGCCGACGAGATGCGCGTGGGCAATGCCGGCATGCCGCACTATCTGTCGAACCATGCGGGCGGCATTCTCGGCGGCATCTCGACGGGGCAGCCGATCGTCGCGCGCTTCGCCGTGAAGCCCACGTCGTCCATCCTGACGCCGCGCCGCTCGGTCGACCGGTTCGGCGCGGAGGTCGAGATCCGCACCAAGGGCCGCCACGACCCGTGCGTGGGCATCCGCGCCGTGCCGGTCGGCGAGGCGATGATGGCCATCGTGCTGGCGGACGCCTGGCTGCGTCATCGCGGGCAGACGGGCGAAGCGGGAGCGCGCTGGCCCTTCCCGCGTTGACGGCAATGCGAGGGGCATGATGGGTCTCGACAAATACATGTACGCTCTGGGCCGCGGCGTGCGCGGCGTGAAGCAGGCGCTGGGCGAAGCGCGCGGCGAAGGCGTCGATCCCGCCGAAGCCGCGCGCGACGTGACGCCCGCCGACCCTGCCGCGACAACGCCGCCGGCAGCGCACCGCTCCGCGCGCCGCCGCCGCGCCAGCCAATGCGCCCATCGCAGGCGTTCCGCTCGTGCTGGGCACGCGCGCGCTGGTGATGGGCATCGTCAACGTGACGCCCAATTCCTTTTCCGACGGCGGCCTGTGGCTCGATCCCGCCGCCGCCATCGCCCACGGCCAGCAACTCGCGGCCGAAGGCGCCGACATTCTCGACGTCGGCGCCGAATCGACGCGGCCCGGCGCCGCGCCCGTGTCCGTCGAAGACGAGATCGCGCGCGCCATTCCCGTCATCCGCGCGCTGGCGCAGACGACGCGCGTTCCCATTTCCATCGACACGATGAAGGCGCCGGTCGCGCGCGCCGCCATCGAGGCGGGCGCGACCATCGTCAACGACGTGTGGGGTTTCCAGTTCGATCCCGACATCGCCCGCGTCGCCGCCGACGCGCGCGCCCATTGCATCCTCATGCACAACAGGCGCGAGGACGATGCGTCCGTCGACATGTTCGCCGACGTGGTCGACTTCCTCTCGCGCTCGCTCGACATCGCGCTGAAGGCCGGCGTGTCGCGCGAGCGGATCGTGCTCGATCCGGGCATCGGCTTCGGCAAGACGCACGCGCAGAGTTTCGAGATGATCCGGCGGTCTGCCGGAGCTTCGCGCGCATTTCGGCCTGCCGGTTCTGCTCGGCGCCTCGCGCAAGCGCTGCATCGGCGTGGCGTCGGGCGTGGACATCGCGGCGCAGCGCGTGGCGGGCTCCATCGCCGCGCATCTGTGGGGCGCCATGCACGGCGCCGATATCGTGCGCGTGCATGACGTGGCGGCGCACAGGCAGGCGCTGGGCGTGCTCTTCGCCATCGAAGGGCAGGACGAGGACAACATATGACGCTGACGGCCCGCATACTCATCGAACAGCTCGAAGTGCACGCCTATCACGGCTGGCACGCGCACGAGGAGGAGTTCGGCCAGCCGTTCACGGTCGATCTCGAACTCGAAGCCGACATTTCGCGCGAGGCCGCCAGCGACGACCTGCACGACGCGCTCGACTACGCGGCCATCGTGCGCGTCACGCGCAAGCTGTTCGTGGAGAAGCGCTACAAGCTGGTGGAGGCGGCGGCCGCCTCGCTGGCGCGCGGACTTCTCGCGCAGTTCACGCGCGTGCGGGCTGTCGAGGTGCGCGTGCGCAAGCTGAAGCCGCCGATCCCCGAGCGCATCGATGCGGTCGGCGTGAAGCTGCGCATGGAGCGGTCCGACCTTGCCGATTGATCCGTCGGCGCCCGGCCTCGCCCGCGCGGCCATCGGCCTTGGCGGCAATGTCGGCGACGTGGCGGAGGCCTTTTTATCCGCGCTCTCGGCGCTCGACGCGCGCGAGGATTGCGCGGTCGTCGCGCGCTCGTCCGTGTGGCGCACGCCGCCGTGGGGCAAGACCGACCAGCCCGACTTTCTCAACATGTGCGCGCTGGTGGACACGAGCCTCGCGCCGCACGCGCTGCTCGACGTGTGCCTTGCGCTGGAGACAGCGGCGGGCCGCGTGCGCTTCGAGCGCTGGGGCCCGCGCGTTCTCGACATCGACCTGCTCGCCTACGGCGATCTCGCCGTCAGCGACGCGCGCCTCGTCGTGCCGCACCCGCGCATGTTCGAACGCGCCTTCGTGCTGGCCCCGCTGGCGGAAATCGCGCCGGGATTGCGGGTGGGCGGCGAGGAGGTCGGCGCAACTCGCCGCCGCGTGCGACCGCGCGGGGATGAGTGTGGATGAGGCGGCGACGGGGCGGGTGCGGAACGTGTGAGGGGCAGGGGTGTGCTGGCCTCCGCGTTTGCGGATGGCGAGCGCTAACTACCGCCCCTTCTCCACCACCCCCACGATCGGCCCCATCGGGCGCCAGCGGTCGTGGCGGCCGGCGGCGGGGGCGTAGACGGCGGAGATCGAGCCGTCGAGATAGAGCGCGTTGTTGCAGTCGAGCGTGTCGTTGAACAGCGTCGCGAATTCGAAGAACGTCACGGGCTCGTTGGAGATCGCAAAGCGCGTGCGCCCGTCAGCGCAGGTGGCGACGCCGTTGCGGACCTTGCGCGAGGTGCCGTCCTCGCGAATGCGCGGATGCAGCTTGCCGTCGATGACGAGCATCGGGCCCGATTGGGTGGCGTAGGCGACGGGCAGGCGGCGATTGATGAAGCGCGTCGTCTCCATGACGCCCGTTTCGCCGTTGCGCAGCACGTAGAACACGCCGTTCGGCTTCATGCCGAAATTGCCCGCGCCCGCGCGCTGGTTCGCCGACTTCTGCTGCACGCCGCCCTCTATGTAGAGGCCCACGGGCTTGTAGTCGGGATGGTACATGCCCCCGTTCATCGCGAAGACGAGCTTCTCGCCGCGCGTGGCCAGCGCGTCCGACAGCGCCGTGAACGTGCCGAAGGGCTCCCCGTCGGGATCGGAGAAGAAGGTGCGCACGTCCGCGCCGCGCGGATAGGCGCACACGAAATACGACTTGCCGTCCGATTGCTTCGTCTCGCAGGACGCGAGCGCGGGCGCGCTTGTCCACGCCGCGGCGGTGGCGGCGAAGGCGATGCAGGCGATGAGTTCGGGCGTGTCTCATGGTTGAATTAGATAGTGCGTCCGTGTGGCCGGCAAGGGAGGCTGCGGCTTCGCAGCGCGGCAAGGTGTCCGGCGCGTTGCTGCAGCGGCGCCTCAGGCGCGCCCCGGCCCATCAGCGCGCACACGTGCGCTTCGACAGATCGTGCAAGCGCCACAAGGTCATAGCCTCCTTCGAGCAACGACACGACGCGCCCGCCCGCGCTCTTGTCCGCCACGTCCATGAGGCGGGCGGTGACCCAGGCGAAATCGTCCTCGGTGAGGTTGATCTGCGCCAGCGGATCGCGACGATGCGCGTCGAAACCGGCCGAAATCAGGACGAGGTCGGGGCGGAACGCGGCGAGGCGCGGCAGCACCGCGCTCTCCATCGCCTCGCGGAACTGCGGACCGCCCGAGCCCGCCGAGAGCGGCGCGTTGACGATCGTGTCGTGCTCGCCCCGCTCGCCCGGCGCGCCGGTGCCGGGATAGAGCGGCATCTGGTGCGTCGAGCGTACATGACGGTCGGATCGGCCCAGAAGATGTCCTGCGTGCCGTTGCCGTGGTGCACGTCCCAATCGATGATCGCGACGCGCTCGGCCCCATGCACGGCCTGGGCGTGGCGGGCCGCGATGGCCACGTTGTTGAAGAAGCAGAAGCCCATGGCCGTCGAGCGTTTCGGCATGGTGGCCGGGCGGGCGCATGGCGACGAAGGCGTTGTCGGACCTGCCGCGTCATCACCTCGTCGACGGCAAGGCAGGCGCCGCCGACCGCGTGCAGGGCGGCTTCCCATGTGCCCGGCGCCATCGAGGTGTCGCCGTCGAGGTGAACGATCCCGCTGGTCGGGCGCCGCCTCCTCCAGGCTGTGGAAATACGCCTCCGGATGGCAGCGGGCGATCTGCTCCAGCGCGCCGCGCGGGGCGCGCTCGCGCGCCAGCAGGTGGAAGGTCTCCTGCTCGAGGGCGCGGTCGATCGCCCGCAGGCGGTCGGGCTGCTCGGGATGCCCCGGGCCCATGTCGTGGCCGAGCGCGATCTGGTGGGTGATGAAAAGGGTGCTCACGACCTCTCCCCGCGCGGGACGTTCGCCCCGCCTGAACAATCCACAAACAACAGAGCGCGAAATGTTTGCGCAAGCGCCTTGAGGCGCCGCAAACTGGGGCGGCTGTTGCGTTCAAGCCACAGTGTTCCGGCATGGTTAACCAAGCCTTGACGTTTTTTGCCAATATTCGTGTTCGATTAACTATGGTGGCGGGAATTAGGCGAACGGGGCGATAATGATTCTCAGGTCGATGACGGTTTTGGCGCTGGCTCTCGTTCTTGCGGGCTGCAATTACAAGGGCGTGCCCGATCCTTCGCTGTCGGCCCGCGACGCCGAGTTCATGGCCCGCGTCCCCAACGCCGAACTCGACCTCGGTTACGAGCGCTACGAGGTCAACGATCCCACCGGCGAGGCGCCCGGCACGATCATCGTCGATACGAAGGAAAACTTCCTCTACCTCGTGCTGCCGGGCAAGCGCGCCATCCGCTACGGCGTGTCGACGGGCGCCGAGGCGTTCGGCTGGACCGGCACGGCGAAGGTCGCCCGCAAGGCCGAGTGGCCGCGCTGGACGCCGCCGGCCGAAATGATCGCGCGCTGGCCGCATCTGCGTCACGCCGCCGGCGGCATGAACGGGCGGCCCGGAAAATCCGCTCGGCGCGCGCGCGCTCTATCTCTACGAGGGCAACCGCGACACGCTCTATCGCATCCACGGCACCAACGAGCCCGAGAAGATCGGCCGCAACGTCTCGTCCGGCTGCATCCGCATGCGCAACATCGACGTGGTCGATCTCTACAACCGCACGCCCGTCGGCGCGAAGGTCATCGTCCGCTGAGCCTGCATTCGTGATGCGCGGGCGCACGAGCGCGCGCAAACTCATGCGATCGCCTTCGTCCCCAGATTGATCTGCACGATTTCCGGCGGGCGCATGAAGCGCGCCGGAACGATGGACGTGCCGAGCCCCGCCGACACGATCATGTGACGCCCGTCCTCGATCACGTGGCCATATGCGTGGCCCGCGCGCACGCGGCGCATCAGCAGCGGGTTGCCGATGAACGGCAGCATCACCTGTCCGCCGTGGGTGTGTCCGCACAGGGTCAGCGTCACGCGCGCCGGCACGCGCTGGAAGATGAACGGTTCGTGCGCGAGGAGAATGACGGGCGCGTCGTCGGTGACGCGCTTCAGGGTTCCATCGATGTCGTCGCGGCCGATCCATTTGCGGTTGGCGCGATCCCAGTCGTACATCTGGTCGGCGAGCCCGGCGATCCACACGCCGCGCCCGTCCTTGCTCACGCGCACGGCGTCGTTGTCGAGCACGCGCACGCCCGCGTGGGCCAGCGTGCGGGTGACGGTCGCGCCCTCGTCGCCTTTCACGCCCGGCAGGACGCCGTGCCAGATGTCGTGGTTTCCCAGCACGCCGAAGACGCCCAGCGGCGCCGCCAGCACGCTCATCGCCTCGCCCCATTCATCGGGATAGACGGGCGCCGTGACCATGCGCATGCCCGCCTGATAATCGCCGAGCAGCACGATCACGTCGGGCTGCAGCGCATTGGCGACGTCGCAGATGTGGCGGATGCGTTCGGTCGACATCCAGGGCTCGCAGGCGTGGATGTCGGCGATGACGACGACCTTCAGGCGAAGGCCGGCCGGCCAGCCCGCCGGATCGAGATCGTAGTTCGTGACCTTCAGCATGAAGCCGGGCTCGAGGGCGAACGCCCAGGAGCCGGCTCCCGCGACGCCCGCCAGCGAGGCGGCGCCCGTGAGCATGAAGTTTCGGCGCGTCAGTAAAGGCATGAGCGGATCTCGCCGCCCGAAGGACAGCGCCCTTTTGTGTTCAGGCGGCCGCGGTGACCGGGGCCCGGTCTCGCACCGCCATCGCCATCGCCCGTCCCTTGTCCGCGAGTTGCGCGATCGCGATCTCGAGGGCGATTTCGGCCTCCAGCGCAGCGGCGACAGCGGCGACGCCGATGCGCTGGCAGGGACGTTCGAAGGCGGCGGACGCCTCGGTGCGGGCCGGGATCATGGAAAGACGTTCGGCGTCAAACATGGCTCAACTCACTCAGCCGGAAAGGGCGCGGTCCGCGTCCATCGCCACTTTCTGGCGGGCACAATGAATTTAAGGTTAAGCCGAAGCGCCCGGCGCGCGATTGTCTGACGCGGACGCGGCGACGAGCGTCCGGCGGATGCGCGCGAGGATGAGATCGGGATCGTAGGGCTTGGCCTCGATGGGCGCGACGTCGGCGATCGACGGGTCGATGTCCATCTTCAGGCTGGCGCCGGACGTGAGGATGACCGGAAGCCCCGGATGATTGGCGCGAATGAAGATCGCAAGACCGAGCCCGTTCATCGCGCCGGGCATCTGGATGTCGGAGAAGACGAGATCGACGCGGGCGCCCGATGCGATCGCCTCGACCGCTTCCTGTGCGGATCCTGCTTCGATCACGTCGAAGCCGCTTTCGCGCAGGAAGTCGGCCACGTCGAAGCGGATGAACACTTCGTCCTCGACGACGAGAATGACGGGCGCCGAAGCGTCAGGGAGCGACATGTGACGTGTCTATAGCGCCGCGGGGGGCAAGCGCCAGCGGGAGCGGGCCTTGTCGATGAAAAATCGCCGAGGGGCGGCTTGAGACTCGCCTTGACTCTCTCCCGGATCGGCGTTTGAATAGAACAAATAAGGAACATTGCGAGGAGCGAACCGATGTCGCCAGGCGGCAGGTCGGAACGGATAAGCTTTTTGCGCGAGGCTGTCGCACGCATCGAGGCGGGCGGAGAAGCCTTTGCGAACAATGGCTTGCCAAATGGCGGGCGCGACGAGGCCAGCGGGCGGGAGGCGCTGGCGCGTCGCCGCTCCGCCTTCTTCGAGATCGCCCCGCGCACGATGGCCGACGGGCCGGCCGCGGCGGGCTTCGCGCTGATGGCGGCGAACACGCTCGTCGCCGGGCAGGGCCGTCCGCTCCTGTGGATCGCGGAGGAGTTCGCGCTGCTCGAAAACGGCCTCCCGCACCTGCCGGGCCTGTGCGCCCATGGCCTTGCCTGGGGCGATTTCATCCTGATGCGCCTGCCGCGCCGGGCCGACGTGTTCCTCGCGCTGGAGGAGGCGATCCGCGCCCGCGCCTTCGGCGCGATCGTGTGCGAGCCCGCGGGCCTCACCGATTCCGACGCCAAACTGATTGCGCGCCGCCTTGCCCCGGGCGCGCGCGCAACTGGCGCGCGGGCGATCCTGCTGCGTCCGCCGGCAGGTCCCCGCGCGCCCTTTGTCGCGCCCACGCCCATGCGCTTCGAGGTCTCCGCCCGGCCCGCGCCGCGTCCCTCCGCCGGGCGGCGGCCCTTGCCCGGCTGGGGGCAATGGCGCGTGCGCTGGACGGGCCCGCCGGGAAGCCTGCCGGGTCTGGAGCCGGGCAGCGTTCACGACGTCGATCTTTCGGGAGAGGATTTCTTCAGTGCCGCGTTATCTCTCGCTCTTCCTGCCGGCGTGGGCGCAGGCGGCGCCCACCGGGCCGCGTGAGGAGGCGCAGGCCGAACGGGAAAAGCGTCTTGGCCTGATCGCCGACTGGTGCCGCAGGTTTACCCCGCTCGCCGCAAGCGACGCGCCGGACGGCCTGGTGCTCGACATCGCGGGCGCGGCGCATCTGTTCGGCGGCGAGGCGGCGCTCGCCGCGCTCATCGAGGACAGGCTCGCCCGCCACGGCGCCCGCGCCGGCCTTGCCGACACGCCGGAAGCCGCATGGGCGCTGGCGCGCTATGGCGCCGAGACCCTGCGCGAACGCATTTTGCCGGAGGGCGATTTCAAGACGCTGGCGCGCGCCATGTCGCTGCTGCCGGTCGCCGCGCTGCGCATCGACGCGGACGTCGCGCGCGCGCTGTCGCAGACGGGCCTCAAGAGCATCGGCGACATCGTGCATCGCCCGCGCGCGCCCATCGCCGCGCGTTTCGGCGCGCAGGTGTTCGCGCGCCTCGACGCCATGATGGGACTGGCCAAGAGCCCCATTTCGCCGCGCTTCGAGGCGCCCGCCTATGTCGCCGAGCGGCGCTTCGTGGAGGGCGTCGTCGCGCGCGACCACATCGAGGCGACGCTGCTCGCGCTGGCGGGGGACCTGTGCGACATGCTCGCGCGCCACGAGGAAGGCGCGCGTTCGCTCGCCGCCATTCTCTTCCGCGTCGACGGCGTCGTGCGGCGCATCGATTGCGCGTCGAGCCGGCCGCTGCGCGAGCCCGCCGCCATCGCGCGCCTGTTTCGCGAGAAGATCGAGGCCGCTTCGCAAAATGGCGATGGCCTCGACGCAGGCTACGGGTTCGATCTCGTGCGCCTCGCCGTGATGCAGGCCGATAAATTCGCGCCGGGGCAGGGCGGGCTGAAACTCTCCGATCTCGCCGGCGCCGACGGCCATGCGGTCAGGGTCGAAAAGACGGGCTTTCATCGCAACGTAAGGCGCGACCCGAAGGACGCCGACGCGCTCGCCGATTTCCTCGACCGCATGAGCGCGCGTTTCGGCGCCCATCGCGTGCTGCGCTACTGGCCGCAGGATTTGCACATGCCGGAAGCCGCCGCCATCGCCGCGCCCGCGGTGCGCGGCGACCCGCCTGCGCCGCGCCCGCGCCGTCGGGCCGCGGCCTGCGGCCCCTGCGCCTGTTCGAACGGCCCGAGCCCATCGAGGCCATCGCCGAAGTGCCGGACGGTCCGCCCCTGCGCTTTCGCTGGCGCCGCGCCATGCACGAGGTCGTCGCCATCGAAGGGCCCGAGCGCATCGCGCCGCCATGGTGGAAGAGCGCGGCGCCAAACCTGACGCGCGATTATTTCCGCGTCGAGGATGCGCAGGGCCGCAGGTTCTGGCTCTACCGCGAAGGGCTCTACGGCCGCGAGAGCGCGCAGCAGGTCAACGGCCCGCGCTGGTTCATGCAGGGTCTCTTCGCGTGAGCATGCGCTACGCCGAGCTCGCCGCGACGACGAATTTCTCGTTCCTGCGCGGCGCCTCGCACCCCGAGGAGATCGTCGCCCAGGCCATGGCGCTGGGCCTTGCGGGCGTGGGGATCGCCGACCGCAATTCCGTCGCGGGCGTCGTGCGCGCCCATGTCTTCGCGCGCGAGAACGAGGCCGCCGCCAAGGGCTTTCGCGTCATCTCCGGCGCGCGCCTCGTGTTCTGCGACGGGACGCCCGACATCCTCGCCTATCCGCGCGACCGCGCCGCCTGGGGGCGCCTGTGCCGCCTGCTCACGCAGGGCAATTTGCGCGCGAAGAAGGGCGTGTGCCCGCTTTATCTCGACGATCTTCTGCAATGGCGCGAGGGGCTTTCGCTCATCGTGATGGAGGAAAGTTCGTATGAGGGGGAGGGGGCTTGCGAGGCGCCATCGAAAGATCCTGTCCTCCGCCTCCTCGCCGCCTCCCGCCACCACATCTGGCTCGCCGCGCGCATGGTCTACGACGGCTGCATGCGCGAGCGCCTCGCCGCGCGCCGCGCCCTTGCGCGCGACTTGCGCCTGCCGCTCATCGCGATCAACGACGTCATCATGCACGCGCCCGAGCGGCGCGACCTCGCCGACGCCGTCGCCTGCATCCGCGAGGGCGCGCGCATCGAGGAGGCCGGCGCGCGGCTTCTCCACGCCAACGCCGAGCGCCACATCAAGCCGCCCGCCGAGATGGCGCGCCTGTTCGCCGACGCGTCCGACGCCATCGAGGAAACCACGCGCTTCCTCGCGCAGATCGAATTCTCGCTGGATCAATTGCGCTACGAATATCCGGACGAATTGCGCGAAGGCTATGCCACCGAACAGGAGGCGCTGGAGGCGTTCGCGTGGGAGGGCGCGCACAAGCGCTACCCGCACGGCGTTCCGGGCGCGGTCGCCGCCGCCATCCGCCACGAACTCGCCCTCATCGCGGAGCTGCAATACGCCGCGTATTTCCTCACCGTGCACGACATCGTGCGATTCGCGCGCGGCAGGGACATTCTGTGCCAGGGCCGCGGTTCGGCGGCCAATTCCACCGTCTGCTTCTGCCTCGGCATAACCGAGGTCGATCCGACCAGGCACGATCTCCTGTTCGAGCGCTTCATCTCCGCATCGCGCCGCGAGCCGCCCGACATCGACGTCGATTTCGAGCACGAGCGCCGCGAGGAGGTGATGCAATACATCTACGCGCGCTATGGCCGCGAGCGCGCGGGGCTCACGGCGGCAGTGGTTTCCTATCGCGGACGTTCGGCGCTGCGCGAGGTCGGCAAGGTCTTCGGCTTCGACGACGCGACGCTGGGCGCGCTGTCGTCCACCGTGTGGGGCGGGGAGGGCTCGGGAGACGCCGCCGCGCGCGCGGGCCTCGACCTCTCGGATACAGCCGCCGCCCATCTCGTGCGCCTGTCGCAGGAGATCGCGGGGTTTCCGCGCCATCTCTCCCAGCACACCGGCGGCTTCGTCATCACCCGCGCGCGGCTCGACGAGGTCGTGCCCATCGCCAACGCGGCGATGGAGGATCGCACCATCGTCGAATGGGACAAGGACGATCTCGACGCGCTCGGCATCCTCAAGATCGACATTCTCGCGCTGGGCATGCTCTCGTGCCTGCGCCGCGGCCTCGATCTGCTCGCGAGCCATTACGGCGCGCGCCTGACGCTGGCGAGCATCCCCGCCGAGGAGCCGTGCGTCTACGACATGATCTGCCGCGCCGACACGATCGGCGTGTTCCAGATCGAAAGCCGCGCGCAGATGTCGATGCTGCCGCGCCTGCGCCCGCGCGCGTTCTACGATCTCGTCATCGAGGTCGCCATCGTGCGGCCCGGCCCCATCCAGGGCGACATGGTGCATCCCTATCTGCGCCGCCGGCAGGGCTTCGAGACCGTCACCTATCCCTCGAAGGAGCTGGAGGCGGTGCTGGGCAAGACGCTGGGCGTGCCGCTCTTCCAGGAGCAGGCGATGAAGATCGCCATCGTCGCCGCGGGCTTCACGCCGTCGGAGGCCGACAAGCTGCGCCGCGCCATGGCGACCTTCAAGCGCGTCGGCACCATCCACACGTTCCGCCAGAAGATGATCGAGGGCATGGCCGCGCGCGGCTACGAGCGCGCGTTCGCCGAGCGCTGCTTCGCGCAGATCGAGGGCTTCGGCACCTACGGCTTTCCCGAAAGCCACGCGGCGTCGTTCGCCCTGCTCGTCTATGCCTCGTGCTGGCTGAAGTGCCGCTATCCGGACGTGTTCGCCTGCGCGCTGCTCAACTCGCAGCCCATGGGCTTCTACGCGCCGGCGCAGATCGTGCGCGACGCGCGCGAGCACGGCGTCGAGATGCGCGAGGCGGACGTCAATCATTCGCATTGGGATTGCACGCTGGAGGCGGACGGGCCGCAGCCCGGCCAGCGGCGCATCGCGCGCAAGCACGCCGAACAGGCGCCGCACATCCACGCCACGCACGCGCTGCGCCTTGGCCTTCGCATGGTCAAGGGCGTGCGCGAGGACGACATGCGCACGCTCGCTTCGCGGCGCGGGCGCGGCTACGATTCCGTGCGCGATGTCTGGCTGCGCACGGGGCTGTCGCCCGCCGTGCTCGAACTGCTCGCCAACGCGGACGCGTTCCGCTCGCTGGGCCTCGACCGGCGCGAGGCGTTGTGGGCCGTGCGCGGCCTCAACCGCTCCGGCGACAAGGACGATCTCGCCCTCTGGCGCCACGCGCAATTGCACGAGCTCGAGCCCGACGCGCATCTGCCGCCCATGCCCATGGGCGAGCATGTGGTGGAGGATTACCGCGCGCTGTCGCTGTCGCTGAAGGCGCACCCGGTGTCGTTCCTGCGCGAGCGCCTGAACGCGCGGAAAATCCTGCGCTGCGCGGATCTCGCGCATGTGAGCGGGGAGGGAGCCTCAGGGCGCCGCTCCCTTCCCCGCGTCACGGTGGCCGGCCTCGTCCTCGTGCGCCAGCGGCCGGGCTCGGCCAAGGGCGTGGTGTTCATGACCATCGAGGACGAGAGCGGCGTCGCCAACGCCATCGTCTGGCCGAAAGTGTTCGAGGCGCAGCGCGCGCAGGTCATCGGCGCGCGCTTCGTCGCCATCACCGGGCGCCTTCAGAACGAGGCCGGCGTCATCCATGTCGTCGCCGAGCATGTGGAGGATTTGTCGCCCATGCTGGGGCTGTTGTCGTCCCACGGCGGCGAGGTTTCGGCGCTCGCCAACGCCGACGAGGTGAAGCGCCCCAACGAGCGCGATCCGCGGGAGAAGCAGGCCGCGAGACACGCCCACGCGGTGATGCCGCGTGGGCGGAACTTTCATTGAGGGGTATTGCTGCGTTGGCGTATCGCCCGCTCCTCCCGCGCGTCATGGTCGGCGCAGGCCGACCATCCACGAAAGCCGCACGCGCGATGACGATGATCGGCATGTGGCGCTCTCCAGCTTCACGACATTGCCCTCCGCAATTCGTGGATGGTCGGCCTGCGCCGACCATGACGGTGGAGAGGGCGGCGCGCGGAAAATCGCCGAACCCCGCACCGGCGCTGTGTCCGCCGCAGTCAATCACGAGCGGAAACCATGACGGCCGTGCGCGCGGCGTGCTACCCTCCCACCCATGCCATCCGACCCAATCGACCACGACCGCACCAAGCTCGAACCCGGCGCTCCCACGCGGCTGTCGCCGCTCGTGCGTCGGCTCATCGCGCCCAATCCCGGCCCGTTCACCTTCACCGGCACGTGCACGTACATATTGGGCGAGGGCGAGGTCGCCATCATCGATCCTGGCCCTGCAGAGCGAGGCGCACCTCGCTGCGCTGCTCGACACGATCAAGGGCGAGCGCGTTTCGCACATCCTCGTCACGCACACGCACAAGGATCACTCGCCCGGCGTGCGCGCGCTTCAGGACGCGACGGGCGCGCCGGCGTGGGGTTGCGCCGCGCATGTTGCGATCGAGGATCATCCCTCCGGCCGCCTCGACGCCAGCCACGACACGGACTACGCGCCCGACGTCGAAATGCGCGACGGCGACGTCCTCGAAGGCGCCGGCTTCACGCTCGAAGCGGTGCACACGCCCGGCCACGCGTCGAACCATCTGTGCTTTGCGCTGAAAGAGGAGGGCTCGCTGTTTTCGGGCGATCACGTCATGGCGTGGTCGACGACGGTCGTCGCGCCGCCCGACGGCGACATGGCCGCCTACATGGCCTCGCTGGAGCGCCTCGGCGCGCGCGCGGAGGAAACCTATTATCCCGGCCACGGCGCGCCCGCGACATCGGCGCGGCGCTACGTGCGCGGCCTCGCCACGCACAGGCGCCAGCGCGAGGGCGCCATCTTCGCGCGCATCGCGGCGGGCGACGCCGACATCGCGACGATCGTCGCGCGCATCTACGGCGGACTCGACCCGCGCCTCGTGCGCGCCGCCTCGCTCTCCGTGCTCGCCCATTTGCAGGACATGACCGCGCGCGGACTGGTCACGTCCAGCGAAGGCGCCGCGACGATGGAAGCGCGGTACAGGGCCGGCGGCCTCTAATTGCAGCGCCAGCCTCACCGGAACATCGACCACGCTGCCGGGTTGTCCTTACGGGACGGGCGCCGCGAGGCCGCCCGGAAGGGAGAAAAACATGGCTGAGCTTTCGAAAGAAGACAAAGAAGCGCTCTACGGGCCCAATTGGCGGGAAATCGACGCACGGATCGAAGCCGACGCCGCGAAAAGGAGGGAGAAGTGGAAGCGCTTCATTCCGGTCGCTGTCGCGGTGATTGCCGCCGGATCGCTTCTCATTGTGGCTGCTGAAGCGTTCTTCTGAAAACGCAGCCGGCGCCAACGGGCGACCTTCGCCTTCCGCGCCGGCGCCGCTTCCATCACTTATCGCGCGTCGAGCTGTTCCTGCATCGTGCGGGCAAAGCGCTCGATGCGCCGCGCGTTCACGCCGAAATCGTGGCGGCCGTAGCGTGAGACCGAGCGCACGTCGATGCGCGATTGTCCGGCGCCCGGGCGCACGCGGATCGTGATGTCGTCGGGAAAGCGCATGATGAGCGTGCGGTCGATCGCCTCGATCCGTCCGTCGCCCATGCGCCCGCCGGGCGTGGAGCTTTCGATCACCTGCCAGCCGAGCGCCTTCACGGCGCCGAGCACGAGCTGGAACGCCTCGTCGCCGTCGAGGTCGATGACGATGGGTTGCACGCCGGGATACGCGCGCGTCTGCGGCAGGCGCGCCTCGTTCGGCAGTTCGGAGGGCACATGCCCGCTGCGCGCCTCCAGCGCCCGCGCCGAGCGCGAGAAGCCGGGCGGATTGTTGATGTCGGTGGAGATGTCGTTGAGGATCGGCAGGCGCACGGCCTGCACCGTGAGCCATGCCGGCCAGGCGAGCACCAGAGCCGCCAGAAGCACTCCAAGAACCGATAGACCCATGCCCTTGCGCCCCGTCCGCCAGATGATGGCGCTGGCCGCGCCCGCGAGCAGCACGGCTGCGCACGCCGAGAGGATGGCGAAGCCGAACACGCTCACGCCTGCTGCTACGTCCGCGGCCCGCGTCCGGATGATCAGGATGGCGATGACGCACAGGGCCATGGAGAACAGCGCAAACCGCAGGCTCCATCGCGCCGCCGCCGAAGTTGGCTCGTCCCAGGCAATCCGCTTCATGGCGCGCAATCTACCCGCGCCCGCCCCCGCGCGCCAGCGGCGCCTCCCTGTTCGGCCGTGACGGGGAGCGCTTGCCAGCGGCCGGGCCGTGCGGCTAGCCTCGCTCAACGTCCGCGTCGCGGGCGACAAGGGAGGGAACAACAATGGCGAACAATCGCCTCGCGTCCGCGATCCTGACGGCGGCGCTCGCTGGCGGCCTGCTGGCCGGCCCCGTCCGGGCGGACGAAAACCTCGATTTCTACAAGGGCAAGATCGTCCGCCTCGTCAATGGCGGCGCCGCCGGCTCGGGCTACGATCTCTATTCGCGCATGCTCGCCCCCTGGATCGAGAAGAAGCTCGGCGCGACGGTCATCGTCGAATCCCGGCCGGGCGCGGGCATGATGACCGCGATGAACCATGTGGCCGTCGCCCCGCCCGACGGGCTGACGATGATGCTGGCGCCGGGCGAGGGCGCCGTGCTCGCCAAGCTCGTGGACGATCCCGCCCTGCGCTTCGACCTCGAGAAGTACGGCCTCCTGGCGCGCGTCAACACCGCGCCCCGCGTGCTCATCGTCAATCCCAATTCGCCCTACAGAACCGTGGACGATCTGTTCAAGCAGGCAAAGCCGCTGCAGATCGGCGCCAACGGCAAGACGGACGCGGCCTCCGACACGTCGGCCGTGTTCTGTCATGCGCTGAAAATCCAGTGCAAGATCACCATCGGCTACAAGTCCTCGAACGACTTCTCGATGGCGGCGATCCGCGGCGAGGTGGACGGCACGATCCTCGTGGAGGATTCCTCCGCCCGATATGCCCAGGGCGGCCAGTTGCGCGGCGTCGTCGTCACGGCGCGCGAGCGCTCGCGCCTGATGCCGGACGTGCCGACCGTGTACGAGTCCGTGAAGCTCGATCCCGAGGCGACATGGTGGCTCGACTTCCGCGAGGATGTGCGCAAGGTGGGCCGCCTGCTGATCGTCGCCGCCCGGCATGGCGCCCGAGCGCCTCGCCTTCCTGCGCAAGGTGGCGAAGGAGGTGCTCACCGACCCGGAGGCGACGAAGGATTTCGCGGCCAAGCAGCAACCCGCCCTCTACGGCGATCCCGAGGAGATCGGCAAGATCATCCGCAACGTGACGAACCTTTCGCCGGAGCGGCGCAAGGAGGTCAAGCACGTCATCATGGAGAAGTACTATTGAGCGGTCGCCCTGATGGCGCTTGAGGACATCGTCGTCGTCCACACCTCCGACGTGCATGTGGACCATGAATACAACGCGCGCAGGTTCGGCGGCGACGGCGTCGGCCCGCTGCGCGCGGTCATCGCCGCCGCACAAACCGCTCGCGCCGACCTGCTGCTGCTGGTGGGCGACACGTTCGAAAGCAATCGCGTGCCGACAGCGCTCGTCGTCGACGCCGCGCGCGCGCTCGAAGAGTACGGCGGGCAGGTGGTGATCCTGCCCGGCAACCACGATCCGGTGGTGGAAGGCGCGGTCTATCACCACCCGGCGATGACGGCTTTGTCCAATGTCAGCGTGCTGGGCGTCACCCACGAGGAGGCGGTGCTCTACGAGCGTTTCGATCTCGAAGTGTGGGGCCGGGCGCATCGCCATTACGGCGACATGGATCCGCTGGCCGCCCCGCCGCCGCGCGCGGCGCGCTGGCGCATCGCGCTCGCCCACGGCCATTACGAGGCGAGCCCCGACCGCTCCATCCGCGCGCGCCCCTCGTGGCTGTGCGGCGCGGACGAGATCACCGCGACGGGCGCGGACTACGTCGCCTTCGGCCATTGGAACCGCGCGATCCGGGTTGGCGCCTGCGCCATTCCCGCCTTCTATTCGGGTTCTCCCGATTACGCCGGCACGGTGAACGTGGTGCGCCTCGGCCGGGCGGGCGTCGCGGTGGAGCGGGCGAGGCTCGATCTGCCGCCGGAGATGCTGGCGCAGACGCAGGGGTTCGGGGACTGAGCGGGCACGACAGGAGGACGCGCATTTGACCGACAGGCATGAGCAGGCGCTGAAGAGCCTGTCCGAAATCTCCCTCGAAGGGCGCGTCGCCATCGTCACCGGCGCAGCGCGCGGCCTTGGCCACACGATGGCCCTGGCGCTCTGCCGGGCGGGCGCGAACGTCGTGTTCCTCGACATCGACGGCGAGGAGGCCGACCGGGTCGCCCACGAGGCGGCGGGCCAGCCGGACGCGGGCAGCGCCATGGGGCTGGCCTGCGACATCCGCGACCTGCGCCAGTGCCGGGAGGCGGTCGCCCGCACCATCGAGGCGTTCGGCGCCTTGCACATTCTCGTGAACAACGCCGCGCTGGGCCCCACCCACGTGGAGCGCGCGGCGCAAACCCGCTCCTCGCTCTTTCACGAGACCGATCCGCAGGCCTGGGCGGACGTGATCGAGGTGAACGTCACCGGCACGTTCTTCATGGCCCATGCGGCGGCCCGCGCGCTGATCGCGGCGGGCTGGGGACGGATCATCAACATCACGACATCGCTCGCCACCATGCAGCGGGGCGCGAACTCACCCTACGGCGTCACGAAAGCGGCCATCGAAGCCGAGACGCTCATCTGGGCGCAGGACCTGAAGGGGACGGGCGTCACGGTCAATTCGCTCATCCCCGGCGGGGCGGCGGACACCGATTTCGTCTCCGCCCGCGGCCGCGCGGCGATCGCGCAAACCGGGCGCAAGCTGTTGCCGCCGCAGGTGATGATCGCGCCGCTGCTGTGGCTGTGCTCGTCCGAGGCCGACGGCGTCACCGCCGCGCGTTATGTGGGCAAGCTCTGGGACGATCGCCTGCCGCCGTCGCAGGCCGCCCGCGGCGCGCTCGAGCCGCCGGTGCTGCGCACGCCCGACCGCGACTAGAGGCTCGGTTGCGCCGCCATGAAAAAAGTACAAAGCTTCAGCCGGATCGTCCATGGCAGGGCTTGAGGCCGCCGCCTAAGGCTCGACCCGGGGAGCGATAGAAGGAGGGAACCATGCTTCGCAGACAATTGCTGTTGGGCGCCGCGAGCGCCGCATTCACCGCAGCCGCGGGGCTTCCGCTGGCCGCCCCCGCGCTGGCCCAGCAGCAGACCGTGAAGGTCGGCTTCATCGGCGCGCTGACAGGGCCGCAGGCCGCGTCCGGCCGCCAGATGGCGAACGCCATCCGCCTTTACCAGCAGCTCAATGGCGACACGGTCGCCGGCAAGAAGGTCGAAGTCATCTTCCGGGACGACACCGGCGTCGCCGACCAGACGCGCCGCATCGCGCAGGAGCTGATCGTCAACGACAAGGTGGCGTTCCTCGCAGGGTTCAGCCTGACGCCGCTGGCGCTCGCCGTCGCGCCCGTCATCACGCAGTCGAAGACGCCGGCGATCATCATGACGGCGGGAACGTCCGTCATCACCGAGCGCTCGCCCTACTTCGCGCGCGTCAGCTTCACGCTGCCGCAGCAGACGATGCCGATGGCCGAATGGGCCGCCAAGAACGGCATCAAGACGGCTGTGACGCTGGTCTCCGACTACGGCCCGGGCCTCGACTCGGAAAAGGCCTTCCTCGAGAAGTTCACCGAGTTGGGCGGCAAGGTGCTCGCGCAATTGAAGGCGCCGCTCGCCAACCCCGAGTTCGCGCCGTTCCTGCAGCGCGCCGCCGACGCCAAGCCCGACGCGATCTTCCTGTTCGTGCCCGGCCCGACCGCCGGCCCGCTGATGCGCCAGGTCGTCGATCGCGGCCTCACCAAGAGCGGCATCAAGATCATCGGCCCCGGCGACATCACCGAGGACGAGCAGCTCGTCAGCATGGATGACAGCGTCGTCGGCGTGATCACGTCGCACTTCTATTCGGTGCTGCACGACTCGCCCCTGAACAAGAAGTTCGTCGAGGCCTACAAGAAGGCCAACAACGGCGCCCGCCCGAACTTCATCGGCGTCGGCGGCTGGGATGGCATGCACGCCATCTACGAGGCCCTGCGCAAGACCAACGGCGACACCGACGGCGACAAGCTGATGGCGGCGCTGAAGGGCCTCGAATGGGACAGCCCGCGCGGCAAGATGTCCATCGACGCGCAGACCCGCGATGTGGTGCAGGACGTTTATATCCGCCGCGTCGAGCGCAAGGATGGCGAGCTCTACAACGTCGAGTTCGACGTCGTGCGGCAGGTGAAGGATCCTTATCACAAGTAAGGAATCGCGACGCCTCGTCCGGAGCCCTCGCGGCCATGCCGCGGGGGCCTCGTTCATCGGCGGACGGGAGGGGATAGTGCTCACAATTCTGTTCGACGGCGTCGCCTACGGCATGCTGCTTTTTATCCTGGCGGTCGGACTTTGCGTCACGCTGGGGCTGATGAATTTCGTCAACCTCGCCCACGGCGCCTTCGCCATGGCGGGCGGCTATCTCACCGTCGTGATGATGAACCGCATGGGCATTTCCTTCTGGTGGTGCCTGCCGGCGGCTTTCATCTTCTCCGCCGCGCTCGGCGCCTTCCTCGAGCGCACGCTCTACAGGCGGCTCTACGACAAGACGCACCTCGACCAGGTGCTCTTCTCCATCGGCCTCATCTTCATGTCCATGGCCGCCGTCGACTATGCGATGGGCGCCAGCCAGCAGATCGTCAACCTGCCGCCCTATCTCAGCGGCCGTATCGAGGTCCTCGGCGCGCAGGTCGGCGTATACCGCCTGTTCGTCATCGTCGTGTGCGGACTGCTGGCGATCGGCCTGCAGCTCATCATCTCGCGCACGCGCTTCGGCAGCCAGTTGCGCGCCTCCGTGGATGACGGGCGCGTGGCGCGGGGCCTTGGCATCGACGTGACGCGCATCTTCTCGCTGACGTTCGCGGTCGGTTCGGGGCTTGCCGGTCTTGGCGGCGCGCTCGGCGCGGCGATCCTCAGCATGGATCCGTTCTTCCCGCTGAAATACATGATCTACTTTCTCATCGTCATCGCCGTGGGCGGCGTCACCACCATCACCGGCCCGTTCTTCGCCTCGCTGCTGCTCGGCATCGCGGACGTGGGCGGCAAGTATTTCGTGCCCGCCATCGGCGGCTTCATCATCTACACGATCATGGTCGCCGTCCTGATCTTCCGTCCTGAAGGGCTGTTCACGAGGAGCAAGCGCCGATGAGCGTGGTGGACAAGGACGCCGCCGCGCCTGCCGTCCATTCGCAGGCGCACACGCCGCCGGCCGGCGGCGATTCTCCGTCGTGGCGGCTGCTGCTGGACTCGCGCTGGCGCTGGTACGAGTTCGTGTTCTGGCTGTGCGCCGCGGCGTCCTTCTGGGTGTTCCCCAAGAAGCTGATGCTCATCAGCGAGATCTTCATTCTCGGCCTGCTGGCGCTTTCCATCGATCTCGTGCTCGGCTTCGCCGGGCTCGTCACGCTGGGGCAGGGCGCGTTCTTCGGCATCGGCGCCTACGCCGCCGGCCTCATGGCGCAGGCGGGCGCGGGCGCAGCGCCGCTGGCCGATCCGCTGCTGGGCCTTCTCGTCGCGGCGCTCGCGGCGGGGCTCGTCGGCTTCGCCACGAGCTTCCTCGTGCTGCGCGGCTCCGACCTGACGCGCCTGATGGTGACGCTGGGCGTGGCGCTGATCTTCGAGGAGATCGTCGTCAAGTTCAAGGAAATCACCGGCGGCAGCGACGGCCTTCAGGGCGTGCTGTCATCGCCCGTGCTCGGCCGCTGGAGCTTCGATCTCTTCGGCTACACGGCGTTCTGGTATTCGCTCACGGTGACCTTCGTGATCTTCCTGTTCTGCCGCAGGCTCGTGAATTCCAACTACGGGCTGTCGCTGCTCGCCATCAAGGGCAATCCGCTGCGCGCCCGCGCCATCGGCATGCCCGTCAACGCGCGCCTCGTGTCGATCTACACGATCGCCGCCGCGATCGCGGGAATCTCCGGCGCCCTGCTGACGCAGACGACGCAATTCGCCTCGCCCGACATGGCCGCGTTCCATCGCTCCGCCGATGCGCTCCTGATCCTCATCTTCGGCGGCGCGGGCTATCTCTACGGCGGCCTGCTCGGCGCCGTGGCGTTCCGCGTCATGCAGGATTTCCTCGGCGGCATCACGCCCCAGTACTGGCTCTTCTACGTCGGCCTCGTGCTGGTGTTGCTGGTGCTGTTCGTGCGCGGCGGCATCATCGGCATGATGATGGCCGGCTGGGAGCGCATCACCCGCAAGGGCGATACAAATCCGGGAGGCCGGCCATGACGTCCCCCGTCGTAGAGACGCGCTCGCTGATGAAGACGTTCGGCGGCATCACCGCCACCGACAACGTCACATTCAGCCTGCCGCCGGGCGCGCGCCATGCGCTGATCGGGCCCAACGGCGCCGGCAAGACGACGTTCGTGAACCTGCTGTCGGGCGTGCTTCTGCCCACCAGCGGCAAGGTGTTCCTGAATGGTCAGGACGTCACCGAGTGGAGCGTGCGGGATCGCTCGCGCGCCGGGCTTGCGCGCACCTTCCAGATCAACCAGCTCTATCCGGACCTGACGCCGATCAAGAGCGTGCTGATCGCCATCAACGAGCGCGAGAACGCCGCGCAGTCCTGGTTCCGCCCGCTCGGCGCGCGCAGCGACCTGGTGGACGAAGCCGCCGATCTGCTGAAGCAGCTCAATCTCGGGCACGTGATGCACGACCGCGTCGGCTCGATGCCCTACGGCCTGCAGCGCCTGCTGGAGATCGCCATCGCTCTCGCCTCGAAGCCGAAGGTTCTCCTGCTCGACGAGCCCGCCGCAGGCGTGCCCGAAGGCGAGCGCGAGCAGATCCTCGACGTGGTCGCGGCCCTGCCGCAGAGCGTGTCGCTGATCCTCATCGAGCACGACATGGACCTGGTGTTCCGCTTCGCGAAAACGCTGTCGGTGCTTGTGAACGGCGCCCTGTTCGTGGAAGGCACGCGCGACGAGATCGCCAACGATCCGCGCGTGCGGCAAGTCTATCTGGGCGAGGAGGTCATCGCGAATGCCTGAGATCCTCGAAGTCCGCGACCTGTCGGCCGGCTACGGCGAGGCGCAGGTGCTTCATGGCGTGTCGTTCGCCATGGAGCCCGGCACGGCGCTCGCCCTGCTCGGACGCAACGGCGTCGGCAAGACGACGCTCATCAACACCATCGTCGGCCTCACGCGCTGGCGCGCCGGCTCGATCCGCTTCGACGGCGAGGACGTGACGAAGCTGCGCGCCGACGAGCGCGCGCGGCGCGGCATCGGCTGGGTGCCGCAGGAGCGCAACATCTTCAAGTCGCTCACGGTGGATGAAAACCTCACCGCCATCATGCGCGACGGCCCGTGGAATCTCGATCGCCTCTACGGCATGTTCCCGCGCCTCGCCGAGCGGCGCGCCAACATGGGCAACCAGCTTTCGGGCGGCGAACAGCAGATGCTCGCCATCGCCCGCGCGCTGGCCACCAACCCGAAGCTGCTGCTCCTCGACGAGCCGCTCGAAGGGCTGGCGCCGATCATCGTCGACGAATTGCTCGCGGCCCTCCGCCGCATCGTGCGCGAGGAGAAGATGTCGGCGATCATCGTCGAACAGAGCGCGCGCAAGGTCTTGCCGCTCACCGACAACGCGATAATTCTGGAGCGCGGCCAGATCGCCTGGTCCGGCGTCAGCGCCGACCTCGCGCAGGATCACGAAACCCTTGCAAAGCTTCTCGGTGTGGCCGAAAAGTCCGCCGCCTGATTCAGAAGCCTTTTCATAGACCCCGCCCCGGAGGCGACCATGAAGCGTGATATTCCCCCCTTCCGCGCCGACCATGTCGGCTCGATCCTTCGCACCGCGCCGCTCAAGGAGGCGCGCGCGAAAAAGGCTCGCGGCGAGATCGACGCGGCCGCGCTCAAGGCGGTCGAGGACGCCGAGATCCGCAAGATCATCGCGAAGCAGGAAGAGGTCGGCCTGCAGGGGATCACCGACGGCGAGTTCCGCCGCGCGTGGTGGCACTATGATTTCCTCTCGCAGCTCGACGGCGTGAAGATCGTCGAGGTCGAGGGCGGCATCAAGTTCGCGGGCGTGACGACGAAGGCCGAGGCGCCGTTCGTCTACGGCAAGCTCGGATCGAAGAGCCATCCGCAGATCGAGCACTTCAAGTTCCTCAAGGCGAACACGAAGCGCACGCCGAAGATGACGATTCCCTCGCCCATCGATGCTGCACTATCGCGGCGGCACGTCGATGATCGACCGCACGATCTATCCGAAGATGGACGATTTCTGGACCGATCTCGGCCGCGCCTACGCGCAGGCCATCAAGGGCTTCTACGACGCGGGCTGCCGCTACCTGCAGATCGACGATTGCTCGATGGCGTATTTCTGCGACGAAGCGCAGCGCAAGATGCTGCGCGAGCGCGGCGACGATCCCGACGAGCTCGAGAAGGCCTACGCCTACGCGCTGAACACGGCGCTGGAAGGCCGCCCGAAGGACATGCGCATCACCATGCACGTGTGCCGCGGCAACTTCCGCTCGACGTTCGTGGCGTCGGGCGGCTACGAGCACATCGCCGACCTCATGTTCAACAAGATCAATCTCGACGGCTATTTCCTCGAATGGGACAACGACCGCTCGGGCGATCTCGCGCCGCTGCGCCACCTGCCGAAGAACAAGCTCGTCGTGCTGGGCCTCGTCACCTCGAAGACCGGCGATCTCGAAAGCAAGGACTCGATCAAGCGCCGCATCGAGGAGGCGACCAAGTACGCCGACCTCGACCAGCTCTGCCTCTCCCCGCAATGCGGTTTCGCCTCGACGGAAGAGGGCAACACGCTGAGCGAGGAGCAGCAATGGGCCAAGCTTCGCCTGTGCGTGGAAGTGGCCGAAGAGGTCTGGGGCAAGGCCTGATCGCACCCCGGACCTGACCGGCGTTGCGACTGCGAGGCGGTCGCGAGGCTTGATCAAAATCCCCCTCGCGGGCAAACTCTCCACAAGCGCACGTCCCGGCATTGCCCGGGGCGTGGTGCGGAACGGGTGAACCGCGAGGAGCCCGGCCGAGGAGACCGGAATTGTCTCACGACAGCTCGAATGGCGGTCAGCCGCCGAACTCATCCATATCGGCCAACCGTGCACAGCGGCCGGCGCTGGATGACGTCGACTATGGCCACCGCCATTTCATCAACCTCGTGAGCGTTGCGTTTCTGCTCGTGCTGGCGGTCGCGATGGCGTGGACCGTCAAGGCCATGGACTCGCAGGAAACCCTGCGCAAGTGCTTCGCCTCCGGCCGCAAGGATTGCGTGCAGATCGCAGCGCCCCCCAGGGGCATGGTTCAGGCGGTGCGCTGAGCGCCCGCGCCGGCCGCCGCGCGGCGGGCCCGCGCATCCCGCGCCATCTCCACAATCGCCGCCGCGATCCCCTCCGCCATGCGCGGCAGGGGGATGCTCGCGCGTGGCGCCCTGTGCGGCCCCCGCAGGCGCCGGGGCTTGGGAACATGCACGAAGGCGACCATCGGCGCCGCCGAGCGCAGCGACGCGTACAGCGTCTGGTTGCACAGGTAATCCCCCGCATCGATGGAGGGCGCGCAGGCCGCTCCCGCGGCCGCGATCGCGCGAACGCAACGGGCGACGGGCGCGCGGGCGGCGAGCGCCGAGGGCCCGTCCGGCTCGACGAGCAGGCGCCCCGCTCGGCGCCTGGCGGCGTCGGGGTGAAGAACGCTCAGCCGGTTGCGCGCCCGCGTCTCGAAGCTCAGCCGCTTGCGCCGGCCCGCCAGTCCAAGGTGCAGCACGACGTCGGGCTTCATCTGCGCGATCAGCGCGGCCGCACGCGTCTCGGCGCCGGCGTAGACCACGGGCAGCTCGGCTGTGCGCAACTCGATCCCAAGCCGCGCGAAGCGGCGTCCATGGCGGCGTCCGACCATGCGGGCGATCGCCATGGTCGGATTGACCGGCGCGCCGGGAAAGGAGCCGAAGGCGGTCAGGAGCACGCGGATCGCAGCCATGGGCCCTTTTAGCCCCGCCTTCGCAGCTTGTCCCATTCTCGACACCTTCGCGCTTCATTGGAGGCCGCTTCTTGCGCTCCAATGCCGCGCGTCGCGTTAATCTCCCGTCAAGGCTTTGGGCGCTTTGAATGGCGGATTGGCGCTCTTGCTCCCGACGCAGGGCGCCGGAACCGTAACCTTTGCACAGATCATTTCAGCCGGCCATGTCACCCACGCAGCCCCTTCAGCACAGCCCGTTCGTCCGCAGCCGGAGCCTTGCGCTCGCCTGCGCGCTGGCCTTCGCGCCAGCCCTGTCGGGCTGCGCTTCCGTGGGCCTGTCGGCGATGTCCGCCTCCGCTCCGCTGGGCGCCTCCACGCGCAAGACCGAGCCGACAATGATCCCGCTGTTCGTCGCCTCCACGCGCCGCAGCGATCGCGAGCGCACGGCCGGTTATGATTCGCCCAAGTCCAACGCGCATTTCGCCTTCGAGATCGTCTCCGTTCCCCCCGGCCACAAGCCGGGCGTGGTGGAGCGTCCCTCATGGGGCAAGGCGAACGCGCGCGATCATTTCGTCGTCACGCAGACCTCGCCGGTTGAAGTCGAGAGCTTCGCTCCGCAGCTCGCCACGCACCTGTCGGGACGCGTCGGCTCGAACCGCGACGTGCTCGTCTTCGTGCACGGCTTCAACACCACGCTCGACGAGGCGCGCTTCCGCCTCGCCCAGCTCGTGACCGACGGCCGCTTCGGCGGCGTGCCCGTTCTCTTCACGTGGCCCTCGACCAATTCGGTTCTCAGCTATGTGTCGGCGCGCGAGAACGCGACGATCTCGCGCGATGCGCTGAGCAAGCTGCTGCAGGACGTGTCGCGCACGCCGGGCGTGGGCCGCATCCATGTGCTCGCCCATTCCATGGGCGCGTGGCTCTCCATGGAGGCGCTGCGCGAAACCGCCATCGGCGGCCAGCATCATCTCGACGGCAAGCTCGGCAACGTCATGCTCGCCGCGCCCGACATCGACCTCTCCGTCTTCCGCCAGCAGATGCAGCGCATCGGCGCGGGCGCCAACGTCGCGGTGTTTTCATCGACCGGCGATCGCGCGCTGTCGCTGTCGAGCACGATCGCCGGCGACCGGCCGCGCCTCGGCGCCGTCGATCCCAACAACGCGCGCGACCGCGCCGAACTCGCGCGGCTCGGCGTGAAGGTCTACGACCTGTCGCAGATTTCCGACGGCTGGATCAACCACGGCGCCTATGCGAGCGCGCCGGACGTCGTGCGCCAGATCGGCGCGCAGCTCACGCGCTCGCGCAAGGAAGATTCGCAGACCACCTCCGTCATCGACGCCGGCGTCGAGGAATCGCGTCCGCAGACGAACGTGGTGGAGTCGAAGCCGCTGGATGCGCCGGCGGCGGCGCAGTAGGCGCAGCTCACCTCAGCGTCATCCCGGCGAAGGCCGGGATCCACGACAGGCCACGCGGACCCATATTCCATTTTCGTGCGGCCACTGGGTCCCGGCTCGCCTTCGGCGTCCTTGAATGTGGGCTTCTGCGGTGAGCGCAGTGCGCGTGGCCTGTCGTGGATGCCGGCCTTCGCCGGCATGACGGCGATTGAGGTTAGCTTACTCCGCCGCCGGCTTCTGCGCGTAGCCCAGCCGCGCGTTCAGCTCTTCCAGCAATTGCGCGGCGGCGTCCACCACCGGAGTGCCCGGCGGGAAGATGGCCGCCGCCCCGGCGCGGCGCAGCGCCTCGAAGTCCTGCGGCGGGATCACGCCGCCGACCACGATCATGATGTCGTCGCGCCCGAGCTTTTCCAGCGCCGCCTTCAATTCGGGCACCAGCGTCAGATGGCCCGCCGCCAGCGAGGACACGCCGACCACGTGCGCCTGCGACTCCACCGCCTGCTGCGCGGCCTCGGCGGGCGTTGCGAACAGCGGCCCGATCTCGACCGCGAACCCCAGATCGGAAAACGCCGACGCCACCACCTTCTGGCCGCGGTCGTGGCCGTCCTGGCCGACCTTGGCGACGAGCACGCGGGGCGGGCGGCCTTCGTTCTCCTTGAACGCGTCGGTCATGCGCTGCACGCGCGTCACCGCTTCGGCTTCCGGGCCGGCCTCGCGGCGATAGACGCCCGAGATCGTGCGGATCGTCGCCACGTGGCGGTTGAAGACCTTCTCCAGCGCCAGCGAGATTTCGCCCACCGTCGCCTTGACGCGCGCCGCATCGATGGCGAGCGCGAGCAGATTGCCGCCCGACTTCGCGCCGCTGGTGAGCGCGGCGAGCGCGGCGTCGACGGCCTTCTGGTCGCGTTCGGCGCGCAGGCGCCTGAGCTTTTCGATCTGCTGCGCGCGCACGGACGAATTGTCCACCACGAGCACGTCGATCTGCTTTTCATCAGCGAGGCGATGCTTGTTGACGCCGATCACCGCCTGCTGGCCCGTGTCGATGCGCGCCTGCGTCCTCGCGGCGGCCTCCTCGATGCGCAGCTTCGGGATGCCCGCCTCGATGGCCTTCGCCATGCCGCCGAGGCGCTCCACCTCGTCGATGTGCGCCTTCGCGCGCATGGCGAGTTCGCCCGTCAGGCGCTCGACGTAGTAGGAGCCGCCCCACGGGTCGATGATGCGGCTCGTGCCGCTTTCCTGCTGCAGGAAGATCTGCGTGTTGCGCGCGATCCGCGCCGAGAAGTCGGTCGGCAGCGCCAGCGCCTCGTCGAGGGCGTTCGTGTGCAGCGATTGCGTGTGGCCCTGCGTCGCGGCCATCGCCTCGATCTGCGTGCGGATGACGTTGTTGTAGACGTCCTGCGCGGTGAGCGACCAGCCCGACGTCTGGCAATGGGTGCGCAGCGCCAGCGACTTCTCGTTCTTCGGATTGAACGGCTTGATGAGGTTCGCCCACAACAGGCGCGCGGCGCGCAGCTTGGCGACCTCCATGAAGAAGTTCATGCCGATGGCCCAGAAGAACGACAGCCGCGGCGCGAATGCGTCGATGTCGAGGCCCGCCGCCACGCCCGCGCGCACGTATTCGACGCCGTCCGCCAGCGTGTAGGCGAGTTCGAGGTCCTGCGTCGCGCCCGCTTCCTGCATGTGGTAGCCGGAAATCGAGATCGAGTTGAACTTCGGCATGTGCGCCGACGTGTAGGCGAAGATGTCGGAGATGATGCGCATCGAATCCGCGGGCGGATAGATGTAGGTGTTGCGCACCATGAATTCTTTGAGAATGTCGTTCTGGATCGTGCCCGAGAGCTTGTCCTGCGAGACGCCCTGTTCCTCGGCGGCGACGATGTAGAGCGCCAGCACCGGCAGCACCGCGCCGTTCATCGTCATCGACACGGACATGCGGTCGAGCGGAATGCCGGCGAACAGCGTGCGCATGTCGTAGATGGAATCGATGGCGACGCCCGCCATGCCGACATCGCCGGCGACGCGCGGATGATCGGAATCGTAGCCGCGATGGGTGGCGAGGTCGAAGGCGATGGACAGGCCCTTCTGGCCCGCAGCAAGGTTGCGCCGGTAGAAGGCGTTCGAATCTTCCGCCGTCGAGAAGCCTGCGTACTGGCGGATCGTCCACGGCTGGTTGACGTACATCGTGGGGTAGGGGCCGCGCAGGAACGGCGCCGCGCCGGGCATCGTGTCGAGGAAGTCGAGACCCTCGAGGTCGCGCGGGCCATAGGCGCCGCGCACGTCGATCCCCTCGGGCGTCGTCCATACATCGGGCGGAACCGGGCCGCTGGGAGCGGGCGCCGGCGCGAAGGCGATGTCGGCGAAGTTGGGAATCTGCGTCATGGGTCCGTCCTCGATCGGGCGGACTATAAGGTCGCGCGTCCGCCTCAGCCATAAGCCGTTCGGCGGTCGCGCCCCTCGCGTTGGCGGCGGGCTTTACGCCTTCACGGCGATCCATCGGCCCGTGCATGAGCGGTTCGGGAGCGTCCAGGCGCCGCCGCCGCCCTTTTCGTTCACCGTGCCGGACGTCTGAAGCACGTCCTCGCCCTTGGCGATCTGGAGCGAGACGCGGCCGTTCGGGTCGATGCGCCCGTTCGCGGTCGCGCCGGGCGCGCCCACCGCCGTGACGCGGCCGCCGCTGACGCCGATCTGCCAGCTATGAGCGCCGCACCAGCCCTGCTCGGTGACAATCTGGACCTTCCAGGTCCCGTCGTGCTTGGGGGAGGCGAAAGCGGAGGTGGCGGCGAAGGGGGCAAGTGCGGAGAGCGCCGCGCAAAGCGCGGCCGTGCGGAGCTTCATGATGATTTCCTCTGGGCTGGTGCGCCAGCTGGGAATGATTTCAGCCCCCGGCGCGATGGAACGTTATTTGCCGTCGCTTTGCGCCCTTTTAAAGGAAGCGGGGCTATTTTAGTCAAAAACCAGCAAAGTCAGGGGGCTTCGGCGCAAGCGGAAGTGTGGACATGGCCGTGCGCGCGCCCTGCCGGTTGGTCGCCGCACCGGAGGTGATGATGGCGCCCCGCGGAAAAGTTTCCGCAAGATCCAGGCGCGTTCGTCACAGGACGCCGCGCGCCTCCTCGAGCGCCGCGATCGCGTCGCAGCCGGCGAACACGAAGCCGCCGACCCCGCAATCGCGCCACGCCTGTTCCTGCGCGCCGGGACGTCCCGCAAGCCATACGCGCTTTGCGCCGGCCGCCGTGAGCGCCGACGCAAACGAAGCCGCCATCGCTTCGTAGGCGGTGTCGGGCCCGCAGCAGGCAGGCGAGCGTCGCCCCGCTCTGCGCGAAGGCGGCTGCGGCCGCGCCGGCGTCGGCGAGATCGCCGGACTCCATCGTCTCGAACCCGCCGGATTCAAACAGCGCGCGCGCGAAGCCGATGCGCGCGCTCGCGGCCGCATGGCCGCCCAGCGCGGCGAGAAACACGCGCGGGCGCGCGCCTCTGGACGCGAGGTCGGCGTCGGAGAGATCGCGCAGGACTTCGAAGGCTTCCGCCGTGCGCATCGGCGGGAACGGGCCGCCATCGGGAAGCCGTGTCGGCAGCGCTGCGAGAACATGCGCCGGCGCCTCGGCGAGGTTGGGATATTCGCTCGTGCCTGTGATCGGCAACTTGCGCCGCGCGACATCGCGCACGAGCGCCGCGCGGGCCTCGCTCACGCGGGAAGCGAAGGCGCCGGACGCGAGCGAGGCGCCGAGGCCGCCCGCGCGCTCGATCTCCTGGAACAGCTCCCAGGCCTTCTGCGCGAGCGCGTCGGTGAGCGCCTCGTAGCCGCCCGCGCCCGCGGCGGGATCGGCCACGCGCCACAGGTTCGCCTCCTCGATGAGGATCAGTTGCGCATTGCGCGCCAGCCTGCGCGCCTGCGCGTCGGGCAGTCCGAGCGCCTGCGTGAAGGGGAGGGCGACCACGGCATCGGCCCCACCGACGCCCGCCGCGAACGCCGCCGTCGTCGTGCGCAGCGCGTTCACGTAAGGGTCGCGCCGCGTCATCATCCGCCATGCGGTCTCGGCTTCCACGTGCGCGGGAAGCGGCTGCAGGCCGCAGCTTTCCTCGACGCGCGCCCATAGCCGGCGCAACGCGCGCAGCTTGCAGATCGAGGCGAACTGGTCGGCGTCGACGGCGATGCGAAAGCCGATGGCGCGGCGCGCGTGGTCGAGTGCGAGCCCGCCCGCCTCCAGCGCCCGCAGCCCGGCGAGCGCCTGCGCCAGCGCGAAGGCGAGTTCCTGCGCGTCCGTGCCGCCCGCCGCATGGATCATGCGCCCGTCGGCGGCGCAGAATGGCCCAATGAATCCGCGCGCGGCGAGCGCCCGCACGCGCGCGGCCAGATCAGGCGCCTGCGCGCCGTTTACGTCGAGGATGTCGAGACCGAAGAACACGCGCGCGCTCGCCGGGTCGAGTTCCTGGGCTTCGATGATGTCCGCCACGTCTTCAGCGGCGCGCGCGTCGGCGCCCGGGTTCAGGCTGAGAGCGGCGTCCTTGAGATCGAGCGCCAGAACCTCGCGCGCGGCGCCCGCCGGGAGCCCGAAGCCATGGGCGTTGCGCGCGCCCGCAAAGACCAGCGACAGGCCGGCGGCGCCGCCTTCCATGTCCGCGCGCGCCTGTTGCGCGGCGGCGGCCGCGTCGGGATGGTCGATCCGCGTCAGCGCCCGCCACGGCCCCGGCTCGGCGCGCGCCACGGGCGGGCGGCCGGATGCATCGCGGGGATACAGGGGCGCGATCTCGACGCCGTCCGCGGTGCGCGAGACGAGGCGCTCGAACGGCGCCCCCTTGATCGCCTTGTCGACGAGCTTGCGCCAGTCCTCTTCGCTCGGCCGGGCGAAGCCTGCGGCGAACGGGGCGAAGTCTGTGGAGGCGGCGGTTTCGTCGGACATGATGTGACCCGTGGCCCCGGGAAGGCGATGAGCGAGCGCTCGCGCGTTTGTACACCGCGCCGCGCCGGAGGCCACGAGTCGTTAGTCGAACGCGGGCGCCGGGCCCGGCGGACTCAGATGTACTTGTCGAGGCCCGGAACCGAGGAGGCGATCTGCGCGACCGTATCCTCGCCGACCTGTTCCTTGGCGTAGGTGAAGAATTGCTCGCCGAGGCCCTGCACGGAGTTCATGTCGAGGCCGAGGCCCTGAAGCTGGCCGACGAGGCCCATGACGCCGCCGCCCGAGCCGCCCATCAGCCCGCCGAGCGCGCCCATGAGGCCGCCGCCTGCCGCCGGAGCTGCGGAAATGGCGTCCTCAGCGCCCGGAAGCGCCTCGAGCAGCTTGCCGAAATCGGCCTCGGGCGCCTGCTTCTGGAGGAAACCAAGAATCGCGCCGATGGCCTGCTGCGCGACCCCCGCGTCGATTCCCAGAGCCTGTGTCACGCGCGCAATCAATTCGTCCATATCACTTCTCCTGTAGGCCCCCGGGCGGCAATCGCCCTGCGGCGCCGCGCCGACAATGCTGCGGCTTCGCTCCAGGTTCAAGGCGCCTTCTGACAGCCAGAAGTGGAAAGGGCGAGGCGGTGTTCCGCCTCGCCCCTGTTTTCAGCTTGCGGTCCGCGGATCGGGCGGCGACGCGTTCGCCGCGGCGATGTGCGTGTCCTCGCGCTTGGGCGCGGATTCGGCGGAGAGTTTTCCCCACACGAACGCGCCGGCGGCGATCAGGATGACGGCGTTGAGCCAGGCCCAGACGGGAATGAAGAGTGCAGGCATGATGAAACCTCGCGAATGAAGGTGAGAGGTGGAAAGGGGGAGGATTCCCCCTTCCTCATGCTTCCCGTTCGACCGGGTCGTGGTGCGCGGCGGCCATCTTGTTGAGGATGAAGCCGAGCCCGACCACGAACGCGGCGCCAAGCGCCGCCGTCGGCAGTTCGAGCGAATGCACCAGCTTTTCGCCGAGCGTCTTCACGAGCCACGGATCGGTGATCAGCATTTCGCCGGCCACCCAGCCCAGAAGGCCCGCGCCCGCCCACACCAGGACGGGAAAACGGGACAGCAGGCGCATGATCAGCGCCGCGCCGGCCACGATCAGCGGGATCGAGATGGCGAGGCCGATCATCAGCAGCGCGACCGAATCCTTCGCCACCGCGGCGATGGCGAGCACGTTGTCGAGGCTCATCACCATGTCGGCGATGGCGATCGTCTTCACCGCATGGAAGAGACGGTCGGACGCCTGGATGTTGTCGCCGCCTTCTTCCTCGCCGCGCACCAGTTTGACCGCGATCCACAGGAGCAGGCAGCCGCCTACGATCTTGAGGAAAGGGGTGGACAGAAGGGTCGCAACGATGACCGTGAACACGATGCGCAGGGCGACGGCGACGAGAGCGCCGACGATCATGCCCGAACGCTGTTTTTCAGGCGGCAGGCCGCGGCACGCGAGCGCAATGACCACGGCGTTGTCGCCCGAGAGAATGATGTTGATCCAGATGATCTGGACCAGCTTGAGGAGATCTGGACCGAGACTTTCCATAGAGGTTCTGCCGAATTGATTGTGAGCTCGTGCGAGCATCCCAAGTGACTGCCGGGTGGCGTGACGCGCGCCGCCGCTGGCGGGCGGTTGCGGGCAACGCCGGGAAACGTGGCTCTGGCGGGCGCGCGAGCGCGCGATCACGGAGCCGTCGTTCAGGCGGTCGGGGGTCCTGTCGGGGGATGGGCGCAGGAATGACGCCTCGCCGGCGTCCACGAGGGTGCGCAACGGCGCAGATGGTCCTCGTCCGACAACGCCAGGATGAAGCCCGACGTGCGGGCTCCCGGCGCGTCGTTGCCGAGGAATTCCTCGATGTCTTCGGTGGTGCGCGCCTGAGGCGCCGCTGTTTCCTGGGCTTCCTGCGATTCGGCGGGTTCGAGAAGGGCGATCTCGCCGCTTCGATAGCCGTGGACGCCGCGCAGGTCCGGAACGGAGGACACAAGCATGGCCAGCAGGGCCACGAGGACCTGCGCCAGCCTGAGCTTTTTGCGCGGATTGCGCAGAATTGCCTCCGGAGTCGATCTTATAACGCCCCGAGCATCGGGGAGCGGGATCGTCAAGTCAACTCGCGACAACTACTTTAGTGCCAGCTGAATAAGCCTTGAGCGCGTCCACCGGTGGAAAGCGGACGGACGCTGGCTTATAAGCGACGTTCGATTTTGCTGTTGAGGATTACCCATGTCGACGGATCCGCGGAACGAGCCTGGGATGGTGCTGATCGGCAAGGGGGAGGGCGAGTTCCAGTACCTCAACCTCAAACGCGCCAACCGTCACGGACTTGTGACCGGCGCCACGGGCACCGGCAAGACCGTCACCCTGCAAACCCTGGCCGAAGGCTTCTCCAATGCCGGCGTGCCGGTGTTCGCCGCCGACGTGAAGGGCGACCTCTCGGGCATCGCCATGCCCGGCGAGCCGAAGGAGCATTTCACCAAGCGCGCCACTGAACTGGGCTTCGAATGGCAGCCCGACGAGTTTCCGGTGGTGTTCTGGGACCTCTTCGGCGAGCAGGGCCATCCGATCCGCGCCACGATCTCCGAAATGGGGCCGCTGCTGCTCTCGCGCCTCATCGAGGCGAACGACGTCCAGGAAGGCGTCGTCAACATCGTCTTCCGCGTCGCCGACGAGAACGGCCTCATCCTGCACGACCTGAAGGACTTCAGGGCGATGCTCCAGTTCATCTCGGACAACAGGGCCGAGCTGCAGCAGAAGTTCGGCAACGTCGCCCCCGCGACCGTGGGCGCGATCCAGCGGCAATTGCTGGTGCTGGAGAACCAGGGCGCCGGCCCCTTCTTCGGCGAGCCGCCGCTCAACCTGCAGGACTTCATCCGCACCGAGCGCGGGCAGGGGGTCATCAACATCCTCGCCGCCGACAAGCTGATGCGCAGCCCGCGCCTCTACGCGACCTTCCTGCTGTGGATGCTGTCGGAACTGTTCGAGACGCTGCCCGAGGTGGGCGACCCCGACAAACCCAAGCTCGTCTTCTTCTTCGACGAGGCGCATCTTCTGTTCGACAGCGCGCCCAAGGCGCTTCTCGACGCGGTGGAGCAGGTCGTGCGCCTCATCCGCTCCAAGGGCGTCGGCGTTTATTTCGTCACGCAGAACCCGCTCGACGTGCCCGAGACCGTGCTGGGCCAGCTCGGCAATCGCGTGCAGCACGCCCTGCGCGCCTTCACGCCGCGCGACCAGAAGGCGGTGCGCGCCGCCGCCGAGACGTTCCGCCAGCGCAAGGGCTTCGACACCGCCACCGCCATCACCGAACTGAAGGTCGGCGAGGCGCTGGTTTCGACGCTCGATCTCAAGGGCGCGCCGTCCGAAGTGGCGCGCACGTTCATCGCGCCGCCGGCCGCGCGCGTCGGCCCGATCACGGAAGCCGAGCGCCGCCAGGTGATGCAGGGCAGCCCCGTGCGCGGCAAGTATGACGAGGCCGTGGAGGCCGACTCCGCCTTCGAGCAATTGGCCAAGCGGGCTCAGGATGCGCAGGAGGCGGCGACGCAGGCGAGCGCCGGCGGCGGCGGCATTCTCGAACAGCTCGGCGGCATGCTCGGCGGCGCGCTGGGCGGCGGCAAGCCGCCCCCGATCAATCCCAAGACCGGCAAGCCGATGCGCGTGCCCCCGACGCTCGCCGAGCAGATCATCAAGTCCGCGAGCACGTCGGCGGCGCGCTCCATCGGCACGCAGGTGTCGCGCGCCATCCTGCGCAACGTGCTGGGAGGAATTCTCGGCGGCGGCAAGAGGTAGGTCATGGCGATCGACAATGTCCTGTCGTCCATCGACAGCAATCTCGACGCATCGCTCGCGCGGCTGTTCGAGCTTCTGAAGATACGCTCGATCTCCACCGATCCCGCCTTCGCCGATGAATGCGCGCGCGCCGCGCATTGGCTGTGCGAGCAGTTGAAGGGCATCGGTTTCGACGCCTCGGTGCGTCCCACCGCCGGCCGGCCGATGGTGGTCGCCCACGCGAAATCGCCGCGCGCGAACGCGCCGCACGTGCTGTTCTACGGCCATTACGACGTGCAGCCCGTCGATCCGCTGGAGCTGTGGGAGAGCGATCCCTTCGCGCCGAAGATTGTCGAGGCGGAAGGTTCGAAGCGCATCGTCGCGCGCGGCGCCGCCGACGACAAGGGCCAGCTCATGGCGTTCGTGGAGGCGTGCCGCGCGTTCATGAGCGAGGGCGGCGGAGGCCTGCCGTGCCATGTCTCGATCCTGTTCGAGGGCGAGGAGGAATGCGGCTCGCCGTCTCTCGGCGCGTTCCTTTCGGCGCACAAGGATGAATTGAAGGCCGACGCCGTGCTCGTGTGCGACACGAACATGTGGGACAAGGACACGCCCGCCATCACCACGATGCTGCGCGGCCTCGTGCTGCAGGAAGTGGTGATCGAGGCCGCATCGCGCGATCTGCATTCGGGCCTGTTCGGCGGCGCCGCGATGAATCCGATCCGCGTGCTCACGCGCATCCTCGCGGACCTGCACGACGAGAATGGCCGCGTGACGCTGACCGGCTTCTACGACGGCGTCGAGGAATTGCCCGCAGAAGTCGCCGCGCAATGGCGCGCGCTCGCGTTCGACGAGAAGGCGTATCTAGGCGCCGTCGGCCTCGCCGAGCCCGCGGGCGAGAAGGGCCGCAGCGTTCTGGAGCAGGTCTGGTCGCGCCCCACCTGCGACGTGAACGGCATCGTCGGCGGCTACACGGGCGAGGGCACCAAGACCGTGCTGCCCGCGCGCGCCTCGGCCAAGGTTTCGTTCCGCCTCGTCGGCGCATCAGAACCCGAAGAAGGTGGTCGAGAGCTTCCATCACTTCGTCAACGCGCGCCTGCCGGTCGATTGCACGGCGACCTTCATCGCCCACGGCGCCTCGCCCGCGATCTCGCTGCCGTTCTCCTCGCCCATGCTGCAGAAGGCCCGCGCCGCGCTCACCGCCGAATGGGGCCGCGAGGCCGTCATGGCGGGCGGCGGCGGCTCGATCCCCGTGATCGGCGAATTCAAGCGCGATCTGGGAATGGACTCGCTGATGATCGGCTTCGGGCTGGACGACGACCGCATCCACTCGCCGAACGAAAAGTACGAAGTGAAAAGCTTCCACAAGGGCGCGCGAAGCTGGGCGCGGGTGCTGGAGGCGTTGGCGGGGTAGGTTTCTACCTCCCTCCGCCTCGTCATGGTCGGCGCAGGCCGACCATCCACGACCAGCCGCGGCTCAATGGTTTAGTGCTTCATCAGCGTTCGCCAGACGTGGATGGTCGGCGTTCGCCGACCATGACGCGAACGCCTCTTTGCGGCTCGATAAAGCGCCTAGTAACAATTCTCCGGCGCCGGGAACGTCCCGCCCTTCACCGCCTGCACGTAGCGCGTCACCGCGTCCTCGATGCTCGCGGCGCCCGGCATGAAATCCTTCGTGAAGCGCGGCTTCTTGCCCGGGTACACGCCGATCATGTCGTGCAGCACCAGCACCTGCCCGTCGCAATCGGGGCCGGCGCCGATGCCGATCGTGGCCATCGTCGTGAGGCTCTGCGTGATCTGCGCGCCGAGCGTCGCGGGGATCATCTCGATCACCATCATCGCGGCGCCCGCCTGTTCGAGCGCCTTCGCGTCGGCTTTCAGCACAGCGGCTGAATCCTCCGTCGTTCCCTGCACGCGATAGCCGCCGAGCTGGTTGACGTGCTGCGGCGTGAGGCCCGTGTGCGCGCACACCGGCACGCCGCGCTCCACGAGAAAGCGCACGGTCTCCGCCATGTGCGCGCCGCCTTCCACTTTCACCATGTGCGCGCCCGCCGCCATCAGCCGCGCCGCGTTGCGCATGGCGAGCGCCGGCGTCTCCTGGTACGAGCCGAACGGCATGTCGGCGATGATGAGCGGACGCTTCGCGCCGCGCGCCACGCACTCGGTGTGATAGGCGACATGGTCCATCGTGACCGGCAGCGTCGAGGAATGGCCCTGCAGCACGTTGCCGAGCGAGTCGCCCACGAGCAGCACGTCGACGCCCGCCCGGTCCAGCATCGACGCGAAGCTCGCGTCGTAGCAGGTGAGCACGGCGATCTTCTCGCCCGCCGCCCGCATCTTCGCGAAGTCGCCGAGCTTGAGCGGCTTGCGTTCGGCCAGATACGCCATTCAGCTCTCCTGCCTGATCGAACCGGCGCCAGGCGCCGGGGCGATATGTATAGCAATGTTGTCGATAAGCCGCGTGGTTCCGATCCGCCCCGCAACCAGCAGGCGCATCCGCCCTGCGGGCGTCTCGACCGGCGCGAGCGTCACCGCGTCGCGCAGCTCCAGATAATCGAGCGCGAAGCCCGCCCCTTGGATCCGCGCCCGCCCGTCGGCCAGCACGGCCGCGAACGCCTCGCCCTTCGAAATCCGCGCCGCGCACTCCTGCAGCGTGGCGAACAGCGCCGGCGCCGCCGCCCGTTCGGCCGCGCTCAGGTACACGTTGCGCGAGGACATGGCGAGCCCGTCGGCCTCGCGCATGGTCGGCGCGCCGACGATTTCGACGGGCAGGTCGAGGTCGCGGACCATTTGCGTGATCACCGCGAGCTGCTGGTAATCCTTCTCGCCGAACACCGCGACGTCGGGCGCGGCCTGGATGAGGAGCTTGGCGACGACCGTCGCCACGCCCGCGAAATGGCCGGGCCGCACTGCGTCTTCGAGCCCCGCCTTCGCAGGGCCGTCGAGCGAGATCGTGGTGGCGAACCCGGGCGGATACATCTCCTGCGGACTGGGCGCGAAGACGAGATCGCAACCGGCCTGCGCGAGCTTCTCCACGTCAGCGTCGAACGTGCGCGGGTAGCGCGCGAAATCCTCGGTGGGCGCGAATTGCGTCGGGTTGACGAAGATCGACGCGGCCACGTGCTGCGCCTTCGTGCGCGCGAGCGTGACCAGCGACACGTGCCCCTCGTGCAGGGCGCCCATCGTGGGGACGAGCGCCAGCCGCTCGCCGGCGCGCCGCCACGGGGCGGCCGTCTGACGAAGGTCGGCGATGGTGCGTACGATCGTTGGCGCGCTCATGTGGTCCGCAATGTCTGGCCCGCACATGTAGGTGCGGCTTGGCCGTTTTGAAACGGCTCCCGGTCAGTCGGGGAGGGCGGGCAATTCGTCAAGACCCCTCAGGGTCCGGGCGGGCGGAAGGTCGGGATATTCGTCCGGCGCGCCGGCCCGGTTGATCCAGACGGAGCGGAAGCCGGACAGGCTCGCCCCGGCGATGTCCCAGCGGTTCGACGACTGGAAGGAGATCGCGGCTGGCGCCACGCCGAGGCGCTCGGCCGCCATGGCGTACACCTGGGGCGCCGTCTTGAAGATGCGCAGTTCGTCCACCGACAGCGCCGCGTCGAAGAGGGCGGCGAGACCTGCCGCGCGGACCGCGCTCGCCAGCATGTCGGGCGAGCCGTTGGAGAGGATCGCGAGGCGCGCGCCGGCCCCCTTCAGCGCCTCCAGCGCCGGGCGCGCGTCGGCATAGGCGGGAAGCTCGTCGTAGGCGGCCAGCAGCCGCTCGCGCAGGGCGGGATCGAGCCCGCCGGTCGCCGCGCCTGCATAGTCGAGCGCCTGCGCGGTGAGGTCGCGGAAGTCACGATACGGCGCGCCCGCGAGCGAGCGCACCCACGTGTATTCGAGCTGCTTGGCCCGCCAGATCTCGGACAGCCGCGCGGCCTGCGGCCCGGCCTGCGCCGCATGGCGGGCGACGGCGGCGTGCACGTCGAACAGCGTGCCGTAGGCGTCGAAAACATAGACCGGCATCGTCATGGCGCGCGTCTCCGCCAGCAGCCGTCCATGTGCCCTGCTCGCGCGCGGCGCGAACAGCCGGACTTTCGTCGCCCTCTTCATGCAACGGGGTCGGCGGGGCCGGGCTTGACGGGTTCGGCCGCCTTGGCCGCCACGCGACGCAGGCGCCCGGGCCGCACGCCCTGCGCCAGAAGCAGCGCGGCCAGCGCGGCGAAATAGACCACCGCGCCGGCGCCCGCGAGCAGGATCAGCGCCGCTTCCTTGGCGAAGCCGTCCGTCAGCATCGCGCCGGCCGCAAGCGCCGGCTCCCGGCCGAAGATGGCGACCAGCGCCAGCAGCGCGCTGGCGATGGAGGCGGCGACGAGCGTCTTGCGCAACAGGGCGTCGGGCGCCATGTCGCCGCGCCGCATGGCGAGCGCGCACAGCAGCGTGAAGTTGATCCACGCGCCGACCGCGGTCGCGATCGCGAGGCCCGCCGCGCCCAGCGGCTGGAACAGCACGATCTTCAGAGCCACGTTGACGGCGACCGCCGCCGAGCGAGATCGATCATCGGCGTCATCGTGTCGCCGCGCGCCTGGAAGCTCGCCACCGCCGAGCGGATCAGCACGACGGCCGGCAGGCCCGACGCCATAGGCGGCGAGCACGGCGGCCGAGCGCGCGGCGGCCTCCGCGTCGAACGCGCCGCGCAGGAACAGCGCCGCGCCATGATCAGGTCCGGGATCGTCAGGAACGCGACGAAGAACGGCGCCGACAGCGCGATGGTCAGCGCCATCGTGCGGTTCTGCGCCTCGATGCGCGCCGCGCGTCGTCGCCCGCCGCGAAGCGCCGGCTCATCTCCGGCAGCAGCACGGTGCCCGCCGCGATGCCGATGACGCCGATGGGAAGCTGGTAGAGCGGTCGGCGTAATAGAGCGACGACACCGCGCCGGTCGGCAGCATCGAGGCGATGATCGTGTCGGCGAACATGCGCGATCTGCACGCCCGCCGAGCCGATCACGGCCGGGCCGAGCGTCTTGAAGAATTGCGTCACGTCGGCTGTCCAGCCGCGGCCGCGCGAACCACGGCGAGCACGCCGGCGCGCCTTGCCGCGACGACCATCAGCAGCAAGTTCGAGAACGCCCGCCAGCGAGCACGCCCGAGGCCGCGGCATACGCCGGCGTTCGGGAAACAGGAACGCGACGCGCGAGGCCGCGACGATGGCGACGTTGAGCAGCACCGGCGCGGCGGCGGCGGCGGCGAAGCGTTCGTGCGCGTTGAGCGTCGCCCGACGAGCAGCGTCACCAGCGTGACGAACAGCAGATAGGGGAAGGTGATGCGCGTCAGCGTCACCGCCAGCGCGAACTTTTCGGGATCGTCGGCGAAGCCCGGGCGCCAGCAGCAGCACGAGCTGCGGCATGAACAGCAGCGCAAGCGCCAGCAGCACGATCTGCGATCGCCAGCAGCAGCGTGAACAATCTGCGCCGAGAAGTGCGCGCCTGCGCCGCGCCCTCGCGTCTCCAGCACGCGCGAATAGGTGGGCACGAAGGCGGCGTTGAACGCGCCCTCGCCGAAGATGGCGCGGAAATGGTTGGGCAGGCGCGAGGCGACGACGAAGGCGTCGGCGACCAGCCCGCGCCCATGATCGCGCGCCATCACCACGTCGCGGATGAAGCCCGTGAGGCGGGAGAGAAGCGTGAAGCCGCCGACCGAGAGGAGGCTGCGCACCATCGCTCAGGCGCGGCGGCGCTCGCCCGGCCGTTCGGGGCGGCATGGGCGAGCCGTCGTCCTCGCACGCCGATCCGCTCGGCCACGAGATAGAGCGGCCGCCGCTTCACCTCGGCGAAGATGCGGCCGATATATTCGCCGATGATGCCGAGCGACATGAGCTGCACGCCGGCGAAGAACATGATCGAGACGATCAGCGAGGCGTAGCCCGGCACGTCGGCGCCGTGGATGCATGCGTGCGGAAGATGAAGAACACCGCCGTCGCCAGCGCGCAGATGGAGATGATCGTGCCGACATAGGTCCACACCTTCAGCGGCAGCGTCGAGAACGACGTGATGCCGTCGAGCGCGAAGCGGAACAGCTTGCGATAGCTGAACTTCGACTGCGCCGAGCGCGCGCTCCTGCCACCTCGAAGGGCACGCCGATCGGAGCGAAAGCCGATCCAGGCGTAGAGCCCCTTGGAGAAGCGCGCGCGCTCGCCGCATCGCGCGCAGCGCCTCCACGGCCTTGCGGTCGAGCAGGCGGAAATCGCCGGCGCCCTCGCGGCAGGCTGCGTCTCGCCGAAGCTGGCGAACAGCCGGTAGAAGCGCATGCGTCAGCAGCGCGCGCATGGGCCGAGTCCGCCGTCGCGGTCGGTGCGCTGGCCGTAGACCATTCGAGTAGCCCTCGCGCCAGCGCTCCACGAAGGTCTCGATCATCTCCGGCGGATGCTGCAGGTCGGCATCCATGATGACGACCGCGCGCCCGCGCGCATGGTCGAGCCCGGCGGCGATGGCGATCTCCTTGCCGAAGTTGCGGCTGAACGAGACGGCGCGAAAGCGCGGGTCGACGTTCGTGCGCGCGGCCGTAGCGCGGCGAGCGTGTCGTCGCTGCGAGCCGTCGTCGACGAAGACGACCTCGCAGGAATCGGCCGCGCGCTCCAGCACGGGCGTCAGCGTGTCGACGAGCAGCCGGAGGTTGTCGCGCCTCGTTGAACACGGGATGACGACGGACAGTTCCGGCCGCTCCTGCTGCGTCACGGTCGAGGCGGGCGCCCGCGCGATCTCTGGCGTCTGGCTCATGTGGCGTCCGGGGCCCCTGGGCGTCGTGTCATCGTTTCAGACCTATGCTGAACCATGCTCGGCTTGCAAGTCGGGACGTGTTCCGGGACTGCAGTCGGGACGTGTTCCTGCGCCCGTGCTAGAAGCGCCGGCGACCCTTTGGACGAGCCATCCCGCGGACGAGCCGACTTGCAAAGCTATCCCTTCATTCTCTGCGCTGACGATTATGGCCTTTCCCCGGCGGTGAGCGCCGGCATCCTCGAAGCGCTGTCCGCCGGCCGGCTCAACGCGACGGGGGCCATGACCAACCGCCCGAACTGGCGCGCGGCCGCGCGCGACCTGAAGGCGCTGGAGGGCAGGGGCGGTGAGCCTCGCCCGCTGTTCGGCGTGCATCTCAACCTGACGCTGGGCGCCCCGCTCACCCCCGCCAGGGCGCTGGCGCCGGGCGGCGTGCTGCCGAAGCTCTCGACCTTCCTGCGCGGCGCGGCTGTCGCGCGAGGCCGTCGCCGACGTCGCCCACGAGATCGCGGCGCCAGCTTTCACGCCTTCGAGGAGGCGATGGGCCGGCCGCCCGATTTCATCGACGGCCACCAGCATGTGCACGTGCTCGAACCGGTGCGCGGGCTGCTTCTGGAAGAGGCGGCGACGCGCGGCTACGCCGGCAAGGTCTGGCTGCGCGACAGCGCCGACCGGCCCGCCCGCATCCTGCGCCGGGGCGTCGAAAACACGAAGGCGCTCGGCCTCGCCTGGTATGGCCGCGGCTTCGCGGGCGATGCGCGCGCGAAAGGCTTTTCGGTCAACGAGGGTTTCTCGGGCTTCTCCGCCTTCGACGCCTCCCGCGATTTCGGCGCCGACTTCGCGCGCTACCTCGTCCAGCCTGGCGAGCGCCATCTTGTGATGTGCCATCCCGGCCATGTGGACGACGAACTGAAGAGCCTCGACCCGGTGACGACGACGCGGGAGCAGGAGCTCGCGTTCCTGCTGTCGGACAGGTTCACGCAGACGATGGAGAACGCGGGGGCGAGGCTGGGGATGTGGCCGTGATCGCGAAGCGGCGGCCAGGTCGAAGCATTGATTTGTTGCGCCGTCGCACGCTAGATTATGCGTCACGGGACGCCTGACTGGCTGCGACAGCTCCCCCCGCCCGCAAGGGTCCACGCGCAATGCGGGATATCCAAGAGGTTGCCAGATCTTCAAAAAGAGCCTTCGGGCTCTTTTTGTTTTTCGGCGCGCCGCGTACTCAGCGTCGCGAGGGTAGGAACTTGAGGGACTTGCCCTCAAGCACGCGCGCGACAGCCAGATTGAAATCTCATCTCGCCGGTCACGCCACCGTATGCCTTCCACGCGCGAGCGGATAGGCGCTCAGTGACAAACAGGTCGCATTGGCGCCGGGCCTGCACGTTGCAGGCTGAAAAAGACGGCATAGTCTGCTATGGGCCTTCCATCGCAATTCGAACGAGGACATTGGTGCGCGTCCGCGAAATCCTCTGTCCGTCGAGCGCGCGGATATGCAGAGGAAGTGTCTTGCTGAGCGCATAGCGAATCTCGTCAATGCGCGGCGCTCATACCGGGCCGCGTGGCGCTCGCTCAGCGCTTCCGTATGCCGCACGGGATCGAACTTGCACGTGAAGCAATGGTTATTGAAGGTTACGTGGACGGTCGCATGGTCTGTCCCATCCCAGAGGAACGATCGTGAAATCGAACGGTTCGAGGTGGGATAAATCAACGATCTGTCCGCCTGAAACGAGCGGCTTCCAATAAGGCATTCAAGAAATCGCACAGGCGTAAAAAGCTCAAAGAGCACGTGCCGGGAGAGCGGGCAAGCCTTCCTTAGAGGGCCAACGAAAAACCGGCGCTCCTTTCGAAGCGCCGGTCCATCAGGTCAAAAGCGTGAAGCCGCTTACTTCGTCGCCGCGGCGTACATCTTCTCGACGTACTCCCAGTTCACCAGGTTGTCGACGAACGCCTTCAGGTAGTCGGGGCGGCGGTTGCGGTAGTCGATGTAGTAGGAGTGCTCCCACACGTCGAAGCCGAGGATCGGCGTCGCGCCGTGCACCAGCGGGCTTTCGCCGTTGGCGGTCTTGGTGACGACGACCTTGCCGTCCTTGCACGGCGAGCCAGCACCAGCCCGAGCCGAACTGCGTGACGCCCGCCTGCGATGAAGTCTTCCTTCATCTTGTCGACCGAGCCGAAGCCGTCGACGATCGCCTTCTCAAGCTCGCCGGGGATCTTGCCGCCGCCGTTGGGCTTCATCCAGTTCCAGAAGTGCAGGTGGTTGTAGTGCTGGCCGGCGTTGTTGAAGAGGCCGGCGTTCTTGCCGAACGAGCCCTTCACGATCTCCTCGAGCGACTTGCCCTCCCACTCCGTGCCCTTCAGCAGGTTGTTGCCGTTGGTCACGTAGGCGAGGTGATGCTTGTCGTGGTGATACTCCAGCGTCTCGCGTCGACATGTAGGGCTGCAGCGCGTCGTAGGCGTAGGGAAGATCGGGAAGCGTGAAGCTCATCATGGCGCCTTTCGATAAAGTGACGGACGCGGCTGCGGCCCTCTGCGTCTGAAGGCCCCGCCTGCCGGCGTCGGGACAAGAGGGATACTTTCGTTCAGGGCGCGAATCAATCCTGCCGGGCGCGCGCGCCGCATGGCTCATGTTTTACTTTGCGGCCATCCGTGGTCATATGCGCCGCAATGCGCCCCCGACACGCGCATGGTTGCGCATGTCCAGCGGAGGAATTGGCCTGCAATGAAGTGGATGGTTGCCGCCGCCGGGCTGGTGATGGCCGCATTCGGCCTTTATTGGGGTTTCACGGGTTCGCTCATCGTCCAGGTCGAGCGCGGATGGAGCGCGGTCATCGGCGGCTCGGTTCTGTTTGCGGCCGGCATGCTGATGCTCGGCCTCGCAGCCGTGATCGGCTCGCTCGAGCGGCTGGCGCGCGTTGTCCGCCTGCCCGAGAGCAAGCCGCGTCCCGCTCCGCCCGCGCCTGTCGCCGCGCCGGTCATGGGTCATCAGGCTGAAGCGCCTGCGCTTCCGGCCGCCGCACCCGAGAGCGCCGCCGTCGACAAGTCCCAGTTGCAACTCGATCTGGAAGCGCAGCAGGCGGAGGCCGGGAAGGACCCATCCGCGCCGCCGGCGCCCGCAACGGCGGCCGCCGTTCAGGAGCCCGGAGCGATCGAGGGGCCCGAACCCGCGCGTCCGGTCATGCCGCGCCCGCCCATCCCCGCGCCCCCTCCGATCCCCGCGCCCCCTTCTCCTGCGCCTGCCGCAGGGCGGGAGACGCCGGTTCGCTCTGGAAGGCCCGCCGCCCCGCCGCCCATTCCGCCGGGTCGCCCGAGGCGCGGCGTTGCGCCGGCGCCCCCGCCGCCGCCCCCGCCCGCGCCGCCTGCTGCGACGGCTGCCGCTCCCGCCCGCGCTGAAGCGAGAGACGGCGAACCTGCGCGCTCCGTCTCATCGGTGGAGGCGGCCCCCGCGCCGCCCGAGGCCGGGCAGGGCGACAAGAGCATCGGGTGGCTGGAGCGCGCCCTGCGCGGCGACGCCGGCGCCCCGACCGGCAAGCCGACGTCCGGGCGTTTTGATCCCTCGCCGCAGGCCGCCGACACGCCCCCGCCGCCGCGCCCGGCTGAGCCGGGCGAAGTTCCCCTCGACCTGACGCCGCCGCATACGCAGGCGATGGAGGGCAAGCCGGAAGGCGCCCCGGTGGAAACCGCCAGCGCCAGCGAAGACGCCAAACCGGAAGAGATCGATGCTGCCAGGGACGAGAGCCCTAGCGAACCCGTGGCGCCGAAGGCGGAAGAAAGCGCGCCCGCGCCGGCCAAGGCGATCCCCGAGCCGCCGCCCGTGGCGCCGCTGCCCAAGATCGCGCGCAAGTATGAATCGCAGGGCGTGCGCTACACGCTGTACGAGGATGGCTCGATCGACGCGGAAGCGCCCAACGGGCGGTACCGTTTCGCCTCGCTCGACGAGTTGCGGGCCTTCCTCGAGAAGAAGAGCTGACTCACTTCACCAGCGGCATCAGCGCCTTGAAATCGGCGGTTCCCGCCTGGCCGAGCCATTCGAAGATCGCCATTTCGCTCGTGACGATCGTCACGCCCGCGCCCTGCATGCGCGCCATTGCGATGTCCTTTGACGCCTGAACGCGCGAGGCCGTCGCGTCGGCGGCCACGAAGCACGAAAGGCCCGTGGCGGCGATCTCGAGCGCGGTTTGCAGCACGCACACGTGCGCCTCTATTCCACACACCAGAACCTGATCGCGGCCGTCGGCGGCGAGCTGCTCGATGCGCATGCGCAGCCCCGCGTCGCGCACGCATGAGAACGCCAGCTTGTCGAGCACCGCGGCCCCGTTCGGCAGAAGCCGCCGCAGCTCCTCGACCGTGGGGCCGATGCCCTTTGGATATTGCTGGGAGACGGTGACCGGCAGCGACAGGTGCGCCGCCGCCTGCACGAGGCGCATGCAATTGGCGAGCGCGGGCTGCGGCTCGCTCATGGCTGGCAGAAGCCTCTCCTGCACGTCGATGACGAGCAAGTGCGTGCGCGCGCGATCGATGAGGCCGCTCATGCGCCCTCCGATGCGGCGGGACGCTTGCGCGCGCGTTTCGCGCCCGCGCTGGCGGCCATCGTCGTCCCGGCCGCGTTGGCGACAGGCGCCTTGCGCGCAGCCGCTTGCCGCACGGGCGCCCGCTGGCCCTGCGTCGCCCAGATCGCGAACGCGTATTCGACGGCGATTTCCTTCAGCCGGTCGAAGCGGCCCGAGGCGCCGCCGTGGCCCGCCTTCATGTTGGTGCGCAGGAGGATCGGCCCGCCCCCGGTGATGGAGGCGCGCAGCCGCGCCGCCCATTTGGCCGGCTCCCAATAGGTCACGCGCGGGTCGGTGAGCCCCGCCTCGATGAGGATCGCCGGATATTTCTGCGCCTTCACGTTGTCGTAGGGCGAGTAGGAGCGGATGCGATGGAACGCGTCCGGGTCCTTGATCGGGTTGCCCCATTCAAGCCATTCGGGCGGCGTCAGCGGCAGCGTGTCGTCGAGCATCGTGTTGAGCACGTCCACGAACGGCACGTCCGCGATGATGCCCGCGAACAGCTCCGGCGCCATGTTGGCGACCGCGCCCATGAGCATGCCGCCCGCCGAGCCGCCGAGCGCCACGATGGCGCCTTCGCGCGTGTACTTCTGCGCCGCCAGCGTGCGCGCGCAGGCGATGAAGTCGTGAAACGAGTTCTGCTTCTTTTCGAGCTTGCCGTCGATGTACCAGCTCCAGCCCTTGTCCGTGCCGCCGCGAATGTGCGCGATGGCGTAGACGAAGCCCCTGTCCACCAGCGAGAAGCGCGACGAGGAGAAATGCGCCTCGAACGCGTATCCGTAGGCGCCGTAGCCTTCCAGCAGCATCGGCGCGGACCCGTCGATGGGCGTGTCCTTGCGATGCAGGATGGAGACCGGCACGCGCGCGCCGTCGTGCGATGTCGCCATGATGCGGCGCGTGACGTAATCGTCCGGGTTGTGGCCGGAGGGAATCTCCTGCCGCTTCACAAGCGTGCGCTCGCACGTCGCCATGTCGTAGTCCCACACCTCGCCCGGCGTCTTCAGCGACGAGAAGCTGAAGCGCATCAGGTTGGTGTCGAACTCCAGCACCTCTTCGAGATCGAGGTCGTAGGCCGCCTCGTCGAACGCGATGGCGTGCTCCTCGCCGCTGGCGATCTCGCGCACGACGATGCGCGGCAGCCCATCCTCCAGCTCCGTGCGCACGAGATGGCGCGCGAACACCGCAAAGCCGGTGATCATCACGCCCTTGCGATGGGGAACCACATCCGTCCAGTGCGTCTTGCCGGGGGTCGCCAGCGGCGCCTCGACGATCTTGAAGTCCTCGCTCCCGTCGGCGTTGGTGAGGATGAACAGGCTCTCGCCGTGGTGCTCGACCTCGTACTGCACGCGGGCGCGGCGGCGCTCCACGAGGCGCGGGCGCGAATTGTTGTCGGCGAGATCGAAGATGTAGGCTTCGGACGTTTCGTGATCCTCGATCTCGATGATCCCGATCCGTCCCGATTGCGTTTGCCCCACGCGCAGGAACCAGCGCGGATCGAGCTCTTCGAACAGGAGTTCGTCGGCGGACGCGGGCGCGCCAAGCCGATGACGGAAGATCTGGCAGGAGCGGTGGTTCTCGTCCACGCGCACGTAATGATAGCAGCCCGAAGTCCGTGCTCCAGACGATCTCGCCGTCGGTGTCGATCGTCGCGTCCGGCAGGTCGCGCCCGTTGTCGATGTCGCGCACGCGGATCGTGTAATATTCCGAGCCCTTCACATCGACGCTCCACGCCAGCAGGCGCTGGCTGGGCGAATGCGCGGCGGTCTCCAGGTCGAAGAAGGCCTCGTCGTCGGCGAGCTTCTCGCAATCGAGCATGATCGTCTCGCGCCCGCTGTCGATGCGCTTGCGGCAGACCAGCGGATGCTCGTCGCCCTTGCGGTAGCGGCTGTAATAGGCGAACGGCCCGTCGGGCGTCGGCGGATCGGAATCGTCTTCCTTGATGCGCGCGCGCATTTCCTTGAGCAGCGTGCGCCGCAGGCCGTTCATCGGCTTGAGGACGGCGTCGGCGTATTCGTTCTCGCGCTCGAGGAAGGCGCGGATGTCGCGGGGCAGGGCGGAGGGCTTGCGCAGCACCTCCTGCCAATTGGGCGCCCGCAGCCAGGCGTAGTCGTCGACGATGCGCTCGCCGTGGACGACCCGCTCGTCGCGCCGCCGCCGCGCTGCCGCGGGCTGGACGAGACCGGCATGGCTCGCCGCCGGAAGGGCGTCGCCCTGCGCCGCCCGCCGCGACGGCGCCGCGCCGGCGGAGGCCGCGGGAATCGCGGCGGTTTCGGCGCCCGTCCGGCGCTTGCGCGCGCGCGTTTGCGCGCCGGCCTCGGAGCCTCGGGAACCGCTTTTGGAGCTTGAATCTGTCATGTGGCCTGAACTGCGCCGCGCCCTTTGGCGCCAGCCGACAGGTAATGGCGCCCCGCCTCCACGGCAAGCCGAAGCGGGGACTTGTCTATACGGAAAAAAATGGGGTGGGCCGGGCGTCTGAAATACTTGTTACGGTAATCAAAAGCATTATACACATTACGGCGCAGCTTTTAACTTGCGCCCGGTGGGGAAATTACGCTCTTCCGAAACGACTTATTGAAGCATTTGCAAATGGGTGCGGTCCGAAATCATGACTGAGCAAACGTCGAATTACATCGAGCTCGCCGCCGACATCGTCTCGGCCTACGTGAGCAACAACACTGTCGCCCCCGGTGATCTGCCGGCGCTGATTCGCGACGTTCACAACGCGCTGCTCCGCATTCAGGCCGCCCCGCCGGCCCCCGTCGCCGAACCGCCCAAGCCGGCCGTCAACGCGCGCCGCTCCGTCCACGACGATTACATCATCTGTCTGGAAGACGGGAAAAAGTACAAGTCGCTCAAGCGCCACCTGCGCACGCAGTACAACATGACTCCCGAGCAATATCGCGACAAATGGGCCCTGCCGCCCGACTATCCCATGGTTGCGCCGAACTACGCCAAGGCCCGCTCGGCCCTCGCCAAGGAAATGGGCCTCGGCCAGGCGCGCAAGCGCGCGCGCAAGTAGCCCGCGTCATCCATCAAGATCCCTGTCGCCTTGAGAGCGGCGGCTACGCGCCGCCGCCCTTGGCGCGCGCGAGCGTTTCGCTTTCCGCCTTCCAGGCCTGCGCCAACGCGATGTGCCGGTTGAGATCGTAGGTCCAGTGGCCCGCCCGGCCGAGGCGCCGTTCCCGGCGCAAGGCGTCCGCGAGCCGCCGCACGATCGCTTTCGTCGTCTGCGGCTCGGGCCCGGCCCATTCGGATGGCGTCATCGGCAACACGCGCGGCAGGCTGCGCGCCCGCTCGTAGAGGGCGGCCCCGTCCGCAACGTCAGCCCGGACGGCCCGCCGCGCCCGGCGTTTCATGTCTTCGCAATAGGAATATCGGCCCAAGATCGGCTCCTGAAGAAGGGAGCCGGCATTCTCGGTGGTGGGGGCGGGAGGGCGGAAGTGAGAAAAGGTTTGTGCTTTTGGGGAGAATTGAATCGGAGCGGCTTCTCCAGCCGCGAGTCGGGCCATTGGCTCCGTCCGAAGCTTTCGCTTTTCTTCGGACGCCTCTTTCACTCCCGACTGCTAGCCCTTTCATCATCGGAGACCGCAATAGGGATTGGGGGCGCAGTTTCGCCCGCGTGTGCAACGTGCGAAGTGATTCCACTTAGCGACGATCGTGAACGGCGCGGCGAATCTTTTCTGAGTTTTTGTGAGCGGTCAGCTAGCGTGCGTTCGCCAGAGTTTGGAAATGCCTTTCTGTGCATAAGCTGCAGAAGCAATCTTACAGGTCGAAGGTGATAGGGTGAGGAATTCCGATTCGGATTTCGAAAATGTCAAACATTCAAGTGAGCGTGAACAGCGAAAGCGATGAGAGGGCGATTCAGAACTCTTGCCTCATGCCTTCGAGCAAACAATCAGTTTTCAAGTCAGATCAGGGATTTTGCGAGGACCGTCCAAGAGGATCAGCATCCGGTCGGGCTCACCTTTCAACCTGCGCCGGGGCAAATCGTCATCTGTCATTTCGGGCTTGCTTTTCGCGAGCCTGAGATGACCAAAACCCGGCCTGTATTGGTTGTGTCGGCACATCAGCGTCAATGGACCCGCATTTGCACGGTCATGCCGATAAGCTCAAAAATTCCTGATCCTGTGGAGCCTTACCACCTAGAGCTGCCGTACGGACTCTACCAGGCAAACGTTACCCGCAGGCATGGATCAAAGGAGATCTAATCGTAAGTGTTGCAAGTCATCGACTTGACCGGCTCAAGACAGGTTTCAGGCGATATGAAGCGCCTTCTGTTCCTGCTGAAGTGCTGAAAGAGGCTCGTAGGTGCGCGCTTCACCGACTCGGGATGTCTTCATTGACAATTCACTTATGAGGCTTATGTTTTGACCGTTACCGCTTCGGCGGGCTTGCAAGACCACCCTGCAAGGGGTGGCAGGTCATAGCGAGGACGATAACAAGTCTGCTGTGACCTTAAGAAGACCCCGCCTCGAGCGGGGTCTTTGCTTTTCGGGCTCATTTTTCTCCGGCGCAGTTCAGAACGGTTCGACGAAGCGCTTGTCGCTTCCTTGCCGAGCGATAGGAAAAAATTCTTTACACCTCCAGATTTTCATCCTAGCCTTTCTCCTGCGGGGAGGCCGGGGATTTTTCTGGAGTTGTGTTTCATGCAGTCATTTCATTCATCGCCCGCGCCCGCGTGGGCTTGCGCCTTTGCCGGGTCGCTGGCCGCCGCGATCTGCCGCACGCCGGGCTCGGCGCTGAGCGGGCGCAACCGGGCCGGGCGTTTCAGGCGGGCGCGCAGGCTGGCGTTGCATCTGGCGCACGTCGGGCTGGGGGCTTCGCTCACCACTGCTTCGGCGGGCCTTGCCCGCGACCGCTCAGCCGCGCGCCGCGCCTGCGCGATGCTGGAGGACAGCCGCGACCGTCCCGCGTGGGATCGCGCGCTCGACGGGCTCGAACGCGCGTTGCGCCTGTGGTGCGGGGCTTTCTCGCAGCAGGTCGCAGAATGCGCACCCGGCGATCGCGACCCGGTGGAGGGCGGACGATGAGCGAGCGCCCCCCTCTCAGCCGCGCGGCTCTTCGCCTTCTCGACGCCCTGTGCGCGCCGGGCGCCTACGCGGCGCGCGACGACATCGGCCGCGGCATCGTCATCGCGGCCCCCCGCGCGGGCGTTTCCGCGCCTTCGGGGCGCGCCACGTCCGCCGCCGCCGATGAACTCAATGGGCGCGATCTCGCCGCCTGGAGCGCGCCCGGCGCATCTGGCCGCACGCGCCTTTTCGTCACGGACGAGGGCCGCGCGGCGCTGGCGCGGGAGCGCGCGCCCTCGCAGGAGACGCGTTTTCTCGCCCAGCACGCCGTTCTCGAACGGCGCATGGTGGAGGGCGCGAGCGCGCTCGTCGATGCGCAGGAAAGCCCGCTCGCCTGGCTCGCCCGCCGCAAGCTCGTGGGCGCGGCGGAATTCGAAGCCGGCGAGCGCCTGCGCCGCGATCTCGACATGGGCGCGATCCTGCCGCGGGTCACGGCGAACTGGACGTCCAACGTGGCGTCGGGGCCCCGTGGCGCGCGCGGGAGCGAGATGACCGATCTCGCCCTCGCCGCACGACAGCGCGCCAACCAGGCGCTGGCCGCGGCGGGCCCCGAGTTTTCGGGCCTGCTGGTGGACGTGTGCGGTTTTCTCAAAGGTCTCGAGACCGTCGAGGGCGAGCGCGGCTGGCCGCGCCGGTCGGGCAAGGTGGTGCTGTCTCTGGCGCTCGGCGCGCTGGCGCGGCACTACGGCATCGCTGCGCAGGCGAGCGGGCCCGCGCGCGCCAAGGCCATGCGTCACTGGGGCGCGGACGATTATCGCCCGCGCATCGACGGAAGCTGATGGATTGCCCTCAGGCGGCCTGCACGGCCGCGTTCGCGTCGCGGCGTATGCGCTCGACCATCGAGCGCACGCCGTTCGAGCGCTGCGGCGTGAGGTGTTCGATGAGCCCCAGCTTTTCGAACGCCGCCAGCGCGTCGACGTCGAGAATCTCGCGCGCGCTCTTGTCGGAGTAGAGCGCGAGAATGATGGCGACGAGCCCGCGCACGATGTGGGCGTCGCTGTCGGCGCGGAAGGAGAGGACGGCCTCGCCCTTGTCGTTCTTCGACACGGTCGTCTCCAGCCAGACCTGGCTGGCGCAGCCGCGCACGCGGTTCTCCTCCGTGTGGGCGGAGTCGGGCAGACCGGGCAGCGAACGGCCGAGCTCGATGACATAGCGATAGCGCTCTTCCCAATCGTCGATCAGGGCGAAATCGTCGATGATGTCGTCGATGCTCATGGGTGTCCGGGCGTTGTCCTGCTGGTCCTTATATGGAAGACCACAGGGCCCGGCGCCAGCGCAAATCGCGCCCGCTCGCGCAGCCGCCCCGGCCGGGCCGCCCTGGCGGGCAGGCTCGGGGCAGGATCAAGGTCGAGGCTATTTCTGGGCCATGGCGCTCTTCACGGCGCCGGAGGCGGCTTCCAGGCACGAGCGCGTCTGGCCCTCGCACAGGCGCTGGGCCTCCGTGGCGACGAGGTTGAGCGCCTGCTGGGTCCGGCCCACCGCCGAGCGGACGACGGTGTCCTGCGCGATGGCGGTGTTGATTTCGGATTTCACGCGCTCCGCCTCGTTTTGCGGAAGCACGAGGAACACGAGGGCAAGCCAGAAAGCGCTTTTGAGGAGAAATGACATGACGGCTCCATTTCGACGGGCGCACACTTGCACGGCCCCCCTCAAGGCCCGGTCAAGGAATCAGCTTGCATTCCCTCGCGCCGCGCAAGGATTCGTTAATCGGCGGCGCAGGGCCCGAGCTGGCAATGCATTCTAAACCATGAGCGCCGAAAGCCCCCCGCGCCGCCCACAAAATCAGCGCCGCGATTGCTTTTCGTGGCGCCGACCGCGTCTTGCTTAGGGTTCGTTTAAGAGCCTCCTGCGAATTTGCCAGAAGGGACGCGGCGTCTTTGCGTCCCCAGATTCGTGTGGCGTGACGATGTTCTTGCGTTTGTGGGACCTGGCGAAGGGGATAGCGCACGACAGCGCCTCGCACGCGATCGAGCGCGAACGCCATGGCCTGTTCATCGCCAGCCAGCTCGTGCTCGCCGTCGCCGCCCTCTCGGCGGCCCCTCTCTACTTCGCGCTCGTCGGCGCCCCCGGCGGGCTCGAGGCGATCGCGCTGGTCTTCGCCCTCACCCCGCTCGCAGCAGTGCTCGCCGCGTCCCGCACCGGCGATCTCGTCGGCTCGGCGGGCCTGGGCATCGCCGGGCTCATCGGTTTCGCGCTCGCCGCCTCGTTCTCCGCGCCCGGTCTTGCGGGCGCCGCCTCGGCGCTGCTTGTCGCCGCGCCGGTGCAGGCCGCCATCGCGGGCAGCATCGCCCTTGTCGGCGCCTCGGCGCTCGCCGCCTTCGCCGCCGCCCTCGTCTGCGCGTCCGTTGGCGCGGGCGCGCCTGCGTCTCTCATTCCCACGGCGCTGCTCGCGTGTCTGGCCATTTGCTATGCCGGCGCCCTGTGCGCCGGGCTCGTGCGCCATGCCTCCCAGCGCCGTCGCGCGGGCGAGGCGGCGCGCGCCGAATTCGATGGGCTCGCCGGCGTCCTGCAGGATCTCGTCCTGCATCTCGATCGCACCGGCGCGGTGCTCTCCCAGGCGCCCCAGCATGGCGACCGCCTGACGGGCGTCAGAATGCGCGACCTTTCGGGCCGCGGCCTGTTCGAGCGCGTCCACGTGGCCGACCGGCCCCTCTACCTCAAGTCCGTCTCCGATGCGGCGATCGGCGACGCGCCGGTTGAAGCCGACATTCGCGTGCGCGCCGGCGGCGACGAGGGCGAGGCGATCTGGTTCGCGACCGTCCGGCTGCGCGTCGGGCGCATCGGGGCAGGGGACCTGCGCCTCATCGCCGTGCTGCGCGACGTCAGCGACGAACTGGCCCATGCGCAGGAGCTGGCGTCGGCGCGGGCGCAGGCCGAGCAGAGCGGCGCCTCCAAGGATCGCTTCCTCGCCAACATCAGCCACGAATTGCGCACGCCGCTGAACGCGATCATCGGCTTCTCCGAAATCCTCGGCGCCGACGTGATGGCGCTCGACGCCGCGCGGCGCAGCGAATACGCAAACATCATCAATTCATCCGGCCTGCATCTGCTGTCGGTCGTCAATTCGATCCTCGACATCTCGAAGATCGAGGCGGGCAGCTTCCAGATCACGCCCGAGCCGTTCGACCTCGCGCCCCTCATCGCCCAGTGCTGCGACATGGTGCGCCTGAAGGCGCAGGAGAACGGCGTCGAACTGCGTCGCGAGACGCCGCCCGAAATGCCCGAGATCGTCGCCGACAAGCGCGCGGTGAAACAAATCCTCATCAACCTCGTTTCCAACGCGGTGAAGTTCACCGCCGCCGGCGGTCGCGTCACGATGCGCGCCCGCCTCGCGGGGTCGGGCGTCGCCATCGACATCGAGGACGACGGCATTGGCGTCATGGCGCGCGATCTCGCCCGTCTGGGCGATCCATTCTTCCAGGCGAGGGATTCCTACGATCGCCCCTACGAGGGCACCGGACTTGGCCTGTCGGTTGTGCGCGGACTTGTGGGCCTGCACGGCGGCGCCGTGCGCATCGAGAGCGCGCCGGGCGAGGGCACGCGGGTGACGATCACGCTGCCGCTCGACTGCCGCGCCATTTCCGACCAGGCCCGCGGGCGCGTCGCCCGCATCGAGACGATCGCCGCCGGTCCTTTTCCCGATCGCCCGCGCGAACAGAAGGTGAAGCAAATTGCCTGAGGCCCTTGCCCGCGCCGACTACGATTACTCGGTCTCCGAGGAGCCGCCGCGCCGCCGCCCGCGCCCGCGCAGCGCGGAGCCTCTCGAGCCGGTGATGAGCCGCGTGCCGCAAATGCGCGACGGCGCGCGCGCGCCCGGCCACGCGCGGCTGCGCGCCATCGCCGGCGCCATGGTGCGCCGCCCGCTGCGCACGCTGGTTTCGCTCGCGTGCGGCGCCATCGTGTTCAGCTTCGTCGCGAACCTCCTGTTCATGCAGAACGCGCCCCATCCCGCGCCGCTGTTCGCAAAGCCCGAGACGCGGGGGGACGCGCGCCTGATCGCCAAGCCGGAAGCAACCGGCGCGCAACGGGCCGCTGCGCCGCAATCGCAGGCGCAACCATCCGCACAGATTGCCGCGGCGCCCTCGCGCTCAGCCCCGCCCTCCATCGTGCCCGCGCCGCCCCCGCGCCCGGCGGAAGCCCAGAAGCCGGCGGCCAAACAGCCCGAGTTCGATCCCATCGCGCAATTCCTGCGCGCGGGTTCATCGCCCGCCAGCGCGCCCGCGACGACCGCATCCACCAGCGCGCCGGCCGCCGTCGACCCAAAGCGCGTCAGCGCCGCGCAGCGCGCGCTCGCAAAGCTCGGTCACAAGGTCGAGCCCGACGGCCTCATGGGGCCGGGCACGCGCGCCGCGATCCAGAAGTTCGAGCGCGACAGCAAGATTCCCGTGACCGGCGAACTCAACGCGCGCACGGTCAGCGCCCTGGCCGCGCGCGCCTCCATTCCAATTCCGTGACGGTCCCGCGTCTTCGCGCCGACATCTGGGTAGCGGCCTATCTGCGCCGCTGCGCGGTGGAAGGCGCATTCGCAACGCTGCGCAAGCGCGGCGCGGAGGAAGCGGGCGCAATCGTCGTCGTTCTCGATTGTCTCGACGGCCGAATGGCGGTGTTCGGCCCTGCGCCGCAAAGCGAAGCGGGCGACGACGGCGTGCGCCGTTTCGCGCGCGTGCATGACGAGGAATGGATCGACGGGGCGGCCGCCGCCGAGCGCATCCGGCGCGAGAGGAAGTTCGATCCGGACCTGTGGATCGTCGACGTCGAGGACAAGCAGGGCCGCTCGTTTCTCGACCTCGCCTGAAATCAGCCGATGATACGGCGCAGGACGACGGGCGTTTTCGATGAAGACGCAGTCGCCGTGACGCTCTCCTGCGCGCGCAGCGGCTGCGGCTGGCCGGCGCGCACGCCGTCTGCGAACCGCTCGCCGTCACGCGCGGATGCGCCCGAATAGGCCGAGATGCGCGGCCGCGCGCCCGCGATGGCGAACACCAGCGCGCCGGCGACAGTCGGCGGCGTGTCGGCGGCGACGTCCGCAAGCTCGCGCACCCGCTGGTAGGAATGCGCGATGGGCGCGTCGCAGCACAGGTAAATGCGCACGGCGTCCGAATGCGACGCGCCGACCAGCGCCAGCAGCAGGGCCAGCGGTTCGCCGCCAGAATCTGCGACAAGATCGCTGACGATCTGCCCGCGCAGGCCGGTCTTGCGCGCGAGCGCCGATGACAAGCCGCTCCAGTCGCGTTCGATGGCGCACTCGCGCACTTCGGCGAGGAGGTCCTCGTCCCGCACGACGCGCGCGCTGGAATGCCCGAGCGCCGCGCGCCGGGCTGCGGCGATGATCGCCGCGCGTGCGGCTTGCGGCGCGCCGAGGAAGTCCTCTGGCGAGAAGGACTTTTGGGCCCGCGCGTCAAGCTCCTGCGCATAGGCGCGGTCGGGCCGCCCCTCGCCCTTCACCTCTTCGATCGCAGCGGCGCTGACGTGCGCGCTCGCATTCTCCGCGAGGGCCTTCGTCACGTGCGGATCGTTGCGGGCGACGAGGACTTCGGTGACGCTGGCGGCAAGTTCGGCGCGGCCCGCAAGGGTTATCGCCGTGTCGCGATCGGCGTTGAGCGCGAGGTCGATCTGCGTCTCGACGGGAACATTCCTCGCATGCTCGAGGAGCAGCGTGGCGCACACCGGATCGGTTTGCGCCAGTCTCGCCAGCACATCGCGCGGCGCCATCGGATGACGCGCGAGTTTCGCCGCGACGTAGAGGCGGGTGGACGGCCCCGCGTCGGGCAGGATCTGCAGAGCGAGTTCGCTGTAGCGCGCGATTTCTTCCTCGATGGGCTGTTCGCGCAGGCAGAAGAGATCGGTCAGGGCGCGCAGCACAGCGGGCCGCGCGGTCATGCGTTCGCGCGCGTGCGCATGATCGCGACCGCTCGAGCGGTCAGGTGCAGGCATGGGATCGTCGCGACGAACGATTGTCATCTGGGGCGCCCGTCAGGAAAAGCTTCAGCTGCGCCACGCTAGCGGATTTTCATTGACGAACCGTTAACCATGTTTGCCTTTCAATGGCGTTCGCGAAACGCGCCGGCGATCCAGCCCGGATCACACCGGAGAAGGCGACATGGCAGTGATACTGAAATTTCCCACCGAGGTCCGCCTCGCCGCCGCGCCGTGCGCAACGGCGGGAGCGAGCGCGGAAATCCTGTTTTTCACCGGCGTACGCTACGAGCGCGCCGGCGCCGCAGCGGAACGCAAGCCGCCGCGCCGCCAGCGCCGCCGTCGCCCGCAACGCCGCACGAAGACCGCCTGATCTTTCGACCGAGGCGCCGCTGGTTCAGCGCGGCGCCTGCTGTTGCGCGCACGTGATCGAAGCCAGCCTTCGGCGCGCGCCCTCCACATCCCCATGATCGAGGATAACGCTGCGCGCCAGCACGTATCCGCGCGTGTCCGGGCTCATCAGGCGCAGTTCCTGAACCGGTTCGTCGTCGGCCGTCGCCGCTTCGATCGCCTGCAATTGCGCGCCGGTGACGACGAGCGCGTCGAGCTTGCCGCGCAATCCGCCGCGATCGGTCAGTCCGTAGAATGTCGCGCCGCGCCGTTCGTGGAACGAAAAGACGATGAGTCCGTCGCCCGGGAAATCCGCCTGCACGCGCACCGGTCCTGCGCGCAGGTCGTAATGGCACGCCGCGACGAACGTGCGCGGATCCTCGAACGGCAGGAGCAATTCGCCCGCAGGTCCGCGCGGAAGAATCACGAACCTGTTGGCCTCGCCGTTGCGCGCCAGGCGCGACCACGCATCCTGCGAGGACAGCCAGGGAACCGCCAGGATGGAGACGATATGCACGAGGCCCGCGAGCACGAGCGCGCCGAGCGCGAACGGCAGCCATTCCATGAGGAGATCGCGATCCTTCATGGGCAGGCCGCCCTGCGAAGCGAGGGCATCTGGTCCTGCGACATCACGCCGGCGGCGGCGCTGCCCGTGGTGTCGTAGAGGCGAAGCATCAATTGGAACGGCGCGTCGCCCGCGATCGGCAGCCAGTTCCCCGAGCGCGCCCTGGCCGATGCGATCACGTCGAAGCGCCCGTCCTGGTCGCGGACCACTTCGACGGAGGAGATCGCATTGTGCCCCGCAGGATTGGCGAGGGGGCGGCCGGCGCGATCGATCGAGGAGAGGGTCCACACCCGCGCGGCGGGAAGCGGGCCGGCGAACACGTAATCGCACCGCGGATCCAGCCGGTTTCCGTCGCTGTCGCGAGCGGCGATGAACGACATCCCTTCCGCCTGGCTCAGCGGAGATTCGCCCGTGCGCGCGCGTTCCGCCCGCGTGTAGGGGTCCGCGTCGGCGAACGCGGCGCGCGGGTTCGCGCGCCATGGTCCCAGGTGCGTCTCGCCGAAGGCCACGCCGCGTTCGAGCGCAAGCCAGGTTGCGGCGAGCCCGAGCGCGACGCCGACCAGGCCCGCAACGATCGTTTTGAACAATCCGATCAAACTGGCAGATTCCGTAAGTGCGTCGCGCCGGGCTCCGTTCATGCGGCCGTGTCGCCGCCGCCCTGGCCCGGCCCGGCGCCCGCAGGAATCGCATTCCGGGCGCACATGCGCAAGGCCCGGCCTGCGGCGTGGCGCGACCCTTGCGGGCGCGGGGCTTTCACGCGTCCACGCGTCCCTGTAAACAGGCGGATAGTCCAAGGGGAGAAACAACAATGCTCAAGGCAGTTCGCACCGGCGTCACCGCCGCCCTCGCGCTGGCGGGCGCCTGCGCAGCGTTCACCGGCACGACCTCCGCGCAGGACGCCGCGGCCTTCTACAAGGGCAAGACGGTTCGCTTCGTCGTCGGCGTGGGCGTCGGCGGCGGCTTCGACGCCTACGCGCGCATGATCGCGCCCTATCTGGGCAAGGCGCTCGACGCGACCATCGTGGTGGAGAACCAGCTTGGCGCCGGCGGCCTGGTCGCGCTCAACCGAATCTCGACCGCCCAGCCCGACGGGCTCAGCCTGATGATCGTCAACGGCACGCCCGCAGCGCTGGGCCAACTCCTCGACCAGCAGAACGTGCGCTACGATCTCACCAAGCTGGAGCATCTTGGCGTCATCGCCGCCTATCCGTGGGTCTGGCTCGTCGGCAACCACACGCCGGTGAAATCGGTGGCGGACGCGAAGGGCGTCAAACTGCGCTGGGGCGGCGTCGGGCCGACCGACGGCCCCGCCGACGGCGCGCGGATTACATGCCACGCGCTGAAGCTCGATTGCCAGGTGGTGATGGGCTACAAGGGCAGCGCCGACATCGCGCTGGCGATGGAGCGCGGCGAGATGGACGCGATGTACGTGTCCGATTCCTCCGCCGCGCAATACGTGAAGAGCGGACAGGCCCGCGCCGTCGCCGCCATGGGCGACAAGCGATCCGAGCTTCTGCCGGATACGCCGACGATCTTCGAATCGATGAAGCCCGACGACGAGCAGCGCTGGTGGCTCGAGTTCCGCATGAGCATCAACGATCTCGGCCGCATTCTCGTGACGACGCCGGGCGTGCCCGCCGACCGTCTCGAATTCCTGCGCGCCGGCGTCCGCAAGGCGCTCACCGATCCGGAATTGATCGCGGAAGGCAGGAAGACGCAGCGGTTCGTGGACTTCCAGCCGCCGGAGGTGGCGCGCAAGCTGGCGCTGACGGCGCTCGGCCAGGCGACCCCCGAAATGCGCGAGCGCGTGCGCAAGGTGGTTCTGCCGGAAGAGAAGTGAGATTTGGCGGGGCCCGCAACCGCCTACGCGCCCTTCAACTCGCGCACGAAATCCAGCGGCCACTCGCGCGACCAGCGCATCAGCAGTTCGCGCACGTCGCGCGCGTGTGAGAGGCGAAACGTAGCGGCCGTGTTTTCAAGGCCCACCTTGACGCTGTAGCCGCCGCGCGCGTTGACGATGCGGAACGCGTCCTCGTCGGTGACGTCGTCGCCGAAGACGATGGGCGTGCGGTCCGCAAAGGGCGGCAGCTCCATCAGCACGTCGATGGCGCCGCCCTTGTGATAGCCGACGGGAAGAATCTCGGCGACGGACTTGCCCCATTGCACGCGGAAGTCCGGACCCAGCGCGGCAGTGATGTCCTCGATGAGCGCCTTGATGGCGCTTTCCGCCTCGGGCGCGAGGCGCCAGTGCATCGCAACGCTCTGCCCCTTGTCCTCCACGATCGCGTGCGGCCAGTCGGCGACGCGGCGCTTGAGCAGTTCGACGACCGAGCGCAGCCGGTGCGAAGGCGGCTCGCGTTCGAGCACGCGCCCGCCAACGCGCACTTCCAGGCCGTGCAGGCCCGCGGCGTCGAAGACGAGCGGAGCGAAATGCGCATCGAGCGTGGCGAGGTTGCGCCCGCTGACCAGGGCGAGCGCGCCCGAGAGCTTCTCGCGCAGCAGCCCAAGGGCGTCGCGCAATTCATCGCTGACGAAAACCCCCTCGGGCGTCGCTGCGATGTCGACGAGCGTTCCGTCGAAGTCGAGGAACAGCGCGGGGTCGCGCAGCGCCTGCGTCATGGATCGGACTACCTGAACAAGTGGACGCGTCGCAGCGACAACGGCGCAATGCGGCGAAGGTTCCGCTGGATCGGTCTCACCGAACCTGAGACGGCCGCATCGTGGCCGGCGGCGTGGACGGACCGAGCCCTTCGGCCATGTCGCGCTGGCGCGCGTCCGCGTCCGAACCGTTCCGCGCGCCGCGCTGGCGGGCGGCGGTGGCGCGCATCATGTCCTCGATCGACCCGAGCGCTTCGAACGAGCGCCGCGACAGCAGCGCGGGACGTTGCGCGGGGCCAAGATCGGAGCGCGTCGTCGCAGCGGACGCCACAGCGGCGCCTGCGGGCGGCGCCACGCCGTAGGGGTTTTTCAACTCGGCCCCGTTGTGCGCGTATTCCATCACCGCCTTCCACGTGCGCGCGGGCAGCGAGCCGCCGGTCATGTTGCGCGTGGGGGTGGAATCGTCGTTGCCGTACCAGACCGTGCCGACGAAATTGCCGGTGTAGCCGTTGAACCAGGCGTCCTTGTAGGCGTTGGTCGTGCCGGTCTTGCCGGCCGCCTGCACGCCGGGCAATTGCGCCGCGCGCGCGGTGCCCGCGTTCACCACTTCCTTCATCATGTTGTTGAGCGTCGCCACCGGCGCGGCGTCGACAACGCGCGTCTGCGCCGGCGCGTCCGTGTCGTGGCGGTAGATCACCTGATCCTGCGAATTGCGGATTTCGATGGCGGCCCACGGCGTCACGCTCATGCCGCCGTTTGCGAGGACGGCGTTCGCGGCCGCCATGTCGATGGCCTTCACTTCGCCCGCGCCAAGAGGCAGCGACACCGTGTCGTTGAGCGGCGTGTTGACCACGCCCATGGCGCGCGCGAGCTCGACGATCTTCTGGCGGCCGAGCGCGGATATGCGCGCCTGATGATAGCCGGCGCCCTTGGGCCAGTAATGCTCGCCCACCTTGAGCGTCAGCCACACGGCCGCCGTGTTCAGCGAGCGCTGCAGCGCGTTGATCATCGGCACGCGACCTGCCGATGCGCCGCCGTAATTGTTGGGGCACCAGTTGCCGATGCAGATGTTGGACGCGTCTACGGGCGAGTCGGGCTTGAACCTCCCGGTCGCAAGCGCGGCGAGATAGACGAACGGCTTGAACGAGGAGCCCGGCTGGCGCGCGGCGTCGGTGGCGCGGTTGAACTGGCTCTGGCCGTAGTCGCGCCCGCCGACGATGGCGCGCACGGCGCCGTTCGGCTCCATCACCACGACGGAGGCCTGCTCGGCGCCGAACTGCCGCCCGAACTGGCGGATCATGTCTTCCACGACTTCGTCGGAATGCTTCTGCAAACCTGCATCGAGCGCCGTGCGCACGGTCAGCACGCGGTCTGCGCCGAGCTTGCCTTCGTTGGCGAGCCGCTTGATCTCCTCGAAGGCGAAATCGAGATACCAGTTGGGCGCGAAGTCCCTTGCGCGTGCGATGGGCGTGGCGGGATTCTGCCGCGAGGCGAAGATCTGCCCCTCGGTCACGAAGCCCGCGTTGACCATGTTCTGCAGCACGTCGTTGGCGCGCCCGCGCGCGGCGGGCAGGTTGATGTGCGGCGCAAAGCGAGAGGGCGCCTTGAACAGGCCGGCCAGCATCGCCGCTTCCGCCAGCGTCACGTCGCGCACCGACTTGCCGAAGTAGAATTCGGCAGCCGCCTGGATGCCGAAGGCGCCCGCGCCCATGTAGGCGCGATCGAGATAGAGCTTCAGGATCTCGTTCTTCGTCAGGCGCGACTCGAGCCACAGGGCGAGAAACGCCTCGCGCACCTTGCGGTCGATGGTGCGCTCGTTCGACAGGAACAGGTTCTTGGCGAGCTGCTGCGAAATGGTCGAGCCGCCCTGGACGACGCCGGATTCGCGGGCGTTGACGGAGACCGCGCGCAGCAGGCCGACAGGGTCGATGCCCCAGTGTTCGAAGAAGCGCCGGTCTTCCGTGGCGAGCACCGCCTGGATGACGATCTCGGGGAACTGGTCGAGGGGCAGGGAATCGTCGTGGCGAATGCCGCGATGGCCCACGGGCTGGCCGTGCCGGTCGAGGAAGCTGACGGCCAGATCCTGCTTCTTCAGCCAGTCGTCGGAGGTCTCCTGCATGGCGAGCGTCGCCAGCGAGAGCATCAGCACGGCGCCTGCCGCGCCCATGGTCAGGCCCTCGCAGGCGCCCTCCACGAGCAGGCGCCGCCAGCCCCTGACGCGGAAGCGATCCATGAAGCTGCTGAACGTATCCCAACGGTCGCGGGCCCGCCGCCCGCTCTCGTACATCGCGTCGTCGACCCAGGAATCGAGCGCGAGCATGGCGCGCTGCAGCCGCCTCTTCCACCCCGCGCCATGCAAATCGTTGAACACGTTTAGCTCTTCCGACCCGGTCGATCCTGAGGGCGTTTTCTTAGCACATTCTTAACCTGCTTGACGACGCTCCCCGCAAGCTCCATGCCGGAGCAAGGCGCCCCGGAATGGCGCAAGTGGCGGGTCATGGCAGGATCGAAGGACAGGAAAAGCCCCGGCGGCCCAACGCCGGCCCCCAAAGCCGGTTCCGGGCCTGAGCCATTCTGGCGCAAGCCGCTGGAGGCGATGACCCGCGCCGAGTGGGAATCCCTGTGCGACGGGTGCGGACGCTGCTGCCTCGTGAAGCTCGAGGACGAGGACACCGGCGACATTCACTTCACCGGGATCGGCTGCCGCCTTCTGGAGGCCTCCTCCTGCCGCTGCGGGGACTACCCGAACCGCAAGGCCAAGGTGCCCGACTGCGTGAAATTGACGCCAAAGCGCGTGCGCGACATTTCCTGGCTGCCGCCGACCTGCGCCTATCGTCTCGTGGGAGAGGGCAAGGACCTCTACTGGTGGCACCATCTCAAATCGGGCTCGCGCGAAACAGTGCACGAGGCGGGCGTCTCGGTGCGCGGCCGCGTGGCGGGCTCGGAAGACGACGTGCCCTTCGACAACGTGCTCGATTACATCGTGGAATGGCCCGGCAGGGTGCCGAAGAAGTCGCTGAAGCCGCCGAAGAAGACATAGGCCGTCGCTAGACGATCCTGTTCAGCTTCTCGATCTCGGCGGCGAGCCTGTCGGCGTCGGCGATCCGCACGGTGCGGCCGTCGATCTCGACGCCCGTGTTCTTGAGCCGCGCGAACGAGCGCGACAGCGTCTCCTGCTTCAGGCCGAGCGAGGCCGCGATGACGCCCTTGGTGTAAGGCAGGCGCGCCTCCGCGTTCTTCGCGTGCGCGGGGACGAGCGAGAGCAGGAAGCGCAGCACGCGCTGGTCCGCCGTCTGCGCCTTCAGCGCCTCGATCTCGTCCATCAGCGCCCAGATCTTGGCGGAGGATTCATGCAGGATCGCCAGCGCCAGTTCCGGCGCCTCGCGCGCCGCCTGCGCCACCACGTGGGCTGGCAGGCGCACGATGCGCGTCGGGCCGGCGGCTTCCGCCGTCGTCGTATGCGTGTCGCCCAGCACGCGCGACGAATACCGCGAACGTGTCGCCGCGGCCAAAGATGTGGATCAGCGTTTCCTCGCCGTTGGGCGACAGGCGCGTGAGCTTCACGAAGCCCTCCAGCACCACCATCACCCAATTGGCCTTCTCGCCCTGGCGCACGATCGTGTCGCCCTTGACGTAGCGATCGAAGCGGATGCTCTCGGCGAGTTTGTTGAACGTCTGCTCGGAGAGGGACGAAAACAGCGGCAGGGTGCGCAGAAGCGCGAGATCCTTGGCCTGCGGCGTCAAAGTGCGTCCCCTCCGGAAAGCGTGCCCGCGCAGCATCGCACATCGGGACGCTCTTGCAACTTGGCTGCAAGCGCGGCCCGATCCGCTAGCGGGCGCGGCCCGCCAGCATCTTCTGCGTCGCCTGCGAACGCGAGCCGGGCCCGCTCCCCCGCCGGCAAATGCGCGTGCCGCGCCGAGGGCGCCTCGACGCTGATCGCCACATCGGGGGCGAGGGCGTCCAGCAGTTCGGTCAGCCACAGGCTGCCTTCGCCCGGCAGCAGCCGCGCGGTGCGCAATTCCCTGCGCAATTCGTCGACGCTGCGATCGTCCGTGGGCCTTGGCGGCGCGTCGCAGAAATGCACCAGCGGCACGAGCGCGGGATCGAGCTTGCGCGCATCCTCCGGCGAGCCGCCCGAGCGCGACAGGTGCAGCACGTCGATGAGCAGCTTGCCGTTGGGCCGCCCGGCCTCGCGCGCCAGCTCCGCAGCTTCCGCCAGCGAACGGCAGCCCGAATAGGGATTGAACTCGACCAGCGCCTCCATGCCGTAGCGCGCGGCGAGATCGCACACGTCGGCGAATGTGGCGACGCGCCGCGCCGTGTCGTCGTCCTCGATGGGGCAGACGAGATAGCGCGCGCCGATCTTCGCGGAAAACGCGACGACGGGCGCGAAGTCGCTCCGCCTTCGTGTCGGCCTTCAGCGGGAAGACGCCGATCTCGAGCACCTTCACGCCCGTTTCCGCGAGGGCGCGCATGAGGTCGCGCTCCTTTTGCGCGTCGCCGACGATGGCCTGGTCCGTGGCCAGCAGCGGCTGCAGGCGCAGGCCGACCGACGAGAAGCCGCCCTCCTTCGCCGCATACACCTGGCCGATGGGCCCGGCGTCGAGAATCGTCAGCGCGGCAAGCGAGATGGGGGGCATTGTTCCTCTGCGAGCTTCAATTCGCCTGCAAGGTTACAGGCAGGCGTGAGGCGGGGGAAGGGCCGCAGCGGCTGCCTTCGCCGTCCTCTGGAACCCGCTCGGGACATTGCAGCCAATTGTCGGTTACTTGATGAGCGCGCTGACCTTGTCGACGACCTCTCTTGGCGTCGCGTAGATCTGCCTGATCGTCGCCTCGAGCTGCTCTCCCGTTTCCGGGTCGAGTTCGAGGTTGAGGCGCTTCGTCTCGGCGATGAATTCGAAATCCTTCATCGTCGCGTTGAAGGCGTCGCGCAGCATTTTCAGACGGGCCGGCGCCAAATCCGGCGGCGCAAGGAATGGTCGGCCGATCGCCTGCCCGGCGTACAGGAAGCGGATCGCGGCGCGCTGCTCGTCGGTCTTGGCGAGATCGAGCACGAAGGGCACGTTCTTGATCTCCGGGTTCGGAGCGGCGCCGCCCTGGAAGATCAGGTTCACGGTCTTTTTCGGGATCCAGTCAGGCTTCTTGCCGTGCACGCTGTCGAGGCTCTCGCAGATGCCGTCGACTTCGCCACGCTCCATCGCGAGGAAAACTTCAGCAGACGACGAAAAGCCCGCGATCAGCTTGAATTTCAGGCCAAGGATCGAGGACAGCGCCTTGGGATAGGTATGCGTGCCGGTGCCGGAGCCTACGTCTCCCATGATCAGTTCCGTCGTGTACAGGTCGTCGATCTTGGTGACCTTCGCCGTGTGAAACGCGATGCATACGTTGGTTTCCTTCGTGGGCGTGCCGACCCACGAAATCTTCAGAGGATCGAAGCGGGGTCCCTGCTGTCCGTTGAGCGGTCCCATCGGAGCGTCGCGGGCGATGATGCCGATCACGGTCCCATCCTTCGGCGCCACGTTGTAGATATGGTTGGCGGCGGCGTAGCTGCCGGCGCCCGGCATGTTTTGCGGAACGCCCGACGGATTTCCCGGCAGGTGCTTGCCCATGTAGCGGGCGACGGCGCGGCCCCACAGGTCGTAGCCGCCGCCCGGGCCAAAGCCGATGAGCACTGTCAGCGCCTTGCCGTTGGCGAAGGCGTTTTCCTGCGCCGCGGCCGGCGCGAGCGAGATGACCGCCGCCAACGCTGCGCCAACTGGCGCGCAGATCAACTTCCTCATCGCGCTTCCTCCGTATTTTTCTTGGGTCATGATTGCACGCGGCGGGAATACGTCAATGCGGATGCCCAACCCGCCGCATGACATTCAAGCTCAAGCGCGGAGATCTGGACGAGGCCCGCCTCGGCGACATAGTCTGGAAACAAGAAGCGATCGGGGAGGACTTGATGTTTCGCCGTCTCATGGCGTCCGGCGCATTGTGCATGGTCGCCGCCGGTGCAGGTGCCTTCGCCCAGTCCGCTTCCGACGACGCTTTCTTCAAGGGCAAGCGCCTCACGATTCTCATCAATTTCGAAGCATCTGGCCCGACCGACATTGAGGGGCGGCTTTTCGCACGGCATCTTGCGCGAAAGGTCGAAGGCCAGCCCGCCGTCATCGTTCAGAACATGGACGGCGCCGGAGGTTTGATCGGCGCTCAGTATCTGGGAGAGGTCGCGCCGAAGGATGGAACCTTTGTCGGCTATTTGACGGGCACCGCATGGCGCTACGCGAGCGAGCCGAACCGGTGGCGCGTCGATTACCGAACCTACGAATTCCTCGCCTCGCACGCGTCGACCACAATTCACTTTGCCAGAACCGACGTGCCCCCCGGCCTGAAGCAGCCGTCGGACATCGTGCGCGCGGAGGGGCTCGTCGCCGGCGGCCTGAACGCCGACGCCTCCAAGGATCTTCGCCTTCGTCTCGGCCTCGACATGCTTGGCGTGAAGTACCGATATGTCACCGGCTACCGCTCGAGCCCGCCGGCGCGGCTGGCGCTGCAGCGTGGTGAGATACATGTGTATTCCGAGTCCCCGCCCGCCTACCGGTCCGTCGTCGTGCCGACGCTGATCAACACCGGAATTGCAATACCGCTCTTTATCGACGAGATCGATCCGTCCGACGCGCATCCTTCTTCGCCGCAACTCGCCGGCCTCGACATTCCGACCTTTCCGCAATTGTACAGGAAGGTGAAGGGCGCCGAGCCCTCGGGCGAATTGTGGGAGGCCTACAGGACAATTTATGAAACGAACGCCGCCCTGACGCGTATCGTCGCCCTGCCGCCAAAGGCGCCCAAGGCGGCCATCGACGCGCTTCGCAAGGGCATTCTCGCGCTGGAGGCCGACAAGGAGTTCGCGGCGGAGGCGCTCGCCACCATCGGCTTCATTCCCGACTACAAGGCCGGCCCGGAGCGGGCCGAGGAAATCCGGAAGATGCTCGTCGTTGATCCCAGGGTCCGGGAGTTCATCAAGACGTACACGGCGAACGCGATGGGCCGCTGAGTGTGACTCGACAAATTCTGTCTGATCTCGTCGTTCTTGATCTTTCGGACACGCCCGCGGGCCAGTTCGCCTCCCGGATCATGGCCGATTATGGCGCCTGGGTCGGCCTGATCGAGCCGCCGTCGGGCTCGCCCGTGCGCCAGCGTCCGCCGTTCCGCGACGGGGAGGAACGCGACTCGGTTCTCTTCTGGCATCTGAATTCGGGCAAGCATTCGATAGCGCTGGATGCATCCGATCGGGCGGAATGGGACAGGCTCGTCGCGTTGTGTCGCAACGCGGACGCGATCATCGTCGCTGATCACGCGCTCGCCCGGCGGATCGAGATGGCGTGCCCGCAGTCTGTCGTCGGGCTCGTCACCGATTTCGGCGCCGATGGGCCTTACGCTGACTGGATTGGCTCGGAGCTCATTCACCAGGCTCTGTCGGGATCGATGTACGTGAGCGGCTTGCCCGAACGCGAACCGCTGTTTGGGGTAGGCCAGCGCGCCTCCTATGCTGCGGGCCTGTGGCTGTATGTGTCGATGCTCGCCGCGCTCTACGGGCGCAAGGCGTTCAATGAACGCTACGGGATGTGCGAAGTCACGATCCACGAAGCCGCCGCCGCGATGGAGGAAAATTTCTCCCATCGCTGGGCCTACAGCAGTCACCTGATGCGGCGGGGCGGCGATGCCTCGCGCGCCGTGTGCACGGTCCGGTGCAAGGATGGCTGGGCCATTCTTTTCGTGCGCAGCGTCAGCGGACAATGGGACGCGCTCTGCAAGGTTCTGCAAGCCGAGGACCTTGCAGGTGACAGCCGCTTCAAAGGTTGGGCGCAGCTTACGCGAAACTGGACCGAGGCCGGGGAAGAGATCAATCGAAGGTCCGCGCTTTGGCGGGTCGATGATCTCGTCGCCGCCTGCGCGGCGGTGGAGTTGATCATCGCCAGGGTCGAAGACGGCGAGAGCCTCCGCAACGATTCGCATCTGCGCAAGCGCGGGTTCTGGAAAAATGTCGAAACGCCTTCGGGCCCGCCGCACGTCTCTCGGCGCATTGCTCAACATCCCCTCGGCCCCCGCGCAAAGGGATCGGCCCGCGCCGTGTTTGGGTGGTGGCGACGCGAGCGTGCGCGCGCGGGTTCGATCGGACGGAGCGGTGGCGTCAGGCGCCAGCCCGGCGCGTCCGTTGCGAGGCGTGACGATCATCGACGTGACCACCGCATGGGCGGGGCCGATGTCAACGCGCATTCTTGCGCTGCTGGGCGCGGCCGTGATCAAGGTCGAGGGTCCGCTGTGGCTTGATTCCTGGCGCGGCCCTCTGGCGCCCGCCCGCTTCGAGCAATATCCCGATCGCGACGCAGGGGAGCGGCCCTACAATCGATGCGTGCGCTTCAACGGTCAGAACCTCGGCAAGAAGGACATCGTGCTCGACCTGAAGACGCAAGAAGGGCAGGAGCTTCTGCGACGGATCGCCATGCGGGCGGACGTGGTCGTCGCAAACCTCCGGCCTGGCGCCCTCCAGCGGCTCGATCTTGATTTTACCTCCCTCTCGCGCAGCAATCCGTCGGCCAGCGTCGTCGAATTGTCGGTCGTCGGCGCCGGGCCTGATGAAAAGCGGATCGGCCTTGGCCCGACGATGGAGGCGATGTCGGGCATCGCGAATCTCATAGGCTATCCCGACACCGGGCCGCTGGGATCTGGAAGTTCGTACATGGATCCAATGGGCGCTTTGCACGGCGCGGCGGCGGCGCTGACCGCGCTCTACGCCCGTCTCGAAACGGGTCGGGGGTGCTACGTTGAAGTGGCGCAACGCGAAGCCGCCATGACCTGGATCGGCGAGATCCTGCTCGCTCCGTCATCGATAGAGCCGCGATGCGGAAACGCCGTGCCTCACGCTTGTCCCCATGGCGCCTTTCCCGCGCAGGGCGCGGACGAATGGATTGCGATCGGCGTGTATGATCAGGAGCAATGGAAGGCGCTCTGCGCGGCCCTTGGCGTTCCCGAATTAGCCGCGGACCCGCGATTTGCCTCGCATGAAGCGCGCAAGGCGCACGGTGATCTGCTGTATTACCTTGTCGCGGAGAAAACCCGCGCCTGCGACAAGCATTCTCTCAGCCGGACGCTGCAGGCCGCAGGCGTTCCGGCGGCTCCCGTCGTTGACGGGCAGGACCTGTTCGAAGACAAGCAATTGAGAGCAAGGCGCTGGTTCACGACGCTTTCGCACCGGGATGCCGGAACGCATGATTACGCCGGACTGCCCCTGTTCTTTGGCGGCGCAAGATGCGAACCGCAAACGCCGTCGCCATGCCTTGGCGAGCACACGCGGGAGATTCTGAGAGACTACGCGGGGCTCGCCGAAGACGACATTCAGTCACTCGAGCAACGGGGCGTCATCAAGTCATTTCCATGAAGTGGCGGAGCCGTGCGTGTGCGGATCCGAGCCCGCATCAAGCTGATGAAGCTCCCCGCGAGTTAATCGCGTCGTCACCGGGCTGCGGCAAGGACGCGCTCGATCCAGCCGCGCTGCGGCGCGACGAGCGCGCCTTGCGTGACGGCGCCGCACTTCTTGGCGCCCTCGCCCGTCGACCATGTGGTGATCGCCGCCACGGAGCCGTCGGCGCCGAAGATCGGCCCGCCGGAATCGCCTGTACAGGCGCCAAAGCCCCTGCCATTGGGGTCGCGCGCCCACAACAGGATCCTGGAGACGGGTTCGCGCGCCTCCAGCAATCCCGCGCGCAATCGTCCCGCCGATGTCTCGTCGCCTTCGCGCGTGAGGCCGAAGCCCGCGATGGTGAAGCGTTGTCCCGCCTTCACCGCGCCCTGCGCGTCAAGGCGCGCCGGCGTAATGGCGGCGGGCAAGGGCTGGGCGAGACGCACGATCGCGAGGTCGATGGATCGCACGCGCTTGCGCGCCGCGTCGGCCACGAATTCGGGATGCAACGACACGCCCGCCACCGCGATGAGCCTTGGCTGGCCGAACGCGCCGACATTGACGGCGAGCGATTGCGCGCCGGTGACGCAATGGCCGGCAGTAAGCACCGCCGTGCGCGACAGCGCGACGCCGGTGCAGAAACCCGCGCCGCCCTTGCCCTGCTTGAGCACCATCACCGCGCTCGCCGCCGCGCTAGCGTCGGCGAGTTCGGACGCGCCCACCAGGGCATGGGCGTTCGCTCCGCCAAGAGCGAGCGCCGCCGCCACGACCAGCGTCCTGAGACCCATTTTGCACCCCGCATCAGATATTCGCACGGATCCCATACGGATTCCGCCTCCCGCCGTCGAGCCTCTCGACAACATCAAGCGCCGTGGATGAACGCGTGGGGGCGACGATCGCCGGCGCGCGACCCAGCGGAGCATCGTCGATGGCTGGCGTGCCCCGCTATGATCTTGCTGTTTTCGCCGACCGCGGAGGCTCCGCACGCCTCCACTCGGCATTGGTCTCTTAAGTGCGAGGCGCCGGCCGCGAGGAGCAGTATGGGCCACATCTTCTAGCGGACGGCGCTGCGGTACGTTCGGGGATAAAACGCCGAACGCTGAAAGCGCCCGGGGTTTGCTGGTTTAGGTGGCGGCGGCGCTAGACCGCGATTTCATGGCGGCCGCAGAAACGTGCGAACCTCACGCACGTAACATCGATGCAATCTCGTCCTTGAGGTGAAGCCGCAGCTTCTTCATCTCCTCGAGAATGTCGTCGCTCGTCGGTTCGACTTCCGCCTCCGCACGGTGAATGGCGCGGTTGATCTCATGATAGCGGTCGGCGAGCCGCGCGAAATGGGTGTTCGATGTCTTGAGCACGTGGATGCGATCCCCATGCTGGGGGAATTCCTCGTGCAGCTCGTGGGGAACGTGGCTCATAGTCTCTTACACCTCCATTTATAATATTCATTTATCGGAGTCCTCTCATTGTCTTCATTGCTTTGAATCAATTCCCCTTCGCCACTTTGGGCGACGTGCTTTCACTTCTGCGGCGCAGTGGCGCTGCAATGAAATCAGCTACTTGAATTGGACTGACGGGGCGGATCGGAACGACGGGGCTCCCGCTCCGTCGCCGGCGACGGAGGAGCAACGTCAGGTTCTTCAGCTCGTGTTTTCGCCTTGGGCCTTTGGACGCCCGGTTTTAGCCCCGCCTGGCGTCGCTTCAGAGCGAATTTCTGCGCTTCGCTCCGCCTTTGACCGGGTCATGGTAAGTGCGGACTTGCTGGCAGAAGCAGAAAAACTTCAGATGGACATCCTGACATAGCCTCCACCTGCCTGGGCGCATATCCGACGACCAATCTAACGGACTTACCGACATAAAAAGCATGCCCGGCGAAGACTTGATGATTTGACGTCGGTTTACCTAATTCGCTCACTAGCCTGTAATGAATTAGTTTAAGCCTTGGCTCGATGCCTGAAAAACCCGAACGACGACATTTGATGTCTAGGGTAAGTGGCAACATGACCCCAGACCAAAGCGCCTCTCCCTCTCTGCGGCAGCGAATGGAACACGCGGGGCGAGTGACTGGACTAGGGTCAGTAATCCTTGCATGCTCCGAAGAGCCGTAGCGACGCGCCTGATCATCAGGAGCCAAGGCGGCTAGCGGTGCATACCGTAGCCTCCCTCCATGCGATTACCAAGTGGATCCGAACGCTGGTAGGAGCCCTCGCCTGGAGGGACTTGAGGGTCGCCTTCCGGCTGGATGCCGCTCACTTTACCGCAGAATGTCGCGGTAGATGCTCATCCAGCGCTTCATGCTGTCGTCGATCTGCTCTGGCGTGAAGTACAGCGCCCTGAAGCTCTTGCCGTCCGGCCTCAGAGCCGGGTCGGAGGGCTAAATCGTCGGTGCGACCGGGATGTAATCAGCCGACCTAAAAATTCGCTGCCCCTCATCGAAAACGCCCGAGAAAATCGACAAGCAACTTGCCTGCGTTGCGGTTTGGCCCCTTCAGGACCCCGACAACGAGCATTGCCGCCATTGCAGGATCGATCGCGACCCAGCCCGCGGGTGCCCCGCGGTTGGCGCTGTAAGCGACGTGGTGGTTGAGGATCTGGAGGCCGACTGCATATTCGCCAGCAATGACCTGGTCCAGAATCTGCCGTGTGCTCACCTGGATGATCGATGGCTTCTGCCCTGACAGCGCCTTCAGGTATTCGACGCCATCCTTCTCGCCCATCGTGCCGAGCACAAGGCCTATGAAACCGCCGACGCCCGGCGATGACGAACTGCCGCTGAGCGCCATCTTCCCTTTCCATTTTGGATCGAGAAGATCCTTCAGCGACTTCGGCTCCGACCCTTTTGGCACGAGCTCCGTATTGTAGCCGAGCGTCAGAATGTAGAGCGAGGCCGCCGTCCAATACCCTTCCGGGTCGATGTATTCTGCGGGCAGAGCCCTGGCCAATTCAGGCTGCCACTTCTCCAAAAGTCCCATTCTCTTCAAGGTAGGGGTGCCGCTCGTCGTATCGATGACATCCGCTTGCACCGCGCCCGCGTTCGCTTCGTTCTGCAGGCGGGTGAGAATGGCGCCGGTGTCCGCACGGACGAAGTTGACGGCGATGCCGTACTTCTTCTGAAAGGCGTCTGCGGCGGGCCTCGCCATCTGATTCACAATCAGCGTGGTGTACCATGTCACCTTGCCTTCCTTTTTTGCTGCATCGATCAGCGCCTGATCCGCAGCGATCGCGTCAACTGCCGGCAGCGCATTGCACGTGAAAATGGTAAGAGCGGCGATGATCCACAATCTTGCGGACATGTTGGACCTCCCTAAACAGCGGCGCTTTCTTATTTCGAGAGATATTTGGCGATCCGATCCGGATCGAGTGTCACTCCGAGGCCAGAACCTGTGGGCGCGGGCAGGCCCCCTGGGCGTGGCCAGAAGCCCTCCACAGTAACGTCGTCACGCAGGGGGTTATCCGCCGATGTCGAACTCCAGCATTCGTGGAAAGGGGATGTTGCCGGTATGCGGGGAGTTCGGGCAACTCAGCAGAAAGTGGATGCCTGCCGCCATCGTGAAGGCGCCTCCCCACACCGCTGGCGCGAGACGGATGTTCGCAGCGGCCGCGAGCGCCGCGATGGCGCGGCCGTGTCCGAACCCGCCGCACCGACCGAGAGCCGGTTGCACGATATCGACACCGCGTGCTTCGATGAAATGACGGAACTCGTTGAAGCTGTGCATGCCTTCCCCGGTCGCAATCGGTATGGACGAACGTGAGCGAAGCTCCGCGTCGCGGCCAGCAAGATCGTGCGCTGGCAGCGGCTCTTCAGCCCAGTGAATGTCGTAGGGCTCGATCGCGCGCAGCGATTGCAGGGCTATGTCCACGGTGTAATTTCCGTTGATGTCGACCATCAGAAGCATGTCGTCGCCGAGAATGCGTCGCGCTAGACGAACGCGCTCGACATCGGATTTCGGATTGATGCCGATCTTGATCTTGACGCCGGCAAAGCACGCCTTGTCGACCTTGGCGAGCTGGTCTTCGAGGCTGGCGAGGCCGCCCTTCGTCACGTATCCGGTTGTCGCATAGCAGGGGATCACGTCGAGCGATTTGCCGCCGATCAGACGTACGGGTAGTCCGAGCGTCTTACCCATGGCGTCGTAGGCTGCAATTGTGACTGCGCCAACACAACCGGTGAAATGTCCTTCACCGAAGTGGTAAAGGCGATCGCGGCATTGAGGCGGCAAGTTCCGCGTCGTAGAGGCTCCGTCCGACAAAGTGAGCCTTGACGATCTGCAGGTAGGCGGCCATGGGTCTGGCGGGGCCCTGAGCCTCTCCGTAGCCGGTGACGCCGTAATCGGTCGTCAATTTGACGAGGGAGCTCTGTCGCCGGAAATTGAGGCCGCGGGACGTGCCGTATGCCTTATCCTCGGCTATCGCAAACTCGAGCGGCATCAGTTCAAGATCGACGATCTTCGCCATAGCCCTCCCCTGAGCCGCCGTATATCCGCAAGAGGTTACGCGCTGATCCTTGCTGTTGGCAAATTTGAAGTGCCCCCTCGGCGCCGATGTCTATCGGGCGCTGGTCTCGCAACTCATGTCTTGACTTAGGCGCTTGTCGTCTCCTGAGCGCTATAGACGGTGTGCCTTTAGCCTCCATGGCTCGTGGCTAAGTTCATCTCGCCCGTCTGATTGTACTCTCCCCGGCGCCCACAGATCCTCCGGCCATCGGCCTTGCTCCCGTTCTCGAGCGCGCCTATTCTTTGAAAAATAATCGACGGTGTTCGAAAATTGCGGGGAGGCGCGCCATGACGCGAGCGGTTCCATGCCGGGTCAGATCGCTGATTGGCGCGCGCGCGGTCAGCACGCTTGGAACGCTTCTCTTCTCGATTTCCGCCGCCGGGGCTCAGGCGCCTGCCGACTTTTACCAGGGGCGGACGATCACGCTTGTCGTTTCAACAAGCCCCGGGGGAGACTACGACACCCGCGCGAGGCTGCTTGCGCGGCACATGCCTCGTTTCATTCCGGGCACCCCGAAGATCGTCGTCCAAAACATGCCCGGCGGCGGCGGGCTACGCGGCGCCAACTGGCTTTACAATGTTGGCGCGCAGGACGGAACGGCGCTCGCGGCACTGCGAGCAGCGAATTCCACTCTCACAATTGTTCCGTAAGGCTGGGGTCGAGTTCGACGTCACGAAATTCCATTTTATCGGAAACACGTCCGCTTCGCCCATCGTGCTAATGGCGTGGAGCGCCTCGCCGGTCAAAACCTTCGCGGACCTTTACACGCAGGAGCTTGTCATAGGCGGAACAGGCGCGGGCTCGGCCTCAGTCCAAATTCCACTGATGCTGAATGCAGTGCTCGGTTCCCGTTCAAGGTGGTCCCGGATATGCGGCAGTTCCGAGATCTATCTCGCGATGGAGCGCGGAGAAATAGCAGCACGACGCAGAGTTGGGCGGGTTGGAAGTCGCAGAAGCCAGACTGGATTGCGGAGGGCAAGATCCAGCCTGGCGCAGGGCGGGCGCAAGCGGCACCCCGAGCTAGCGCAAACCCACTACTAACCGAACTGAGCAGAGCGAGGAAGACCGCAAGCTCATCGAGTTGATGCTGTAGATGGACGAAGTTGGCGCGCCCAATTTCACGAACCAGGGCACGCCGGCCATCGTGTCGCAGTTCTGCGCGGCGCGTTCATGGCGACGGTGCTCAACGTCGACTTCAGCGCCGACGGACGAACTTTAAGCTCGATATTGAACCAATGAGCGGCGAGGAGGCGCAGTCTCTGGTCGCCGAGATGATGGCGGCGCACCCGTCCGTGGTGGAGCGCGCGAAAAAAAATTCGCGGACAGCGGCGGCCCGCCATCGGCGCGAAGGAGGTCGGCATGGGGCGGAGCGCGATTCGCGTGGGGAGTACCCTTGCGGTTACGCTTTTTGCGGCGCTTCAGTCCTTGTCGCTAGCGGGTGCGGCGCAACTGATAGATTGAAGAATGCATGGAGTTCTTCGCCGGACGCAAGATGTCGATGGCGTTGAACACCGTCGGCAGGTGGCGGCTACGACGCTTATGGGCAACTCCTCGCACGTCATTATGGCGCTCATATCCCCGGTTCTCCAACAATTGTGGTGCAGAACATGCCGGGTGCAGGCGGCCTCACGGCGGCCAACTGGCTCAGTCAGATCGCGCCACGGGATGGATCGGTCATCCAGATTATGAGCCGGAGCGTGCCGCTCGCGCCGTTGATGGGGACGCCTGGTGTTCGGTTCGATCCGCTCGCGTTGTCGTGGATCGGCAGTCTCAACCGAGAAGTGCTGATCGCATTCGCGTGGCGCGCGGCAAACGTTGAAGGCTTCGACCATCTCAGACGCCAGCAGTTCAGCGTCGGGGTGACCGGCCCGTCCGCCGACAGCGCGCTTTTCACGCGACTGTCCAACAATCTGCTAGGAACGAAACTGAAGATCATTTCCGGGTACCGCGGCAGCGACGCGATCAATCTTGCCGTGGAGCAGGGCGAGAACGAGATCGGCACTGGCTCGTGGTCGTCACTCAAGACGCGCAAGACTGACTGGATTGCCGACAACAAGATCAAGGTTCTCGTGCAATTCGCCTTGGAGGGCTCACCGGAACTCAAGGGCGTGCCCCTCGTCAGCGAGTTCGCGCCGGATGAGCGCGCGCGCAAGGCGTTCGAAGTCTTTCTTGCGCCGCAGGAAATGGGTCGCCCTATCGTCGCGCCGCCCGCCATCCCTGCCGATCGTCTCGAGATGCTCCGCAAGTCATTTCTTGCGACGACGGCTGACAAGGAGTTCCTCAGCCAGGCCGAGCGCCAGGGACTCGACATCGATCCGATCTCCGGAGCGCGCGTGCTCTCGCTCCTGGAGTCGATCTACGCCCTCGATCCCGATCTCGTGCGAATAGCGCGGGAGGCCGCAAAACCTAACGAATGACTGCAGACCCGAATACGCACCTGGAGAAAACGATGACGGAACAGCCGACGAGTACGCCAAGTTTGCGGGACAAGGCGCGCAAGTTCATGCTTGAGCCCTATCTCGACTGGGCCGAAGCGCAGGGCGTGCCCATCCATGAGGACTTTGCCATCGACATGCTCGCGGTGGAGGCGAAGCCATGGGCGCGCATTGGCGCCAACGGCGCCATCTGCCACCTGAAGGGCCGCGACGATTTCCTCACGACCTTTCTTTATGAACTCCCGCCGGGCGCGTCGACGGCCCCCATCCGCCATATCTACGAGGAAGTCGTGTATGTGATTGCCGGGCATGGCTCGACAACGGTCGAAGCGGGCGACCGGACGCACACGTTCGAGTGGGGACCGAAAAGCCTGTTCACCGTGCCGCTCAACGCCAAATACAGGCACTTTAACACGTCGGGGCGCGAGCCGGTGCGCCTTGCGGCGACCAACAACCTCACGTACCTGATGAACCTATTCCGCAGCGACAAATTCATCTTTGCGAACGACATGCCGTTTCCCGAACGCTGGGGAGAGCTCGGGTATTTCTCCGGCGAAGGCCAGCATATCGATGTGCTGCAGGGCCGGCACCAATGGGAAACGAACTTCGTGCCCGACCTTTCGGGGTTCGAGCTGAAGGCGATGCCGACACGGGGCGCCGGCGGGACGAGCCTTCGCTTCATCCTCGGCGACGGTTCCATCGGATGTCATTGCTCGGAGATTCCGCCCGGCACCTACAAGAAAGGCCATCGACATATGAACGGCGTCATCATCCATGCCGTTACCGGCCACGGCTACTCCCTCCTCTGGTACGAGGGCGAGAAGGACTTTCATCGCACCGACTGGCGGCATGGCGTGATTTATTCGCCGCCCGACAACATGTTTCATCAGCACTTCAATCTGTCGCCGGATCCTTCCCGATACTTGGCAATTCAGATGGGCAGCGTTCGCTACCCGATGACGCAAGGAAAGCGCGACATCTGGGCCGCGGATGGCAAGTTCGCCAAGAAAGTCGATGAAGGAGGCATGCAGATCGAATACGAGGACCAGGATCCGCGCATTCACGCAGAATGGCTCCTTGAGATGAAAGCGAACGGCGTCGAAGCGAAGATGGACAAATACTTCAAGGGATAGCCGCCTCACGTGCGAAGGGAGGGCATCGTCATGACCCGTAATCTCAGCAGGCGCAACCAATGGATCGCAACCGGAGGAGGCGTGGCGGCAGCCTGGGCTGCATGCGCCGTTCACCCAGCGTTCGCTCAAGCGGACGTGGCCACCTTCTACCGCGGCAAGAGCATCACGATTAGCGTCGGGGGCTCGCCGGGTGGCGGCTACGATCTCGACGCGCGTGTGCTGTCGCGCCATCTCGGCAAGCATATCCCGGGCGCTCCAGCCGTCCTGGTTCAGAATGTGCCGGGTGCGCGGGGACTGACGAACGTCAATCGGCTCTATGCGTCCGCCCGGCGGGACGGAACCGCAATGGGCGTGGTGCAGCGGGGCTTGCTCACCGCTCCGTGGCTCAACCCGCACGGCGTGCAGTTCGATGTCACGAAATTCAACTGGCTGTTCAGCACCGCCGCGGAGCCCGGCGTGGCCATCATGTGGCATACGAGCGGGTTCAGGACGGCGGATGACGTCCGGACGCGCGAGGCTGTGATCGGCGGCGCGGGTGACTTTGCCATCATTCCGCAAGTCTACAACTTCACCGCGGGAACGAAGTTCAGGATCGTTGCCGGCTATCCCGGAACTGCAGACGTAGTGCTCGCCATGGAGCGTGGCGAAGTCCACGGAATTGGTTATTACTCCTGGAGCAACATCGCATCCAAAAACCCGGAGTGGATTGCGGACAGGAAGATCAGCGTTCTCTTTCAGACCGGAGAAAGCGGCATCCAGACCTGCCGCAAGTCCCGCTGATTTCAGAACTCGCAACAAGCGACGAAATGCGCCTGGTCCAGGATTTGTGGTTATCGCCGCTCGAAACCGCCCGGCCCTACGCCATGCCGCCCGAGACGCCACCTGAGCGTGTTGAAGCAGTGCGCCGGGCTTTCTTCAACATGCTCAAAGACTCTGACTTTCGCGAGGACGCAAAAAAGACGGGCATGTTGATCGATCCGCGTACTCATACGCAGATCGAGGCCATTCTCCATCGAATGGGTTCCACACCCCAAAACGTGATCGAGATCGCCCGCAAGGCCGTCGTGGATAATTAAAACGGACCTGCTATCCCGACTCGTAATTCATTCTCCCTCTTCCTTCTCCCGCCGCTCTAGCGCCTCGGCCTCCCACTTGTTGGTCGAGTTCGATGTGATGTTTGCGGCGGCGCTAGGCGTTCGCCAAGGGAATGCCGGACTTCCTGTTTGAAATCATCGGAGCGAAGTTCTTCAAGTTGAAGACCGCGTGCGTCAATTCGGATGGTATGCCCCACGAGGCCGCAGCGGACAGCGAGCGGTGCGCGTAAAGCGCAGGCAGCAGGCGAGCTTTGAGGCGTGATATAAATGCGGTCTTTCAACACGTCTTGTTGCCTTTATAAAAGATGTACAAACGGGGAGCGCGCAAATGAAACGCTGGCCTATCGTGCAGATCCTAGCCTTGAACCTAGCCTGGCCGAGCGTGGTGATGAGCGAAGAAACGCCTACGGAACTCTATCGGCAAACGGACAGCACGTACTCGATCATAGCCCGCGACCCTGAAACCGGGCTGCTCGGACTTGGCGTTCAGTCGCGCGCATTATCGATTGGCAATCGCGTCGTCACCGCCAAGGGCGGCGTCGCCATCGTAGCGCATCAGTCATCATCCAATCCCATGTACGGCAAGCTGATCATCGATGGAATCGAGCGAGGTATGACTCCCCCAACAAGCGCTCGAATTTGCGCTGCGCGCCGACAAGGAGCCGAACCGGCGCCAGGTTTCGGTCATCGACATCAAGGGCCGCTCGGCGTCGTGGACGAGCCAGACCATCCCCGACTGGAAGGGCCATCGCTGCACGGAAACATATTGCGTTCAAGGAAACACCCTCGCCGGCGAAAGCGTCATAGAAGCGATGGCAAAGGCCTACAAGTCCGCCCAAGGCCCGATGGCCGAACGCCTGCTTGCGGCCCTGGACGCGGGCGAGGCCGCAGGCGGCGACCGGCGGGGCATGCAGGGAGCGATGCTAAAAGTGGTCAAACCGCTTGTTCGCGCGGATTACGACGACACCCTGCTGGACATCCGGGTCGACGATCACAAGCAGCCGCTCGTTGAGCTGCGCCGGATACTGGGCGTGACGCGCGCCATGGAGACCGTCAGTAGGATCGGCCCCCTCGTCGAAGGGCGATCTCGCTGGCGCCATGAAACTGGCGAGGGCCGCCCTCGTCCACTCACCTGAAATCCGATATGGCCTTCGTGGCGATCGCTGACATCAATCTAAGGCAAGGAATGAAAGCCGAAGCGCTGAAGGCTATCGAGCAGGCGATCTTAGCCAACCCCGCCCAGAGGGGGCAGCTCGCGCGATCAAGAGCATTCTCCTCCCTGGCC